>NZ_CP012382.1:6275000-7475000 GCF_001267885.1 Streptomyces ambofaciens ATCC 23877 | reverse complement strand
TACATCGTCGGCGAGATCAAGCGGTTCTTCCGTGACACCTCCTGGGCCGTCCACGTGCCCCGGCGCCTCCAGGAGGCCCGCGTCCAGCTGGCCCGGGCCACCGAGGAGCTGCGCAGCCGGCTGGGCCGCAACCCCACCACCAAGGAACTGTCCGAGCTGATGAGCCTGCCGGAGGACGAGGTCGTCGAGGCCCGCCTGGCCGCCAACGGCTACAACTCCGCCTCCCTGGACGCGGCCATCAGCGGCAGCGAGGACGGCGAGTCCGCCCTGGCCGACTTCATCGGCGCCGACGACGCCACCCTCGCCCTGGTGGACGACTTCCACGCGCTCGCCCCGATGATCGCCGAGCTCGACGAGCGCGACCGTCAGATCATCCACTGGCGGTTCGTGGAGGAGCTCACCCAGAAGGACATCGGCGAGCGCCTCGGCGTCTCCCAGATGCACGTCTCCCGGCTCATCTCGCGCCTGCTGGCCCGCCTGCGCGAAGGCATGCTCACCGACCACTGAGCGCCGCTCAGGCGGCGGCTGTCCTCCCGCGGCGGTCGCCGGTACCGCTGAGGGCCTCGATGAGCTGGTCACGGCTCATCCTCGACCGCCCGGCGATCCCCTGGTCGCCGGCCCTCCGGTAGAGCTCCGCCTTGCTCATCTCCCGCAGGTCGCTCCGCTTCTCCTTCGGAGTCGTCCTGCGGGAGGGGGCTCCGGCCTTCTTCCTCTTCGCGGACTCCTTCTCCTTGCCCTTGGTGGCCCGTTTCTTCTCCGCGGACCCCTGCGTCCTTCCAGCGGACGCCCGCTTCCCCGGCCTCCGCTTCTCCTCCGCGGACGACCGCTTCCTCGCCGCGGACGACCGGTCGCCCTTCCGCCCCTCGTCGGGCGGCTGCCCGCCCTCGCCGCCGGCCTGCTCCAGACTGCCCCGCAGGGCCTCCATCAGGTCGACGACGTTCGTCGCCCCGGGTGCTTCCTCCGCGACGGCGATCTCCGTGCCCTCGGCCTTCGCCCGCACCAGCTCGCGGACCCGCTCCTGGTACGTGTCGCGGTAGCGGGCGGGGTCCCAGGGACCGCTCAGGGCCTCGACCAGGCGCAGCGCCATGTCCAGCTCCTTGCCCCGCCCCGCCCGGTCCGACGGCAGCTCGGGAAGTTCCTCGCCCGGGTCCCGGACCTCGTCGGCCCAGTGCAGGGTCTGGAGCACCAGGACCTCGTCCTCGGCACGGAGGGCGGTCAGGTACTGCCGGTTGCGCATGACGAAGGTGGCGACACCGGCCTTGCCGGTCTCCGCGAGGGCGGTACGGAGCAGCTCGTAGACCTTGAGGTACTCCTCGCCGCGCGGGGCGACGTAGTAGGTGCGGTCGAAGTAGACCGGTGCGATCCGGTCCAGGTCGACGAAGTCGGTGATCTCCAGGGTGCGGGAGCGGCCGGGCGCGATCTCGTCCAGCTCCTCGGGCTGTACGACGACGTACTCGCCCTCGCCCACCTCGTAACCCTTGACGATGTCACCGGCGTCGACCTCCTCGCCGGTGCGCTCGTTGACCCGCCTGTTGCGGACGCGGTCCGAGGTGCCGCGCTGCAACTGGTGGAAGTGGACCGTGTGGTCCTGCGTCGCCGTGAACACACCGACGGGCACCGACACCAGCCCGAAGGTGATCACGCCGGTCCAGATCGCCCGTGCCATGGCCGTCCGCTCCGTCCGCTTTCACCGTCCGCTCCACCGCCCAGCCCCGCCACGCTGCCACGGCGGTCCGCACCCCGCGCGCCGGACGGAGCACACGGGTCACGTGCGGGCACTTCGCGCGCGGAGGACGCTGCCGCACGAATAGCCGGTAGCCCGCGCGGATCGGCCGCCTTCGGTATTCCCTGTGACGTGGGGACGGCGATCGCGCCGGCGCCTCGGTCCGTCCCCTCCGCCGACCGTCCGACCGAAGGGGCACCACCCATGACCTGTCACCTGAAGGTGATCACCCGCGAGGAACACCTGCGCTTCGTCGCCGCCCGGCCTTCCGTGAGCCATCTGCAGATCCCCGCATGGGGAGACGTGAAGCCGGACTGGCGGGCGGAGAGCCTCGGCTGGTTCGACGAGGGCGGCGACCTGGTGGGGGCCGGACTGGTGCTGCTGCGACCGCTGCCGGGAGTCAGGCGGTATCTGGCGTATCTGCCCGAGGGCCCGGTCGTCGACTGGGCCGCGACGGATCTGGAGCGGTGGCTGGAGCCGATGCTCGCCTACCTGAAGGGACGGGGCGCCTTCTCGGTGCGGATGGGGCCGCCGGTGGTGGCGCGGCGCTGGAGCGCCGAGGCGGTCAAGGCGGCGATCGCCGACCGGGCGGGCCGGCGACTGGGGGACGTGGAGGCCACCGTGCGGGAGCCCGGGGCCGACGGCGTCGCCCAGCAGCTGCTCCGGATGGGCTGGCGGCGGACCGAGCCGGGGGGCGAGGACGGGTTCGCGGCGGGCCAGCCGCGTTACGTGTGCCAGGTGCCCCTCACGGGACGCTCGCTGGACCAGATCCAGAACGGTTTCAACCAGCAGTGGCGGCGCAACATCAAGAAGGCCGACAAGGCGGGTGTCAAGGTGGTCCGTGGCGACCAGGAGGACCTGCCGGCCTTCTACGAACTCTATGCGGAGACAGCCGAACGGGACCGGTTCGCGCCCCGCCCCCTCACGTACTTCCAGCGCATGTGGACCGCGCTGACGGCCGAGGACCCGGACCGCATGCGCCTGTACCTCGCCCACCACGACGGGGACGTGCTGGCCGCGGCCACGATGCTGACCGTCGGCGAGCACGTCTGGTACTCCTACGGAGCGTCCACCGCCCGCCGCCGCGAGGTGCAGCCGAACAACGCCCTCCAGTGGCGGATGATGTGCGACGCCCATGAACTCGGCGCGGCCGTCTACGACTTCCGCGGTATCACCGACACGCTGGACGAGGACAACCACCTGCTCGGGCTGCTCCGGTTCAAGACCGGCGCCGGCGGTGAGGCCGTGGAGTACCTGGGCGAGTGGGAGTATCCCCTCAACAGGGTGCTGCACAGGGCCCTGGGCCTCTACATGGCGCGCCGCTGACGACGCCGCGCCGCCCGGTCAGTCGGCGGGCTTCTCCCACACCGAGACGTGGCGGCGGCTCTCGTGGGTGAACGGCTCCCCGTTCCACCCCTCCCACCGGTCGCGGAGCCTCATCCCGGCGATCCGGGCCATCAGGTCGAGCTCGGCGGGCCAGACGTACCGGAACGGGATCGACGAGTGCTCGGCACGCCCGTCCCGGACGGTGACGTAGTGCGAACTCATCGCCTGGGTGGCGGTGTCGTAGGTGTCGAACGCCCACTCGGCCGGGCCGATACCGAACGGCACGGCGGTCTGCCCCGGGGGCAGCAGGCGCAGTTCCGGCACGCCCACCTCGACGACGAAGCAGCCGCCGGGCTCCAGGTGGCCGGCGGCGTTGCGGAAGCAGTCGACCTGGGCGTCCTGGGTCGTCAGGTTGTTGATGGTGTTGAAGACCAGATAGGCCACCGCGAACGACCCGGGCGCCCGGGTCGTCGCGAAGTCCCCGATGGTCACCCCGACGGTGTCGCCGCCCGGCTTGGCGCTCAGCCGCGCGGTCATCGCCCGGGACATGTCGATGCCGTGCACCGGGACCCCGCGGCCCGCCAGGGGCAGCGCGATCCGGCCGATGCCCACGCCGAACTCCAGTGCCCGCCCACCGCCCGCCAGCCGGGCCAGGAGGTCGACCGCGGGATCCACCGCGTCGGGGGTGAACATGCCGGCCGACGACTCGTCGTACCGAGCGGCGACGCTTTCTCCGAAGTAGCCGTCCTCATCAGACATGCGGGGACAGTACTCCCGGCGAGAAGGCCGGCGCCTGCCGTTTTACGCCGCGCACGAGGATCGCCCGGAGCAGTCGTGCGCCGAGCCGGGGATTGCGCACCCCCGCTTCGTGGGCAGTGCTGGAGTGGTCCCGGAGGTGCGGAGCAGGGGGTGGGCGGTGGCACGGCTGCTGGTGGTGCAGAACGGCAGCGGCGGCGGGCCGGGCCGGTTCGGTGACTGGCTCGCCGCGGGCGGGGTGTCGCTGGACGTGGTGCACGCCTACGCCGGTGCGCCGCTCCCCGGTCGCCTGGAACACGACGGCGTCATGGTTCTCGGCGGCGGTTACCTTCCCGACGACGACCTCCGCGCGCCCTGGCTCGCGCCGACCCGCGCCCTGGTCACCGAGGCGCTGGAACGGCGTGCCCCCGTGTTCGGGATCTGCCTCGGCGGTCAGCTCCTCGCCCAGGTGGCGGGAGGCACCGTCCGCGGCGCACACGGCGAACCGGAGTTCGGCAGCACTCCGCTCGGTCTGCGGCCCGAGGCCGGGGGCGATCCGCTCTTCCGGGACCTGCCGGAGGGGGTGACGGCGGTCGAGCACCATGTGGACGCCGTCACGGCCCTCCCACCGGACGCCGCCTGGCTGATGGAGAGCGAGCGGTGCCCGTACCAGGCGTTCCGGGTCGGCGACCGGGCGTGGGGCGTGCAGTTCCACCCCGAGGCGGGCGCGGACCGGGTGCGGTCGTGGCGCCCGGAGCGGATACGGGCCCTCGGCCTGGATCATGCGGAGCTGGTTCGGCGGGCGGAACGCGACGAGGCCGCGGCCGAGCCGGTCTGGCGCGAGGTCGCCCGGCGCTTCGCCTCGGTGGTCGTGAGCTGAGGAGGAGGCGGGCGCCTCGGGTGGCGCCGCCTCGGTCTCAGCCCGCGAAAGCGCCGTGGCCGGTGAAGGCCAGCTCGGCGAAGCGTTCCCCGATGCGGCGGTGGGTGGCCGCGTCCGGGTGGAGGTCGTCCGGCAGGGGCAGCTCGGCGGCGTCGGCCTCGCCGTAGAGCGCACGGCCGTCGAGGTGGTACAGGTTCGGGTCGTCGGCGGTGCGCTGCGCGACGATGCGGGCCAGCTCGTCCCGGATGACGTTCAGGGTCAGTCTCCCGCTCGCTCGTTCCGCCGGGTCGCCCATGGCCACGAAGCGGAGCCGCCCCTCCCCGAGGCCGGTGAAGTCGGGGGCGAGGGGCCCGGGGGTGTCCTCGTGGACGGGGCACAGGAGGGGCGAGACGACCAGCAGCGGGGCGGTGGGGTGGCCCTCGCGGACGGTGTCGAGGAAACCGTGCACCGCCGGGGCGAAGGCCCGCAGGCGCATGGCGTCGTGGTTGACCACGTTGATGCCGATCTTGACGCTGATCAGGTCGGCGGGGGTGTCCCGCATGGCCCGCGCCGTGAACGGGTCCAGCAGGGCGCTGCCGGCCAGCCCGAGGTTGACGAGTTCGACACCGCCGAGGGACGCGGCCAGAGCGGGCCAGGTGGTGGTGGGGCTCGCGGCGTCGGAACCCTGACTGATCGAGCTGCCGTGGTGCAGCCAGACCCTGCGTCCGGGGTCCGGGGCCGGATCGACGGGAGCGTCGGTGCGCAGGGCGACGAGTTCGGTGGTCTCGTTGTGCGGCAGCCAGATCTCGATGGTCTTGCTGCCTTCGGGCAGGCCGGTGAAGCGCAGGGTGCCCACCGGTCCGGGCTCGAACGCCGTCGTGCCGGTGGTCATGTCGAGGGTCACGGTGTTGCCGCCGTCGACGCTCCCCCGGCCCGCCGGGCGGCCGTCGACGAGCAGGTCGTAGACGCCGTCCGGACGCGGCGGGGCTCCGGCGTAGACCCGCTTGGTGGGCAGCGTGTCCAGTTCGAGCGCGGTGGCCCGGGTGCGCAGGGCCAGTCGGACGCCGGACGGCTGGGACTCGGCCATGGCCAGCTGTCCGTCGGTGTTCTGCGCGCGGGCCCGGGCGGGCAGCCGGTGCGGCAGCAGGCCGTGCTCGGTGCGTTCCGCGTCGAGGGCGCCGCGCAGGAGGTCCCACGTGATCGGCGTGGTGATCCAGTCGTTGTCGGTGCTCATGCCGCCTCCGGCCGATGGTGGTGGTGCAGGTGCGCACAGCGCGGGCTCCGGCCCGCCCGGCTCAGGGCTCGGGCCAATGGCGCAGCAGGGCGTCGAGGGCGTCCACGACGCGGGTCCAGGTCTCCTGGCTGTCGGGGGCGCTGTGACTGAAGCCTCCGGCCAGTTCGAGGCTGACGTAGCCGTGGAAGACGCTGCCCAGCAGCCGGACCGCGTGGGTCTCGTCGGGTTCGGTCAGGTCGTAGCCCCGCAGGATCGCCCGGGTCATCTGGGCGTGGCGGACGCCCGCGCCGGCCGCCGCCGTCTCCGGGTCGAGCCGCATCCGGGCCGCGGCATAGCGGCCCGGATGCTCGCGTGCGTAGTCGCGGTAGACGTCCGCGAAGGCGGAGAGGGCGTCCTTGCCGGCCCGTCCCGCCAGTGCAGCGGCTGCCCGGTCGGCGAGCTCGGCGAGGGCGAGCAGGGCGATCCGGGTCCTGAGGTCCTGGGAGTTGCGCACGTGCGAGTACAGACTCGCGACCTTGACGTCGAAGCGTCGGGCCAGCGCGGAGACCGTCACCTGGTCGAATCCCACCTCGTCGGCCAGTTCCGCACCCGCCCGGACCAGTCGCTCCGTGGTCAGCCCCACACGTGCCACCGTTGCCATCCTCCCGTTTGCCTCCACCTATTATGCAATTGCCTAAACCCTTTAGGCAACCTAGCCTGCGTCGTGTGAAACCTCTGACCGACAAAGAGATCCGTACCGCCTTCGTGAACTGCTCCAAGGGCGCGGCCAAGCGGCTGACCGTGCCGCACGACCTGGCCGACCGCCCCTGGGACGACCTGGACTACTTCGGCTGGCGAGACCCCCAGGCACCGGACCGCGCCTACCTCGTCACCGTGCTGGGCGGCCGCACGACGGCACTCGCCCTGCGCACCACCGGCGTCGCCTCCCGGCAGGCGCGCCGGAGCATGTGCTCGATCTGCCTGACCACGCACTCCGGGGGCGTCAGCCTGATGGTCGCGCCGAAGGCGGGCCGGGCCGGGCAGCAGGGCGACTCCGTGGGCGTCTACCTGTGCGACGACCTGGCCTGCTCGCTGTACGTGCGGGGCAAGCGGGAGGCGGGGGCCGGGGCGCGCCTGCACGAGACGATCACGCTGGAGGAGAAGATCGGGCGCACCGTGGCGAACCTCGCGGCCTTCGTCGAGAGGGTGATCGCGTGACGGGGCCCGGCGGGCGCGGGGCAGGCACCTCGCGCAGAGTGACCCCCACGACGTGAGCAACGCAGGCATGAGCGCGGGCGGCGCGGGGACTCCGACCACATGTCCCAGCCCCGTCTGGTCACGTTCGGACACGGCACCGCGGGTCGCACGGCCCTGGCGGAACTGCTGCGCGGCGCCGGCGTGACCGCCGTGGTCGACGTCAGGACCGCGCCGGGCAGCCGGCGCGACCCCGACCTGCTGCGCGAGCGGCTGGCGCGGTGGCTGCCGGAGGAGGGCCTCGCCTATCGGTGGGAGCAGCGGCTGGGCGGTTTCCGCAGGCCCGCCCCGGACTCGCCCGACGTCGTCTGGCGCAACGCCTCGTTCCGGGGCTACGCCGGGCACACCCGTTCGCCGGAGTTCGTCGCCGCCATGGACGCGTTGATGGCACAGGTGTCACGGGAGCGCACCGCGGTGATGTGCGGCGAAGCGGTGTGGTGGCGGTGCCATCGGCGCCTGATCGCGGACTTCGCCGTGCTCGCCCGGGACCGTCCCGTGGACCATCTCCTGCACGACGGCCGCCTCACGGTCCACTCCCCCACCCCGGGGGCACGTCTGCGGGCGGACGGGCTGCTGGTCTACGACGACGAGGAGACGGCGGCGACGGTCGCGGCGTCGCGGCCGGGGCGGTCCTAGACGTCGAGAGGAGGCGAGACCCCATGCGGCGCGAGAGCGGCGGACACGACCGGACGAGTGGTGGCCCCGGCGCGGCCTCGGTCGAGTCGGTCCTCGACGAGCTGTACGCCACACCGCCTTCCGAGTTCGTCTCCCGCCGTGAGGAACACGCCGCGGCCGCGAGAACCGCCGGCCGCAAGGAGGACGCACGCCGGGTCCACGCCGCCCGGCGGCCCACGCTCGCGGCCTGGGCGGCGAACCTGTTGAGGCGCTCCCGACCGGAGGAGACCGGCCGGTTCCTGGAACTGGGACGGGCGCTGCGCGAGGCACATCGCACGCTGGACGCCGTCGGCCTCAGGGAGCTCTCCGACCAGCGCCGACGCATCGTCTCCGCGCTGTCCCGGCAGGCCGCCCGGCTCGCCGGCGAGGCGGGGCACCCGCTGTCGGAGGCCGCGCGGCGCGAGGTCGAGGCGACCCTGCGCGCGGTGCTCGCGGACCCGGACGCGGCCGACCGGTGGGCCGGCGGACATCTGACGGTGTCGCTCACTCCCCCGTCCGCGTTCCCCCCGGACGGTGCTCCGGCCGAGCCCACGCCACGCGAGTCGCCGTCCCCGCCGGAGACACCTCGCGCCACGCCGGTCGACCGGACGAAGGACGAACTCGCCGAGCGGCGCCGCAGACGGCAGGAGGAACTCGATCGTGCCGAGCAGGCGGCGGAGCGGACCGCGCGACTGCTGCGCGACGCACGCGCGGAACGGGCGGACGCCGACGCCTCACTGCTGCGGGCGAAGGAGGAACACGACCGGGCCCGTGCCGAGTTGTCCGCCGCGGAGCACCAACTGCGGCAGGCACGGGAGGGACTCGACCGTGCCGAACGGGGACGGCGGGATGCCGAGGAGCGGGGCCGCACCGCGGCGGACGCGCTCACCCGGGCCGAACGCGCGGCACGGGAGGCCGCGCGTCAGGTGGACCGTTCGGCCTCCCGTGTCAGGCGTTGTGGCCCGTCCGACTGAGTACCCGTACTCATGAGCCGCTTCCCGTCCGCGGGGGAGGCTGACCGTACAGTCACCCGAAGGAGCCCGTCGTGCGTGTCACCGGCCGAGTCCACCGCCCCGCCCCCACCGGCGTCAACCGCGCGACGCGGTCCGTCCGGAGTCTGGTCCTGGCCGCCGCGACGGCCGCCGCGGTACTGACCGGCTGTTCGACCCAGGACGCGGTCTGCGGTGGCGGTGAGTACCCGGTCATGACCATCGGCGGCACCGGCAGCACATGTGTCCCCGACGGCGAGGAGCCGCCCGAGGGTTACACCCGCTACCCGCAGGGCAAGGTCCCCGAGCACGTCGGCGACGAGTGGGACACCTACTGGCAGACCCACACGGTCGACGAGGACGGGAAGACCGTCGAGGTGCCCGACGGAGAGTGAGTGCCGAGGACTCCCGCCCCGAACACGCGCGCGAAGAAGCGTCGGCACATACCACGTTGGCGGCCATACGTGGTATACCGGCCCGGCAGCAAACAGGGGAACAAGCGGCGCCCACCGTCCGTACTATCTGTGTCAGCACAGTCGGCGACAGTCACCTGTTCTCCGCTGCCGGGCGCCGATGGGACCTGGTTCGCCATGTCCCGCGCCCGACGTCCCGCCGTTCCTCCCGAGCCTTCACGGCCGCGAATCGAGGAGAGTCACCACCATGTCCGAGAGCACGATGCAGGCCGCCACCGAACTCGCATCGCAGTACAGCGTCCAGGTCACCGACGACCTGGAGCGCAACGTCAAGGAGCAGGAGCGCGTCAGCGCGGAGATCACCGCCCTGCAGCAGCAGTTGGCCGCGCTCCAGCACGACCACGCACTCCTGGTCAACGTGCAGCAGGCGCTCGGCATCGCCGCGCCGCCGGCCCAGCAGACGACAGCACCTGAGCCGGCCGCCACCGAAGCGGCGACGGTGCCCGCTCCCCGTGACAGTGCCACCACGGAGCCGGCCACCGGGAAGCGGACGCGAGGCGGGAAGACCACCGCCGCGCCCAAGCGCGCCACCGCGCCCAAGTCGGGTGCCAAGTCCGCCAAGTCCACCAAGACCGCCACCACCAAGCAGGCCGGCAAGGCCACCGCGAAGCCGGCCACCAAGGCCGCCAGGAAGCCCGCGGCGAAGAAGGCGTCGACCCAGGCCGCGACCGGGACCGCCGCCTCCGCCACCGCACCCTCCGCCTCCTCCGCGAAGCAGCCCGCCCAGCCCACCCTGGTGGAGCTGGTGCGCAAGCACCTCACCGAGCAGAAGGAACCGCGCTCCGCCGCCGAGGTCACCACGGCGCTGGGCGAGGCCCACTCCGGACGCACCATCAAGACCACGGTCGTCCGCACCACCCTCGAAGGGCTCGTCGCCAAGAACCTGGCCCAGCGCACCAAGCAGGGCACCTCGGTCTACTACACGGCCACCGAGGCATCGGGAGCGCAGCAGAAGCAGGACACCGGGACGGAGACGCCCGACACGCCGGGCGACAACTGACCGCGGGCGCAACCGGCGCCGACAGGCGCCGGCTCCGTCCCCACCCGTCGCGGTGCGGCGCGGCGCGCGCCCGAGCGTGAACAGGGTGAGGATCGGTGGATGGGTGTTGTACTGCCGGTGCTCTTCGCACTTCTCGCCGCGTTCAGCAACGCGCTGGCCACCGTGCTCCAGCGGCGGGCCGCACTGAGTGTGCCGCAGTCCCAGGGGTTCCGCCCCGGACTCGTCGTCGACCTGCTGCGGCGGCCGGTCTGGATCGCCGGCATGCTCGCCGTCGTCGTCGCCGGTGTGGGACAGGCGGTGGCTCTCGCCACCGGGCCCCTGTCACTCGTACAGCCGTTGTTCGTGCTGGAGCTTCCGCTGGCCCTGCTGTTGGCCTCGCTGATGACCGGCCGCCACCTGGCCCCTCCCCTGTGGCTGGCCGTGGGCGGGGTGGTCGTCGGACTCGGCATCGCGCTGGCGTCGGCCGCTCCGGGCGGCGGCACGGCGGAGGTGCCGCTGGATCGTTGGCTGTCCGCCCTGGCGGCCTGTGCCGGAGCGGCCGTACTGCTGGCCGCGGCCGGTCTGCGGCGTCCCGTCGGCAAGGCCCGCGCCGGTTGCCTCGGTGCGTCCACCGCCGTGTGCTACGCCCTGACGGCCGCTCTGATGAAGGACTCGATGCGCGTCCTGGAAACCGAGGGTGTGACGGGCTTCCTGACCACCTGGCAGACCTACGCGTTCGCCGCGGCCGGCGTGGGCGCGGTGCTGCTGTTGGAGCACGCCATGCAGGGCGGCCCCCTCGTCGCCTCCCAACCCGCCCTCACCCTCGGAGACGCGGCGGTGAGCCTCCTGCTCGGCGTGGTCCTGTACCGCGAGGACCTGCGGGGCGGCTGGTGGATCGTGCCGCAGTTGCTCGGTGTGGCCCTGATCGTCGTCGGCGTCCTCACCCTCGCCCGGCGCGGCATCGATCTGCGCACCGGCGAGTGAACTCCGGCCGGACGCCTTCGCGTGTGCGCCGGCCGCCGGGGACGAGATGCCCGACCTCACCAGGTGATGCACAGTGGTCGCAATCGCACCGCGACCCAGAGGAACGGCATGTCGCAGGCCGCCACGTCCGCCGCCGGTCAGGCACCGCCGGCCGCGAAGTTGCCGCTGTTCACCCTGACGGCCATGGTCGTCGGGTCGATGGTGGGTGCCGGCGTGTTCTCACTGCCGGGGCGGTTCGCCGAGGAGACCGGCGTCGCGGGAGCACTGATCGCCTGGGCGATCGCCGGCACCGGCATGCTGATGCTGGCCTTCGTCTTCCAGTCCCTCGCCGTCCGCCGGCCCGACCTCGACGCCGGGGTGTACGCCTACGCCAAGGCGGGCTTCGGCGAGTACCTGGGCTTCTTCGCGGCCTTCGGCTACTGGGCCAGCACCTGTGTGGGCAACGTGACCTACTGGGTGCTCATCATGTCGACCGTCGGCTCGGTCTGGCCGGCCCTCGGCGACGGGGACACCGCCCTCGCGGTCGTCCTGTCCTCGATCGGGCTCTGGGCGTTCTTCTGGATGATCCGGCGCGGTGTGAAGGAAGCGACGGCCATCAACAAGGTCGTCACGGTGGCCAAGCTCGTCCCCATCGTGATCTTCGTCGTCCTGGCCCTGGTGTACTTCCGACCGAGCGTGTTCGCCGACAACTTCGGTGGGGCGGACTACTCCGGCTCCCTGTTCTCACAGGTGCGCGGCACCATGCTGGCCACCGTGTTCGTCTTCCTCGGCGTCGAGGGCGCCAGCGTCTACTCCCGGCACGCCCGGCGCCGCTCCGACGTGGGCAGGGCGACGGTGCTCGGCTTCCTCAGCGTGTTCGCCGTCTTCGCCTCGGTGACCATCGTGTCGTACGGCGTCATGCCGATGGCCGACATCGCCGACCTGCGCCAGCCGTCCATGGCGGGCGTCCTGGAGGCGGCCGTCGGGACCTGGGGCAGGGTGTTCATCAGCGTCGGCCTGATCGTGTCGGTGCTGGGCGCCTACCTCGCCTGGACCCTGATGGCCGCGGAGGTGCTCTTCGTCGCGGCCCGGGACGACGACATGCCGCGCTTCCTGAGCCGCGCCAACGCCGTCGACGTGCCCGTACCGGCGCTGCTGATGAGCTCGCTGCTCACCCAGGTGGTACTGATCGCCACCAGCTTCTCGGACGACGCCTTCAACTTCGCGCTCAACCTGACCAGTGCCCTCTCCCTGATCCCTTACCTGCTGGCGGCGGCCTTCGCCGTGCGGCTCGGCACCCGGGACGACCCGCGCACCGAGGGCGGCCGGACCTCACGGCGCGAACTGGTCGTCGGCGCCGTCGCCACGGTGTACACCACGTTCCTGCTGTACGCCGCGGGCCTGAAGTTCGTGCTGGTCTCCTTCGTCCTCTACGCCCCGGCGACCGTCCTGTTCGTGATGGCCCGGCGTGAACAGGGCCGACGGCTGTTCTCCCCGGGGGAACTCGTCGTCCTGGCCGTCTCCGTGGCCGGCGCGGTGCTCGGGGTCGTGGCCCTGGTGGCCGGGTGGATCAGCCTGTGAACCGCGCCTCCTCGGGTCCTCCCCCCGTCCCGCCTCCGCAAGTCCCTCCGCCCGGTTTCCGCAAGTCCCCCCGTCCCGCCTCCGCAAGGGAGCCCGTGTGACCAGCAACGAAGGCACCGTCGAGCCCGCGCTCGGCGTCCACTCCGAGGTCGGCAGGCTGCGCAAGGTCCTGGTGTGCTCCCCCGGGCTCGCGCACCGGCGGCTCACCCCGACCAACTCGGACGACCTGCTCTTCGACGACGTGATGTGGGTGGAGAACGCCCAGCGCGACCATGCCGCGTTCGTCGGCGAACTGCGGCGCCGCGGGGTGGAGGTGGTGGAGCTGCACGACCTGCTGGCGCAGGTCATGGCCGTCCCGGAGGCCAAGGCGTGGCTCCTGGACCGGAAGATCGTCGCCAACCGGGTCGGCGTCGGCCTCGTCGACGCGACCCGGGCCTACCTGGAGACCCTGTCCCCCAGGGAACTCGCCGAGTACCTCGTCGGCGGACTGGCCACCAGTGACCTGCCGGAGGACTTCCGCTCCCCCCACCTCGCGCTCGCCCGCGAGTCCACCGGCGCACGCGAGTACCTGATGCCGCCGCTGCCCAACACCCTGTACACCCGCGACACCACCTGCTGGCTGTACGGCGGCCTCACCCTCAATCCGCTGTACTGGCCCGCGCGGCACGACGAAACGCTGCTGATGAAGGCGGTCTACACCTTCCACCCCGACTTCAAGGGCTCGCGGGTGTGGTGGGGAGACCCCGAAGCCGACTGGGGGCAGGCCACCTTCGAGGGCGGTGACATCATGCCGGTCGGCAACGGTGTCGTCCTCATGGGCATGAGCGAGCGAACCTCGCGCCAGGCCATCACCCAGGTCGCCGCCGCGCTGTTCCGCAACGGCGCCGCGCGGCACGTCGTCGTCGCCGGGATGCCCAAGCTGCGGTCGGCCATGCACCTGGACACCGTCTTCACCTTCGCCGACCGGGACGTGGTGACCCTCTACCCGCGGATCATGGACGGGGTGCACGCCTTCTCCCTGCGCCCCGCCGACCGGAGTCCCGGCTTCGACGTCGTCGACGAGGGCACGACCCCCTTCGTGGACGTCGTCGCCAAGGCGCTCGGTCTGCCCTCGCTGCGGGTGGTGGAGACGGGCGGCGACGCCTACGCCTCCGAACGCCAGCAGTGGGACAGCGGCAACAACGCCGTCGCGGTGGAACCGGGGGTGGTGTTCACCTACGACCGCAACACCCAGACGAACGCGCTGCTGCGCGAGGCCCGTATCGAGGTCGTACCCATCGTGGGTGCGGAACTGGGCCGCGGCCGCGGCGGAGGCCACTGCATGACCTGCCCGCTGGTACGGGACCCCGTCGACTTCTGAGCCGCCGCGGACGCTCCACACGTCAGCGGCAGAAGCCGTACGCCTGCTCCAGCCACCGGTGCAGCGCCGCGTGCACGCTGCCGGGCAGTTCGCTGAGCCGTGCGATGGCGGCCCGGTCCCCGGCGGAGGGTGCGATGCCCGCCGCCGTCAGGAGGGCGAGCAGGTCCAGGCGGCGCAGGTCGACGGGGTCGATGCGGCAGGGCACCCGCCGGGCCGGGTCGGGCGGCTGGAGCAGGAAGTCGTCCTGGGCGCCGCGGGAGTGCGGGCGCGTCGGGTCGGTGGGAGTCGGGGCGGTCGAGGCGGTCATCGTGTGCATACCGCGGTCCTCCGGTGGGTGAGTCGCCGTTCTTGACCGCATGAGACACCGGCGCGGCCCCGGTGGTTGCGGGCCGCCCCCACGACCACCCGGCGGATGCAATCGGCACCTTGTCGCACGAACCGGCCCGGCGCGGGCGTCGACGAGACGGCCTCTTCCCCGGGCACGCGCGCCCGGCCCGCTCGAGAACCCTCCCCAGCCCCCGGCCTCCGCCCGACCGGCTACGCCGTACGAGTGGTGCGTTCGCGGACTCGGTCGTACGGTCGGTACGGGGAAGCGGGGAGCGGAGCCGAGCGATCCCGAGCTGCTGGGAGCAGACATGGGCAGTATCCCGATGAGGGCCGCGGTCACGCTCTGTGCCGCCGCCGCGCTCGCCGTGCCCCTGGGCACGGCCTCCGCCGCACCGCCGGCGGAACGCACAGCGCAGCAGTCGCGGGACCCGGTGCTGGTCGACTGCTCCTCGCGGCCCGACGTACGGCCCGCAGTGTTCGTGCTGGCCTGCGGTGACGGCAACAGTCGCCTGGTCTCGATGCAGTGGTCCCGGTGGGACGCGGAGGCCGCGGTGGGCCGGGGCACCAACGCCGTCAACGACTGCGTTCCCTACTGCGCCGAGGGCACGTTCCACTCCTACCCGGTGACCGTCCGGCTCGACCGGCCGCAGGCCTGGGAGAAGGACCCGGGCGAGCGGCACTACACCCGCATCACCCTGACCTACACCGACGGCAGGCCGGACGGATCTCCCCGCACGGTGACCCACCCCCTGTGGGACTGAAAACCGGCGGTCAGTCCGGGAGCGCCAGTCGGCAGGTGTCCCCCGGCTGGAGGCGCACCGCGCGGTCGGGCAGCCGGACGTCGATCGGCAGGCGGCCGGAGGACGGCACGGCGATCTCCAGCCGGCCGTGCTCCAGCCGCAGCCGCACGCCCCAGTGGCCCTGGTAGCGGATGGAGAACCCGTACGACGACAGTTCCGGCAGGGGCACCGGATTCAGCCACAGGGCGCCGGAGCGGGTCTCCAGCCCGGTCAGCCCCCGCTGCACGAGGTCGAGGGTGCCCGCCATGGCGCCGAGGTGGATGCCCTCGCCGGTGGTGCCGCCCTGGAGGTCGGCGACGTCGCCCTTGAGCGCCTCCTGGACGTAGGCCCAGGCCTCGGCGCGGCGGGCCCGGGCCAGGATCCAGCCGTGGACGAGCCCGCTGAGGGTGGAGCCGTGGCTGGTGCGGGCCAGGTAGTGGTCGACGGTGCGCTGCCACGTCGCCTCGTCCAGGCGGTACCCCAGCCTCTCGAAGAGGGAGCGGAGCTCGGCCGGGGCGAACAGGTGGCCGAGCATCAGGACGTCGGCCTGCTTCGACGCCTGGTAGTTGTTGACGCTGTCGCCCTCGGCCTCCAGCACCCGGTCGAGGCGCCGGATGTCGCCGTACCGCTCGCGGTAGCCCTTCCAGTCGAGTTCGGCGAGCTCGCCGTACCCCTCGAACTGGCTCACGACGCCTTCGTGGAAGGGGACGTGGAGGGTGCGGGAGACGTGCTCCCACTGTTCGAGTTCGCCGTCGTCCAGGACGGTGCGCTCGACGAGTTCGCGACGGCGCGGTGCGGGCAGGGCGTCGAGGACCTCCAGGGTCCGGGTCAGCACCCAGGCGGCCGTGACGTTGGTGTACGCGTTGTCGTCGAGGCCCGGTTCGGCGGCGCCGGGGTAGGCCTCGTGGTACTCGTCGGGGCCGACGACGCCCCGGATGCGGTGCCGTCCGAGGTGCTCGTCCCAGGTGGCGGAGTCCGCCCAGAAGCGCGCGATCTGCAGCAGCATCTCGGCGCCCTTGGTGTGCAGGAACTCGGCGTCGCCGCTGGCCTCGCAGTACTGCCACACGTTGTAGGCGATGGCCGACCCCACGTGGTGCTGGAGGTGGGAGTGGTCGGGCAGCCAGCGGCCGGAGCGCGGATTGAGGTGCAGCTTCTGGGTCTCCTCGCGTCCGTCGCTGCCGCTCTGCCAGGGGTACAGCGCGCCGCGCCTGCCGATCGCGCGGGCGGCGGCGCGGGCCCGTTCCAGACGCCGGTGACGGTAGTGGAGCAGGGACCGGGACACCTCGGGAAAGTGCAGGTTGAGGTAGGGCAGGACGAACAGCTCGTCCCAGAAGACGTGCCCGCGGTAGGCCTCCCCGTGCAGCCCCCGCGCCGGTACACCGACGTCGAGGTCGGCGGTGTGCGGCGAGAGGGTCTGGAGCACGTGGAAGAGGTGCAGGCGCAGGATGCTGCCGGCCTCGCCGGGTACGTCGAGTTCGGCGCGCCGCCACAGCTGGCCCCAGGCCGTGCGGTGCGACACCAGCAGGGCGTCGAAGCCGGGGGCGTCGGCCACCCGGTCGAGGGCGGCCTGCAACGGGTCGCTGATCGCCGGGTCGCGTGAGGTGTGCAGGGCCACGATCTTGTCGACGGTCACGGTACGGCCCGGTTCCGGCCGCAGGGTGGTGCGCTGGGTCACCCGCAGGTGCTCACGGGCCGGGGTGACGGGCGCGTCGGCCGTCGTGCGGGCCGCCATGCCGACCCGGATGTCCGACGTACGGGTGCGGCAGCGCAGCCACACCGTGTCGTCGTCGCCCGCACCGGTGTGCACGTGGGTCAGGTGGCGGCCCTCCAGGTCCCGGTAGCGCGGCACCCCCGAGTTGGTGACGCCGCCGTCGAGCGCCGCCTCCACCTCGATCTCCGCCGCTCCGGCGTCCACCGTGAACTCCGTGCGCAGGGCGGCGAGGTGCGGGTCGGCCATGTGCACCATGCGCAGCTGGCGCACGGACAGCACGCGTCCCTGTCCGATGCCGAGGTGCGTACGGCGCTCCAGCACCCCCGAGTCCAGGTGGACGGTCTGGCGGTGGTCGAGCACCTCGGCGGTGTCCGGCGTGAGCCAGTCCCCGCCGGCCACCTTGAAGCGCAGCGGCAGCCAGTTGGGGAGGTTGACCATGTCCTCGTTCTCCACCTCGCGTCCCGCGACGGAGGAGGTCAGCCGGTTGTAGCCGCCGGCCACGTAGGTGCCCGGGTAGTGCACGTCGTCCGCGGTGCACTCGGGCAGCGCGCCGCGGGTGGCGAAGTAGCCGTTGCCGAGCGTGCACAGCGACTCGCGCAGCCGCTCCTGAGCCGGGTCGTAGTGGTCGT
Source organism: Streptomyces ambofaciens ATCC 23877 (assembly GCF_001267885.1). Taxonomy (NCBI): domain Bacteria; kingdom Bacillati; phylum Actinomycetota; class Actinomycetes; order Kitasatosporales; family Streptomycetaceae; genus Streptomyces; species Streptomyces ambofaciens. The sequence goes on along the minus strand of NZ_CP012382.1, from coordinate 7,457,445 downwards.
AGTCCCACGTCGACGGGGTGGCGGTCACGGAGAGCCGTCCCAGGACCAGTCGGCGACCTCGGGCAGGTCGACGCCGTGTTCGCGGATCCAGTCGTGGTGGCGCAGCCGGGTGTCCTCCATCCGCTGCCGTACCGCCGCCGCGCGCACGGCGAGGCCGGGCACGCGGTCGATGACGTCCATGACGAGGCGGTAGCGGTCCATGTCGTTGCCGAGCACCATGTCGAAGGGCGTGGTGGTGGTCCCGATCTCCTTGTAACCGCGCACGTGCAGATGGGCGTGACCGGTGCGCCGGTACGCGAGCCGGTGGATCAGCCAGGGATACCCGTGGTAGGCGAAGACGACCGGCTTGTCGGCGGTGAACAGGCCGTCGTACTCGAAGTCGCTCATGCCGTGCGGGTGTTCCCCGCTGGGCAGCAGCCGGGCGATGTCGACGACGTTCACCACGCGCACGGCGAGGTCCGGCAGGTGGCGGCGGATGAGCTGGGCCGCGGCCAGTACCTCCTGGGTCGGCACGTCGCCGGCGCAGGCGAGTACGACGTCGGGTTCGCGGCTGCCGTCCTCGGTGCCGGCCCATTCCCAGATGCCGGCGCCGCGCGCGCAGTGCACCCGGGCCTCCTCCATGGACAGCCAGTCGAAGCAGGGCTGCTTGCCCGCGACGATCACGTTGACGTAGTCGCGGCTGCGCAGGGCGTGGTCGGCGACGGAGAGCAGGGTGTTGGCGTCCGGCGGCAGATAGACCCGGACGGCTTCGGGACTCTTGTTGAGGATGTGGTCGACGAAGCCGGGGTCCTGGTGGGAGAAGCCGTTGTGGTCCTGGCGCCAGACGTGGGAGGTGAGCAGGTAGTTGAGGGACGCGATGGGGGCGCGCCAGGGCAGGCGCCGGGTCACCCTGAGCCATTTGATGTGCTGGTTGACCATCGAGTCGACGATGTGGACGAAGGCCTCGTAGCAGGAGAACAGTCCGTGCCGGCCGGTGAGGAGGTAGCCCTCCAGCCAGCCCTGGCAGGTGTGCTCGGAGAGGATCTCCATCACCCGTCCGTGCCGGTCGAGGTCCTCGTCGACGGGAAGCGTCCGCTCCTGCCAGGCCTTGCCGCTGGCGGCGTAGACGGCCTGGAGGCGGTTGGAGGCGGTCTCGTCGGGGCCGACGAGGCGGAAGTCCCGGCGGTCGGCGGTGGCGTCCATGACGTCCCTCAGCAGGTCGCCGAGGACGCGGGTGGGTTCGTGCGCGCTCGCGCCGGGCCGTTCGACCGGGACGGCGTACTTCTCCAGGGGTGGCAGTGGCAGTTCACGCAGGAGCAGCCCGCCGTTGGCGAAGGGGGTGGCGCCCAGCCGGCGGGCGCCCGCGGGTACGCAGGCCAGGACGGAGGGCCGGGGGCCTCCGGCGTCGTCGAACAGTTCCTCGGGCCGGTAGGAGCGCAGCCACTGCTCCAGCTGCCTCAGGTGGTCCGGGTCGGTCCGCACGGCGGACAGGGGGACCTGGTGGGCGCGCCAGGTGTTCTCCACCGGCAGGCCGTCGACTTCGGCGGGGCCGGTCCAGCCCTTGGGCGTGCGCAGCACGATCATCGGCCAGCGGGGGCGTTCGCCGGCGCCCTGCTCGCGGGCCGCCCGCTGGAGGGCGGCGATGCGGTCCAGGGCGGTGTCCATGGCGCGGGCCATGGCGCGGTGGACGGCGGCCGGCTCGTCACCGGTGACGTACAGGGGGTCGTGGCCGTAACCGCGCAGCAGTTCGTCGAGTTCGGACTCGGGGAGGCGGGCGAGCACCGTCGGGTTGGCGATCTTGTATCCGTTGAGGTGCAGGATCGGCAGGACGGCGCCGTCCTCGACCGGGTCGAGGAACTTGTTGGAGTGCCAGGACGTGGCCAGGGGGCCCGTCTCCGCCTCGCCGTCACCGATCACGCAGGCGACCACCAGGCCGGGGTGGTCGAAGGCGGCACCGTAGGCGTGCGAGAGCGCGTACCCGAGCTCACCGCCCTCGTGGATCGAGCCCGGCGTCTCGGGCGCGACATGGCTCGGGACGCCGCCGGGGAAGGAGAACTGCTTGAACAGCCGGGCCATGCCGGCCGCGTCCCGGGTGACGTCCGGGTAGGTCTCGGTGTACGACCCCTCCAGCCACGCGTTGGCCAGGACCGCGGGGCCACCGTGGCCCGGACCCCAGACGCACAGGGCGTCGAGTTCGCGGGCCTTGATCACCCGGTTGAGATGGGTGTGGACCAGGTTGAGGCCGGGTGAGGTGCCCCAGTGGCCCAGCAGGCGGGGCTTGACGTGCTCGGGGCGCAGGGGCTCGGTCAGCAAGGGGTTGGCCATCAGGTAGATCTGGCCGACGGAGAGGTAGTTCGCGGCGCGCCAGTGGGCGTCCAGACCGGCGAGCTCCTCGTCCGTGAGCTCGGCGGGCGCCTGCTGGGTGTCGACGGACATCCGGGGTCCTTTCCTTTTCGGGACAGCGGTCGGGCCGGCATGGACCGGGGTGCCCCGTGCCCATCCCAACCCCGAGCGAAGCGCTCGGGTACCCGACAGGGCCGTTCGGGTCACGTCGCCTTCTCGCGGAGGCGACCGGTGCCGGCGGGGTGCCGGCGACTTCGGTCCGTCGCGACCGGTGGCGTACCGAGCACCTCGGTCTGACCCCGGGAGGCCGGGCCCGGGCCGACGGGGCGGGCCGCGCGTCGGGCGGGGCCGGTTCCCCGGGAAGCCGTCTCGCCGGGCCGTGCCTCTCCCGGCTCCGGCTCCGGTGTGCCCAAGAGTGGCACGGCCGTCACCGGCGCCGACCCCGATGCCGACCGTGTCGACGCACCGAGTACCCCAACTTCCCCGCTGCACGCCGGACTTGCGGTGGCGGAACGGCATCGAGAGGGTCCGGCGGCCCGGCCCCTGTCACGGCCGTACGGGCCAGGCCGCCGCGACCACAGAACGGACCGTGGGCCGCCCCGGCGAGTTCAACGTCGCCGACGCCCGCTCTCCCGGCGTTCGGCCGGGCAGTCGCCTCGAACCCTCGCGACGCCGGGCGCCGCGTTCCCGGGAGGGTGCCGGACCGGGCCAATTTTGCATGGCGTGCATCTTTGCATACCATGCAACTTATGTCGGAGAAAGGTACCGCGGGGGGCGGTCTGCGAGAGCGGAAGAAGCGGGCCACACGTGTCGCCCTCACCGAGGCCGCGGTGCGTCTGGCCGCCGAGCACGGCGCGGAGAAGGTCACCGTGGAGGCGATCAGCGCCGCGGCCGGAGTGTCGGTGCGGACCTTCTTCAACTACTTCGACACCCGCGACGACGTCTTCGTCCTGACCGGCGCCGACACCAGCGCGCACGTGCGCCGCGCGCTGCTCGCCGCACCGGCCGGGCTCACCCCGCTCGAAGCCCTGCGCGACGCCTTGGCGGCGGAGCTGGCCGAGGCCGAGCAGCAGCACGAGCTGTGGCGCCTGCACGGGAAGGTGCTGCGCGCCGCGCCGCACCTCTTCGTACGCAGTCTCGGCGCGCACATGGCGGACGAGACCGAACTGGCCGAGGCCATCGCCGAACGGATGCGCCCGGTCACCGGCGCCCCCGGCGACGCACCCGCGCCACCGGCCGCGTCGGACGAAGAGCGGCGCCAGGCGCTCGACCTCTACCCCCGGCTGCTGGCCGCGGTGGCGGTCACCGCCGTCCGGGTCAGCATCGATCACTGGTGCGCCCGCCCGGAGGTACGTGCCTTCAGCGACGTGTTCCAGGAGGTGTTCACCCTCCTCGCCGCCGGGCTGCCGGCGCCGCCCGCCTGACCAGCGCACCGCGCCGCCCGGCCTCCCGGCCGGGCGGCGCCACCCACCGTCCGATCCGCCCGCCCGGACGCCGAGGCCCTGCCCGGCCCGCGCGGATCACCCACACCACTGTCGAAAGAGAAGTCGTGACCGCAGCTCAGGCGCCCGCCGACGCGCCTCCCACCTCCATGAACCAGCGGCAGATACTTCAGGCCATGTCCGGTCTGATGGCCGGCATGTTCGTCGCCATCCTGGCGGGCACCGTCGTGTCCAACGCGCTGCCGACCATCATCGCCGACCTGGGTGCCAGCCAGTCCTCCTACACCTGGGTCGTCACCGCCGAACTCCTGGCGATGACCGCGACCGTCCCCCTGTGGGGCAAGCTGTCCGACCTCTTCAACAAGAAGCTGCTGCTCCAGGCCTCGCTGCTCATGTTCGTGATCGGCTCGCTGCTGGCGGGCTTCTCGCACGACACGACGCTGCTGATCTTCAGCCGGGTGGTGCAGGGCATCGGCGCGGGTGGTCTGACCGCGCTCGCGCAGGTCGTGATGGCCGCCATCATCCCGCCCCGGGAGCTGGGCAAGTACTCCGGCATCTTCGGTGCCGTCTTCGCCGTCGGTACGGTGGCCGGACCGCTGATCGGCGGTGTGCTGGTGGACACCGACTGGCTGGGCTGGCGCTGGTGCTTCTTCATCGGCGTGCCGTTCGCGCTGCTGGCCATCCTCCTGTTGCAGCGCACGCTGAAGCTGCCCACCGTCAAGCGCCAGGTGAAGATCGACTGGCTCGGGGCCTTCCTGATCGTCGCCGGTGTCTGCGCGCTGCTCATCTGGGTCTCGCTGGCCGGCAACCAGTTCGACTGGGCGTCCTGGCAGACCGCCGCCCTCGTCATCGGCGGTGTGCTGCTGCTGGGCCTGGCGGTCCTCGTCGAGGCCCGCACCGACGAGCCGGTCATCCCGCTCGACATCTTCAAGAACCGCACGGTCACCCTGACCACCGTCGCCAGCCTCCTGGTCGGCGTCGCCATGTTCGGCGGAACCGTCTTCCTCTCGCAGTACTTCCAGGTCTCCCTGGGCAAGTCGCCGACCGTCGCGGGCCTGATGAGCCTGCCGATGATCCTGGGTCTGCTGGTGTCGTCGACCGTCGCCGGGCAGCTGATCAGCCGGACCGGCAAGTGGAAGAGCTACCTGGTCGCGGGCGCGGTCGTCATGACGGTCGGCCTCGCGCTGCTCTCCCTGATCGACGCCGACACCCACTTCGGGCTGCTCAGCCTCTACATGGCCGTCCTCGGCGTCGGCGTGGGCATGCTGATGCAGAACCTGGTGCTGGCCGCGCAGAACGACGTGCCCGCGGCCGAGCTGGGTGCCGCGACCTCCGTGCTGTCCTTCTTCCGCAGCATGGGCGGCACGATCGGCACCAGCGTCCTCGGTGCCATCCTGGCCAACCGGGTCGCGAGCGAGATGACCAAGGGGCTGGAGAAGGCGGGCGCCGCCGGAGGGGCCGAGGGCGGCTCGGGCGGCGGCGCGCACAGCGTCCCGGACATGAGCACGCTCCCCGCCCCCATGCGGGAGATCGTGCAGCACGCCTACGGAGTCGCCACCGCCGACCTGTTCCTCGTCGCCACTCCCTTCGCGCTGCTCGCGCTGGTCGCCGTGGTCTTCATCAAGGAGAAGCCGCTGAAGACCACCAGCGGTATGGAGCGCCTGGCCGAGGAGGCCGCCGCGGGCGCGCCGGTCACCGTCCCCGCGCAGCGCTCGGGTGACACCGCGTCGAAGGCGGACAGCGGACCGGCGTCCCCGGTCGGCTGACCCGTCCGGCCGCGACACGGCACCACCTGAGAGGGGCCGCCCACCACGCACGGTGGGCGGCCCCTCGCGCGCGCCCGGCGTCTCGGCCGCGCGCGAGCGCGATCGCCGGTGGGACGCCGACGGAGGTGCGGCGTCCGCAGGTCAGATGCCGAACGGTGCCGCGTAGCGGACGGTGCCGGCGGGCAGCGGGTGGGCGGCGTCCAGTGTGAGGGCCATGAGGGCCTCGTCCGGGACGTCGAAGGTCACGCGGATACCGTGCGCGGAGGCCCGGCCGAAGCCGAACCTGGGGTAGTACTCGGGATGCCCCAGGACGACGACATGGCGCTCCCCCCGGCGCCCGGCGGCGTCCAGTGCGGCCCGGACGGCCGCCGAACCGGCACCGCTCCGCTGCCGCTCGGGCCGGACGGCGACGGGTGCGAGGCAGAGCGCCGGGCTCTCCCCGATGTGGCAGCGGGTCAGCAGGGCGTGGCCCACCGGGCGGTCGTCGTCGTCCACCGCGACGAGGGACAGGCCCTCGATCCACGCCTCGGGGTCGGCGCGCAGCGCGTCGACGAGGGCGGCCTCCTCCGCTGTGGGGAACGCGGCACGGACGATGTCACGGACGGCGGGGACGTCGGCGCCGGTCTCGGCGCGGGTGGTCCAGGTGGGGGACATGACGGAGGACGGTGCCCTTTCCGGGGTCGCGGTCGTCGGGGCGTGCGGTCGGGGCGCGGCCCGGGACACGAGGGAGACCCGGGCGCCTCGGACGGCGGCCGCGCGTGGGGGCGTCGGTCGCACCCCCTGCTCCCGCCCCGCGGTTCGCCAGGAGCGGGAGCGCCGCGGGACGGGGCTCGGGTCAGAGGAACCGGCGGATGGGCTGGACGGCGAGCTCCCGCGCCCGCTGGACGACGGAGCGTCTCTTCCACCTGCCCGCCCGGATCAGTTCGCTGACCTCCAGGTCCGCGTCGAAGTGCCGGTCCAGGGTCGCGGTGAACTCCCGGTCCAGCACGGCGAGCATGACCTCCTCGTCGTGGTCGAGCGAGCGGCGGTTGAAGTTCGTGGAGCCGATCAGGGCGGCGACGTGGTCGACGGTGACGACCTTGGCGTGCATCATCGTCGGCTGGTACTGGTAGATCTTCACCCCGCACGCGGTGAGGTCCTCGTAGTAGTGCTGCCCGGCCAGCTGGCAGACCCGCTTGTCCGTATGCGGCCCCGGCAGGAGGATCTCCACCTCGACCCCGCGCCGCGCGGTGGCGCACAGCAGCTCGACGAAGTACGCGTCCGGCGAGAAGTAGGCGGTGGCCAGACGGACGCGCTCCTCCGCCGACTCCAGCATCACGCGGATCAGCGTCTGCATGTCCTGCCAGCCGAAACTGGCCGAGCCGCGCACCACCTGCACGATGGAACCGCCCTGCGGGCGGTGCTCGACGAACCGGTCCCGCTCGTCGAAGAGCTCGTCGTGGCACTCGGCCCAGTTCTGCGCGAAGGCCGCGGCGATGCCGTCCACCGCGGGACCGCGGACCTCGACGTGGGTGTCGCGCCACTCCCGCGGGTTGCGGGCGTCGCCGCACCACTCCTCCGCGATCCCCACCCCACCGGTGAAGGCGGTCTCCTCGTCGACGACGAGGACCTTGCGGTGACAGCGGTGGTTCTGCTTGAGCGGTGAGAGGTACAGCGGCTTGCGGAACCAGGCCACCTGCACGCCGGCCCGCTCCATGGTGCGCAGCTGCTCCGCCTCGATGAGCCGGCTGCCGAACCCGTCCAGCAGCAGCCGCACCCGCACCCCGGCCCGGGCCCGCTCCGCCAGGGCCTCCGCGAACCGGCGGGCTATGTCGCCCTTCCAGTACACGAACGTCATCATGTCCACCGTGTGCTCGGCACGGTGGATCCCGGCCAGCATGGCGGTGAAGATCTCGTCCCCGTTGCGCAGCGCGGTGAGCGAGTTGCCCTCGGTGGCCGCGATGCCGATCAGCCGCTCCAGACGCCGCCGTATGCGCGTGACGCGTTCCTCGACCGACGGTGCCTCGCGCACCGCAAGGGTCGGCCCGGTCAGCTCGGGCGGTTCCTGCGTACTGGTCATGGCTCCCCTCGCCGGATCACGACGACGAACCGTCGGGCCGCGGCGCCCGGTCCGGCGCGGGCTGAGCGGCGAGCCGACTTTACCCCCGGCCACCGGACCCGCGGAGCCCGGCCACCGGCCGGCGCCGGTACCCGCAGGACGGGTGGGGCGGGCGGGGCGCGGAGGGGCGGCCGCACCGTCCCGTGGCACCGGCGGCCCCGCTGCCGGAAGAAGCCGGGCTGTTAAAGTGGGGAAGACGTTGATCGTCTGTCGAACGCCTCCCGGGCTCGTCCGCCGAGCCGGATCCGGGCCCGTTCGAGTCGTGTACCGAGGAGTCACAGACATGGTGGGTGAAGACGACATCTCCGGGTGATACCCGGATCTGAACGGCCACGCGGGCGCACGGATGCGCCGCCGCGGTGGCCTCGTCGTCATTCCCTTCCCCGATCTGCCCGGGCAGCGTTCTCCCGCTGCCCTCTTCTCCACGAGGTCGTCTCCATGTCCGACGCCGCCGTCCGCTGCTCCCACCTGTCCTTCTCCTGGCCCGACGACACGCCTGTCTTCGAGGACCTGTCCTTCACCGTGGGCACGGGCCGCACGGGCCTCGTCGCCCCCAACGGCTCCGGCAAGAGCACGCTGCTCAAACTCATCGCCGGGGAGCTGCGGCCCGGCACCGGGGCCGTGTCGGTCTCCGGTGCCCTCGGGTACCTGCCGCAGAGCCTCCCGCTGACCGGTGACCTCACCGTGGCCGAGGTGCTGGGCGTCGCCTCCGTGATCCGCGCCATCGACGCGGTCGAGTCCGGGGACGTGGCCGAGGAGCACTTCACGACCATCGGCGACGCGTGGGACATCGAGGAACGCACCCGCGCCCAGCTCGACCGCCTCGGTCTGGACGACCTCACCCTGGACCGGACCCTCGGCACGCTCAGCGGAGGGCAGGTCGTCTCCCTGGGACTCGCCGCGCAGTTGCTGAAGCGGCCGGACGTGCTGCTGCTCGACGAGCCCACCAACAACCTCGACGTGGACGCCCGGCACAAGCTGCACGACGTGCTGGCGGACTACACCGGCTGTCTGCTGCTGGTCAGCCACGACCGTGCGCTGCTCGACCGCATGGACCGCATCGCCGAACTCGGCCGTGACGAACTGCGCTTCTACGGAGGCAACTTCACCGAGTACGAAGAGGCGGTCCGCGCCGAGCAGGAGGTCGCCGAGAAGAACGTCCGCAACGCCGAGCAGGAGCTGAAGCGGGAGAAGCGGGAGATGCAGCAGGCCCGCGAGCGCGCCGAGCGCCGTGCGAGCAACGCCGCCCGCAACCTGAAGAACGCCGGTCTGCCCCGTATCTTCGCCGGCACCATGAAGCGGGGCGCGCAGGAGTCCGCGGGCCGGGCGGGGCAGACGCACGCCCACCGGGTCGGCGAGGCGCGGGCCCGGCTCGACGAGGCGGAGCGCTCGCTGCGCGACGAGCAGCGCATCACCCTGGACCTGCCGGAGACCCACGTGCCCTCGGGGCGCAACCTCTTCCTCGGGCAGGGACTGCGGGTCCGGCTCGGCGACCGGGAGGTGTTCCCGGGCCAGGGCGTCGACCTGACCGTCCGGGGTCCCGAGCGCATCGCGCTGACCGGCCCCAACGGCGCCGGCAAGAGCACCCTGCTGCGTCTGGTCGACGGCGACCTGGAACCGGCGGGCGGCGAGGTCAGGCGGGCCGAGGGGCGCGTCGCGTACCTCTCCCAGCGACTGGACCTGCTGGACCCCGACCTGACGGTCGCCGAGAACTTCACCGCGTACGCGCCGCACCGGCCTGAGGCCGAGCGGATGAACCTGCTGGCCCGCTTCCTCTTCCGCGGCGCCGGGGCCCACCTGCCGGTCGGCCTGCTCTCCGGCGGCGAGCGGCTACGGGCCACCCTCGCCTGCGTCCTGTGCGCGGAACCCGCCCCGCACCTGCTGCTCCTGGACGAGCCGACCAACAACCTGGACCTGGTCAGCGTCGGCCAGCTGGAGAGCGCCCTGAACTCCTACCAGGGGGCCTTCGTGGTGGTCAGCCACGACCAGCGGTTCCTCCGCGAGATCGGCGTCGGCCGCTGGCTGCGGCTGGCCGACGGAGAGCTGACGGAGACCGGGGCGCCCGAGGTGTGAGCCGCCGGCGTGCCGACCCGGCCCCTCGGGGGGCGTGTGACGCGTCGTACGGGGTGGCGTTCCTTGCGGCCGGCGGGTGCGGGGCGGCAGGCTTCGGCCGTGGCCACTTTGCTGATCGTGCATCACACGCCCTCGCCGAACTGCCAGGCGATGCTGGAATCCGTCGTCTCCGGGGCGACCGCCCCCGAGATCGAGGGGGTACGGGTGGTCCGGCGCGCGGCGCTGGCGGCCACGGCGGTCGACGTACTGGAGGCCGACGGCTACCTATTGGGCACCCCGGCCAACCTGGGGTACATGTCCGGGGCCCTAAAGCACTTCTTCGACCAGGTCTACTACCCCTGTCTGGACGGGACGCGAGGCCGGCCGTTCGGCTACTACGTGCACGGCGGCAGCGACACCACCGGCGCGGTGCGCTCCATCGAGTCGGTCACCACGGGACTCGGCTGGCAACGTGCCGCACCGGCGGTGAGCGTGGCCGGTGAGCCCGGCAAGGCCGATCTGGAGGCCTGCTGGGAACTGGGGGCCACGCTCGCCGCCGGGCTGACGGACGACTGACGCCGGTCGGCCCGTCGTCAGGTGCCGGCCGGTACCGGGCCCAGCCTCAGCACCGTGCCCTCCCCGTCGGCCGACAGCAGCAGTGAGCCGTCCGGGGCGACGGCGAGACCGGCGAAGCGGGGTGCCAGGCCCGGCATGCCGCCCGCGAACAGCGCCGGTGCGGCGCCGGGGACCACACCCGGTGGCGGACCCACGGGGAGGTCCTCCGCCTCGATCCAAGTCTCCCCCGTGGTGAGCGAGATCGCCCGCAGCCGGCGAGAGGCGCTCTCCACGGTGAACAGATCGTCGCCCAGGACCGCCAGCCCCTGCGGGGCGCGCAACCCCTCGGCCACGGTCGTCGTTCCGCCGTCGCCGTCGCCGTCGCCGTAGGGGACGCGGACCACCGACCCGGCACCCTCGTCGCTCACGTAGCACCGGCCCCCGCCGTCGAACGCGACGTCGGCGGGGCGGACGAGGCCTTCCGCGAGCACCGTCGTCGTGTCCCCATGGCCGATGGCGATGACCCGGCCGGCCCCCGCCTCGGCGACGACGAGGGCGCCGTCCGGTGCGACCGCGACACCGAGGGGGCGGTCGAGTCCGGTCGCCCGTTCCCGCGTGCTTCCGTCGGCGGGGTCGTAGGTGACGACGGTGCCGTACTGCGAGGTGAGGTGCAGCAGGTCGCCGTCGGCGACGATGCCGTGGGCGAAGGTGAGCAGGGCCAGGGTGGTCACGTCGTCGCGGGTGCCGTCGCCCGGCGGCTCGGGGCTCGCCACCCGGTAGTGGTCGGCCGCGTACACCGTGCCGCCGAGGTCGACGGTGACGCCGTAGGGCCCGTCGAGTCCGCGCGGGACGATGTCCCGGGTCCTGCCGTCGGGGTGCAGCTCGGTGATGCCCCCGCTCGCGTAGCTGGAGACGAACATGCGGTTCTCCGCGTCGAACGCGGCGTTGTCCAGACCGGTCAGTCCGCTGGTGACGAGCGTGCGGGAGCCGGTGCCGTGCAGGTCGACGCGGGTCACGATGCCCTCCGCGCCACGGGAGAGGACGTGCAGGACGCCACCCCGGTCGAAGCGGACGGCGACCGGTTCGTGCACGTCCTCGGCGACCACCTCGGGCACGCCGCCGTCCGGCGGGATGCGCCAGACCTGGCCCGTGATCATGTGCGGGTAGTACAGGTGGCCGTCGGGGCCGAGTTGCATGGCGTTGCCGAGGGCGAGTCCGCCGGTGAGGACGACCGGTTCGCCGCCGTCCGGGAACAGTTCCAGCAGTCGGCCGTCGGGCTTCATCTCGTTGACGAAGAGCCGGTCGCCGACGCAGGTGATGCCGTTGGGGTTGGTCACGGCCGCGGAGACGAGGCGGTACTCGCCGGCGGGGTCGCGGCGCCACACCCGGCCGGGCACCAGGTCGGCGACGTACATCGAACCGTCCGCGCCGAAGGCGAGGTCGTCCGGCGAGCGGATCGGGCCGTCCATCGGGACGATCACGTCGACGTCGCCGGTCGCGAGGTCGACGGCGCTGATCTGCCCGGCCAGGAACTGGGCCACGTAGAGCCGCCCGTCGGGGCCGAACGCCACGCCGTTGGAGCCCCAGAGCCGGTTGGCGGGGTTCAGGCGGCTCACCTGCCGGCGCGGGCTCGAGACCCGGTGGTGGCCGGTCGGGTCGAACCGGCTGGGCACGGCCCTCACCGCCGCTCGTCCTCGACGAGGACCTCGGCCGTACCGCCGTCGGCCCGCCAGCGGCGCAGCAGGTCGTGGAAGGCGACCGGACCGTCGCCGTACGCCTGGCTGTGCTCCCGGGGCCGGCCTTCGTTGTTGTAGTAGCCGGGGGTGCACTCGGCGTGGAAGGCGTACAGGTCGGCCGCCTTCTCGCGGATGGTGGCGACCCAGGCGTCCTGGGCCGCGGCCGTAGGCTCGACGTACCGGGCGCGCCTCCGGCGGGCCTCGGCGACGATCTCGGCGACGTGGAGGGCCTGTTCGTCGAGGATGTGGACGTAGTTCACCGCGCTGGCGTTCTGCAGCGGCCCCAGCTGGAAGAAGTTGGGGAAGCCGTGGCTGTAGAAGCCGTGGAGCGTCTTCGGGCCGTTCTTCCAGGCCTCCAGCAGCGGTGTGCCGCCCCTGCCGTGCACGGGCAGTTTCCCGGACAGGACACCGGAGACGCCCGTCTCGAAACCGGTGGAGAGGATGATGCAGTCGACGTCGTACGTCTCGCCCCCGGTCACGACGGCGTGCTCGGTGATCCGCTCGACGCCGTGGGTGTCGGCGGTGTCGACGAGGGTGACGTTCGGCCGGTTGAAGGTCTGGAGGTAGTGGTCGCTGAAGGTGGGCCGCTTGCACATGTAGCGGTACCAGGGCTTGAGCTTCTCGGCCGTCGCCGGGTCCTCCACCACGGCGTCGACGCGGGCGCGCAGCTCGTTCATCTTCTGGAAGTCGGCGATCTCGTAGGCGAGTTCGCGCTCCCGTGGCGGGAGGTCCGCGTAGCCCTCGGTGGGGATCAGCTTCTGCTGGAGCCGGGCGGTGCTGGTCCAGGCGTCGCCGACCAGGTCCTCGTCGGCCCGGACGCCGGTGACGACCTCCAGGAAGTTGTCCCGGCGGCGGCGCTGCCAGCCCGGTTCCAGGGACTTCGCCCACTCCGGGTCGGTGGGACGGTTGTCGCGGACGTCGACCGAGGAGGGCGTGCGCTGGAACACGTACAGGTGCCGGGCGTCGGCTCCGAGGTGCGGGACCGCCTGGATGGCCGTGGCGCCGGTGCCGATGAGGGCGACGCGCTTGTCGGCGAGGCGGTGCAGTCCGCCGCTGGGATCGCCGCCGGTGTAGTCGTAGTCCCAGCGGCTGGTGTGGAAGACGTGGCCCGCGAAGGTCTCGATGCCGGGGATGCCGGGGAGCTTGGCCTGGCTGAGGGTACCGCTCGCGACGATCACGTAGCGGGCCCGCATGCGGTCGCCGCGGTCGGTGGTGACGGTCCACTCCGCCTCGGACTCGCCCCAGTGCAGGCCGGTGGCCTCGGTCTGGAAGCAGGCGTCCCGGTACAGACCGAAGTGCCGTGCGATCGCGCGGGCGTGCTGCCGGATCTCCTCCCCCGGCGCGTACCTCCACTTGGGGACGTAGCCGATCTCCTCCAGCAGCGGCAGATAGACGTACGACTCGATGTCGCAGTGGATGCCCGGGTAGCGGTTCCAGTACCAGGTGCCGCCGTAGTCACCCCCCTTCTCGATCACCCGGATCGAGTCCACGCCGGCCTGGCGCAGCCGCGCCCCGGCGAGGAGTCCACCGAAGCCGCCGCCGATGACCAGGGCCTCGACGCGATCGGTCAGGGGTGGCCTGGAGTGACCGGGGTCGGCGTGGGGGTCGGTGTCGAAGGAGGCGAGTTCGCCGGCGGGGCGCCGGTACTGGGCGTTGCCGTCCGGGCGGATCCGACGGTCGCGCTCGGCGCGGTACCTGGCGCGCAGGGCTATTGGGTCGAAGTCCTGCCCGTGGGGGCCCGAGGGCGCGGGGGCGGGGGTGGTGTGGGGGGCGGACATGCGCGTCCTGGTTCCTCTCTGCGGGCGGTGCCGGACGGGCACAGTCAAGCGAACCAGTCGGACAACTCCCTGACAGTCGCCCGTCGGTCACCGGACGTGGTGCACCTCACAGGGCCCTGCGTGGATCAGAACCGGGCGTGCCGTCCCAGCCAGTAGCCGAAGCCGCGGCGGGTGTGGATCAAGGTGTCCCCCTCCTCGTCGACCTTGCGGCGCAGGCGCGAGACGAGGCGCTCGACGGCGCCGACCGTGGGCAGGTCGGACCAGACGTGACGGCCGATCTGCTCCTTGGACAGCACCTGTTCCGCGTGCAGGAGGAGACAGCGCAGCAGTCGGTACTCGCCGGGAGTGAGCGGGATGGGGCGCCGGCCGCGCCGAGCCCGGCAGGACGCCTCGTCCAGGACCAGGTCGTCGTAGCGCAGGGCGGGAACCGGCCCGGACGCCGGCTCGGCCGCCCGCACCAGCCGCTCCGCCGTGGCGAGGATCTCCTCCGTCTGCACCGGTCCGTGCCCGGCGCCGGACCGCATGCTCCCGAGGAACTCGCCGCCGGCCAGCAGGAGGACGGGCGGCCGGGCGGGTTCGGCGAGGCTGCCCCTCGCGCCCCCGAGCCGGTGCAGGTCCGGCAGGGTCACGTCGAGGACGACCAGGTCGAAGCGGCGCTCCGTCAGCCGGAGCCTGGCCTCGGCGCCGTTGCGGGCGGGAACGACCCGGTAGCCGGCCAGCCGGAGCGTGGTCCGCAGCAGCTGCGCCGTGCGCTCGTCGCCGAGGGTGAGCAGGACGTGCGGCCCGCCCGTACGACGTGCGGCTTCCCCACCGCGGGACGCGCGGCCCCGGTGCTCGCGCGTGTACGGGTCGGCCTGGGCCGCGGGGGCGGACGGCGGCTTGGGCATGTGCGCCAGTTTAGCCGTCGCTTGCGTTACTCAAGCAATAAGGCTGTTCTCGGTCACGGCCGGACGCGTGCCGCCCCGCTCGGGCGGCCGATCGAGCGGGGCGGCACCGTCGCTGCGACGTCGGGCCGTCCTGGAGGCGAAGACCCCCGTGCGGCGTCAGCCGTCCCCCGCGTCACGCGCCTGCCTGAGCAGTTCGCGCAGCAGTCGCTCGTCGTCCGGGTCGAGGCCGGTGACGAAGCTGGCCAGCACGGCTTCGCGGTCGCTCTCGGCGTCGAGGACCTTGCGCATCTTCCGCGCGGCGAGGCCCGCCTGGTCCGCGGGTGTCCAGGCGAAGGACCGGCCCGCGCGTTCACGGCTGACCGCGCCCTTCTCCAGGAGCCGGGTGAGGATCGTGATCACCGTGGTGTAGGCGAGGCCGCCACCGAGGTGTTCCTGCACCCAGCCGGCCGTCGCGGGGCCGTCCGCCTCGCGCAGCGCCGACAGCACCAGCGCCTCCAGCTCGCCCTGCCCCCGCCGCCGCGTACGCCGGTGCTCCGTCACCGCCCCGCCTCCTTCCGCCGCAGTCCGCCGCCGTCCGCCGCCGTCCGCCGCAGTTCCGTTCGGGGCGACATCGTATAGAGACGGCGGACCGCCCGGTGCCGCCCGGACCCGTCGTCGCGTTCCTGGAGCCTCTCCCGGTCATCACCCCGGCCAGGGCACTCCCGGGCCCTCCCGGCCCGCCGCGCCGGTCAGTGGTCCCCGGCGCAGCAGCCGTCCGCCGCGCCTGTGGCCGGTTCGGGGCCGAGGCGGCAGAAGCAGGAGGCCTCGACCGGTACGTCGGCCAGCGCGCTGGCCAGCTTCAGCTGCTGGGCGACGATCCGCGCCTCCCCCGCCCTGCCCAGCCGCACCAGGCACTCGTGGTAGCCGTGCAGGGCCCAGACGTTGCCGGGGTGCTGCAGGGCGCGGGGCAGGGTGTCGTCCAGGCCCAGGTCGGCCCGGTAGACCGCCTCCGCCTCGTCGACCCGGCCCTGTTCGAGGAGCAGGGCGCCGTAGGCGTGCCGGGTGGGCTGCATCCAGCCCCAGGGTTCGTCGTAGGGGAGGCTGTCGTCCAGTGCGATCGACCGCTCCAGGGCGGCGAAGGCCGCGGCATGGTCGCCCTTGCGGTACTCCAGCTCGCCGTCGAGCATGGCGGAGGCGATGGCGAGGATGTCGGCACAGGTGTTGTTGAACAGGGTGCGGGACTCGGGCACCCGGGCGACCGCCTCGCGGAACAGTCCGCGTTCGGCCTCCGCCCCCTCGATCTCGCCGGTGGCCGAGAGGGCGACGCCGCGGGCGTAGTGGAGCATCGCGGTCGTCACGCAGTACAGGCGCGGGTCGGCGGGCAGCGGCAGCCGGAGGATGTCCGCCCAGCGACCGAACCGGATCAGGACGTGCACCCGCATGGCGAGGAAGCCCTCCAGCCAGTCGGCCATCGGCGGGCTCTCCACCCGCAGCAGTTCCTCGGGGACGGACGCCTCCAGCCGTTCGGCGGTGTCCAGGGCGACGGCGTACTGGCCGAGGAACATCGCGCCGTAGATCTTGAAGTGGTAGTTGTGCGAGCGGTAGAGGGTGTAGAAGTTCATCGCGCCGGCCCGGGCGCGGTACTTCTCGTCGGCGGCGACGGCGGCGGTGTTGTCCGACACCACGCGCCGGTAGTCACCGCACAGCACTTCCAGGTGCGAGGGCATGTGGAGGAGGTGCCCGGCGTCGGGGACGAGACCGCGCAGCCGGTCGGCGACGGCGAGGGCGGCCTCGGGGGTGGCGGACATCTCCATCAGGTGGACGTAGAGGTGCAGGACCCCCGGATGCTCCCGTCCCCCTTCGGCGGCCAGGGCCCGCTCGAGCACCTCTTTGGCCTCCAGGGTGCGGGCGCCCTCGGCCGGCCGTCCGGTGCGCAGGTCCCACAGCTGCCAGGGCGTCAGGTTCATGAGGGCGTCGGCGTAGAGGGCGGCCACGTCCAGGTCGTGGGGGGCGAGTGCCTGGACGGCGCGCATGCTCTCGGCGTACGGCGGGTTCCACACGGAGCAGTCGTCGACGGCGCGCGCCTGAGGGTAGCGGGCGCGCAGGGCTCCGATCAGCGCGCGTTCCACCGGGGTCGCCGGCGCCGCCTTCTGATGGGCCAGCTCGACCGCGGCGTGGGTGCGGTCGACGGTCCTCGTCAGCTCCTCGGCGTCGAAGGCCTCCCAGGGCTTGTTGTAGTTCGGGCCGAGAGCGTAGGCGATGCCCCAATGGGCCATGGCACAGTCCGGGTCGGCCTCGGCGGCGGCCTCGAAACAGGCGACGGCCTCCTCGTGGTGGAAGGCGTACGTCCACACCAGCCCGCGGTCGAACCATCGCTGGGCCTCGGGGGACGAGGTCGTCACGGATCGGCCGTGGGTGCCGAGGTCGTAGTAGTCCATGGGGGACGTATACCGCACTCCGGGACGGTCGCGGAGTACCTCGCGCGACGGGCGCACCGACCGGTGTCCCCGCCGGACGCGGCACGCCCGGCGGGGGTGGGGGTGGGGGTGGTGCGGGTCAGCCGAAGTCGACGTCGCTGCACAGGAAGTACGTCTGGTCCATGTGCGACGCCTGCCAGATCGTGTAGACGACGTGCCGGCCGCTCAGGCCCGACGTGCTCACCGGGACCTCGTAGTGCTGACCGGGCGCGTAGCGGCCCGTGGTGGTGAGCAGCTGGAGGTCGTCCCAGCCCAGGGGCTGCGTGGTGGGATCGAAGCCCTGCCGGGAGACGTAGACCTTGAGGTAGTCGGCGCCGTGACTGGCCTGGTCGTGCAGCTTGACGGTGAAGTCGTCGGCGACGGCCGTCGTCTTCCAGGCACCCACGGCGTCCAGGGAGTTGTAGCGCCCGCCTTCGGTCCGGCCGCCGCTGCACAGCTGCCCGTCGGGGACGACGGCCTCGAAGTCGCCGGCGGAGCCGTTGCGGTACAGGCCGTTCCAGTTCCACATGGCGTTGGGGTCGTCCTGCCAGGCCTGCCAGCACATGGGGTCCTGCTGAGCCATGGCCGGGTTCTGGAAGTCGTCACCCCAGCGCTGCCAGCAGCCGTAGTTGCGGGAGGCGGGGTCGACCACCGAGCCATGGGCGACGGCGGTGCCGCTCCAGGGGATCAGGGTGAGCAGAGCGGCGGACAGTGTGCCGAGGGCCAGGGTCGACGCACGCCTGACGTGCCTGATGCGATCATGACAACTCATGAGCTCTCTTCCGCGTGGGGGGGACAGCAAGGAGGAACGAAGGCGAGTGGGAGCGCTCCCAACCTCTTCCGGAGACCAGGCTGCGCCCGGGCAAACGGAATGGCAACCGTGTGAATGCGCCAGTTCCCGCTCGGAGGTGGCGTGTTCGCTGCGATCGGCGGAGAGCCGCGCGACACGACGGGCGGGCGGGAGGCGCGCGACACGACGAGCGGGCGGGAGCCGCCCCGCCCGCCCGTCGTCACCAGGTCATGCCGCCGTCACTGGAAACGCCTCCTGGAGCGGACCAGCAGCAGGCAGCCACCGGCGAAGAGAACGCCTCCCACGGCCGCCGGCCACAGGCCGAGGCCGGAGCCCGTCTCGGCGAGACCACCCTGGGTCGCCTGCGGTTCGGTCGCCGAACCGGCCGCCTCGTCGCCGCCGCCCGTACCCTGCGTCGCCTGCGGTGCGGCCACGTTGCCGGTGTCCGCCGGGGTGTCGGCGGGTGTCGTGGCGGCCCTGGGTTCGGTGCCGGGGGAAGCTGCGTCGTCGCGGGTCTGGTTCTTGTTCGGGTCGCGGGCCTCACCGGGGTTCGGGTCTATGTCCTGGCCCTGGCCCTGGCCCTGGCCCTGGTTCTGGTTCTGGTCCTGACCCTGGTCCTGGTCCTGGTTCTGATCCTGGTCCTGGTCCTGGTCCTGGTTCTGATCCTGACCCTGACTTTGGTTCTGGTCCTGGGCGGGGGGTTCGGGCTTGTCGGTGTCGTTCCGCCCGCCGTCCTGCTGGCCCGTGTCGTCCCCCTCGTTGTTCCCCTCGTCGTTCCCCTCGTCCTTTCCGTCGTTCTGCCCGCCCTGGCCGGCATCCGCGGGTGCCGAGGCCGTGGGGGTCTGCTCGGCCGGGGGCTGCGAGGCGTCAGGGGTACCGGTGGGCTGCTCCTGGGGACCCTCCCCCTCGCCGGGCTCCGCCCCCGGGGGCGTGTCCGGACCGCACTCACGGCCGCTGTTGATGCAGTCGACCATCTCCCGCATCAGATCCTCGTCGAAGACGTTGACGAAGTCGCTGTGGTCCGTCACCGGCTTGTGCAGCTGCTCGGGGAAGGAGTCCACGGCGAAGAGCGGGACGGTCTTCCCTCCGTCCTGGAGGCTGGGCGCGTCGACGTCGTAGACCACGCGCTGGACCAGCCGCGGGATGGGCCGGAACCCGTTCGGGCAGCTGCCGTCGGCGGCGGCGAAGGCCACGTGGGTGCGGTGGTTGGCGCTGTCGATGTTGCGGCCGTCCCAGCAGCTCTGGAACGTGAAGGTGCGCACCACGTCGCTGCCGGACGGGCAGAGCGGGTACTTGTCCTTGAGCTGTCGGTCCTCGAAGCCGGTGCAGCTCCACGAGGCGTTGGCGTTGGTGTTGCCGTTGACGAACGCCTTCGCGTCACCGGTGATGATGCGCAGCAGTCGCGGCATCTCCGTGACCTCGCCCCGCTCGTTGCCCTGGAAGGTCAGGGTGACCTCGGCGGGCGTCACGATCTCGCCGGCGTTGCCCTCGATGCCGCCGCCGGGCGACTCGGCGTCCTGTTCGACGGTGCCGTTCTGCAGCCGCAGCACGGGCCAGTAGTACGAGGACCTGTCGCCCTGGTCCGCGCAGCTCGTCTCGGCGGCGGCCAGGTCCTCGTCGCTGGCGAAGGCGTCGTTGCCCTGATTACCGACGTAGTCGTGGAAGTGGTGCGCGCCGTTGCTGACGCCGGGGGCCGCGATGATGTTGTCCGAGTTGAAGAGGCCCTCCGCGTTGACACCGCAGCTGGTGGCGAAGGAGCCGCGCGAGGCGTTCTTCTGGCGTGCCGCCTCGGCGCCGCCGGGCTGGACCGACTTGATGTCGGCGTAGTCCGCGGCCACCGGCCCGTTGCCCGCCTGCCCGCCGTTGCCGGGCTGCTGCTGCCCGTCTCCTCTCGCCTCGTCCTCGCCGGCACCGCCGCCGTCCCCGGCGTCCGTGGCGGCCCCGGTGTCCCCGCCCTTTCCGGGACTCTCACTCCCGCCGTTCCCCGCGTCCGGTGTCGCGATCTCGGTGCGGCGCAGCGTGCACTGGGCCAGGGCTTCCAGGCCCTCCGGGCGGGCTCCGGCCTTGTCGACGGCGGCGACGATGCGTTCGATCGTCGCGGCCCGCTCCCGCTTCAACGGGTCGAGGAGGGCGCCTTCGTCGAGCTTGCCGTCGTCCGCGGTGCGCGCGGCTTCCTGGAGCCGCAGGTAGGAGGTGGCGATCTGCTCGTCCAGCCGGGACAGTTCCGTGTCGACGTCCGGCCTCGCCTGTTCCTCGACCGCGGTGAGCCGTTCGCTCAGGTCGGGGCAGTCGACGGTGGCCGCCACTCCGGAACTCCCCAGGGGTACCGCGGGGTCGCCCGCTTCGGTCGCGGAGGCGAACACGTTCACGGCCACCAGGCCGCCGCCCCCCAGTATCAGCGCGCATGCTCCGAAGGTCGCGCGGCGCGCCCCGGTCGGGCGTCTGCGCCTGTTGTGTCCCAAGACGTGCTCCAGTGTCGTGACGGACTCGGACATGAGATGTCCCCGACTCCATACGGAGCCGGGGACCGGAGCGTTCAGACGTGCCGGGAATTCTCAGAAGACGTTGAGTCCGTCTCTGGTATCGGCACAGCGGACGAGGCCGCGACCTGCGTTCCTGCGATGAGCATCAGCCGGAATAGGACATCGACTCACGGGCCCTCGAAGCACCCCAGGACGGTCACCTGGTCGAAGCACCGCGCCTGCACGTCCTTCCTCGCGACCGTCCAGAAGACGTCACCGCCGATGCGCGAACCACCGAAGTCCAGGACGCCGCCATACCATTGAGCGAGCAACGCCCAGTCGCCCGGACCGGGCCGTGCCCATGGGCTGGCCCGCCTGCCCTCCGGCTTCCCTGCCCTCCCTGCCGCCATGGCGGCGGACGCGGTGACGGGGTCGTCCTCGCCGGACCCCGCCGCCTCTCGGTCGGCGGTTCGTTAGGCCCCCGGGTTCGGGGAACCCGGTGCTCGCCTGCCCGCCCGCGCGCCGGCGCCCACACCGAGGGAGTCCCGGATGCCACTGACCAGAGGCCTCGTCGCCGCAACGGCCGGGACGGCACTGCGCTGAACGGAGGAGACATCATGGCCGGCAACAGGCCGCTCGCCCTGGTCACCGGGGCGTCCAGCGGAATCGGGTACGAACTCGCCAGGCTGTTCGCGGAGCAGGGTCACGACCTCGTGGTCAACGCCGAGGACGAACGGCTGGAGCACGCCGCCCGGCGGCTGCGGGAGACCGGCGCCGAGGTGCGGGCCGTGCGCGCGGACCTGAGGACCGCCGAGGGCGTGGACCGGCTGGTCGCCGCCCTCACCGGGCTCACCGTGGACGTGGCGGCGCTCAACGCGGGAGTGGGGCAGGGCGGTGCCTTCGTCGACACCGACCCGGCCGACGACCAGTCCGTCATCGACCTCAACGTGACGTCGACCGTACGGCTCGCCAAGCCGCTGCTGCGGGACATGGTGGCGCGCGGTGTGGGGCGCCTGATGTTCACCTCGTCGGTCGCCTCGACGATGCCGGGCTCCTTCCAGTCCGTGTACAACGCGTCGAAGTCCTTCGTGCAGTCCTTCGCCCAGGCGCTCCAGGAGGAGGTCACGGACACCGGCGTCACGGTCACCTCCTTCATGCCGGGCCCTACGGAGACGGACTTCTTCCGGCGGGCCGGGATGGAGGACACCAAGGTCGGCACCATGGACAAGGACGACCCCGCCGAGGTCGCCCGGCAGGCCTACGACGCCGTCATGAAGGGCCGCGGGAAGCTGGTGACCGGCTCGGCGAAGACCAAGGCCCAGGGCGTGGCGGACAAGGTTCTGCCGGACCGCGTCAAGGCCGCCGTGCACCGTCGGATGGCCGAGCCGGGGACGGCGCCGGACGCCGACGGGCGCCCCGACCAGCGGTAGAACAGCCCGTTGGTCCCCTTGTCGGCGGCTCGCTCGCGGTGGAACGATGCCCGCGGCACCGGAACATCCCACCGAAGGGAGCGTCGTGACCGACGACCAGCAACGGCCACCGGCCGCCGCCGCGTTCGACGCGCTGGGCGCCGACTACGAGAAGGCCTTCGCCACCTCGAAGACGCACCGGCGCTCACTGGAGTGGCTGCTGGGGCGGCTTACGCCGGGCAGCCGGGTGCTGGACGTGGGCAGCGGGACGGGCCGGCCCACCGCCGAGACGCTCGCGAACGCCGGGCACGACGTGCTCGGCGTCGACGTCTCCCCCGTCATGGTGGAACTGGCGACGCGGCAGGTGCCCGCCGCCTCCTTCCGGTGCGCCGACATCCGTGACGTTCCGCTCGGGGACGCTTCGTTCGACGCGGTGTGCGTGTACTTCTCGCTGCTCCAGCTGGACCGGCGGGAGCAGGCGGACCTCGTCCGGTACCTGGTGCGCGCGCTGAAGCCGAGCGGCCACATGGTCCTGGCCACCGTGCCGCTGGACGTGGAGGACGTCGACGCCGCCTTCATGGGCCAGCCGGTGCGTGTCTCCAGTTTCACCGCGCAGGGCTTCACCGCCGTGGCCGAGGAGGCCGGCCTGGCCGTCCTGGCACAGGACGCGTCGATGTTCACCCCGGCCCACCCGGACGCGCAGCCGGAGCCGCACCTCTTCCTGCACTGCCGGCGCCCGGCCACCACGCCGGGCACCTGACCTCCGACACCCGGTCGCTCGTCCCCCGTAACCGGCTCCACCGGGCGTCACTCGTTTCCCGTAACGGCTCCCGCGGCCGTCGCACGTCCCTCGTGACCCGCCCCCGGCCGTCACCCGTCACCCGTCACCCGTCACCCGTCACCCGTCACCCGTCACCCACCGGCGATACGGCTCGCGGCCCCCGGATGGGGTAACTGCGCACGCGCGGAGCCGGTCCCGCGGCCAGAGTGGGCAGCATGACAGAACCTGGCGAGCGACGGCGCGGCACGACTTCCACGACCACGCGCGAGCGTGCCGTGCGGGGCGCTCGGGACGCCGCCCAGCACGCCGCTGACGCCCTGGGCGAGCTGATCCGGCACCGCCTGGAGGGAGTCTCCGCGGTGTGCAGGAGCGACGACGACGGCTGGATCGTCAGGGTGGACGTGCTGGAGGTGGCGCGCATCCCCGACACCACCAGCCTGCTCGCCACCTACGAGGTCGAGCTGGACTCGGCGGGCGACCTGCTCCAGTACCGCAGGGTCGCCCGCTACCGGCGCGGTGCCCAGGACCAGTGACCGGGCCGTGAGGCCCGCCCCCGGAAGGACCACCGCATGATCACCTACGACGACGAGGTCGTCTGCGCGCCCCGCGCCGGAACCCTCTACGACGTCCTCGAACTCATCCTCGACCGCGGCATGGTGATCGACGTCTTCGTACGCGTCTCCCTGGTCGGGATCGAGATCCTCAAGGTGGACGCCCGCATCGTGGTCGCGAGCGTCGACACGTACCTGCGTTTCGCGGAGGCGTGCAACCGCCTGGACCTGGAGCACGACGTGCGCTCCAAGACGGTTCCCGAGATGTTCGGCAGTCCGGTCGCCAAGACCATAGGCAGAGCGGGCGCCAAACACACGGCGCGCTCCCTCACCGACAAGGTGCGCGACATCCTCACCCCCGAGGAGGAGGAGGAGTCGGCGGAGGAGGAAGCCCGCCCCCGCGAGCGCGCGGAACGCGGCCGTGCTCCGCAGCGGCCCCGTAGCCGCCCGGCCGCACGCCCCCGCACGGAGGACGACCGCCCGCGCAGCCGCCCCCGCCGACGCACGGAGACGGAGGACGAATGACCGCCCCCACCACCAGTGCCCCCGACACCACCGCGCCCACCACCGGCGCCGACGCCACCACCGCCGACGCCACTGCCACCGCCACTGCCCTCAAGGCGCTGTACGTCTACGGGATCACGCCCGCCGGAGTCAGCACCCCCCGCTCCCCCGGGGTCGACGGTGCCCCCGTACGGCTGCTGACCGAGTCCGGCCTGTGCGCGGCCGTGTCGTCCGCGCCCGCACGGCTCCGGCCCCGGCGCCGCGACCTGATGGCCCATCAGGCCGTGCTCGACGAGCTGGCGGCACAGGGGCCGCTGCTGCCCATGCGGTTCGCGGTCCTCAGCCCCCGGCCGGACGCGCTGGCGTCCCAGCTGCGCGCCGACGCGGACCACTTGAAGCGCCAGTTGGAGGACGTCCGGGGGTGCGTCGAACTCAACGTCAAGGGAACGGTCGTGCCCGGCCACTTCGCCGATCTCGTGCGCCGGGACGAGGGCCTGCGGGCCCTGGCGCTGCGCACCCGGCGGCGCCCGGACTACGAGGGCAACGTCCGGCTGGGCGAGGCGCTCGCCCGCGGTGTGCGCCGCGAGGCCCGGCGCGCGGCGGGTGACGTACTCGACCGCCTGACCCCGCTCGCCGTACGCACGGTGCGGGGACCGACCGACGACGAGCAGGTGCTCAGCGCGTCGTTCCTGCTGCGCTCCGCCGACGAGAGGCGGTTCCGGCAGGCGGTGGACGAGCTGGCACGCGCCTGCGGGGACCGGCTGGCGATCAGCCTGACCGGGCCCCTCCCCTGCTACAGCTTCGTCGACCCCAGCCCCGAACGGTCCGGACGGTGACGACGTGGGCATCGTGAGCGGTCTCCTCCTGCTGCCCCTCGCGCCGGTGCGGGGCACGGCGTGGATCGCCGACCACCTGCTTCAGGAGGCCCGGCGCCAGGCCCATGACCCGCGCGTCGTGCAGACGCGGCTGGCCGCCCTCAACCGCGCCCTGGACGAGGGCGCCATCGACGAGGCGGCATTCGAGCGGGAGGAGGAGCGACTGCTCACCCTCCTCGAACGCACGGCCCGGCCCACCGGCCGCACCGGCACCGTGGATCGACCGCAGAGAAGGCACGTATGAGCGACAGCAAGGCGGCGGCCACGGTGGCGGCCGTGGCGGGCGGATATCTCCTGGGCCGCCGGAGGAAGGCCGGGTTGGCCCTCGTGGTCGGCTCCTACCTCGCGGCCCGGCGGATCGGTCTGTCCCCCGGCCAGGTCCTCTCCCAGGGCCTGTCCGGCCTCCAAGAATCGCCGCAGTTGCGGGAACTGACGGACCAGGTGCGAGGCGAGCTGCTGACCGCCGGACGCGCTGCCGTCACCGCCGCGGCGAACCGCGGGCTCACCGGCCTCGCGGACACACTCCGCGACCGTACCGACGCACTCACCGGCGCGGGCCCTCGGGACGACGGATCCGACGCGTACGACGAGTACGACGAGTACGCGGACGACGACGAGTACGACGACCGCGACGCCGAGGACGGCGACGACCGCGACGACCAGGAGGACGCCGCGGACGAGGACGCCTACTTCGACGAGGAGGAGCGCGAGGAGGACCGGCGCCCCGCCGCGGGGGCGTCCCGCCGGACGGCCGAGAAGGCTCCGCCGCGCAAGCCCGCCCCGCCCGCGAAGAAGTCCCCTGCGAAGAAGACCGCCAAGAAGGCCGCTCCGGCGAAGAAGAGCGTGCCGCCGAAGAAGGGCGCGGCCGCGAAGAAGACGGCCTCGGGCGGCAGGCGCGGAGGTGTGCGCGGATGACTCCAGAGCGGCAGGAGAACCGTGGAGCGTCCCCCCTCGGTGACCTCAAGGACGCTCTCGGCGGCTATCTCGCCGCCTCGGGGCACAGCCTCGTGGGCAGGGCCGGGAAACGGATCGGAGGGCTGACCGAGCGCCTCACCGAGTCCGCGGGCGACCGCGGTTCCGGAGGCAACGGCAGCAGCGATGGCGATGGCGACGGCAACGGCAACGGCAAGGCCCGGAGCAAGGCGAGCGGCGGTAGCGTCAAGGCGACGCACATCATGGAGACCGTCGACATCGGCGTCCCCCTGCGCACCGTCTACGACCACTGGACCCAGCTCCAGGAGTTCAGCGGCTTCACCAAGGGCGTCCGCAGCGTCAGCGCGCGGGACGAGGTGACGTCGGACTGGAACGTCAAGGTGGGCCCGTCGAGCCGGAGCTGGAAGGCGACCGTCCAGGAGCAGGTCCCCGACCAACGGATCGTCTGGACCTCCGAGGGCGCCAAGGGCAGTACCCGGGGTTCGGTCACCTTCCACGAACTGGCGCCCCGGCTGACCCGGATCGTGCTGGTCGTGGAGTACTACCCGGCGGGCTTCTTCGAGAAGACCGGCAACCTCTGGCGCGCCCAGGGACGCCGGCTGCGGCTGGACCTGAAGCACTTCGCCCGGCACGTGACCCTTCTGGGCGACGAGGAGGTGGAGGGCTGGCGCGGCGAGATCCGCGACGGCGAGGTCGTCAGGAGCCACGAGGAGGCGCTGGAGGAGGAGAACGCCGAGAACGACGCCGACGAGGACGCCGACGCCGAAGACGGCACCGAGTACGACGACGACGAGCGTGAGGACGACGGCGAAGGTGAGTACGACGAAGAGGCAGAAGAGGCCGAAGAGGACGAAGACGACGCGTACCAGGACGACGATGGGGACGACTCCCACGAGGACGACGAACGCTCCCGCCGCCGGCGTCGCTGACCACCCGGGGAGCACGCAGTGACCGACCTCGACCACCGCTTCGCGGGCCCGGACGCCCAGCCCTACGCGCCCGTCACCGGCAACCTCGCCGACCTGCTCGAACGCGTCCTGGACAAGGGCATCGTCATCGCGGGCGACATCAAGATCGACCTCCTGGACATCGAGTTGCTCACCATCCGGCTGCGGCTGTTCATCGCCTCGGTGGACACCGCCAAGAAGGCGGGCATCGACTGGTGGGAGACCGATCCGGCGCTGTCGTCCCGGGCCGCGCGGGACGCGCTCGCCGAGGAGAACGCGCGGTTGCGGGCCCGGCTCGACGCCCTGGAGGAATCGCTGGAGGACTCGGAAGGTTCGCGGGCCTCGCAGGGCTCACTCGCGGGCGCGCCCGAGGAGACGGTGGGGGCCGCCCGGTGAGCACGGTCCCGGTCAGGCCGGCCGCCCCGGCCCTCGTCTGCGTCTTCGCCGTCACCCGCACCCCGCCGGACGACGCCGCGCTGGCCGCGACGACCGGTCACGAGGAGGGCGGTCCGCTGCGCGTCCTGCGCGCGGACGGCCTCTGCCTGGTCGTCCAGGACGTGCCGGCCGCGCTGTTCGACGAGCAGGCGCTGGCGGAACGGCTCAACCGGCCCGGTGATCTGGAGCGATGCGCCCGCGCCCACCACCGCGGCGTGGAGGCCGCGGGCGGGCAGGGCCGCGCCGTCGTGCCGCTGCCGATGGCGACGCTGTACCGGAGCGACCGGACCGCGCAGCAGGCCTTCGCCCCCCGGAGGGCGGTCCTGGACGCGCTGCTCGACCGGCTCCGGGACCGTACCGAGTGGGCGGTGAAGGTGCACGCCGCCGAGCAGGCGGCACCCGCCGCCACGCCGGCCGGTAGGGGTACCGACGCCGGCCCCCGCCCCGGCCGTGCCGCGGGCGGCCGTGCCTACCTCAGCCGGGCCAGCGCGCGACGGCGCGGCCGGGAGGACGCGCACGAGAAGGCCCGGGCGGCGGCGGAGGCGGTGGACGCGGAACTGCGGCGGTACGCGGTCGCCGCGACCCGGCACCGACCGCAGAGCGAACGGCTGACGGGCCGCCGCGCCCCGCAACTGCTCAACGCGGCCTACCTCGTGGCGGACGCGGACAGCGCCGCCTTCACCCGCGCCCTGTCCGCACTCACCGCGGACAGCCCGGACGCCGACGTGCGGGTCGAGGCGTCGGGCCCGTGGATCCCGTACTCCTTCGCCCGCTGGGACGAGGAACCGGACCCCGCGGAACCGCAGCCCGTGCGGCACGAGGCCGCACAGCCGGCGCCCGTGAAGCCGGCGCCCGTGGAGCAGGAGGCCCGCGCATGACCGGCCCGGACCCCCGTACGCCTGGCCCGGCGCCCGTGCCCTGGGGCGGCCCGGAGCCGTACGCACCGGTCGGCGTGCCCCTGGTCGACCTCCTGGACCGGGTGCTGGCGACCGGTGTCGTGGTGAGCGGGGACCTGGTCCTGGCCATCGCGGACGTGCCGCTGGTGCGGATCTCGCTGCACGCCCTGCTGTCGTCGGTGAACGAACGGATGCCCGCCCCCTGGCCGGACAGCGGGCCGC
The DNA here is from genome assembly GCF_001267885.1 of Streptomyces ambofaciens ATCC 23877. Classification (NCBI taxonomy): domain Bacteria; kingdom Bacillati; phylum Actinomycetota; class Actinomycetes; order Kitasatosporales; family Streptomycetaceae; genus Streptomyces; species Streptomyces ambofaciens. Next base: position 7,429,569 of record NZ_CP012382.1, on the reverse strand, counting down.
TGTGACGGCGCCCCGGGCCCACGCCCTCGATCTGGACCCCGAGCGGGTCACCAACGACCTGGCCGCCCTGGTCCTCACCGTGGTGGAGCTGCTGCGCCAGCTCATGGAGCGCCAGGCCGTGCGCCGCTTCGACGAGGGCACCCTGGACGCGGACCAGGAGGACCGGCTCGGCACGGCGCTCATGCTGCTCGACGAGCGCATGGACGACCTGTGCGCGCAGCACGGCCTGAGCCGCAGCGACCTGAATCTCGACCTGGGTCCGCTGGGCACCCTCCTGGCGGACCCCGAGCCCTAGGGGGCCGCCGACCGGTCCGCGTCTGAGAGGAGCGATCGCTATGATGACGGCGAATCGCTCAAACGAACATTCTCGGGTGGGGAGACTGATGCGGGAGCCGGTCGATCTCAGGCGTCAGCGGATCCTGGCGGCGGTGCGGGCGCGGGGCACCGCGCGAGTGCGTGATCTCGCCGAGGAGTTGCAGGTCTCCGTGGTGACCGTGCGCCGTGACGTGGAGGAACTGACGCGCGAGGGCAGGCTCCGCCGCGGGCACGGCGTCGTCCGCTCGACGGTGCCCGCGGAGGAGGAGCCCGCCGGCGGAGGCGCGGCGGCCGGGGACCGGGTGGCCGTGGTGGTGCCCGTGCGGCACTCGTATCTGAACGAGACCCTGCACGGCGCCCGCACGGTCCTGGAGGAGGCCGGGCTGCGCCTGGCCCTGCATCTCGCGCCGCAGGCCTCGGGTGCCGAACGGCCGCTGGTGGAGCGGGCCCTGGCGGAGGGTGCGGACGGGCTGCTGATCGCCCCGCGCTGGCGCGGCCGGGCCGAGGAGGAGGCCGACCACGAGTGGCTCGCCGCGCTCGCGGTGCCGACGGTGCTGATGGAGCGCCGCCCGTGGCGCGGCAGCGCCCTGCACGCCCTGGACTCGGTGTGCTCCGACCACTGGTACGGCGCGCATCTGGCCGTGGAGCACCTGGTGGGGCTCGGTCACCGGCGCATCGTGTTCGCCACGCGCCACGACAGCCCCACCGCGCGTTCGCTGCGCGCCGCCTTCACCGAGATCGCCGGGGCGCATCCGCTGGTGGAGCGGTGGGCCTGGACGCTCATCGCGCCGGAGGCCGGGGCCGACGGGCCCTACACGGCGGACGAGACGGCCGAGTTGCCCGCCCTGATGCGCAAGGTCGGGGCGACCGCCATGGTGCTGCACGGCGACGTGGACGCGTTGATGGTCGTCCAGCGTCTGGCGGAGGAGGCGATACGGGTGCCGGAGGACTGCTCGGTCGTGGCGTACGACGACGTCGTGGCCGGACTGGGCTCGCCGCCGCTGACGGCCGTGTCGCCGCCGAAGACCGAGGTCGGGCGCATGGCCGCCGAACTGCTGCTCCAGCGGCTGACGGAGGCGCCGGGGGCCAGGCCGGGCCGGCGGGTGGAGCTGCTGCCGCGGCTGAGGGTGCGGGGATCGACGGCCGGTCCGGCCGAATGAGCGTTTGAGCGTTTCATTTTCTTCTGATCGATCTATTGACCGTTTGAGTCAGGGCGTTCAGGATTCCCGTGTCCCGAACAGCCGTGTCCGCACCCCCGCGGACCCGCAGGAGCCGCGGGAGGCGCCATGCCCGGACGACCACCCAGCCGTCGGTCCGTACTCGCCGCGATGGCGGCCGTACCCCTGACAGGCGCCGTGAGCGCCTGCAGCGGGGGGAACGGCGCCTCGTCGGCCCGCACGGGCACCACCACGCGCATCACCTTCTGGTCCGCCCTGCGCGGCAGCCAGGAGGTGGTCGACGCCTTCAACCGCACGCACCGCACCGTCCAGGTGGAGTTCCAGCAGATCCCCTCCGGTGGGCAGGGCGGTTACGCCAAGCTCAGCAACGCCGCCCGGGCCGGCAACGCGCCGGACGTCGCCACCATCGAGTATCCGCAGGTGCCGGGGTACGCCATCGACGGCGTCGCCCGCGACCTCACCGACCTGGTCAGCGACCGCCTGCGCCGCAGTCTGCTCCCCCAGGCGCTCGGGCTGACCACCTTCCAGGGCCGGGTGTACAGCGTGCCGCTGGACGTCGAGCCCATGGTCATGCACTACCGCGCCGACCTGTTCGAGCACTACGGACTGCGGCCCGCGCGCACCTGGGACGAGTTCGCCGAGCAGGCCGCGACCGTGCGCCGCAAGGCGCCCGACCGTCGGCTGGTGCTGTTCCCCACCGACGGGATGACCCAGTTCGCCTGCTACGCCTGGCAGGCGGGCGCCCAGTGGTTCGACACCTCGAAGGGCGCCTGGAACGTCTCCCTCGCCGACGCGCCGTCCAGACGGGTCGCGGAGTACTGGCAGCGGCTCATCGACCGGGACGACGTCTTCATGAACGCCGTCGAGAGCAGGCAGTCCGACGCGCAGATCGGCAACGGACTCGTCCTCACCCGGCTCAGCGGCGCCTGGGACGCGGGCGCGCAGATGAACGCGCGCCCCGGCCAGAAGGGCCAGTGGCGGATCGCGCCGCTGCCGCAGTGGGACACCCGCGCCCCGTCCGCCGGCACGCACGGCGGCTCGACCTTCGCGGTCACCGAGGACAGCCGCCACCCGGAGGCCGCGATGGAGTTCATCGAGTGGCAGGTCTCCCACCCCGACGCCCTGCGCGCCCGCCTCTCCAGCGGCACCAGCAGCCAGTACCCGGCCGCTCCGGGCCTGGTCTCCGTGGGCCGCGACGCCTTCGACCGGTCGTACTACGGCGGGCAGGACATCTACACGCTGTTCGAGCGGGAGGCGGGGAAGATCGGCGAGAACTGGACGTGGGGTCCGCGGATGAGCGCGACCCAGAAGGTCATGCAGGACTCCTTCGCCCGCGTCGGCGGCGGTCAGGGAAGCCTCGTCGAGTCCCTGCGCACCGCCCAGGAGGGCACCATGCCCGACCTCGAGGCTCTCGGCCTGTCCACCACCCAGCACAGCACCTGAGCCGACGAAAGGCAGGTGACACCCCATGACCACGACCACCCACCCACGGGTGCCGGCCGGCGCGTCCCACGCCACCGTTCCGGCGCCCTCCGCCTCCGGGCTGCGCGCCCGAAGAGCGGCGAAGCGCCGGCAACTGGCCGCCTGCGGCGTCCTCATGACGCCCTTCTTCGTCCTGCTGGCCACCGTCTTCCTGATCCCCGTCGGCACGGCCGTGTACCTCAGCTTCTTCAGTGACGACCAGCCCGGCCTCGGATTCGGGCCCGAACGCACACTCTTCGTCGGGCTGCGCTCCTACACGGCCGTCCTCACCGACCCGACCTTCCTCGGCGGACTCGGCACGGTCGCGCTGTACTGCCTGCTCTACATCCCGCTGATGGTCGCCCTCGCCCTCGTCCTCGCCCTGCTGCTGGACTCCGGCGTGGTCCGGCTGCGCGCCTTCGCCCAGCTCGGCCTGTTCCTGCCGCACGCGGTGCCCGGCATCATCGCGGCGCTGATCTGGCTGTACCTGTACACGCCGGGCATCAGCCCGATCATCGAACTCTTCGCCCAGGGCGACATCACGATCGACTTCCTGGGCGTGCACACGGTGATCCCGTCCATCGTCAACATCGCCCTGTGGAGCAACCTCGGCTACAACATGGTGGTCTTCTACGCGGCGCTCCAGGCCGTGCCGCGCGAGGTGATCGAGGCGTCCGTCGTGGACGGCGCGGGGCCCGTGCGCACGGCGCTCCAGGTGAAGACCCCGCTGGTACGGGCCTCCATCGTCATGGTGTCGATCTTCACCCTGATCTGGGCCCTCCAGCTCTTCACCGAGCCGATGCTGCTCAGCCAGTCCTCCCCGATGATCAACTCCCGGTTCTCGCCGAGCATGTACATCTACGACGCGGCCTTCACCCGCAACAACTACAGCCTCGCCGCGGCCGCCTCGGTGGTCCTGCTCGTCTGCACCATCGCCCTGTCCTACGGCGTCACCCGCTTCACCAGCCGCGCCGACGCCGAGGAGGCCCGATGAGCACCACCGACACCTCCCGGCCGCGCTCGGGACTGCTGGGCCGGGCGACGGTCAACGCGGTCGTCGCGATCTCCGTCCTGTACACGCTGCTGCCGGTGCTCTGGCTGGTGCTCGCCTCCACCAAGACCCGGGACGCGCTGTTCGGCAGCGACCTGCTGTCCATGAGCGACTTCTCCTTCGGACGGAATCTCACGGACCTCTTCGCCATGGACGGCGGGCTCTACGGCCGCTGGTACGTCAACAGCCTGCTGTACGCGGTGGTGGGCGCGGCGGTCGGCGCCCTGGTGAGCGTGGCCTGCGGCTACGCCTTCGACAAGTACCGCTTCCGGCACAAGGAGAAGCTCTTCGGCCTGGTCCTGGCCGCCGTCATGGTGCCGCAGACGGTGCTCGCGCTGCCGCTGTACCTGATGGCGTCCGAGGCCGGCCTGGTCAACACCTTCTGGGCGGTGTTCATCCCGGTGCTGTTCAACCCGTTCGGCGTCTACCTCGGCCGGATCTTCGCGCGGGGCTATGTGCCCGACGAGGTGCTGGAGGCGGCGCGCGTGGACGGCGCGGGCGAGCTGACGACGTACGCCCGGGTGGCGCTCAGGATGCTCGGCCCCGGTCTGGTCACCGTCTTCCTCTTCCAGCTGACCGCGATCTGGAACAACTTCTTCCTGCCCATGGTGATGCTGTCCGACCAGGACCTGTATCCCGTCAGCCTCGGGCTCTACCAGTGGAACAGCGCGGCCTCCGTGTCGCCGGAGTACTACCCCGTGGTGATCATGGGTTCGCTGCTCGCCGTCCTTCCGCTCATCCTCGCCTTCGTGCTGCTCCAGCGTTTCTGGCGCAGCGGCCTGACCGCCGGAGCCGTCAAGTGACCCCGCATGTCCCGGACTCCCCCGCCCGCGGACCCCGGCCCCGTGCCGCCGTGGCCATGTCCCCGGACGCCGCCTCGGCCGTCCTCGACCCGCAGTCCCTCGGCGCGTTCCGCCGGGTCTGCGACCTCGCGCCGCTCCCGGTGCTGGACGACCTGTCCACACCGCGGGCCCGGTCCGTGCTGGCCGACGTCGACCTGCTGATCACCGGCTGGGGATGTCCGCCGCTGGACGCGGACGTGCTGCGGGCGGCGCCCCGGCTGCGGGCCGTCGTGCACACGGCGGGCAGTGTCCGCGGGCATGTCACCGACGCGTGCTGGGAGCGGGGGATCGAGGTCTCCTCGGCCGCCGCCGCCAACGCGCTGCCGGTGGCCGAGTACACCCTCGCCATGATCCTCCTCACCGGCAAGCGGGTGTTCGAGCGCGCCCGCGACTACCGGATGTCCCGGACGCGCGGCAACTGGCTGCGCACCCCGCGCAGCGTCGGCAACCACCGCCGCACGGTGGGCATCCTGTCGGCCTCGCTGATCGGCCGCCGGGTCGTCGAACTGCTGCGACCGCACGACTTCGAGATCCTCCTGCACGATCCGTTCGTGAGTGACGAGGAGGCCGCCGGACTCGGTGTCGAACGCGTCGAGCTGCCCGAGCTGTTCGGCCGCTGCGACACCGTCAGCGTGCACACCCCGCTGCTGCCCACGACCCGCGGTCTGGTCGGCCGCCCGCTGATCGACGCGATGCCGGCCGACGCGGTGCTGATCAACACCTCGCGCGGGGCGGTCGTCGACCAGGACGCGCTCACCGACGCCCTCCGGGCGGGCCGGATCCGGGCGGTGCTGGACGTCACCGATCCCGAGGCGCTGCCGGCGGACCATCCGCTGTGGGACTGCGACAACGCGCTGATCACCCCGCACCTGGCCGGCTCCGAGGGCAACGAATGGCGCCGCCTGGCCGACCTCGCGCTCGCCGAGACGACCCGCTGGGCCTCCGGTGCCGGTTTCCTCCACCCCGTACGACGCGAAAGGCTGGCGTTCCTGGCATGAGCATCCCGTTCGAACTGCCCACCGACGACCGGGTGCTGAGCCCGTACACCGGTTACACCCGCGCCCACTGGGAGGCCGTGGCGGACGGGCTCCTGTGGGCGGCCTGGCGCTGGAGCACCCCCGGGTGCGCCCTGCTCGACCTGCCGGGCAGGCCCTCGCGGTCGGGAGCCCGTTCCGACGGTCTGGAGGGCTTCGCCCGGACGTTCCTCGCGGCGGCCTTCCGCGTCGCGGGTGCCGACGGCGACGACCCGCACGGCTGGCTGGAGCGGTACGCGCGCGGTCTGGCGTCGGGCACCCGCTCCCCCGGCCGCGACGACACCGAGTCCTGGCCGCTGATCCTCGACCACGACGTGCAGGGCCAGCCCATGGTCGAGTCGGCGTCGGTCGCACTCGGGCTGCGGCTGACCGCGCCCTGGCTGTGGAAGCACCTCGACGCGGGGGTACAGGACCGGGTGGAGGAGTGGCTGCGGGGGGCACTGCGGCACGTTCCGGCGCCGAACAACTGGTACCTGTTCCCGTACACGGTCGCCGGGTTCCTGGAGTCCGTCGGCCGCGGCGACGGCGAGACGGCCGCGGCCCGGGAGCGGGCGCTGGAGTTGATGGAGGGCTGGTATCAGGGCGAGGGCTGGTACGCCGACGGCGACGGCCGCGCCTTCGACCACTACAACGGCTGGGCGCTGCACCTCTACCCGGTGCTCGACGCCCATCTCGCGGGCGACACCGGTCAGGCCGCCTCCCGTCACGGGGAACGGCTGCGCACGCACCTCGACGGCTTCGCGGCGATGTTCGGCGCGGACGGCGCGCCGCTGCACTTCGGCCGCTCGCTCACGTACCGGTTCGCCGCCTCCGCCGCCGTGGGCCTGGGTGCGGTCACCGGGCACACGCCACTGACGCCGGGCACCTCCCGGCGGCTGGCCAGCGGCAGTCTGCGGTACTTCCTGGAGCGGGACGCGCTGACCGACGACGGGCTGCTCAGCCTCGGCTGGCACGGCCCTCACGAGGCCACCCTGCAGCCGTACTCCGGGCCGGCCTCCCCGTACTGGGCGTCGAAGGCGTTCGTGTCGCTCCTCGCCCCCGCCGGTCATCCCCTGTGGACGGCCACGGAGGAAGCCGCTCCGGTGGAGGAGGCAGACCGGGTACTGGCCCTGCCCGCGCCCGGGTTGCTGGTGCAGTCGACGCGCGAGGACGGGATCGTACGGCTGCACAACCACGGCAGCGACCATGTCCGGCCGCACGAGGGCGAGTCGGCCGCCGAGGAGGACCCGCACTACGGGCGGCAGGCCTACTCCACCCGGACGGGCCCCACGGCGCCGGCGAACGTCGCGGACAACCACCTGTCGGTCCAGGTCGGCGGCCGACGCAGTGTGCGCCGCCGCATCCACCCGCTCGGGGCGGGGCAGGGAGACGGCTGGGGCTGGGCGGCTTCCTGGCACCGGCCGGTCTTCGCCGGCGGCCCCCCGATGGTGCCCGGCCTGCGGGTGGAGAGCGTGACGGTGGCGCGGGGACCGTACGAGCTGCGGGTGCACCGGGTGGTCGGGGCTCCGCCCGGCGCCCGCCTCACGCAGACCGGATGGGCCACCGGCCCCGACGAGCCCCTGGTGTCGGCGCTGCACGGCCTGCACGGCTGGCACCCCGGGTCCGAGACCGTCCGCGCCCCGCAGGGCACCGCCTACGCGCCGTGGGCCGAGCTGCCCCGGCTGTCCGGCGACGCGGGCGGCACCTCCCTGCACGCGTGCGTGGCAGCGCTCAGCGGTGAGCCGGGGCCCCTTCCCGCGGCGGAGGCCGTCACGGAGGTCACCGCCGACGGGGCCGGCGTGGAGGTCCTCTGGGCGGACGGTGGCGGGCGCACCCGGGTCTCGTTCGGACCGGTGCGGGTGACGCACACGGTGGGCTAGTCCCCGTCCGGCCCCGAGTCGGGGCGTCGCAGGGCGCATCGGGCCCCGACCGGCACCCCCGGCCGGGGCCTAGCCCGTGCGGGCGTCTGGGGTGGCGCGCCCCAGGGCGCCCGGTGACGCTGGTACGGCACCGGTGAGAAGGAGCTGTCCCATGCGCGAGTCGTCCTGGTCCGTGATCGCGGCCCTGACCCTGTCGGTACTGTGCGCCGCTCCGGCCGGGGCCGCTGCGCGCGCCGTCCAGGCCGATTCCGGCGCCCTTCGGGTCGCGCGCCTTCCGAGCGAGGTGACGGCGACCCAGTGCGTCCAGGGCGGCGGCGTGATCATTGTCTCGGTCGACGAGTCGGGGACGGGCACCTTCACGAAGCGCTGTCAGGGCGGGACCCACGACGGCGAGACCGTCCTCTGAGCCGACCGCCCTCCGGTCCTCGCGCCCATGCCTTGAGTCGCGCTCGCTGGGTACGCGGTCACCGCCCACCACGGCAGTCGGTACTCGAATGTGTGCGGCCGCGCGCAGCGGTCCGCCCGGAACGGAGAAAAGGCTGATGAGCGAGGCCAACCCCCTCAAGCGGGTAGCCCACAAGGTCACCGAGACCCTGCAGGGCGAGGGTGGCGGGCCGGCGGACGGTATCCCCGGCAAGCCGGGGCCCCAGTCGCCCCCCGTCGCCGAACCCACCGAACCGCGGGAGCCGCTTCCCCCGAAGCCGGACCAGAGCGGCCCGGACACCGTGTCGCCGACCGGCCAGCCCACGGGAGCCGACCAGGCCCGAGTGGCGCAGTCCGGGGCCTACCTGACGAACGCTCAGGGCACCAGGCTGTACGACACCGACCACTCGCTGAAGGCCGGTCCGCGCGGGCCCGTACTGCTGCAGGACCACCACCTGCGCGAGAAGATCATGCACTTCGACCACGAGCGCATCCCGGAGCGTGTGGTGCACGCCCGCGGCGCGGGTGCGCACGGCGTCTTCCAGAGCTACGGCACGGCGGCCTCCGTGACCAAGGCCGGGTTCCTCGCCGCGGACGTGGAGACGCCGGTGTTCGTGCGGTTCTCCACGGTGGTCGGCTCGCGGGGGTCGGCGGACACCGTCCGGGACACCCGCGGTTTCGCGACGAAGTTCTACACCAGTGAGGGCGTCTTCGACCTGGTCGGCAACAACATCCCGGTCTTCTTCATCCAGGACGCCATCAAATTCCCGGACGTGGTGCACGCCGCGAAGCCGCACCCCGACCGGGAGATCCCGCAGGCGCAGAGCGCGCACGACACCTTCTGGGACTTCGTCTCCCTGCACACCGAGGCGACCCACCACACCATCTTCTTCATGGGCGACCGCGGCATCCCGCGCTCCTACCGGATGATGGAGGGCTTCGGCGTCCACACCTTCCGGCTGGTCAACGCCGAGGGCGGCACGACGCTGGTGAAGTTCCACTGGAAGCCCAAGCTGGGCGTGCACTCGCTGGTGTGGGACGAGGCGCAGCTCATCAACGGCGTCGATCCGGACTTCCACCGCCGGGACCTCGCCGACGCCATCGAGGCGGGCGCCTACCCGCAGTGGGAGCTGGGCATCCAGACCTTCCCGGACACCCCGGACCAGACCTTCGAGGGCATCGACCTGCTGGACCCGACGAACCTGGTCCCCGAGGAGCTCGCGCCCGTACAGCCCATCGGGCTGCTGACGCTCAACCGCAACCCGTCGAACTTCTTCGCCGAGACCGAGCAGGTCGCCTTCCACGTCGGTCACCTGGTGCCCGGGATCGACGTCACCGACGACCCGCTGCTCGCCGGGCGGTTGTTCTCGTACCTGGACACGCAGATCACGCGCCTGGGCGGCCCCAACTTCCCGCAGCTGCCCATCAACCGGCCCCAGGCGCCGGTCAACGACATGCTGCGCGACGGCATGCACCAGACCGCCGTGCACCGCGGGGTGGCGCCCTACCGGCCCAACTCGCTCGACGGCGGCTGCCCGTTCACCGCCGGGGCCGACGCGGGCGCCTTCATGGAGGCGCCGGTCCGCATCCCGGAGGCGACCAAGGTGCGGGAGGCTCCGGAGTCGTTCGCCGACCACTTCAGCCAGCCCCGCCGCTTCTGGCTGAGCATGAGCCCGGTGGAGCGCGAGCACATCATCGGCGCCTACACCTTCGAGCTCGGCAAGTGCTACGAGCAGGCCATCAGGGAGCGGACGCTCCAGGTCCTGGCCAACATCGACCCCGAGCTGTGCGCGGGCGTCGCCGAGGGCCTCGGCCTGCCGGCCCCGCAGCCGACCGTGCCGCTGGCCGACGTCGAGCCCAGCCCGGCGCTGTCCCAGGTCGGCGGAGTCTGGCCGACCGAGGGCCGGGTCGTGGGCATCGTGACCGGCGGGGCCGATCTGGAGGGCGTCACGGCGGTGCGGGAGGCGGTGCTGAACGCGGGGATGGTGCCGCTGGTCGTGGCGCCGACCGGCGGCACCATCGGCTCGGGCGACGGGGCGCTGACCGTGCAGCGCAGCTATGTCACCGCCCGGTCCGTCGAGTTCGACGCCGTACTGCTGGCCGGGACGCCCGACATGGGCGGCGACGCCCACACCCCGCGGGACTACAAGGCGGCTCCGACCCCCGCGGTGCCGGGGACGATCGACCCGCGGGTGAGCCTGCTGGTGGCGGAGGCGTTCCGCCACGGCAAGGCGATCGGCGTCTGGGCGGGCGGCGAGGCCGCGCTCGACGCGTCGGGTGTGCCCGCCGACGCGCCCGGCGTGGTGGTCGCCGACTCCGGCACCGCGGCCCTGGAGCAGGTCACGCAGCTGATGGGCTCCCACCGGGTGTGGGAACGCTTCACCACCCCGCGAGGCTGATCCGCGCGTACGCCCGACGGGCCGGTCGCCGCTGTCGGCGGCCGGCCCGTCGGCATGCCGGGGACCGGAGGCGCGGGGGAACGGCGGCCGCGCGGGTCCGGACCGCCACCGCGCCACGCCGCCGACGCGCCGCCGTCGCGCGCACCACGCCAACGCGCCGTGCTCCGTTCCCGCTAAGGGGCCAGGACCCGCAGTGCGCCGGGCAGTACGCGGGCCGTGACGGGGAGAACGGCCTCGACCTCGCCGTCGGCGCCGTAGGGAACGGACCGGTCGGCCTCGATACGGACTTCACGGCCCCGCAGGACCCGGACCTGGGGCCTGCGGACGTGGGTGCCCGTCCCCAGTTCGTTCATGAGGGTGAAGAACAGCCGTCGCGGCGCCTCGTGGATCATCACGACCTCCAGCAGGCCGTCGTCCACCCGGGCGGAGGGGGCGATCAGGCGGTTGAAGCCGTAGTAGCCGGAGTTGGCGGCCACCACCGTGTAGCCGGTGAACGCGTGCTCCGCCCCGTCGACGGTGACCCGGTAACGCGTCGCGCGCCAGCCGGCCACGGCCCGCAGCGCGCCCGCGTAGTAGGAGGCCGTGCCGCGCAGCAGACGCGCGTTGTTGGCGTGGTGGTTGGCGAGCGCGTCGACACCGGCGTAGACGCTGCCGAGCACGACGGTGCGGTCGTGGACGGCCGAGGTGACCTCGATGGTGTCGACGGAGCGGGGCTCGCCGCGCAGCAGGAGCGCGGCGAGTTCGGACGGCCCGGTGGGCAGTTCCAGGGCGCGGGCGAAGTCGTTGCCGCGGCCGGCCGGGACCAGTCCGAGCAGGGCCCCGGTGCCGCTGAGGGCACCGCCGATCCCGCCGGCCATGCCGTCGCCGCCGACGGCGAGCACGACCCGGCCCCGCTGCCCGGCCCGCCGGGCGAGTTCCCGTGCGTGCGGGAGGCTGCGGCTGTACTCGGTCTCCAGCCCCGCGCCCGCCTCCCGCAGCAGCCGGGCCACCCCCAGCAGGGCGGCGGCCGAGGTGGCGCCGCCCGCGGTGGGGTTGACGACGGCGGTGAACTGTCGCATCTACGTGCCTCCGGGCTGACGGGTGGTGCCGGACTGTTGTCTCACGGGGCGGGGGCGCCCCGGTGGGTGGGGTGCCGGCGGCGTGGGCCGACGGCGTACGGCTCGGTGCGGGTCCCCCGCCGACCACGGCCGGGCGGCGGGGACGGGCCCCGGCTCAGTCCGCGGGCAGCAGCACCCCGGGGCTGAGCAGTCCGGCGGGGTCCAGGCTCCGCTTGACGGCCCGCAGCGCCTCGATCCCGAGGGCGCCCGCCTCCCGCGCGTACCAGTCGCGGTGGTCGGTGCCGACCCCGTGGTGGTGGGTGATGGTGCCGCCCGCGGCGAGGATCGCCTCGTTGGCCGCGTGCTTGGCCCGTGTCCAGTGCGCCACCGCGTCGTCCCCCTGCGCCGAGACGACGGTGAAGTACAACGAGGCACCGTTCTCGTAGACGTGCGAGATGTGGCACATCACCAGGGGCGGGGTGCCGGCGCCGGTGAGGGCGCCGGTGAGCGCGTCGCGGACGGCGGCGTACAGCGCGGGGACGCGGGACCAGTAGGTCGCCGTCTCCAGGGTCTCGGCGAGCGCCCCCGCCTCGAGCAGGGAGTCGCGCAGGTACGGGGCCGAGTAGCGGCCGTGGGCCCAGCGCTCCCCCGGTTCGGTGCCGACGAGGACGCCGCCGCAGGCGCGCAGCACGTCGGCGGCCCCCGCGCGGCGGTGCGTGGTGTCCTCCTCCGTGCCCTCGAAGCCGACGACCGCCAGGCACCCGGCGTCCTGCCGGGCGAGGGAGGCGCCGATGGCGTCGGGCTGGGCGAGGCCGATCAGCGTCTCGGTCTCGTCGGACAGCCGCAGCACCGTGGGGCGCGGTCCGTCCTGGGCGAGGCGGCGCAGGGCTGCGGCACCCTCCTCGAAGGAGGTGAAGCGCCAGCCCTCGTAGCGGCGGACCCGCGGCACGGGCCGCACCCGCACGGTGACCGAGGTGATGACGCCGAAGGCGCCCTCCGAGCCCATGACGAGCTGGCGCAGGTCGGGGCCGGCCGCCGAGCGCGGGGCGCGGCCGGTGTCGAGGGTGCCCGCGGGGGTGGCGAGCGTGAGACCCAGCACCATCTCGTCGAAGCGTCCGTAGCCGGCGGAGGCCTGGCCGCTGGAGCGGGTCGCGGCGAAGCCGCCGATGGTGGCCCACTCGTAGGACTGGGGGAAGTGGCCGAGCGTGTAGCCCCGCTCGGCGAGGAGCGCCTCGGCCTCGGGTGCGCGCAGACCCGGTTGCAGGGTGGCGGTGCGGGAGGTCTCGTCGAGGTCGAGCAGGCGGTTCATGCGGCGCAGGTCGAGGGCGACGAAGCCGCCGCGCCGGGTGGGGGCGAGGCCGCCGACGACGGAGGTGCCGCCGCCGAAGGGGACCAGCGCCAGACCGTGCGCGGCGCACGCCTCCAGTACGGCGAGCACCTCTTCGTGGGCGGCCGGGAGGACGACGGCGGCCGGCGTGTCTGCGGTGTCGCCGGCCCGCATCCGCAGCAGGTCGGGGGTGGACTTGCCGCGGGTGTGCCGGATGCGGGCCTCGGCGTCCGTACGCACGTGTCCGGGGCCGCCGACGGCGTCCTCCAGCGCACGGCGGGCGACCTCGTCCAGCGGCGAGGCGGGCACGTCGATCTCTTCCAGCGGTACGGCGGCCGCCTCGCGGGGCTGCACGCCGAGCAGCTCGCGCAGCAGCCCGGTCACCGTGTCGGGCAGTGGCGTCGCCCTGGCCGGGTCGCCCCAGCCGTTCCACAGCATGTCCATTGCCTGTCGTCCTCACGGTCGGTTCGGGGGATGCCGTCTGCGCGGCCTCACGGGCGTTACACTGTTACACATGACGCCTAACCGTCACAACAATGCGGGCCGACCGACCGCCTCGGACAACGACACGGTGCTGGACGCCGTGCGCGACTGCGTGCTCGCCGTCGGGGTCCGCCGCACGACGATGACCGACGTCGCCCGCCGCGCCGGCGTCTCCCGGATGACGCTCTACCGGCGCTGGCCCGACGTGCGGTCCCTGGTCGGCGACCTGATGACCCGGGAGTGGATCGCGGTGGCCACCGGGGCCATCCCCGCCCCCCGGCCCGGTGTCGGCACGCGCTCGCGCGTCGTCGAGGGCCTGGTGACCGGGATCGAGGCGTTCCGTGCCCACCCGCTCTTCCGCAAGATCGTCGACGTCGACCCCGAGCTGCTCCTGCCCTACGTCCTCGACCGGCGCGGAGCGAGCCAGGAGGCCCTGCTGGAGCTGCTGGCCGACGCGCTCGGCGAGGGTCATGCCGACGGGTCGGTGCGCCCGGCCCACCCTGGACGGCAGGCGCGCTCGGTGCTGCTGATCGTCCAGTCCTTCGCGCTGTCGCTGCGGACCATGACCGACGAGGACGACGCCGAGCTGACCTCCGCGGCCCTCCTCGCGGAGCTGCGCACCATCCTGGAGAGGACCCTCACGCCATGAGCCCGACCAGCAGCCCCGCCGCCGGGGCCTCCCTGTCGGCCGCACGCCGCTCGCGCGAGCTGACCGAGGCCGTCGGCGGCCCCCTCGTGGACGTCCTGGTCGTCGGGCTCGGCGCGACCGGCGCCGGCGTGGCCCTGGACGCCGCGGCCCGCGGTCTGAGCGTCGTCGCGGTGGACGCCCACGACCTGGCCTTCGGCACCTCCCGCTGGAGCTCCAAGCTCATCCACGGGGGCCTGCGCTACCTCGCCTCCGCCCAGCTCGACGTCGCGCACGAGAGCGCGGTGGAGCGCGGCGTGCTGATGGAGCGCACGGCCCCGCACCTGGTGCACGCCCAGCCGTTCGTGCTGCCGCTGACGCCCCTGGTCTCCCGCGGCCAGGCCGCACTGGCGTGGGCCGGGTTCCGGGCCGGGGACACGCTGCGCCTGGCGGCGCGCACGGCCCGGGCCACGCTGCCCGCGCCGCGCCGGCTCTCCGCGGTGGAGACCCGGCACCTCGCTCCGGCGCTCCGCTCCGACCGGCTGCGCGGCGGTCTGCTGTCCTGGGACGGACGGCTCACCGACGACGCCCGGCTGGTGACCGCCCTCGCCCGGACCGCCGCCGCGCGCGGCGCCCGCGTCCTGACCCGCGTCCGGGCGCTGGAGTTGACCGCGTCCGGTGCCCGGGTGCGCGACGAACTCACCGGCGAGGAGGGTGTCGTACGCGCCCGCGCGGTCGTCAACGCCTCGGGGGTGTGGGCCGGTGACCTCGTGGAGGGCATCCGCATCCGGCCCTCCCGCGGCACCCACCTCGTCCTGCGCTCCGACCGGATCGGCCCGCTCCCCGCGGGCCTGCACGTGCCCGTCCCCGGCGAGACCAACCGCTTCGTCCTCGTCCTGCCCCAGGGCGACGGCCGCGTCTACGTCGGGCTGACCGACGAGCCCGTCGAGGGGGACGTCCCGGACGTGCCCTCGGTACCCGAGAGCGACGTCGGCTTCCTGCTCGACGTGCTCGGCTCCGTACTGGACGTGCCCGTCCGGCGCGAGGACGTGGTGGGTGCCTTCGCGGGGCTGCGTCCGCTGCTGGACACCACCCCCGCGGACCGGCCCGGCGCCGGTCCCCGCACGGCGGACGTCTCGCGCCGGCACGCCGTGCTCACCTCGTCGGAGGGCGTGATCACCGTCGTCGGCGGCAAGCTCACCACCTACCGGCGCATGGCCGAGGACGCCGTGGACGCCGCCGTCGCCGCCCGCCGGCTCGGCGCCGGCCCCTCCCCCACCGCCGGCCTGCCCCTGGTCGGGGCCGCCGCGCCGCACGTCCTGGCCGGGCTCCGGGCGCCGCGCCGTCTGGTACGGCGCTACGGCACCGAGGCACTCGCCGTCCAGGCCCTCGCCGACGGGGACGCCCGGCTCGGCGAGCGGGTCCTGCCGGACCACCCCGTCACCGGCGCCGAGCTGCTCTGGGCGGTGCGTCACGAGGGCGCGCTCGACGAGGCCGACCTGCTGGACCGGCGCACCCGCATCGGGCTGGTGCCGCAGGACCGCGCCGAGGCGCTGGAGGCCGTACGCGATCTCGTCGGCCGGACCACGGCCGGCCGGGACTGAGCTGCGCCCTGGTCAGCCGTCCTGGACGGCCTTGCGGACCTTCGCCTCGATCTTGTGCCGGGACTGACCCTCCTCCTTGACGTACTCCGTCATCGCGGTCTGCGCGTCCCGGTCCAGGTCGCGCCAGGCCCGTACGGCGGTCTCGTAGGTGTGCGACTGCCGCGCGGTCCACTGATGCTGCGTGGGAGGCCCGTACGAGTCCCGCAGTTCCTCGACCCGGTGCTGTGCCAGGTCCGCCGCGCGACGCTTGTGCACGAGCTCCTCGAAAGTGTGAGCCACCACACCTCGACGGTAGTCAGAGGAGCGCTGTCGCGCGCGTCGAGCCCGTTCCGTCCGCCCCGGGCGGTGTTCGGTCCGCACAAGCGGCACACGCGGACCCCTGGGGGCCTTAACATCAAGCCACCGAGGACGGCCGGGCATATGCGAGAGGTGAGGGAAGCGTGGCGGACATCGAGGGAGCGGCAGTACCGGAGCGGCTGCTGATCACCCGTACCACCACGGGCGACGGTGTCGGCATCGTCGTCCTCGCCGGTGAGGTCGATCTCGACGGCAGCAGTCAGCTCCGCGACGTCCTGCTGTCCTGTGTGCAGTCGGCGCCGGGCACGGTGGTCGACTTCGGCGAGGTGGGCTTCCTGGACTCCAGCGGGATCAACGTGCTCATCACCGCCCACCGGGCCGCGGAGGCCCGTGGCGTCTGGTTCCGGATCGCCGCGCCGCAGCACGCGGTGGAGCGGGTGCTGCAGCTCGTGGGAGTCGACACGCTCATCGGCTGCTTCCCGACCGTCGAGCAGGCCCTGGCCGCCTGAGGCGGGCGGGCGTCAGCGCAGCGGCAGGCGCGCGTACACCGTCTTGCCCGTCGCGTGGGGCTTCGTGATGACCTCGTCGCACAGCCGCGTCACGATCTCCAGACCGTGCCGGCCCACCCGCAGGGGGTCGCGCGGCAGGAACGTGGGAAAGCCCTCCCCCGTGTCCGACACCGCGATCTCCACGCTCTCGTCCACCAGGGTCAGCTCCAGTCGGCAGGGGCCGGGAGCGTGCCGGAGCGCGTTGGTCACCAGCTCGCTGGCGACCAGGCGGGCGGCGTCCAGGAAGGTGTCGGCCGGTTCGACGCCCTGCTCGGCGAGTCTCGCGACGAAGCCGTGCACGACGTCGCGGGAGGCCGGGATCATCGCCGAACCGCCCCTGAACTCCACCACCGTGGACACGACCGAGGCGTCCGCGGCATCGGGTCTGCGCGCCGGAGTCATACAGAGCCTCACCGTCCGGTCCGGGGCCGAGTAGGGGGAAGCGCGGGCCCCGGCCCTTCACGATACGCACCGGGACGGTCTCCACGATCCCTTTGCCCCAACTTCCGCCGGACGCGCCGTCTTTCGGACAGGCGCGGACCGAGTGCGCCGCAAGGAGCGCCCACCCGGTCGACGACGGGCACGCACGACCAGGCGCACCGGTCCGCCGAGCCCTCGCCGGGGTCCGGGGGCCGGCGCGCGGGACGGATCAGGAGGCGGTGCAGGCTCCGACCACGGGCACGGCGTCGCTGCCGTTCTTCGCCACGGTGAAGCCGAAGCTGGTCGACGCCCCCGCCGCCAGGGTGCCGTTCCAACTCGGCCGGGCCGTCATGACGTTGCCGCCACCCGCCCAGGCGGTCGTGGCGTTCCAGGCGGCCTGGACCTGCTGCGGGGAGGTGAAGGTGACGGTCGTCGTCCAGGAGCCGATCGGCTCGCTGCCCGCGGTGATGGTGACCTGGCCGTTGTAGCCGCTGTTCCAGTCCGCGGTCCGGGAGTACGTGGCGGTGCAGGACGCCGTGCCGTTGCCCGGGTCGCCGCCGCCGTCACCGCCGAGCGCGGTCAGGACGGCGTCGTAGGCGGGCTTCTCGTCGTAGTCGCCGTCGAACAGCAGCGGGGTGCCGCCGCTGCGCCACGAGTACTTGTCGGTGACGCCCCAGACGGTGATGCCGGTGCAGCGGTCCACGGCGAGGCAGGCCTCGACCACGTCGGCGTAGCTGTCGGCCTGTGCCGTGCCGGAGCCCTCGATGTCGAGTTCCGTGATCTGCACGTCGACGCCGAGGTCGGCGAAGCGCTGGAGGTTGGCCCGGAAGTCGGAGGGGACCGGGGACGCGCTGTTGAAGTGGCCCTGGAAGCCCACGCAGTCGATGGGCACTCCGCGGGACTTGAAGTCCTTGACCATGGTGTAGACGGCGGTGCTCTTCGCGTTGACGCCGTCGGTGTTGTAGTCGTTGTAGCAGAGCTTGGCGGCCGGGTCGGCGGCACGGGCGGTGCGGAACGCCTCCTCGATGAATCCGTCGCCCAGCTTGTCCTGGAAGGGCGAGCTGCGCCGGGCGCCGCTGCCGCCGTCCTGGAACGCCTCGTTGACGACGTCCCAGCTGTGGATCCGGCCCTTGTAGCGGCCCATCACGCCGTTGATGTGGCCGTTCATGGCGGTGCGCAGCTCGGCCGCGCCGAGGCCGCCCACCCAGGAGGGCAGTTGGGAGTGCCAGACCAGGGTGTGGCCGCGCACGTCCATGCCCTGGCTCCGCGCGTGGTTCACGACCTGGTCGGCGGCCGTGAAGGTGAAGGTGCCGCGACTGGGCTCGGTGGCGTCCCACTTCATCTCGTTCTCGGGCGTCGCCGAGTTGAACTCGCGGTTCAGCGTGGCGGCGTAGTCGGCCTCGCCGAGGTGGTTCGCCGCGACGGCGGTGCCGAAGTACCGGCCCTGGCCGGCCGCCGCCGACCCGAGCGTGTCGGCGGCTTCGGCGGTGTGGGCCGCGGCCGTGAGCGCCGCGGCGGCGACCAGGCCCGCGGTGGCCGCTCTCGACAGACGTAACAGAGTCATGCGCATGTCATCCCGTTTCCTGAATCGGTGTGCGGAGCCGTTCGTAAATGGAGCCGTTCGAAACTTTCGCTTCTCTTTCCGAATGTCGCGGTGGAGGTTACGGACTCCGGACCGCGCGGTCAACGCCGTCGCGGTCACCCGTGCGGCCCGACCGCGTGCGCCACCCCCGCGCCGTGGCGCATCCTGGCTGTGTCGCCCGCGTGACGGCGCACGGACGAGGTGGGGCCGATGAGTGCAGGCGCCGAGGACGCAGACCGGATGCCCGCGAGGCTGACGGAGCTGCTCATCGACGCCTCCGCACAGGCGATCAGCGCGACCTCGGGCCACGCGGGCGGGGTCTATCTCCGCTCCCGCACGCCCGGACTGCTGCGACTGGCCGTCCTCGCCGGACTGCCGGGGCCGCTGTTCCGGCCCTGGTGGCGGCTGCACGCCGACAGCCCGTTCCCCGTGGCCGACGCCTTCCGGCTGGGCGTGCGGGTGGTGCTGCCCAACGCCACCGAGGCGATGCGCCGCTATCCGCAGTTCGCGGCCGGCCTGCCCTTCCCCTTCGGGTCCCTGTACGTGCCCGTCACCGGCGCGGCACGGACCTACGGTGTCCTGACCGTCCTGCGCCCCACCGCCTCGGACACCGCCGAGGTGGTGGAGGGCGTGGACCGGATGGAAGGGCTGGCACGGGAGCTCGGCGCGGCGCTGGAGCGGCTGGACGACGACCGCGGCGCGCCGCCGGTCGTCTGGGACGACGAACCCCTGTGCGTCCGCCCGCCCGCCTCCGTACGGCGCCCGCAGCGCGCCGGAAGCTTCACCTGGGACCCGGCCACCGGCGCCGCCGTCCTCGACGAGCCGCTGCGCGCCCTGCTCGGCCTGGCGCGGCCCGGCGAGGGACCCGGGACGCTCCACGCGCTCACCCGCGCCCTCGCGCCCGACGACGGGCACCGGATCGCCGCGGCACTGCGTCAGACGGCCGGCGGCCTGCCGCCCCCGCTCCCGCTGCACGTGCGGACCGCGGACGGTGCGCCGCTCCTGGTGGAACTGTGGCGACCGCAGGGCGCGCCGGCCGTCGGCGGGGCGGTGCGCGGCACCGTACGCGATCCGTCCTCCGGCACCGTGGCCGACGCCGCGGCCGACCTGCTGCCGGACGGCGTGCTGTGCATGGACCGCCTGGGCACCGTCGTCTACGCCAACCGGCGCGCCGCCGAGCTGCTGGGCCGGCCGCGGGCGCGGCTGCACGGCCACTCCCTGTGGGAGGCCCTGCCCTGGCTGGACCAGGCCGCGTACGAGGACCACCTGCGCGGTGCCCTGCTCTCCGCCGAGCCGGTCCGCTTCCACGTCAGGCGCCCGCCCGACGGCAGCCGCCGGTCCACGCCCCAGCCCTACGAGGGGGACTGGCTCGCCGTCTCGGTGCATCCCGGGCCGGACCTCCTGACCGTCGCGCTCCGCCCGGCCAACCGCGTCGCCGACGCGACCGCCGGCCCCCCACCCGCGCCCGGCGCACCGGAGGCGGTGCCGCACGCCGACGCCCCCGCGCCGGCGCTCGCCGCCGGCACCGCTCCCGTGTACCGCCCCATCGTGCTGGCCGTGGCACTGACCGAGGCGGTCACCGCGCGCCAGGTCTCCGCCGTGGTCGTGAGGGAACTGCTGCCGGCGTTCGGCGGCCGCCGGCTCGCCATCTACCTGCTCCAGGAACGGCACCTCCACCTGGCGTGGGAGACGGGCTTCCCGCCCGGGTTCCTCGCCCCCTTCGAAGGGGTGGCGCTGGACGCCCGGCTGCCCGGGGTGGAGACGCTGACCAGCGGACGGCCGCTCTTCTTCGACTCGATGCAGGCGCTGGCCACCGCGTACCCGGGCATCCCGCTGGACGCCACGGAGGGCGCCCGCGCCTTCCTCCCGCTGATCGCCTCCGGGCGCCCGGTCGGCTCCTGCATCCTGGGTTTCGACCGCGCCCGCAGCTTCGGCACCGAGGAGCGCACGGTGCTCACCGCCCTCGCCGGCGTGATCGCCCAGGCGATGGAGCGGGCCCGGCGCTACGAGTCGGAGACCGCGCTGGCCCGGGGGCTGCAGCGGGCGCTCCTGCCCCGACGGCTGCCGGCGCACCCCCTGCTGGAGACCGCGGGACGCTACCTGCCCGGGACCCAGGGCATGGACGTGGGCGGGGACTGGTACGACGTCGTCGCCTCGGGGGACGGCATGGCGCTGGTCATCGGCGACGTGCAGGGACACGGCGTGCAGGCGGCGGCCACCATGGGGCAACTGCGCAGCGCCGTGCGCGCCTTCGCCCTGGGCGACCGCCCGCCCGACGAGGTGCTGAGCGGCGTCAACCATCTGCTGACCGACCTGGACCCGGGTCTCTTCGCGAGCTGCTGCTACCTCCGGCTGGACCCGGCCACCGGACGGGTCCGCGCGGCCCGCGCGGGGCACCCGCCGCCCCTGCTGCGCCACCCGGACGGACGCACCGAGGCCCTGGACCTGCCCGGCGGGGTGGTGCTCGGCGTGGATCCCGGCGCCCGGTACCCGCTCACGGAGTTCCAGGCCGAGCCCGGCGCCGTGCTCGCCCTCTACACGGACGGGCTGGTGGAACGGCCCGGCACCGACATCGACGAGGGCATCACCGCCCTCGGGCGGGCGCTGGCCAGGACCGGCGCGCCGGGCTCGCGACCGGGGAGCCGCTCACTGGCGGGCATCGCCGACCGGCTCATCGTCACCGCCCGCCACACCACGGACCGACCCGACGACATCGCCCTGCTGCTCGCCACCCGCCGCCGCCCCGGCGACCACCGGTGAGCACGGCTCCCGGCCCCGGTCCCGCGGCCCGCCCCGTCCCAGGGGGTGCCCCTCGCCTCCTCGGGCCCGGCAGTGTAGACATGGGCACATGGTCCGACTGATGGGTCGATCGGGAGAGCGGTCACCCCGTCGTCCCAGCGGTCCGCTCGCCCGGTACCGGCGAGACGCGGACCGGCCGCGACGGGGAGAGGACAGGGGACGGCGGCGTGCCGCGGCCCTGCGCTCGGCCCTGTCCGGACGCAGTGTCGCCGCCCAGGTCTTCGCCATGAACGTGGTCATCGTGCTGCTGCTCGTGGTCGCCGCGGCCGTGGCGCTGGTGCTCCAGGGACGGCACGACAGCGAGGTGGAGGCCCGCAACCGGTCGGTCTCCGTCGCCGCGACGTTCGCGAACTCCCCCGGTGTCCCCGAGGCGCTGCGCGCCCCCGACCCCACCGCGATCCTCCAGCCGCGGGCGGAGGCCACGCGCGAGGCGACGGGCGTGGACTTCGTCGTCGTCATGAACACCGACGGGATCCGCTACACCCACCCCAGACCCGACCGGATCGGCAAGCAGTTCGTGGGAGACATCGCCCCCGCGCTGGCCGGGGAGACGGTGACCGAGGAGATAGAAG
Organism: Streptomyces ambofaciens ATCC 23877; assembly: GCF_001267885.1. Taxonomy (NCBI): domain Bacteria; kingdom Bacillati; phylum Actinomycetota; class Actinomycetes; order Kitasatosporales; family Streptomycetaceae; genus Streptomyces; species Streptomyces ambofaciens. Next base: position 7,407,713 of record NZ_CP012382.1, on the reverse strand, counting down.
GGACCATCGGCCCGCTGGTGCAGGCGGTGGTCCCCGTCAAGGCGGCCGACGGCACGGTCGTGGGCCTCGTATCGGCCGGTATCACGACGGAGAACGTGGGCGGCGTCGCCGACCGGCAGCTGCCGCTGGTGCTGACCGCCGCGGCCGCCGGCCTCGCGCTGGCCACCGGCGGCACGGCGCTCGTCAGCCGGCGTCTGCTGCGGCAGACGCACGGCCTGGGACCGCACGAGATGACCCGGATGTACGAACACCACGACGCGGTCCTGCACAGCGTCCGGGAAGGCGTGCTCATCGTCGGCGGGGAGGGGCAGCTGCTGCTCGCCAACGACGAGGCACAGCGCCTGCTCGACCTGCCGCCCGACGCCGAGGGCCGGCACGTCCTCCGCCTCGGTCTCCCGGACGACACGGCCGAGCTGCTGGCCTCCGGACGCGTCGCCACCGACGAGGTCCACCTGGTCAAGGACCGGTTGCTGGCGGTCAACCAGCGGCCCACGGACGTACGGGGCGGCCCGGCCGGCAGTGTCGCCACCCTCCGCGACTCCACCGAGCTGCGGGCCCTGTCCGGCCGGGCCGACACCGCCCGGGAACGCCTGGACATCCTGTACGCCGCCGGCGTGGCCATCGGCACCAGTCTCGACGTGGGACGGACCGCCGAGGAACTGGCGGAGCTGGCCGTGCCCCGGTTCGCGGACTACGTGAGCGTGGACCTGTTCGACACCGTGCTGGCGGGCGGTCAGCCGGAGGGCGTGACCCCGCTGCGCCGCACCGCGCTCAGCGGCGTCCGCGAGGAGGTCCCGCTCTATCCGGTGGGCCGGCAGCTCCGGTTCGTGGCGTCGTCCCCGCAGGGCCGGTCGCTGGACACCGGGCGGCCCGTCCTGGAGCCCCGCCTCGGCGAGGCCGCGGGCTGGCAGGCCCAGGACCTCGAACGCTCCGCGCAGGTCGTGGAGTACGGCGTCCACTCGCTGATCACCGTGCCGCTGCGCGCGGGGTCCCTGATGCTCGGGGTGGTCAGCTTCTGGCGTTCGGAGAAGGCCGAGCCGTTCGACGAGGACGAGCTGGCCCTCGCCGAGGAACTGGTCGCACGCGCCGCGGTCTCCATCGACAACGCGCGCCGCTACACGCGCGAGCACAGCATGGCGGTGACCCTCCAGCGCAGCCTGCTGCCCCGCAGGATGCCCGACCAGAACGCCCTGGACGTCGCCTACCGGTACCTGCCCGCGCAGGCGGGGGTCGGCGGGGACTGGTTCGACGTGCTGCCGCTGTCGGGCGCCCGCGTCGCGCTGGTGGTCGGCGACGTGGTCGGCCACGGGCTGCACGCCGCGGCCACCATGGGGCGGCTGCGCACGGCGGTGCACAACTTCGCCTCCCTCGACCTGCCGCCCGACGAGCTGCTCGGTCTGCTGGACGAGCTGGTCAACCGCATCGACCAGGACGAGGCGGCCGACGACAGCAGCGCCCCGGTCACCGGCGCGACCTGCCTCTACGCGATCTACGACCCGGTCTCCAGCACCTGCGTGATGGCCCGGGCGGGTCATCCGCCGCCCGCCCTGATCCGGCCCGACGGCGGCGTCGAGTTCCCCGAGGTGCCCGCCGGTCCACCGCTGGGCCTGGGCGGCCTCCCCTTCGAGACGACCGAACTGCGCCTGGCGGAGGGCAGCCGGCTGGTGCTCTACACCGACGGGCTGGTCGAGGACCGAGAGCACGACATCGACGTCGGTCTCGAGCACCTGCGGCAGGCGCTGGAGACGGCCGGCGAGTCGCCCGAGGAGACCTGCCGGACCGTCCTCGACGCCCGGCTCCCCGACCGGCCGGGCGACGACATCGCCCTGCTGGTCGCCCGCACCCGCGCGCTCGGTCCCGACCGGGTCGCCGAGTGGCAGGTCCCGAACGACCCGGCGGCGGTCGGCGAGGTGCGGGCCGAGGTCACGCGTCGGCTGGCCGACTGGGGGCTGGACGAGCTGGCGTTCACGACGGAGCTGATCCTCAGCGAGCTGGTCACCAACGCGATCCGGTACGGCGGCGAGACCGTGCAGGTCAGGGTCTTGCACGACCGCAGCCTGATCTGCGAGGTGTTCGACAGCAGCAGCACCTCGCCCCACCTCCGCTACGCGGCCATGACGGACGAGGGCGGACGCGGACTCTTCCTCGTCGCACAGCTCGCCGAACGCTGGGGCACGCGCTACACGCCGGCCGGAAAGGTCATCTGGGCCGAGCAGCCGGTGCCCTGACGGAACCGGGCGCGACCACGGTCCTCCGTACCGGTTTCACGCACGGCGGGTGCCCGGCACGCCGGCCGTCCGGTAGGTAACCTCCCTCCCAGTGCCCGGCGACTCCCCCCTGGAGGTTCCGTGAGGCACCCCTCCCCCGACCCGGCGCGCCCCGCGGGCACCAGGCGCCGTACCGTGCTCGCCATGGCAAACGCGTCACTGGCGGCAGTTCCCCTCCTGACTCCCCCGCGGGCCGCGGCGACCCCCGCGCGTGCGGCGGGGCTCGACGACCCGGCGAAGAAGGAGATCGCCATGCGACTGGTGTCGAGCGCCGAGAACTCCTCGCTCGACTGGAAGGCGCAGTACGGCTACATCGAGGACATCCGGGACGGGCGCGGCTACACCGCCGGCATCATCGGCTTCTGCTCCGGCACCGGTGACATGCTCGATCTGGTGGAGCTCTACACCGCCCGCAGCCCCGGCAACGTGCTCGCGCGCCATCTGCCGGCCCTGCGCGAGGTCGACGGCTCCGACTCGCACGAGGGGCTCGACCCCGGCTACCCCGGCGACTGGCAGCGGGCCGCCGGCGACCCGGAGTTCCGCCGGGCCCAGGACGACGAGCGCGACCGCGTCTACTTCGGCCCTGCCGTACGGCAGGCACAGGCGGACGGACTGCGCACGCTCGGGCAGTTCGCGTACTACGACGCCATCGTCATGCACGGCGGCGGCGGCGACCGGCTCGGCTTCGGCAGCATCCGTGACCGCGCCCTCGGACGGGCCCGGCCTCCGGCGGGGGGCGGCGACGAGGTCGCCTACCTGCACGCGTTCCTCGACGCCCGGGTGTGGGCCATGAAGCAGGAGGAGGCGCACAGCGACACCAGCAGGGTCGACACGGCACAGCGCGTCTTCCTGCGGGAGGGCAACCTGGACCTCGATCCGCCACTGGACTGGCAGGTGTACGGGGACAGCTACCACGTCGGCTGACCCACCCCACCGGTCCCGAACCGCGCCACGGCACGACGCGGGCCGCGGGACCGGCCGTGTGCCGGTCCCGCGGCCCGTGTGCCGCGTCGGTTCCGCTGTCAGTGCCGGAACGCGTCCTTGCCCTTCTCCTTGGCCTGCCGGGCGTCGCCCTTGGACTGCTCGGCGCGCCCCTCGGCCGTCATCCTCTCGTTGCCGACGGCCCGGCCGACCGTTTCCTTGGCCTTCCCCTTGGCCTGCTCCATCTTGGCCTTGGACTTCTGATTGCCGGCCACAGTGCTTCACCTCTCGGCGTTGGCTTGTGATGTCGTGCTCTGCGGGTCGCCCGGTTCGACGATGTCAAACCCGGGGACTTCCGCCCGGGTGTCCGGGCGACCGCGGGGTAGGCGGTCGGACAAGGCAGACCCGTCGTGAACTCGGAGGAACGTCATGGCCGGAGTACTGGACCGGATCAAGCGGTTCGCGCGCAGCCCGCAGGGCCGCCGTGCGACGGAGCAGGTGCGGCGGGCCGCCTCGGATCCGCGCCGCCGCGCGCAGGCCCAGGAGATGCTGCGCAGGTTCGGCAAGCGCCGCTGAGCCGGCCGGGCGTTTCCGCCGGAGGACCGTCTCAGCCCTGACCCGCGTGGGTGTGGCTGTGGGACGTCTCCGGCGGACAGCGTCCGGCACCGTCGGAGCGGTCCCGCCGCCAGTCGAGGACCGCGACGGTCAGGGCGCACAGCATGGCGGCGACCCCGGTCCCCACCGACAGGGCCACGGCGTCCTGGTAGTCGCCGTGCGTGGCGTTCAGTGTCAGGTAGAAGAGCCCGGGCAGCGCGGCGGTGCCGATGGCACCGCCGAGCCGCTGCCCCGTCTGCAGGGCTCCGCCGGCGGCGCCCGCCATGCGTACGGGGACCTCCCGGAGCGTCATCGTGATGTTCGGGGAGATCACACAACCGCTGCCGAGCCCTCCGACGAGCAGGGCCGGCGCGGCGAGCCAGACGGCACGGTCGGCGGGCGCGAGCCACAGCACGAGCGTGGTGACACCCAGGCCGGCCATCACGGCGACGAGCCCCCAGACGGTCAGCAGCCGCCCCAGGCGCTCCACGAGCCGCCCCGCCACGGCCGCGGCGATGGCGGAACCCACGGCGAACGGGGTCACCGCCAGGCCGGACCTGAGGGGCGAGAAGCCCAGTCCGTTCTGGAAGAAGAGCGCGAAGACGAGCCACACCCCGCTGAAACCCACGAAGTACAGGGCGGCCAGGCCCGCGCCGGTGACGTAGCCGCGGGCCTCGGTGAACAGCCCGGGATCCAGCAACGGCTCGCCGTCGCGGCGGGCGACGCGGCGCTCCCAGCGGGCGAAGGCGGCCAGCACGAGCAGCCCCGCGGGGAACAGCCACCACACCTTGCCCATGCCGCCTCCCTCGGCGAGCACCAGCGGCAGCATCACGGCCAGGATGCCGACGCCGAGGAGCGCGACCCCCACCGGGTCCAGCCGACCCCGGCCGCCGGGAGCCACCCGGGGCAGCAGACGGAGACCGAGCAGCAGCGCGAGCAAGCCGACCGGCACGTTCACGTAGAAGATCCACCGCCAGCCCCCGGGGCCGGCCAGCGCCAGGATCAGCCCGCCGACGACCGGTCCCACCGCACTGGACACACCCACGGTGGCGCCGAAGAACCCGAACGCACGCCCGCGCTCCGCGCCCTGGAACATCTGCTGGATGAGTGCCGAGTTCTGCGGGGCCAGGCTGCCCGCGGCGACCCCCTGGACGAGCCGGGCGACCACCAGCAGTTCGATACCGGGCGCGGCCCCCGCCGCGGCGCTGCAGGCCACGAAAGCGGCCAGCGCGACGAGGAAGACGCGGCGCCTGCCGAACGCGTCGCCGATCCGGCCGGCCGTGACCAGGGTCAGGGCGAACGCGAGGGCGTATCCGGACACCACCCATTGCACGGAGGCCGCCGAGGCGTGCAGTTCGCGCTGCATGGACGGCAGGGCGACGGCGACGATCGTCACGTCCAGCAGCGTCATGAAGCCGGCGACCAGCGTCACCCACAGGGCCCGCCACCGGTGGGGATCCGGGCGCTCGTCCGGACGGTGCACGGGGACTCCCCTCGCGAGGTGGGCGTGGGGCGGGATCATCGCGCCCCACGGCTGCGTCACCCGCCACAGCGGTTTCAAACACCCGCTACAAAGGAGGGCCATGAGGTCTCATAAGCCTGCCTTATGCCCTCATAGACCGGACCCGCGTACCGACTTAGGCTTGCCTTAGCTTAGGCTTCCCGGAGAGTCGATCTGTCGCCGCTCGAAGGGAACTGAACATGCCCCGCCCCCTGCGGGTAGCCATCGTCGGATCCGGTCCCGCCGGAATCTACGCCGCCGACGCCCTGCTCAAGTCCGAAGTGGCCGCCGACCCGGGCGTCTCCATCGACATCTTCGAGCGCATGCCCGCCCCGTTCGGCCTCATCCGGTACGGCGTCGCCCCCGACCACCCGCGGATCAAGGGCATCATCAACGCCCTGCACCAGGTGCTCGACAAGCCGCAGATCCGTCTCTTCGGCAACGTGGACTACCCCACCGACCTCAGCCTGGACGATCTGCGCACCTTCTACGACGGTGTGATCTTCGCCACGGGTGCCATCGCGGACCGGGCCCTGTCCGTCCCCGGCATCGACCTCGACGGGTCCTACGGTGCCGCCGACTTCGTCGCCTGGTACGACGGACACCCCGACTTCCCCCGCACCTGGCCGCTGGAGGCGGAGAAGGTCGCCGTCCTCGGCGTCGGCAACGTCGCCCTGGACATCGCGCGCGTCCTCGCCAAGACCGCGGACGAGCTGCTGCCCACCGAGATCCCGCCGAACGTCTACGAGGGCCTGAAGGCCAACAAGGCGATGGAGGTCCACGTCTTCGGCCGCCGCGGCCCGGCGCAGGCGAAGTTCTCCCCGATGGAGCTGCGGGAGCTGGACCACTCCCCGAACATCGAGGTCATCGTCGACCCCGAGGACATCGACTACGACGAGGGCTCGATCGCCACCCGGCGCGGCAACAAGCAGGCCGACATGGTCGCCAAGACGCTGGAGAACTGGGCGATCCGCGATGTCGGCGACCGGCCGCACAAGCTGTTCCTGCACTTCTTCGAGTCGCCCTCGGAGATCCTCGGCGAGGACGGCAAGGTCGTCGGTCTGCGCACCGAGCGCACCGCGCTGGACGGCACCGGCAACGTCAAGGGCACCGGCGAGTTCAAGGACTGGGACGTCCAGGCCGTCTACCGGGCCGTGGGCTACCTGTCCGACCAGCTCCCCAAGCTGCCCTGGGACATCGACTCGGGCACGGTCCCGGACGAGGGCGGCCGGGTGATCCAGGAGTCCGGCGAGCACCTGCAGTCGATGTACGTCACCGGCTGGATCCGGCGCGGCCCGATCGGTCTGATCGGCCACACCAAGGGCGACGCCAACGAGACGGTGGCCAACCTGCTGGACGACTACGCGAACGGCCGGCTGCAGACCCCCGCCTCGCCCGCCCCGGAGGCGATGGACGCCTTCCTCGCCGAGCGCAACGTCCGCTTCACCACCTGGGACGGCTGGTACAAGCTCGACGCCGCCGAGAAGGCACTGGGCGAACCGCAGGGGCGCGAGCGCGTGAAGCTCGTCGAGCGGGAGGACATGCTCCGCGAGAGCGGCGCCTGAGCCTCGCCGGTCCGCCGCCGGGCGGTGGACCGGCACACACGGGTGGGCAGGCGCGGGAGTAGTGTCCCGCCCCTGCCCACCCGTGTGAGAGCGGCCCGTCCGGGATCAGACGTCCAGTTCGCTCTCGATCCGGCGCAGCTGGTGGCGGGCCATGGCCAGGTTGGCGCGGCTCGCGTCGAGCACCAGGTAGAGGAACAGCCCGTTGCCGCCGCGGCCCTTGAGCAGCCGGATCATGTGGTACTGGGTGTTCAGGGTGATCAGGATGTCCTCGATCTCCTCCTTGAGGCCGAGGTGCTCCATGGTGCGCAGTTTGGACCGCACGACGTCGGTGTTGCCGGCGGCGGCGACCTCCAGGTTGAAGTCCTTGCCGCCCCCCAGCGTGCCGAGGGCCATCCCGCTGGTGTAGTCGACCAGCGCGGCGGCGGTCGCTCCGTCGATGGAGCTGAGGCATTCCTTGAGCGAGGTCTCCAGGTTGGCCATGCGTGGGTTCCTTTCCGGACGCGATCAGTACGCGGTGGTGGTTCGGTACGCGGTCGTCGGACCGGTACGCGGTGGTGGTTCGTTACGCGGTGGTTCGTTCGTTGCGCGGTGGTGGTTCCGTACGCGGTTCGTCGGTTCAGGTGGGCCGGCGGTGGCCGCCGGTCTGGGGGGTCGGTCGGTGTGTGGGCCGCTGGGGGGTGCGCACCGGCAGGGTGCCGATGGGGCGCTGGGCGTCGGCGGGGAGCGCCGCGACGTGTTCGGCGGACGGCGGACGGCCACGCTCGGGGCCGATGCGGGCCTCGACCAGCTCACCGATCCGGGCGCCGCTGCGCCGGCCCTCCAGATGCAGCCGCCCCACGTTGACGCGGCCGTCGGCGAGCAGGGTGAGTACGGCGGCCGGTCCGGCGGCGTAGGTGGCGACGTAGCCCTCGGCCCCGCGCAGCAGCAGTTCACGGAACCCGCCGCGCGCGGTGGCGTCGGCCATGCGGTGGGCGACGCCGAGGGCCGCGGCGGTGAGCGCGGCGAGCCCCTCGGGTTCGGTGCCCGGCGCGTCGTGGGCGAGGACGAGCCCGTCGACGGTGGCCGCGAGCGATCCGGTCAACTGGGGCACGCGGTTGCGCAGTCGGTGCAGTTCGTCCAGGACGTCGCTCTCGACGGCCATGAGCAGTCTCCTTTCGGCACGCTGACGACGCGCGCGGATCACAGGGCCTCCAGGGCGTCTCGAAGCCGTCGCAGCAGAGCCGTGTCGGGGTCGTCCCACACCACGCCGTTCGGCTCGGCGGCCGGCGCGCGGGGGGCGGGAGCGGACGGGGCGGCGGTGACGAGGCCGTCGGCGGCCAGGCGGCGCAGTTCGACGAGGGTGTGGTAGGTCCGGCAGGCGAGGGCGGAGGCGATCTCCGCGGCGGTGCGGACGCCGTCCACCTGCGTCAGGGTGCGGCCGCGCCGTACGGGCAGACCGGCGGCGCCGGCGTCGGGCACCCGGGTGAGGGGGACGGTGTCGATGGCGGGGTCCGGCCATATGCGGTCCAGCAGGGCGCGCCGGCGCTCGGACTCGCGCACGACGACGTCCACCGGGACCGACCGCACCGCGCCGAGCCAGTGCGCGGCACCGGGCCGGAAGCGGTGGGCGCGGGTGTCCTGGGCGAGGACGAAGTAGGCGGCGTCGAAGAGCGCGCCGAGGTGGCAGAGTTCCAGTGCACCGGCGGCGAGCCGGCCGCTGTCCACCAGGCGGTGCCCGACCCGGTGCTGCGTCCCGCCCCGGTCGACCGCCTCCCACCAGCCGTCGGCGGCCACGGCGCCGCTGCGGGTGAGCAGTGCTCCGAGGTCCGGGGTGAAGGCCGACTCCACGTGCACGACGCGGCCGGCCGACAGGTAGACGATGCCCCGCTCGCCGGAGAGGGCGCCGGTCGCTCCCTCGTCCGCGAGCGCGGTGAGGGCCGCCGACGTCGTCCCGTGCCTGGTCCAGGTGGTCGTGACCCTGGTCATCCGAGCACCAGCCGATCCGCGATCTCGGCCAGCCGGATGCGGGCCAGGGCCAGGTTCCCGTCGTTGCGGTCCAGCCACAGGTGGAGGAAGACGGTGCTGTCGAAGGGGGTGCTGACGAACCTGAGCAGGTGGTAGGCGTCGGCCGTGGTGGCGATCAGGTCCTCCACCGTCGGTTCCTTGCCGTCCCCGGCCGCCGGCGCGGCTCCGGGGGCGCCGCCCGCCGCCAGGGAGCCGCTCTCCGCGACGTGCCGGGCCAGTTCCGCGGTCTCCGCCGCCGTCGCCTCCCAGTCGCCGCCGGGTGCGTCGCCCACGGCACCCAGGGCGAGCCCGCTGATCCAGTCGACCAGCGACGCGCCCCGTGCGCCGGGCAGCCGCATGGCTTCCAGCAGACTCTCGTCGATTCCGGGCACGCCGGATCCCCTCCCCTGCACGGCAGTACCGCGAACGTGACGCCGAGACTACGGAAAGTGCACGCGTCCGGTGAGGGCTTTGGCATTTTCCAGAGGAACGTGCGCGCGCTGCGGGATACTGCCGATTTCGGCCGGGCGGGAACCGGCCGGGGCAGGGTAGGCGCGGGCGGGCCCGCCCCGACGCGGAGGGTGGGCGGGACCTGTCCGCCGGACCATGGTGGGGACGGCGCACCGTCCGGGGCCACGGGTGAGGGGCGCCGGTCCGGGTGGCGGCCGGGCACCCGGCACGCGTGCCGCGCACGGGGGCGTGGACACGCCGAGACGGGCAACCCGGGGCCCATGGCCCGACTGCATCTGCCCCATCGCGGCAAGCACCCGAAGGACGACTCGACGGACGCCGCACCGGACGGGACGGCGACCGAGGACTACGGTCCGGACGCCTCCACCGAGCGCGCCGCCCCGGACTCCCCCACCGAGTTGCCGAAGCGCTCGTGGTTCGCCCTGCTGCGGCGCGTGATCTCCGAGTTCAAGGACGACGAGCTGACCGACCGGGCCGCCGCCCTGACCTACTACGGCATCCTGTCGCTGTTCCCGGCTCTGCTCGTCCTGGTCTCCCTGCTCGGGATCGCCGGGCAGTCCGCCACGCAGGAGGTGCTGGACAACATCCAGAAGCTCGCGCCCGGCTCGGTGCGCGACATCATCACCAGCGCGGTCGAGCAGTTGCAGGCCAAGGCCGGTCTCGGCTCCGTCCTCGCGGTGGTGGGCCTAATCGGAGCCGTCTGGTCGGCCTCGGGGTACGTGGCCGCCTTCATCCGCTCGGCGAACGCCGTCTACGACGTCCCCGAGGGGCGCCCCGTCTGGAAGGTGCTGCCGCTGCGGGTGGCGCTCACCGTGGTGCTGCTGGTGCTCGCCGTGGTCAGTGCGCTCATCGTCGTGTTCACCGGCAGCCTGGCCCAGCAGGTCGGCACCGCGCTCGGCGTCGGCGACACCGCGATGACGGTGTGGTCGATCGCCAAGTGGCCCGTGCTCGTCGTCCTCGTCACGTTCATGATCGCGCTCCTGTACTGGGCCACGCCGAACGCCCGGGTCAAGGGCTTCAAGTGGATCTCGCCAGGCAGCGTGCTCGCCCTGCTGATCTGGCTCGTCGCCTCCGCCGGCTTCGCCTTCTACGTGGCCAACTTCGGCTCGTACAACAAGACGTACGGCACCCTGGCCGGTGTCATCATCTTCCTGGTGTGGCTGTGGGTGACGAACCTGGCCATCCTGCTCGGTCTGGAGTTCGACGCCGAGCTGGCCCGCCAGCGGGTGATCGACGGGGGCCATCCGCCCGAGGACGAGCCCTACGTCGAGCCGCGCGACACCCGTGCCTGGGACGAGGCGGACCGGCGGCGCGCGGAACCGGACGCATGACCCGCCGCCGGAACCGCGCTGTGCGGCGGGGCGGTTCCGGCTCCGTGCCGCTACGGCAGGATCGAGTCGATGTATCCCCCGTCGACCCGGACCGCCGCTCCGGTCGTGGCGGACGCCTGGGGTGAGCTCAGGTACACCACGAGGTGGGCGATCTCCTCGGGCTCGATCAGCCGCTGGATCAGCGACTGCGGACGGTGCTCACGCATGAAGACGCGCTGGGCCTCGTCCCAGGGCAGGTCGCGGTCGACCAGCTGGTACACGAAGTCCTCGACGCCCTCGGTGTGGGTGGGTCCGGCGATGACGCAGTTCACCGTGACGCCGCTGCCCGCCGCCTCCTTGGCGAAGCCCCGGCCCACCCCGAGCAGTGCCGTCTTGGAGACCCCGTAGTGGATCATCTCGGCCGGGACGACGACGGCCGAGTCGCTCGCGATGTACAGCACCCGGCCCCAGCCCCGTTCCCTCATCCGGGGGAGATGGGCACGCGTCAGCCTGACACCCGCGAGGACGTTGATCTCGAAGTAGCGGCGCCACTCGTCGTCGCTGATCTCCAGCGCGGGCACCGCGCCGAAGACGCCGAGGTTGTTCACGAGGATGTCGACGTCGGGCATGGTCTCCAGGGCCCGCTCGGCGCCCTCCTCGGTGCCCAGGTCGGCCGCGACCGGCACGAACGCGCCCTCCGGCACCTGCTCGCGCAGTTTCCCGACGCTCTCCTCCAGCCGCCCGGCGTCGCGCCCGTTGACGCCCACCGTGGCGCCCGCCCGGGCCAGTCCGGCGGCGATCGCCGCTCCGATGCCCTGCGAGGAGCCCGTGACCAGCGCGGTGCGTCCGCCGAGGTCCAGGTTCATCAGATCGCTCCTTCTCGTGCCGTACGGTCGGTCGCCGTGCTCCTTCCCACCCTCGCCCCTCACGCACCCCGCACCCCGTCGGCCACACCGCGCGCCGTGCCGCGGCCCGCCCGGTCGGCGGCCCCCCGGGTGCTCTCCGCTGACCTGCGGCGACGATACTGGCCTCGGGCCTGTCCGGCGGATCAGGTCGCGGACCGGCGACGGCACCCGAACCGCACCGCGGCCGCGGCATGATCCGCCGGACAGGTCACCAGTCCGTGCCCCTGCTCCCCGATGGACTCATGCCGACCTCTGCGACCGCCCGCCCCACGACTCCGCCCACGGTGTGGCCCGCTCGCGGCCGCCACGTCGGATCCGCGGCGGAGGACTCCGTCCGGCACACCCTGCAGCGGCTGAAGGACAGCCGCGTCATCGACGACTTCCTGGAACTGCCCGCGGACCAGCCCGGCGACGAGGTCACCGGTGACCGGATCTTCGAGGCCCGCTGGAAGGCCCCCGGGGCCGTCACCGTGCGGGCCAGACTGCTCCTGGCACCCGCCTCGGCCGGCGGGCAGGAGTGGACCCTCCTCGCCGAGGCCGAGGCGGCCTGGGACGACGCCTGGCCCTCGCCCGCCACCGTGTTCTGGCCCGACGACCCGGACGTCACCTGGGACCGCGACATCGCCACCGGCCTGCGGATGCGGGGCATCAACACCCTGCCGGACGACGACAAGGCCGTACGCCGGCTGCTCAAGGACGCCGGGCGCAGTCCGTGGAACATCCACGTCGTCGTGCACGAGGCGATGACCCCCGACCACCGGGGCCGGGTCCCGCTGGCGGACCGGCTGCCGCCGGGTCTGCGGCACCGAGTGGTCGAGCACCGCGCCGCCCCGCAGCAGTTGCGGGTGGTGAACTGGGCCCTGGAGGACTTCGGCGTCCAGGTACCGCGCGGTGGCGCCGTGGTCCTGCCCGGCACCCCGGCGCCGTCCGCCTACGAGGCCGAGGACTTCTCCGTCCGCTCCGTCTTCCTGGACGGCTCCGAGCCGACCGAGCTGATCGCGGCGGTGACGTCCTTCGCCGCGCTGCCGCGACCGCTGCCGGAGGGGGCCGAGGAGGCGCTCTCGGGGCTGCGGGAGGACTGGCGGCTGCTGACCATGGCGGAGGAACTGGAACGCGAACGCAGACTGGTGGCCATGTACGCCGAGGCGCTGGAGGCCATGACCCAGTCCCGGGACCTGTACCGGGAGGCGGCCGAGCGCGCGGCCGAGGCCCTGGCCGCGTACCGGGAGTCGGCCGGGTCCGCCCCCGCCGTGCCCTCGCCGTCGGAGAGGCCACGGACCTCCCCGCTGCGGGGACTCACCCAGACGCTGGAGCGGTTCAGGAGCCCCGGCCGGAAGCCGCACCCCGAGACCGACACCCAGCACCACACGCGGCCGACGGCCGACCGTGACGCCTGACGGACAGCGGTTGACGGATGACGCACGACGGCATCACCGCTGTCGGCCGGCGGGGGGACCGCCGGGGCCCGACGTCGACGGCATCGCCGTCGTCGCCCGGCGGACGGGCCGCCGGGGCCCCGGTGCGGCCGCGGCACCCGTCAGCTGAAGAGCGGGAGGCGGTCCGCGTCGGGCCCGAGGGCGTCCCGTTCGGTGTCCGTGAGCGGGACGCGGCCGGTGGCCGCGCGAGCGTAGTGCTCGTCGTCCCAGGCCAGCGGCACCGGGCGGCCCAGGAGACCGTCGAGGGTGGCGCGGACCGCCGTCAGCCCGGCCGTTGACGGTCCCGGCGCGGTGGGCAGCGCGACGGTCAGGTCGAGGTGGTGGACGGTCGCCTCGACACCCAGGGTCGTCATGAGGTCACCGGCGGTCAGGACGTGGCCCTGGGTGCTCACCCGGCGCCCGGGCTCCGTGGCCGCCGCGGCGGCCACGGTCGCCGCCGCCGTCTCCAGGTACTGCTCCCTCAGCTCACGGAAGTCGGGGAACATGCTCGCCGCGACCCGGTTCCAGCGCCGTCCGTGGGCCGCGCCGACGGGATCGGGCGTCCAGTCCCGCCAGTAGGTGACGGCGTCGCGGTCGGACGGTCCCGCCGCGGGGGTGTTCAGGGCCACCAGGGCGCGTTGGGCGTCCGCGAGGAGGTGGAACACCAGATCGCGGACCGCCCATCCGGTGCAGTCGGTCGGCAGCCACGACTCCTCCTCCCCGAGCGGGCCGACGACGGCCGCCAGGGCGTCGTAGGAGTCGCGCACGACGTGAGCCGGACGGTCCTTCGGTGTCGTGGTCATGGCATCACCCTAGGGCGATCCGGCAGCAAAGCGCCGCCGACTGAGGGCACCCTCACGTGTCAGCGGGCGCGACCTGGATACGCGGACGGCACAGCAGCACGGCCCGCCCCGGAAGGTCATCGACACCATGGACAGCCAGTACGAGGGCACCGCCCACGCCTCGCCACCGCAGTCGTCCCCATCGCAGGCCACGCTCCGCGTCAACGGCAAACCGCACACCCTCACCGTCGACCACCGCCGGGTCCTGCTGGACCTGCTGCGGGAGGATCTCGGGCTGGCGGGCGCCAAGAAGGGCTGCGACCACGGGCAGTGCGGCGCCTGCACGGTCCTCGTGGACGGGCGGCGCGTCAACAGCTGCCTGCTGCTCGCCGTCACCCTGGAGGGCTGCGAGATCACCACCGTCGAAGGCCTCGCCGGGGACGGGGAGGAGCTCCATCCGGTGCAGCGCGCCTTCCTGGAGCGCGACGCCTTCCAGTGCGGGTACTGCACACCGGGCCAGATCTGTTCGGCGGTCGGCGTGCTCGCCGAGGCCGCGGCCGGGCACCCCTCCCACGTCACCGATCCGCGGGCGCCCTCCGGAGAACCCGTCCCGCTGGACCGGGACGAGATCCGGGAGCGGCTGAGCGGCAACCTGTGCCGGTGCGGCGCGTATCCCCGCATCGCGGACGCGGTCGAGGACGTGATCCCGTGAAGCCCTTCGCCTACGTACGGGCCGGCAGCGTCGAGGAGGCCACCGACGCCTTCGCCGCCCATCCCGGCGCGCGCTACCTCGGCGGCGGCACCAACCTCGTCGATCTGATGAAGCTGGGCGTCGAGACGCCCGCCGCCCTCGTGGACGTCACCCGGCTGCCGCTGGACGCGGTGGAGGAACTGCCCGACGGCTCGCTGCGCGTCGGCGCGACGGTCCGCAACAGCGACCTCGCGGCCCACCCCGCCGTCCGCGACCGCTACCCCGCCCTCTCGCAGGCCCTGCTGGCGGGCGCCTCCGGACAGCTCCGCAACGCCGCCACCACGGGCGGCAACCTGCTCCAGCGCACCCGCTGCCCCTACTTCCAGGATCTGTCCAAGCCGTGCAACAAACGGGAGCCCGGCACGGGCTGCGGCGCGCTGGAGGGCGTGCACCGCGACCACGCGGTGCTCGGACACTCCGAGCAGTGCGTGGCCACGCACCCCTCGGACATGGCGGTGGCGCTCGCCGCCCTCGACGCACGCGTGGAGCTCCACGGCCCCGAGGGCGCACGGAGCGTGCCCGCCGCCGACTTCCACCGGTTGCCGGGCTCGCACCCGGAGCGGGACACCGAGATCCACCCCGGTGAGCTGATCACCGGCGTGGTCCTGCCGGCCGGTACCGCCGGGCTGCCCTCGGCGTACCGCAAGGCCCGCGACCGGGCGTCGTACGCCTTCGCGCTGGCCTCCGTCGCCGTCGTCCTGCACACGGCGGACGGGGTGGTGGACCGGGTCGGCATCGCCTTCGGGGCGCTGGCGCACCGGCCCTGGCGCGCCCGGCGGGCCGAGGACGCGCTGCTGGGCGCGGCGCCCACGACGGCGGCGTTCGAGCACGCCGTCGATCTGGAGCTGGCCGCCGCCGAGCCGCTGCGGGACAACGCCTACAAGGTGCCGCTGGCCCGCCGGCTCGCCCTGGACGTACTGGGCCGGCTCGCTCCGCCCGCCACGACCTGAACCCGGCGTCCACGAGGAGGACTCCATGACCGGCACCGACACCGTCCTGGGCGCTCCAGTCGAGCGGAGGGAAGGGCGGGAGAAGGTCACCGGCACCGCCCGGTACGCGGCCGAGTACACCGCACCCGGCCGCGCCCAGGCCTGGCCCGTGCCGGCGGAGGTGGCGCGGGGCCGGGTGACCGGCGTCGACGCCGCCCCCGCACTCGCCCTGCCCGGCGTACTCGCGGTGCTCACGCACGAGAACGCGCCCCGGCTCGCGGAACCGGAGGACCCGGTCCTGGCCGTGCTGCAGAGCCCGCGGGTCCCGCACCGGGGCTGGTTCGTGGGCCTGGTGGTGGCCGAGACCCTGGAGGCGGCCCGGGCCGGGGCCGCCGCCGTCCGGATCACCTACGAGGCGGAGGGCCACGACGTGACGCTCACCGCCGCGCATCCGGAGGCGTATGTTCCCGAGTCGGCCAACGGCGGGTTCCCGGCCGTCACGGAACACGGCGACCCGGACGAGGCCTTCGCCTCGTCGGCCACCCGGCTGGACGTCGCGTACCGGGTGCCGCCGCTGCACAACCACCCGATGGAACCGCACACCAGCACGGCACAGTGGGACGGCGACCGGCTGACGGTCCACTCGTCCAGCCAGGGGACCAGCGCCGTGCGCACGGAACTCGCCAGGATGTTCGAGCTGCCCGAGGACCGGATCACGGTCCTCGCCGAGCACGTCGGCGGCGGCTTCGGATCGAAGGGCACTCCGCGTCCCGACGTGGTCCTGGCCGCGATGGCGGCCCGCGTGACCGGCCGGCCGGTCACGGTCGCGCTCCCGCGCCGCCTCCTGTCCGCCGTCGTCGGCCACCGCGCGCCGACCCTGCACCGGCTGCGCCTGGGCGCCGACTCCGACGGGCGGTTCACCTCCCTCGCCCACGAAGTGACGACCTACACCTCCCGGGTGAAGGAGTTCGTGGAGCAGGCGGCGGTCCCCGCGCGCGTCATGTACGCCGCTCCCGCGCTCCGCACGCTCCACCGGGTGGCCCGGCTGGACGTGCCCACCCCGTCCTGGATGCGCGCCCCGGGCGAGTGCCCGGGCATGTACGCGCTCGAGTCGGCGGTGGACGAACTCGCCTGCGCACTCGACATCGACCCGGTGGAGCTGCGGATCCGCAACGAGCCGGAGACCGAGCCCGACAGCGGCAAGCCCTTCAGCAGCAGGAATCTGGTGGAGTGCCTGCGCGAGGGCGCCCGCCGATTCGGGTGGGAGGCACGCGATCCGCGTCCCCGGTCCCGCGCCGCCGGGCCGCTGCTGGTGGGCAGCGGGGTGGCCGCGGCCACGTACCCGGTGCTGGTGTCGCCGTGCGCCGCCAGTGCGCGCGCCCTGCCCGACGGCGGTTTCCGGGTCCGCGTCAACGCCACCGACATCGGTACGGGCGCCCGTACGGTCTGTGCGCAGATCGCGGCCGACGCCCTCGGTGTCCCGCTGGACCGGGTCCGGATCGACATCGCCGACAGCGACATCGGTTTCGCGCCCATGGCCGGCGGGTCCTCCGGCACCGCCTCCTGGGGCTGGGCCGTGCACGAGGCGTGCGTCCGGCTGACCGACCGCCTGGCCGAGCACACGGGGCCACTGCCCGACGAGGGGATCACGGCCGACGCCGACACCTCGGGCACCGCCGACGCCGAGAGCCCCTTCGCACGGCACGCGTTCGGCGCGCACTTCGCCGAGGTCACCGTCGACACGGTCACCGGTGAGGTACGGGTGACGCGCATGCTGGGCGTCTTCGCCGCGGGGCACATCCTCAACGCCCGCACCGCGCGTTCCCAGTTCATCGGGGGCATGACGATGGGCCTGGGCATGGCGCTGACCGAACACAGCACGATGGACCCGGCGTTCGGCGACTTCACCGAGTCCGACCTGGCCTCCTACCACGTGCCCGCGCACGCGGACGTCGCCGCCCTGGAGGCGCACTGGATCGACGAGGACGACACCCGCCTCAACCCCATGGGCAGCAAGGGGATCGGCGAGATCGGCATCGTCGGCTCGGCGGCCGCGGTCGGCAACGCCGTGCACCACGCGACGGGCATCCGCTTCCGCGAACTCCCGCTCACTCCGGACCGGGTGCTCACCGGCCTGCTCGACCACGAGCACCCCGCGGGCATGCTGGGCACCTGAGCGCGGACCGGGGCGGGAAGCGAGCGGATGGGGGTGCACGAGGCCCGCGCCGGGCGTACCGGCGCGGGCCTCGGGGTGTGCGGAGGCGGACGGTCAGTCCGCGGCCCGGCTCGCGCCGGCCACCCGGGAAGCCGACCGGACCCTGGCGGGCGCCTGGGAGGCCACCCGTGCGCAGAGCGCCGTCAGCGCGACGAGGGACGCCAGTACGGCGACGGGGACGGCGATCCAGGCCGGCGCCACAGTGAGGTCGACGACGTTCGCGACCCGAGCCGAGGGCGTCGCACCGCCGTACAGCTTGGCCACGGCCAGTGCCGCCGGTGCCACGACCGCCGCGGCGAGCAGCGGTACGGCGGGCCGGACGGTCAGCAGCAGGGCCAGCACCAGACAGAGCGCCGACAGTCCGAGAGCGACGGCGTAGGCACGGACGGAGGCGTCGTTCCGGTGCAGCGGGAAGTAGGCCACGCCGCACCCGGCGAGGACGGCCACGGTGAGCCAGGCCGGCCAGGCCGGTCCCCGGGCGGACCGGCGCGCGGCACGGTCCCGCTCACGGTCGCGCTCGCGCGGTGCGCGTTCCCGCTCACGGCCGCCTTCGTGCGGTCCGTGTCCCCGCTCGCGGGCGCCTTCGTGCGGTGCGCCCTCCCGCTCGCGGTCGTCCTCGCGCGGTGCTCGGCGCTCCTCGCGGTCGCGTCCGCGACGGGCCGGACGGGGTCCCTTTCGGCGTTCCCGGCCGCGGCGGCCGGCGGTGAAGGCGCCGGCCGGTCCCGCCGTGCGGGCGGGGGGCTCCGGTCCGTCGTCCTGTCCGACCCCGTCCAGAGCCGCTCGCAGATGCCGGGCCTCGGGGCGCTCGGGGCGCACCCGCCCGTCCTCGGCCAACTGTCCGATCAGCTGGACCAGTTCCTCCACGGGCCGGCCGGTGGCGGCGGCCCGCACGGCCTCCTGTCCGCAGTGCGGTTCCAGGGGCGTGCGGTGCAGCATCTCCATCAGCCGGGTCACGTCCTCCACCGAGCGGCACTCGGCCGCGGCCCGGATCGCCTCGTCCGCGCAGTCCGGGTCACGCGGCGGCCGGGTCAGCAGGCCGACCAGCCGGGTCACGTCCTCGACGGAACGGTTCACACCGACCGCCCGCAGCGCGTCGATCGTGGCCTGCGCGTAGCGGGGGGACTGTTCCAGCATCGTGATCAGGTCGACGACCTCCTCCAGCGGCCGGTCGGCCACGGCGGCCCGCACCAGGTCACCCACGGGGTCGCCGAACTCCTGCTCCAGGCCCTCGTGGTCGGCGGGGTCGAGGGGGAACGGCTCCTCGGCCGAAGGGTCCCGCGGCAGGGACACGCCGTCCCGGGGAGCGGGCTCGTGGGGCGCCGGTTCCGTGGCGGCCCCCCTCGACGCGGGGTCCCGGAAGACGGGGTCCTGGGAGCGGGGGCCGTGTGACACGGGGGTGTGCGGAAGGAGGTCGGGCGGAACGGGGGCGTAGGAGACGGGTGACCGGGCGGGCGAGGCGTGGGTGGCTGCCGGGTCCGCGTCGGCCGGCGCGTCCGCCGGGCGCAGTGAGTGCGTGCCGGTGGCCATGGTCGTCTCCCCGGTGGGCAGGTCCACGGCGGATATGGCGTACTCGGGCGAACGGGGTGATGAAGAGCCGGTAGTCATGATCTCTCCGTGTGGTGGGGGTGCGGCCGCCCTGCGTCCCCGACATGCGACACGCGCTCTGTGCTGACCATTACTAGGCACGTCCCCGGCCGTCCGCCACCGGAGTGGGCCACCAGGATGAGGGACCCGCTCCCGGGGACTTGTCGCCGCCGGGAGCGGGAATCCGTGGGACAGGGCGCGTGCCGCGCACCAGAAGGAGGGGCGGGGTGGATACGACCACAGTGGTGATCACCGCGGCGGTGCTGCTGGCGGTGATCGTGCTCGCGGCGGCGGTCGGCGTTCTGGTGCGGCTGGTGCGCACCCGACGCGAACTCAGGCGGGCCGGGCTTCCCACCGGCCCGCGGTGGGTCTTCTGGGGCGCCGTCCTCTACTTGGTGCTTCCGACGGACCTGGTGCCCGATCCGGTCTACCTGGACGACATCGGCGTACTGCTGCTCGCCCTGCGCTCCGCGCGCGGTTCCCTCGGCGGACGGCGGGGGGCCACGGACCGGCGGCGGGGGACGACTCCGCCCCATGACTACGCTGCGTAAGGAAACCAATCACCCGTTCGACTCGTATAAGTCTCTGGAAGCCGAAGGCAGTCGGCGGACCAGGGGACGGCGCGCAGAGGTCGTCGCCTGATCGGCGCAGCACCGACTAGGGAGAGACGATGCAACCGTTCGCGCTCAACTACGCACGGCCCGCAGTGGAGTTGGAAGCCACCACTCCGTACGTCTACGACTCCGGGCTGCAGTTGAACGTGCTCCTGGACGGGCGGGCGGCCGCCTGTGACCACGCGCTGCTCAGAGAGCTGGGGACCACGACCTCCACCGCGGGGTCGAAGACTCACTTCGACGACTGAACACGGGCCGTCGAGGATGACCGTGTTGATCCTGACCAGTGAAGAGGACGTCACCGCGGACATGGTGGTCGTGCACCTCAACGCGTCGGGAGTGCCGGTGGTCCGCCTGGACCCCGCCGACCTGACGGGCTCCGTGGCGCTGTCCGGTGAGTTCGCGCACGGGTCCTTCCGGGGTCACCTGTCCTCGGGGGGCCGGCTGGTGAGCATCGGCGGGCTGCGGTCCGTCTGGGTGCGCCGGCCGGGCGGCGCCGCCACCCGGGCCGCGGAGCCCTCCGCGTGGCTGACGGAGGAGGCGGGGCAGGCGCTCTACGGGATGCTCCGGGACTGCGGGGCGCGCTGGATGAACCAGCCGGACGCGGCCCACCGGGCCCGGTACAAGCCCTGGCAGCTGCGTCTGGCGCAGCGCTGCGGCATGCCGGTGCCGGCGACGCTGATCACGACCTTCCCGCGGGCCGCACGGGAGTTCGCCGAGCGCTACCCGGACCTGGTGGTCAAGCCCGTCTCCGGCGCCCATCCGCAGGACCCGCCCCGCGCCGTACCGACCAGCCGGGTCCCGCCCGAGGCCGACTTCTCCGCCGTCGCGCTCGGCCCGACGTTGCTCCAGCGCCGGGTGGCCAAGCGTGCCGACATCCGGCTCACCGCCGTCGGCGACGTGTTGCTGGCCGCCCGGAAGACGCACCTCGCGGGCCGGGACCCGGAGGAGGTGGACGTCCGTTTCACGGCGTCCCTCGAGCCGTGGCGCCCGGCCGAGGTGCCGCCGCGCGTGGCCGAGGCGGTCCGCGCCTACCTCAGGGAGGCGGGACTCTCCTACGGTGCCCTCGACTTCGCCGAGGACGGCGACGGGACCTGGTGGTTCCTGGAGTGCAATCAGTCGGGGCAGTTCGGCTTCGTCGAGGTGGACACGGGTCAGCCGATCGCCCGCGCCATCGCCGACTGGCTGGCCCGCCCCGCGTCGCGGGACCCGGTGGACACGGGTGGCCCGGGCGCGACGGTCTTCGGGTGAGGGTCCACGCGCTCGTCCGTCAGTGCGGGCGCGGGCCGGGCAGCAGGGCGGTGCGCTGCCAGCCGGCGCCCGGGGACGCCTGCCGTTCGGGGCCGGGCAGGTGGCCGGGTGAGTGCAACGGGCGCATGACAACCTCCAGCTCCCTGCTCACGCGCTCGGCTTCCCGGCGCACCTGCGCGGGGACGTCACCGCATTCGGCGACGAGTCGGTCGTAGATGGGGGAATCCTGGAACACCCGTCAACGTGCCTTTCGTGTCGTCCGCCTCCGTACGGAGGCGCGACTGAGCAGTCTAGGCGCCCGCCCACCCGGTCGTGCGCATTCCCCCCAAGGGGTGACAGCGGCTCAGGCGCCGGTCGTGGAGCCGGGCCGGACGACCATGAGAACCGTCACCGTGGCCCACAGCAGGTTGAACAGCCCGGTGAACATGGCGAGCCGGGCGGTACCGGCCCGCTCGACGGGCTGCCGGTCGGCGAGCTGCTCCAGGAGTTCCTCCTGGCGGGGCAGGACGAAGGCGACCAGGAGGCCGGCGGCCGCGGCGGTCAGGACGAGGGAGATGAGGAGCCACGCGTCCGTGAGCACCCCCATCGCCGCCGCGGTGGCGATGCCGAGGACCGGCACGGCGATGCCGAGACCGGCGTATACGCGGCAGATCCGGTGCAGCAGCCGCACGGTGCCCGCATCCGCGTCGCCGCCCCCGCCCCCGTCCCCGGCCCCACGCGGCGGCGCCACCGCCGCCCGCCGGACCGCGGGAGGGAACATGCTGGCCGCGACGGTGACGGGCCCGACGGCGATGATCGCGGCCAGGACGTGGAGGGACAGCAGGATCTTGGTCATCGGTCGGGGCTCCGGGGGCTGGATCGGTGGGTTCCCTGCGCGGACGGCAGGCGCCGGCCGGCGACGCGGTACCCCGGTCCCCGAGGTGCGCGACGCCGCCGTGAGCCACGTTAGGAAGCCGGCGGATGATCGCACAGCGGCTGAAACGACAGCTTCCAACGGATTCTCGCCAACGCCCTGACCAGGAGGTGCCCGGCGGACAGGCGACAGATACGGGCTTCTGCACCCGGCGGGAATCCGCCTAGGGTGTCGGACATGCACACCGTTGCGATCCTGGTCCTCGACGACGTGGTGCCGTTCGACATGGCGGCACCCATGCAGACCTTCGACTGGACGCGGCTGCCCGACGGGCGCCGCCCCTACCGGGTCCGGCTGTGCGCCGAGTCCCCCGAGGTGCGCACGGAGGGCCTCTCCCTCCGCGTCGACCTGGGCCTGGAGGCACTGGAGACCGCCGACACCATCATCGTGCCGGGCCGCTCGGAGGAGTCCGGGCCGCCCTCCGGACCCGTCCTCGACGCGCTGCGCCGCGCGGCGGGCGCCGGCACGCGGATCGCGTCGGTGTGCGTGGGTGCGTTCGTCCTCGCCGAGGCGGGACTGCTGGACGGTCTGCGGGCGACCACCCACTGGATCGCCGCGGCCGAACTGGCCCGCCGCCATCCGCGCGTGGAGGTGCTGCCGGACGTGCTCTACGTCGACAACGGGCAGATCCTCACCTCGGCGGGCGCCGCCGCCGGGCTGGACATGTGCCTGCACATGATCCGCCGGGACCTGGGGTCGGCCGTCGCCGCGCACGCCGCCCGGATGTGCGTCGTGCCGCTGGAACGGGAGGGCGGGCAGGCCCAGTTCATCGTGCACGAACAGCCACCCGTGCCGCGGGGCTCGGAGATGGAGCCCCTCCTGAGCTGGATCGAGGACAACCTGGCCGGGGAGGTCACCCTGAAGGCCATGGCGGCGCGCGCGGGCCTGAGTGAGCGCACCTTCAGCCGGCGGTTCCGCGAGCAGACGGGCACGACCCCGTTGCAGTGGCTGCTGCGAGCCCGGGTGCGGCGTGCCCAGTACCTGCTGGAGAACGGCGACCACTCGATCGAACGGATCGCGCGGCAGGCGGGCTTCGGCTCCCCCACGGCCTTCCGGGAGCGGTTCCGCCGGGTCGTCGGGACGACGCCGTACGCCTATCGCGCGGCGTTCCACGGGAAGCCGGCCGCCGTCGCGGACAGCGCGTAGGGCCCGCCCCACGGACCGGACCGGCGCTCAGGGTCCGGTCCCCGAGGCGAGCCCCAGGTACGGCGGTGTCACACGGCCAGCGACAGGCCGCTCTCTCCGTCCGGGTCCGCCGCGCGGGCGACCTCCGGTGTCCGTCCCTTGGCGAGCAGCAGTGCGTCGGCCTTGGCCACCGCGTCCTGGATGCTGGTCGTCGCCATCATCACGCACAGGGTGTAGCTGACGTCCGCCAGTTCGCGCGCCGCGGCCGGCCTCTCCCTCTCCGCCTGAGCGATCCGCAGCGACGCGTACCGCGTCAGTAACTCCCTGACGACCCTCGGGTCCGGTTCGAGCACGAAGCGCCCCTCTCTCGATTTTCGCTGCGTATGCCCGAACCCGGCCGAAACATTCACACCATGCGCGCACCTGGTCGCCATTGACCAGAACCAGTCGCTTCCTGTCCGGCCTTCACCGCGACCCGTCGACGGCCTGGTGGAAACCGGACAGAACGCCGGACATGACACCGGCCGGAAGGCCGGTCCGGACACCGGAGGGCGGTCAGGCGACCTGACCGCTGTGCAGGGCCGTGTACGCCCCTCCCCTGCCCAGGAGTTCCTCGTGGGTGCCGGTCTCCCGGATCCGGCCGTCGGCCATCACCACGATCCGGTCCGCGCCCCGTACGGTGGACAGCCGGTGCGCGACCACGAACGTGGTGCGCCCGCGCAGCAACCGGGCCAGCGCCTGCTGGACCAGCGCCTCGGAACGGGTGTCCAGTGCCGAGGTGGCCTCGTCCAGGATCAGCACCCTGGGGTCCCGGATGAGGGCGCGGGCGATGGCCAGGCGCTGGCGCTGTCCGCCGGACAACCGCGCGCCGTGCTCTCCGACCAGGGTGTCGAGTCCCTGCGGCAGCCGGTCGACGAACTCCAGCGCGTTCGCGTCCCGCAGGGCCCGGCGCACCGTCTCCTCGTCGGCGTCGTCCATGCCGTAGGCGACGTTCTCCCGGATCGTGCCGTCGAACAGGATCGACTCCTGCGGCACCACCGAGACGAACCGCCGGTAGGTCCGCAGGTCCAGGGTGTTCATGTCGGTGCCGTCGAGCAGCAGTCGGCCCGTGGTCGGCCGCAGGAAGCCGATGACCAGGTTGAGCACGGTCGACTTGCCCGCGCCGGACGCGCCGACGAGCGCTATGGTCTCGCCGGGCTCCACGGCCAGCGTGAAGTCGCTCACCGCGGCCCGCCCGCCCGTCTCGAAGACGTGCCCGACCCCCTGGAAGGTGACGGCTCCGCGCAGCGAGGTGAGTTCCGTCTTGCCCTCGTTGTCCTCCAGTTCGGGCGCCTGGAGCACCTCGCCGACCGAGCGGACGGACTCCAGGCCCTTGGTGATGACGGGCGCCAGCCCTGCCAACGTTGTCGTGGAGTTGGTGAGGGTGGTCAGGAAGGCGCTGAGCATGACGACGTCGCCGGCGGTGACGCCCCAGACGCCGTGGTACGAGATCAGCGCGGCACCCGCGAGGACCAGGACGCCGACGACGTTGAGCACGACCCAGGACAGCGAGCCGAAACGGCCGTTGACCAGGTCGAGGCGCATCCCGGAGGTCAGCAGGCGCTCCAGGGTGCCGTCCATGCGGCGCAGCGCCTTGCCCTCCAGGCCGTGGGCACGGGTGACCGGGATGAGCCGGGTCATCTCCGTGACCCGGGAGGACAGGGCCTCCACCTCGTGGCGGAAGTGCTCGTTGTGGGAGCGCAGCCGGGCGCGGAGACGGGCCACGAGGAGGGAGGCGGCCGGGACGACGACGAGGAAGACGGGCAGGAACTCGGGTGTGCGCACGGCGATGATGACCAGGCCGCCGGTGAGCACGGTGAACGCGCCCAGCCCCGTCTCCGCGGTCTGCTGCACCATCTGTTCCACCGTCTCCACGTCCCGCACGACCTTGGCCTGCAGGACGCCGGCGCTGACGCGCGAGTGGTAGCCGATGGAGAGCTGCTGCATCCGCGTGCACAGCGCGGAGCGCAGGGCGGTGCCCATGCGGCGCACGCTGCCGTACAGGAGACGGACGTAGAGCAGGTGCAGCGGGTAGTTGACCACCAGGATGAACATGATGATCCCGGTGCTGGTCCACAGGTCGCCGATCGGGCCGTGCTGGACGACGGTGTCGATGATGGACGCGGTGATCAGGGGCAACAGCCAGACGGGACTGTGCTTGACGGTGAAGACCGCCACCGCCCCGGCCAAGCGGTGGCGGTCGGCACGGAACAGGTAGACGAGCGTGCGTATCGGGTGTTCGCCCCGGTAGCGGTGGTCGAGCGGTTTTTCGGGCGGCGACGCCATCGGCGTGGGTCCTCCTGGTGACCGAATGGGGCAAGCGCTTTCTCCTCGCGCTTTCCTACCCGTTCGGCACCGCGGGCGCCACACCGTTCCGCAGGCCGGGACGTCACCGGGAGGGAGGCCCGCGCCGTCTCCCCCGTGGAGGGCGCGGGCCTCAGTCTCCGAGGGTGCGGGCCAGTTCGGTGGTGGCCCGCTTGATCTCGCTGTCGCCCTCGACGAGCAGGCGCGCCAGCTCGCCCCGACGGGCACGGACGGCCTGCCGTGCCGCACGCTCCCAGGCCACGGGGTTCTCACGGTGGTTGAGCAGTTTGGGATAGGCGGTGGCGGTGGTCTCCCACTGGCGGGCGTCGGCGATGTTCTTGAGCAGCTGGATGATCTGCGCCCGGCAGTTCACCTGGGGCCACTGCGCCAGTTCCCACAGGAAGGGCACCGTGGCGGCGGTCGCCTGCTCGACGACGAAGCCGTACTGGCAGATGCGTTTCCGCAGATCGCCGAGGGCGGTCCGGGCGGCCTCGGGGTCCCCCGAGGCGACCTTGCGCAACAGCCGGGGAATGGCGGCGGCCGAACCGCTGGAGTCCTGGATCTCGCTCCAGGGCACTCCGTCCAACCCGGCGAGGAGGGCGGTCCGGGACGATCCGGACGGCTGCTTCGCACGGTCGGTGCGCTGGGTGCTCGGCTCGGGTGTCGGAGCGCTGCGCATGGTGTGGGGCCCTTCCGCGGCAGTCGGGTCAGGTGAGGGTGCGGGTCGACAGCTTGGCCCAGACGGTCTTGCCCGCCGGGGGTCTCGGGGTCCAGCCCCACTCCTCGGCGAGGGCGTCGACGATGCACAGGCCGCGTCCGTGCTCCTGGAGTGCGGAGCCGCCGGACGGGGCGAAGACGGGTGCGTTGTCCCCGGGGTCGGAGACGGTGAGCATCAGGTGGCTGGGCCGCGGGGCGAGTCCCAGCCTGATCTCCGGAGCTCCGGCCGCCGCGGACGGCAGGGCGTGCGACACGGCGTTGGAAGCGAGTTCGGTGATCACCAGGACGGCGTCGTCGGCGTGCCGGCCCAGGGACCAGCCGTTCAACGTGTCCCGGGTGAAGACCCGGGCCCGCGCGAAGCCCTCCGCGCTGCACGCGATGCGCAGCACCGCGGGAGCCAAGCCGCCACCCTGCGCGTGCCGTGACGGGTGGGGAGCCGGGCACGGCCACTCCTCGCGCCCGGCGGCCGGCCGCGGCACGTGCGGAAGCCCGCCGAACCCACTCGTCGCGCCCGCCTCCGGCACGGACTCGCCGGGCGACCGGAGCGTTGGATGCGCAGGTGACGACACGGCATCTCCCTGATGCGACGTCAGAACAGGGCGCCGACCGGGGGGTTGACGCCACGGCTATTATCCACGCTGACAGCGCTCGCGTGCAATTGCACGAGAAATTGCGCGAAAAAAATCGGATGGGAGCGCACTTGGGCCGACGGGACTCGGTCCGCTCCCCCGAACGGCAAGGAGATCGCGGTGCCATCAGTGCGCAACGGAGTGCAGGCCAGCTCGTTGGACGCCTGCTGGATGAAGAGTCGGCACAGCAACGCCGAGGGCAACTGCGTCGAGGTCGCCCTCGTGGACGGAGGCATCGCGATGCGCAACTCCCGCGATCCGGACGGCCCCGCACTCGTGTACACCTCCGGAGAGGTGGCCGCCTTCCTGGCCGGGGCGAAGGAGGGCGAGTTCGACCACCTCCTGTGAGGCGGACGCGATCACCCCGGGCGGGAGCGGCCCCGGCCGCCGAGTGGAGGCCAACTACCCATTTTCCACGGGCGGATGCGGCGGGCACAACCGGGATGAGATAGTGTGGGTTCTCAAGTCTGCCGGTCTGCTGGGAGCCAGGATGTCCGCCGCGTCGCATCGCATCTCCCGACTCGAACCGTATCTGGACCGGGTCGAGCCCGCCCCGACTCTGCTGAAGATGCTGGTCGGCGTCCAGCTGGCGGGTTTCCGTGAGGACGCCGGTCTGTCCCAGGACCAGGCGGCACGCGACCTCGGGTTCAGCGCGGCGAAGCTCTCCCGCATCGAGTCGGGCAAGAGCCGCAGGCCCCCTACGGAGACCGACGTCCGTGCGCTGCTGGAGCGGTACGGCACCGACGACTACGAGGCCTCGGTCCTGCTCAAGCTGCTGCAGCGCGCCGGCGAACCGGGCTGGTGGCAGCGGTACGACAAGCGCCTGATGCCCGAGTGGTTCGACCGCCTCGTGGGCCTCCAGGAGGCCGCGGCGACCATCCGTACCTTCGAGATCCAGTACGTCCCCGGTCTGCTCCAGACCGCGGGCTACACCCGGGCCGTGGTCGAGCGCGGGCTGCCGAACGCGCCCGAGGGCGAGGTCCGGCGGCGCGTCGAACTGCGCATGCGCCGCGCCGAGTTGCTGCGGCGCGGTGACGCCCCGCAACTGTGGGCGATCATCGACGAGTCCGTGCTGCTGCGTGTGCTGGGCAGCCGCGACGTCATGCGGGAGCAGCTCGCGCACCTGGTCACGATGGCCGAGCAGCCCCATGTGACGCTGCAGATCGTGCCGCTGGACGTGACGAACGCGTCGGCGCCCGCGATCCCCGTCACCTATCTGCGCTTCGGCGGCGCCGACCTGCCCGACGTGGTGTACCTGGAGCACATCAAGAGCGCCAACTTCCTCGAGGACCGCGACGAGACCGAGGAGTACCGGGTCGCGCTGGACCGCCTGGCCGACGAGGCGCTGACTCCGCGCGAGTCACGGGAGCTGCTGCGCGAGACGATGGCGCTGCGCTACCCGGAGAAGTGACGTCGAGGCAGGGCCGACGAGCCTGGGCATGACCGAGGGGCCGCACGCGTCGCGCGCGGCCCCGAGCACTGTCTCCGGGTCGTTCTCCGCTCTAGCGGATACGGCCCAGACCGCCGAACTCGATCCACTCGTCGGTGAGCTGACGCGGCACCACCTCGTTGTCCGGGCGCCAGGTGGAGACCTCCACCAGGCCCGGCTCCAGGATGTCCATGCCCTCGAAGTACGCCTCGACGTCCTTGGGTTCGCGAACCCGCCCCCAGTGCCCCTGCGTGGCCTGGTTCATGAAGTCGGTGACGAACTCCCGCACCTCGGCCTTCTCACTGACCAACTGGCACATCACCGCGTAGCTCCCGGGCACCAGTCGCTCGGTGACCCGCTTGATGACCGCCGTGGGACCGTCGGTGTCGCTGTCCGGGATGCAGTGGAAGACGGAGTTGAACAGCACGGCGACCGGCTGTGAGAAGTCGATCAGGCGCTGGGTGTCGGGGTGGGAGAAGATCTCGTCCGTCGAGCGCATGTCGGCGTGGATGACGGCGGTCCGGTCGTTCTGGTCCAGCAGCGCCCGGCCGTGGACGAGCACCATCGGGTCGTTGTCGACGTAGACGACGCGGGAGTCGGGGGCGACGCGCTGGGCGACCTGGTGCACGTTGTCCTGCGTGGGAAGGCCGGAGCCGTGGTCCAGGAACTGGCGGATGCCGTAGTCCTTTACGAGGGTCCTGACCACGCGCTGCAGGAAGCGCCGGTTGTTGAGCGCCAGCCGGCGGGTACTGGGGACGACCTTGTCGAGTTCCCCGACCGCCGCCCGGTCGGCCGCGTAGTTGTCCTTGCCGCCCAGGTAGTAGTCGTACATACGTGCGGCTGTGGGCACGTTGGCGTCGATCTCCGTGGACAGCTGCTTGTCGGCCTGCATCGTTCCCCCAGCTTCCGTACGGGCGCCAACTGGACTGGCATGACAGAGAGTACATCTTAAGGACCCGGCGGACAGGGAAACCAGCACGTGGACCGAGTGGCCGCCAAGTGGACTGCACAGCAGACGACTTGACGGCCACTCACCTCCGTCAGCCGCGGGCGGCCAGGTACGCGTCGACGCCCGGTGCCTTGTGGGCCTCCTCCACGCCGACGACGCCACCGACCGCCTTGGCGTCGGGCTTCAGCACGTAGGTGGACCGGCTGGCCGGCTCGGTCACGTTGGTGAAGTTCTGCGGCGTGCCCAGGCCGGTGTCGGCGTTCTTCTGCGAGCGGTGCGCCTTCACCACGTCCTCGCGGGTCAGGCTGCCGCCCTCACAGGCCTTCTTCAGGTCCGCGCCCATGAGCTGGGCGGCGTTGTACCCGGAGAGCACACCGGAGTCGACCGGCTCCCCGGGGTACTTCTTGCCGTAGGAGGCGACCATCTTCTTGACGCCCGGCAGGTCGGAGCTGACCGCCGGTGCGGCGCTGACGACGTGGACCATGGCCTCCAGCGCCGGTGCCGCGGGGGTCTTCATCAGCTGCGGGGAGTAGCCGGGGGCGCTGCTGACGATCGGCACCTTCAGGCCGCGGGCGGCGGCCACGCCGGCGAGGGACGCGGTCTGCGCGGGGCCCGCGCTGATCAGGATCGCCTTGACCCCGGCCTTGCTCAGCGCCGACACCTGTGCGGACAGGTCGGTGTCGGTGGCCTTGATCTTCTGCCCGGCCACCTTCAGCCCGGCCTCCTCGGCGGCCCACTCGGAACCCTCCAGCGCGTTGGCGCCGTAGTCCCCCTCGAAGTACACGTGGCCGATCGTGTCGCCCTTGGCGACCTTGTTGGTGCGGGTCAGGAAGTCGACGGCGGCGATCATGTCGAGGTCGTAGGTGGTGCCGAGGACCTGGACCGGGTCCATGCCGAGCAGGGAGGCGGCCCAGGCCTGCGGGAAGGTCAGCATGCTGTCCCGCTCGATGTCGTCGAGCAGCGCGGCGACCACCGGCGAGCCGATGACCTGGGGCAGCGCGACGACGTCCGGGGAGATGTCGGCGTAGGCGGTGACGGCCTTCTGCACGTCGTAGCCGTGGTCCTTGACGACGATCTCGACCTTGCGTCCGCAGATGCCGCCCGCGGCGTTGGTCTCGTCGGCCCACATCTGCTGCGCCTGGACGATGCTCTTGCCGAGGGTGGCGTAGGGGCCCGTGAGGTCGGTCAGCGCGCCCAGCTTGATGGCCTTCTCGCTGACTCCGGGGCCGGCCTTGACGCCGTCGGCGGCTTCGTCGGTGCTTCCGCCGTCCGCCTTGGAGCTGCATGCGGTGCCCGCGAGCAGCACGGCGGCCAAGGCCGCGGCCAGTGCGGCGGTCCGGGTGGTGCGGGCTCTGGGGTGCGTGACGTTCACGGGGTGTGCTCCTTGGCTCGTGCGGTGGTGGCGGCGGTGGAGGGTCGGGGCGAGGGCCCGTCGCCGGGCGGGTCGGTCACGGGCGGTGTGCGGCGCAGGCGGGCGCGCGTGCGCCGGGCCAGTCCGTGCAGGCCGTCGGGGGCGTACAGCAGGATGACGACGATGGCCGCGCCGTAGAGGTAGCGGGCGGCCTCGGTCGGGCCGATCGAGCCGCCTCCGGAGCCCGGCGTCGCCACCAGCGGCAGTTGGTCGGCGTAGCGCGTCATCAGCAGCGGCAGCGCGGTGACGAAGACGGCTCCCGCGGTGGCGCCGGCCACCGAGCCGAGGCCACCGATGACGATCATGGCGAGATAGTCGACGGACAGCAGGAGGGAGAAGTAGTCGGGCACCACGCGGCGGAAGGAGAGCGCGAGCAGGACGCCCGCGAGGCCCGCGTACATCGAGGAGACGACGAAGGCCGACGAGCGGTACCTGGCCACGTGGACCCCCATCACGGACGCCGCGGTCTCGCTGTCGCGCAGGGCCACGAGGGCGCGTCCGGGGCGTCCGCGCAGCAGTCCCCGCGCGGTGAACCAGGTGAGGGCGAAGAGGGCGAGGCCCAGGTACCAGAGCCGTTCCTCCGCGCCGAACGGCACGCCGAGGACGGTCAGTTCCGGGTCGGTCTCGGCGAAGGTGAACCCGCCGATCTCCAGCGGCGGCACCGAGCGCCCGTTGAAGCCGCCGGTGACGGAGTCCGCGGTGAGCAGGACGTGGTGGCCGAGGAAGACCAGGGCGAGGGTGGCCACGCCGAGGTAGACGCCCTTGACCCGGCCGGCGACGGGGCTGAACAGGCCGCCCGCCGCACCGGCGAGGAGCACGGCGAGGACGGCGGCGACAGCCGGCGGCAGCCCCGGGCCGGGCTCGCCCGCCAGCCACACGTAGCCGTAGGCGCCGACGGCGAGGAAGAAGGCGTGCCCGAGGGAGAGCTGGCCCGCGGTGCCGCTGAGCAGGCTGAGACCGACGGCGCCGATGGCCGCGGCCATGGAGAACAGGCCGATGCGCAGCCAGAAGGCGTCGAGGTAGAAGGGCAGGCCGCACAGGAGGAGGGCGGGCAGCAGCAGGAGTCCGCCGCGCTTGAGGA
Source organism: Streptomyces ambofaciens ATCC 23877 (assembly GCF_001267885.1). Lineage (NCBI taxonomy): Bacteria > Bacillati > Actinomycetota > Actinomycetes > Kitasatosporales > Streptomycetaceae > Streptomyces > Streptomyces ambofaciens. The sequence continues at coordinate 7,376,058 of NZ_CP012382.1, read as the reverse complement.
GGGCGCTCCCCTTGAGAAGCTCAGACACGAGCCGCTCCCTTCGCCGCGAAGAGTCCCGCGGGGCGCACCAGGAGGACCAGCACCATCACGGCGTACGGGGCGACGTCCCCGAAGCCCTCGCCGAGGACGTGCAGGTCGGACTGGTAACCGGCGACGAAGGCCTCGGTGAGGCCGATCAGCATGCTGCCGACCAGCGCGCCGACCGGTGAGGCCATGCCGCCGAGGATGGCCGCGGGGAAGGCCTTGAGGGCGATCTGCCCGGTGGTGCGCTCCAGTCCGGGTGCCGGGAAGGCGACCAGGAAGACCGCGGCGAGCGCGGCGAGTCCGCCGGCCAGGCACCAGGCGACGGTGCGTACGCGGGTCAGCCGTACGCCCATGAGGGCCGCGGCCTCGCCGTCCTCGGCCGCCGCGCGCAGCGACAGGCCCCAGGGGGTGAACCGGAAGAGGGCGAAGGCGCCGGCGATGGCCACGCCGGACACCAGGATCGCGGCGATGCGGCTGTCGGCGACGGTCACCGGGCCCAGGTCGGTCACCGAGTCGCCCCAGGGGTCGCCGAGTGGCAGCAGGTCGCCGCCGATGCGCCGGGCGAGGTCGGTGACCAGGACGATGTCGATGCCGATGGTGACGATGGTCTGCACATGGGCGGCGTGCGGGTCGGTCCCGCCGACGCGCTGGAGCACCAGCCGGTCCAGCGCACCGGCGACGGCGGCCGTGACCAGGACGGCGACGGCCAGGGCCCCGGCGAAGCCGATGTCGTCGTGGAGGACGGCGACGAGGTAGCCGCCGAGCAGCAGGAGCGAGCCGTGGAGGAAGCTCAGCACGCCGGAGGCCTTGAAGATGGTGACGAAGCCGAGGGCGATCAGGGCGTAGACCGAGCCCAGGGCGAGGCCGTTGAGGAGGTTGTCGAGGAAGCCGGTCATGCCGCGTCCTCCCCGGTGGTGCCGGTACCGAGGTAGGCGCGCAGGACTTCGGGGTCGCGCCGCACCTGGTCGGGAGTGCCGTGGGCGATGGCCTTGCCGAAGTCGAGGACGGTGACCTCGTCGGCGAGGCGCATGACCAGGCCCATGTCGTGTTCGACCAGCACGACGGAGAGGCCGAGTTCGGCGCGGATCTCCCGGACGACCTCGGTCATCCGGATGCGTTCGGCGGCGTTCATGCCAGCCACGGGTTCGTCGAGCAGCAGTACACGGGGCTCCAGACAGAGGGCACGGGCGAGTTCGACCCGCTTGCGGTCGCCGTAGGACAGCAGGGCGACGGGTGCGTCGAAATGGGCGCCCAGGCCGGTGAGTTCGGCGATCTCACGGGCTTTGGCGAGGTGTTCGCGCTGTTCGCGCACGGCGCGCGGCAGACGCAGGGCGCTGGCGGCGAATCCGGCCCGGGACAGGGCGTGGCGGCCGAGCATCAGGTTGTCGGCGACGGTGCCCTGGGTGGTGACGATGTTCTGGAAGGTGCGGGCGACACCGAGCGCGGCGATCCGGTGCGGCGCGAGACGGGTCAGTTCGGCGTCGCCCAGCCGGACGGTTCCGGTGGTGGGCCGGTACAGGCCCGACAGGACGTTGAAGCAGGTGGACTTGCCGGCGCCGTTGGGCCCGATGACGGCGTGCAGGGTGCCCGGGGCGACGGTGAAGGAGACGTCGTCGAGGGCGACGAGTCCGGCGAAGCGCACGGTCACGTTCTTGACGTCGAGCGCGGGCGGCGCGGTGGTACGGGTGGTCACGCGGCCCCCTGACCGTCGGCGGCCTCGCCCAGGTAGAGGCGGCGTACGGCGTCCGTCCGCGCGAGTTCGTCGGCGGGTCCGGACAGGCCGATCTCCCCGACCTCCAGGACGTAGGCGTGTTCCGCGAGGGACAGCGCCATGCCGGCGTTCTGTTCGACGAGGAGTACGGCGGTGCCCTGGGTGTTGATCTCCCGGACGACCTCGGCGATCCGGTCCACCATCAGCGGGGCGAGCCCGAGGGAGGGTTCGTCGAGGAGGAGCAGACGGGGTGCGGCCATAAGGGCGCGGCCGATGGCCAGCATCTGCTGCTCGCCGCCGGACAGCAGGCCGGCCGCCTGGCGGGTGCGTTCGGCGAGCCGTGGGAAGAGGGTGAAGACGCGGTCCCGTGCCTCGCGGACCTGGGCGGGGGCGCGGCGGTTGAGGCCCAGCCCGCCGGCTCGCAGGTTCTCGTCGACGGTGAGTCCGGCGAACACCCGCCTGCCCTCGGGCACCTGTACGACGCCGGCGCGTACGGCGGCGACCGGGTCCCGGCCGTCGAGGGCCGTGTCGCCGTAGCGGACGCGGCCGGCCGTGATCGCGCCGCGGTGCAGGCGCAGTGTGCCCGAGACGGCCCGCAGCAGCGTCGTCTTGCCGGCACCGTTGGCGCCGAGCAGCGCGACGACGCCGCCGTGCGGGACGGTCAGGGACACGGAACGGAGGGCGGACAGTGCGCGCCCGTACGTCACGTCGAGGCTCTCGACGTGCAGCGCGGGCTCGCCGTCCGGTGGTGCTGCGGGCATCGCGGCTCCTTGGGACCGTGCCGAGAACGACACGGTGACGGGTAAGGGGGAGCTCACGACAGCACGCGCACCGGTGCCGGTACAGGGCTGCGGGCCGGGTCGCTGCGGCGTCCCAGTCCCGGACGGAAGAGTCTGTGCGGATGCCCAGCGCGGACGCCGGGGGCGGCGGCGGGGGGTGCCTGGGCCGGAGCGCCTGAGGGCCGCGTTGACCGGGGCGCCCCAGGGGCCGGCGAGAGGGAACCACGGACCCGCGCGTGATGCGTGAGGGCGGCACCGTGCCGTCGGCCGCCCCGCGAAGCCGCCGACACGCGCTCCCCGCCCACGGCGCATGCCCCGTTATCTTTTTCGCGGTCCTGCAAGAGGGCCGCTGGCCTCCGGGCCCGGCATGACTGTTGCCCCCTGTCGATGGGATGACCTGGGGGGTGGTGTCACCGGGTCCGAGGGGTGCCGTCGGAGACGCTGATCAGAGGTCCGACCACCGTCCGGCCGGGCGCAATGCCAGGCCGCTCGCGGGCGGCAGGTCTGCATAACGTGGATGCGCGAGAACGGCTCCCGACCTTGAGGCCGGCACGCATCGACACATGTGGGGGCACGGTGATCAGCATCGACGGGGTGGGCGTCTTCCTGGGCCTGGACGTCGGCAAGCAGACGCATCACGGCCACGGCCTGACCCCGGCCGGGAAGAAGGTGTTCGACAAGCAGCTGCCGAACAGCGAACCGAAGCTGCGGGCTGTCTTCGACAAGCTCACGGCCAAGTTCGGCACCGTCCTGGTGATCGTGGACCAGCCCGCCTCCATCGGCGCCCTCCCACTGACCGTCGCCCGGGACGCCGGCTGCCAGGTCGCCTACCTGCCCGGACTGGCGATGCGCCGGATCGCCGACCTCTACCCGGGCGAGGCCAAGACCGACGCGAAGGACGCCGCGGTCATTGCGGACGCTGCCCGCACCATGCCCCACACCCTGCGCACCCTCGACCTGACCGATGAGGTCACCGCGGAGCTGACCATGCTGGTCGGCTTCGACCAGGACCTCGCAGGCGAGGCCAACCGCACCTCCAACCGCATCCGCGGCCTGCTCACCCAGTTCCACCCCAGCCTGGAGCGCGTCCTCGGCCCGCGCCTGGACCATCCGGCAGTGACCTGGCTCCTCGAGCGTTACGGATCCCCGCAAGCACTCCGCAAAGCGGGCCGCCGCAAGCTGGTCGAGGTCGTCCGCCCGAGAGCCCCGCGCATGGCCGAGCGGCTGGTCGACGACACCTTCACCGCACTCGACGAGCAGACCGTCGTCGTCCCGGGCACCGGCACCCTCGACGTGATCGTCCCGTCGCTGGCGAAGTCGCTGGCCGCCGTTCACGAACAACGCCGGGCCCTGGAAACGCGGATTGAGGCACTGCTGGAGGCCCACCCTCTTTCCCAGGTCCTGACCTCGATGCCCGGCATCGGCGTCAGGACCGCCGCAGTCCTCCTGGCCACCGTCGGCGACGGCAGCAGCTTTCCCACCGCCGCCCACCTGGCCTCCTACGCCGGCCTCGCCCCGGTAACCCGGCAGTCCGGCACGTCGATCCACGGCGAGCACGCCCCCAGAGGCGGCAACCGGCAGCTGAAACGAGCGATGTTCCTCTCCGCGTTCGCAGCCCTCCACGACCCCGCCTCCCGCACCTACTACGACCGCTGCCGAGCCCGCGGCAAAACCCACACCCAGGCCCTCCTCCGCCTCGCCCGCCATCGCATCAGCGTCCTGTTCGCCCTGCTCCGCGACGGAACCTTCTACGAGCCGAGGAGCCCTCGACTCGCTTGACGAAGGACATAGAGGCACCCCCCGGAGCGGCAACCACGACTCCGCGAAGCCGCACGAAACGCGCCCCCGCCCACGGCGCATGACACTCCGGCGCGGCAACCACGACTCCGCGAAGCCACACGAAACGCGCCCCCCGCCCCCGGCCGCGTCACACCCCGGAGCGGCACCCGCAGCCGGCGAAGACGCACGGCGCGCGCCGGCCGGCGTCCGGGGGAAGTCGTGCCTCGTTCAGTCGCGCAGGACCCGGCGGGCGGTCAGGGCCAAGCTCATCTCGACCAGGTCGGCGGGGCGGGCCAGGGAGCGGCCGGTCAGTTGCTCGCAGCGGCGCAGGCGGTTGAGGACCGTGTTGCGGTGGCAGTAGAGGCGTTCGCCCGCCCGTTGCGCCGAGCCGTCGCAGTCGAGCCAGGTCGTGAGGGTGTCCAGCAGCACCTCGCGGTCCGCGGGCTCAAGACGCAGCAGGGGACCGAGCACCTTCTCGGCGAGGGCGCGGCCGAGACCGGGGCTGGAGACGACCAGGGCGGCGGGGAGGTGGTCGGCGAGCCTGACCGTGCCGCCGGTCTCGGGGCAGATGTCCAGGGCGGTGTCGGCGGACCTGCGGGCGTCGCCGACGGCGGCGAGCCCGTCGACGGGACTGCCGATGCCGATCCGGAGCCCGGGAAGCCCGGCGTCCTGGCCCGACGCGGGCTCCGGTGCCTCGGGGAGTCCGTCGTCGTCGGCGCCGACCAGGACGATGCCGTAGTCGTTCTCCACCCCCGCGTGCCAGTGGACCCGGGCGCCGGGCGGTACGGCCGCGGCGCGGGCGGCGTCGGGGCGGGCGGAGTGCCCGCCGGTGACGGCCACGACGACGTACCGGCCCTGTTCCGGCAGGCCCAGCGCCTGGGCGGTCTCGGGCAGGTCCGCGATGCGGCTGGTGCCGTCCAGCAGGCCGGCGGCGAGCAGCCGGGCCCGGTTCTCGCGGCGCCGGCTCAGCTGCCACTCGGTCTGCCGGTAGGCGTCGGCCACCAGGGTGCAGTGCTCGTCCACGAAGTTCCACACGTCGGCGGCCACGTGCACGAGGAGGCGCACGTCCTCCGGGGCGGTCCGGGACGTCTCCTCGACCAGCCGCTGCCACACCAGGGAGCCGCCGAGGCGGAAGGCGTGCAGCAGGGCGTCCAGCGGGAGTCCCTGCTCGGCCCGGGCGGCGCCGATCCGCCAGGAGCAGCGGCGGGCCGCGTCCCGGGCGGCGCGGGGGTCGAGCAGCGAGGCCACGCTGTGCCGCAGCGAGCGGTGGGCCTCCTGCCAGGTGGCCGTGGGGTCCTTCGTGACAGCCACCCGGTAGGCCGGCTCCTGCTCCTGCAGCAGCGCCACCAGCCGGTCGGTCAGACCGGGCAGGTCGTCCAGCAGGGCGCGGGCCGCCCGGTGCAGGACGCGCAGGGCGTCGGCGTCCATCAACGACGTGACGCTCGGTGTCCGCGGGCGTGGAACGGGCGTCAGCCCGGTGCGGATCGCTGCTCGTGACCGTACGGCGTGCTGCATCGCGGTCCTCCCCGGGGCCAGGGCTTGCGGGGGCGGCCCGCGACGGGCTGTCCGCCCGTGCCGGGTATGCCCCCTGACTCGTCCTGCCCCGAAGGATGGCATACCGTCCGGTCGGTCCCTAGGGTTGTGCACCGGTCTTTTCGGCCTGACCGGCCTCTCCGGCCTGTTCGGCGTGCTCGACCATGCGGGCCAGCTCCAGCCGGGACCGTACGCCGAGCGCGGCGAAGACCTTGCGGAGGTGGTAGTCGACGGTGCGGGTGCTCACCGCGAGGGTCAGCGCGACCTCGCGGTTGGTGGCGCCCTCGGCGACGTGCCGCGCGATGCGCAGTTGCTGGGGTGTCAGGCCGGTCAGCGCTCCGGCGCCCCCGGGCCGCGGTGCCGCGCCGAGCGCCCGCAGCTCGCCGCGCGCCTGTGCCGCCCAGATGCCGGCGCCGCAGCGGTCGAAGCCGGCCAGCGCGGTGCCGAGGCGGCCGCGGGCCTCACGCGGCCTGCGCCGCCGGCGGAGCCACTTGCCGTACAGCAGCGCGGTGCGGGCCCGCTCGAAGTCACCGCCCGCCTCCTCGTGCCGGGCCAGCGCGTGCCGGTAGAGGTCGTCGGCGCGCTCCGGCGGGGCGAGCAGGGCGTGGCAGCGGGCCAGCTGGGCGGCGGCCTGCGGATCGGCACCGAACGCCGCCCAGTCGGCGAAGTCCGGGAGGACGGCACGGGTGTCCTCCCGGCGCCCGGCGAGGACCGCCGCCTCCACGAAACAGGGCACGGCGAGCCGCCACACCGCGAAGTGCCCGCGCCCGGGCCCGGGCAGCACCAGCAGGCCGAGCCGGTCGGCGGCGTCCAGCGGGCGCCCCCGGCCGAGATCGGCCCGGGCCGCGGCCCACTCCGCCAACGTGGCGGCCTGGGCCAGACCGTGCCGCCGGGCCGTGGCGAGCGCGGCGGACACATGCTCGGCCACGGCCTCCGGTTCCTCCTCGATCGACGCCGCGAGGGCCAGTACGGCCCGGTGGTGGGCGGCGGTGTTGCGCTGCCCGGTCCGCAGCGCGGTGCGCAGTCCCTCCTCCGCGTGGGTGCGGGCCTGCGGGTGCCGCCCGGCGCGCAGTTCGGCGTAGGCGAGGTATTCCAGGGCCTGCGGCACCAGCGCCTCCGAACGGAGCTGCCGGGCGGCGGCCAGCGCCCGCGCGCCGGCCCGGCGGGCGGCGTCCGCGTCGCCGAGCAGCAGGGCGGCCGCGGCCGATCGCAGCAGGCCCTCGGGCCGGTCGTCGGTCCGGGCGCGTTCGACCACGTGCCCGAGCGGTACGGCGGCCCGGTCGAGCCGCCCTTCGAGCAACGCCCGCATGCCGACACGGTGGTCGCGCACCGTGTCGGGGTGCGGCACCGCCCGCCCGGCGCGCCGGGCTCCGGCGGCCGGGTCCGACGGCTCGGTCGGCGCGGCGGCGCTCTCCCGCGGTCCCGGTGGCCCTCCCGCACCCGGTGCCACGGCGCTCGCGTCCGCGGGCCCGGCGGGTCGCGGGGCCGCGGCGCGCCCGGGGGCACGGGTCCCGTCCGGGTGGGGCGGCGGCCCGGGGGCGAGCGTGGCCAGACACGCCGCCAGGTCGCCCGCCGCCCAGGCCGCGTCGGCGGCGGCCAGCGCGGCGGCCGCCGCGGCGGCGGGGGCGTCCTCGGCGAGCAGGGACGCGGCCAGCAGGAGGGACTGGTGGGCGTCGCCGACGGGCCCGTCCCTGAGTTCCGTCAGCCCGCGCACGAGTTCGGCCCGCCCCCGCACCTCGTCCGGTGCGGCGCAGCCGCGGGCGGCCGCGAGCAGGTGACGCGCCCGGTCGGGGCGGCCGGCGAGCAGGGCCTGCTCGGCCGCGGCCGTGTACCGCTCCGTCCGGGCCGGGCCGTCGGCGGTCAGTTCGGCGGCACGGGTGTACGCCGTCGCGCGCAGCCGGTGGGAGGCCGTCACCGTGTCGTCGCCGGCCACCGCCGCGAGCCCGTCCGCGAGCGACGGTTCGGATGCCGGACCGGTGAGGGACCAGGAGCGGTGCAGCAGCGCCGGGAGCCGGTGCCCCCCTGCCTCCAGCACGTCGGCCAGCGCGCGGTGCGCGGCACGGCGCCGGTCCGGCGCGGCGGTGGCGTGGACGGTACGGCCGACCAGCGGCCCGTGGAAGCGGAGCCGCTCGTCGGCCAGGGCGAGGGGTTCGGGGAGGGCGTCCACGCAGAGAGCCGTCGAGGACTGCGGCCGCAGGTGCCGTACGGCGTCGAAGGCCACGTCGGCGGCGACGTCCGGCTCGTCCGAGGCCCGGGCGGCCGCCGCCACCGTGAGCAGCAGGTCCCAGGCGTCGGCGGGCGTGCCGGCGAGCGCCCCGCCCGCGACCTCCGCCAGGCTCCCGGCGTCGACCAGCGGGGTGGGAAGCGGCCGGTGCCCGCGCAGTTCGGCGGGCGACAGCCGGCGGACGAGGGCGAGGAGCAGGGCCGGGTTCCCTTCCGCCCCGGCCAGCAGCTCCTCGCGGACCGCCGGATCGACGGCGCCGTCGCTCACCTCGTCGAGCAGGGCGTCGGCCTCCGGCCGGGCGAGCGGGTCGAGGCGGACGACCGGCAGGTGGGCGAAGTCCGGGTCGACGGCGCGGTGTCCGGCGACGGAGAGCAGCAGGCCGACACGGCCCGCGGTGTGCAGACGCGTCGCCGCGCGGCCGAGGGCGGCCCGGGCCGGGGGATCCCACAGGTGGGCGTCGTCGACGCAGACGAGCGCGGGCCCCTCCCCCGCCGTCGCCCGCAGCGAGTCGAGCAGCTCCTCGGCGGTGCCGTGCGGGCCGGTCCCGAGGTGGAGCACGGGACCGGCGCGGAAGGAGTGGGCGGCCCACTGGAGGAGGGCGGTCCGGCCGAGACCGGGCTCGCCGGCCACGACGAGGTGGCCGCTGTGGGTGCGCAGCCCGTCCAACAGGGAACGCACCGCCTGCCGTTGGGTGCTCCGGCCGTGGATCCGCACGGCCGTGTGTACGGTCGTCTCTCCGGTCATTCCCGGGAGGTTACGCGCGCGTAACCTGACGCGGAAGCCATCGGTCCGCCCGGCCCGCCGGGCCGTGGGGCATGTCACCTGCGGATGTGCGCCGTACGGCCGATGTCACGCACTGTGCCGGCGCCCAGCGGTCCCGTTCCGGGGCCGGGCGCCGGCACAACGCGCCGGCGGCGGTCGCCACGTGCCCGCGACCGCCGCCGGATGGTGCCGTGTGGAGCGTCAGGAGGTGTGCGGGCAGTTGCCCCGGTACTCCTCGATGGTCAGGCTCGCCCTCGGCAGCGGGCACAGGAACTGCTCGTAGCGGGTGTCGTTGTCGATGAACCGCTTGAGCCAGGAGATGCTGTACTTCGCGATCGTCGTGTTCGACGTGTTCGGCGAGAAGTGGGTGGCGCTGTTCAGCTCCAGGTACGCCCGGTCCGTCCTGGACGGCAGGCTGGAGTAGAACGGCTCGGCGTGGGAGGCGACCGGGGCGACCGTGTCGCCGTCCGCCCCCACGATCAGCGTCGGGGTGCTGACCTCGGGCCAGCTCTTGTCGGTGTTCCAGGGGGTCAGGGGGATCGCGGCCTGGAGGGAGGGGCGGGACTTCGCGGCCTCCAGGGAGCCGCCTCCGCCCATCGAGTGGCCCATGACGCCGAGCCGGCTGCTGTCGATCCGTGCCCGGACGGAACTGCGCTCGGTGAGGTAGTCCAGGGCCGCCAGGAGCTGCCGGCCGCGGGAGTCGGGCTGGTCCAGCGTGGTGTTGGTGTCGATGGTGAAGACGACGAAGCCCTGCGAGGCCAGCCGCGGACCGAGCCAGGACATGGAGGACTGGTACGCGGTGAAGCCGGGCGCGACGGCCACGGCGCCGAACGTGCCGTCGCTGGTGTCGGTCGGGTAGTAGATCGTGCCGCCGCCGAAGCCGGTGACCGCGAGCGAGGAGACGCTGGTGTCCGCCACGGAGTACGGGCCGCGCAGGGCCTCGATGCTGGACTGGGACGGTGCCGGGCCCCGCTCGTAGGGGTTGTCGGCGGCCTGGGCGCCCGGGCTGGTGAGGGTGCTGAGCCCGACGACGGCCGCGACCGCCGCCGTGATGCCGGCCATCCGCCGCCGCGTTCCGCGCCATGCCGGACGCGCGGCGTGGGTGTGGGGGTTCTGCTGCACGAGGGGTCGTCCTCTCGGTCGTGGCGAGGGAACCGCCCGGTGGTCGCACACGTCCGGGACACGTGGGGTCGCGTCCCGGAGCATCCGCCGGAGGGCCTCGCCGGTGAGCTGGCGGTGCCACTGTCGGCGGGCGGGGCGGCCGGCGGGATCGGCAGAATCACCAGTGGTCTGGCCGTCGACGCCGGCCAGGGCCGTGGCCTGCGGAAACACCCGTACGGGGAGTACGTGGACCGACCGTGGTCGGCCCGGGCCACCCTGGCGGGCAGGACGCTTCGCCCAGGCGACTCCCTGTGCAGGGGGACGACGAGCGCCCGGCCGGTGTGACACGCTCGGCGACGGCCGGTGTGGCGTACGCCGGCCGTCCGGGAGGAACGGCCGGTCCCGGAGTCGGGTCCGGCACCGTGGAGAGGCGACGCATGCGTATCGGACTGCTCGGCACCGGCCCCTGGGCGGACATGGCGCACGCCCCCGCCCTGCGCCGGCACGACGGCCTGGAGTTCGTGGGGGTGTGGGGCCGCCGCGCGTCCGCCGCCGAGGAGTTGGCGGCCCGGCACGGCACACGCGCCTACGCCGACGTCGACGCCCTGCTCGCCGACGTGGAGGCCGTCGCGATCGCGCTGCCTCCGGCGGTGCAGGCGGAGTCGGCGGTGCGGGCGGCGCGGGCCGGGCGCCATCTGCTGCTCGACAAGCCGCTCGCCGCGACGGTGGCGCAGGGGCGGTCGGTGGTCGAGGCGGTACGGGCGAGCGGCGTCGCCTCGGTCGTCTTCTTCACTGCCCGGTTCCAGCCCGAGACCGAGGCGTGGATCACCGAACAGGCCGCGGTGGACGGGTGGTTCACGGCGCGGGCGCAGTGGCTCGGCGCGGTGTTCACCGGCGACAGCCCGTTCGCCGACTCACCGTGGCGGCGGGAGAAGGGCGCCCTGTGGGACGTGGGGCCGCACGCGCTGTCCGTGCTGCTGCCGGTCCTCGGGGACGCCACGCGCGTCACGGCCGCCGTGCCGGGGCCCGGGGACACCGTTCACCTGGTCCTCGACCACGCCGGTGGCGCGTCCAGTTCGCTCACGCTCAGCCTGTCGGCGCCGCCCGCCGCGGCGGGCGCGGCGGTGGAGCTGCGCGGCCGGGCCGGCGTGACACTCCTCCCGGAGAGCGCGGAGGGTCCGGTGCCCGCTCTGATGCGGGCCGCGGACGCGCTCCTCGCCTCCGCCGGGGGCGGGCAGCCGCACCCGTGCGACGCCTCGTTCGGTCTGCGGGTCACCGAGGTCCTCGCCGAGGCGGAGACCCTGCTGAACGGGCGCTGGTAGGGCTCGGTCATCCCTTGGGATGCGGCGCATGTGCGGGCCCGGCTGACCTGGCGGATGCACGAGGCGATCGGCCCGGAAGCGCTGATCGTCGACGACACCGGGTTCCTGACGGATGGAGACGCCTCGGCATGCGTGGCCCGGCAGTACACCGGCACCGCGGGCAAGGTCACCGACTGCCAGGTCGGTGTCTCCGGCCGTCACACCGCGCATTCCGGCCGATGCCCGGCCCGTCCAACCGGTCTGTGCGGGCACCGGGCGCCCGCCGAAGACGCAGTACCCCGAGCCTGCGCGGACCGTGAAGGACCTGGTCATCGCGGCCGGCCGGACGGCGGCCCGGCCGGTGTCCTGGCGGGAAGGATCCCGGCCGGGCAAGGGGCGCAGTGGCTTCAAGCGCATGTACTCGCGATTCGTCGCCCTGCGCATCCGCCCGGCCGGACGCGGTGTCCGCAAGGCCGTCGACGATCCGGAGCTGCCCGAGCGGTGGCTGCTGGCCGAATAGCCGACCACCGAGCCGGAACCGGTTCAGTTCTGGCTGTCGGACCTGCCCTCCGGTATGCCGCTGGCCACCCTGGTGCGGCTGGCCAAGCTCCGCTGGCGCATCGCCGCGAGATGAAACAGGGCCTGGGCCTGGCCCACTTCGAGGGCCGCACCTGGGCCGGCTGGCACCACCACGTCACCCTCGTCTCCGTCGCCCACGCCTTGTGCACCCTGCAACGACTGGCCAGTCACCCAAGAGACACGGCGCAGGCCTGAGCCTCTACCAAGTTGTCGGCAAGCTCCAGACACTCCTCGCCACCTGCGCTTGGCGCGGTAGCCTGGCGATCATGGGGGACTGGGTGATGCGGCTGGCTTCGATGGCGGACGTCGAGCCGGTGGCCGAGCTGCGGGCCGTGGTGCTGCGGACAGATCTGGAGCGGGTGGGGCGGTACGACGAGCAGCGAGTACGGCAGCGGCTGCGGGAGGGGTTCAAGCCGGCGCACACTTGGGTGATCGACGTGGGTGGTCTGTTCGCTGGCTGTGTGTCGCTGCGGCCTGCCGAGGACGCCCACTGGTTGGAGCACTTTTACCTGGCTCCGCACCTGCAGGGCAGTGGCATCGGTACCGCTGTGCTGCGTGAGTTGCTGGAGCGGTGTGACCGCGATGGCACCCGGGTTCGGCTGAACGTGTTGCAAGGCAGTCCGGCCCAGCGGCTTTATGAGCGGCACGGATTCACACTTGAGACCGAGGAACCGGTGGACGTGTTCATGGTGCGCGAGCCGGCCTTGGCTGTGCGTGACAAAAGAGCAGCCAGCCGGTTCGCGGAGCCACACGGCCAATGAGGCCAGGACGAGTCCGGCGGGGGTAGCGGTCGGCGAGCTTGTCGAACTTCGTGGCGATCGCAGGGAACTGCTTCAGGCGGGCGAAGTCAGCACGTCCTACACTCCCCGGTGTGACAGCCATTCAGTCAGTGATCCGCCCGGCGGTCCCGGCCGACCTGAACGCCGTGGCCGAGATCTTCACGCACTACGTCTGCCACACCGTGATCACCTTCGAGGAGACCCCTCCACCGGTGGCCGCCTGGCGCCAGCGTCTCGACGACCTCGCCGCCCAGAACCTGCCGTTCCTGGTCGCCGAACTGTCCGGCGACGTCGTGGGCTATGCGTACGCGGCCCCTTGGCGTCCCAAGCCCGCCTACCGGCACACTGTCGAGAACTCGATCTACCTCGCCCCCGGCCGGACAGGCCGAGGTCTGGGCGGAGCACTGCTGGACGCCTTGCTGGACGCCTGTGCTCGGACTCACGTACGGCAGATGATCGCCGTCATCGCCGACGCTGACACCGACGCCTCCGTCGCGCTGCACCGCCGTTATGGCTTCACCGACGTAGGCCGGCTGGCCACCGTCGGCTACAAGCATGACCGCTGGATCGACACCTTGTTGATGCAACGAACGCTGGGCCGCCCAGCAACGGATGCCACAGACCTGAGACAGTGACCTGCGAAGTTCGGGGCTAGGTCATGTCTGGCAAAACGATCACGGTTCGCGGAGCCGGAGGATGAGCGAGGCGAGTTGGAGGCCGGCGATCCCGCGTGAACCCGCGTAGCAAGTCTCGAGCCCCGCAGACGGCATCGGGAGCACCCTCTCGCCACGGTCATGGTCCCGGGTCGTAAGCTGCGGGCATGGGGTGGGGGAAGACGGAGAATCCCAGCGGGCGTCGGCGGCTCACCTGGTCGAACGACGAGTGGAACCGGGCGGCCGCGCTGTGCGCGGGACAACTGCCGCTGGTGTGGCTGGCGTGGTGGTTCGCCATGGAGGCAGGCCGCGACGACTACGACCAGGGCGGCGGCGCCTACCTGGGCATCTTCTGCGTGCTGCTGATCCTGCCGCTGCTTGGCCTCCTCCACGCGACCGTGCAGATCATGCCCGCCGCGACCCTGGCCCGCCTGCGGCCCCGCACCGCCCGGGGACCGGAGTGGTCCTGGCATCTGGCCGGATCCGCGCTGATCGGCGCGGTGTGGGCGGCGTTGGGTCATGCGGTGTGGGGATGGCCGGTCGCCGACACCCTCCCGTGGTTCGCCGGCGTCGGCGCCCTGCCGGTGCTGGGCCTCGCCCTCCTGCGCGGACGCCCGTGGGGATCGTGGGGTGTCTGGCTCCGTTCCGCGGGCGCGAGTGTCCTCCTCCTCGTCGTGTGTGGAGTGTCGGCGGCCCCACTGGCCGGCCACTACGAACCACCTGAGCTGTCCGACGGGCAGCTCGTCGGGGACTGGCGTGACGCGGACGGGGGTGTGCTGCGGCTGGCTCCGGACGGCCAGGCCGAGCTGACCCGCGTGCCGGCCCACAACGACGGTGACTTCTCCCTGTGCGACGGGACCGGCACGTGGACGCGCGAAGAGGGGAGTGACTTTCGGGACACCGACCGCGACGGCGTCCTCGTACGCCTCGACGGCGAGTGTGGCCAGGAGACGTACTGGACGATCGGCGGCACCGAACTGAAGCCGGAACTGTTTGTGCTGTTCGGCGACCCGGACGATGGGGAGTTGCGCATCATGACCCGGCGTTGAACGCGTCCAGGCCGCCTCAGTCACGGCAGCCGGGACCTTCGTCCCGCCCGTCACTGCGAGCCCCCGCTCCCGGGCTGCCGTTCGACCAGCTGCGCATCCTCACCCCCACCAGACAGCACCGTCCTGGGGCCCCGATCCTCCGGTTGGACGGCGCAACGGCGTGAGGCGTATGTCAACGATCAGAGCGCGCAGGCCTCTGTGGTGGCTGGCACGGCCCGCTCGAACCGGTCGAAGGCCGATCAGGACCCGGCTCCTTGGATGCTGGCGGCCGCCGAGGTGCACTGCCGGTACGTCGCCGTAGATGGGCACGAAGCTGCGCTGGGGACCGACGGCCAACGAGACGGAGGTGGCAGCCCTGCGGCAGACGTCCGGCTTTCCTGACCCCCATCCGTTTCGGTGCCTAGGACTCGCCGACCACGTGAGACAGACTCGACGGACGCGTGCCGAGTTGACCCTCCCCCTACGTCAGGCTTGAGGCTGTATGCCGACGAAAGGGCGGGTGGATGAGCTACTCCGTGGGGCAGGTCTCGGCCTTCGCCGGGGTGACAGTGCGGACCCTGCATCACTACGACAAGGCGGGACTGCTGTCACCCAGTGACCGCAGCCACGCCGGATACCGGCTCTACAGTGAGGCCGACCTGGTCCGTCTTCAGCAGATCCTGTTCTACCGCGAGCTCGGCTTCTCCCTCGACGAGATCGCCGCGATTTTCAAGGATCCGCAGGTAAACCCTCTGGAGCGGCTCCGGGCCCGGCAGCGGCAGCTGCATGAGGAGATTGCCCGGCTGCAGCGGCTGGCCGAGGTGGCGGAACGGGCCATAGAAGTCCAGAAGACCGGGGTGACCCTGACTCCTCAGGAACGCTTCGAGGTCTTCGGTGAGGTCGCCTTCGACCTGAGTTACGCCACCGAGGCAGAGATGAAATGGGCGCGATCGGAGGGACAGCGCGAGGCGATGGCCCGCGCGGGCGCCCATACCAAGGAGGACTGGCGCCAGCTCATGAGCGAAGCAGCAGCCTGGCGCGCGGAGCTGCTCGCGGTTTTCGACGAGGGGGAGCCGGGCGACGGTGGACGGGCCATAGACCTGGCCGAGGAACACCGCCTGCACATCGCACGCTGGTTCACCTCGTGCCCGCCCGACATGCACCGGCGCATCGCGGACGACTTCGTCACCGACCCGCGCGCTTTCGCTTTGGTCGTACCGCCTTCGCAGCAACGCCCGGGGCTGGCCGCCTTTACGCGCAAGGCGGTTTACGCCAACGCGGCCCGCCACGCGGGTGGCGCCGCCGATTTCGAGGAGGACAGATGCGGATCCTGATAGCCGCGGCCGGATCGCGCGGCGACGTCGCGCCCTACACGGGTCTGGGCGTCGAGCTGCGCCGGGCCGGGTACGACGTCGTCCTCGCCGCCACCGACACCTTCGCACCCCTCGTACGCGAGGCGGGGCTGGAGTTCCGCAGTCTGCCCGCCGACACCCGTGGGCGTGGCGGCGGCACCGGTAGACGTGAACTGATGCGCACGGCTGCCGCGTTCATCACCGAACTGGGTCAGGGCTTCGCCGACGCGGTGGACAAGGGCACAGACCTGCTCCTGCTGTCGACCACTACCGCCCCGCTCGGCTGGCACCTCACCGAGGCCACGGGCACACCGAGCATCGGCGTCTACCTCCAGCCCACCGCACCGACCGGCGACTTCCCGCCCGTCGTGACAGGCTCCCGCTCACTGGGCCGTCTCGCCAACCGGGCCGCCGGACGCTTCGCACTTCGGATGGCCGACCGCGTCTACACACAGGCGACCGCACAGCTGCGCCAGCGCCTTGCGCTCCCTGCGGCCTCCCCTGCCGAGGTGCGTCGACGACAGGACCGAGCGAACTGGCCGATCCTGCACGGCTTCAGCACAGCCCTGGTGCCCCGTCCCTCCGACTGGCGCTCCGGTCTGAAGGTCGTAGGCAACTGGTGGCCCCATCACGATGCGACCCAGCGTCTTCCTGCTGAACTCGAGAACTTTCTGGGTGCCGGTCCCCCGCCCGTCTTCATCGGCTTCGGGAGCATGGCGTCCGGCGACGGGGAACGGCTGAGCGAGATCGCTGTGCGAGCATTGCGCCGCGCCAGGCTGCGCGGCGTCCTCCAGGCCGGCAGCGCCGGACTCGCCGCCGACGGGGACGACGTGCTCACCCTTGGGGACGTACCGCACGCACTGCTGTTCCCGCGCCTGGCTGCGGTGGTCCACCATGCCGGGGCCGGCACCACCGCCGCCGCGCTGCGCTCCGGAGTGCCCGCGGTCACCGTCCCCGTGACCGCGGACCAGCCGTTCTGGGCGACGCGGCTTGCCGCCCTAGGCGCCGCCACCGACCCGATCCCCTTCCGGTCCCTCACCGCTGAACGGCTTGCCGACTCGCTTGACCGCGTAGTGAGACAGCAGGCACACCACCGAGCCGCCGCAAGCGCGGGGAAACATCTGGCGGCCGAGAACGGAGCAGGTCAGACACTGAAAACCATCCAGCAGATGACTGATGGATGACACCAGTCCGAGTGGATCCGTATCAGCCCAGGAACACCGTCAGGTGTTCATTCAGTTGCTGCGGCGCGGTGAAGGACAGCGAGTGGTGGGTGGCTCCGGGCAGTACCACCACCTTGCCCTGCTGGAGCATCCGGCAGGCTCGGTCGGCGACCTTCCCGGCATGGTGAGCGCGACTGTACTCGGCGAGCAGGACCAGGACGGGTATGCGAAGGTCGGCCACCCGGGGGCGGGTCGGAACCTGGGTGGGGTCGAGGAGCGAACTGGAGACGGTCCGAAGCTTCCTGACCGCGGTACCGCACCCCACCAGCAGGCACGAGCGAGCTGACCGGTGCCGCTGTGCGGCCACGAAGGGTTGGGCAGGTGGCGCGAGAAGTAACCGCTCCCACCTCGCCGCCGCGTACCGACTACGCGCCAGCTGTCCTCTCGTCGGCCTCCTTTCGCCTGCCTCGTACAGGACGATCCGCATGCGGGCCAAGGACCGAGATCAGCACACGTCTACTGCCCCAGGGGCAGAAAAGGAGATCGTGACATGGCCACTCAGGTGTCACCAACAGTGAACGGGCGTCGTCACTCTTTGTTCCTCAGGTCCGCGGGCGCTCTGCAGACGCTGACCATATTTCTGCAAGCCGTGTCCGCCGGTCTACTGCTGACCTCCGCTTACGGAGAGACGCTGCACAGTGTGGGAGCCCGCGTGATGTACGGCGCGACCATGCTGTACGTGCTCGCGGCGGTGCTGGCGTGGAAGCCGGGCGGCGGCTCGCTGCGGCCCGTCTGGCACGCTTCGGGCTTCCTCGTCCTCGCCTCGGCTCAGGTCTTGCTCGGCATCGCCCACGTTCCGTCCTTGCACGTGCCCCTGGGTGTGCTGATGTTCGGACTGAGCGTGCTGGTGCTCGTCCCCCGCCGCAGCCCGACACATGCCCAGGATCACCGCGGCGGTGATGGAGCCCTGACATGACCGTCACCGCCTACACCTTGGCGGCCGTCCTCGGCCTCTTCGTGCTGTTCATCGGCGCCCGGTTCCTGCTGCAGCCCCGAGCTGCCGCCGAAGGTTACGGCGTGCCTGCCGGGGGGATGCCGCCCGTGATGTTGATGACCCGGGCCGGCCCCGAGGCCGTCAGGGCTGGCATCAGCCAGTGAGTGAGGCAGAACGGCGCGAGCACGTTGAGCGCGAACGCGGTCCCGATGCCGTCCTCGGTCAGTTCGCGGTGGGATCGGGTCGCGCCGGCGTTGTTCATCAGCACATCCACACCACCGGTCCGGGCGCTGACCTCGTGAGCGAGTCGCTGGACGTCGCACAGGCGGGACATGTCGGCTGTGATCGCAGCGACCCTCTCGTCCCCGCTGGAGCGGCGCAGTTCCGCAACGGCGGTATCGGCGCGGTTCTTGTCGCGGCCTTGCCCGGCCGGGATCCCTCCCGCCAGGACACCGGCCGGGCCGCCGTCCGGCCGGCCGCGATGACCAGGTCCTTCACGGTCCGCGCAGGCTCGGGGTACTGCGTCTTCGGCGGGCGCCCGGTGCCCGCACAGACCGGTTGGACGGGCCGGGCATCGGCCGGAATGCGCGGTGTGACGGCCGGAGACGCCGACCGCATAAGGCAGGTCCCGTTCTCCTCTGGGATGGAGGTGATGAAGTGGGTCGGCGCCTGCCGGTCGCCGTCCCCTCCGAGGCGGGCCGCCATCGGCTCCACCGACTTGCGCCGCCCGTCCAGCAGCAGCCCGCGCCACCAGGGCCCGGGGCCGGCCGCGGGGAGCGGCGCCCGACGCGCGCCGAACCGGCCCGCAGCCGGGGAAGCCGGCCCCGGCGCCCGGGATTTCCCCGCGCTCCGGGCCGGCTTCCCCGTGACGGTTACCGACCGGCCGCCGGTGGACGGAAGTTGATCCTCTCCCGGACCACCGGATAGCCGGCCTCGGCGAAGTGGGCGGCCATGGGGGTGTTCCCCCGGTCGGTCGCGGCGGAGACGAACTCGGCGCCGCGGTCGACCAGGAAGTGGGTGCACTCGGCCAGCAGGTCGAAGGCGTACCCCCGGCCGCGGTGTTCGGGCAGGACGCCGATGAAGCCCACGCACGGGCCGGACGGGTTGTGCGCGGGTACGTGGATGCCCGCGAGTTCCCCCTGCGGGGTGTACGCCACCTGCCACCACTCCCGCGGCGACGGGCACCAGTGGAAGAAGTCGAGCTCGGCCTGCGCGGCCCGGTCGAGTCCGCCCTGCTCGATGTCCATCAGCGCGTGGGCGTCCAGGGTGACGGAGTGGATGCGGCGCAGCGCGTCGAAGAAGACGGCGTCGTCCGGTTCGGGGCGGAAGTCCAGACGGCCCGGCCGCCCGGGCAGTCCGCACTCCGGTGTCCACCGGTACAGGAAGCGCTCGACCAGGAGGTCGTACCCGGCCGCCCGTGCGGCCGCGAACCGTGCCTCGGTGGCGGCGCGCACGGCGGGTTCGTCGCGCCAGGTGCCGGGCGGGTTGAGTTCCAGTTCCACTTGCCAGGGGGCCGTGCGCAGGAGTTCGGCTCCGGCCTCCTCCTCGCCCTCGGCCACGTCGAACCAGTTGAGGGTGACGGGTTCGGTGTCGTCGGGCCCGCCCCACCAGGCGCCGCGGGCGACGACGGCGCCGTCGCGCAGGGCGACGCGCTTCCAGTCCGGGCGGTGGCGGGTGAGCCGGTGGCCCTCGCGGGCGCCCAGCGGGTCGGGCAGGGTGTCGAAAAGACGGGCGTCGCTCTCGTCGAGCGCGCGGATGACCAGATCGGTCACGGATTCCTCCGGGATGCGTGATGCGGGACGCGCTCCCGGTCAGACGAGGTACGCCGGGGCTACGGGGAGGGAGCGCGGGAGTGACGTGAACTGCACGGCTCTGCCCTCCTTCCGTCGGCCTCGGGGCGTGACTCACACAGTACGGGGTGCGGGGCGGGTGGGACCACCCGGTTTCCGACTCGGATTAAGTGGGCCTTAAACACCGCTTAAGCGTGGTCCGGGCGGCGCGGGCGATCTCAAGTGACGTGCGGGGTCGAGGATTTGAGGTCGTGTGGAGACGGTTGGCCGGGCCATGCGTTCTGCGTACCATCGGGCCCGGCGTGAGAGCGCTCTCAGCCGTTCCCGCCCTCACGCCGTCATGCCCCGATCACTCTGGAGACCCCCCACATGACTCCTCGTCACCAGCGCCCCCTCGGCCGCCGCAAGCTGCTCGTCGCCCTCGGCGGAGCGGTCGTGGCGGCCCCCGCCGTCGCCGCCCTCGCCCCGCACGCCCTCGCGGGCGTCACGCCGGACGGCTCCACGGCCGCCGGCCGGGCCGAGGCCGCGGCCGCCCTGCCGCTGACGATCGTCAACAGCACCGGTTCCTTCGGCAACGCCGACGTGCACGTCTACATCGTCGGCAACCAGGACGGCCGCCAGGTGCGCGTCACCCCCGACGGCACCGTCGCGCCCGTGGCGCTGTCGGACAACGGCGCCGACGGCTACACCGACTACGCGATCAGCCTCGCCGGCAGCGGGGAGACAACGCTGTCACTGCCGTACCTCTCCGGCCGGATCTATGTGTCGCTCGGCGAGAAGCTGAGGTTCAAGGTGGTCGCCGACGGCGCCGGCAACCCCGCGCTGCAGTACCCCGCGGGCTGGGTCGCGTCCGACCCCAACCACGGGGTGCTGCACGACTGCGCGGAGTTCACCTACAACTCCGCCGGGATGTTCTGCAACACCACCATGGTCGACATGTTCAGCGTGCCGCTCGCCATCCGGCTGACCGGCGCCAAGGACCAGACGACCGGCACCGTGCGCCCGGGCGGGCGGGCGGCCGTCTTCGAGGCGGTGCGGCGGGTCGAGGAGTTCGCGCCGCTGGTCGTGGGCGACACCCGGGTGATAGCGCCGGGTCACGGTCTGGACGCCGGGCTGTTCCCCGAGGACTACCTCGCCCCGTACATCGACGAGGTGTGGAGCACCTACACCGGCAGGGACCTCAGGATCACCACCAACGCCGGCACCTTCACCGGCCGGGTGCGCGGCGACCGGCTGACCTTCGACGGACCCGCCCAGGTCTCCTTCGCCCGGCCGTCCACCCGGGACGTGCTGTTCTGCGACGGTGCGCTCGCGGCGCCGAACGACGGGACGACCGGTCCGGTCGCGGCGGTCCTCGGCGCCGGGTTCAACCGCTCCACGCTGGTCTCCTCGGCCGACCAGCCGACGACCGATCCCGCGACGTTCTACGGGACCGCGCTGACCAACCACTACGCGAAGGCGGTGCACGCGGCGACCGAGGACGGCAGGGCCTACGGGTTCGCCTTCGACGACGTGGCCGACTTCGCCTCCTACATCCAGGACACCGCGCCCACCGGCCTCCGGCTGACGCTCACCGCCTTCTAGCTCCCGCCCGCCGCCCCGGCTCGGCGTGCGGGAGCCGGGGCGGCGTAGGAGCGTGGTGGTGTGCGAAAGGTGTCGGCCCGGCCACCGCGCCGGGGCGAGGACCGGCGGAGCTGGCTGAGCGGGGCTCCGCCGCCCCGCTGGGTGCGGATGCTGCCGCCGGCCCTGCTCGTGGCGATCTGCGCGGCGACGCTCATCAGCCGCGATCCGCTGGACGTGGGTTTCCTGCTGGGTGCCATCCCGCCGCTGGCCGTCCTGTCCTACAGCCCGCTGGCGACCGCCGCGATGGGCGGCGTGGTGGTCGCCCTGCTGCACGTCCCGGCCTTCCAGCTGAACCGGCCGGGCGACACCGATCTGCTGACCGTCGCCTTCGTCGCCGCCCTCAGCGTGTTCGTGTCCTTCGTGCGCAGTCGCCGTGACGCCCAGCTGGACCTGGAACGCACGGTCGCCGAGGCCGCCCAGCGTGCCCTCGCGCCTTTGCTGCCCGAGCGGGTGGGGACGGTGCGCTGCGCCGGGCTCTACCGGGCGGCGCAGCGCGGGACCCTGGTCGGGGGCGACTTCTTCGACGTGCGGGACGGTCCCTTCGGGGTGCGGGTCGTGACGGGGGACGTGCAGGGGCACGGCCTGTCGGCGGTGTCCACGGTCGCCTCGTTGCTGGGGGCGTTCCGCGAGGCGGTCCTCGACCAGCCCGACCTCGCCTCGGTGGCGGGGAGGCTCGACCGGCGGCTGACGGTGGACTCGGCGGACGCGCGGCACGCCGAGCTGTTCGCGACGGCCGCCCTGCTGGAGTTCTCCGCGGACTGCCGGGAAGTACGCGTCGTCGTCTGCGGCAATCCGCCGCCTCTTCTGCTGCGCGGCGCCGAGGCCGCGGAGCTGGAGGTCTCGCCGTGGACCCCGCTCGGGCTCGGGCTCGCGGACGCCGGTGCGATCGAGACCCGCACGGTGGCCCTGCGCCCCGGTGACCGGCTCTTCCTGGCCTCCGACGGGGTGGTGGAGGCCAGGGACGGCAGCGGCGCGTTCTACCCGCTGGCCGACCGGCTGGCCGTCCTCTCCGGAGAGGACCGGGGAGCGCTCGCCGGGCTTCCCGAGCGCGTCTGGGCCGACCTCGTGCGCTTCAGCCCGGACGTGGAGGACGACGTCACGATGCTCGTCCTCGCTCCTTCGCTCCCGCCGGGCCCCTGAGGCCGCCCGGGCCGTGCTCCCCTCGGCGTCCAGGCGCGGCGGGAGCCGTCCGAGTCGCCGCCCGTCCGGCCTGGCGGAACGGTCGACGGGTCCCCTCACTCGTCGCGGCGTGCCGGGCGGCACCTCGGAGCGACGGTCCTCCGGATGCGGGGGGCGTTTCCGCATTGAATGGTGATATCGGGATATTCGGGACCGACAACAGCACGGCACCGAAGCAGCGACCCGGATCCGAGGAGCACTGATCATGTCGACGTCACAGCCCGACGCCTCGCGGCCGTCCGCAGCCCGCACGGACGACGACCGCGCCACCCCCGACGCCCTGCTCCACACCCGTACCGGCACCGACGTCTCGCCGGAGGACCTCGTCCTCGCGGCCGGCCGGGACGTCACCCCGAAGAACCTCGAGTGGGCCCGGCGCAAGCTGGACGAGGAGGGTCCCGCGGCCCTCGACAAGCTGCTGCCCTGAACCGGCGGCCACCGGACAGCACGCGGCCCGGACCGGTGCGCAGGGCACCGGTCCGGGCCGGGTGGCGGGTGGGTCCCGCCGGGCGGGTCAGGCGGTCCGGCCGGGGCTCGTCCGGTCGTCCTCCCGGTCCGGCAGTACCGTCTCGTCCTCCACGACGTGCATGGCGGCCTCCTCGGCCCCCGCGGCACCACCGTCGATGCCGACGTCCTCGGCGACGGTCTCCTTGGTCGTGTCGGCCCGTACGCCCTCGTCGGGGGCGACGAGCCGGCCGGAGCGCTCGGTGCCCGCCTCGGGGTCGACCGGCTCGCCCTCGCCGTCGGGCTTGTCGCCCACTCCGTCCCCGGCGGGCGCCGACACGTCCGGCACCTCCTGGGAAAGCCGCTGGTCGAGCGTCTCGCCGTCGTGCTGCTCGGCGGCGGTGGTGCCGTGCTTGGTCACGCCCAGGGGCTTCTCCGGTGGGGAGTAGCCCTCGTCGAGCGTGTCGTCGTAGCTGCGCTCGTCGACGGCGTCCTGGAGGTCGAGGGGCGCGGCGTCCTCCTGCTCCTCGTTGGTTCCGGTGGGCTGGTAGACGTCGTCGGCCATCGGGTCCGTGCCCATCGCTGCCTCCCTCTCGCGCTGCGTCGGCTCGTGGTCTCGGTGTCCGGTTCGCGTTTCCCGATACGCGATCTCTAACCCGGTCCGGTCCGTGATCTTCAGCGCCGGGGTGCCACGCGGACGGTCAGGTCGGTGACGCGGTGCGGGGTCCAGTCGCGGGCGTACCCGGGCGTGGTGCCCCCGGGGCCCGTGACGGCGGCGACCGGGACCCGGCGGGCGGTGTCCAGGATCTCGGCGGCGGTGGTGTTCTCGTTGTTGCCGCTGGTCGCGCCAGAGGAGCAACCGGCGTAGTAGCCGATGGGGATGGATTCGTGACCGATGACCAGGCAGGGCGGACGGACGCCGAGCCGGTGCAGCTCGCCGGCGACGCGGGACCAGTCACGGCGGCTCTCGACGTTGCGGTCCACGGTGCCCTCGAGGACGGTGAGCTGCACCACCAGGTGCCCGGCGAGCGCGAGCGCGACCACGGTCGCCGCCACCGGCCGCCACCGGCCGCGTTCCGTGCGGACCAGGTGCCACAGCGCGTCGGCGACCGGGACGGCCAGCAGTGCGTAGGCGGGCTGGAGGAAGCGGGGCGCCGCATAACCGATCATGAGCAGGTACGGCAGCGCGGCCGTCCCGGCGCACGCGAACGGGATCAGCGTGCGCGCGGCACGCCGGGCCCGCACCGCGACGGCCACGCCGAGGACGGCGACGAAGGGCAGCAGGACCCACCACGCCGTCACCACCGGGTGCGGCATCGCTCCGGTGCACGGGCGGCACAGACCCCGCCCGCCCAGACTGCGCATCTGGTCGTCGACGGCGAGGTTCCAGCCGAGGCCGCCCTGGATCTCCGAGGCCCGGGACAGGCGCTCCCCGAGACCGCCGTACCAGCCGTAGGCCTCGATCACCCACTCCACTCCCCCGGCCGCGAGGCCTCCCACCAGGGCGAGCAGCAGCAGTGGGCGGCGGCGCACGAGGACGAGCACCAGCAGCGGCAGCGTCACCCAGACGGCGTCGGTGGGCCGCATCCACGCCATCAGCGCGGCCCCGGCCACCACGCCCCACGGCGCGGCCCGTCCGGGCAGCCCCTGCCAGGCCCGCAGGAAGCAGCCGACGCAGATCAGGGCACCGACGGCCACCCAGTAGTTGGGCATGGCCTGCGGACCGTAGAAGAGGGTCACCCACAGGGTGGCGAAGAAGGCGCCGGCCGTGGCCAGGACGCGGGCCGGGAAGAGGCCCTTCCAGCACCGCAGGGCGAGATACAGGCCGAGACCGGAGAGCACCGCGAGGTAGACGCGCAGCAGTTCGGTCGACGACGACCAGGACGCGACGGGCGCCACCAGGAGGGAGACGCCCCGGGAGCGGGGTGCGCTGAAGAAGGCGGCGGGGTGGTGGGAGGTGACCTGGCTGACGTACACCGTCTCGTCCCAGCCGAGCCCCATGCCGGGGTGGACGAAGATCAGCTGGGTCACCGTGAAGACGCCGGCCACCGCCGCGAGCAGGGCGTCACCGCCGAGCCGCCGCGGGGTGCCGGACGTCGCGTCCGCCTCGCCCCGCCGTCCGCCGGCCAGCGTGGCGTTCGCGCCGTCGGCCATCGTGCACCCCTCACCCCCGCTCGTCGCGGAGCCGCTCGGTCCTCACCTCCTGCCGCCGGTGGCGGGAGCCCGGAAACCCGGAAAACAAGGTCAAACTAACCTGTGTGCCACCGAAGCGCAGGGCGGAACTCGGCCAGTCGCGCCGTCCCGCCCGTCCCCGCACCCGGCCGCTCAACGGGTGTCGGGGCGGCGGTGCGGAGGCTGTTCGGGGGTGGGCCGCCGCTTGGGCGCGGGGATGGCGCGGGTGACGGGACCGTCCCCGTTCACCGCCACCTCGGCCCCGTGGTGATGGATCGTCAGGGGGTCGCCCTGGAGCAGCGTGTACGTCGCCCTGTCGGCGCCGATCTCCACCCGCAGGCACCGCCCGCGGAACTGGAGCCGGAAGGCGAGGCGGCTGAACTTCTCGGGCAGCCGGGGCGTGAACCGCAGGCTCTCGCCTTCCCGCCGGGTGCCGCCGAAGCCGGCGACCAGCGCCATCCACGTACCGGCCAGCGAGGCGATGTGCAGTCCGTCGCGGGTGTTGTGCTCCAGGTCCGCCAGGTCCATCAGGGCGGCCTCGGCCGCGTACTCGTAGGCCAGGCGCAGATGTCCCGTCTGGGCGGCGACGACGGCCTGGCAGCACGCGGACAGGGAGGAGTCGCGCACGGTCAGCGGCTCGTAGTAGGCGAAGTTGCGGGCGACCTGGTCCTCGTCGCAGTGGGCGGCGAACCAGTTCCAGCAGGTGTACATCGCCAGCACGAGGTCGGACTGCTTGATCACCTGCTTGCGGTAGAGGTCGAAGTAGGGGAAGTGCAGCATCAGCGGGTACTGGTCGGCGGCGGTGCCGGCGAAGTCCCAGCGCTGGTGGCGGGTGAAGCCCGAGTGCTGCTCGTGGACGCCGAGTTCCTCGTTGTAGGGGATGTGCACCGATTCGGCCGCGTCCCGCCAGGTGGCGCTCTCCTCGTCGTCGACGCCGAGCCGGGCCGCCTCGTCGGGGTGGCGTTCGCAGACGTCGGCGGCGGCCAGGAGGTTCGACCGTGCCATGAGGTTGGTGTACGTGTTGTCGTCGGCGATGGCGCTGTACTCGTCCGGGCCGGTGACACCGTCGATGTGGAAGACGCCGTGGTGGTCGTGGTGCCCGAGGGAGCGCCACAGCCGGGCCGTCTCCACCAGGAGTTCGAGCGCCGTGTCCCGTTCGAAGGCGGTGTCGCCGGTCGCCGCCGTGTACCGCACCGCGGCGTGCGCGATGTCGGCCGCCACGTGGAAGGCGGCCGTGCCGGCCGGCCAGTACGCGGAGCCCTCGGAGCCGTCGATGGTCCGCCACGGGAAGGCGGCGCCGCGCAGGCCGAGCTGGGCGGCCCGGTCCCGGGCGGCGGGCAGGGTGCCCTGGCGCCAGCGCAGCGCCTCGGCGACGGCCCTGGGCTCGGTGTAGGTCAGGACGGGCAGCACGAACATCTCGGTGTCCCAGAAGGCGTGACCGTCGTAGCCGGAGCCGGTCAGGCCCTTGGCCGGAATCGCCCGCTGCTCGGCGCGTGCTCCGGCCTGGAGGACGTGGAACAGGGCGAAGCGCACCGCCTGCTGGATCTCCTCGTCGCCGTGCACCTCGACGTCCGCCCGCGCCCAGAAGTCGTCGAGGTAGGCGCGTTGTTCGGCCACCAGGCCGTCCCAGCCGCCGTGCGCGGCCGCCGCCAGCGCCGCCTCGACCTGGTCCCCCATCGCGGGCCGGGACCGGGCCCCCGACCAACCGTGGGCGACCGTCTTCTGCACCCGCAGCCGCTCGCCCGGGTCGAGGACGGAGGTGATGGTCAGCCGGGCCACGTCACTGCTGCTCTCGCCGCGGTACGCGGTCCCCTCCGGGCCGTCGACGACATGGTCCGCGGCGACGGCGACCCGCAGGTCGCTGCGCCGGGTGCGGTGCACCATGCGCAGCCGGGTCCCGATGGCGATGTGCTCCTCGGGCTCCAGGGGCGACTGCAGCGCCTTGGCCGTCCGCGGGTCGCCGTCCGGGTCGGGCAGGGTCTCGTTGGCGACGAGCTCCGACTGGATGACCACCCGGGTCCGGGTGTCCACGGGCTCGATCTCGTACTGCACGGCGGCGATGGCCCGCTGGGTGAGGGAGACCAGCCGGGTGGAGCGCACCCGGATGGTCGTACCGGCCGGGGAGGTCCACTCGCAGCTGCGCTCCAGCACGCCGCGCCTCAGGTCCAGGGTGCGTTCGTGCTTCCCGAGCCGCCCGTAGCGCAGGTCGAAGGGCTCGTCGTCGACCAGGAGCCGCAGCAGCTTGCCGTTGGTGACGTTGATGACGGTCTGGCCCGCCTCCGGGTAGCCGTAGCCCGCCTCGGCGTAGGGCAGCGGGTGCAGTTCGTAGACGCCGTTGAGATAGCTGCCGGGCAGGCCGTGGGGTTCGCCCTCGTCGAGGTTGCCGCGCCAGCCGATGTGCCCGTTGGACAGGGCGAAGACGGACTCGCTCTGGGCGAGGAGGTCGAGGTTGAGCTCCGTCTCGCGCACGGACCAGGGCTCGACGGCGTACGTCCGGTTGGTGATCACGCCCGGCCTCCCAGCTCGGCGAGGTCCTTGACGACGCGGTCGGCGCCGTGGGCGTAGAGGGCGTCGGTCTGACCCACGCGGTCGACACCGACGACGTAGCCGAAGTGACCGGAGCGTCCCGCGTCCATGCCGGCGAGCGCGTCCTCGAAGACGGCCGCGCGCGCGGGCTCGACGCCGAGGTCGCGGGCGGCGGCCAGGAAGGTGTCGGGGTGCGGTTTGCCCGGCAGACGACGTTCGCGCGCCACCACGCCGTCGATGCGTACGTCGAACAGGCGCTCGGCGTCGATGGAACGCAGCACGTCCCGGGTGTTGGCGCTGGAGGAGACGATCGCGGTGGCGAGGCCCGCGGCGCGGACCGCGTCGATGTAGCGCAGTGTGCCCTCGTAGGGCTCGACGCCGTCGGTGCGGATCTTCTCCAGGACCAGCTCGTTCTTGCGGTTGCCCACCCCGTTGACCGTCTGCGCGTCCGGTGGGTCGTCGGGGCCGCCCTCCGGCAGCTCGACACCGCGGGAGGCGAGGAAGGTGCGCACGCCGTCCGCGCGGGGGCGACCGTCGACGTACTCGCCGTAGTCGGAGTCGGTGAAGGGGCGGAAGTCCGCGCCGTCCCGCTCGCGCAGGAAGGCGTCGAACGTCTCCTTCCAGGCGGCGGCGTGCACCACCGCCGTCCGGGTGACGACCCCGTCGAGGTCGAAGAGGCAGGCCTGGATGTCGTCGGGAAGACCGAGCTGCGTCGTCATACCCGAGACAGTTCCCCGCCGGGGCGGATCCGATCAGGTGACAGACTGTCCGGCGTGCCTCTGACCTTCGACGACCTCGTCACCCGGGCCCGCGCGCTGCCGAGGGACGGGCGCCGCGCGCTCCTCGGCATCGCCGGCGGCCCCGGCGCCGGGAAGTCGACGCTGGCCGAGGCCCTGGTGCGGGAGCTGAACGGGAGCGGTGAGCCGTGGGTCGCCCACGTGCCCATGGACGGCTTCCATCTGGCCGACGCGGAACTGGACCGGCTCGGCCGCAGGGACCGCAAGGGAGCTCCGGACACCTTCGACGCCGCCGGTTACGCCGCGCTGCTGCGCCGCCTGCGGGAGGACGGGGACGACGACGTCGTGTACGCGCCCGGCTTCGAGCGGGTGCTGGAGCAGCCGATCGCCGGCGCGGTGCCGGTACCCGTGTCGGCGCGGCTGGTGGTGACGGAGGGCAACTACCTGCTGCTGGGGACCGGAGCCTGGGCCCGGGTGCGCTCGCGGCTCGACGAGGTGTGGTTCTGCGAGCCGCCGGAGCCGGAGCGGGTGCGCCGGCTGGTGGCGCGGCACGAGCGGTTCGGCAAGTCCCACCAGGACGCCCTCGCCTGGACCCTCGGCACCGACCAGCGCAACGCCGAACTGGTCGCCGCGACCCGGGACCGCGCCGACCTGGTGGTACCGGCGGGGGCGATGCCGATGCCGGACGCGGGCCCGGGGGTCGCTGCGGAGCGCGGGGCCGGCCCGGGGCCCGGGCGCGGCGAGGTCCGCAGGGGCGGCCGGGGGCCGGGCCTGGGGTCCGGCGCCTGAAGCCCGTCCGCCGGGCGGACGGGCTGACGGGCTGACGGGCTGACGGGTACGGCCGGACGGGCCCTAGGCGTCGCCGAAGGCCGGTCGCACGGTGGCCGGGGCGGGAGCGGGTGCGGGGGCCGGAGCCTGTACCGGAGCGGCGGCCGGGGCCGGTGCGGGAGCGACTGGGGCCGGTGCGGGAGCGACGACGGGGGCCGGAGCCTGTGCCGGAGCCACGTCGGGGGCCGGTGCGGGGGCGACGGGGGCCGGTGCGGGAGCGGCGGCCGGGGCCGATGCGGGTGCCGGGGCCGGGGCCGGCGCGGGGACCGGGGCCGACGCGGGCGCCTGGTCGCTCGGCCGGGCTTCCCCGTCGGTGGGCCGGGGCTTCGGCTCCGCGTGCGGGAAACCGTCGGCGCTCACGTGCGGCATCACGCTGCTCGCCACGTGGTAGCGGCCGTTGGGCACGTCGTCCGACCTGGTGATGTGCACGGCCAGTGGGCCGGCCCACTCGTACCCGTGCCGCTCGGCGTGGCGGACCAGGCTGTCGGTGAGGACCTGCCCCACCCGGCCGTCACGGCACGCCAGTTCGTCGTGGACGACGCCGGCGAGCGCGACGTCGTAGGCGTTGGGAACCATGACCCGGCCCGCGGGCGAGACCACCGCGTTGTCGTCGCACTCGGTGCGCAGGGCGTCGAGGAGTTCGACGGGGTCCTTCTCGAAGAGCCGCGCCCACAGCGCTTCCAGACGCTTCTCCAGGGATTTCTCCAGCGCGCTGATGGCGCCCATGCGTGTCACCTGCCGGGGGTCTCGGGGGCGGCCGTCCGGGTGTGGCGCGGTCGCCGTGCGGCTATCGGACGCTCACTGCTCGTCGAAGTCGTCGGGGCGGACATGCGCCTCCTCCAGGGCTTCGCGCAGGGTCCGGCCGGTGCCTCCCGGCGGGCGGGGAGCGTCCTCCTCGCGCTGGTCGAGAACGTCGTCGGTGGTGTCGGTCTTCGGCCGGTTCTCTTCCGGGACGGTCATGACTGCCTCTCCTCGGGCCCGCTGTGACTGCTTACGGGCGGCGGGTTCCCGGAGAGCGCGGTGCTATCCCCCGCGGGTGCGGACACCGGTGCCGGGCGCCGCGGAATCCGGCCCGCACGTGCGGTGCGGCGGCCCGTGACGCCACCCTGCCGGACACGGGGGGTGAGCTATGTTGACCTCCGTGGGAGACAAAGGAGGCGCACCCGTGCCATCGCCGCAGCAGACACGCGCGCAGGCATCGGCGATCACCTCGGGACGGGCGGCGCCGGAGACGGAGGTCTCCGCCACGTCCCGGCTCAGGACGCTGTTCGACCGGCCCCGCCTCTCCCCGGGACAGCGGCGCATCGCGCAGTACCTCATCGAGCACCTCACCGAGGCGGCGTTCCTGTCGATCACCGACCTCGCCGACCGGGTGGGCGTGAGCCAGCCGTCGGTGACGCGGTTCGCCTCGGCGGTCGGTTTCAGCGGCTACCCGGCGCTGCGGGAGCGGCTCCAGTCGATCGCGCTGGGCGGTCGCGGCGGCGCCCCGGCCGAGGAGAACCGGGGCAACGAACTCCAGGCGGCCGTCGACGCCGAGATCGAGAACCTGGAGAACCTGCGGCGCGACTTCGCCGATGCCGACCGGGTGATCGACCTCGGCCGCAAGCTGGCCGCCTCGGCACCGCTGACCGTCCTCGGACTGCGCATCTCCGTGTCGCTCGCCGAGTACTTCGCCTACGCCGCCCGCCGCGTCCACCCCGACGTGCGCCTGGTGACGCGGGGCGGCAGCGTCGCCTACGACGCCCTGCTCCAGTCCCGGGAGGCCGGCGGCACCTGGGTGCTGGCCTTCTCCATGCCCCGGCACGCCCACGAGACGCTGGGTGCCGTCCGGGTGGCACGCGGCGCCGGACTCAAGGTGGCGCTGATCACCGACCTGGTGCTCGGTCCGCTGGTGGACGAGGCCGACGTCACCTTCGCGACCGGTACGGGGTCGCGTCTGGTCTTCGACTCCTACGCGGCGCCGGGGGTGATGTGCGCGGCTCTGCTCCAGGCCATGACGGACGCCGATCCCGAGCGCACGCAGGCCCGCCTGGAGGAGTACGAGCAGGTCGCCGACCAGCACCAGTTCTTCCTCCGGGACTGAACCGGCCCCTCTCCCGGCGCATCCGCGCGGCGATGGGTCGGTACGGACGGGACCTTCCGGGACAGAGCAGGCATGAATGTTTTCATACGTCTTGCAAAGCGGATGGCATATATAAATACTGCTCACGGATCGCGACCCGGCCGCCCCGGAGCGCGTCCGCACCTGCGCGAACACTCTGGGCCGCCGACTCCTACCCGCTCCGGCGCGCCGGGGGTGTTCCGTCGGGCATCGCCTGCGCGAGCGCCCGTGGCGGTCCCGGTCGTCCCCTGGACCGGGGCCGCCCCCACCCGTCGCCCCACCCGTCGACGCCGCACACGGAAGCGATGATCATGCCCCTGACGACCACGCGCCTCAGTCCGGACTGGCCCTGCCAGGTCAAGAGCCCCGGCAGCTACGACTGGGAGCGCTCGGCGGCCAAGTGGCTGCGCGAGCTGGTGCCGGCCCGCTACGCGGGGTATCCGGCGCTGATCCGCCACCCCGTACTGCTCGCCCGCCACGCGCAGATCCAGGTCCAGCACGAGGTCCGGGTGGCGCGCACCGCGCTGCAGACGGCCCGGGCCGACCTGCCCCGGCTCGGTCTGCCCGAGTCGGTCATCGAGCACACCATCAAGCTCTACGCGGCGGAGGTCCTTCAGTTGCAGCACATCGCGCGCAGCGTGCGGGCGGTCACCGAGGCGCTGGTCGAGCGGGGGGCCGCCGGGCGCTGACCCGACGGCGTCCTTTCGAGGCGCCGCCGAGCGCCTGCCGGCCGCGGTCGCGGACACGACCGGCGCGGTCGCGCCGCCGCCCCCGCCCGCCGCCGCGGGCACGCCTCAGTCCACGGGGTGGCCCGGCCGGATGGTGCGGGTGTCGGCGAGCCGGAGCGGCGGCGCGTCGGACGCCTCCCGGCCGCCCCACTCGACCGGGTCGAGGACGAAACCGACGTGGTCGCCTCCGGGGACCCGCCCCACGACGCGGCCCACGAACCACGCCTCGGCGTCCTCCAGCACGACGGCCCCGCCGTACCCCCGGCGCCAGCCCACCTGCCGGAACTTGTCCACCCGGTCACCCGTCCGGCCGCCGAAGAGCTCGGCCGTCGCCCGTCGGTCGCGGGCCAGCAGGTGGACGGCCAGGACATCGGCGGACCGCGCCACCCGGTAGGTCCGGTTCACCTCGGAGAGCCACACGACGAAGCGCACGGGATCGAGGGAGCACTGCGAGGAGAAGCCGACCAGACAGCCCGCCCGCTCCCCGTCCGCCTCGGCCGTCACCACACACATCTCCGGGTCGAGCCGGGCGAGGAACGTGTCCATGGCGGTCATGCTAGGGCCTGTCGGCCCGGGCGGTCCCGGCCGCGAGCAGGCGCCGCAGGGCGGCCCGCAGCGCGGTGACGAACGCGTCGCGGGCCGGCTCGTCGAGGGCGTCCAGGGACAGATACGGATTCAGGTCCTCCAGCTCGACCAGGAGCAGCTCACCGCCGGGGGCCCGGCAGGCGTCGACGCGCTGGATGCCGTGCTCGACGCCGTTCCACTCGATGAACCGCCGCGCGAACGCCAGGTCCCGCTCGCTCGCGTCGTACGGCTCCAGCTGCCAGCGCCGGTCGGGACGCGGCGCGTACAGGGCGTACTGGAAGTCGTGGTCGACGAAGTAGAAGGAGATCTCGTGGGCGAAGTCGACGCGCGGCTGGACGAGGAGGTCCCCGCCACCGGCGCGCACCGCCTCTTCGACGCGGTCCGCGGCCACGAACCGCAGCCCCGCCGAGTCCGCGCCGAGCCGGGGCTTGACGACGTACTCGTCCGCCGGGGGCAGCAGGTGGAGGTCCTCGGACCTGCCGACGGTGGGGATGACCGGGTAGCCCGCGGCGGTGAGGTCGATCAGGTACTGCTTGCCGGCCATGTCCGCCCGGCCGGTGAGCTGGTTGTAGACGCGGGTGCCGCGCTCGGCCGCGCGTCGGCGGAAGGCGTCGTACGCCTCCTGATGCCCCAGTACGGGACCGCTGTTGCGGACGACGAGGGCATCGAAGGCGTCCAGCAGCGCCGCCGCCTCCCCCGGGTGGCACAGGGCCAGATCGAAGTCCTCGCGCAGCCGCGAGGTCAGGAAGATGTCCTCGTCGCAGTAGCGCCGCCCGCGGGCCTCATAGGACAGGTCGGTGACGTACAGGAGGCGGGGTCGGGCGGACGGCATGCGGAACTCCTCGAGGGCTGACGGGAAACGATCGTATGCGACCGGCACGACCGAGCGCGCGGAGCACTCAGTTCCCCCCTTCGGCTGCACTGAGTGCCATGCACCTCGGTGAGCTGCTACTTTCCCCTCCATGAGTTCCAGCAGCGCGGCACCCCGCCGCGGGGACCGGGCGGACGCGGCGGGCACTCGGCCGCCGATGCGGGAGGCATTGGTCTCGGCGGCCTTCCGGCTGTTCCTGGAGCGGGGCTACGAACAGACGACCGTCGACGACATCGTCGCGCTCGCCGGTGTCGGACGACGGTCGTTCTTCCGCTACTTCCCGTCCAAGGAGGACGTGGTCTTCCCCGACCACGAGCGGTGCCTGGCCGACATGACGGCCTTCCTCGCCGCCTCCCCGGGCGAGGCCGACCCGGTGCGGCGGGTCTGCGACGCGGCCCGGCTCGTGCTGCGCATGTACGCCGAGAACCCGGCCTTCTCGGTGCAGCGTTACCACCTCACCAAGAAGGTGCCGGGACTGCGCGCGTACGAGCTCTCGGTGGTGTGGCGCTACGAGCGCGCCCTCGCCGAGTACCTGCGCGGGCGCCTGGGAGGGCTGCCGGACGGCACCCTGCGGGCCGACGTGATCGCGGCCGCGGTGGTCGCGGCGCACAACAACGCCCTGCGCTCCTGGCTGCGTTCACAGGGCCGGGACGACGCGGGCGCCGCGGTGGACCACGCGCTGCGGTACGCGCAGTCCACCTTCGGCGACGTGCCCGCCGCGTCCCCGGCCGGGGTGACGGACGACGTCGTGGTCGTCGTCGCACGGCGGGGGGCGCCGCTGTGGCAGGTCGTACGGGAGGTCGAGACCGCGTTCGCCCGCGAGGGAGGGGACGGCTGACGGTGCGGGCAATCGAGGGTACGGAGTGCCTTTACGCCTGGCACTGAGTGCCATACCCTGTGGGCGTGCACGGCGGCACGGCGACCGTGCACACGCGTGCCCGGTCGACCGCGCACGCGGGATTCCGGCCCGAGTGCAGGGAGTTGCAGCGTGTACCACCACTCAGGAAACGTCGCCCAGCAGGCAGCCGGCTCCGCGACGGGCCTGCTCGACCCCGAGGCGCCGGGCACCGAGGCCATCGTCTTCCAGCGCTGCACCTGGTGCGGCACGACCATGTACCACCGGGTGCTGTGCCCGGTCTGCCGCGGCAGTGACCTGCGCACGGAGCGCAGCGAGGGCGCGGGGACGGTGCGGCACGCCACGGTGGTGCACCGCAACACCCCCGCCGCGCGCAACGTCTCCCTGATCGAGATGGCCGAGGGCTTCGTGCTGCGCGGCCGCGTCATGGGGCCGCTCATCGGCATCCACAGCGGCGACCGGGTGCGGTTGTCCACGGCCAAGGACCCCGTGCGGGGCGAACCGGTCTTCCAGCTGGTCGACGAGCCGTACCGCGCCTGGACCTGAGTACCGGTCAGGGCGTGGGGGTGATCCTGATTCCCAGGGTGCCGTCCAGGCCCCGGCGCAGCCGGCTGCCGAACAGGGTGAGCCGGCCGACGACGCCGTACTTGCGGGCGATGAGCCGGCGGTAGCGGCCGGTGGTGGCCGGGTCGCAGATCTCCGCCGTCGCCGGGACCTGTTCGCCGGTCGCCCTGCCGCGCACGTCGCAGGGGCCGATCAGGACGTCCGCGCGGTTGCGGACCCGCTTGACCTTCCAGGAGTCGGCCGCCGTCCAGACGCCCAGCGCGTCCCCGTCGCGTACGACCCACACCGGGGTGGCGACCGGGGTGCCGTTCTTCCGGTAGGTGGTGACCAGCAGGTACTTGCCGGCGCCGAGCCGGTCCAGTGAGGCGTCGTCCATGATCCGGCAGTCTAGGCGCGAACCCCCGTGCGCCGCGGGTCCGTGTCCGCTCGTCTCAGCCCAGGGCGGCCGTCATCCTCCGTACCGCCTCCGTGATCACCTCCGGCGAGGCCGCCAGGTTGAGGCGCACGTGCCCCGCACCGCCGGCGCCGAAGGGGATGCCGGAGCTGAGGGCCACCCGGCCCCGGCGCAGGAAGACCTCCGCCGGGTCGTCGCCGAGGCCGAGCGCGCGGCAGTCGAGCCAGGCGAGGAAGGTCGCCTCGCCGGCGTGGTGGACCACGCCGGGCAGGTGCTCGGCCAGCAGGGCGGTGAGCAGCCGCCGGTTCTCGTCCAGTCCGGCGAGCACCGCGTCCAGCCAGTCGGTGCCGTCGCGCAGGGCGGCGGTGTGGGCGAGGACGCCGACATGGCTCGGTCCGTGACCGACCTCCTCGGGCATCCGGGCCAGGTCGGCGGCGGCGCCCGGTCCGGCCAGGGCGAGCGCCGCCTTGAGCCCGGCCAGGTTCCAGCCCTTGGACGCCGACATCAGCGAGAGGCCCCGCTCGGCGCCGGGCACGCTCAGGTACGGCACGAACCGCGCGCTCGCGGTGACGACCGGCGCGTGGATCTCGTCGGCGACGACCCGCACGCCGTACCGCTCCGCGAGGGCGGCGACGGCGGCCAGCTCGCCGGCGGTGTGCACGGTGCCGGTCGGGTTGTGCGGGCTGCACAGCAGGTGGGCGGCGCGCCCGCCGTCGGCGACGGCCCGCCGGTACGCCTCCTCCAGCACGCCGAGGTCGATCCGCAGGTCCGCGCCGAGCGGTGCTTCGAGGATCCGCCGGTCCATGTGCTCCACGAACTGGTAGAACGGCGGGTACACCGGCGGGTTCACGATCACCGGGTCGCCGGGCCCGGTGACCAGTCGGAGCATCTCGACGACGCCCAGCATCACGTCCGGCACGATCGCGGTGCGTTCCACGGCGAGGCCGTCCCAGCCCCACCGCTCGCCCGCGAAGGCGGCCAGGGCCTCGGCATAGTCGGTGCCGGCGGGATAGCCGGTGTCGCCGAGTTCCATGGCGTCGGTGACGGCGCGTACGACGGGTTCGGCGAGCGGCACGTCCATCTCGGCCACCCACAGCGGCAGCACGTCCGCGGGGTAGGTGCGCCACTTCATGCTCGTACGGCGGCGCAGCCGGTCGAGGGTGAGCGCGCGCAGGGGGTTTCGTTCACCGGGCGGAGGCTGCGGGATGCTGGTCATGGGGCTCAAGATAGGGGGCCGCGGGGAACGGCGCGCCCGTCGGCCGGACGAGACCTCCGGGCCGGTGAACACGGGCGCGCCCGGCCCCGTATGGGAGGAGGGCGCTCGACGTCCGGAGGCCCCCGCGGCGGCGACGCCGCGTGGTCGGGTTCGGGAGCGCATGCATGAGGCACGCACGACGACGCATCGTCCGGCGAGTGGCACGGCTGGCGGCCGTCGGGGGACTCCTGCTCGGGGGGACGATGGTCACCCGGGCCGTCGCGAGCGAACCACCCGGCCCGCCCACCGGGCCGCACGCGACGGTGCGGGTGGCGTCCGGCACCGGGGCCGGGCTCGTGTCACGGCTGGGCACCTCCCGGACCGCGGGCCACTGGCTCGACGCCGACGGGCGGCCCGTCG
Source organism: Streptomyces ambofaciens ATCC 23877 (assembly GCF_001267885.1). Taxonomy (NCBI): domain Bacteria; kingdom Bacillati; phylum Actinomycetota; class Actinomycetes; order Kitasatosporales; family Streptomycetaceae; genus Streptomyces; species Streptomyces ambofaciens. The sequence continues at coordinate 7,339,283 of NZ_CP012382.1, read as the reverse complement.
TCGCGGTCACCGACGGCGGCACGGCCGAGGAGGTGCGGCGGGCCGGCGCCGAGCCGAAGGTCGTACGGCACAGCATGTCCGAGCTGAGGTCGGCGGCCTCCACGCTGCGTTCGGCTCCGCGGGTGCCCGGGACGGCCTGGGCGTTCGACTACCGGGCGAACGAGGTGGTGGTACGGGGTGACAGCACGGTCTCCGCGGGCGACTGGTCGCGCCTGACGGGTGTGGCGGAGGGCATCGGGGACTTCGTCCGCATGGAGCGCACCGAGGGGGAGTTCACCACACGCCTCAACGGTGCGGAACCGATCCGCTCCACGGCGGGGCGCTGCTCGGCGGGCTTCAACGTGACCGACGGACGGAGCGAGTTCATCCTGACGGCCGGTCACTGCGGGCCGACCGGGTCCGTCTGGTTCGGCGACGGCGGCGGTGACCAGGTCGGCGAGACGGTCGCCGGGAGCTTCCCCGGGGACGACTTCTCCCTGGTGGAGTACGCGGACGGCAAGGCGGGCGACGGCGCCGACGTGGTGGCGGTCGGGGACGGGAAGGGCGTACGGATCACGGGCCTGGGTGAACCGGCCGTGGGACAGCGCGTGTTCCGCAGCGGCAGCACCAGCGGGTTGCGCGACGGCCGGGTGACCGCGCTCGACGCGACGGTCAACTACCCGGAGGGCACGGTGACCGGCCTCATCGAGACCGACGTGTGTGCCGAACCCGGGGACAGCGGGGGGCCGATGTTCTCCGAGGGCCTCGCGCTCGGCGTGACGTCGGGCGGCAGCGGCGACTGCGCCAAGGGGGGTACGACCTTCTTCCAGCCGCTGCCGGACGCCATGGCGTCGCTCGGCGTCCGGCTGCTCGTCTCGGCGCAGGAGGGGGCGGCGCCGGGGGCAGTGCCCTCCTCGCCGGCCGCCACCGGTGGCGGTGGGGGCGCCCCGGGCGCCGCGGCACCGGGAGCCTCGGCGCCCGTGGCGGGTGTCGACGGCTCGACGCTGCTCGCCCGGCTCACCGACCGCCGGAACGTCGGTCCCGGCCTGCTCGTCGTCGCGGGCAGCGTGGTCGCCCTGGTGGCCACCCGGTGGATCCGCGCGGAACAGGACCGCAAAGCCTATCGACGGCACTACTCGGCGACGTGGGGGTGACCCGCGGTCCGGTCCCCGGTGCGGGCGGACGGCCGCGCGGGACGACCGCTTCGCCGGCGGGGTCAGCCCAGTGTCAGCAGCACCGTCGCCGCCGCCGCCCCGATCAGGCCCACGGCCTGCCGCCGGTCGACCCGTTCGTGGAGGAGGGCGACTCCCAGGACGACGGGGAGCGCGGGGTACAGGGAGGCCAGGACGACGGCGACGGACAGCAACTGCCGCTGGGCGGCGAGGAGATACAGGACCAGGCCGAGGGCGGCTCCGGCGCCGATCAGCAGCGCCTCGGCGGAGCTGCGCGGCGGCAGCCGCAGCCGCCCGGTGTGCCGCAGCGCACCGGGGAGCAGAAGGAGCACCGCGGCCACGCGGCCCGCCGCGACGGGCCACAGGCCGCTCTCGGGGCCCGCCTGGCCGAGGGCCAGGTACTGGACGGCGACACCCGCGCTGGCGAGCAGCCCGTCGGTGACGGCCTCGCCCGGACCCGTACCGCCGCCGGAGACGAGCCAGAGCGCGGGCACGGTGACGACGATCCCCACCCAGGCGAGGGCGCCCGGGCGGTCACCGAGGACGAGTACGCCGCACAGGACGGAGAGCGCGACCCCTGTGACGGCGCTCACGGGCACGACCACGCTCATCGCGCCGCGGCTCAGGCCCCGGTTGAGGAAGTGCATGGCGGCGCCGCTGCCCACGCCGGACAGGGCGCCCCACAGCAGGTCCGCGAGGCGGACGTCGTGAGTGGTCATGAGGAGGGCGGCCACGACGGCGAGGGCGAGCCCGCCGACCTGGCCCAGGAAGGCGACGGCGGCGAAGTGGACGCGCCGGGACAGCAGGCCGCCGGCGAAGTCGACGACGCCGTAGCAGACGGCCGAGGCCAGCGCGAGAAGGGCACCCATCCGATGGAGGTGCCCCGGGTCGGTGATCCGATGCGCCGAGGAGGGTCAGGCGCCGGTCAGGCGGCCCGCACCGGGTCCGGGGCCGCGGCGGCCCACTCCAGGACGAGCCGCTGGTACTCCGCGCGCTGCTCGACGCTCAGTGTCCCGCCCGACCGGAGCCACAGGGCCCGGATCTCCTCGTTGACCTCGGCAGCCGATCGCTCGGAGGAAGGTTCAACAGTGGTGGACATGCTGTGAAGCATACGGCGCCGGGCGTGAAGACGATGTGAGTAATCGCGAGCCAAACGGACATAACGGACCGTGTTACTGATCACGTCGATCTCCCCATCTGTCAAGACCTCGGGGCGAGTTCGTTCCCGGCGACTGTGTCCTGCCGCACACGGCCCCCGATCCAGGCCGTACCCGGCCCCGCATCACTTCTCGGCCCCCACGAAGACGGTGTGTCGTTCGCCACGACGACCGGGAGCCCGGTGCGCTCCTCGACGAGTGTGGCCGACGGCACACCGCCTCACCCCGGGAAAGCCGCGGCCGGGCCGGAGATCCCGGACTTCGCGGACGCGCCCGGCCGTGACACGGCGGCGCGGGCCGGGCGCCCCGGTCGGTCAGGTGCCCGGCTTGCGGCCGTACACGAAGACGTCATCGCCCTTCTTCAGCAGCGACCAGTACTTCTTGGCGTCGGTCTTCGTCATGTTGACGCAGCCGTGGGAGCCCGGCGGGTTCCACATGCTGACGCCGGCCGAGTGGAACGCCTGGCCCCCGTCGAAGAACTGGCTGTAGGGCATCGGCACGTCGTAGATGGTCGAGTGGTGGTCGATGTTGCGCCAGTAGACCTTCTTGAGCCCGGTGCGCGTCTCGTGGCCGTTGCGCCCGGTGCGGACCGGGACCGGTCCGTAGACGAGCTTCTTGCCGTCCTGGACCCAGCTCAGCTGGAGGGTGAGGTCCACGCAGGCGATGCGGCCCTTGTTGACCGGGCACTTGCCCGACTTGTTGGGAGTCTTGCCGACGGCCTTCTGCTTCTGCATCAGGTTCATGACGCCCCAGGTGACGGGGCCCGCGTAGCCGATGTTCGGCGTGATGCCGTGCTTGGTCTGGAAGGCGCGGATCGCCTTGCAGTCGGCGGTGGACTGCTTGCCGTCGGCCGGGCGGCCGAGGAACTTCTCCACCTTCTTCTGGTACGGGCCGGTCTGCGTGGTGCAGCTCGCCGCCTGGGCCGGCGCGGCGCCCAGGACGAGTGTGAGCGGTGCCACCAGCGCGGTGACCCCGAGTGCGACGGCACCCCGTCTGCGTATGTCCCCCATGGCGGTCAGCCTTTCGCGTCGAAGCGGTGGAAGCGGGCGGAAGGTCGCCCGTGGTGCGATTCCCGCCTGGTAGACCGACGTCGGGCGGCTTCGGTTGCCCGCCACGGCCGCGTCGGTACGAAACGGTGACAAACACGACCGGGTCCCCGGGGCTCCGGCGGGCTCGGTCAGTCCGTGTCGTGCCGTTCTTGGAGCGCCTGCCGGAACCCGGTGTTGACGGCGGTCAGACCGCCGTCGACCACCAGCGTGGTGCCGGTGATCCAGGACGCGTCGCGCGAGGCGAGGAAGGCGACGGCTGCGGCGATGTCGTCGGGTTCGCCGACCCGGCCCAGCGGGTACAGCCGGCGCACCGCCGCCAGTTCCTCGTCCCGGCCCTCCCAGGCCGTGGTGCGCACGGTGCCCGGCGTCACGAGGTTGACGCGGACGCCGCGCGGGGCGGCGTGGCCGGCGAGGGTGCGGGTCAGCGAGGCGAGACCGGCCTTGGCCGCGCTGTAGGCGTGGTTGCCGAAGTCCTGGACGCCGTTGACCGAGCCGATGCTCACGATCGCACCGCGCCCGGAGGCCGCCAGGTGCGGGAGCGCCGCCCGGCAGCAGCGGTAGGCACCGGTGAGGGTGACGTCGAGGTCGCGGGCCCAGGCCTCGTCCGGTTCGTCCTCGAAGAGCGGGGCGTCGGGCGTGCACGCGTAGGCGTTGTTGACCAGCACGTCCAGGGTGCCGAAGGTGGCCACGGCATGGGCCACGGCCGCCTCGACGGACACCCGGTCACCCACGTCGCAGGCGAACGCCTCGGCGGTGAGCCCCCGTTCCGTCAGCTCCCCCGCCGTCCGCCGCGCCGCGCCCAGGTCCACGTCGGTCACCAGCACCCTCGCCCCCTCGGTGGCGAGCCGGCGGGCGGTGGCCGCGCCGATCCCCCGGGCCGCCCCCGTGACGAGTACGCCGTGGTCCCCGAAACGCCGTGTGTCCGTCATGCGCCCGACCGTACTGCCCTGCCGATCGGCCGGGCGGATACCGTGCGTCCATGTCCGCGTTCCTGCAGCAACTCCCCGCTCTGCTCGGCGTCGTCATCGGCGCGCTCGGTTCGTACCTCGCCGTGGTCCGCAGCGACGGCGCCCGCTTCCGCCGGGAGACCGCTGCGCGCTGGGAGGAGCGGCGGCTCGCCGTCTACGCCGACTACGCGCGGACGCTGAAGGCCTCCGTCACGCTGACGTACCGGATCGCGGCCCACCTCGGCAACGACCCCCACCCGCACCCCCTGTCTCCCCAGGAGGCCGCTTCGGCACAGGCGGAGGCCACGTTCGCCCGGGACCCCGCCGGCGAGGCCCTGCTCCTGCTGGGCAGTGCGGAGGTGGTGGAGAAGGCGCGGGCCTGGTTCGTGACGGTGATGGAGATGGAGCGTTTCCTGCGCGAGGAGACGCACGACCCGCAGGCCTGGCAGGTGCTGCTGGAGCGGCAGCGTGCCGGGCGCGAGGGCTACTACACGGCCGTGCGCCGGGACCTGGCCCTGCCGCCGGGGCACCCGGCCCGGTGGCCGCTCCCGCCCGTCAGCGGTAACCGGTGACGTCGGCCGGCTTGTCGGCGTCCTGGACCTCGACGACGTAGCGCCAGGCGTCCGGACGGCTGCCGTCGAGGTCGGTGAATCCGTACTCCTGGGCGAGGCCCCCGCTGGAGAGGGACCGGCCGTTGAAGCGCGCCACGTCCGGGTCGGCGGCGAGGGCCGTGACGGCGCGGCCGACGTAGCGGGGCGTCTCGGAGATGGCGAAGTGCGGGACGCGGTCCAGGGCGTCGCGCCAGTTCTCCTCGCGCACGCCGAAGTGGTCGAGCATGATCTCGGAGCGCAGCCAGCCCGGCGTCAGCGCGACGGCCGTGGCACCGCGCGGTCCCAGTTCGTGGCCGAGGGCGAAGGCCATGCGCAGGACGGACGTCTTGGCGAGGTCGTAGAAGAAGGAGACGCGGTAGTGGTCGCGGTTGTAGTCGTCGGTGCCGTCGGTGACCTCGACGACCAGCCCGCCGGGGTGGCGCAGCAGCAGCGGCAGCGCGTGGTGGCTGGTGACGGCGTGGGTCTCGACCGCCAGCCGCAGGAGCCTGAGTCCGTTGTCGAGATCGTGCTCCCAGACGGGGCTGTCCCACGCGAAGAGGTTCTCACCGCCCCAGATGTCGTTGACCAGGACGTCGAGCCGGTTCTGCTCGCGGGCCACCCGATCGACGAGCACGGCGACCTGCGCCGGGTCCAGGTGGTCGGTGGGTACGGCGATGCCGTGGCCGCCGGCCTCGGTGACCAGGTCGGCGGTGTCCTCGATGGTCTCGGGGCGGTCGTACTCCGAACGCCGGGCCCGGGTGCTGCGGCCGGTGACGTAGACGGTGGCCCCGGCCGCGCCCAGTTCGACGGCGATGCCGCGTCCGGCGCCCCGGGTCGCCCCGGCGACCAGTGCGACCTTGCCTTCCAGTGACCGTGACATGTCCGGCCTCCCGTTTCTTCTCGTACCCGTGCCGCGCGAGCGGTCTCGTGATCGAGGGTGCCGTGGAAGCCGGACATCTTCTGTCACCTTTTACGCGTGTCCCCTACTTACCCGGAGACCGGGGGTCAGTGCCCGCGTGCGATCCACTCCTCCAGGTGCGGTGCCTCGGCGCCGACGGTGGTCGGGTCGCCGTGGCCGGTGAGGACCTTCGTCGCGGGCGGGAGCACGAGCAACCGGTCGCGGATCGAGTCGATGATGGTCGGGAAGTGGGAGTACGAGCGTCCGGTGGCGCCGGGGCCGCCCTGGAAGAGGGTGTCGCCGGTGAACACGGCGCCCAGGCCCGGGTCGTACAGGCAGACCGCGCCGGGGGCGTGCCCGGGGGTGTGCAGGACGGTGAGGTCGGCACCGGCGGCCTCGATGACCTGCTCGTCGGAGAGCCAGGCATCGGGGTTCCGGTCGGGGTGGGTCTGCTGCCACAGCGGCAGGTCGTCCCGGTGCAGCCAGATGGTGGCGCCGGTGCGTTCGGCCAGCGCGGGCGCGGCGTTGACGTGGTCGTTGTGGGCGTGGGTGCACACGATGGCGGTGAGCCGTCGGTCCCCGACGGCCTCCGCGATGGCGTCGGCGTCGTGGGCGGCGTCGATGACGACCACCTCGTGGTCGTCGCCGACGAGCCAGACGTTGTTGTCGACGTCCCAGGTGCCGCCGTCGAGGCTGAACTGTCCGGAGGTGACGAGGCGTTCGACGCGGGCGGCCATCACAGCACCACCACCGAACGCAGCACGTCACCGGCGTGCATCCGCTCGAAGGCCTGTTCCACCTCGTCGAGCCGGATGGTCTCCGTGACGAACTTGTCCAGGTCCAGCCGGCCCTGCAGATGGAGGTCGACGAGCATCGGGAAGTCCCGGGAGGGCAGGCAGTCCCCGTACCAGGACGACTTCAGCGACCCGCCGCGCCCGAAGACGTCCAGCAGGGGCAGTTCCAGCTTCATCTCGGGTGTCGGTACGCCGACGAGGACGACGGTGCCGGCCAGGTCGCGGGCGTAGAAGGCCTGCCGGTACGTCTCCGGGCGGCCGACCGCCTCGATGACGACGTCGGCGCCGAAGCCGCCGGTCAGTTCGCGGATCGCCTCGACGGGGTCGGTCTCGCGCGAGTTGACGGTGTGGGTGGCGCCCATGCCCCGGGCGGTCTCCAGTTTGCGGTCGTCGATGTCCACGGCGATGACCTTCGCGGCCCCGGCCAGGTGGGAACCGGCGATCGCCGCGTCACCGACGCCGCCGCAGCCGATGACGGCGACCGTGTCGCCGCGGCCGACGTTCCCGGTGTTGATCGCGGCGCCGATGCCCGCCATCACCCCGCAGCCCAGCAGTCCGGCGGCCTGCGCCGGGACGGCCGGATCGACCTTGGTGCACTGCCCGGCGGCGACCAGCGTCTTCTCGGCGAAGGCGCCGATACCGAGGGCCGGGGAGAGTTCCTGGCCGGTCGAGGCGAGGGTCATCCTCTGCTCGGCGTTGTGCGTGTCGAAGCAGTACCAGGGCCGGCCGCGCAGACAGGCCCGGCACTTTCCGCACACGGCACGCCAGTTGAGGATGACGAAGTCGCCGGGGGCCACGTCGGTGACGCCGGCGCCGACCGACTCCACGACGCCCGCCGCCTCGTGTCCGAGCAGGAAGGGGAACTCGTCGCTGATGCCGCCCTGTTTGTAGTGCAGGTCGGTGTGGCACACCCCGCAGGCCTGGATACTGACCACGGCCTCGCCCGGGCCGGGGTCGGGCACGACGATCGTCTCGATCCGCACCGGCTCGTCCTTGCCCGGTGCGATCACGCCGCGTACTTCCTGCGCCATGGTCCTTGAACTCCTTCTTCGGCCGATCCCGTTCCGTCCGACCCTACGCGCAACCGGTCGGCGAGGGGCGCCGCGACGGCGTACGCGCGCACGTCGAGCCCGCGGCGGCCGACCCGCGCGGACGCCTCCGGACGCGGGAGAGGGCCGCCCGTCGCCGGGCGGCCCTCGACGGCGAACGGGTGCGGCCGTCAGCCCAGGGCGGGGAGGACGCCGAACACCGGGGAGACCAGGCCGGTGACCTGCTGGAGCTGCTGGAGGTCCTGGAGGCGGTGCAGCTGCTGGGAGGGCCGCGGCAGCTGGGCCCGGTCCTCGGCGGGCATGTCGCCCACCGCGAGCGTGTCCAGCGTCTTCAGCACACTGAGCTTGTCGGCGGCCGGAGCGCCCCCGTCGGCCGCGCTCGCCATGGGCGCGGCGAGGCCGGTGACACCGGCGGCGAGCCCGACAGCGGCGACGATACGTCGTGTTGAGATCATGCCCGGAGCAACGCCGGCGGGCCGGTGGCGGACACGGGCGGGTGATCCCGCTCACCCGTCAGGACCAGTGCCCCGGCCGCGTTGCCGCGGGCGCCCGGACGGAGGAGGCTCAAAGGAGGGGGCCCGGCGGCCCGTCCTCCCTTTCGCGGGCCGCGGACTGCGGAGGAGGTCGTCATGGGTACCCATGCAAGCCCCGGTTTCGACGTCGAAGCCCTGCGCAGGGGCATCGAAGGTGAGACGGCGGCGCCCCTGGTGTCGCTCTACGCGCCGGACGCCGAGGTCCGCATCGTCGACCGGTACGACCAGCCCAGCCGCCCCAAGGTCCTGCACGGCCGGGACGAGATCGCGGAGATGCTCGGCGACGTCTACGACCGCGACATGACGCACCGACTGGCGCGTTGTGTCGTGCAGGGCGACCAGGTCGCCTTCACCGAGGAGTGCACGTACCCGGACGGCGTGCGGGTACTCGCGGAGTCGATGCTGTCGCTGCGGGACGGCGAGATAGTCGAGCAGACCACCGTCCAGGCCTGGGACGAGTAGCCGGGCCCGTCGACACGTCCGGCCGCTGTACCCCGCTCACGGCGTCGTCGGCCGTGACGCCGTACGCGGGGCGTTCGGGCTGGTCCGCGGTGGGCGTGGCGTTCGGGCCGAGAACGGCAGCGGTGGCCGGACCCACGGTCGGCACACGGGCACATGCCCGGCTCCTGGCCCGGCGGCCGCACCCGTGCCGGATCATCGCCTCGGCGGTTGTGAGCGCCTACCGTCTCGGCAGCCGGTGGAGCTCGACGTGCCGGAGCCGGCCGTCGGCGACCTCGGCCGTCATGTACGTGCAGTACGGCTGCCGTCGCCGGTCGGTCGGCGACCCCGGGTTGAGCAGGCGCAGACCGGTCTCGGCGGTGGTGTCCCAGGGGATGTGGCTGTGCCCGAAGACCAGCGCGTCGAGGTCCGGGAAGCGGGCGGCGCAGCGTGCCTCGCGGCCCTGGGCGGCGCCGGTCTCGTGGACCACGCCGAGGCGCAGGCCCCCGAGCGCGACGCGGGCCACCTCGGGCAGCCGCGCCCGCAGGCCGGGGCCGTCGTTGTTGCCGTACACGCCGACGAGTCTTTTGCTGCGGTTCTCCAGCAGGTCGAGGGTGTCGGTGTCGACCCAGTCGCCCGCGTGTACGACGACGTCGGCGTGCGGGATCTCCGCCAGCAGCCGCGCGGGCAGCTCCTTCGCCCGCTTCGGCAGGTGGGTGTCGGACATGAGCAGCAGGCGCACGCCTCCAGCTTAGGTGCGGGCGGGTGCCGGGGCCCTCCGCGGCAATGACCAGGCAAAACTGTGCAGCCTGAACTGGACAGTCCTCCCTGTCGGTTTTACGGTGAACGGCATGGACGCGCATGCCGCCGGACGCGGTTTTGGCCCCGGTGCCGCCGGCCCCGGAGAGGACGTCTCCGACACCGCCGCCCGCGCCGCACACGAGCTGCGCGTGGTCTTCAGCCGGTTGCGGCGCCGCATCCGGGAGGTCGCCCGGGACGAGGACCTCACACCGTCCCAGGTGTCGGCGCTCACGCTGGTCGGCAAGGACGGCGCGGCGACCGCGAGCGCGCTGGCGTCCGCCGAGGGCGTGCGCCCGCAGTCGATGGCGGCGACGCTGGCCGCCCTGGACCGGCACGGTCTGATCCGTCGCAGCCCCGACCCCGAGGACGGCCGCCGGCAACTGGTCACGCTCACCGAGGCCGGCCGCGCCCGTTTGGAGGGCGACCGGCAGGTCCGCGAGGAGTGGCTGGCCCGCGCCTTCCAGGACCGGTGCACCGAGGAGGAGCGGGACACGGTCCTGCGCGCGCTCGTCCTGCTGGACCGGCTCACCCGGCCGGATCCCGGCGCTTCCCGTACCACCTGAAAGGCACCATCTCATGGCAGTCACCTCCCTCGACCCCCGCACCGCCCTCGTCGTGATCGACCTCCAGGCCGGCATCGTCGCCGCGCCCACCGCTCCCCACGGCGGCGCGGAGGTCGTCGCCCGCAGCGCCGAGCTGGCCGAGGCGTTCCGCGCCCGGGAACTGCCCGTGGTCCTGGTGCGGGTCTCCTTCGCCGCCGACGGGGCGGACGCCGTGCCCGGCCGTACGGAGACCGGTGGCGCCGGTGGCACCCGGCCCGAGGGCTGGGACGTCGTCGTCGACGAACTCGCCGGTCACCCCGGCGACCTCACCGTCACCAAGCGCAACTGGGGTGCCTTCCACGGCACCGGTCTCGACGTCCAGCTGCGCCGCCGCGGGGTCACCCAGATCGTGCTCACCGGCATCGCCACCAGCATCGGCGTGGAGTCGACCGCCCGCGCCGCGCACGAGCACGGCTACCACGTCACGCTCGCCACCGACGCCATGAGCGACATGGACCCCGAGGCGCACCGCAACAGCGTCGAGCGGATCTTCCCGCGCCTCGGCGAGACGGGTACCACGGCCGAGATCCTTGAACTGCTGGCCAAGACGCACCGCTGACCCGCCGGGAGGCCGCCCGCCGACGCGAGCGGGCCGGGCGCCGACACCGGTGCCGGCCGTCGAGCACGAGCGGACGGTCGGGTCAGGCGGGGTCCGTCCGCTCCGGGGCCGTCCGCTCTGAGCCCGGCACCGCGTGGTCGGGGATCCGTGGTCGCCGCTCCCAGTCGGCACGCCGCTGGAGCGGCTCCCACCAGGCCCGGTTGTCCCGGTACCAGGCGACGGTCCCCTCCAGTCCGGTCGTGAAGTCGTGGCGGGGCCGGTAGCCCAGCTCGTCCCGCGCCTTGCTCCAGTCCACCGAGTAGCGCAGGTCGTGGCCCTTGCGGTCCTCGACGTGCGCGACCCGGTCCCAGCCGGCGCCGCAGGCGTCGAGGAGCAGGCCGGTGAGGTCGCGGTTGCTCAGTTCGGTGCCGCCGCCGAGGTTGTAGACCTCACCGGCCCGGCCCCGGGTCCGCACGAGGTCGACGCCCCGGCAGTGGTCGTCGACGTGCAGCCAGTCGCGGACGTTGCGCCCGTCGCCGTACAAGGGGACCTTCCGGCCGTCGAGGAGGCGGGTGACGAACAGCGGTACCAGTTTCTCGGGAAACTGGTACGGGCCGTAGTTGTTGGAGCACCGGGTCACCCGTACGTCCAGGCCGTGGGTGCGGTGGTGGGCGAGGGCCAGCAGGTCGCCCGAGGCCTTCGAGGCGGAGTACGGGGAGCTCGGCCGCAGCGGGTGCTCCTCGGTCGCCGAGCCGGAGTCGACGGAGCCGTAGACCTCGTCGGTGGAGACGTGCACGAAGGGGCCCACCCCGTGGCGCAGCGCCGCGTCCAGCAGGGTCTGGGTGCCGACGACGTTGGTGAGGACGAAGCCGGCGGCGGCGTCGATCGAGCGGTCCACGTGGGACTCCGCGGCGAAGTGCACGACCTGGTCGGTCCCGGCCATCAGCTTGTCGACGAGGGCGGCGTCGCGGATGTCGCCGTGCACGAAGTCCAGCCGGGGGTGGCCGAGGGGCAGGTTCTCCGGGGTGCCGGCGTAGGTGAGGCTGTCCAGCACCGTGATCCGCGGCGGCTCGGGCGCGTCGGAGGCGAGGAGTGTGCGGACGTACCGGGAGCCGATGAATCCGGCGGCGCCGGTGACCAGGAGGTTCATGAACGGTTCTGTGCCTTGCTGCGGTCGGACGGGAGTCGGTCTGACGGACCGCCGACGTTACCTGCCCGCCCCTCGGCGGACCCGGTCCGGTCCGGACGCGCACCGCGCCGGCCCCATGGCCGGCGCGCTGGGCAGGTGCCACCGCCCGAGGGGCGTGGTCAGTCCTCGCCCCTGACGATGTTCGACTCCTGGCCCGATCGCGGTGCGCGAGCGGCACCGTCGTCCTCGACGGCCGGTATCCAGGTGCGCACGGCGACCCGGCTTCTGAGCCGTCGCGCCTTCGACCACCCCGTCTCCTGGCGACGGACGACGGGTTTGTCGCCGGTTTCCGTGGTCATGGGTGCATCATCTTCCTTCTGTGTCGGAGGCCGTCGCCCTGCGGGTCCCCGGGCGTGCCCCGGTGAAACACCGGTCGCCCGCGCCCCGGGAGGCCGCCTACGCGGGAGCGCCGCGCAGGGAGATCTCGCTCCACACCTGCTTGCCCCCGCTGACCGGGAGCGTCCCCCAGGTCGCCGACATCGCCTCGACCAGGAGGATGCCCCGCCCGCCGGTGGCCTCCCAGCCGATGCTGGTCGGTTTGACGGGCGTACGGGGTGAGGCGTCGGCGACCGCGACGCGCAGCCTGCCGTTGATCAGGGTCAGGTCGAGCCTGACCTGGCCGTCGGTGTGCACCAGGGCGTTGGTGACCAGCTCGGAGACGATGAGCAGGACGCCGTCGATGTCGTCGTCCGACACACCCCAGGAGCGCAGTACGCGCCGGGTGAAGCGGCGGGCGTGCCGCACCGCCTCGGGCAGCCGCCACACCGACCAGCTCTCCCGCAGGGGGCGTACGGCCATGCCGTCGTAGCGCACCAGCAGCAGCGCCACGTCGTCGCTGCGGCGGGCGTTGCCGAGCAGGGCGTCGGCGACGAGCCCGAGGTGGGCGGGGTCGGACACGGCCAGGGCGTGCGCGAAGCGGTCCATGCCCTCGTCGATGTCGGAGTCCGCGGACTCCACGAGCCCGTCCGTGGTGAGGGCGATCAGCGTGCCGGGCCGCACCGGCAAGGGGCTCATCGGGAAGTCGGCCTGCGTCACCACGCCCAGCGGCGGGCCGCCCTCCGCCTCCGCGATCTCCGTCGTGCCGTCGGAGTGGCGCAGCACCGGCGGGGGATGCCCGGCCCGGACGCACCAGGCCGAGCCCTCCTCCATGTCGAGGTCGACGTAGACGCAGGTGGCGAAGAGGTCGGTCTCCATGTCCATGAGCAGCCGGTTGGCGTGGGAGACCACCACGTCCGGCGGATGGCCCTCGACGGCGTAGGCGCGCAGGGCGGTACGCATCTGACCCATGAGGGTGGCCGCGGCGGCACTGTGACCCTGTACGTCGCCGATGACGAGGGCGACATGGTGGTCGGGCAGCGGGATCACGTCGTACCAGTCGCCGCCCAGCTCCAGTCCGGCCGTGCTGGGCAGGTAGCGGGCGACGGCGACCGCGCCGGGCAGCTTCGGCAGGCGGCGCGGCAGCAGCTGGCGCTGGAGCATGCCGACCAGTTCGTGCTCGGCGTCGAAGGCGTGGGCGCGCATCAGTGCCTGTCCGGCGAGGCCGGCGGAGGCGGTGAGCAGGGCGCGTTCGTCGGGGCCGAAGTCGTGCGGGGTGTCCCAGCCGATCAGGCAGGCGCCGGCCATGCGGCCGCCGGCGGGCAGTGGCAGGACGGCCAGGCCCCCGGGGCCGACGTCGGCGAGGGCCGGCTCCAGCTCGCCGGTGCCGGCGGGCCAGATCCTGGCACGGCCCTCGCGCAGCGCGGCGGCGAGGGTGGGCATGGCCCGTACCGGCGCGTCGGGCCACTCGGTGCGCCACTCCAGCCGCCACAGCTCGGGCCAGGACTCGGGCTCGGGCGGGTCGAGGACGGTGACGACGAGACGGTCGTTCTCCAGCTCGGCCAGCGCGATCCGGTCGGCGCGCAGCGGCCTGCGCAGGGCGGCGACCACGGCCTGGCTGACGTCGCGGACGGTGCCCGCGGTGGCCAGCGCGGCGGCCAGCCGCTGGACGCGGGCCACGTCGGTCACGTCCGGGCGCAGGGTGGAGGCGTCCACGACGGTGCCGGCGAGACGGGCCGGACGGCCCTCGCCCCCGGGCAGCAGGCGTCCGCTCAGTCGCAGCCACTTCGGCGGGCCGGAGGGCTGGAGCACCCGGAACTCCAGCTCGCGTTCGCCGATGGACATGTGGTCGGCCTCCGTGACCGACATCAGCGAGGGCAGGTCCTCGGGCACGGTCAGGCCGAGCAGCGTCTCGACCTTGCCGTCGAACTCGCCGGGCGCGAGGCCGAACAGGCGCAGGATGTCGTCGCCGACCTCGACCCGGCCGGTGTCCATGGCGAGGGTGAAGGCCCCGGGCTCCAGCTCCCCGCCCTCGGCGGCCACGGCCGGGGCGGGGCAGGGGACGGCCTCGGCGACCAGTTCCAGGCAGGCCCGGTCCTCGGCGTCGAAACCCTCCGGGCGTTCGGTCAGGGCGAGCAGGCACCCGCCGTCGTTCCCATGGATGGGCAGGGCGGCGAGGGAGAAGCCGCTCGACGGCACGTGCCGCGACTCCGCCGATCCGGCGAACTCCTCGGGGCCGAGCCAGACCGGCGTGCCGCCGCGGTGGGCGTCGGCGACCGGGGAGCCCCCGGCCGCGGGGTAGCCGTCGCGCACGCCGTACAGGGTGCGCGGCACACCGGCCGAATCGGCCAGGCACAGCAGCTCACGGTTGCCGCCGGGCGTGTAGAGGGCGGCGAAGGAGGCGCCCGCGAAGACCAGCGCCTGTTCGAGGACACGGCGCAGCCGCTCCCCCGTGTCCGGGCCGGAGGCGATGGCCTTCAGGGCACCCTCGGCGCGCAGCGTCCTCGCTCCGCGTTCCACAGCGCCCTCACCGACCACGCCGCCATTACAGCGCTTATAGGACATCAACGCAGCCCCTGTGCGCCGGAAACCGGAGATTCAGGGCGCGGAAGGGCCTCCCGGGCGCCTACCGGACCGCAGCGCGGTGGAGCCCTGGGACCGCGGCGCCACCCGAGAGGCGGGACGAGGGCGGGCGCCGGAGCAGGCGGCAGGCGGTGAGGGCCGCGCCCGGACCGTACGGCGCCGTGCCGGCGGTGGGAGGCGCCGGGGCGCGCCGCGCGTGAGCGCGTGAGGGGAGGACCGGGCGCCCCGCGCGTGGTGGGAGGTTACGGGGCGGCGCCGCACGTGAGGGGAGGTGACGGGGCGGCGCCGCACGTGAGGGGAGGTGACGGGGCGGCGCCGCGCGTGAGGGGAGGTGTCGGGGCGGCGCCGCGCATGGGGGGCGGAGGTGTCGGGGCAGCTCCCTGCCCGCGCCCGAACCTGCCGGGGCGACACCGTGCCCGCAGTCGGGCGCGTGCCAGGGCGGCTCCGCGTGCCCGGATGCGCGGAGCGGTCCTCTGCCCGTGCCTGGACGCGCGAGGTGACTCCCCTGCCCGCTCGCGGACCTGCCGGGGCGGTGCTCGCCGTGCGCGGCGGGCCTTCGGGGAGGAGATTTGAACCCGGGGGTTCCCGTGCACAGGCGTGCGAGGAGGTGGTCGGCGTGGCCGACGATCAGCCCTCCGCACCGGCACCCGACACCGCAACCGTGTCGGGTGGCCATCCGGTGCTCTCCCTGGCGCTGGCCGCGATGATGGAGGACGTCCACGCGCACTCCGGGGCGGTCTACCTCCTCGGCGCCGATCCGCCGGTGCTGGAGATGGCGGTGATGGCCGGCCTGCCGAGGGCCTTCGCGGCGCCCTGGGAGCGGGTGACGCTGCACGCGCCGGTGCCGGTGGCGGACGCGGTGCGTGAGCGGCGGACGGTCTGGGTCGGCGACGAGGAGGAGATGGCGCGGCGCTATCCCCGGGTCGCCGTGGTCCTGCCCTACCCGTTCGCCCTGGTCGCGCTGCCCGTCGCGACCGAGTCCACGGCGTACGGCGCGGTGTTCCTGACCTGGCCCGGTGCGCGTGCCACGGAGCTGTCCGAACGGGAGCTCCGGCGGCTGACGGCGGCCTGCGAGCGGCTCGCGGTGCGGCTGGAGCGGGCCGCCGCGGCGAGTGTTCCCGTACACCCGGAGCCCGATCTGCTGGCCGCCCCGGTGGTCGGGGGCGCGCCCGGCACCCTCGGGTCGCTGGAGGCCGTGCGGATGGTGGGGCGGCTGCCGTACGGGCTGTGCTCCCTGGACCTGCACGGCCGGGTGGGGTTCGCCAACCCGGCCGCGGCCGAGCTCATGGGCGTGCCGGTCGCGGAGCTGATCGGCACCCACCTGTGGACGTCGGTGCCGTGGCTCAACGACCCGGTGTACGAGGACCGGTACCGGGCCGCGCTGTTCAGCCAGCACGCCACCTCCTTCGTGGCGCTGCGTCCGCCCGGCGACTGGCTCTCGTTCCGGCTGTACCCGACCCGCACCGGGCTCAGCGTGCGCATCAGCCGGGCCCGGGGGGTGTCGCGGCCGGGCTCGGCCGGGGCGGTGCCGGACGGGGCCGCCCCGCCCCGGCTCGTGACCATCTCCCAGGTGGTCAGCCTCACCGGCGCGCTGTCCGAGGCGGTGGGTGTGCGGGACGTGGTGCAGCTGATCGCCGACGAGATCGCGCCGACCGTGGGCAGTCAGGGCCTGGTCGTCCTCGGCTCACGGGCCGGGCGGCTGCACGTCCTGGGACACCGCGGCTATCCGGACCCGCGCGCCGTGGAGCGGTTCGACGGGACTCCGCTCACCGAGGCGATCCCGGGCGCGCAGGTCCTGCGGACGGGGGTGCCCGCCTTCTTCGAGTCCTGGGAGCAGCTGGAGCGGCTGTACCCGGCGCGACGGGGCACCCACGACGGGTTCGCGGCCTGGGCGTTCCTGCCGCTGATCGCCTCCGGGCGGCCGGTGGGCACCTGCGTCCTCGCCTACTCACGACCGCACTCCTTCACCACGGAGGAGCGGGCGATCCTGACCAGCCTGGCCGGGCTGGTCGCGCAGGCCCTGGACCGCGCCCTCGTCTACGACGCCAAGTACCGGCTGGCGCACGGGTTGCAGGACGCCCTGCTGCCGCACTCGCTGCCCCTCCTACCCGGCGTCGAGGCCGCGGCCCGGTATCTGCCGGCCACCCGGGGCATGGACATCGGGGGCGACTTCTACGACCTGGTGCCGGCCGGGGGCGCGCCGGTGGCGGTGATCGGGGACGTCCAGGGGCACAACGTGACGGCGGCCGGGCTGATGGGGCAGGTGCGTACCGCGGTCCGCGCGTACACGGCCGTCGGCCAGGCGCCCGAGGAGGTCGTGCGCAGCACCAACCGGCTGCTGATCGACCTGGGCACCGAGCTGTTCGTCAGCTGTCTGTACCTGCGGCTCGACGCGGCCCGCGGGCGGGCGACACTGGCCCGCGCGGGACATCCGCCGCCGCTGCTGCGCCGCCCGGACGGGCGGGTGGAGGTGCTGGACGTCGCCGGCGGGCCCCTGCTGGGCATCGACCCCTCGGCCGCGTATCCGTGCACGGAGATCGACCTGGCTCCCGGCTCCCTGCTGGCCCTGTACACGGACGGCCTGGTGGAGTCCCCCGGCGCCGACTTCGAGGACGCCCTGGCCGACCTGGGGCACCGGCTGGCCGACGCCGGCGACCTGCCGCTGGACGCGCTCGCCGACCGCCTGGTGCGCGACGAGGCCGGTGCGGAGGAACGCCCCGACGACATCGCCCTGATGCTGCTCCGAGCGAAGGGCTGAGGCGGGGCCCGCGGGGCGCCGGAACCTCGGCCGAGATGCGTGCTCGGGCCGGGAGGCGGGCGCTCGGGCCGGGACGCGGGTGCTCCGGTCGGGACGCGGGTGCTGCGGTCGGGAGGCGGGGGCTCGGGCCGGGACGCGGGTGCTCCGGTCGGGACGCGGGTGCTCGGGCCGGGACGCGGGCGCTCCGGTCGGGACGCGGGTGCTCCGGTCGGGACGCGGGGGTTCTCCTTCGGTGGCCGCAGAGCCGGTACAGACCCGTCGCCCCGCTCCCCCACGCCTGCGGCGCCCGGCCGCTCGGCTGCGGCTCCGCCGTGCGGCGGTCCGCCCCTCCCGCCGGAGGAGCGGACCGCCCACCGCCGTCCGGCCCCTCGGGAGCCGGCCGGGGTTCGTGAGGCGCGCCGCGGGCGCGGGGCGACCGCGTCAGCCCGTCAGCCCGTCAGCCCGGAGCCGTCCTCGCCGCCGACGCCCGTGCCGTCACCGACATCGCCCGCACCGGCACCGGCGTCCTCACCCGCACCGGCGTCGCCACCGGCACCGGCCTGGCCGTCACCGGCCTCCTCGCCACCGGCCTCCTCGCCACCGCCGACGGCGTCACCGCCCCCGGCCTCTTCCCCACCGGCCTGGTCGCCCGCGCCGGCCTCCTCGCCGCCGACGCCCGTGCCGTCACCGACATCGCCCGCACCGGCACCGGCGTCCTCACCCGCACCGGCGTCGCCACCGGCACCGGCCTGGCCGTCACCGGCCTCCTCGCCGCCGGCCTCCTCGCCGCCCGCCTGGTCGCCCGCGCCACCGGACGCGTCGCCGCCGAGGGTGGCGCCGACCGCCTCCAGGGCGGTGGTGACCGGCTGGAAGAAGGTCTCGCCGCCCACCGCGCAGTCGCCGCTGCCGCCGGAGGTCAGCCCGATCGCGAGGCCGTCCTGGGTGAACAGGGAGCCGCCGCTGTCGCCCGGTTCGGCGCACACGTCGGTCTGTATGAGGCCGGTGACCGTGCCTTCCGGGTAGTTGACGGTGGCGTCCAGGCCGAGGACCTGACCGTCGGCCAGTCCGGTCGTACTGCCCATGCGGAAGACCTGCTGACCGACCGTCGCCTCCGCCGCCTGGCTGATCTGGACCGTCTGGTCGCCGAGGTTCACCTCGCTCGGCGCCTCGGTCGCCGGGTCGTCGTACCGCACGAGCGCGAAGTCGCCCTCGCCGGGGAAGACCGCCTGGTCGACGGTGGCGATCGGCTGCCCGCCCTGCGCGTCGGACCACTGGTCGTCCGCCACGCCGCAGTGACCGGCCGTCAGGAAGGCGGGCGCGCCGTCGCCCGCGGTGACGTTGAAACCGAGGGAGCAGCGAGCGCCGCCGCCGAAGATGGCGTCCCCGCCCGAGACGAAGGTCTTGAAGGTGCCGGGGGACTTCCGGATGGTCGCCATGCCGGAGCCGAGGCCTTCGACGGTGGACTCCACCCGGTCCCACGCGGCGCCGGTGACGGTGCTGTCCGCGGTGACCAGGATCTTGTTGGTGCGCGGGTCGATCGCCCACGCGGTGCCCGGGACGGTCGCCTCCGCCTTCAGGGTCCGCGCGCCGCCGCGCAGTTCGCCCAGGCTGTTGTCGACCTCGCGCACCTTCGCGCCCGCCTTCTTCGCCTGCACGATCACCTGGTTGTTGTCGCCGGGTACGACGTTGACGACGAGCTGCTGTTCGCCGGCGTCGTAGTAGGAGCCCGCGAAGGCGTCGCCGAGCAGGCCCGCGAGCTGCGAGGCGAGATCCGACGCGTCCGCCGCCTTGAGGGTCTTCGGCGCCGCCGTGCCGCCGGCCGACCCGCCGTCCTGCGAGGCGTTGGCGTTCGGCAGCAGGATGGCGGCCGCGCCGAGCGCCACCACGCCGCCTGCCGCCATCGCGGCCCTGCGCTTCGGAATTCGCTTGTGACTCAACCTTCTCGACCTCCTGGGACGGGGTCCGTGCCGCCGGTACGGCAGCTGTCGGGGGGCGCCTGGATGGCTGTTGGTACGCACGGGCCCGACGGGCCGTTCAAACGCACCGGATCGACACGCTCAGCGATCGATCGACAACGGTCCGTACCGATCAGGGAGCGGAATCCTGGCTTCAGCGAATCTGCACATCGAATGCCCAACCCGGTCACCCCCACTGGAGGATCTGCACAACCGCACGGCACCCCGTACGCCTTCCGGGCCGCGGTGCCGGATGCGCCGCCCCGGGCAAGGGCTCGCACGGGCCGATGTCGCGGCCTTTGTGAAGAAGTCGCCGTGAAGGCGTGCGCGATTGTGCACGGTTGGTTGCCCGGGCGTCGCAAGTGCCCTGGTGGGAGGGGTTCATTGATTGGAAGCCCGGACCGGCCGCGTGCTTTGATCCATCGCACCGCGGGGGCCGCGGAGGGCTCCGGAAAAGGGCGCCCGGCGCCCGCGGTCGCGGCCGTCATCTGTCCCCAGAGGGGGCCGCTCCCCCCTTGTGAAATGGCTATACGAAGGGAAGTTCCCCCATGAACTCCACCCCCCAGGTTGAGACCGTCGAGATCTCCGACGCCGACCTCGACAACGTCTCCGGCGGTCTGTCCGTGAACGCCGTCGGCACCGTCACCGGCCTGGTGGACGGCATCGCCCCCGTCTCGGGCCTGCTCAACACCGCCATCGGCACCGTCGAGGGCGTCACCGGCCTGAACACGGCCCCGGTCACCAACCTGGTCGCCGGTCTCTGATCGCGCCTCTGTGCCGCTGAGTCCCGGAGCCACCCAGGCTCCGGGGCTTTTCGGCCGTTCCTCCACGGCTTCCGTGGCGCCGCCCACGGTTTCCTCCGTGGCTCCGTCCGCGGTTCCTTCCGTGGCTCCGTCCGCGGTTCCTTCCGTGGCTCCGTCCGCGGTCTCGTCCGTGGCTTCGCGTCCACGGTCGCTTCCGTGGCTTCGCCGGAAAACTCTGGGATACGTCCGACGTGCAGTTCCGCCAACAGGCCCTCGCAAAACTCCAGTCACCGGAGGAGCTCGATCTCCCGGTGCGTTTCGCCCGCCCGCAGGGCTGGGCGGTGCTTTCCGTGACCCTCGTCGCGATGGCCGCCGCGTGCGTATGGGCGGTGGGCGGCTCGGTGACCTCCACCGTCGGCGCACCCGCCGTCCTCACCCACGGACAGGGCAGTTACCTCCTCCAGAGCCCGGTGTCCGGCCAGGTCACCGCGGTCCTCGCGCGCCAGGGAGAGCGGTTGCCCGCCGACTCCCCCGTGCTGAAGGTCCGCACCGCCGAGGGCGAGACCGTGGTCCGCACCGTCGACGCCGGCCGGGTCAGCGCGCTCGCCGCCACCGTGGGTCAGATCATCCAGACCGGTGCGAACGTCGCCTCGGTCGAGAAGGTCGCCCACGCCGACGATCCGCTCTACGCCACCGTCTACGTCCCCGCCGAGAAGGCCGCCGCCATCCCCGCGCACGCCTCCGTCGACCTAACCGTCCAGTCGGTGCCCGCCCAGCAGTACGGCGTGCTGCACGGGAAGGTGCAGTCCGTGGACCGCTCGGCCCAGTCGGCGCAGACCATCTCCGCCTTCCTCGGCGACGGCCAGCTCGGCGAGCAGTTCACGAAGGAGGGCAGGCCGGTGGCGGTGACGGTCCGGCTGACCACCTCCAAGTCCACGCGGAGCGGCTACGAGTGGTCGTCCGCGGACGGACCGCCCTTCGGCCTGACCTCCATGACCATGGCCACGGGTTCCATCCGGCTGGCCGACCAGCGTCCCCTCGATTGGCTGCTGCCGTGACCACCGCACAGGAGACCCGGGGCAGACGCCGCGCCGCCCCGCCGAAGCGCAAGGTGCCCAGGAGCGGCCGGGCGAAGACCGTCCGCACCCCGACCGTGCTCCAGATGGAGGCGGTGGAGTGCGGCGCCGCCTCCCTGGCCATGGTGCTCGGCCACTACGGCCGGCACGTGCCGCTGGAGGAGCTGCGCATCGCCTGCGGCGTCTCCCGCGACGGCTCGCGAGCGAGCAACCTGCTGAAGGCGGCGCGCGGTTACGGTTTCACCGCCAAGGGCATGCAGATGGACCTGGCCGCCCTCGCCGAGGTGACGGCGCCGGCCATCCTGTTCTGGGAGTTCAACCACTACGTCGTCTACGACGGCGTGGGCCGGCGGTTCGGCCGCCGCGGGGTGTTCATCAACGACCCGGGCAAGGGCCGCCGTTTCGTGACCCTGGAGGACTTCGACACGAGCTTCACCGGCGTCGTCCTGACCATGGAACCCGGCGAGGACTTCACCCGGGGCGGCCGCAGGCCCGGCGTGCTCGGCGCGATGCCGGCCCGGCTGCGCGGCACCGCGGGCACCCTGCCCGCCGCGGTGCTGGCGAGCCTGCTGCTGGTGGCGGTGGGCGCCGCGGTGCCCGCGCTCAGCCGCACCTACATCGACACGTTCCTGATCGGCGGGCAGACCTCGCTGCTGGGCGTGCTCTTCACGTCGATGGCCGCCTGCGTGCTCCTCACGGTGGTGCTGACCTGGCTCCAGCAGGCCAACCTGCTGCACGGCCGCATCATCTCCTCCACCCTCTCCAGCGCCCGCTTCCTGCGCCACCTGCTGCGGCTGCCGGTGACGTTCTTCTCCCAGCGCAGCCCGGCCGACCTGGTGCAGCGCCTCCAGTCCAACGACGCGGTGGCCGAGACGCTGGCCCGCGACCTCGCCGCCGCGGGCGTCGACGCGATCGTCGTCGTGCTGTACGCCGTACTGCTGTACACGTACGACCCGCAGCTCACCTTCGTGGGCATCGGCGTGGCCCTGCTCAACATCCTCGCCATGCGGATCGTCATCCGGCTGCGCGCGACCCGTACGGCGAAGCTGCGGGCGGACACGGCGCGGCTGACCAACACCGCGTACACCGGTCTCCAGCTGATCGAGACGATGAAGGCGACCGGCGGTGAGGACGGCTACTTCCGCAAGTGGGCCGGGCAGCACGCCACCACGCTGGAGGAACAGCAACGGCTCGGCGTGCCGAGCGCCTGGCTGGGCGTGGTGGCTCCGACGCTCGCGACGCTCAACAGCGCGCTGATCCTGTGGATCGGCGGCATGCGCGCGGTGGAGGGGCACATCTCGGTGGGGCTGCTGGTCGCCTTCCAGGCGCTGGTGGTCCGCTTCACCGCCCCGCTGACCCGGCTGAACGGCGTCGCGGGCCGCATCCAGGACTTCGCGGCCGACGTGGCCCGGCTGAAGGACGTGGAGAACTTCCGGGCGGACCCGCTCTACGACCGTCCCGGCGGGATCGACTCGACCCGCCGGCTGCACGGCCATGTGGAGCTGCAGAACATCTCCTTCGGTTACAACCCGCTGGACAAACCCCTGCTCACGGGCTTCGACCTGACCGTCGGACCGGGGCAGCAGGTGGCCCTGGTCGGCGGCTCGGGCAGCGGCAAGTCGACGGTCTCCCGGCTGATCTCAGGGCTGTACACCCCGTGGGACGGCGTGATCCGCATCGACGGGCAGCGCATCGACGACATCCCGCGCGGCGCCCTGGCGTCCTCCGTCTCCTTCGTCGACCAGGACGTGTTCCTCTTCGAGGGGTCCGTCCGCGACAACGTGGCGCTGTGGGACCCGTCGGTCCCGGACGAGGCCGTGGTGGAGGCGCTTCGGGACGCCGCCCTGTACGACGTGGTGACGCGCCGTCCGGGCGGCATCCACAGCAGGGTCGAGCAGGACGGCCGGAACTTCTCCGGCGGGCAGCGCCAGCGTCTGGAGATCGCACGGGCCCTGGTGCGCCGGCCCAGCATCCTCGTCCTCGACGAGGTGACCAGCGCGCTCGACGCGGAGACCGAGCAGGTCGTCATGGACAACCTGCGCCGGCGCGGCTGCGCCTGCGTGGTGATCGCGCACCGGCTGAGCACCGTGCGGGACAGCGACGAGATCGTCGTCCTGGAGCACGGCACGGTCGTGGAGCGCGGACGGCACGAGGAGCTGGTCGCGCGCGGTGGCGCGTACGCGGCGCTGGTCAGGGAGCGGTGAGATGACAGCGGTGCACGAAGGACAGGGCGACGTCGTCCTCGGGGCGCTCGGCTCGCTGGGCACGCGCGTCGACTGCGCCGGGTTCGGCCGCCTCGACCTGGAGGGCCCGCAGGTGCTGTGGCTGGTGGCGTCCGGCGCGGTGGACCTGTTCGCGGTGGACGCCGGGCAGCAGGGGCACTGGCACCACCTGGGCCGCCTGGAGGCGGGCTCGGTGCTGCTCGGGCCGGTCTCCGGGCCCCAGCACACGCTGGTCGCGCGTCCGCTGCGGGACTGCGTGGTGCACCGCATCGGGCTGCGCGAGCTGTACCAGCCGGCGAACACGCAGACGTGGTCGTACGACGCGTACGGCAACCCCCAGTACGTGCCACCGACGACGAGCCCGCTGGAGTACGCCCTCGCCCTCGGGGTGGGCCGCGGCCTGACCGTCCTCTTCCAGGCGCCGATGGCCGACGAACGGGCCGCGGCGCCCACGGACGACGACGTGTTCTGGATGCAGGTCCCCCCGGGCAGCGTCCAGTACGGCGCGGTGTACGGCGACGAGGCCGCCGCCGACCTGCTGATGGACCCGGCGCTGTGGCAGAGCATGGTCGACCAGCAGTACCGGCTGCTGACCACGCTGGACCGCTGGATCGAACAGCTGGAGCGCACCCACGAGACCCGCACGGCGGCCGGCATCAAGGCCGGTGAGGCGGTGCGCGCCCAGGCCGACCGGACGTTGCTGGCCTCCATCGGCAAGCCCTCGGGGCCGCGCGCCACGGCCGCCGACGCCGACGCCACCTACGCGGCCTGCAAGCTGGTCGCCCGTGCCGCCGGCATCCCGCTCGCCGAGCCCCCGCGCGGCGACACGGGGAGCGACCGGATCGACCCGGTGGAGCGGGTCGCCGTCGCCTCGCGCCTGCGCACCCGGACCGTCCGGCTGGAGGACCGGTGGTGGCGGGACGACGTCGGGCCGCTGGTCGGCCACCGGGCGCTGTCCGGCGCGCCGGTGGCGCTGCTGTGGCGGCGGGGCGGCTACGTGGCCGTCCATCCGGCGACCGGCCGGGAGACGCCGGTCGAGAAGGCGAACGCCGAGGAGTTCGAGCCCCGCGCGGTGATGTTCTACCGGCCGCTGCCCGAACGCCGGCTCAGCCCGCTGCGGCTGCTGCGCTTCTGCCTGCAGGGCACCCGCGGTGATCTGACCGGCCTGCTGCTCAGCGGGCTGGTGACGGTGGCGATCGGCGCGCTGGTGCCGATCGCCACCGGCAAGGTGCTCGGCGAGTTCGTGCCGAAGGCGCAGACCGGGCTGATCGTGCAGGTCTGTCTCGCGGTGATGCTGAGCAGCGTCGTCGCGGCGGCCTTCATGCTCCTGCAGAACCTCACCATCCTGCGTCTCGAGGGCCGCATCGAGGCGACCCTCCAGCCGGCCGTGTGGGACCGGCTGCTGCGGCTGCCGACGAAGTTCTTCACCGAGCGCTCCACGGGTGAGCTGGCGAGCGCCGCCATGGGCATCAGCGCCATCCGCAGGCTGCTGGCGGGGGTCGGTCCGACGGTGGCGCAGTCCGTGACCGTCGGGGCGATGAACCTGGGGCTGCTGCTCTGGTACAGCGTGCCGATGGCGCTCGCCGCGATCGGCATGCTGGTGGTCGTCGCCGCCGTCTTCCTCGGCCTCGGGCTGTGGCAGGTGCGCTGGCAGCGGCGGCTGGTCCAGCTCACCAACAAGCTCAACAACCAGGCGTTCCAGACCCTGCGCGGGCTGCCCAAGCTGCGGGTCGCGGCGGCGGAGAACTACGCGTACGCGGCGTGGGCCGAGCAGTTCGCGCGCAGCCGTGAGCTCCAGCAGCGGGCGGGGCGGGTCAAGAACCTCAACGCGGTGCTCGGCGCGGTGTACCTGCCGCTGTGCACGCTGCTGATGTTCATGCTGCTGGCCGGTCCGGCACGCGGTTCGATGTCGGCGGCCGAGTTCCTCACCTTCAACGCGTCGGTGACGATGCTGCTGACCTCGGTCACGCAGGTGACCGGCGCCTTCGTGTCGGCGGTGGCCGCGCTGCCGCTGTTCGAGGAGATCCGGCCGGTCCTGGACGCCACGCCCGAGGTCCGCACGGCCAGTACCCGGCCGGGTCCGCTGTCCGGGGCCATCGAGGCGCGGCGGCTGTCGTTCCGGTACACCGACGACGGTCCGCTGGTCCTGGACGACGTGTCCTTCGAGGTGCGGCCGGGTGAGTTCGTGGCGGTCGTCGGTCCCAGTGGCTGCGGCAAGTCGACCCTGCTGAGGCTGCTGATCGGCTTCGACCGGCCGTTGTCGGGCAGCGTCCTCTACGACGGGCAGGACCTCGCCGCGCTGGACCAGTCGGCGGTGCGCCGGCAGTGCGGGGTGGTGCTCCAGCACGCGCAGCCCTTCACGGGCTCGATCATGGACGTCATCTGCGGCACCGAGGCGTACACGCCGGAGGAGGTGATGGCGGCGGCCGAGATGGCCGGGCTCGCCGAGGACATCAAGCGGATGCCGATGGGCCTGCACACCATCGTGTCGGGCAGCGGCGCCGTCTCGGGCGGTCAGCGGCAGCGGCTGATGATCGCGCAGGCACTGATCCGCCGGCCGCGCATCCTCTTCTTCGACGAGGCGACCAGCGCCCTGGACAACGAGACCCAGCGCACGGTGATCGAGTCCACCAAGGCGCTCAACGCCTCCCGCGTCGTGATCGCGCACCGTCTGTCGACGGTGCTGGACGCCGACCGGGTGATCGTGATGGAGGCCGGCAAGGTGGCCCAGCAGGGACCGCCGGCCGAGCTGCTGGCGGACACGGGCGGCCGGCTGCACGAGCTGGTGCGGCGGCAGCTGGCCTGACCGGGGGCCGGACGGCCCGGTGTGGTTTCCGGCCTACCCGCCCCGGGGGCCGTTGGACGGGCGCGTAACTGGGTACCTGCGCCTGCATGCGTATCAGCGTGGTGGACGTGGGGTCGAAGACGGTCCGGCTCATGGTGGCGGACGCGGAGGGCGGGGTCCCCCTGCCGGTCCACACGGCGAAGTGGCGGCTGCGGCTCTCCGACCAGGTGAAGCCGGGTGACCCGGTGCCCGAGGAGGCCGTGGAACGGCTCGTGGAGGCGGTCGACGGGGCCAACAGGACCGCGGCCCGGTGGGGCGCGGCCGGTCCGCTGGCCTTCGCGACCGCGGTGGTGCGTGCCGCGCCCAACCGCCACGAGGTGCTGCGCGCCGTCCGCGCCCGCACCGGTGTCGCCCTGTGCACCCTGCCCGGCGAGGTGGAGGCGGAGCTGACGTTCCTGGGGGCCCGGCGCTGGATGGGCTGGCGGTCCGGTCCGCTCGCCCTGCTCGACATCGGCGGCGGTTCGCTGGAGGTCGCCTTCGGCCGCGGCCGGCTGCCCGATTTCGTGGCCTCGCTGCCCCTCGGCGCGGCGCGGCTGACCCACGACTTCCTGGAGGGCGGCGAGGACGCGGTGCCGCCGGAGCAGATACGGGCGCTGCGCCGCAGCGTCCGCCACCAGTTGCGGGACGTGGCGGCGCGGATCCGCTGGGAGGGACCGCGCACCGCGGTGGCCACCTCACGGACCTTCCAGCAGCTCGGGCGGCTGTGCGGGGCGTTGCCGGGCCGGCACGGTCCGTTCGTCGAGCGGCGGATGCGCTGCTCGGACCTGGGCGAGGCGGCCGGCCGGCTGGCCGCGCTGACCGCCGCCGAGCGGGCCGAGCTGCCCGGCATCTCGGCGCCGCGGTCGGCGCAGAGCGTGGCCGGGGCGGTGGTCGGACACACCGTGATGAAGCTGACGGGGCTGGAGACGGTGACGCTCTGTCCCTGGGCGATCCGCGAGGGCATCCTGCTGCGCCACATCGAGGACGGGCCGTCCTGGTGGGCCGAGGTGACCCGGCGCAGCGACGAGATCACGGCGCCGGCCCCGGTGCCCCTGCGCGTCGCGACCACCACGAGCTGAGGCGCGACCCCGACGACCCGACGTTCCCGTTCGAGGGAATCCGAGGGAATCCGGGGGATACGCCGCGAACGAAGAAACACAAGGAAGGAGACACCCGTGTCCCACAACCGCGACCACGCCCACGAGCAGCCCGAGACCGCCGTCGAGGAGGTCCTGCGCGAGATCCGGGACGGCAGGCCCCGCGACGCGGAGTCCGACGACGAGCCGCGCCGGGGCGAGGCGGGCGACGCCACCTCGCCGAACACCGCCGCGCAGCGGGACGCCGAGGGAGAGTGACGCGGGACTCCGCTTCCGCGGGGGTGCCGCGGCGACGGCCGGGTACTCGCGGCGCCATGGAGTACGACCGCGAAGGACCACAGTTGCCGACGGCCCGGGGCCCGCTCTCCGCGGCCGTCGGCTCGTACCTGCTCGGGGCCGGCCCGCTGCCCGCACCGGAGGCCGTCGCCGCCGCGCCGGCCTACGGCGACGACCTGCAACTGGCCCTGTACCAGTGCTACGAGCTGCACTACCGGGGTTTCGCCGGGGTCTCCCCCGGCCTCGAATGGGACCCCGACCTGCTGCGCACCCGGGCCGCGCTGGAGGACCGCTTCCTGTCCGCACTGCGCGCCGACACCCGGGTCCACGACACCGTGGAGGACGCGGTCGGGGCCCTGCTCGTCGAACCCGTCGACGGGAAGGGCGTCAGCCACTTCCTGCGGGACGAGGGCGAGCTGTGGCACCTGCGCGAGTACGCGGCCCAGCGCTCCCTGTACCACCTGAAGGAGGCCGACCCGCACGCCTGGGTGCTGCCGCGGCTGTGGGGGCGCGCGAAGGCGGCGATGGCGGCGGTGGAGTTCGACGAGTACGGCGGCGGCCGCCCCGACCGGGTGCACGCCCGGCTCTTCGCCGACCTGATGACGGACCTGGGTCTGGACACCACCTACGGGCGTCATCTGGACGCGGCGTCCGCCGAGTGCCTGGCCACGGTCAACATGATGTCCCTCTTCGGCCTGCACCGGTCCCTGCGCGGTGCTCTGGTGGGTCATTTCGCGGCGGTCGAGATCACCTCGTCGCCCGGTTCCCGGCGGCTCGCCGAAGCGATGCGCCGCACCGGCGCCGGACCGGCCGCCGAGCACTTCTACGACGAGCACGTCGAGGCCGACGCGGTGCACGAGCAGATCGTGCGGCACGAGGTGATCGACGGCCTGCTGGAGCAGGAACCGCACCTCGCGGCGGACGTCGCCTTCGGTATCGACGCCACGGAGCACCTCGAGGACCGCTTCGGCGCCCGGCTGCTCGCCGACTGGCGGGCCGGCCGCTCGTCCCTGCGCACTCCGCTGCCCGGGGCGCCTCGCGAGCCTTCCGAAAACTCCCATATTTCTTGATTGCCGGGGTACGTGGCTTCCGTGAACTTCATGGTGCTTCCGGGCGTGTACGCCCCTCAGGAGGACACCGCCCTGCTGACCGGGGCGCTGTCCGACGAGTCGCTCCCACCGGCCGCGTCCGTGCTCGACGTGGGGACCGGGACGGGCGCCCTGGCCGTGGCCGCGGCCCGGCGGGGCGCGCGGGTGACCGCGGTGGACGTGTCGTGGCGCGCGGTGTGCGCGGCCCGGGTGAACGCCGCCCGGTCCGGGGTGCGGATCCGCGTCCGGCACGGCAACCTCTTCACGCCCGTCCGCGGTGAGACGTTCGACCTGGTGCTGGCCAACCCCCCGTACGTCCCGGCGCCGGCCGGCGGCCGCCGGCCGCGCGGCGCGGCACGGGCCTGGGACGCGGGACACGACGGCCGGATGGTCCTGGACCGGATCTGCCGGGAGGCACCCGCCCTGCTGCGGCCGGGCGGTGTGCTGCTGCTGGTGCAGTCGGCGCTCAGCGACCCGGAGAGGACCGTCGGCCATCTGCGCGAGGCCGGTCTGAAGGCGGCGGTGACCCGGCGCCGGCGGATCGCGTTCGGACCCGTGGTACGCGGCCGGGAGCGCTGGTTGCGGCAGCGCGGGCTGCTGCCCCTGGCCGAGAACGAGGAGGAGCTGGTGGTCGTCCGTGCCGAACAGCCCGTCTGAGACGCCCCGTCCGACCGGCGACGTGCGCCGGGTCAAGGTACAGCGCCGTGGGCCGCTCCTGGTGGAGGGCCCGGTGGAGGTGGAGCTGGAGGACGGGACCACGGTGTCCTCCGACCGCTTCCGCGTCGCCCTGTGCACCTGCCGTCGCAGCCGGCGCTTCCCCTGGTGCGACACCAGCCACCGCGCCAGGTCGTCCGGCACCGGCGACGGGCCGGCGGCGAAGGACTGACGTGACGGCGAAGGAACCGACACGGCGGCCCGGGTGCCGGAGAACGGCGGACGGCCCCACTCCGTCCGCCGTCCCCGGTGCGGGACCGCGCATTCCGTACGGCGGCGCTCGCACTCCCCAGTAGCGAGCCGCCGGTCACGCCGCACGGGCCGGGCGGTCCCGGTCCTCAGAACGTGAAGACGCTGCTGCTGCCCGCGTTCTTCACGCACTCGTTGGCGAAGGTGCGCTCGTAGGAGAGGCGCCGGCCCTGCCAGACCCCGTCGACGGTGACGACCACGGGCGCGTACTCCCGGGTGCACATCACACCGGCGTCCGCCGCGAGGGCGTCGAAGTCACCGCCCGCGCCGCGCAGTTCGGCACAGGCCGAGACCGTGGCGGGGTGGGTTCCGGAGGCCGTGGGCGCGCAGGTCAACGTGACCGCGCGTACGGGTACGGCGGTGGCAGCGCTCTCTCCGTGCCCTACGGTCAGTACGAGGGCCGAGGGGGCGTGGAGCGACGCGGGGGCGGTGGCCGGGGAGGCGAGAGACGCCCCGGCGAGGGGCCCGCAGACGGCGGTGGCCGTCAGGCCCAGAGTCGCTGCCCAGCGCGCGGTGTTCCGCATTGTGTGCATCCTTCCGCTCGTTTCGAGGGTGATGCCGGCCCGGCTCGGTCGGTGCCGGAACGGCGAGCGCGAGTCTGCCGAGTCCGCCGCCGAAACTCATATCGACCCCATGGGTTTCGGTAACCTTGCGTATTGAATCAGTGGCGTGATGTCACGGAATTCGAACGTTCCAAGTCCGGAACAGGGCGGTTCTTGATCGGTCCTTGAGGCATGAACTGGCCGGATGGCGTGATCCACCCGTTCGCCGATAGGCCTGAAACACCCCTGAAACAGACCTCTTCACCCGGCGGGCCGCCTCGACATACCCGCGAGTATGGTGCTGACGGCGCGAGCTCGACGACGAGAGGCGGGAGCCGGGGATGGCGAAGCACTGGGCGGATTTCCAGTACGAGATCTACCTGAACGGGATGACGGGTGCCGTGCCGCGCCTGCCCACCGATCTGACCCGGCTCGAGGAGCTGGCCGAGCGGCGGCTCGGGCCCGGTCCCGTCGGGTACGTCGCGGGCAGCGCGGGCGACGGCAGCGCCGCCCGCGCCAACCGGGCGGCCCTGGACCGGCGCAGGATCGTTCCGCGCATGCTGCGGGACGTCCACCGGCGCGACCTGTCGGTCGAGGTGCTGGGCCGCCCGCTGCCCGCCCCACTGGCGCTGGCGCCGGTCGGGGTCCTGTCGATCATGCATCCGGACGCGGAGCCGGCCGCCGCCCGGGCCGCCGCCGCCCAGGGCGTGCCGTACATCCTGTCCTCGGCTTCCAGTACCCCCATGGAGCAGGTCGCCGAGGCGATGGGCGACGCCGAACGCTGGTTCCAGCTCTACTGGCCCAAGGACCGCGAGGTGGCCCGCAGTTTCCTGGAGCGGGCGAGGGCGGCCGGGTACAGCGCGCTGTTCGTCACGCTGGACACGCCCCTGCTGTCGTGGCGACCCCGCGATCTCGACCAGGCGTACCTGCCGTTCCTGCACGGGGTGGGCACGGCCAACTACTTCTCCGACCCGGCGTTCCGGGCGGGCCTGGCGAAGCCCGTGCACGAGGATCCGAACGCGGCCGTGATGCACTTCGTCGGCATGTTCTCCGATCCGGCCAAGACCTGGCCGGACCTGGCGTTCCTGCGGGAGAACTGGGACGGCCCGATCGTGCTGAAGGGCGTCCTGCACCCGGACGACGCCCGGATGGCCGCCGACGCGGGGATGGACGGCGTGGTGGTCTCCAACCACGGCGGCCGTCAGGTGGCCGGCTCCGTCGCGGCGGCCGACGCGCTGCCGCGCGTCGTGGAGGCGGCCGGCGACCGGCTGACCGTGCTGTTCGACAGCGGTGTCCGCACCGGCGACGACGTCTTCAAGGCGCTGGCCCTCGGGGCGCGAGCGGTACTCCTCGGCCGGCCCTACGCCTACGGTCTGGGCCTGGACGGTCAGGCGGGCGTCGAGCACGTGATCCGCTGCCTGCTCGCCGAGCTCGACCTCACCCTGGCCCTGTCGGGGCACTCCTCACCGGCCACGCCGGGACCCGACGACCTCGTCGAGCATCCCGGCTGACCGGCTCGTGCGGAGCGGGGCGACCGAGCGTTCCGCCGGGCTCTCGCCCCCGTCCCGGCCCGCCCCTCACGCACGCCCGCGGATCCGGTACGGCCCTCAGCCGCCCGGCAGTTCCACGGTCCGCGCGTCCGGGGCCTCGGTGCCGGCGATGGACAGGGAGGCGTCCGCCGTCGGCACCGGCTCGGTCCGCCAGCGCTGGGCGTCGGAACCGTCGCGCACCTTGACGACGACGTCGGCGCCCGGCGCGGTGGTGGTGGGGGCGAGGGCGAGCTGCCGCTGCCCGCGGGGCACCAGCTCCTCCCGGTCGGTCAGGTCGTACCGCACGTCCTCGCTCCGCTCGGTGCCCTCGTCGGCGCAGGTACCGAGGACGACGACTCCGGCGTCCGCCCGCGCGTCCAGACACAGCCCCGGGTCGGCGACGCTGCGCAGCAGCCCGTCGTCCTCGTAGGTCCATTGCTGGGTCCACGCGTCGGAGCACGCCGCCAGCCGGGCGCCCGCGCCGGCCTTCGGCTCGTCCCGCACGTCGAGGCAGAGTTCCGCGGCGACGTTGCGCAGCCGGGTCCGGTCCGGCGTCGTGGGCAGCCCCGCCGAGCCCGGTGGTTCGGGGCGGCTGGTCCCGGAGGCTGCCGTGTCACCGCCGACGGCGCTGGTGGAGGCGGCCGGGTCGGCGCCGCCGCCGTCGTACGACCACACGCTCACCACCAGCGCGATGGACAGCACCCCGGCGGACGCGGCGCCGAACTGCCTGAGCATCGAGCGGCCGGAGCGTGACCGGCCGGGCAGCCGGCGCACCGGCAGGGGCACGCGGGCCAGCAGTCCGGGGCGCCCGCCCCGGTGCCGTGCGGCACCCTTGGCGAGGGTGCCGAGGGACGCGCGCCCCGGCCGGGAGTCGAGATAGCGCCGGGCGCCCCAGCCGAGGACCGCTTCGGCGATCAGCGTGCCCAGCCCGCGCTCGAAGTGGCCGAGCTGTTCGGCCGCGTGCCGGCAGTGCCTGCAGTCCGCCAGGTGCTTGCGGACGTCCGGCAGCAGGGCTCCGCCCCGGCGGATCGGGACGTCGAGGAGCCGGCCGTGGAAGCGGCAGTCCTGGGTCGGCGCGAGCTGCCGATGGGCGTCCAGACAACCCTCGCGGAATTTCTCACGCGCGTGTTCGAGGGTGGCCGACGCGGTGTCGGTGTCCATGCCGAGCAGCCCGGCCGGGACACTTATGGGCTCACCCTCGACCTCCGTGTGCCACAGCAAACAACGGGCCGGGCCGGGAAGGGACGCGAATGCCCGCGCGGCCAGGGTGCGGTTTTCCGGAGTCAGGGACTTCGCCGCCCGCATACCCCGCCCCCCGGCGGGTTTCAGCAGGTGCGGGAGAACGCCGGATATCCCGTCGTCCGCGGACCACTGCCGGACCGTGTCCCGGACGGCCACCAGCAGCCGAGGGCGCAGGGCCGTGGCCGGCTCCCCGTGCGCCAGCCGGTCCAGGACCCGGTGCCAGGCGGCGGCGGTGACCATGGCGGTGACCTGTGACGACGTGGCGAGGCAGATGGTCGCGTAGTCATGGGCGGGCTGCCAGTGGCGCGCCATCAGCAGCGCCGCGGCCTGCGAGGCGGCACTGTCCGGGCCGTCCCGCAGCCGGGCGGCCAACAGCTCGTCGGACTCCCCAAAATCCCCGCCCGAGGGCGGGTAAGCGGGCCGAGGGGGGTGGGGGGTGGGCACTGAGATGTTCCTTCCCACGCGCATGTGACTCAGAAGTTCTGGTCGCCGAAAAGGAACCCCGAATGGTGTATACCTTTTGGGCGCGGTGTGGGGAGCGTGAATTCGCCATGGCGAAATTCGGACCTGGTCCGTCAAAGCGCGTGCGAGACCCGGCCTTTACCCCCCGCACGGGTGCTTCACTCTCGCACAAACCACACATGGTCAACAAGGCGAGCGGGCGGCACGGGCCTTCTTTGAAAGAAGGTCAGATTCCGGGGAATTCATGGGCCGTACACGGGCCTTCGGTCCGCCCGTGCCTTCGCGGGTCAGATCTGCCAGGAACGGAGCCGGTCGGCCGCGCCGTAGACGTCGGCCTTGCCCGACATCAGGTCACGCGCGAGGTCGACCAGGGCGCCGTAGGGCGGGTCGATGCCGACATCGCTGGCGTACATGTAGGCCACCGCGGTCGCACAGGCGAAGCGCGCGTTGGCCGAGGGCAGCGGCTTGAGCACGGCGAGGGCGTGCAGCAGGGCGGCCGCCCGCCAGGCCGCGTCGGAGTCCACCCCGAGGCGGGGCGGGTCGACGCGGTGCCGGGCGACGGCGGCGACGAGCGCGGAGAAGTCGTTGACGACGGGCTGCTCCGGCAGCACCTCCTCGTGGCGCTGGAGCAGCCAGGGCACGTCGATGTGCAGGACCGGTGCCATGGGTCAGGCGGCCCGCCCCTCGCCCTGGACGGGCGGTGGTTCGTCGTCCGGGAAGGCGGCCGCGAATTCGTCGGCGTGGGCCGAGAAGAACCGGCGGAAGGCCTCGGCACCCTCCTGAAGCGCCCGGTGCCGGGCTATGTCGGCGGCGGCGGCCTCCCGCACGAGCGCCTTCATCGACGTACCGCGTTCCTTGGCGATCTGCCGCAGGTCCTCTAGCTCGCGGTCGCTGAACTCCACGTTCAGGGCTGGCATGCCTCCCACGGTACCGCGCGGGTACTGACCAGTAAATAGCAGCAGGTCAGGACCGTGCTACGACGGTACCGCGGGAGGCGGACGGGACGGTGGCGCGGTCAGCTCTGGTCGGCCACGAAGGAGGCCATCCGGGCCAGAGCGGCGTTCCAGTTGATGGTGTGCTCGTTGGTCGACCAGGACTGGATGTCGTCGATGAAGCAGAACTGGGCGACGCAGCCCTGGAGTTTGCTCTGTGCGTAGGGGTCCTGGATGTTCGAGTTCGGACCGCCGGACAGGGTGCCGTCGGGCGGCTCGGGCAGCGACGGGTCGAGCTGGTGGGCGTACCAGCGGCTGTGCTGGTTGTGGGCGTTGACCTCGCCGTAGCCGGTGACGTACGACATGTTCAGCGCGTTGCGGCCCAGGATGTAGTCCATGCTCTGGACGGCGCCGTCACGGTACTTCGAGCCGCCGGTGATGTCGTAGGCGGTGGCGAGGACGACGGCGTTGTTGAGCACCTGATGACTGGAACCCCAGTCGTAGACGTTGCCCTCCGGGGCGTAGGGCATGCCGTACGGATGGGCCTTCAGCGTGGCCAGGTAGCGGTCGGCGCCCTGGACGACGGACCGGCGGACCTTGTCCCGGCCGGGGAGTCCGCTCGGCACGGTCGCGAGGTCCAGCCGGGCCGCCGCCGCGGTGCGCGCCCAGTCGAAGCCGAGCGGGCCGAAGATGTCGGCGGTGTGGACCGGGGAGCCGAGCACGCGGTCCCTGAAGTCCCGCTCCCCCGTCGTCAGGTACAGCTCGGCCGCCGCCCAGTAGAACTCGTCCTCGACCTGGCCGTCGGGGTAGGCCCCGCCGCCGATGCCGTCGCTCTCGTCGGCGAGCACGTCCGGGTGGGCGAGGGCCGCGGCGAAGGCCTCGCGGGCCGCGGCGAGCGCCTTGGCGGCGAACTCCCGGTCGTAGGGGCGGTAGAGGCGGGCCGCCTGCGCCGCCGTCGCGGCCAGGTTCAGGGTCGCGGCGGTGGTCGGCGGGTGCAGTTCACGCTTCTGCGGGTCGTCGTCGGGCAGCAGCGGCAACCCGGTCCACGCCTCGTCGTGGATCTTGTGATGGGCCATGCCGGCCAGCGGCTGCCCGTCCGGCACCTGCATCTTCAGCAGGAAGTCCAGCTCCCAGCGGACCTCGTCGAGGATGTCCGGCACCTTGTTGCCGCTCTCCGGGATGGCGAGGGTGCCGTCGCCGAGCTTGGACGGCTCCCCGGTGCGGGCGTGCAGGGAGCGCTCGTAGGTGCTGAGCAGCTCCCAGGTGGAGATGCCACCGTTCACGACGTACTTCCCGTGGTCGCCGGCGTCGTACCAGCCGCCGGAGACGTCGAGGGTGTAGTCGCACTCGCCGGGCCGGCAGGGCACCTCGGTGTCCCCCTGGTTGGGCGCCACGCCCACGTGTCCGGCCGGGCGGGCGTAGCCCGGGCGCAGCTCGTCGCTGATGGCGATGCCGCTGCGCTGCGTGTAGTAGTACTTCGCGGAGTCGGTGCGCAGCCGTTCGTAGGCGGCCGTGCCGATGTCGAAGGGGCGGCTGGTCTCCCCGTCGGCGACCAGGGTGTAGCCCTCGCCGGGCCTCTGGTGGCGGCCGAAGTCGATCGAGTGGACGTTCTGTCCGGAGGAGGCGTCCACGCCGCGCGGCACGCTCCAGCCCTGGGCCACGGTCCGGCCGCCGTCGTCCTTCAGCTGCCACGGGAGGCGCGAGGTGGCGTCGGTGACGAGGGTGGCGTTCTTCGGGCCGGACGGCAGGTAGCCGACCTGGTTGACCCGGACCCGCGGCCCGGTGTCGGGCACGTGCGGCTCGGGTGCCACCCCGCCCAGCAGGGACACGTCGTCCACGCAGAAGCGCCAGGCGTCGGGCGTGCCGCCGAGCTGGAAGCCGACCTGGCCCTGGGTGGTGTCGACGGGCGAGGTGAAGGTGTACGAGTAGGTGTTGCCGGAGACGCTCAGCTGCGGACTGACCTCGTGGTAGGTGTCGTACGGGGACACCGACAGGCCCACGATCGCCCGGACCACGTGGTCGGCGGGCGTGCCGGTCGCGGAGAAGGAGAACCGGTACGACTCCCCCGCGACCAGGGTGACGTCGTTCTGGCCGACGGCCGCGTCCCAGCGGTTGGCGGTGCCGCCGGGGGCGTCGGCGCACAGCCGGCCGTCGGACACGCCGGCGGTGACGTTGCTGCTCGACCACCAGGATTCGGTGCCGTTGTCGAACGTCCCGTTCTTGACCTGTTCGGTCTCCTCGGCCCCGGCCGGGGCGGCGGGCACCGTGGTGACGGCCGCCGCCAGCAGGGCCGTCAGGGAGACGGCGAGTGCGGTTCTGCGTCTTTTCACGTCTGGGCTCCTCAAGGGAGGTGCGGGGGTGACGCTCACGTCGGTGGGATGTGCTCACAGGAATGGGAGCGCTCCCAAAGGGGTCGCAGGCCATGCTTGTGGCAGACATGACACCCCGTCAACGGTCCGGACGGGAATGGTTTCCCGTCCGGACCCGCGAGCGGCGTCAGGCCGTGGGGGCCTCCAGCCGGCTGATGCGGACCGCTCCCTGCACCTCGCCGGGGTGACGGCTGGTCATCGTGAGACGGACGCGGGAGCCGCGTATCGCGCCGAAGGTGATGACGGTGGGCGCGTCGGACGCGGTGGCCCAGTCGGTGCGTGTGCCCTCCGCCGCGCGCCAGACGCGGCCGTCCCAGACCGCGACCTCGACCGTCGCGGGCAGGCTGTGTCCGGCGTCGACGGTGAAGGACACCTCCAGGCGGTCGTACCTGCGCCTGCGGCCGTGGTCCACCGAGACCCAGTCCTCGGCACGGGCGCCCTCGAAGGCGGGCAGCAGGGCGGTGGCCGCCTTGTGGAAGCCGTTGGACCAGCCGGTGGCCGGGTCGCCGTCGAGCATGGCGCCGGGGAGGGTGTCGGGGCGGCCGGAGTAGCTCGCGTCCGCGTGCGGGTGGGCCACGGGGGCCGGGTGATCGGCGGAGAACCGGGGGGCCGGCGTGGTCGCGGGGTCCTCGGCCCGCCGGGTCCGCACGGTCGCCGTGCCCGTACGCAGCCCGTCCGCGCGTGCCGTGACCCGCAGCGCCCCGGGTCCGGTGCCCGACCGCACGATGGCCAGTGCCTTGCCGTGGAAGGCGGTGCGGGTACTGGCCTGGTAGCGCTCGGCGCTCTCCTGGCGTCCGTTGTCCAGTCCGGCCAGGGAGCCGCCCGCCACCTCGAAGGAGAGCAGGTGCTCGGCGCCGGGCACCACCACGCCGCGCCGGTCGACCACCTCGGCGGTGACGAAGACCAGGGAACGGCCGTCGGCGGGGACGTCCGCACGGTCCGCGGTGAGGCGCACGGCGTGCGGCGGGCCGGCGGTGCGCAGGACGTCGGTGGCGACCACTCTGCCGCCCCGCCGGGCCACGGCCTTCAGCTCGCCCGGCTCGAAGGGCACCGACCAGGCCAGGTGCAGTTTGCCGGCGCTGCCGTTCGGGCTGGTGTAACTGCCGGGGTAGGGACCGTCGGTGAAGGTCTTGTCGTCACCGGTGGCCTCGGTGGTCTCCAGGTAGGCACGGCCGTCGACGGTCTTCTTGGTGTCGAACGCGCGGGTGCCCAGGGACCTCCCGTTCAGGTACAGCTCCACGGTGCCGACGTTCGCGTACGCCCAGACCTCGACGGTGTCGCCCTCGCGGTGGTTCCAGGTCGTCGGCAGCAGGTGGACCATCGGCTCGTCCGTCCACTGGCTCCGGAACAGGTGGTACATGTCCTTCGGGAAGCCGGCGGTGTCGACCGCGCCGAAGAAGGAGGCCTTCACCGGGAAGACGTCGTACGGCGTGGGCTCCCCGATGTAGTCGATGCCGGACCACAGGAACTGGCCGGCGAACCACTTCCGGTCCCGGTCCTTCTTGTGGCCGTACTCGCCGCTCATGGTCCAGGAGGCGAGGTTGTTGTCGTAGGACGAGGTGGCGCGCCTGCCCGGCGTCTGGTTCTCGCCGGTGTTGAGGTGCTCCGGCTCCTGGTAGGTGCCGCGCGTGGAGGTCTCGGACGACGACTCGGACTCGAAGAGGAACAGGTGCGGGTAGGCCGCGTGCAGGTCGTCCACCGACTTGGCGGTGTTGTAGTTGAGGCCCAGCCCGTCGAGCTTGGCCAGCATCAGATCGGCAGCGGACCCCTTGGCCGGCATGCGGCGGTACTTGTCGGAGCCGATGACCAGCGGACGGGTGTCGTCGGCGGCCCGGATCGCGTCGATGATCCGGTCGGCCATGGCGAGCCCGGCGGTGGAGGTGGAGTCGGGGACCTCGTTGCCGATCGACCACATCACCACGGCGGGCGAGTTGCGGGCCGCGAGCACCATCTCGGTGGCATCCCTCTCGCACCACTCGTCGAAGAACCGGCCGTAGTCGTAGGTGTTCTTGCCGGTGCGCCAGCAGTCGAAGGCCTCCACCAGCATGATGATGCCCAGCTCCTCGCAGACCTCGATCATCTCGGGCGCCGGCGGGTTGTGGGAGGTGCGGAAGGCGTTGACGCCCATCGACTTCATGAGGGTCATCTGGCGGCGGATCGCGTCGGTGCTCACGGCGGCGCCGAGCGCGCCCAGGTCGTGGTGCAGGTCGACGCCCTTGATCTTGGCGTACCTGCCGTTGAGGTGGAAGCCCTCCTCGGGATCGACGTGGAAGGTGCGGACGCCGAACGGGGTGCGGTAGGTGTCGACCGTCCGCCCGCCGACGCGCAGTTCGGTGTGCAGGGTGTAGCGGTGCGGGTCCGCGAAGTCCCACAGGCGGGGGCGGGGGACGGTGAGTTCGTGGGTCTCGCCCGCCTCGTCGGTGACGGTGGCCGTGGAGGCCGCGCGGGCGACGGTGCGGCCGTCGGCGTCCTTCACCGCCGAGCGGATCTCGACCTCGCGGGGGCTGCCGGAGGTGTTCACGACGTTCGTCGCCACCCGGACGACGGCACGCTCCTCGCTCACCCGCGGGGTGGTGACGTACGTGCCCCAGCGCCGCACGTGCACCGCTTCGGTGACGACGAGGCGGGCCTCGCGGTAGATGCCGCTGCCGGAGTACCAGCGGCTGCTGGGCAGCCGGTTGCGCACCCGCACCGCGAGGACGTTCTCGGTGCGGCCGTCGGTGTGCACCAGGTCGGTGAGGTCGAGGGCGAAGCCCGTGTACCCGTAGGGGTGGTGGCCCACCTCCCGGCCGTTGCAGTGGATGTGGGCGTCCATGTACACGCCGTCGAACTCGACCGAGATCCGCTTCCCGGCGAGGGCGGGCGGCAGGGTGAAGGCGAGGCGGTACCAGCCGAGGCCGCCCGGGAGGAACCCGGTGCCGCTGGTGGTGCCGTGCTCGGTGGTGGGCGTCTGCTCGATGCTCCAGTCGTGCGGGACGGCGACCTCGCGCCAGGCCGAGTCGTCGTACGCGGGGTCGGCGGCGCCGGTCGTGTCGTCGGCGGAGCCGTCGGGGTCCGCCAGCAGGAAGCGCCAGCCGTCGCGCAGGGGGATGACGCCGCGGCCCGCACGGCCCCCGGGGGCGTCCGCGGCCCATGCCGGCGAGGAGCCGAGCACCGCCCCGGCCGCCGGCGTCGCGGCGGAGGCGATCAGGACCGTTCTGCGCGTGACCGTCATGCGGATCTCCCTCATCAAGACAACAGAGCTCAGAAACACTCGCAACTGATCGCGACCAAACAGATTCTGACGTCGCGCCACATGCGCCCGTCAAGAGCACAGAAAGCCTTTTCTGTCCCGTGCGGTCCGCCGGCTCGGTGGCCCCTGGGTCACCGGGGTCCCGCGGGCCCCGTGGTTCG
Source organism: Streptomyces ambofaciens ATCC 23877 (assembly GCF_001267885.1). Classification (NCBI taxonomy): domain Bacteria; kingdom Bacillati; phylum Actinomycetota; class Actinomycetes; order Kitasatosporales; family Streptomycetaceae; genus Streptomyces; species Streptomyces ambofaciens. The sequence goes on along the minus strand of NZ_CP012382.1, from coordinate 7,299,199 downwards.
GGTCCGCGCGGAGCCCGGACGCACTAGGCTGGTGTTCAGGTGACGCGCTGTTCACCATGGGTGTGCGCAATGGAGTGGCGACGATGAGTCCGGTCAACCCGTTCGACGATGCCGCCACGGCCCGCGTCGTCGTCGACGACTCCGGCACCTTGCGGGAGTGGAACGAGGGCGCCCGCCGGCTGCTGGGCCATCCCGCCGCCGAGGTCGTGGGACGCCCCGCCGCCGGCCTGCTGGCCGACGGCACCGACGGCCCCCGGCCCGGACCCGGCGACGAACGCTGGAACGGCACACTGGCCCTGCGGCACCGTGACGGGCACACCGTCTCCGTGTGGGTGCTCGCCCACCGCAGACCGTCGCCGGACGGCGCCCCCGGCACGTGGCTCGCGGTCTCCCCGCTGGACCGCGGCCCCGAACGCCCGGAGGACCCGCTGGTCGCGGCGGCCCTCACCCAGTCCCCCTGCGCCACGATGATCTTCGACGACCGGCTTCGGCTGCGCGGCGTCAACGACGTCATGGCGCGGCTCCTCGGCCTCCCGGCGGACCTGGTCCGCGGTCTGCGCCCCACCGACCTCGGCAGCAAGCCGCAGAACACGGAGCTCGAGCGGCGCCTGCGGCAGGTGCTCGACACCGGCCGCACGTACGACATGCACACCCACCTCAAGGCCACCGGTGAGAGCCGCGCCCACGCGTGGCACGCGCGGATCGCGCCCCTCAGCGACCCCGGCGGACAGGTGCGCGGTGCCTGCGTGAGCGCCCACGACTTCACCGAGCAGCACCTCTCCCGGGAGCGACTGCACCTGGTCAACGAGGCCAGCGTGCGCATCGGCACCACGCTGGACGTGACCCGTACCGCACAGGAGCTGGCGGACGTGTGCGTCCCCACGCTGGCGGACTTCGTGAGCGTCGACCTGCTGGACGCGCAGGAGCACGGCGGTGAGCCCGCCGCCGTGCCGGCGCCGCCGGTGGGCCTGCGCCGCGCGGCCCACCAGTCGGTCAACCCGGGATGCCCGGAGGCGGTGGCCGAGCCGGGGCGGCTGGACGTCTACCCGGCCGGATCGCCCCAGGCCGAATGCCTGGTCGCGGGCCGCGCGATCGTCGCCGAGGTGCCCAGCGGCGACCTGGAGCGCTGGCGGGAGTGGGATCCGGTGCGCGTCCAGCGGGTGGAGGAGTACGGCATCCACTCCACGATGTCCGTGCCGTTGCAGGCCCGGGGCACCACCCTCGGTGTCGCGGTGTTCACCCGCTTCCGGCGGCCCTACCCCTTCACGGACGACGACCGGCTGCTCGCCGAGGAGGTCACCGCCCGCGCCGCCGTCTGCATCGACAACGCCCGCCGCTACTCCCGCGAGCGGGAGTCGACGCTGACCCTGCAGCGCAGCCTGCTCCCCCGGTGGCTGCCGCCCACCGCCGCGGTGGAGGCGGCCTCCCGCTACCTGCCGGCGGCGCGCTCCGGGGTCGGCGGCGACTGGTTCGACGTCATCCCGCTGTCCGGGATGCGGGTGGCGATGGTCGTCGGGGACGTCGTCGGCCACGGCATCCAGGCCTCGGCCACCATGGGCCGGCTGCGCACCGCGGTCCGCACGCTCGCCGACATCGATCTGACGCCCGACGAACTCCTCACCCACCTCGACGACCTGGTCGTCCGGCTGTCCGAGGAGTCCGGCGACGACGGCACCGGCGAGGTCGGCGCCACCTGCCTGTACGCGGTGTACGACCCGGTGTCGCGGCGCTGCTCGCTGGCCCGGGCCGGGCACCCGGCACCGGTCCTGGTCCCGCCGGAGGGCCCGCCCCGGCAGATCGACCTGCCCTCCGGCCCCCCGCTCGGCGTGGGCGGGCTGCCGTTCGAGTCCGCCGAGCTGGAGCTGCGCGAGGGCAGCGTGCTGTCGTTCTACACCGACGGGCTGGTGGAGAGCCGGGAGCGGGACGCCGACGCCGGTCAGACGCTGCTGCGCGAGGCGCTGGTCCCCTCCACCGACTCGCTGGACACCCTGTGCGACCGGGTGCTGCACGCCCTGCTGCCGTCGGGCGGCGCCGCCGACGACGTGGCCCTGCTGCTGGCCCGGACCCGGGGGCTGCCCGCCGGTCAGGTCGCCACCTGGGACATCCCGAACGACCCGTCGCTGGTCGCCCCCGTCCGCAAACAGGTCGTCGAGCAACTGTCCGTCTGGTCCCTGCTGGAGGCGTCGTTCACGGCGGAACTGGTGGTGAGCGAGCTGGTGACCAACGCCATCCGGTACGGCTCCCCGCCCATCCGGCTGCGACTGATCCACGACAGGGCGACGCTGATCTGCGAGGTCTCCGACACCAGCCACACCGCGCCGCACCTGCGCCGGGCCAAGACCTGGGACGAGGGCGGCCGCGGTCTGCTGCTGGTGGCCCAGCTGACCCAGCGCTGGGGCAGCCGGCACACGACCGAGGGCAAGACGATCTGGGCGGAACTGGGGCTGCTCGACGAGGAGTGACCGGGGGGAGCGCGCGGACGGGTACCGGGCGCGCCCTCGTTTCCCGGCCCGTGCGGCGGGACACTCGAGAGCACAGGGCGTACGGCGCCGTCCCGCGCGGCGGGCCGTGCGCGGCACCTCACGGGAGTGTGGAGAAGCGATGCCGAACACGTCCCAGCCCCTGTGCCGGACGGCCCTGCTCGCGAGTGCGCTCGCGGTGCTCGGCGTACTGACCGCGTGCGGCAGCGAGAGCGGCACGCCGAGCGCGAGCACCCCGCGAGCCACCGAGGCCCCGAGCACGCCCGGCCCGGACTCCGGTGCCGCCACCGCGCCCGCCGACGGCACCACGCCCAGCGACACCGCCGGATCGGCCTCCGCCTCGGCCCGCACCGACGGCCGCTGCCACACCTCCGAGCTGCGCGCCGCCGTCGGCCGCGTCGACCCGGGCGCCGGACAGCGCAACTTCCCGGTCGTGCTGACCAACACCTCCGACCGCACCTGCACGGTGTACGGCTATCCGGGCGCCGCGTTCGTGGACGCGTCCGGCGAGCAGCTCGGCCCGGACCCCGACCGCGCGCCCTCCTCCCCCGTGACGCTCACCCTGACGCCCGGGAAGAGCGCGTGGGCCGGACTGTCCTTCTCCAGCCCGCAGATCAGCGGCGCCCGCACCGCGACCCCGGCGGCCCTGCTGGTCACCCCGCCGGACGAGCGGGACCCCATCGAGGTCGCGTGGACGGCCGGTGAGGTCCCGGTGGGCGGCGACGAGTCGTCGGTGTCCGTCACCGCCCTGGAAGCGGGGACCGGGCCCTGAGGCGACGGGGCGCTCCCCGCGGGGTCAGTGACCGGCGATCGGGTGCGGCGCGTAGGGCCGCTCCAGTTCCTCGGCTTCCTTCTCGGTGAGCGTCAGTTCGACCGCCGCCACGGCGTCCTCGAGGTGCCGCGACTTCGAGGCGCCGATGATCGGCGCGGTCACCGTGGAGCGGTGCAGCAGCCAGGCCAGGGCCACCTGGGCGCGCGGCACGCCGCGGTCGCCGGCGATGCGGGTGACGGCGTCCACCACGGCACGGTCGCCCTCCTGGTAGAGGGTGCTGCCGAAGTTGTCGGTGGCGCTGCGCTCGGTGGCGGTGTCCCAGTCGCGGGTGAGGCGGCCGCGGGCGAGCGGGCTCCAGGGCAGCACGCCGACGCCCTGGTCCGCGCAGAGGGGCAGCATCTCCCGCTCCTCCTCGCGGTACAGGAGGTTGTAGTGGTTCTGCATCGACACGAACTTCGTCCAGCCGTGCCGCTCGGCGGTGTACTGCATCTTCGAGAACTGCCAGGCGTACATCGAACTGGCCCCGAGGTAGCGGGCCTTGCCCGCCTTCACCAGGTCGTGCAGCGCTTCCATCGTCTCCTCGACCGGGGTGTGCGGGTCGAAACGGTGGATCTGGTAGAGGTCGACGTAGTCGGTGCCCAGGCGCCGCAGGCTGTGGTCGATCTCGGTCATGATCGCCTTGCGGGACAGTCCGCCGCCGTTGGGGCCGGGCCGCATCGTGCCGTGCACCTTGGTCGCGAGCACGATGTCGTCGCGGCGGGCGAAGTCGCGCAGCGCCTTGCCGACGATCTCCTCGCTGGTGCCGTCCGAGTAGACGTTGGCCGTGTCGAAGAAGTTGATGCCGGCGTCCAGGGCCTGCCGGATCAGCGGACGCGAGGCCTCCTCGTCGAGGGTCCACTCGTGTGTGCCGCGGTCGGGCACACCGTAGGTCATGCAGCCCAGGCAGATCCGCGAGACGTCCAGGCCCGTCGAACCGAGCTTCACGTACCGCATCGTTGCTGCTCCTGTCTTCGGGATCATCAGTGACAGTCGCGAGCGTACGGCTTGGTGCGGACTCGAAGACCGGGCGGGTCAGCGCGGTTCGAGCAGGTCCAGCGCCCGTTCCCAGGCGAAGTCCGGCCGCCCGCCGCCCGGCGTCGCCTCCCCGCCGCGGGGGTCGCCGAAGCGCACGCCCATCCCGCGCAGCCGTGCCAGGCTCTCCCGGTACGCGGGGTGGGACGCCAGCGCGTCGGCGACGCACGGCAGTACGGCGACGGGCACGCCCAGGCCGCAGGCCTCGCACAGGGTGGCCACGGCCAGGGTGTCGGCCAGTCCGGCCGCCCACTTGTTGACCGTGTTGAAGGTGGCGGGCGCGACCACGACGGCGTCCGGCGCCGGGAAGGGCCGCGGATCGCCGGGGCGGCGCCAGGCGGAGCGGATGGGGCGGCCGGTCCGCTCCTCGACGGCGGCGGTGTCGAAGAAGCCGTCCATGGCGACCGGGGTCGCGAAGACGCCGACCTCCCAGCCGCGTCGCTGCGCGGCGGCGATCAGTTCGGTGACGTCCGAGGCCACACCCGCGGCGCAGACGACGACGTAGAGGAAGGGTTTCCGGGCGCTCCCGGCCTGTTCGCTCACCCCGGAACCCTACTGAACGGGCCGTGGGCCGTGGATGCGGCGGTCCGACTCCTCGATGGCCACGTCGTTGATGCTCGCCTCCCGCCGGGTCATGAGGCCGTGCTCGTCGAACTCCCACAGCTCGTTGCCGTAGGAGCGCCACCACTGGCCGTCGGCGTCGTGGGACTCGTATTGGAAGCGGACGGCGATGCGGTTGCCGTCGAAGGCCCACAGGTCCTTGCGCAGCGCGTACGCGCGCTCGCGCGCCCACTTGGCGGTGAGGAACTCGACGATGGCCGGGCGGCCCGTGAGGAACGTGTCGCGGTTGCGCCAGACGGAGTCCTCGGAATAGGCGAGCGCGACCCGGTGCGGGTCCCGGGTGTTCCAGGCGTCCTCGGCCGCCCGCACCTTGCGGGCGGCGGTCTCGCGGGTGAACGGCGGCAGGGGCGGACGGTCGGTCGTCATGGCTCAACCTCCGGGGGAGCAGCGGAGAACGCACGTTCTCTTCCAGGGCTGCTACCGTAGGAGAACGTGCGTTCTCCCGTCAAGGGACACCGGCCGGACCGCGCGGGGAACACCGCGGGCAGCGGTTTCGGAAGGAGGACACCATGGACGACGAGGCCGCCCGCGAGCGGGCGCTGGACGCGGCGGAGCGACTTTTCTACGCGCGGGGCGTGCAGGCCGTCGGCATGGACGACGTCCGCGGCGACTCCGGCGTCTCCCTCAAGCGCCTCTACCGGCTGTTCCCGGCCAAGGAGCAGCTCGTGGTGGCCTATCTGGAGCGGCGTGACGTGCGCTGGCGGGGGCGGCTGGCGGAGTACGTCGACCGGCACGGGGAGCCCGGCCCCCGGATCCTGGCCGTCTTCGACTGGCTCGGGCAGTGGTTCGCCGAGCCCGGCTTCCGCGGCTGCGCGTGGATCAACGCGTACGGCGAACTGGGGGCCACCTCCGCCCCGGTGACGGACCGGGTGCGGGCGCACAAGGAGGCGTTCCGCGCGTTCCTCGACCGCCTGGCGACCGAAGCGGGACTGCCCACCGCGGTGGGCGGGCAGCTGTTCCTGCTGGCCGAGGGTGCCATGGTCTCGGCGGGCGTCAGCGGAGGTACCGAGCCCGCTCGACAGGCCCGCGAGGCGGCACGGATCCTGCTGGCCGCCGCGGGGGCTCAGGCCGCGACCACGGCCCCTTCCGGGATCAGCCCACCGTCCGCGGGACGCTGATGGCGCCCACCGGGCACGCCCGGGCCGCCTCCCGTACCAGCGGGCTGCCGCCGCCGTCCTCCCGGCCGGGCAGCACCTCGCTGTAGCCGTCGTCGTCCTGGGTGAACACGTCCGGGGCGGTCAGGGCGCACTGGCCCGCGCCGATGCAGGTGTCCTTGTCGATGCCGATGCGCATGCCGGGAGTAGGGGCAGGTCCGGTCCTGCGGGAAGGCGACGGGTGCCGTCGTGTCCCCGGCCGTCGTCGTGTCGGTGTCCGTCATGGAAGACCTCGCAGACGAAGAGTGCGTCGTGCCGGTGCTCATTAGATGCCCCAGGCACCTACACGGCGACGCGAAGTTCGGCCAGATCGGTGACGGGCGCCGGCCGGCCGGGGAACTCCGCCGGGCGGGCCGTCGCCGGCGGGCGGCCCTAGGGGGTGAACGCCCGGGCCACGGCGAGGCTGTCCTCGTACACGTGGTGACGGACGACCAGGCCGTCGCGGACCGTCAGGTGCAGGGCGAAGGTGGCTCGATAGGGCCGCCCGGTGGTCGCGGCGGTCTGCCGGATCTCGCCGAGCACCACGGCGTCCTCGCCGTCGACCAGGATGCGCTCGATCCGGGTGTCCGCCCGGTCCGGCACATGGTGCGCGGCCAGTCGGCGGTAGTGGTCGGCGGCGTCCGCCCGGGTGCGCCGGTGCCGGATCCACGGGGTGGCGGCGCGGCCGTGTTCGTCCTCGGGCCAACTCAGCCGCCAGTCGGCCGACTCGTCGTACAGCTCGGCGATCCGGTCCGGGTCGCCCTGGCCTATTCTGCGCAGCAGCTCCTCGACCGTGGCGCGGGTGGTCGTACCGTCTCCGGTGGCGGTGGTCATCGGCGGCGTCTCCTTCGGCTGGGTCTTCGTGCGGACGAGGACGACTGTGCCGCACGGCCGCCGTTGGCGCGATGACGCGCGAGGTCATTGCGCCGCGGGAGGTCCGCGGGCGGAATGCGGTAAGGATGGACGCTGCACCGCCGGTGGCCACCGCGGTGCCGGTCAGTCGTACGACGCGATGATGGGACGGATGCCATGCCTCTTGACGGCGAATACGAACCCAGCCCGACGCAGTGGGTGCGCGAACAGGTCGAGCTCTACGAGAGCTCCGGCGGGACCAGGGGCACGACCCTGATGGACACGGGCATGCCCGTCATCGTGCTCACCACGCGGGGCGCGCGGAGCGGCAAGATCCGCAAGACCCCGCTGATGCGCGTCGAGCACGAGGGCCGCTACGCCGTGGTCGCCTCGCTGGGCGGGGCGCCCAAGCACCCGGTCTGGTACCACAACATCAAGTCCGATCCCCACGTGGAACTGCAGGACGGCCCGGTGAAGCGGGACATGACGGCCCGTGAGGTCACCGGCACGGAGAAGGCCGAGTGGTGGGAGCGTGCCGTCGCGGCGTACCCGCCGTACGCCGACTACCAGAAGAAGACGGACCGGGAGATCCCGGTGTTCGTCCTGGACCCGTCCGACGGAAGCTGAGCTCCGGGCGGCCGGAAGTTTCTCCGAAGCCGTGTGCATGGTCCGGCGACCGCCGGGAACGCGTGCCTCAGGCCCCGCCGCGCTCCCCCGTCGCGGCGGGGCTTTCCGCTGCCTCCTCGGCGAGCCGGTCGGTGACGTCGAGGAAGATCTGCCGCGCCTCGGGTACGGTGCGCGCGATCGACCTCTTGATGCGCACCGCGACCTCCTCCACCCGCTCGCTGTCCAGGCCGGGCACCAGGTCGATGCGGGCGGCCACCAGGGTGGAGTCCAGTCCGGTCTTCATGGTGAACAGCGCCTCGACGCTGTCGATCTCCGGCTGCGCCTGCAGCAGCGACCGGATGCGGCCGCTGGCCTCCGGGTCGGCGGCCTCGCCGATCAGCTGGTCGCGGGCCTCGCGGCCCAGCCGGTACGCCACGTACACGAGCAGCGCGCCGATCGCGAGCGAGGCGCAGGCCTCCCACACCACCTGTCCGGTGACCATGTGCAGGATCATGCCGGTCATCGCGAGGGTCACGCCGAGCACCGCGGTGCCGTCCTCGGCGACGACCGTGCGCAGGGCCGGATCGCGCAGCCCGGTGGCGAGCCCGCCCTGGCCCCGCACCTGGTACAGGGCCCGCAGCAGGGAGGCTCCCTCGGCGAGCAGGGCGACGCCGAGCACGATCAGCCCGGCCACGTAGCCGCCGAGCTCCTCCTGGGCGCCGGTGCGCAGGGCCTCGACCCCTTGGTAGAAGGAGAAGCAGCCGCCCATCACGAAGATGCCGACGGCTGCCAGCAAGGACCAGAAGAACCGTTCCTTGCCGTAGCCGAAGGGGTGCCGGCGGTCGGCGGGGCGGCGGCTGCGGCGCAGGGCGGCGAGCAGGAAGACCTCGTTCATGCTGTCGGCCACCGAGTGCGCCGCCTCCGACAGCAGCGCGGGCGAGCCCGCCACGAGACCCCCCACCGCCTTGGCGGCGGCTATCACCAGGTTGGCCGCGAGCGCGACCAGAACCGTGACACGCGTCCTGCGGTCGGCGCCCTGGTCGGTCTCGCGATCCGTCCCGTGGTCGGTCTCCCGGTCCCTCCCGTGGTCGGTCCCGCGGGCCGTCTTGTCTTCCGAAGCTGTCCCAGTCACGAGGGCCCGACTGCCCTCGGCCGGCCGGGCTCACACCCGCCTGATGGGTGGCTCACCAGTGCCGACCGCCGAAAACGGGGAACGCGTCCTCCAGAGCACACGAACGACCGGAAGGCGGGGCCATGAGCGGTGACGGCGGAACGCCGGGCAACAGCGGCTACGGCAGGAAGGCCTTCAAGCGGTCCAGGAGCCACTTCGCGGACCGGATCACCGCGGACGGCCGGGACGGCTGGCCCGTGGCGCCCGGCCGCTACCGGCTGGTGGTGAGCCGTGCCTGCCCGTGGGCGAGCCGCGCCCTCGTCTCACGGCGGCTGCTCGGGCTGGAGGACGCCCTGTCCCTGGCGGTCACCGATCCCCTCCAGGACGACCGCAGCTGGCGCTTCACCCTGGACCCGGACGGCCGCGACCCGGTACTCGGCATCCGCTATCTCAGCGAGGCCTACGACCGGCGGGAGACCGGCTATCCGGGCGGAGTGAGTGTGCCGGCGATCGTGGACGTGCCCAGCGGGCAGCTGGTCACCAACGACTACCAGCAGATCACCCTGGACCTCGCGACCGAGTGGACGTCCCTGCACCGGCCGGGGGCACCCGACCTGTACCCGGACGCCCTGCGCGACGAGATCGACGAGGTGATGGCGGGCGTCTACGAGGATGTCAACAACGGCGTCTACCGCGCGGGATTCGCGACCGGCCAGGAGGAGTACGAGGCGGCGTGCGCGGGCGTCTTCCGGCGTCTGGAGGCGCTGACGCCGCGGCTGGAGCGGCAGCGCTACCTGGTCGGTGACACCATCACGGAGGCGGACATCCGGCTGTTCACTACGCTCGTCCGTTTCGACGCCGTCTACCACGGTCACTTCAAGTGCAACCGCTGGAAGCTGACGGAGAACCCGGTGCTGTGGGCGTACGTCCGCGACCTGTTCCAGACGCCCGGCTTCGGCGACACCGTCGACTTCGACCACATCAAACGCCACTACTACCAGGTGCACACCGGCATCAACCCGACCGCCATCGTGCCCCTGGGCCCGGACCTGTCCGGCTGGCTCACACCCCATCACCGGCAGGAGCTGGGCGGGCGGCCGTTCGGCGACGGGACACCGCCGGAGCCGGTCCGCGCCGACGAGGCGGTTCCGGCGCCGGGCAGGCCCTGACCGTACGACCGACCGACGACGCACCCATCGGAACCCTAGGAGACCCACGTGGGCAAGAAAAAGAAGAAGACGCTCCCCCTCGCCTACAAGCCCGTCGGCTTCGTGCTGGGCTGGGCGGGCGGTGCGCTGGCCGGGATGGCCTTCCAGAAGACCTGGAAGGTGCTCCGGCACGAGGACGACGCGCCCGACGCGCTGGACCCGGACCGCGGCTGGGGGGAGATCCTGCTGGCCGCCGCGATCCAGGGCGCCATCTTCGCCGCGGTGCGCAGCGCGGTGGACCGGACCGGCGCCAAGGCCATCGAACGCTCGACGGGCGTGTGGCCGACCGACGGAAAGGGCGGCCGGGACTGACCGGACCCCCGGGCCCGGCCCCCTTTCACCGACGGCACCCGGCAGGCGCTAGCCCTGCTTGGGTGCCGTCGGCGCGATACCGCGGCGCATCGTGAAGGAGTGGCCCGCGGGATCGGAGAAACCCCGCTCCTCGTGCGGGCCGGCCGCGTCCTTGGCCTCCAGCGGACGCCCGCCCAGCCCCACGACCCCGCGTTCGGCCTCGTCGAGGTCCTCGACGACGAAGTCCAGGTGGGCCTGGAGAGAGTTCTCGGGGCGGGGCCAGCTCGGCGGGGTGGCGTTCACGTCCCGCCGGAACGCCATGCGGAAGCCGCCGGCCCCCTGGATCTCGATCCGGTTGGCGCTCGCTTCGGTCTCTTCCGCGCCCAGCAGCTCTTTGTAGAACTCGGCGAGCCGCTCGGGTTCGGCGCAGTCGAGCACCACGACGCCCGCGTTGACCAGTGCCATGTCTCCTCCGGAGGATTCGGGGCGCGGGGCGTACGTGCCCCGCGCCCTGTACCTTGCGGATATCCCGGCCCGGCCGAATCAGTCGGCCGACGGCCGTCGCGCATTCGGGCCGCGTCCCTCCAACTCGTCCGTCGCGCGTCGGACTTGCACGCGCGCGGGCAGGCCCCGGGAGCACGGCTCGGCCCGGTACCGACGTGGGCGGCACGGGCGTACGCGGGGGGCGCGCGAGTGTACGCGGCGCCCGCGGCGTGAGCAGTAACCAAGATCACGACCGGGCGCCGCGTAGATCATTTAGGGTCGGGGCAGCCTCGTATCGCTTCTCGATTCAACTTCCGGATCGGGAGGCCCGGTTCGAGTGTGCGGACGGTCTCGCGAACGTCCGCTCGCAGGGGCGGGGGGACTCTGCGTCTCGTCTCCCGAAAGGAAACACATGTCTCAGGACGTCCGCTTCGACCTCCCCTTCGACACCCCCGTCAGCCCGCATCTCGCCCACGCCCGCGACCGCCACCTGCGCTGGGTGCGCGAGCGGGGACTGGTACGCAGCCGGATCGGGTTCGAGGAGTACCGGTCCTGGGACCTGGCGCAGGCCGCCGCCCGCACCTACCCCCACGCGTCGGCGGACGACATGGTCGTCCTGATGAACTGGTTCTCCCTGGCCTTCCTCTTCGACGACCAGTTCGACGCCGGCCGGCCGGACCGGGCCGAGCGCATAGCGGAGGTGGCGCGGGAGCTCATCGCCACGCCGCTGCGCCCGGCGGGCACCCCGCCTCGGGTCGAGTGCCCCATCACCCTGGCCTGGGCGGAGGTCTGGGAACGCCTCTCGGATGGCATGTCCCTGACGTGGATATCCCGGTTCGCGGCCTCCTGGGGCAGGTTCCTGGTGGCGCACTGCGAGGAGGTCGACCTGGCGGCCGATGGCCGGGCCGGGACCCTCGGCATCGACGACTACGCCGTCTTCCGGCGCCGTACGGTCGGCATCCACCACAGCATCGACGCGGGCGAGCGCAGCCGCCGCTTCGAGGTGCCGGCCGCGGCGATGGCGCATCCGCTGATGGAGCGGCTGCGCGACTTGGCCGCGGACACGATCGGCTTCATGAACGACATCCACTCCTTCGAGCGCGAGCGCCGGCGCGGTGACGGCCACAACCTCATCGCCGTGCTGCACCGGGAGCGGGGCTGCTCGTGGCAGGAGGCCGCCGACGAGGCGTACCGCATGACGACCGCCCGCCTGGACGAGTACGTGGCCCTGGAGAGCCGTGTGCCGCTGATGTGCGACGAACTGGGGCTGGACGCGGACGAGCGGGCCCGGGTGGCGATGGGGGTGGAGGCCATCCAGCACTGGATCAACGGCAACTACGAGTGGGCGTTGACCACCGGCCGCTACGCGGCGGCCAAGGAGGGTCCGGTGGCCACGGCCGAGCTGGCCGGGCGGGGCTCGGTGGACGACCTGCTGACCGTGTGAGGGAGCGGGCCGTCGACCGTGTGAGGGAGCCGACCGCCCGGCCGGGACGTCCGGCCGGGCGGGGCGGGCACCGTGCCGCGTGCTAGACGGTGAACTCCACCGGCAGGCTGTCCAGCCGCGACTCCCAGGTGGAGGCGGTGGACGTCAGGCCGGCCGGCGGCACGGCCAGGCGCAGCCCGGACAGCCGGTGCAGCAGGACGTCGACGGCCGTCTCGATGATGGCCTGGCCGATGTTCTGCCCCGGGCACTCGTGGGGGCCGGCGCTGAAGGCCAGGTGCGAGGCGTTGCCGTGCACCGGGGCGGCGATGTCGGGCCGGACCTCGGGGTCGTGGTTGCCGGCCGCCAGACCCAGCACGAGCAGGTCGCCCTTCTTGACCGGGCGGCCGCCGAGTTCCAGGTCGGCCGTGGCGAACCGGCCCGGCAGCACCGCCAGCGGCGGGGAGTTCCACATCACCTCCTCCACGACCGCGGACAGGTTCAGCTGCCCGCTCACCAGACCGGACAGCCAGGAGGTCTCGGTGAGAACCATCTGGAGCGTTCGGGCCAGCAGGTTGCTGGTCGTGGTGTGGGCGGTGATCAGCACCAGGCGCAGGTGGTTGACGATCTCGTCCTCGTCGAGTCCGGCGCGGTGCTCGATGAGACCGGAGGTGAAGTCGGAGCCCGGCTCCTGCCGCTTGCGCGCGGCGAGTTCGCCGAGGATGCCCATGATGCGCTCGTTGTGCGTGAGGGCGTCCGCTCCGCCCTTGATCACCTGCTTGCTGGACTCGGCGAGGTTCCGCCCCTCCCGCTCGGCGAGTCCGAAGACCCGGGTGAGTACGAGCATGGGCAGGTACTCGGCGAAGTCGGCCACCAGGTCCGCGCGGCCCGTGTCGGCGAACGCGTCGATCTGCTTGTTCGCGAAGTGCGTGACGTGCCGCCGGATGCCCCGGCCGGCCACGGCGTACAGGTTGTCGGTGACCGCCCCGCGCAGCCGGCGGTGCGGCTCGCCGTCCTGGGAGACGCAGTCGGGACGCCAGCCCACCATCTGGATCAGGGGGGACGTCGCCTCGACGCGGCCGTCCCGGAAGTCCCGCCAGATCCGCGAGTCGCGGCTGAACTGGAGGGGGTTGTCCAGCACTCGCCGGTTCTCCCGGTACCCGAGCACCAGCCAGGCGGGCACGTCACCCTCCAGGAGCACCGGGGCGACCGATCCGTACTCCTTGCGCAGGCGGGCGTAGATGTCGTGCGGGTCGGTCGCCGCCTCGGGGCCGTAGAGCCGGGTGACGCCCCCTGCGTGGGCGACGGGGCAGCCGCCGCCGGTGGGGCCGGACGGGGTCTGGTCGTCGTTCATCGGGGCTCCAGGGCGGCCGCCGAGCGGTCCTTCAGATGCCGTATCAGCGTGACCAGCACATCCCGGCTGGCGGCGCGGTCCCGGGCGTCGAAGGCGACGACCGGTGTGTGCGGCGGGATGTCCAGGGCGTCGCGGATCTCCTCGACCGGGTGGTGCCGGGAGTCGGGGAAGACGTTGAGCGCGATGACGAAGGGGACCCGCTGCCGCTCCATCTCCTCGATCGCCCGGAAACTGGAGGCCAGCCGCCGGGTGTCCACCAGGACGACCGCGCCGAGGGCGCCTTTGAAGAGGCCGTTCCACAGGAACCAGAACCTCTCCTGCCCCGGGGTGCCGAACAGGTACAGCATCAGCGTGTCGTTGAGGCTGATCTTGCCGAAGTCCAGGCTGACGGTGGTCTCGGTCTTGTCCGCGACACCGATGAGGTGGTCGACGCCGGCGCTGGCCTGGGTGAGCGTCTCCTCCGTGGTCAGCGGTTTGATGTCGCTGACGGACCGGACCATGGTGGTCTTGCCGGTGCCGAAGCCGCCGGCGATCATCACCTTCACCGAGCGGGTCTCCCCGGCCGTCGGCGACCCCGGTCGGTCAAAGCCTTTCAAGTCCACTGAGTACCTCCTCAAGGAGCGCGAGGTCGGGCCCGCGGCCGGCGTCGTGCGCCGGGATGGGATCACGGGCTTCGACGCGGCCCGCCTGGAGCAGGTCGGACAGCAGCACCGCGAGAATGTTGAAGGGCAGGTGGAGGTGGGCGCCGAGCTCGGCCACCGACAGCGGTTCGCGGCAGCGCCGGAGGATCTCCTCGTGCTCGTGCTGCATGCCCGGTAAGGGGACGGCCCGGGAGACGACGAGGGTCGCCACGTCGAGGGTCGACGCCGAACCGCCCGGTCCGCTGCGCCCTCCGGTGAGGACGTAGTAGCGCTCGAGACCGGACGGATCGGTCGGCCGGCGGGGAGCACTCATCCAGAGTGCTCCTCCTGGCGCGGGGTGGTGCCGAGGAGTTCACCCATCCTGCGGGCCAGGTCGCGCATCTGATGGCCCAGCAGACCCTGGTCGAGGCCCTCGCGGGCGAGCACGCCCAGATACGTCTCCAGGCCCGCGCGGACGACGAAGAGGTGCCCGCCGTCCACTTCGATCATCGCCAGCCGCAACTGCCCCGCGTGCTGGGGGAACTGCTCCGCGACGGGCTGGGCCAGCGCCTGCAGTCCGGCCACCACGGCGGCGAAGCGGTCCACGTCGTCGGGGTCTTCGGCGCCGTAGGAGGTGATGGCCTTGCCGTCGCTGGAGGCGACGAGGGCGAAGCGGATCTCCTGGATGCTCTCCACAAGGTCGCGGAGCGCCCAGCTCACGTCGGTTCCCTGGTGCGTCATGGGGACTAGTCGCTCTCTTCAGTGCGGTGCCCGGTGGACGCGCCACCGGTGATCGGGTCGGGGACGCCGGCGGCTTCGGCGGGTGGGACCGCGCCGGTCGCCGCGCCGCCTTCGCGTCCGGCGGTGGCGAAGGCGGCGAGACCGGCGAAGGAGGCGTCCGGCGGAACGGCGGCTACGGGGGCCCGACCGGCCGGGTCGGTCCGGCCGGCGTACGCGGCGGCCCCGGGGGCCGGGGCCGCACCGGCGGCCGGCTCTTCACGCCTGCTCCTGCGCCTGGGCAGGCCGCCGGGGGTCGTCTCGGCGGGGTCGTCGCCGGCTCGGCCGGGGGCCGGCCGGAGAGCCGGTGCCGCGCCGGACGGTGACGCGACGGGGGCCGGTGCCACTCCGGCGTGCGGTGCGCCGCCGGCCGGCCCGGTCTCCGGCGCGGCGGCGCCGCCGGTGGCGGCGGCCGGCAGCGGGCTGAAGTACTTGTGCGGTACAACGACTACGACAGACGTCCCCAGCCATGGCGAGTCCGCGAAGGTCACGCGAATGCCGTAGCGACGGGCGAGGGCTCCCACGACGCGCAGGCCGATGTTGGCGTCCTCCGAGATGCCACCGAGCCCCGGGCCGGGCGAGGTGCCCGCCAGGGCGTGCTCGGCCTCGCGCTTCTTCTCCTCGCTGAGCCCCTTGCCGGAATCCTGGATCTCGATGCCGACGCCGTTGGGGACCTCCTTGCCGGAGACGACGACCGGTTCGGTGGGCGGCGAGTAGCGCGCGGCGTTGTCCAGCAGGTGGGCGAAGACCAGCGTGAGGTGGTCCACCAGGCCGCCGTCCACGCCGAGCTCGGGCAGATGGCGCAGCTCGACGCGGTGGAAGTCCTTGATCCGGCCGATGCCGCCCCGCACCACGCTCAGCAGGCGTTGCGGCTCCTGCCACTGCCGGCCCGGGCGGTCGGAGCCGCCGAGCACACCGATGCTGGCGGCGAGACAGTCGGCGGGGCCGATGGCCTGGTCGAGTTCCATCAGCCCCCGGGCGACGGCCGGCAGCCGTCCGTGCTCGCCCTGCAGCTCGTGCAGACGGCCGCGGAGCTTGCTGGTCAGCACGTGGATGCGGTTGCCCACGCCGATGACGGCCTGTTCGGCGGAGGTCGAACGGTCGAACTCCGCCTCGACGCCGATCAGCGCGGTCCTGAGGACCTTGCGCAGCTCGGCCTGGAGCTCGGCGCCGACCTTCGCGCACTGCTCGACGGTGGGCAGGATGTCGTCGATCGCGTCACCGGCGCGCAGCCTGCGCATGGCGTCGGGCAGCTGCTCGTCGGCGAGCCGGGACACCGCGGCCAGCTGGTGCCCGAGCTGCTCCTGCCAGGCCTCGGTCCGCTCGGCGAGGCGGGTCTGGTACGTCGCGGCCTGCTCGGCCAGCCGGTCCTCGCAGGCGCGGGTGTGCTCCGTCAGACGTGCCTCGTGGCTCTGTGCCTGTTCGGAGAGCTGTGCCTCCAGGGCGGCACGCTCGGCGGAGAAGCTCCGCTCCAGGCCGGCCACGTGCTGCTGCCACCGCTGCGCGTGCTCGGCCTGCGCGGCACGGTGGACGTGCTCGGCCCGGCGCAGCTGCGCGCGACCACGCAGGAGGAGGCGTACGCACACGGTGCCCGCCGCCGTCGCCACCACACCGGCGACGGCCGCGGTTATTCGCTCCGAGCTCATGAACGTGGCGGCTACCGTCCCGCCGCCCAGGCCCAGTGGCATCAGCCACCAGCTGTACCAGGCGACAGGGGCCCGCGCCGCCGGTGGCGGAGTGGCGAGTTCCATCTGCATCCTTCGAACCAGAACGATCGAACACGGGGGGGGTGTGCAAGGGGACCGCACTCATGAGTACGCACCGCGAGCCGACCCGTCGCGGCCGTGTCAACTCGCAGCGCCGTCAGGGAGCTTATCGGTTGGGAAGCCTAAAAGATCAATCCGGAGCCCGGCGGAAGTGAGGATTCCGTCACCCTCCGACAGGAGGCGAACGCGCGGTTCCCCCGACGTGGCGGAGCGAGGCAAGCTGGGTGACCATGAGCGACGTGAACACCATGCGAGCCATCAGCCAGGAGGTCCTCGGCGGTCCCGAGGTCCTGAAGGAAGTACGGGCCGAGCGCCCCGAGCCCCGCCCGAACGAGGTCCTGGTGCGCGTGCGCGCCGCCGGGGTGAACCCGACCGACTGGAAGCACCGGGCGAACGGAGGGTTCCTCGGCGAACCGCCCTTCGTGCTGGGCTGGGACGTCTCGGGCGTGGTGGAGGCGGTGGGGATCGGCGTCGCCGCGTTCCGGCCCGGCGACGAGGTCTTCGGCATGCTCTCCTATCCGTTCGGCCACGGCTCCCACGCGGAGTACGTGACGGCTCCCGCGCGCGCCTTCGTGCCCCTGCCGGCCGGGGTCGACCACGTCCAGGCCGGCGCGCTCCCGCTGGTCTCGCTGACGGCCTGGCAGGCCCTGGTGGAGCGGGCGGACGTCCGGCCGGGACAGCGGGTGCTGATCCACGCGGCAGCCGGCGGGGTGGGACATGCGGCGGTGCAGATCGCCAAGGCGCGGGGTGCCCATGTGATCGGTACCGCCAGCGCGGCCAAGCACGAGTTCCTGCGCTCCCTCGGGGCGGACGAGACGGTGGACTACCGGGAGACCGACTTCGCCGAGGTCGTGAAGGACGTGGACGTCGTCCTGGACACGATCGGCGGTGACACGTCCCTGCGTTCGCTGCGCGTGCTGCGTCCGGGCGGGATCGTGGTGTCGATCCTGCCGGTCGGTTCGGACGACTTCTTCGAGGAGGCCGAGCGGCTCGGCGTGCGGGCGGTCCGGATGCTCGTGGACGCCGACCGGGCCGACATGCGGGAGATCGCCGGCCTGGTCGAGTCGGGGAAGCTGCGGGCCACGATCGCGCGGACGTTCCCGCTGGCCGACGCGGCCGAGGCGCACGCGCTGGGTGAGACCGGCCGCACCACGGGCAAGATCGTCCTCGTGGTCGACTGATCGAACCGCTTGGCAAATTTCGATGACATATGTCAATCGAACATGCTCAAAATCGCTCGATCGGGGTAACTTCCCGGGCGGGGTCATCAGTTGAGCCACCGGAACAGGCTGGAGGCATGGTCGCCGTGCGGTACGAACCCGCGTCGCCCACCGGGCATCTGCACGTGCGCCAGGAACACGGGCACACGGTGCTGGAGCTCCGGGGCGAGATCGACATCGCGTCGGCCGCGGAGATCGCCCCGCGCCTGGAGCGGGAGGCGGGCCGCCCCGGCGCCCGGGTCGTGCTCGACCTCTCCGGGGTCGAGTTCTTCGACTGCTCCGGCCTGCGCCTGCTGTACCGGGCCCGGCGCCAGGTGCTCGACCACGGCGGGCAGGTGCACCTCGTGTGCACCCACCCGCTGACCCTGCGCATGCTGCGGATCACCGGCCTGGCGCGGCTGCTGCCACCGCGGGCCACCCTGGACGAGGTGCTCGGCCTCACCCGCCCGGCGGGGCGTCGAACAGGGCACTGACCGACTCACCGTTGTGGATGCGGCGCACGGCCTCGGCCAGTGCGGGGGCGATCGACAGGACGCGCAGCTTCTCCGTGTGGTCGTCGGCCGGCACCGGCACGGTGTTGGTGCACACGATCTCCAGCACGTCCGGCTGATCACTGAGCCGTTTGAGGGCGCCGGACGCGAACAGCCCGTGCGTGCAGGCGAGACGGATGGTGCGCGGCCCCGCCTCCCGCAGCCGGTCCAGGAGTTCGAGGACCGTGCTGCCCTTGGCGATCTCGTCGTCGAGGACGATGACGTCGCGCCCGGCGACCTCACCGATCACGGCGCTGATGCTGACCCGGTCGTCGGCGTAGCGCTGCTTGGCGCCGGCCGCGACCTGGGCGCCGAGCATCCGGGCGAACGCGGCGGCCTCCTTGGCGTTGCCGAGGTCCGGCGAGACGACCGTGGTGCGGGACAGGTCGTACTGCCGGAAGTGCGCGGCCAGTTCACGCAGCGCGTGCAGGTGGTCGACCGGGACCGAGAAGAAGCCGTGCACCTGGGGCGAGTGCAGGGTCATGGCCAGCACCCGGCTCGCGCCCGCCGCCACCAGCAGGTCCGCCACGAGGCGTCCGCCGAGCGAGATGCGCGGCGCGTCCTTCTTGTCGGAGCGGGCGTAGGAGTAGTGCGGCATCACGACGGTGATGCGTCCGGCCGACGCCCCGCGGGCCGCGTCGCACATCAGCAGCAGCTCGACGAGGTGCTCCTGCACCGGCTTGACCAGTGGCTGGACCAGGAAGACGTCCCGTTCGCGGCAGTTGGCCCGCAGCTGCACCTCCAGACAGTCGTTGGCGAAGCGGCTCACCCGGGTGGGGCTGAGGGGCACGCCCAGGTGCGCGCAGACCTCCTCGGCCAGCTCGGGGTGGGCACTACCGCTGAACACGGCGATGTCTCGCACGGACCGCTCCTCGCGTGATCCTGTCCGGACGCTGTCCGGCCGGGAGCCTCAGCTTACGGATATCCGGTTGCGGCGGCCCCGGGGGCCGGCGCCATGATGGAACCGCCCGTCTCCCCTCAGGTCAGGATCCCCCGCATGCGCCGACTCCTCGGAATCACCCAGTGCCCCTTCCGGCCCACGGTTTTCGAGGACTCGACAGCGCATGCACATTCCGAACACCCTGAACATCGGCATCCTGGCCCACGTCGACGCCGGTAAGACCAGTCTCACCGAGCGGCTCCTCTTCGATCACGGCGCCATCGACCGGCTCGGCAGCGTCGACGCGGGTGACACCCGCACGGACGACGGCGGGATCGAGCGCCGCCGCGGCATCACCATCCGCTCCGCCGTCGCCGCCTTCACCGTCGGCGACACCCAGGTCAATCTGATCGACACGCCGGGACACTCCGACTTCGTCGCCGAGGTGGAGCGTGCCCTGGAGGTCCTCGACGGCGCGGTGCTGCTGCTCTCCGCGGTGGAGGGCGTCCAGGCCCGCACCCGTGTGCTGATGCGCACGCTGCGGCGGCTGCGGCTGCCCACGCTCGTCTTCGTCAACAAGATCGACCGGGCCGGTGCGCGCACCGAGGAGCTGCTCGCCGACGTCCGGCGCCTGCTGACGCCGCACGTCGCACCGTTGACCGAGGTCACAGGCGCCGGCACCGGGCACGCCCGCGTCACCCGCCGAACGCCGGACGGGCGGACCGCCGAGGCGCTCGCCGAGGTCGACCCGGGCATCCTGGCCGCGCTGGTGGACGGTCCCGAACCGACCGCCGGGGAACTGGCCGCCGCGCTCGCGGCCCGCACCGCCGACGGCTCCTTCCACCCGCTGCACCACGGCTCCGCCCTCGGTGGGCAGGGCGTCGCGGAACTGGTGGAGAGTCTGCTCCGGCTGGTCCCGCCCGCCTCTCCCCCGGCGGCCGGCCCCGCGGCGCCGCGCGGCACCGTCTTCGCCCTGCGCCCCGCATCCGGCGGTGAGCGGACGGCGTACCTGCGGCTCCACGCCGGGGAGGTGCGCCCGCGCCAACGGCTCACGTTCCTGCGGCGCGAGTCCGACGGACGGACCACCGAGGTCACCGGGCGGGTGACCCGCCTCGACGTGATCGGCCGCCCCGGGACGCTCACCGCCGGCAACATCGCGGCCCTCACCGTGCCCGGCGGGCTGCGCGTCGGCGACCGGCTCGGCGCTCGGACCGACCGGGCCCCGCAGTTCGCGCCGCCGACGCTGGAGACCCTGGTCCGGGCCCGGCACCCCGGGCAGGCGGGGCCGCTGCGGGCCGCCCTGCTGGACCTCGCCGACCAGGACCCGCTGCTGCACGCCCGCCCGGCGGCGTCGGGCGCCACGGCGCTGCTCCTGTACGGAGAGGTCCAGATGGAGGTGCTGGCGGCGACGCTGTCCGAGGACTTCGGCATCGAGGCGGACTTCGCCCCGGGCCGCGCCCGGTTTCTGGAGCGCCCGGCCGGCACCGGGGAGGCCGCGGAGGAGATGCCGTGGCTCGACCGCACCCGGTACTGGGCGACCGTCGGGCTGCGCGTCGAGCCGGGCCCGCGCGGCTCGGGCGGTGTGTTCGCCCACGAGACGGAACTCGGCGCCCTCCCCCGCGCCTTCCACCAGGCCGTCGAGGAGACGGTCCACGCCACCCTGCTGACCGGTCTGACCGGGGCCCCGGTCACCGACTACCGGGTCACGCTGACCCGCTCCGGATTCAGCTCGCCGGTCAGCACCGCCGCCGACTTCCGCGGACTGACCCCGATCGTGCTGCGCCGGGCCCTGGGGCGGGCCGGGACCCGGCTCCACGAGCCGCTCCACGCCTTCGAGGCGGAGGTGCCACCCGACGCGCTGGCGCCCGTGACGGCCCGGCTCGCCTCGCTGGGCGCGGAGTTCACCGGCACGACGGGCGGCGGCTCCGGCTGGCTGATCACCGGCGAGCTGCCGGCCCGGCGGGTGCGGGAGGCGGAACTGGGCCTGCCCGGCCTCACTCGCGGGGAGGCGGTGTGGTCGTCCCGGCCGTCCGGGGACCGTCCGCTGGATCCACCGCGCTGAGGTGCGGTGGTCGCGCTCCCCTCCCCTCCCCCGCCGCCGCTGACCGGCGCCGCCAACTGACCGGTCTGCGCGGGGAGATGGAGGGCATCCGGTCAGTAGGAAGGAGGGCCGCCGCCATGACGACTCCCATCAGGAACCTGCCCCGGCGCGTGCCCGGCTGGGCGAAGGTGCTGAGCGCGATCGTGCTGGTGCTCGCCGTGCTCTTCGCCGGACTGCGGCTGAGCGTCGTACCGGGACTCAAGGACCTGTTCGGCACCGAGACCCAGGACCGCTCGGGTCCGGCGCTGCTGGAGTCCATCCAGGACATGAGCCGCTACGAGGCCGCGTCCGGGAACTTCCAGGTCGTCGTGGACCTGGAGAAGGACACCAAGTTCCTGCCCGATGCGATCCGCGGCAGCCGCACCCTGTACGTCGGGGCGGGCACCGTCGACGCCTACGTCGACCTCGGGAAGGTGGGCGATGACGACGTGACGGTCGACGACGACCGCACCTCGGCCACGCTGCGGCTGCCGCACGCGGCGCTCGGTGAGCCGGCCCTCGACCCCGACCGCTCCTACGCCGTCTCCAAGCAGCGCGGGCTCCTCGACCGCCTGGGCGACCTGTTCTCGGACAACCCGAACGGTGAACAGGCCGTGCAGAAGCTCGCGGCCCGGCACATCGGCGACGCGGCGAAGGACAGCGAGCTCACGGCGCGCGCCGAGACCAACACCACGGCGATGCTCCAGGGCCTGCTGCGCTCCCTCGGTTTCGAGAAGGTACGGGTGACCTACGGGTCCTGAGCCCTCGTCCGGCCGCGGTGCGACGGCCCGGCATGGCCGGAGTGTCCCGGCCGGGCGGGGGCAGACGGAGGAGGCGGGCGCGGCCTGGTCCCCGGACCGGATTCCACGGCCGGACCGGCATCCTCGGCGAATCGGCGGGCAACCGGCCCACCACGCGAAGAATGTGACGACTGGAGGACCGAATGGCTCGTGCCGCCTCGGGGCCGCGTTCCCTGCTGCGCCCCCGCGCCGCCAAGACACCCCGCCCCACCAAGGCGGAGGAGACCGACCGCCGCGAACGGCGCCCGCTCCCCCTCCCCTTGCGCCTGCTGGCGACGGCCTGCGCCTTCCTCTTCATGGTGGCGTTCGCGGTGGTGCTGGCGCGGCTGACCCTCAACCCCTCCCCCGCGTCCGAGGCCCTGACGCACACCAACATGCACCCCGGCCGGTCACTGAGGGCCTATCTGGACCAGCCCGCGCTGCGCGACGCCGTCAAGCAGATCGGCGGCAACATCCTGCTGGGGGTCCCCTTCGGCGTGCTGGTTCCGGTCGTCGCCCCGCGCACCCGCGGACTGCTGCGGGTGCTGCTGCTGACGGCGGTCGTGATGCTGCTGGTCGAGTTCGCGCAGGGCGCCCTGGTGACCGGACGGGCCTTCGACATCGACGACGTCATCCTCAACACCACGGGCGCGCTGATCGGTTACCTGCTCCTGGGCCGGCGGATGAGCCGGGCGGTGCACGCGCGCAAGTCCCGCGACTGAGAGAAGGTCAGGTGGTCCGTACCAAGGTATTGACCACCCCTTAGCTCACTACTTAAATCAAGAGGAGACACCCTTACCCCCCACCTCGGTCGGTGTTCCCCTCCCCGGGACGCCGTACGGAAGGGAGAGCCGTGGCCCGTCCACGCCTGCTCCGCAGATGTCTCCTCGCCGCCGCCCTGTCCGCCGGGCTGGCCGCCTCGCTCGTGTCCGGCCCCGCCCAGGCAGGTCCCGAGGGCGCCGGGTCCGCCGCCGCCGCGCCCGCGGCCGTGACGTTCTCCGACACCTTCGACGGGCCCGCCGGCGCGGCCGTCGACTCCTCGAAGTGGCAGATCGAGACCGGCGACAACGTCAACAACCACGAACGGCAGTACTACACCTCGGGCAACAGGAACGCGGCGCTGGACGGCCAGGGCCACCTGGTCATCACGGCCCGCAAGGAGAACCCCGCCAACTACCAGTGCTGGTACGGCACCTGCCAGTACACCTCCGCCCGGCTCAACACCTCCGGCAAGTTCACGGCGCAGTACGGGCACGTCGAGGCCCGGATGAAGGTGCCGCGCGGACAGGGCATGTGGCCCGCGTTCTGGATGCTCGGCACCCCGGTCAACTGGCCGGACTCCGGCGAGATCGACATCATGGAGAACGTCGGTTTCGAGCCCTCCACCGTGCACGGCACCCTCCACGGCCCCGGCTACTCCGGCGCCGGCGGCATCGGCGCCGGCTACACCCTGCCGGGCGGCCAGGCCTTCGCGGACGGTTTCCACACCTTCGCCGTCGACTGGGCGCCCGACTCCATCACCTGGTCGGTCGACGGCAACGTCTACCAGCGGCGCACCCCGGCCGACCTGGGCGGAAAGCAGTGGGTGTTCAACAGGCCGTACTTCCTGATCCTGAACCTGGCGGTCGGCGGCTACTGGCCCGGAGACCCGGACGGCTCGACGGCCTTCCCGCAGTCGCTGGTGGTGGACCACGTGTCGGTGACGACGAGCGACTCGGGGACGGGCGGCGCGATCCGGGGCCTGGCCGGCAAGTGCGTGGACGTCGCCGCGGCGAACTCCGCCAACGGCACCCCGGTGCAGCTCTACGACTGCAACGGCACCACGGCCCAGCGGTGGACGGTGGGCGCCGACGGCACGGTCCGGGCGCTCGGCAAGTGCCTGGACGTCAACGCCGGCGGAACGGCGGACGGCACGGCGGTCCAGCTGTGGGACTGCAACGGCAGCGCGGCCCAGCGCTGGGTCGTGACCGCGGCCCGCGACATCGTCAATCCGCAGGCCGACAAGTGCCTCGACGTGGCCGGCAACAACTCGGCCAACGGCACCCGGCTGCAGATCTGGACCTGCACGGGCGGCGCCAACCAGAAGTGGACGGTCGGCTGAGTCACCCGGGCGGGGCCGGGACCGTCCGGCGCCGCCCGTCGTCCGCCCACCGGGCGGGACGGCCTGGCCGGCTCGGGTCTAGTGCAGCGTCCAGGTGAACTTGTCCCCGCCCACCCAGCGGACCACGTCCGGGTCGTCGAGGTCGTGGACCGTGATGCCGAAGGCCGCGGCGGCCTCCAGGACGTCGGTGACGGCCCTGGCCTCACCGACCACCTGGCCGTCGATCTCGACGATCCGGAACGGCGGCGTCCCCGGCTGCACCCGGAGCACGAGGATGCGCGGCCTGCCGATGTGCGGGGTGTCGATTTCGGTCATGCCTCGAGGGTAGGCCGCAACCCTCCGCTCCCGCTCAGGGCCGCCGCCAGTCGTCGCTCGTCAGATGGGATCCGGCCATCGGGCCCATCCGGAGCATGCCGCCGTCCACACTCCACGAGGCGCCGGTGACGTAGGCGGCGTCGGGCCCGGCGAGGAAGGCGATCACCGCGGCGACCTCGCGGGCGTCGCCGGGCCGGCCGAGGGGCACGCCGGGACGGCGCTCGGAGTGCGGGTCGGTGTCCTCCTGGCCGGTCATGGGCGTGGCGATCTCGCCGGGCGCCACCGCGTTCACCGTGATGCCGTGCTCGGCGAGCTCGATCGCCATCACCTGGGTGAGCAGGCCGAGCCCGCCCTTGGCAGCGCAGTACGGGGCGGCGCCCACCCGCGGCTGGTGCTCGTGGACCGAGGTCACGTTGACGATCCGGCCGCCCTCCCCCTGCCGGATCATGCGCCGGGCCGCCTTCTGCCCGCACAGGAAGGGACCGGCCAGGTCGACGTCCAAGACGTGCCGCAGGTCCTCCAGGCCCAGGTCGAGGAAGGGCG
This sequence comes from Streptomyces ambofaciens ATCC 23877, assembly GCF_001267885.1. NCBI lineage: Bacteria > Bacillati > Actinomycetota > Actinomycetes > Kitasatosporales > Streptomycetaceae > Streptomyces > Streptomyces ambofaciens. Next base: position 7,274,186 of record NZ_CP012382.1, on the reverse strand, counting down.
TGGCGGTGCCCGTACCGGCGTTGTTGACGAGGACGTCGATCCGGCCGAGCCGCTCGCACAGCTCGTCGACCGTGTCCGCGGCCTCGGGCAGCCGGGTCAGGTCGACCTGGGCGGTCTCGGCCCGGCGGCCCAGGGACCGCACCTCCTGTGCGGTCCGCTCGGCGCCCTCCCGGTCGGTGTGCCAGGTGATGCCGACGTCCATCCCCGCCTCGGCCAGGCGTACGGCGGTGGCACGGCCGATGCCGGAGTCGGAACCGGTGACGACGGCCACCTTGGCGTCGGACGGGCTGGGGCTGGGCATGGCGGACCTCCTCTTCGGCGCTCCTCGGTTCCTCGGGCCCCGCGCGCGGAGCGGTGCGCGGGGCGTCGCAGTACCCGGGTGCGGTACGGACAAACCGCCCTCCCGTGGTGCGGGGTCCCGGCCGCTGGGGAACCCTGGACGTGCCGGAGGAGCGCGAAAGGCCCCGTGGAACCGGTGGTACTCGGACCAGGAGGAGGCGCCGATGGAGCCCGTCGAGGCGCTGGAGCGGATCGCGTTCCTGCTGGAGCGCTCCCAGGCGCCGACGTACCGGGTACGCGCCTTTCGCACCGCGGCCCGGGTGCTGGGCGAGCTGCCGGCCGCCGAGCTGCGCGAGCGGGCGGGCTCCCTGGAGTCGCTGAAGGGGGTCGGACCCAAGACGGCGCAGGTGGCGCGGGAGGCGCTGGCCGGGGAGGTGCCGGGCTATCTGGAGAAGCTGGAGGGCGAGGCGGACACCCCGCTCGCCGAGGGCGGGGAGCAGCTGCGGGAGCGGCTGCGCGGGGACTGCCACCTGCACTCCGACTGGTCGGACGGCGGCAGCCCGATCGAGGAGATGGGCCGGGCGGCGGCGGCGCTCGGGCACGAGTGGGCGGTGCTGACCGACCACTCGCCGCGGCTCACGGTGGCGCGCGGTCTGTCCCCCGAGCGGCTGCGCGAGCAGCTCGACGTGGTGGCCGCGCTCAACGAGACCTGGGCGCCGTTCCGGCTGCTGACCGGTATCGAGTGCGACATCCTCGACGACGGCTCGCTCGACCAGGAGCCGGACCTGCTGGAGCGGCTCGACGTGGTCGTGGTGTCCGTGCACTCCAAGCTGCGGATGGACGCCCGCGCGATGACCCGCCGCATGGTGGCCGCCGTACGCGATCCGCACGCGGACATCCTCGGGCACTGCACCGGGCGGCTGCTGACCGGGCGGGGGCGGCCGGAGTCGGAGTTCGACGCGGACGAGGTCTTCGCCGCCTGCGCGGAGTCCGGGACGGCCGTCGAGATCAACAGCCGGCCGGAGCGGCTCGACCCGCCGCGCCGGCTCCTGCGCCGGGCGGTGGCGGCCGGCGTGCTGTTCGCCGTGGACACCGACGCGCACGCGCCCGGTCAGCTGGACTGGCAGATCCACGGGTGCGCGCGGGCGCAGGAGTGCGGGGTGCCCCCGGAGCGCGTGGTCACCACGTGGTCGCGGGAAGAACTGCTGGCCTGGACCCGCGAGGGCCGTACTCCGTCCGGAGTGACGGGCCCCTGACGTGGTACCCGCCGGACGATCCACGGACCACGAAAGGAACAGTGCATGGAACGGGCGGCCGTGTTCGACGTCGACGGAACCCTCGTCGACACCAATCACCTGCATGTGGCGACCTGGTGGGAGGCGTTCCGGCAGGCGGGGCACCGGGTGCCGATGCACGCCATCCACCGGGCCGTGGGCCTCCCCTCCACCGACCTCGTCGCGCATCTGCTGGGCGAGGACCGGGACACGGACCAGGACGCGGAGCTGAGCGCCGCCCACAAGGCGCTGTACGGACAGTACTTCGACCGCCTGCCCGCCCTGCCGGACGCCGGTGAGCTGCTGCGCCGCCTCGCCCGCGACGGCTGGAAGGTGGTCCTCGCCACCTCGGCGGGCGGGCCGGAGCTGGACGCGCTGCGGCGGGCGATCGACGCGGACGACGCGATCGCCGCCACCGCGAGCGCCGACGACGTCGACGCGGGCAAGCCGGCCCCCGAGCCGGTCGAGCACGCCCTGGAGCTGGTCGGGGTGCCGGCCGAGCGGGCGGTGTTCGTCGGCGACACCGTCTGGGACATGCGCGCGGGCAGCCGGGCCGGGGTCCGCTGCGTGGCCGTGCTGTGCGGCGGTCTGCCCCGCGCCGACCTGGAGGAGGCGGGCGCGGACGCGGTCCACGCCGACCCGGCCGCCCTGCTCGCCTCCCTGGACCGGAGCCCTCTCGGATGAGCCGCCGAGGTGTACGTCACGTCCGGACGTGTCGGCCGGTGACGGGGATACCCGGTACCGCATGACCGCTGTGACAGAGACGGGCAGGCAGAGACTACGGGGGTGGCGGCCATGGGACGCGGTGTGGCGAGAGGCATCGGCCGTCGGACGGGCCGCCCTGGCCGCCTGCCGGGGGCCGGGCCGTGAGCGCGACCTGGTGGTCCAGTCGCTGAAGGCGGCCGGCGCGGCCCTGCTCGCCTGGCTCGTGGCGGGTGTCTGGATGGACGATCCGATGGCGCTGATGGCGCCGTGGGTCGCGCTCGTCCTCGTGCAGGCCACCGTCTACAGCTCGGTCCGGCTGGCCACCCAGCAGTTCGCGGCGATCTGCGCCGGGGCGCTGCTGGCCTCGGGGGCGCAGGTGCTGACCGATGACAACACGGGGGCACTGGCGCTGTCGCTGCCGGTGCTCATGCTGATCGCCAACTGGCCCCGCTTCGGCCAGCAGGGCATCTACGCGGCCACCACCGCCGTGTTCGTCCTCCTCTCCGGCACGGCCGTGTCGGCCTCGGCGGTCGGGCACCGGTTGGGGCAGGCGGCACTCGGGGCGTTCATCGGCGTGGCGGTCAACGCTCTCGTGCTGCCGCCGATCCATCTGCGGGACGTCCGGGAGAACCTGTCGGCGCTGGCGCGGGAGGCGGGCGACGTCCTGCACTCCGTCGCGGACGACCTGCGCAAGACCGAGTGGGACGCGCAGACCGCGACCGGCTGGTCGAGTGCCTCCGCGCGACTGCAGCGGCGCGCGGAGGCGCTGAAGTCGGCGCGGTCCTGGAGCCAGGAGAGCCTGCGGCTGACCTACGGCCCGCTGCGGGTGCTGAACCGCGCGCCCGCCGCCGTTCCGGCCGAGGAGGAGGACCAGCGGTGGAACCGCGTCACCGGGCACATCTCGGCCCTGACCCGGACACTGGCGGTCGCGGCCGACGAGCACCGCACCCCCGCCCCGCCGGAGGGACCGGTGCTGGACCTGTACGCGCGCCTGCTGGGCCTGATCGGCGACGCCTGCCGGACGGAGGCCGACCGGCTGCTGGGCGAGGCCGGTCGGGCCCGTCCGGAGGAGGCGACGGAGGCGACCATGAAGGAACTGCACCGCCGGTTGCAGGAGGGGCTGCGGGAAGAGGCCGGACAGGGCGCCGCTCGGACCGCGGTGCTCGGCACCTTGCTGCTGCAGGCGGAGAACCTGTGGGCCGAGATCGTCCCCGAGCCGCAGACACAGTGACCCACATCACCCCAAAACAGAACAGACGGCGGAACACCGGCGGACCCTCTCCCGTTGAAGAAGGCGTGGGTACGGATGGGACAGTGTCCCCGGGCCTCACCTTCTGCCCACAGGGACGATCGTTCGGCTGAAGCCCTGTGGAGCGTCTCGCCGAGAGGCGACCGCCATCCGTACCCGCCCCAGACCGCCCCGATCGTGATTCCCCCGTCGCGATCGGGGCTTCTCCTTGCGTGCCCCTCCGGCGGGACGGGTACCCGGTGCCCCTTCGCGCGGGTACGCGGCCGAGAGGAGCGCAAGGTGAGCAGCACAGCGGGCAGCAGGATCGTGGTCACGGGTGCCACCGGCAACGTGGGCACCAGCGTGGTCCGGCTTCTGTCGGAAGATCCGGAGGTCGGGTCCGTGGTGGGGCTGGCCCGGCGGATCCCCGAGTGGTCGCCCCCGAAGACGGAGTGGGCCGCGGTCGACCTGGCCTCCGAGCGGGCCGACCTGGGCGGCCACTTCGCCGGTGCCGACGCCGTGGTGCATCTGGCCTGGGCGTTCCAGCCGACGCACGACCCGGCGACGACCTGGCGCACGAACGTCCTCGGTTCCCTCTGGGTCTTCGAGGCGGTGGCCGCGGCCGGGGTGCCGGCGCTGGTGCACGCCTCGTCGGTCGGCGCCTACTCGCCGGGGCCGAAGGAACGTGCGGTGGACGAGTCGTGGCCGACGCACGGCTGGCCGGACGCCGCGTACTGCCGGGAGAAGGCCTACCTGGAGCGGGCGCTGGACATCTTCGAACGCGACCACCCCGATATCCGGGTGGTGCGGATGCGTCCGGCCTTCCTCTTCAAGCGGGAGTCGGCCAGCGAGCAGCGCCGGATCTTCGGCGGCAAGTACCTGCCGGGGCCGCTGGCCCGCCCGGATCTGCTGCCGTTCCTGCCGGACGTTCCCGGCCTGCGGGTGCAGGCCCTGCACACCGACGACGCGGCGGGCGCGTACCGGCTGGCGGCCCGGTCCGAGGACGCCCGGGGCCCGTTCAACCTGGCGGCCGAGCCGCCGGTCGACGCGGAGCTGCTCGGCGAGATGACCGGCAGGCGTCCGGTGCGGCTGCCCCGCACCGCGGCGCGCTCGGCGATCGCCGCCGCGTGGGGGCTGCGTCTGCTGCCCGCCTCCCCGCACCTGTTCGACGCGGTGCTGCGGCTGCCGCTCATGGACTGCACCCGGGCCCGCGCCGAGCTGGGCTGGCGGCCGGTGCGTACGGCCACCGAGGTGCTGGAGGAGTTCCTGGAGGGCTTCCAGCAGGGCGCCGGAGCCGCCACGGAGCCCCTGCGGGGGCGCAAGGTCGGCTGACCTCCGCGGCACGGAAGGGGCCGGTGTCCGCAACGCCGCGGACACCGGCCCCTTCCCGCCTCCTGCGGGTCCAGCGGGGGGCGGGAGGGCGTCAGCCGGAGGGCTCGTCGGGCACCGGATGGTCGGGGTCGCCCGCGTGCGGGGCGCCCCGACGGCCCGTTCCCGCCTCGTCCGTGTCGGGTACGTCGGCGTCGGCTTCGTCCGTGTCCGTCGTCCCGTCGTCGGCGTCGGTGTCCTCGGGGCGCTGGCCCTGCTCGAGCTGCTCGCGGGTGGGGGCCGCGGCCTCCCACGGGTCGTCCCCGGGGCCGGCCTGCTGGTCCGGCATGTCCCGCGGGACGGGCTCACCGGTCTCGCCCGGTCCTTCGAGGCGGTGGTCGGTCACGGCGCACTTCCTTTCCGCGGTCCTACGGGTGTTCTGAGCCGCCTCGGGTACCTCCGCGGTGATCGGCGAAACATCAGTGCGGTGCCCGCTCCTCCAGCGCCGTGCGCCAGGCGGGCGCCGGGTGGTCGGGCGCCGGTTCGGGGCGCCGGCCACCGCGCGCGAAGAAGTCGGCCAGCGGCAGGATCGCGGCGCCGACGGTCACCGCGTCCGGACCGAGCCGTCCCAGCTCGACCGTCACCTTCTCGGCGGGGTGGCGCAGCGCGTAGGACGCCGCGTACCGGCGTACCGCGGGCAGGAAGCGGGTGCCGAGCTGGAGGCCTGCCCAGCCGCCGATGAGGATGCGCTCGGGCTGGAAGAGGTTGATCAGGTCGGACAGCCCGGCGCCCAGGTACTCGGCGGTCTCCTCCAGGACGGCGAGCGCGACCGGGTCGGGCTCCTCGTCGTCGGCCGGGTGGGCGGCGGCGAGCAGCGCGGTCAGGGCGGTCTCCTCGTCGGTGCCCTCGGGTACCCGGCCGCCCTCCTCCCGCCAGCGGGCCAGCAGTGACTCGGCGCCGGCGTAGGCCTCCAGGCAGCCGAGCGCACCGCAGCGGCAGCGCCGGCCTCTGACCCGCACCGTCAGGTGGCCCCATTCGACCGCCCGGCCGTGCTCGGCCTCGGGGGTGACGAGGCTGGCGCCCACGCCGGAACCGAAGAGGACCACGATCGCGTTGCGGGCGCCGCGTCCCGCGCCGAACCACATCTCGGCCTGGCCGAGGGTCTTGGCGCCGTTGTCGATGACGTAGGGGACGGTGTCGGGCAGCGGCGAGCCGGCGCGGAGCAGGGCCTCCAGCGGGACCGCGTCCCAGCCGATGGTCTGCCCGTGCACGACGGCGCCCCGGTCGGGTGTGTGCTCGACGATGCCCGGGACGCCGACTCCGGCACCGAGCAACCGCTCGGGCGCGAGGCCGGCCGCCGCCAGCACCTCGGCGATGCCGTCGCGGATGTGTCCGACGATCACCTCGACGTCGTAGCGCTGCTGGGTCAGCGGGCGTTCGGCGCGGGCCAGTTCGGTGAGGGTCAGGTCGAACAGTTCGACGCGCACCCGGGTCTCCCCGACGTCCACGCCGATCATGTGGCCGCTGCCGGGGGCCACCCGCAGCAGGGTGCGGGGCCTTCCGCCGTCGGATTCGACGCTGCCGGCCTCCTCCACGAGGCCGTCGGCGACCAGGTCGGCGACGACGTTGCTGACGGAGCCGGAACTCAGTCCCGTCGCCGGGCCCAGCTCGAAGCGGCTGAGCGGCCCCTCGAAGTAGAGCCGTTGCAGTACGGCCGTGCGGTTGGCCCTCCTGAGGTCGCGCACCGTGCGCCCGTTCCGCCCCGCCATGTGGCGCCTCCCCTTGATGTGCCCGGTCTGCAACATACCTCCGACCGGATGCGGCACGCGACTTCCCTCTCTCCTTAATTCATGCTATGAACTCGCGCCCCCCGATATTCGCTGGCTCCCCACCACCCTCCCTATCTATGCTAGGCAGAAACCTAGGGGCCCTAGGTACTGCCTCTAGGTCCTGCCCCTGGGCACCCCGTGCACCGCCACCCGGAGGGATTCCCGTGAGAGCACTCACCGAGCAGGACATCCGCGGCTCGTTCATCAACTGCACGAAGGGCGAGGCCAAGCGCCTGTCCGTCCCCCGCGACCTCGACCAGCGTCCCTGGGACGATCTCGACTTCCTCGGCTGGCGCGAGCCGGGCGCCCCCGACCGCAGTTATCTGGTCACCGAGGACGGCGGCCGGCTCACCGGCGTGGCCCTGCGGTTCCAGCCCGCCCGGCCGGGCTTCCTCCAGCGCAGCATGTGCGCGCTGTGCCTGACCACCCATCCCCGGGGCGGCGTCTCCCTGATGACGGCGCGCAAGGCGGGCCCGGCCGGCCGGGAGGGCAACACGGTCGGCCTGTACATGTGCACCGACCTCGCCTGTTCCCTGTACCTGCGCGGCAGGAAGGCGCCGGAGGGCGGGGCCCGCTTCGAGGAGAGCCTCACCCTGGAGGAACAGGTGGCCCGCACCCTCGGCAATCTCTCCGCGTTCCTCGGCAAAGTGGCCGCCTGAAGATCTCGGACGCCCGGCGGCGCGCGGCGCGTGAGAACCCTCCCGACCCCCTTTGTCCGGCTACCGTCCTGTCCGGATACGTTCGATGCGCCCGGGGAAGGGAACAGCCCGAGGATGCGGGATGTACGTGAGAGTGCCGCGTCGGCTGTGCAGCCGGTGAAGTGGCTCAGGGACCCCATGGTCGTGCAGGCGCTGCGCTCGGCCGCGGCGGCGTCGATCGCCTACGTGATCGCGGTGCGGCTGACGCCCGACAAGTCGGCCGCGCCGCTGACGGCGCCCCTGACCGCTCTGCTGGTCGTCCAGGTGACCCTGTACGCCACGCTCAAGATGAGCTTCCGCCGGGTGAACGCCGTGGTGGCCGGTGTCCTGGTCGCCATCGCCTTCAGCCAGTTGGTGGGGCTGAGCTGGTGGAGTCTGGCCCTGCTGATCGTGGCGGCGCTGGGCGTCGGACATCTGGTGCGGGCGCACGAGTTCGTGGCCGAGGTGGCCATCAGCGCGATGCTGGTGCTCGGGGTGACCTCGCACGGGAGCCTGGCGTGGGCGCGGGTGGTGGAGACACTGATCGGGGCGATCGTCGGACTGGCCTTCAACCTGGTCCTGGCCCCTCCGGTGTGGGTGGAGCAGGCGGGTGAGTCGATCGAGGGCCTCGCCCGGCGGGTGCGGCAGCTGATGCTGCGCATGGGCGAGGAGGCCGCCGACAGCACACCCTGGCACGAGGCGGCGGCCCGGCTGCACGAGGCCCGCCGCCTCGACCACGACATCGGCGAGGTGGACGAGGACCTCCGGCAGGCCGAGGACAGTCTGCGGTTCAATCCCCGTGTCCGGGAGGGGCTGCTGCACCGGGTGGTGCTGCGTACCGGGCTGGACACCCTGGAGATCTGCACCGTGGTCATGCGGGTCCTCGCGCGCACCTTCACCGACCTGGCGAAGGAACGCGAGCCGGAACCCTTGTTCCCGCCCGAGACCGGTGCCACCATCCAGCAGCTGCTGTCCGAGATCGCGGACGCCGTGGTCAGCTTCGCGGTCCTGGTCACCACCAGCGCCAGCGACGACGCGGAGTCCGCCGAGGAGCGCCTCTCCGCCGAGCTGCGGCAGGCCGCGGTCACCCGGGACAAACTGGCCCAGCTGCTGCTGGAGGACGTCCGGCGGGACGCCCGGCAGTGGCAGTTGCGGGGTGCGGTGCTGACCGAGGTCAACCGCATCATCGACGAGATGGACACCGAGCACCGCTCCCGCCGGCTCCTGGAGGAACTGGACCGCCACACCCGCGAGCAGCGCGAACGCATGCCGCGGCTGACCCGGCTGCGGGACCGGGCACGCTCCCGGCTGCGGAAGCGGAACCGCAAGGCCGCCGGGCGTCGTTCTTGAGTGAGGGACCGCACCCGGCCGGGCGGACCGTGCTCGTACCGGGCGAGGGACCATGCCCGGGCCGGGGCGGGGCGGGCCGGGGCGGGACGGGACGGGACGGGACGGGAGACCATGCTCATGCTTGGGCGCGGCACCGTGCTCGTGCTTGGGTGAGGGCAGGGAACGACGGCGGGAGCCGGTGGAGACGCCGGCGGCCCGCCACGGGACGAGGGGGCGTACGGATGACCGACACGAGCGTGCGGATCGACGGGAACAGGCTCTTGCTGCCGGGCGGTGCGGCGGTGCGTTTCATCCGCACCCTGCGGCTGCCCGAGACGGGCACCCACCCGCTGCCGCCCGGACTCGGCGAGTTCCCGGTCCGCCGGGTCGCCGACCACGCCGACACCGTGCCCGAGGCCTGGCGGGCGCGCGGCGGCGTGATGCTGCCGGTGTACCTGCGCGAGGCCATGTGGCTGAGCTTCGCCGGTACGACGGAGCCCGCCGCGCTCCAGGTCGGGGTGGGCAAGGTGTGCGCGGTCTCGGGCAGGCCCTGGAGCGACCGGCTGACCCGCGACCCGCAGAACTACGTGGTCCTCCCCCGCCAGCCCTGGCTGGACGGCATCAACTCCGGGACGGGCACGGTCCGCCAGTTCGTGGCGGTGCCGCTCGGCATGGGTGCGACCGTCGAGGGCCAGGTCACCGGCGAGGAGGTGTGGGGCGGCGTCCAGTTGCAGACCTTTCCCCTGGGCGAGGCGGCGCTGGCCCGCCATCGGGAGGAGCAGCGGCGCCGGGCCGAGACCGCGCGCAGGGCGGCCCGTTCGGGCGGGGCGTACGGGGCGGCGATGCCGATGGCCGCTCCGGCGGCCCCGGGAGCGGCGCCGGCCGGCTCGGGCGCGGCACGGTCCCGGTCGGCGCCCGCCATGGGCCTGGGCGTCGGAGGCTCCATGCGGCAGGAGGTCTACCGTGACGAACGGCCCCCGGAGGACTGGGCCGAGCGGCCCGCGGGCCGGGTCTTCGTCCACCTGGTGACGCCGCCTCAGTGGCGGCAGATCACCGGCGAGGCTCCGCCGCGCTCCCCCGTGGACCGGGCGGCATACACGCAGGCCGGTCTGCCCTGGTACGACTACTACGACCAGGACGCCGACGATCTCGCGCCCACCGGCCCGCTCCAGGACGTCAAGCCGGTCGGGGACTGGATCGGGGACGACCACGAACCGTGGCAGGCGCCCGCGGCGCATCAGGTGCGGCCGCTGAAGGACGCGCCGGGCGCGCCGGTCGAGGACGGGGACTGGTAGGCACGGACGATGACGCGGGCCGGGGCGGGCGCGGAGCGCGGGGCGCGGTGACCGACGAGCGGGAGTACGAGCATGAGCGGTGACGGATGGAGCAGGCGCCGGTTCGTCGGTCTGCTCGCGCGGACGGCGACCGCCGCGGCGGTGCTTCCGGCGGCGACGGCGTGCGGCGACTCGCCGGGGGCCGGCCCGGAGACGTCGTCGACGCCGACGGCGACCGCCGCGGACACCGGCGCTCCGGGCCGGGAACGCGGTCCCTCCGGCCCGCGTCCGCTGTATCTGGGCACCTACACCTCGGTCGAGGGCGGCGGCAGGGGCATCGGGCTCGCCGAGTACGACCCGCACACGGGCGAGATCACCGGCCGGGGCACGGTCACCGGCGTGGCCGACCCGTCGTATCTGGCGGTGCACCCGGACGGACGCACCCTGTACGCGGTGAACGAGCGCGTGGACGGCGCGGTGACCGCCGTCCGGCTGTCCGACCGCACGGTCCTGGGCAGCCGGAGCACCGGCGGCTCGGGGACCTGTCATCTGTCGGTGCACCCGCGGGGGCGCTGGCTGCTGAGCGCCGACTACGGCTCGGGCAGCGTCGCGGTGCACCCGATCGGCGCGTCGGGGGCGCTCGGGGAGCGCACCGACCTGGTCACCCACTCCGCTCCCCCGCCCGGCCCCGGGCAGCAGGGTCCGCACGCCCACCAGATCCTCACCAGCCCGGACGGGGGGCACGTCCTCGCCGTGGACCTCGGCACGGACACCGTCCACACCTACCGTCTGGACGAGAGGGCCGGCACGCTCACCGAGATGGGGCGGGCACGCACCCGGCCGGGGGCCGGACCGCGCCACCTCACCTTCCATCCGGACGGGCGCCACGCCTATCTCGCCAACGAGGTCGACGACACCGTCGCGGTCTGCGCCTTCGACCCGGACACCGGTCGCCTGACCATCGGGGAGGCGCAGCCTACGGGGTCGGGAGGGGGCACCAATCACCCCGCGCAGATCCTGGTGACGCCCGACGGTGCGTACGCCTTTCTCGCCAACCGGGGCCACGACAGCATCACGCGGTACGCCGTGGAGTCGGACGGCGCCCGGCTCCGGCTGCTGGACACGGTGCCGGTCGGCGGTGACTTCCCCCGGCACATCGCCTTCTCCCCGGACGGCGGGCTGCTCTTCGCGGCGAACCAGAAGTCCGGTGACGTCAGCGTGTTCCGGGTGGCCGGGGACAGCGGGGAACTGGGCCCGGTGGGAAAGCCGTTCGCCTCACCCGTCGCCGTCTGTGCGCTGCCGCTGTAGGGCCCGCGGGCAGGAGGCGGCGCTCGCCTGCGCCAGCAGCACGTGCACCCGCTCCGTGAGCTGGGCGACGTCGTCGGCGGGCGCGTGGAAGGGCAGCCGTACGTCGCCGTGGGCGCTGACGCGCTCGACGCGCAGCGTCAGTCCGTGCCGGTCGACGGCGAGCGGCCGGACCCGGACCGCACCGTGCAGGCTGTCGGCGTGGACGAGCCGGGTCAGCCGCTCCACCGCGTCGCCGTGGCAGTCGGCGAGATGGGTCAGCAGCCGCGCCTCAGCCAGGGCCAGCGGGTCGGGCCGGGCGGTGACGAACTCGTCGAGTCCGACCACCACGGCACCGGACGGCCGGCGCAGCACCACCCGTGTGGGCCGGAACGCCAGGTGGCCGTCGTCCGGGGCGAACCAGCCCGCCAGCCAGAGCCGGGCCCTGATCCGTCCCCGCACCGGGACGGGCGCCACGTCGGCGAACTCCAGCACGGCGGACGGCTCCCCGCGAGGGGCGCAGATCGCCGCGGCGAGCAGCGCGCTGTCCTCGGGCACGTGCAGCAGCACCCGGCCGTCCTCGGACACGGTGTGCGCGCCGACGAACTCCTCGCGACCGCCCTCGGCGGTCACCGCGCAGGACCAGGCGGCGGCCAGCACGGAGCGGGCCTGCTCCGCCGCGGCAGGCGCGGCCGTCCAGATGGTGTGGCTGTCGCCCATCCCCAACCTCCGTCATCAATTCATTAGGTAAGGCTCACCTAACTTATCGGAGATCGAGACGGGCGCCAACCGGGACGCGTGATCTTCGCGAGACCTTTTCACCGCGCCGGACGGCGCACTTCAGCGACGTGAGGGCGCGTTCCGCAATGCGACGGGAGCGCTCACGGCGCGATCGCGCCCAGCAGAGCTCGCGCGCACAGGTCGCGCACCTGCTCCGGTGCCGGCTCCGACTCCCGCAGCCACTCCAGGCAGACCGCGGTGGTGAACGCCAGCCAGCCGCGCACCGCGAGCCGCACGTCGGTCCGCTCCCCGAACAGCGGACCGAACTCCGGGTCGGCGGCGAGGGCCGCGAGGATCTGCCGCTCCTGTGCGGCCAGCGCCTTCCGGTAGACCCGGCGCACCGCCTGGTCCCCGGCCGCGTCGGCCCGGTGGAAGGCGCGGTAGCCGTGGGCGTGCGCCCGGACGTACTCCAGGTACGCGTCCAGGCCTGCGGTGAGCTGCTCCCGAACCGGCAGGCCGGGCACGGCCGCCGTCATCCGCAGCATGCGCTCGCTCTCGCGCTCGACGATCGCCGCGAAGAAGTCCCGCTTGTTCGGGAAGTAGTGGTACAGCAGCCCGCGGGAGACGCCGGCGATCTCGGCGACCTGCTCGATCCACACGTCGTCGTAGGGGCTCTCCGAGAACAGCCGCGCGCCCACCGACAACAGCTGCTCCCGGCGCTCCCCCGTGCTGAGCCTGCGGCGGGTGCGCTCGCCCTGGTTCGCGGCCATGCCCGCACCTTACTTGACGCCGGTTCAACAACGGGACGAGACTGAGGCGCGTTATTGAATCCATGTACAATACGCTTGCCTCTGCACGTACGACACGCCGCTTGGTCAAGGGAGATCGCGTCATGGCGGGGACGACGAACGGACTGGCTCCGGACGGACTGCCGAAAGGGTTCCGCAGCGCCGAACTGGGCTGGCCCGAGCTGCACCGCATCCCGCGCCCGCCATACCGGCTGCCCCTGCTCGGGGACGTGGTCGGGGCGAGCAGGAGCACCCCGATGCAGGACTCGCTCCGCTACGCCAGACGACTGGGTCCGATATTCCGGCGCCGGGCCTTCGGCAACGAGTTCGTCTTCGTGTGGGGCGCCGGGCTCGCCGCCGACCTCGCGGACGAGGAGCGGTTCGCCAAGCACGTGGGCCTCGGCGTGGCCAACCTGCGGCCGGTCGCCGGGGACGGCCTCTTCACGGCGTACAACCACGAGCCCAACTGGCAGCTCGCGCACGACGTGCTGGCGCCCGGCTTCAGCCGGGAGGCCATGGCGGGCTACCACGTGATGATGCTGGACGTGGCCGCGCGGCTCACGGACCACTGGGACCGGGCCGGGGCGGCGGGCCGGACGGTGGACGTGCCCGGGGACATGACCAAGCTGACGCTGGAGACCATCGCGCGCACCGGGTTCGGGCACGACTTCGGGTCCTTCGAGCGTTCCCGTCCCCACCCCTTCGTGACCGCGATGGTGGGCACGCTCACCTACGCGCAGCGGCTGAACACCGTGCCCGCCCCGCTGGCCCCGTGGCTGCTGCGCGGCGCGAGCCGCCGCAACACCGCCGACATCGACCACCTCAACCGCACGGTCGACGACCTGGTCCGCGCCCGCCGCGCGGCGGGCGGCCGGGGCGGGACGGGCGACCTGCTCGACCGGATGCTGGAGACGGCCCACCCCGAGACCGGCGAGCGGCTGTCGCCGGAGAACGTCCGCCGGCAGGTCATCACCTTCCTGGTGGCCGGCCACGAGACCACCTCGGGGGCGCTGTCCTTCGCTCTGCACTACCTCGCGCAGCACCCCGGGATCGCGGCCCGGGCCCGGGCGGAGGTGGACCGCGTGTGGGGCGACACCGAGGCTCCCGGCTACGAGCAGGTGGCCAAACTGCGGTACGTGCGCCGGGTGCTGGACGAGTCGCTGCGGCTGTGGCCGACCGCCCCCGCCTTCGCACGGGAGGCCCGCACGGACACGGTGCTGGGCGGTAGCTACCCGATGCGGCGCGGTGCCTGGGCGCTGGTGCTGGCGGGAATGCTGCACCGCGACCCGCAGGTGTGGGGGCCGGACGCCGAGGAGTTCGACCCGGACCGCTTCGACGCCAAGGCCGTACGCTCGCGTGCCCCGCACACCTTCAAGCCGTTCGGAACGGGGGCGCGGGCGTGCATCGGCCGGCAGTTCGCCCTGCACGAGGCGACGCTGGTCCTCGGACTGCTGCTGCGCCGGTACGAACTGCGGCCCGAGCCGGAGTACCGGCTGCGGGTGACCGAGCGGCTGACCCTGATGCCCGAGGGGCTGCGGTTGCGCCTGGAGCGCCGGGCCGGGAGCGGCCGGGCCGGTACGGGGCCGGACCGCGCGGCCGTCGCCGAGGACGCCGCCTCAGCGCCCCGCTGTCCAGTGCCCCGGGCGGATGACTGACGCAGGCAGCACGGTGCCGACGCTGCCCCGGGCCGCGGTGAGCTGCGGCTGGGTCAGGAAGAACGCGCCCGTGAGGTCCGCGTCCGTCAGGTCGGCGTCGCGCAGGTCCGCGCCGATCAGGTCGGCACCCCGCAGGTCCGCGCCGGTGAGGTCGGCGGCGATCAGGTAGGCGCCGCGCAGGTCCGCCCCGGCGAGGTCGGCGCCCCGCAGCCGGGCGCCCATCAGGTCGGCGTTCCGGCGGTTCTTCTTCCTGCCGCGCGTGCCGGCCCGCACGAGTTCGCTGGTGCGCAGCAGGAGCGCGTTGACCCGCTGCCGGTGGGCGGGGACGTCCAGGACGGCCAGCTCCTCGGGGGTCCCGTCGGTGAGGCGTTCGGTGTCGGTCAGGGCGCGGCGCAGGTCGGCATGGACGGGGCGAGCCGCGGGCAGGGTCAGCGCTTCGGTCAGGTACCAGAGCAGCTCGTGCAGCTGGCGGACGACCGGGAACACGTCGAGCATGGCCCGGGTCCGCTCCGGGGGCCCGGTCCGCCGGTCCGGTCCCCCGAAGGTGACCTGCGAGACCTTCTGCCCGGCGCCGAAGCAGTCGTAGACGGTGCAGCCGGTGAAGCCGCTCTCCCGCAGCCGGGCGTGGATGCCGCAGCGGTGGTCGCCCCCCAGGTTGGGGCAGGGCTGTCCGGCGTCCTTGTCGATCGCGAAGTCCGCCGAGCGGGAGAAGGGCAGGGCCACGCAGCACAGGCCGAAGCACCGTGCGCAGTCGCCGCGCAGTTCTGCCCGGTCAGCCATGGTTTCTCGCATGCCGTCGAGGATACGGGCCGCTGCCGCCCCGCCCGCTCCCCCTCCGTGCCGCTACCGCGCGAAGACCTCGAAGGTCACCGCCGGCCTCCCGCCGAACCGCTCGCCCGCGGCCTCGGCGTAGCCGGTGAGGAAGCCGCGCACGTACGTCTCCGGGTCCTCGTCGGTGAGCGCCTCGATGTACGTGCGGTGTTCGAGCAGGGAGCGGACCGCGCGCTCCAGTCCGGGTCCGGCGTCCACCGCGTGCGTGGGCGAGGAGGAACCGGCGACCGCGACCCAGCGCACGCCGTCCCAGGGTTCGAGGCCCCGCTCGGTCAGCTCCGGGAAGATCCAGCGGTTTCCGGCGTCACCCGCCGCGTCCAGCGTGGCGCGGCCGACGGCGACGTGGTCCGGGGTGTTCCAGGCGACGCCGCCCCAGGTGTCGCGGTGGTTGAGGGTGATGACCAGCTCGGGGCGGTGCCGGCGGATCGCGGCGGCGATGTCGCGGCGCAGGGCGGTGCCGTACTCGACGACACCGTCCCGGTGGTCGAGGAACTCCACCTCGCCCACGCCGACCACGGCCGCGCTCGCCCGCTGCTCCCGCTCCCGCACGGCGGCGCACTCACCGGGCGCCAGGGTGTCGATGCCCGCCTCGCCGCGGGTCGCGAGGACGTAGGCGACCTCACGGCCCTCGTCGGTCCAGGACGCGATCGCCGCCGAGCAGCCGTACTCCAGGTCGTCCGGGTGGGCGACGACGGCGAGGGCGCGTCGCCAGTCGCCGGGCATGGGCTCCAGTTGCGTGGTCGTCGGCTTGGTCATGCCCGCACACTAACCCGGGTCCCGGGCGGCCGGCCGGTGGTCGGGCGGCCGGCCGCGGCGCGGCGCGGCGCCGGTCAGGCCTCGTCGCGGGCGAGGGCGAGCAGCCGGTCCAGGACGCGGGGGCCGCCGGCCCGCACGCCGTCGTGCTCGAACTCGTCGGTGACCCAGGTGCGCAGGCCCCGGACGGTGCGGGCGGTGGTCAGCGCGTGGGCGGTGTCGACGTACATGTCGTCGTGGTAGACGGCCGCCGCGGCCGGCACCTCGTTGGCCGCGAGGCGGGCGGGGTCGTACAGCGGTGTCCAGTCGGTGCGGGCGGCGAGGAGCTGCGCGGTCTCGCGCAGCGGACGCAGCGCCGGGTCGCAGTCGAACATCCAGGGGTGGATCGATTCGCCGGTGAACAGGAGCGGCTCGTCGCCGGCCAGGGCCTTGGCGGCGTCGAAGCGCGGGAACTCGGCGCGGACCCGCTCGGCCGACCAGTCGGTGGGGCGCGT
Source organism: Streptomyces ambofaciens ATCC 23877 (assembly GCF_001267885.1). Taxonomy (NCBI): domain Bacteria; kingdom Bacillati; phylum Actinomycetota; class Actinomycetes; order Kitasatosporales; family Streptomycetaceae; genus Streptomyces; species Streptomyces ambofaciens. The sequence goes on along the minus strand of NZ_CP012382.1, from coordinate 7,257,758 downwards.
GTCCTGACCGTAGATGGCCTCGTGGACGAGGGCGTAGAGCGGGTGGCCCGCGTACGAGAGCAGGTTCTGCGCCTGCTCCTGGAACGCGTCGGACAGCTCGTGCCCGTGCGGGGCGCGGACGAAGGCGTCCTCCAGGAGGAAGTGCAGGCGGTGGCTCCCGTCGCCGGCGCCGAGCATGGCGCCGAGGGACTGGAAGGCCTCGACGGTGAACCGGTAGCCGTTCGGCAGGACCACGTCGTGGCTGAGCAGGTGGTCGGCGATGCGGCGGGCGCGTTCGACGTCCTGCGGGTAGCGGGCGTAGTGCGCGACGACCTTGCGTTCGATGCGGGGGTAGGCGGCCCGGTAGACGTCGTCGGCGTGGGCGTCCAGGGAGGGCAGGCCGCCGGTGATCAGGGCGGTGCTCAGGCCCTCGGGGGCCAGCGACAGGTACGCGACGGTGCAGAAACCGCCGAAGCTCTGGCCGAGGACGGCCCACGGGGCGCCGCCGGTGACCTCGGGGCGGATGGCCTCGCAGTCCCGGACGATGGCGTCGGCGCGGAAGTGGGTGAGGTAGTCGGCCTGCTCGGCGGGGCCGCCGCGCAACGGGAGCGTCTGGCGGTTGGCGGGCGTCGAGGCGCCGGTGCCGCGCTGGTCCAGGAGCAGGACGCGGTACTCCTTCAGGGCGCGGCCGAGCCAGGAGGGCCGGCCGACGAAACGGTTCGCCCCGAAGCCGGGGCCGCCCTGGAGATAGACGAGCCACGGCAGGTCCTGGTGCGCCTTGTCGCTCGCGACGGCCTCGCGGGCGTACAGCTCGATGGTCTCGCCGGTGGGGTCGGCGTGGTCGAGGGGCACGGTGAAACGGCGGTCGGTGAGGACGACGCCGGGCTGGCGGTAGCTGACGCTCAACGGGGCTCCCTGGGCGGACGGATGCGGCGGACGGACGCGGCGGACGGGATTTCTCGGCCGTCGCCCCAGTTCAGCACACGACCGTGCGGCCGCCGACCCCCGGGATCATGAAATCGTGCTGAATGACCGGTCAGCGGGTGACGAGGCTGGAGCGCCGCACCACCAGCTCGGGCTGGAGCACCACACGCCGGTGCGCGTGGGTCCGGTCGGTTCCCTGGAGATCCGTCTCCTCCAGAAGCAGCTCGGCGGCCATGGCGCCCATGGTGACGGCGGGCTGGCGCACGGAGGTGAGCGGGACGGCCGCCGCGGCGGCGAACTCGATGTCGTCGTACCCGACGATCGCGAGGTCTTCCGGAACCCGGACGCCTGCCGCGTAGAGGGCCTGCAGGACACCGAGCGCGAGCAGGTCGTTGGCGCAGAACACCGCGGTGGGCCGGTCGGCGAGACCGAGCAGCCGGGCGCCCGCGTCGCGGCCCGCGGCGACGTCGAGGCGTTCGGTGGGCAGCTCGCGCAGGGCTTCGGCACCGAGTCCGGCCTCGGCCAGCGCGTTCAGGGCGCCGGTGCGGCGGTCGCGCACCTGGTGCAGACCGGGCGGGCCGCTCACGTACGCGACGGAACGGTGTCCGGCGTCCACCAGGTGACGTACCGCCAGCGCGCCGCCCGCGACGTCGTCGACGGAGACGGAGCACTCGGTGGTGCCCTCGGCGACCCGGTCGACCAGGACGAAGGGGATGTGGTGGCGCCGGAAGCCCTCGATGTTGCGGCCGGTGGCGTCGGCCGGGGTGAGCAGGACGCCGCGGACCCGCTGTTCGGCGAAGAGCGAGAGGTAGTCGGCCTCCTCCCCCGGGTCCTGGGCGCTGTTGCAGACCATCACGCCGAGCCCGGCGTCGCGCGCGGCCCGTTCGGCGCCGCGGGCGACGTCGACGAAGAACGGGTTGCCCATGTCCAGGACGAGCAGCCCCATGATGCGGCTGCGGCCCGCGCGGAGCTGGCGCGCGGACTCGCTGCGGACGTAACCGAGCCGGTCGATCGCGGACAGCACCCGCGCCCGGGTCTCGGTCGCCACGGTGTCGGGGCGGTTGATGACGTTGGAGACCGTTCCCACGGACACTCCGGCGGCTCGGGCGACATCCTTGATACCCACCGAATGGGCCATCGGGCAGGGACCTCCAGGGTCGGGTCGGGGGGCGTGCGCCAGGGACGCGGGGCGGCCGGGAGACGTTCACATTACCCGCGGCGTTCTCCTCCCCCCCGCCCCCGTATCCGGACTACCCTGCGTTTCGTCCGGTGATCAAGATGCCCCGCGCGATCGACGTGACGGCCCTAGGAGCCGCGATGCGTGTCGCCCTGTTCCTGACCTGCGTCAACGACACGCTCTATCCGGTACACCGGCCGGGCCGTGGTCGCGCTGCTGACCAGACTGGGCGTCGAGGTCGACTTCCCGATGGCCCAGACCTGCTGCGGGCAGGCGCGGAGGCGGCCCGGCTGCACCTGCGGGAGAAGTTCCTGCGGGCCCGGGTCGGTATCTCCGGCGCCAACTTCATGGTCGCCGAGACCGGCACGCTGGTCGTCGTGGAGTCCGAGGGCAACGGCCGGATGTGCCTGACCCTGCCCGAGACACTGATCTCGGTGGTCGGCATCGAGAAGGTGATCCCCACCTGGCGCGACCTGGAGGTCTTCCTCCAGCTGCTGCCCCGCTCCTCGACCGCCGAGCGCATGAACCCCTACACCACGATGTGGACCGGCACCACCGACGGCGACGGCCCCCGCGCCTTCCACCTGGTCCTGCTGGACAACGGCCGCACCGACACCCTCGCCGACGAGGTCGGCCGCCAGGCCCTGCGCTGCATCCGCTGCTCGGCCTGCCTGAACGTCTGCCCGGTGTACGAGCGGGCCGGCGGCCATGGATCTCAGGGCCCTCCGCGACCAGCGACATCGAGCTGGACCGGGTCGAGGGGGTGCACGGTCCGCGCACCCTGGAGGTGGTGCTGGTGGACGGTCAGCCGAGCGGGGCGGTCACCTCGTAGCGTCCGCAGGGGAGCCGGTGGGAGAGGGAGCCGTCCTCGGAGCCCGGGTACTCCACCCCGGCGACCCGGCCCAGCGGCGTCCGGCCCGTGCGGAAGCCCGGGTGGTCGGGGTCCCCGGCCCCCGCCGGGGTGGCGCTGAGTACACCCCGGAGACGGGTTCTGCGCCCCGTGTGGACGGGCCCCCGCCTCCGTAGCGTCGTCGGTGAGGCACCGCACAGGGCGTGCCACACGGAGGGTGATGACGATGTTCCGCACCGGCGCACGAGGCGACGACCCGGGCCCCGCCGCCCCGGAGGCGCTCCGCCTGGTCAAGGTGACCAGGACCTACGGCACCGCCGAGAACGCCGTGACCGCGCTGGACGGGGTGACGCTGACGCTGGGGCGCGGCACCTTCACCGCGGTCATGGGACCGTCGGGCTCGGGCAAGTCCACGCTGTTGCAGTGCGCGGCCGGGCTCGACCGGCCGGACGCCGGCATCGTGTGCGTGGACGGTACGGAACTGACGGGGGGCACCGAGGCGGAGCTGACCCGGTTCCGGCGCGGCCGGGTCGGCTTCGTGTTCCAGCAGTACAACCTGCTGGAGACGTTGACGGTCGCGCAGAACACGGTGCTGCCGCTCAGACTCGCCGGTAGGCGGGTGGACCGGAGGCGGACCCGGGAGATCCTGGCCGGCGTCGGCCTCGGGGACCGGCTCGGCCATCGGCCCGACCAGCTCTCCGGCGGTCAGCGGCAGCGGGTGGCGATCGCCCGCGCCCTGGTCACCGAGCCCCGCGTCGTCTTCGCGGACGAACCCACCGGTGCCCTGGACACGCGCAGCGCGCGGCAGGTGATGCTGCTGCTGCGGCAGGCGGTGCGGGTGCACGGCCGGACCGTGGTGATGGTGACGCACGACCCGGTCGCCGCCTCCTACGCCGACTCGGTCCTCTTCCTCGCCGACGGGCGGCTGGCGGGGCGGATGGACGCCCCGACCCCCGACACGGTCGCGGAGCGGCTCGCGCACCTCGGCGACGACGTCGCGGCGGGGGTGTGACCGATGTTCGTACTGGCCCTGCGGTCGATCCGGCGACGCCCCGGACGGTTCCTCGCGACGCTGCTCTCCGCCTTCCTGGGCGCGGCGGTCGTCATGACGTTCCAGTCGATGCACGACACCGCCGGTCGGGACGGCGTGGACCCGGTCAGCGCGGACACGCTGGGCACGGCGGCGGCGGTCGTGGGCGGCTACGGGACCCTGCTGGTGTTCTTCGCGGTCGCCTCGACGCTGACCGTCAACGTGCGTCAGCGCGCCGCCGAACTGGAGCTGCTGCGCTGCTCGGGGGCGACCCCGGCACAGCTCGGGCGGATGGTCGTGGGTGAGGCGGTGGCGGTGGCCCTGGTGGGTGCCGTGGCGGCGATCGGCCCGGCGATGCTCGGCGGGCGGGCCCTGCTCGGGATGTTCCAGGACGGCGGCCAGGTGGCACGGTCGGTCGCGTACTCCTTCGGTCCCGTCGCGCTGCTCAGCGGCGTGGCCGTCACCCTGCTCGCGTCGGCGGGCGCCGCACTCCTGGCGGTGCGGCGGGTGACGAGGGGCGGCCGCGAGCGCGCCGGGGCCAAGCGCTTCCTGGCGTACGGCGCGCTGGCCACCGGTGTCGCGGGGGCGGGTTCCACCCTCCTGTTCTCCGCGACGGACGAAGCGCTGATGGCACCGCCGGCCTACGGGGCGATCCTGCTGTCGGTGGGCTTCGCCCTGCTGTCGCCGCGGTTGCTGACGGGCGTGCTCGACCGGCTGCCGCTGCGCGGGGCGAGCGGCTGGCTGGCCGTGCGCAACCTGCGCGAGCGGGCCGATCACCTCGCCGGGATCCTGGTGTCGCTGATCCTGTTCACGGCGGTGTCGACGGCGACGATCACCATGCAGGCGGTGGAGAGCGACGCGGTACGGGCCTCCGGCCTGGTCAAGTCCGTCGACGCCAAGAACCTGGAGACGCTCAACCTCACGGTGGTCGGCATCGTCGCCGTGTTCGTCTGCGTGATGCTGGTCAACTCGCTGTACGCGGCGACGACGTACCGCTCCCGTGAGTTCGGGCAGCAGCGGCTGGCGGGGGCGACTCCGGGGCAGGTACTGGGCGTGGTCGGCGCCGAGGGCGCGATCCTGACGCTCACCGGCGTGTTCTTCGGGACGGTCGCCGCGCTGGCCGGGGTGGTGCCCTTCACGGTCGTCCGTACCGACGCGGTGCTGCCGGACCGGTTCCCCGGCGTCTGGCTCGCGATGGTGGCGGTGTCGGCCGCGGTGACGCTGGGGACGAGCCTGGGAACGGCCCGCCGGACGCTGCGCACGCCGGCGGTCGCGGCGGTGGCGTCGGCCGCGTGAAGGGGGCGACGAAGGAGCGGCCACCGCGGTGGCCGCCCCCTCGTCCGCGATCCGGGCCGTCGGCCCGGCCCGTCGACCGGTTCTCAGACCCCCTGCCCGCGGTCACGAATCAGCGACGTGATCTTCACGGCGTCTCCATGCGCGTGCATCATGCACCTCACACCGTGAACTACAGGAGCCTCATGAGCCAGCCCACGCCGCCGCCCACATCCGACGTGCCGTCGCCGGCGCGGGCTCCTGAAAAGCCCCGCCGGAAGGCACTCGTCATCGGAGCAACGGTCACCACCATCGCCGCGGTCATCGGCATCGGTGCCATCGTCACGCACCGTCCAGGCGACGACGGTCTGCGGGCCACGACCGCCAGATCGAGCGCGCCGGCCGAGGCTCCCGCCTCCCCCGAAGCGCAAGAGTCGACGCCAGAAGCGGTCTACGCCGAGCCCACCGTCGACGACTTCCTCGTCACGCTGCACACCACGAAGCGGCAGTGCTCCGGAAACGCAGGCTGCACTGTGATCGTCGAGCCGGACTTCGCGTACATCGGTGCCGATGACACCGACCCCGTCGCGTCGTACGACGTCACCTACGAGATTCGAGGCGACCGGTCCGGCCCGATCACTGCGACCGCCGAGCTGTACCCGGAGAGCATGTCCTTCTCGCCCACAATGGTCGAAACCGCCTCGTCGGACACGAGGGTGACCGTGAGGATGACCGGCATCGTGCGCGGGGCGTACTGACCCGCGCCCCGCACACGCCCAGACCTGATCCGGCGAAGACGAAGTCGCCTAGTCCGCCTTGGCGTACTCCTTCGCCATGCCACCCGCGAAGTCGTACACGACGCACTGGTCGTCCCCCACGACCCAGGCGTCGTGGCCGGGCGAGCAGACGAAGACGTCCCCGGGGCCCACCTCGCTCTCCGCGCCGTCGTCCATGCGGACGCACATGCGGCCCTCGGCGACGTAGCAGTTGTGGTGGATCATGCAGCTGTCGGTGCCCGCGATGGGCGCCACGGACTCCGACCAGCGCCAGCCCGGTTCGAAGGTGGCGACGGCGAAGTCGAGTCCCTCCATGTGCACGGCCTCGATGTGCCCGCGGGGGAAATCGCGTCGCTCGTCCGGCTTGTCGAGCGTCTTTGCCTCGAACATGACGCTCCTCCTTTCGCTGGCCCCACCATCCCATCGTCCGCCTGTCAACTCGGCGCCGCCATCCGAGGGACGCCCGGTGTCAGCGGGCGCCGCCATCCGGGGGACGCCCGGTGTCAGCGGGCGCCGCCATCCGGGGGACGCCCGGTGTCAGCGGGCGCCGCCATCCGGGGGACGCCCGGTGTCAGCGGGTGCCGCCGCAGAGCTCGGCGAACCGGCCCGCGTCCACGTTCCCACCGGACAGGATCACGCCGACCCGGCGGGGCAGGGTGCCCGCGCGGCCGGTGAGGAGGGCGGCCAGCGCGGTGGCGCCGCTCGGTTCGAGGACGGTCTTCAGCCGCTCGAAGGCGAAGCGCATCGCGTCCCGGATCTCGTCGTCGGAGACCAGGACGACCCCGTCGAGCAGCCGGCGGTTGAGGGAGAAGGTGAGTTCGCCCGGGACGGGCAGGGCCTGGCCGTCGGCGATGGTGCGCGGGACCGGGACGGTGACGCGCCGGCCCGCGGCGAGGGAACGCCTGGTGTCGTCACCGGCCTCCGGTTCGACGCCGATGACCAGGGTCCCGGCGTGCAGGCCCTTGACGGCGGTCGCGCTCCCGGCGATCAGCCCACCACCGCCGACCGGTGCGATCAGCGCGTCCAACGCCCCCGTCTCCTCGACGAGTTCGAGGGCGGCGGTGCCCTGTCCGGCGATGACGTGCGGGTGTTCGTAGGGCGGGATCAGGCTCAGCCCCCGTTCTTCGGCCAGGGCCTCGGCGACGGCGACGCGGTCGCCGGTGTAGCGGTCGTAGGTGACGATCTCGGCGCCGTAGCCGGCGGTGGCCGCGCGCTTGGAGGGCGGCGCGTCCTCGGGCATGACGATCACGGCGGTCGTGCCCAGCTCGCGCGCGGCGAGGGCGACCGCCTGGGCGTGGTTGCCCGAGGAGTAGGCGGCGATGCCCCGGGACAGCCGTTCGGGCGTGAGGCGGGAGGCCGCGTTGTAGGCGCCGCGGAACTTGAAGGCGCCCACACGCTGGAGGTTCTCGCACTTGAGGAAGACCTCGGCGCCGGCCAGGGCGTCCAGGGTGCGCGAGCGCACCACCGGGGTGCGGTGCGCGACGCCGGCCAGGCGCGCGGCGGCGGAACGGACGTCGTCGAGGGTGACCGGCGGGGTCGTGGTCGTCACGCGTGTCCTCCATCGGGGTCGGCGGCCGGGCCGGCCTCGGCGCGGGCCCGGGCGAGGTAGTTGTAGGCGGAGGCCCGGGAGATGCCGAGCCGGGCGGCGACCTGCTCGACCGAGCGGCGCACGGCGAACACGCCGCGTCCGTCCAGGTCGCGGAAGAGCTCCAGGCGCCGGTCCCGGTCCAGTGCCGCCCAGCTCCGGTCCCGGCGCAGCGGGTGGGCGTCCACGATGGCGTCGACCACCTTGTCGATGTCGTCGCCGAAGGTGGTCGCCGGTGGCTCGGCCAGGGCCCCCGCGGTTCCGGCGAGAGCCCCGAGCAGGGCCTGGGCGCGGTCGACGGCGGTGACGTCCAGGTTGACGCACAGGGCCCCGAACACGGTGCCCGTGGAGTCGCGCAGGGCCATCGTGGAGGACTTCAGCAAGGTGCCGTCGGCCGTCCGCGTGACGTAGTTCAGCTCGTCCCGCGCCTCGTCGCCGCGGGCCAGCATCCGCATGCCGATCTCGCTCATCGCGCCGCCCACCGTCCGTCCGGTCACGGAGCCGGCGACGGCCACGACCGACCGCTCGGGGCGCCGGTAGTCGTGCAGGACCACTTCGCAGACCGGGCCGAACGTCGCCGCGATGCCGTCCACGACGGGGCGCAGCGCGGCGAGTACGGCGTCCCGTTCGACGTCCCTTGCGGCGTCCGGGGCCGGTTCGTTCACGAGATGCCTCCCAGTCCGGGTCTCCGAGAGTGGCGAGACTACACGTCCAGCGTCTGGACGGACAGTCCAATCACGGGACCACGGCCCGATCGGCCCGATCGGCCCGATCACGGTGTCCGGCCGGCGCGAGGACGTCCGGAACCGCCCCCACCCGTCCGGCCGCGAGCCGAAGGAGTGCATGGCCCGGCGCGGCTATGTCGCCCGCTCCCGCGCGGCCGGTCCGGCCGGAGACTACTGGTCGTTCCAGTGGACCGGCACGGCACTCGGCGGCGGCCCCGCCGCGGGGACTCACCGTCGTCACGGTCCTGTCGCCGCGCCGCCGGGTCCGACGCCCCTCGGCACCCTCCTCACCGCCCAGCCCCTCACCCGGAGGTCGATCCGCCCATGCCCGAGGACGCCGAGTCCCCGAAGCTGCGCAGCAACCGTGCCGCGCTCCCCCACAAGGTCGGCTACGCGCTGCGCCACCCGGAGCGGGTCGGGCCGTACCTCCGAAGGGCCGGCCGGGACGCGTGGCTGCGGCTCACACACCCGGACCACGTCGGCTACTACCGGGCGGTGATGGCCTCCGACACCCGCCGCGACCCTCAGGCCGCGGTGGGCAGCCGCACCCACGACCGCTGGCTGGCACTCGGACGGATGCAGTTCGAGTACCTGGTCGAGCACGGCCTGCGTCCCGAGCACCGCATGCTCGACATCGGCTGCGGCAACCTGCGCGGGGGCTGGCGGTTCATCGACCACCTCGACACCGGCCACTACTACGGCATCGACATCTCGCCGGACATCCTGATCGCCGCGAAAAGGACCGTGACCGAACATGGACTCCAGGCGAAGCTCCCCCACCTGACCCTCACCGGGGACCTCAGACTGGACTTCCTGCCCGGCGACCACTTCGACGTCGTCCACGCGCACAGCGTCTTCTCGCACTCGCCGCTGCGCGTCATCGACGAATGCCTCGCGCACGTCGGGCGCGTCCTGACCGCCACCGGGTTCTTCGACTTCACCTTCGACCGCACGGAGGGCGCCGAGCACCACGTGCTCCGGGAGGACTTCTACTACCGGACCGACACCCTGCTCACGCTGGCCGCCCAGCGCAACCTGCACGCCCGCTTCATGGAGGACTGGGAGCGGCGGCCGCACGGCCAGTCCAAGATCCGCGTCAGCCGCTCGCCCCTGCCGCCACGGGCGGCGTGACCGCCCTTCCTCCCGGGGCCGCCACCGCGCCTCCTCCCGGGGCCGTCACCGCCCCTCCTCCCGGGGCCGTCACCGCGCCTCCTCCCGGGAGCCGGGCGATGCGTCCGGCCCTAGGGGCGCGGGTTGATGTGCCGGCGGGCCGGGCGGGCTCCCGCTCCCCGGCGACCGGCCGCGGCGGCGCAGCGGGGACAGACCCGGCGGACGGCGTCGGCCGCGCCGCCGGACTCCGGCAGCGCGTCGGCCCAGGTGACGGCCGGGAACCGGGACAGCTGCGAACGGTGGAGCGAGAGGCCGCACACGGTCTGGTTGGTGCCCTGCTCCCACGCGTGCACCTCGCCGGCCGGCAGCCAGCGGTTGTCCTCCGGGTCCCACCAGCGACCGGAGGCCGCCACGTCGTAGCGCCGCGTCCTGGCCATCGGCTCCGTCCACCCGCCTTCCGCTTCCGTGCCCCGCGTCCTCGTCCGCGCCCTCATCACCCGCCCGTGCACCCCGTCCCCCGCCCGTGCACGCGTCCCTCGGCCGAGCCGGGTGCCCCGGCCCGGGGGCGCCACACACCCGTACCTCCTCCTGTGTGATCACTCAGCAAGTCCTGACGGTTTCGGATGTTTCGTCTGCTTAGCATGCGGGGTCCGCGCATCGCGGGTCGGCGCCACCGCGCGACGGGGCCCCGGCGCGGACGGCGCACACCGGTTCGCCCCGACGGCGAGTACCCCGTGCCGGCGTGCGTCGGGCGACCGCCCGGGGCCACCCGGTTCCCCGGGCCGCTCGCCCACGGACCGCCCGCCCCGTACGAGAGGACACCAGATGGCGCCCACGGGCCGTCACAGCCGACTGGCCGAGCACGCCTTCTCCCCGCACGACGCCGTGATGGGCGCCGCCGTACGCCACCTCGGCCGCCGGCGCTTCCTCACCGTCACGGCGGCCGCCGCCGCGCTCGCCTTCTCCACCAACCTGCCGGCCCGCGGCGCGGTCGCCGCGCCCCTGCGCAAGGCCCGGATCACCAGCGACCCGTTCACCCTCGGTGTCGCCTCCGGCGACCCGCTGCCGGGCTCGGTGCTGCTGTGGACCCGGCTGGCGCCCGAGCCGTTCCTGGAGGACGGCGGCATGGGCACGGAGCGGGTCACGGTCGAGTGGGAGGTCGCCCTCGACGAGTACTTCGCGGCCGTCCTGTTCCGGGGCACCGCCGAGGCACACGCCGAGTACGCCCACAGCGTGCACGTCGACGTCCAGGGCCTGACGCCGGGCACGGTGTACTACTACCGGTTCCGCACCGGCGTCTGGCTCAGTCCGACGGGCCGCACCCGCACCGCTCCGGCGCAGAGCAGCGTCACCTCCTCGCTGAAGCTGGCGGCCGTCGCCTGCCAGGCCTACCAGGACGGCTACTACACGGTCTACCGGCATGTCGCCCAGGACGACGTCGACGTCGTCTTCCACCTCGGCGACTACCTCTACGAGTACGCGGTCAACTCGGCCGGCGGAGAGCGCCGTTACACCGACATCGTGCTGCCCGACGTGTTCAACCGCGAGACCATGACCCTCGCGGACTACCGGCTGCGCTACTCGCTGTACAAGAGCGACGAGGACCTCAAGGCCGCCCACGCCACGCACCCCTTCGTGGTCACCTGGGACGACCACGAGACCGAGAACAACTACGCGGGCAGCATCCCGGAGAACGCCATCCCGCCGGAGGAGTTCCTGCTGCGGCGGGCCGCCGCCTACCGCGCCTTCTGGGAGAACCAGCCGCTGCGCGCGGCCCAGCTGCCCCAGGGCCCGGACGCCCAGCTGTACCGCCGGCTGCACTGGGGCACCCTGGCCCAGTTCGACATCCTCGACACCCGCCAGTACCGCTCCGACCAGGCCTACGACGACCGGCCGCACGCACCCGGCCCCGAGTCGGACGACCCGGCGCGCACCATCACCGGCGCCGCGCAGGAGCAGTGGCTGCTCAACGGCTGGCAGAGTTCGTCGGCGCTGTGGAACGTGATGCCCCAGCAGGTCTGCTTCTCGCAGCGCAAGTTCGACGTGACCGCCGACGCCGCGCTCTCCATGGACGCCTGGGACGGCTACCGCGCCTCCCGCGCCCGGGTCGTCGCCGGGGCGAAGGCGGCCGGGGTCGACAACTGGCTGATCCTCACCGGCGACGTGCACGTGGGCTACGCCCTCGACGTCAAGGAGAACTTCGACGACCCGGCCTCCGCCACCGTCGGCACCGAGGTCACCTGCACCTCCGTGGCCAGCGGCCGGGACGGGGTCGAAAAGCCCGCCAACTGGGACCTGTACATGCAGGCCAACCCGCACATGAAGCACTACGACGCCAGGCGCGGCTACGTCCGGGCCGAACTCGGACGTCAGTCGACCCGCCTCGACTTCAGGACCGTCTCCGCCATCAGCACGCCCGGCGCCCCCGTCGCCACGACCGCGTCCTTCGTCACCGAGGCGGGCGCCCCCGGGCTGAAGCCGGCCTGAGCGCGGCCCGCCGCGCGCCCGCGTACTGCACTTGGCACCCACCGCGTCCCCCATAGCGCGAAAGACGGCCGGGTCCGACATCCCGGCGCGTCTTCGCGGCAAAGCCTGTGACTTCGCCGCAGTCGCACGGTGACCGACGGTCACCCACTGATCCCGCTGTCTCGCACAGCCCTGAAGGAGGCACATCGCATGGTCGCCGGACATGCCGCGCGCAGCCGCCGCGCCGCCCTGACCGCGCTCGGCACCCTGGTCCTGACCGCACTTCCCTCGGCCGCCTCGGCCGCGCCGCCACCCGCCCCGGGGCCGCAGTCCTCCGCCGCCCGGACCCTCGGCGCCGACAGGCCGTCGGCGCAGGTGCTCCACGCGATGGAGCGGGACCTGCGGCTGACGCCGGGCCAGGCGTCGGTCCGGCTGGTCAACGAGGCCGAGGCGGGCACCCGCGCGGGCATGCTGCGCAACACGCTGGGCGACCGCTTCGCCGGCGCCTGGGTGAGCGGAGCGACCTCCGCCGAGCTGACCGTCGCCACCACCGACGCCGCCGACACCGCCGCCATCGAGGCCCAGGGCGCCAAGGCCGCCGTCGTCGCCAGGGGGCTGGGCGAGCTGCGGACGGTCAAACAGCGGCTGGACGACGCCGCCGCGGCCGGCTCGCAGACCTCCGAGACGCCGGTCTGGTACGTCGACGTGAAGGCCAACCGGGTCACGGTCCAGGCCACCAGCGAGCGGGCCGCGGCGGCCTTCGCGGAGGCCGCCGGGGTCGGCGGCCAGGACATCGGCGTCCGGGTCTCGGCGAACCGGCCGCGGGTGCTGGAGGACCTCGTCGGCGGCGACGCCTACTACATCGACGGGCAGGCCCGCTGCTCCATCGGTTTCTCCGTGACCAAGGACCAGCAGCAGGGCTTCGCCACGGCGGGACACTGCGGCAAGCCGGGCGCGACGACCACCGGGTTCAACCAGGCGGACCAGGGCACCTTCCAGGCGTCGACGTTCCCGGGCAAGGACATGGCCTGGGTGGGGGTCAACGCGGACTGGACCGCCACGCCGGACGTCAAGGCGCAGAACGACCAGAAGGTGCAGGTCGCCGGCTCGGTGGAGGCGCTCGTGGGCGCGTCGGTGTGCCGTTCCGGTTCCACCACCGGGTGGCACTGCGGCACGGTCCAGCAGCACGACACGAGCGTCAACTACGCGGAGGGCACCGTCGACGGGCTGACCGAGACGACGGTGTGCGCGGAACCCGGCGACTCGGGCGGCCCCTTCGTCGCGGGCGCCCAGGCGCAGGGCACCACGTCCGGCGGTTCCGGTGACTGCACGAACGGCGGGACCACCTTCTACCAGCCGGTCAATCCGCTGCTCAGCGACTTCGGACTGACCCTGAAGACCACCGCCGCCGAGGCGGGAACCCCCGCTCCGCAGGACAACGCGGCGGCGGACGCGTGGGCCGCGGGCCGGGTCTACGAGACCGGGGCCACGGTGTCCCACTCGGGCGCGCGCTACCGCTGCCTGCAGAACCACCAGGCGCAGGGCGTCTGGTCGCCCGAGAGCACGCCGGCCCTGTGGCAGCGTGTCTGACGGACGGTGAACCGCCGGACGGCGGTCGGCGCGGGGCCCCTGCCGGACGCGGCGGCCCCGCGCCCGCCTTCTCCGCGCCCCGTCATCCCTCCATGAGGAACGCGTACGCGGTGGCGATGAACGGGTCGCGGGCGCGGAAGCGCCGGCTGCACACCGCCGCCAGGGCCGTGCCGGTGTCGGGGCGGAAGCCCAGGAACGCCTGCTGGCCCAGTGTGGCTCCGCTGTGGAAGTACATCGGCCCGCCGTCGGTGGGGTGCCGGAACCAGGCCACCGTGTGCACGTGCCGGTGCCCCGGCCCGCGTCTCAGCACCGGCACCCGCACCGCCCGCAGCGCGTCCGCCGCCGGTGAGCCCGCCGGGTCGAGGTGGGCCTCGAGGAAGGCGAGCAGGTCGTGCGGTGTGGAGCGGACGGCGCCGGCCGCCTGGAAACCGCCGGCGTCCAGGGCGGGCACGGGGGTGCGGCCGTCCTTGCGGTGCCCGGTGGCGTCGGTCCCGGGCCCCTCGGCGTGCAGGGCCGTGCCGCTCAGGCCGAGCGGGCGCAGGACGTGCCCGGTGAGCAGGGCCTCCCACGCCGTGCCGGTGGCCGCGGCGACGGCGTGTCCGAGGACGGAGACACCGTAGTTGGAGTAGTGCCAGCGGGTCCCGGGGCGGTGGCGCGGACGGTGGCTCAGGAACGCGTCGGTCAACCGCTCGGCCGGGTAGCGGGCGTAGGGGTTGGTGCGCCAGGCGGGCAGGGCGCGGGGGACGAAGCCGGGAGGCAGCGCGGGCAGGCCCGAGGTGTGGGTGATGAGGTGGGCGAGCGTGACGGGGTGCGGGCCGGGCGGCCGGGCCGGGTCGAGGCAGACGGCCGCCGGTTCGCCCCCGGTGAGCGCGCCGCCTCGGATCAGCCGGGCCAGCAGCAGTCCGGTGAACGTCTTGGAGGCCGACCCGATCTCGTAGCGCAGGTCCTCACGGGGGACGGCGGCGGGGGGCGGTGCGGTGCCCCCGCTGTGCAGGGTGCGCCGGCCGTGCCGGGAGACGGCGAAGACGACGTCGGGTGCGTCGGCGGCGTCGACGGCCGCGGCCAGCCGCTCGCGCAGCGCCCGCTCGTCGCCGGGCCCCGGGATGTCCGGGCGCGGGGAGCGTGCCGGGGGGTCCTCGTCGTCGGCGGGATCGCCGGGCCAGGGTGCGGCACGGCCCGTCATGAGGCGGTGTGCGCCAGCTCGGAGAGGGCGCGGGAGGTGGCCAGCACGGAGGCGAAGGCGGCGACCAGCGTCGGGTGGTAGATCATGTCGAACACGCTGTCGGGGTCACCCTCGGGCATCGTCCGTACGGCGGGCATGGCCCCGTCGGGCTGCTGGGCCGCGGCGAAGCCCCGCCAGGCGGGTTCGTCGAGGGTGGGCCGGGGCAGACAGGCGTCGACGACGAGGAGTTCACCGAGCAGGTCCCAGCGTTCCAGGTCCAGCCAGTCGTCGATCCAGACCGGGAGCCAGGTGGTGAGGTAGTCGGCGACGGGGCCGGGCAGGCCCTCGGGGTGTTCGCCCCAGTCGGTGAGGTGGAAGACCGTGTGGGTGATGTCGTAGGCGGTGTGGCCCTCGACGGTCCACGGTTCGGGGGTGCCGGCCAGCCAGGTGGTGCCCACCAGGTCGGCCTCGGGCGGCCGGGCCGCCAGGCCGAAGCGCCGCTGGAAGGCGGACAGGCCGAGACGCCGGGTCGCCGTCACCGGGAACCGTGCCCAGCTGTCCAGCCGGTGGTTGAGCACCGTGGCCCGCTCCACCTCGGGCTGGCTGTACCCCAGTTCCTTGAACGGCAGGTACACCTCGAAGGGGACGGGTGAGAAGGGTTCGATGCGCTGCCCGCGCACCAGCATGCGCCCGCCGTCCAGGGTGTCCCGCCAGACGTGGTCGAGCAGTTGTCGGGCCAGTTGCGCCTGCCGGGACCCGGCGACGCCCTCGCGGAAGAGCACCTTGCAGATGAGGGCGAGTTCACCGATCGGCTTGAAGCGTTCCAGGAAGCCGATCTCGGGATCGACGTCCGGCTCCAGCCGGAATCCGTCGCGGTGGGCCCAGAGCCACTCCAGGGCGCCGACTCCGACGCGGTGGATCAGGCGGGTGTCCGTCATCCCGGCACTCCTTGTCCGGCGTGGTCGACGTCCCTCAGCCGTGCCGTGGTGAGGGCCGCCGCGAACGCGGCCATCAGGGTGGAGTGGTAGCAGTCGGTGAAGGCGTAGGGGTCCTGGCCGGCGGCGGGCCCGTCGGCCGCGGCGTCCTGCATGACGCCCTCCTCGGGGAGCGCGCCGGACGCGTGCTGCGCCGCCGCGAGGCGCTGCCAGGCGTCCTCCAGCACGGCCGCTCCGGGAGGCTGCGGAAGGCTCGCCGCCACGGCCAGCAGCTCACAGCTCAGGTCCCACATCCTGGCCTCCAGGCAGGTGTCGAGCCAGGGCGGCAGCCAGTGCAGCAGGTAGTCCGCCAGGTCCGGTGGCATCGCCTGGGGGGTTCGGCCCCACTCGGTGAGGTGGAAGACGACGTGGGTCAGCGCGTAACCGGCCGCGCGTTCGAAGGTCCACGGTTCCGGCAGGCCGCCCAGCCAGGTGCGGCTCAGCGCCTGCGGCACCGGGCCGTGCGGGCGGATGCCGCTGCGCCGCTCGGCCTCGACGACCCCGAGCCGCCGGGTGGGGTACTGCTCGGTCAGCCGCCAGCCGCGGGTCCGGGCCACCACGGCGGCCGACGCCTCGTAACCGGCGTGCCGGTGACCCGCCGAGGCGAAGGCCGCGTACACCTCCAGCGGGTAGGTGGCGAACGGCTCCAGCGACTGCATCAGCGGGAACAGTTCGCCGCGGCGGGTCTGCTGCCAGGCGAACTCCAGCAGCTCGGACACGCGGGCGTGGACCGGGTCGGACGGTACGGTGCACGCGGACACGGAGGCGCAGACCTGGGCCAGTTCGCCCAGTGGCTTCCAGGTGCGGTTCACCTGGCCGTCGGCGGCCAGCGCGTCCTCGCCGAGCACGAAGCCGTCGCGGTGCGTGCTCACCCAGTCCAGGGCGGCCTCCTCCACGTGCCGGACGCTCACAGCAGCACTCCGGCGGGCATCAGCCGTGCCGCCTCGAGCTGAAGGGCGACCCGGGGGTCGCCGCCGCCCATGAGCCGTACGAAGTCCAGTCCGGTCTCCAGGCCGAGGGTGTCGGGCACCCCGTCCAGGAGGCAGAGCCAGCGGCCGGCTCCGGCCGCCTGCCGCCAGTCACGGCGGCGGACCGCCCGTACGAAGCCGCGGGCGACGTCCACCGGCCGGCCGCGGGCCGCACGGGTCACCGCGCACTCCTCGCCGGGCAGGGCGAGCGGGGCGAGGACGGCGAGTTGGTGGGTCAGGACCTGCCAGTCGGCGGCGTCGAGCCAGCCGGCGTCGGGTTCCGCGCCCGGGTCGTCGGCGAGTGGGTCGTCCAGGGGTTGTTCGATCCGGCGCAGGGCACGGGCCATGGCCCAGTGGCTCCACACGACGGTGGGGGCCGCGTCGTCGCGGGGCGGATGGGCCGCCACGGCGTCCTTGAACACGGCCAGTTGCCCGGGGTCGGGCGGTACGCGCAGGAGGGCGGTGGGCAACAGTGTGTCGGCGCCCAGCACGCGCATCGCCGCACGCGCCACGCCTTCACCCGCGCCGCCTCCCGCCAGGGTGCCCCCCGCTCGCACGTGGTCTCCGCTCCGAAGAGCGGAGACCACGTCGGAGGCGAGGTCCAGCACCGTGCCCTCTAGGAGGGCTGATGTGCTCGACTGCTCCATGTTGTCACTCCCGTCGATCCGTCAGCCCTTCTTCGGGCGCGGGGTCGGCGGCGAGAGCAGCAGGCTGGTTCCTCCGGACTGGAGGGCGAGCGCGGCGCACTCGCGGCTGTCACGGAAGACTCCGTCAGGCTCGGCGGGGTCGAGTGCCGCTTCGATGTCGATGTTCTCGGTGCGGGTGACTTCCTCGAGCACCTTGTCCTTGGAAGGCATTTCACCATCTCCCTCTGGTAGCCGAAGGGCCTTCACACCACAGGTGTCCGGCTAGCCACAAAGCATTCCTCTCTTCTCAAAATTCTCAGAAGATAACTTTTTCAACAAAACGGACATTCGATATGCGCTGGGATCAGCCCTCGCGCCCGTCCCCTTCCGGCTCGACGGTGAGCAGGTCGTCCCGGCCGGCCAGGGCCTCCAGGGACAGCGTGCGGTAGCCGGCCCGGTCGAACAGGACGGTGATGCGGTCCCCGTCCTCGCTCAGCACCGTCCCCTCGCCCCACTCGGCGTGCCGCACCTGTGTGCCGACCGGATAGGCGCGGGCGGCACAACGGTCCCGCGCCCCCGGCTCCGTCCCCGTCTGCGTGCTCTCGGCCCCCTCCGGCCCGTTCTCCCGCGCCTCGCAGACGTCGCAGGCGCCGCACGGAGGCTCGTACTCCTCGCCGAAGTAGCCGAGCAGGAACCGGCGTCTGCAGCCGGTGGTCTCGGCGTACGCGCGGGCCATCGCGACCCGGGTGCGGTCGGTCCGCCGGTGGGCGTCGGCCGCCTCCTCGGCCAGGTCGACCGCCGCGTCGGGCGGCGTGCCGGGGTCCGGTCGGACCCCGCCGTCCTCCCCGGTGGCCACGGCCCCGGACTCCTCCAGCAGGTTCACCGCGGCGGTGACGCGGTTGCGGGACATCCCGGTGTCCCGGCGCAGCTCGTCCAGGTCCGCCGGGTCGGTTCCGTGGTCGTGGACGGCGTCGGCGACCTCGGACAGCACGCCGCGGCCGGGGGTACGGCCGGCGAAGTACGTCTGCATGCCGGTGTCCTCGGGCCGGTAGTGGAGGACGGCGAGCGCCGGATCGCCGTCCCGGCCGCAGCGGCCGATCTCCTGGTAGTACGCGTCCGGCGAACCCGGCAGCGCGGCGTGCAGCACGAACCGCACGTCCTCCTTGTCGATGCCCATCCCGAACGCGGAGGTGGCCACGACGACATCGGCGTCCCCCGCGAGGAAGGCGTCGTGGACGCGGGTCCGTTCGGCCGCGCGCAGCCCGGCGTGGTAGGCCTCGGCGGCCAGTCCGAGGGCGGACAGCTCTGCGGCGTAGTACTCGGTGTCCTTGCGGGTCGCCGCGTAGACGATGCCGGGTTTCGGCTCGGCCGCGGCCCGCTCGACGAGCGCGCGGCGCCGGTCGTCCTCGTCGCGGAAGCGACGGACCTCCAGCCGGATGTTCGGGCGGTCGAAACTCGTCACCATCACCCGGGGACGGTCCATGCCGAGCCGTTCGGTGATCTCCCTGCGCACGGGCGGGGCGGCCGTCGCGGTGAGGGCGAGCACCGGGGGCCGGCCCACCCGCCGTACGGCCTGCCCGAGGCGGAGGTAGTCGGGACGGAAGTCGTGGCCCCAGGAGGCGACGCACTGGGCCTCGTCCACCACGAAGAGGGCGGGCCGGGTGTCGGCCAGCCGTTCCAGGACCTCGTCCTTGGCCAGTTGCTCCGGCGACAGGTACAGGAACCGGGCGTCGCCCCGGCGCACCGCCTCCCAGGCGGCCTCCGTCCGGGCGGCGGTGAGGTCGGAGTTCACCGCCACGGCACCCGGGGCGCGGGCCCCGTCGGGCAGCCCGGCGATCTGGTCCCGCTGGAGGGCGAGCAGCGGGGAGACGATCACCACCGGCCCGGACAGCAGCGCGCCGGGTACCTGGTAGACCGCCGACTTGCCGGAGCCGGTCGGCATGACGACGAGGGTGTCCCGGCCGTCCAACACCGCTTCCATGGCCTCCAGTTGCTCGGGCAGGAGGCTGTCCCAGCCGAACACCTCGGCGGCGGTACGGCGCAGGCGCGCCGCCCGCCGCTCCGCGTCCGACCGACTCCGCTCGCCCATGGCCGCTCCTTCGTTCCCCGGTTCCGGTCAGGGCACGCCGGTGCCGGTCGCGCCCGCGGCCTGGGTACCCGGGGCGGCCTGCCGGAACCGGCCCCGGGCCGCTCCGCCGGGGGCGGGGCTCACGCCCTCCGCAGACGCCACACGTGGTCTTCGCGGAAGCCCTCGACGCCCTCGGGGGAGGTGCTCGGCCGGCGGACGGTCTCCTTGGTCTCGACGGCCCATTCGCCCTCCGGCAGGGCGAGTTCGGCGAAGACGCCGTCCAGGGTGGGGAAGACCGCGTCGAAGGGCGGCTCGGTCTGCCAGGAGGGCCAGCCCGCGTGCAGCACCAGCAGCAGGGTGCCGCCGCCGGCCACGGCCCGTGCGGCCTCGCGCAGGACGGTCTGCTGGTCGAGCGGCACCGGGGACTGCAGGTAGTGGGCGCTCACCAGGTCGAAGGACCCCTCGGGGAAGGACCGGCCCAGTTCGTGGCGTTCCCAGGCGACACGGTCGCCGACCCCGGCGTCGGCGGCGTGGCCGGCGGCGCGTTCGAGCGCGGTGCCGGAGATGTCCACCCCGGTGACCCGCCAGCCGCGTGCGGCCAGCCACACGGCGTCCGCTCCCTCACCGCAGCCCAGGTCCAGCGCGGTGCCGGGGGCGAGGCCGCTCGCCTCGCGGACCAGCAGTTCGTTGGGACGGCCGCTCCAGACACGGCCGGTGTCGCGGTAGCGGGCTTCCCAGAACTCCGTGGCGGAAGTCTGCGCGGAGAGGTCGGTCATGGTGCCTCCTGGAGACGGACGGGGCGGTGCTCGGCGGGCACACGGCGACCCGCGCGCCCTGAACGCAGGCTGCCCCCACCGCGCCGCGGATGACAAAGAACGTTGCCGTTCCGGCAAACCGGCTCCCGGTGCGGCGGCACGGCGCGCGTCCGCACGGCGAGGTGGGACTCGGCCGAGCGGGCCCGCGACGGCGAGCCGTCACACAGGTCGGGCGGTGGCGGTGGACGGCGTCACCGTTGCGCTCCCCGGTGCCGCCCGTCCTCCGGGGCCGCCCGCCGTCCCGGCACCCCGTCCTCCGGGACCGCCCGCCGTCCCGGCACCCCGCCGTCCGCGACTCCCGCGGTCCGGGCCGGGGTGCGGTCGCGGTCCGGACTCCGGGCGCGGTCGCGGTGTGTGTCCGTCCGGGTCAGGCCGAGGCGTCGGCCTCCGACGCCTCGCCGCGCATCCACACGGCCCGCGCGAAGGGGATGTCGATGCCCGCCGCGTCCAGGGCGTCCTTGACCCGGCGCCGCAGTTCGCGGGTGACGGCCCACTGCTGGAGCGGCACGGTCCGCACCGCGACGCGCACCGTCACTCCGTCGGCGTCCAGCGCCTGCACGCCCCACACCGAGACGTCCTCCAGCAGGAGGTCGGCGAAGTCGGGGTCCTCGCTCAGGGTGCGGCCGGTGTCCTCCAGCACGCGGTAGACCGTGTCCAGGTCGGCGTCGTACGTCACCGCGACGTCCAGGACCGCGCGCGCCCACTCCTGGCTGTCGTTGCGGACCCGCATGATCTCGCCGTTGCGGATGTGCCACAGGCCCCCGTTGAGGTCGCGCACGTGGGTCAGGCGCAGACCCACCTGTTCGACCTCGCCGACGGCCTCACCGAGGTCGACCGAGTCGCCGACGCCGTACTGGTCCTCGATCATGATGAGCAGGCCGGACAGGTAGTCGGCGACCAGGCTCTGCGCGCCGAAGCCGATCGCCAGACCGACCACCCCGGCGCTGGCCAGGAGCGGGCCGAGCGCGATGCCGACCTGGTCGAGCACCATGGCCACGCCGACCATGAACAGCACGATGGTCACGGCGCTGCTGAGCACCGAGCCGATCGTGCGGGCCCGTTGTTCGCGTCGCTGCCGCGCCCGGGACCGGTCGCGGTGCAGTACGGCGGCACCGCGGCCGGTCCGCCGGGGCCGGCCGCGTTCGGGCTCGCCCGCCGGGGGCTCCAGCACCCGCTGGACGACCCGGGTGATGGCCCGCTTGGCCAGTGCGCGCACCACCAGCAGGATGACGACGATGAGCGCGATGCGCAGGGGTATCCCGATCAGTGCCGTCGTGTGGTCGCCCAACCAGTCCGGCCACGAGGCCGCCAACTGCGGTTTCCCGGCCGGTCCGGTGGACGAGGAGGTGTGCGACATCGACTCAGGTGCTCCGTTTCTCGGGGACGACGTGTCTGCCGTCGGGCCCGCCTACCCAGGGACGGCGCGAGCATGACGCCCGGCAGGATTCGCCCCGTTCACTCTGATGCGGCCTGTTTGCGCCTCTTTGGGATGCTTCATACCCTTTGCCTGACGGTTGCGGCATCTTCACTCGGCACCGGCCATCACCGGCGCCGGACCGGGCAGCCGGGAGAAGTCGTCCACCGGAGGGGGGCCCGCGGCGTGGTTGTCGTTGCCGTCCTGCTGCTGCCCGGTATGGGGCTGCTGCTGTTCACCATGACCTGTCTTGAGGACCGGCTCTTCGGCGATCCGGACCCGACCGCCCGGCACGCCCGGCGCCGCCACCTGCGGCTGATCCCCGGCGGCAGAGCCGGATCACCGGCGGCCCGGCGCCCCGGACCGGCCGGGCACCGGGCCCCCGCACATCGGTCAGCCGGACACCGGTCGGCCGACCGGAAGGCCGCCTGAGCCGGAGCCGGCCCGCGCGGATCCGGGGGCAGGCCGCTCACGGCGGCTCCGGCGCTCGGGCCGCCAGGTGGCCACCAGCGCCGCGGCCAGCAGGAGTTCGGCGAGGTCACCCGCGTAGTACATGATCTCCGCCCCCTGCCGCACCTGGTCGACGGGTGCGTGGACGCGGACGAAGAACCCGCCGTACATCGCCTGGGCGATGAGGGCGTGGGCGGTGATGGCGATGCCCAGATACACCAGCCGGGCCGGTACGCCGGGCCGCGCGGGAGCCGGGTCGGGGCCGGCGACGGCGTGCGCGAAGAGGCATCCGGAGGCCAGGAAGTGGGCGTTCATCAGCCAGTGCCCCGCGGGGTGACCCATCGCCGCGCCGTACAGCGGAGTGAAGTACAGCAGGCCCAGGGTGCCGGTGCTCAGCGCGAGCGCCACGGCGGGGTGGGTGATCAGGCGTGCGGGGCGGCTGTGCAGCAGTGCGGTGATCCGGCGGGCCCCGGCCGGTGACAGGGCGCGGAGCGCGAGGGTGACCGGCGCGGCCAGCACCAGTGCCGGCGGGGCGTACATGCCGATGAGCATGTGCTGGGCCATGTGCCCCCGGAAGTCCGTGTGCGCGGCCGGGCCCAGCGGGGGCAGCAGGGCGACGGCCACCACCGCGAGCCCGCCGAGGAACGACGCCGTCCGCCAGGCGCTCCAGCCCTGGACGGGGTTGCGGCGCCGGGCCCGGCGGACGGCCAGGAGGTACCCGGCGGCCGCGACGAGGAGGACGGTGACGACGAGCAGCGTCGCTGACGCCTCCAGAGGCCCGCCCGCACCGCCCGGGTCGTCGTGGTGCACCGGGTGGGCGGGGTGCGCGGGGTGGCCGCCGTGATGCGTGCCGTGGTGCGAGTCGAGCGGTGCGTCCATCAGGCACGGCCCCCGGTACGGCGGGGAGCGTCGGGGTCGAAGGGCCGACCGCCGCGTTGCAGCGCGTGGCCGCCCGCGACGAGCACGGCTCCGAGGAGAAGGAACGCGGCGTCCCACCATGCCTGGTGCGGGCCGCCGTGCACGTGGTGGATGGCCAGGACGTGATGGTCGAGGACGCCCTCGACCAGGTTGAACAGACCCCAGCCGACCAGGATCCAGCCCCACAGCACCCTGGAGGCCCACACCGCCCGCCGGTGGTGGGTGACCCGGGAGTACAGGAGGGCCAGCCCCAGCAGGACCGAGATCCAGCACACCGTGTGGAAGACGCCGTCCCACACGGTGTTCATCTCCAGCCCGGAGACGGTGTCCGGGTTGTAGTACTTCACTCCGATGCGGTCGTCGTTGGTGCTGGTGAGCATGTGGTGCCACTGGAGGAGCTGGTGGAGCAGGATGCCGTCGACGAAGCCCCCGAGTCCGACCCCGAGGACGATGCCGGGCAGCCTGATGCTGTTCGGCGCCGTCGTGGCCGCTCGGGTCTCTCCTGTCGTGCTGGCCATCGCCTGTACTCCGTCCCGTCGGCGTGCGCGGACCTTCGGGACACGGCTTCCCTCCGGGCGGCCCCCTGTCACGCACTGGCGGGATCCTTCCGCCCTTTCCCGTCAGATGTGCCGATGGCTCACCTCGCCCTTGCGCGGGCAGCTCACCCCGGTCGGCCGAGGGGGCGCGCGCCACCGGGGCCGCCCCGGTCGCGCACACTGGTCGGGGCCCCGGCGACACCACCCACGGGCACCGTGACACCCACGCGAGGAGACGCGATGAACAGCGAGGAACGGCACGAGGCGGACGCGGAGTTCGTGGAGTTCTGGCAGGAGCGCCGGGTGTGCTTCCTGTCGACGCCGCGCGCCGACGGAACCCCGCACCTGGTCCCGGTCGGGGTGACGTACGACCACGCCACCCGTACGGCGCGGGTCATCACGAGCCGCGGCACCGCGAAGGTCCGCAACGTCGAGCGGGCGCAACGTCCCGTCGTCGCCGTGGGCCAGGTGGACGGCAGACGCTGGTCCACCCTGGAGGGCGTCGCCACCGTGCGGGACGACGCCGAGTCGGTCCGCGACGCGGAGGCCCG
The DNA here is from genome assembly GCF_001267885.1 of Streptomyces ambofaciens ATCC 23877. Lineage (NCBI taxonomy): Bacteria > Bacillati > Actinomycetota > Actinomycetes > Kitasatosporales > Streptomycetaceae > Streptomyces > Streptomyces ambofaciens. Next base: position 7,233,792 of record NZ_CP012382.1, on the reverse strand, counting down.
GTACGCGGACCGCTACCGGCAGCCCCGGGCGAACCCGGAGCGGGTCGTCATCGAGATCGCCGTACGGCGCTGCCTCGGCACGGTGCGCCCCCTCGCACCGGCCGGGGCCGACGCCTCCGGCGGCTGAGCCCGCCGGGTCAGTCGCCGTCGGCGGGGCGGGAGGCCGGTACGCCGGCCGCCCCGTCCGGCTCCCTGTGGCCAAGCCGCCCGGGCCACCACGCGACGGCGCCGATGTCCCGGGCGAGCGCCGGGACCAGCAGCGAGCGCACCACCAGCGTGTCCAGCAGGACGCCGAAGGCCACGATGAAGGCGATCTGCACGAGGAAGGCCAACGGGATCACCCCGAGCGCGGCGAAGGTGGCGGCGAGGACGACACCGGCCGAGGTGATCACACCGCCGGTGGCGGTCAGCCCCCGCAGGATGCCCTCGCGCACACCGTGCTGGAGCGACTCCTGCCGCACCCGGGACATGAGGAAGATGTTGTAGTCCACGCCGAGGGCGACCAGGAACACGAAGCCGTACAGCGGGACGGACGCGTCGGTGCCGCTGAAGCCGAACACGTGGGTGAAGACGAGTGCCGAGACGCCCAGGGTGGCGAGGAAGTTCAGCGCCACCGTGGCCACCAGCAGCACCGGCAGCAGCAGGGAGCGCAGCAGGGCGATCAGGATGACCAGGATGATGGCGAGGACCACCGGCACGATCAGCGTGCGGTCGTGTTCGGCGGTGTGCTGGGTGTCGTACTGCTGGGCCGTGTAGCCGCCGACGAGGGCGTCGGCGCCGGGCACGTCGTGGACGGCGGACCTGAGCCGGGCCACCGTGCCCTTGGCGGCGTCGCTGTCCGCCGGGGCCTGGAGCGTCGCGTCGATCCGCACCCGTCCGTCGACCACCTTGGGGGCGCCGCCGCCGGGCCGGCCGGAGGCGGTCACCGCGTCCGCGGAGGCGACGCCGCGGGTGTCGCGGGCCGCGTCGAGGACGGGGTCCAGCCGGCCGGCGTCCGCGATGATCACGGCGGGGTTCCCGGAGCCGCCCGGGAAGTGCCGTGCCAGGGTCTGCTGGGCGGCGACCGAGGGCGTGTCGTTCACGAAGATCTCGTCCAGCGGCACGCCCTTGGAGGTCAGGGTCGGCGAGAAGGCGGCGCAGGCGAGCAGCGCGGCCAGCGACACGGCCCAGACCCGGCGGGGCGCCCGGTCGACCAGGGCGGCGATGCGGTGCCACAGGCGGTGCCCCGCCTCCGGGTCGCCGGTCCGCACGGGCTTGGCGGGCCAGTAGGCGGCCCGGCCGAGGAGGACCAGGACGGCGGGCAGGAAGGTGAGGGTGCTCAGCACGGCGCAGACGATGCCGATGGCACCGACGGGCCCGAGCGCCCGGTTGTTGGTCAGGTCACTGAGCAGCAGCGCCAGCAGGCCCAGGGCGACGGTCCCCGCGCTGGCCACGACGGCTCCCCAGGAGGCGCGCAGGGCGGCTCGCACCGCGCCGAAGCGGTCCGGGTGCCGGGCCAGTTCCTCGCGGAAGCGGGCGGTGAGCAACAGCGCGTAGTCGGTGGCGGCGCCGATGACCAGGATGGAGAGGATGCCCTGGACCTGCCCGTCGACGCGTACGACACCGCGGTCGGCGAGCGCGTAGACGATGGCGCAGGCCAGTCCCAGCGCGAAGACGGCGCCGAGGATGATGACCAGGGGCAGCAGGACGCTGCGGTAGACGAGCAGCAGGATCACCAGCACCGTGATCAGCGCGACGCCGAGCAGCAGCCCGTCGATGCCCGAGAAGGCGTCGGAGAGGTCGGCCTGGGAGGCCGCCGGACCGGCCAGTTGCGCCCGGGTGCCGGGAACCTGGTCGGCGGCGGCGCGGATGCGTTCCAGGACGTCGGGCAGGCGGTCGCCGAGGTCGGGCTCGACCTGGACGACGGCTTGCAGCGCCTCGCCGTCGCCGGACGGCAGGGCGGGCGTCACGGGGCCGGTGACGCCGGGCTCCCCCTCCAGACCCGCCACCGACCGGGTGGCCTCGGCCCGGTGGCCGGTGACGGCGCCGCCGCCGTCCGCGGTCCACACGACGATCACGGGCAGCGTCTCGTCCTGCTGGAAGGCCTTCTGCTCGTCGATCACCCGGGTGGACTCGGCGCTGCGGGGCAGGAAGGCGGCCTGGTCGTTGGTGGCGACCTCGCCGAGCTTCCCTGCGTACGGTCCGAGCGCACCGCCGATGCCGAGCCAGGCCAGGAGCAGGACGACGGGGACGAGCCAGCGGGCACGTCGGGAGGGGATGGACATCGGTGTTCAGGTCTCCTGGTCTCCGGAGGCACGGGAAAGTGACTCGATCATAAACAATCTCAATGATTGAATTACTTGGGGTCGTCGTGACACGCCTACTACTGCCCGTGCCCCTCCCCCGGATGCACCAGGCGGCGGGAGATCAGCGCTCGTTCGACCGCACCAGACCCAGCTCCTCGTTCATCGCCGCCAGGAAGCGCAGCACCACCGCCAGCTCGCCCTCGTCGAAGCGCGCACAGGTCGCCGCGGCCGCCTCGGCCAGCGGACGGAAGTAGGTCCGGGCCGCCGAGCGGGCGTCGGGGACGTAGTGCAGGTGGACCACACGGCGGTCGCTGCTCTCCCGGACCCGGCGCACGTGCCCCGCGCGCTCGAGCCGGTCCACGCACGCCGTGACCGCGCCCGAGGTGAGCCCCAGGTGCTCCCGCAGCCGCCCCGGCGTCATGGGCTCCCGGGCGTCCAGGATCGCCGCGAGCGCCTGCACGTCGGTGGCGTGCAGGCCGTGGGTGCCGGCGAAACCGTGCACGAGGCGGTTGATCTCGCCGTTCATCCGCCGCAGCAGCGCGGCGAGCTCCTGCAGGTCGCCCGCCTCGGGCCCGGTCCCGGTCACCCGTTCGTGCGCGTGCTGTCCGCGCTGGTTCGCTGTCGACACGTGATCAGCGTATAGAAGGCCCGCCCCGTGCGGCCGCGCGTCCGCCGCCGGGCCGCCCGGGGCAGCGCCGTCAGGTGAAGGGGGCGTTCGGCCGCCGGGTGCCGGGGCTGTCGGGGCGAGCCGTGTGGTCCGGGTGGCCCCGGGTCCGGCGGCTCTCCTTCATCTCCGCTTCGAACAGGTGGTCGCGGCCGTCCGCGAGCCGCTCCACCGCCTCGCGCTCCAGGTCCTTGAACGCCTGGTAGTACGTCCGGTCGTAGGCCTCGACGATCTGGAACGTCCAGTGGCCCGGGATGACGTTGCGGCCGAGGATCTCCCGCTCGACCCGCTCCGCCCACTCCGGGTGGCCCGCCTTGCGCAGCAGTTCGACCGCGCGGTCCAGTTCGAGGTCGGCCGTGCCGGTGAGCTGGTGGAAGGAGAACAGGTGCCCGCGGGCACGCTCGGTCGTCTCCAGGGCCTTGGACAGTGATCCGAGGGCCGCCACCGTGTCGTCGTCGAGACCGTCAGGGCGCTGGTGCGCGTCCTGTTCCTCCATGTGTCGCCGGTTCCCTTCCGTGGGTGTTCCTGCTCCCTGCCCGGCAGCGTGGGGTGCGGGCGAGGCATCTGGGTGCGCTGTCACGCCAGTGGGTCGTGGCCCCAGTTCATGAGCGAGTACCGCCACTTGGTGTCCTGGACGTCGCCCGAGGGGCGCTGGGCCAGGTGCCGGCGGATGTAGCCGACGACCTTGCGCATGTGCCGGTAGTCGTCGTCCGTGAGGTCGTCCTTCCTGGTCCGCCGGATCTCCACGATCCGACGGCCGGACGCGTGACCGGTGGACTCCCCTCCGTCCTGGTGCTGTCCGGCGCCCCTCGACCGGTCGGACTCCAGCCACTTCTCCAGCTCGGCCGGCGTCATGTTCACCAGCTCCCGGAAGCCGTCCCAGGTCTCCTTGCGCTCCTCACCGTCCACGGCCGCCTCACTTCTTCTTCAGCGAGGACGGCTTGTGCACCGCGGACTTCCCGGACTTGTCACTGCGGACCTCGTACTGCGGGTCGTCGGGGGACGCGTCCACCGTGCGGCCCGCGGCCTCGGTCCGCTCGGTGATCTTCTTCTCCACCTCGCCCTCGGTCCGGGTGCCGTGGGTGCTCCAGCTGACCTTGTCGCCCTTCCTGAGGTGCTCGCCCTTGTCGCGGTTCTTCGCCATGTCGGTGCTCCTTCGTACGTCGGTCGCTCCGGCCGACGCGCTCGCCGGGTGGTTCCCGTCGACGCGCTCGCCGGGTGGTTCCCGGAGATCGCCGCGCGGTCGTGCCGGGGACGGGAGGGCGGGTCACGGCGCCAAGCCGCCCCACCCGCTGTTCGCGGGAAGTCCGCCCGTCGGATGCGGCCGGTCCCACAGGTCCGCCAGGACCTCCCGCGCCGCCCGGCTCCCGGAGGCCAGGGCGCCCTGGACCGATCCGGTGGCCCGGTGGTCACCGCACACGTACCGGCCCTCGGACCGGCGTGTGGTGCGGCTCAACGGCCAGGGGGGCCGCATGACCGGCAGCGCGCCCTCGACGGTGTACGTGGCGACCGACCGCCAGTCGGCCGTGTCCGTGCCGTACAGCTGCGCCAGCCGCCGCCGGACCCCGTCCTCCCGCCCCGGCGCGTCCGCGCCCAGGACCGATGTGGACACCAGGGCCGTGCCGGGCGGCGCGTAGGTGGGGCTGACCTCGGTGAGCACGCAGGTGTTCAGGACGGCGAGCGTGCTGTCGACCACGAGGATCGGCTCGGACAGCGGGGCGCGGTCGGTGGCGTGGTAGTAGGTGGTGACGGTCCGGCCGGGCGGTACGTCGAGTCCCGGCAGCAGCCGGGCCGCCGTGGCCGCGTCGGTGGCCACGACCACGGCACCGGCCGGTCGTTCGGTGCCGTCCTGGAGGAGGACGCCCCGGTCGGTGATGCTCCGTACGGGTGACTCCAGCCGCACGGCGCCCTCGGGCAGCCGGGCCGCCAGCAGCTTCGGCACGCTGCCGATCCCGCGGGCCGGGAGGCAGAGGGTGCCGCGGGCCGTACTGCGCCACACGAGGTGGAAGAAGCGGGCCGACGTCTCCAGTTCCGGCTCCAGGAACACGCCGGCCAGGAAGGGGCGCAGCAGGTGGTCCACCGCCTCCCGGGACAGTCCGCAGCGGGCCAGGGCCTCGGCGGTGGTGCGGTCCCGGCCGCGCTTCAGCAGAGCGGCGGGGGCCACCACGTCCCGGGCGGTGAGTGCGGTCAGGGCGGCGAGGTCCCGGGCTCCCAGGGCCCTGCCCGGCAGCAGGCGGCCGGCCTCGCGCGGGCGGCGGCTCGGGTCGGTGAGACGTACGACGCCGGACGGCGTGTGGGCCAGCACCCCCGGGGTGAACGGCCGCAGTCCCAGTCTGCGCAGCGGCAGCCGTCGCCGTACCTGCGGATAGGCGGTGTTGAAGACCTGGAAGCCGCGGTCCAGCAGGAAGCCGTCCCGGCGGTCCGTGCGCATCCGTCCGCCGACCTCGTCGGCGGCCTCGTGGACCGTCACGTGCAGACCGGCACGGCTGAGGTCGAAGGCGCAGGCCAGCCCGGCGAGACCGCCCCCGACCACGAGGACGTCCGGTTCCCGGCCGTGCCCGTTGCTCATCATGCGCGCTCCTTAGACTGTGCAACAGCGTGAACCCGGTACCGGGGTTCCACCACTCGGCCACGGGCCGCCCACCGTCCCGGGACGGCCCGGCGGAGCTCCGGGTCCCCCTGTTCGGGGGCGTCGATCCCGCCGTCGGCCGCGGATCCGTCCCGGGCATGCCGGCGGTCTCCCCCGCCGGGCCGGACCACCCGGCCATCTCGCCCGAAGGAGGGTCAAGCCCGAAGGAGCGTCCTGCCCGAAGGAGGGTCAGGAGAGGGTGAGCGCCAGACGGCGTCAGGAGAGGGTGAGCACCAGACGGCCCCGGACCTCGCCGGCCTCCAGCATGCGGTGGGCCTCCGCCGTCTCCGACAGCGGCAGCCGGCCGGCGATGCGCGGACGCCAGGGCGTGTCCCGCAGGAGGCGCAGGACGCCCTGCGCCGCGTCGGCGAGGTCGGCCGTCGTGGCGTTGCTGATGGCGAAGCCCACGATGGCGGCGTCCTTGGTGTAGAGGCGGCCGAGGGGCAGCGTGGCGGCGCCCTGGCCCAGTCCGACCATCGCGACCAGGCGGCCGCCTCGGGCCAGCACGTCCACGGCGTCGCCGAGCACCCCGCGCCCGGACGTGTCCAGGTGCACGTCGTACCCGTCGGGAGCGGCTCGGCGCACCCTCTCGCCGAGGTCGGGCGACCGGTGGTCGAGGACTTCGGCGGCGCCCAGCCCCAGGACCGCCTCGGCGTCCTCGGCGCGCGCCGTGGCGACCACGCGTGCCCCGGCCCGGGCCGCCAGTGCCACGGCGGCGCCGCCCACGTTCCCGGCGCCGCCTCCGACGTAGACGGTCTCCCCCGCCCTCAGCCGGCCGTGCCGGAACAGGGCGAGATGGGCCGACGCCGCCGGGTGCGCGGCCGCCACGAGATCCTCCCCGGCGATGTCGGGCGGCGCCGCGTAGAGCCGTTCGGCGGCGACCGTCGCGTACTGGGCGCACGAGCCCTGCCGGCCCTCGTGGCCCAGGCTGTTGCACCAGACCCGCTGCCCGGGGGCGAAGCCCGCGGCGCCGGGCCCCGCCAGGACGACCTCGCCCACCAGGTCCCGGCCGACGACGAAGGGGAACGGCAGCGGCGTGGTGTACGCGCCGGAACGCACGAACGTGTCCACGGGGTTCACGGCCACGGACTCGACCCGCACGAGCACGTCCGTGGGCCCCGTCGGCGGCACGGGGAGCTCTCCGTGGCGGATGCGGTCCGGCGGGCCGACGGAGTCGATGTACGCCGCCCGCATCATGTCGGGGACTGTGCCGGTCATGACCTCATGCTACGAACCGGCCGTCGGCCGCGCAGCGGTGGGAGCCCGGCGCCGGTGGAAGGTCATGTCGGCGTCCCGCCCCGCGTGAGCGCCCGGCGTGGCCGCGCGCGCGGCCCGCGACCGCGCCGCGTCGGCCCCCAGGGCTTGAGAAGTGAGACCGCCGTCATGAAGACGTACGCGGACAGGGAGACGGCCGGGCCGAACAGCACGTCGCCGGCGTCGGGCAGCGGTCCGCCCGCCGCCACCGCGGCCACCGCCGCGTTCACCCCGGGGCGCAGCGCGAACACCGTGGCGGTCGTCGTGGCCAGCGTCAGCCAGAACTTCGTGTACACCCACCGGTGCCGGGCCAGCCCCCACGGCGTGCCCAGGGCCAGCAGCACGCCGCTGGACAGGGTGAGGAGGGCGAGCGGCAGCACGAGCCAGTCGGCGAAGAGTTTCATGCCACGGACAGCGGCCTCCAGGGTCATCGCGGACGCGGTGGTGGTGGTGGCGGTCGCGCCGAGCGCCAGCAGTCCGAGCGAGAGCCCGAGCCAGCCGGCGGAGGCGACGGCATGGACGACGACGAGGACCCGGCGTGCGGGACGGCTGAGTTTCACCCCTCCCACGCTGCCGCGTGGCGGCCGGGCCGTCGTCCGGCGACGGGAGTAGACCCCTGTACTGAGCCGGGCGTACGCGGTGCGCGGTCCCGAACCCGGGAATCGGTCCGGGTCACCGGGTTCACCGGGTTCCCGCCCGGCGTGCATTCGCCGCGAAGTGGCTGATTCGGAAACAGCGCGTGGCACCCGTATTAACGGGGACCTGCGTCATGCGTAATTGAGAGCTTTTCCGTACGGTTCCCGCCGAAGAATCGACAGATCCGTTCCGATACACACGTCCGCTTCACTATGCTGATCTCGCTTCGCCGAGTTGGCGCAGCGGCTGCCGAGGCGCCCTGGGGAGGGGTGCCGAACGCGGTTTCGGGGGGTGCGGAGAAATTCGGGGGATGTCGTCGCCGGGGGCTGAATTCATCGCGATTCATCGCGCGCACAGCGGCCATTGCCGTCCTGCCGCGAAAGCCCCGAGAAGGCGGCCGTAAATCCGTCGCGGGCCTTCTGCCCCGCCACCCCGGTATCCGTTTGACGAAAGCTGAGGAAATCCTGTGAGACGCATGACCTCCGTCCTTCTGTCCCTGAGCGCCGTGCTGGCGACCTCCGCGCTGGTCGCTCCCGCGGCCGGGGCGGCCCCGGGAGCCGACCGGCCGGCCGCCGCGCCCGCCGGCTGGGAGGCGGTGGACGCCGCCGGCCTGGCGCGGATCACCGAGGAGACGAACGCCCGTAAGGCCCCGCTCGCCGCGGACGCGGCCGCGGAGCCCGAGCTGCTGGCGATGCAGTCCGTGCGCAACGGCCGGTTCGTGGCCACCGAGGCGAACTACGCCGCCCCGAACACCGGTGTGCTGCGCGCCCGTTCGGCCGAGTTCGGCGGCTCCTGGGAGGGCTTCTCCTTCGAGTACGACGAGGCCACCGAGACCTACGCCCTGAAGTCCCTGGCGAACGACCGCTACGTGGCGGTGGAGAAGAACTACACCGGCAGCGCGCAGAACGTGCTGCGGGCCCGCTCCACGAGCGTCGGCGGCTGGGAGCGGTTCATCCTGTACTACAGCGAGACGCTGGACCGCTGGGCGCTCCAGTCCACGCTGAACGGAATGTTCGTCACCATGGAGAACGGTTACACCGGTTCGCTCCAGTACGCCCTGCGCGCCCGCTCCGCCGAGCCCACCGGCTCCTGGGAGGAGTTCGTCCTCTACGACATCAGCGCCTGACGCCCGCCGGACCGGCCCGCCGGTGACCGAGGAGACTCGGGCACCGGCGGGCCCGCCCCGGGGCGGGCACGGGCCCGGCGTCCGGCGCGATCGCCACCTTGCGGATCGGTACGGCCCGGCCCGACACTGAGCCTCCGTCCGAATCTCCCGCCCCCGCTCCGCCCCATGGGGGAGGCGCCCGAGCGAAGGAGCCCGAGCCGGTGCGCGACGACAGCACGACCCGACCGGGATGAGCGGCGCCCGGACGCCGTACCCGGCCCGCGGCGGCACTTCGTACTGGGAAGCGGCGTGGCAGCAAGGCCGGCGCTACCGGCCCCTCGACACGGCCGAGACCGAGGCCCTGAGGGGGCACCTCGGCACCGGCCGTGGCCGCCCCGCGCTGGACATCGGCTGCGGGGAGGGCGCGCTCACCGCGCTGCTCGACCGGCTCGGATACCGGGCCGTCGGCATCGACTGCGCCCCCACCGCCGTGACCGACGCCCGCGCCCGGCATCCGGCCGCCGACATCCGTCTCTTCGACTTCGACGCCGACGACGCCGCCCGGCTCCCCCACCCCGCCTTCGCCGTCATCACCTGCCGTCTCGTCTACCGCTGGGCCGCCGACAAACCCGCTTTCCTCTCCGGCGTCCGCCGGCTCCTCGCGCCCGGCGGCGTCTTCTGGGTGGTCACCTCCGTGCACGACCCCGCCCAGGGGCCCGCCAGATCCTGGGACGCCGAGGCCTCCGACGTGGAACTCCTCACCTCCGGCTGGTCGAAGGCCCAGGTCCACGCGCTCGGTCCGTCCCTCCGCTGCTACGCCCTGCGCCCCTGACCCGTCCGCCTCGCCGACCCGAGGGAGCCGCCCGTGACGCCGGACCCCGCGACCGAACAGACCTGGACCGTGTACGGGCAACGACAGCTGGACCGGGGTTATTCGCCTCCCGTACCGGACCGCATCGACTGGGGTTTCTGGCCCGGCGTCGGCCCCGGTGCGGAGATCCTCGGGGACATCCGCGGCAAGCGGGTCCTGGACGTCGGATGCGGGCCGGGCCACCACGCCGTCCACCTCGCCCGCGCTCACGGTGCCCTGGTGGACGGCGTGGACCTCTCCCCGACCCAGTACCGGCGCGCGGTGAACGATCACGCGGGAGAGCCGGGAGTCCGCTTCCACTGCGGTGACGTCGCCGAGCACCTTCGGCACGCGCGGCCGTACGAGGCCGCCTACGGCCTGCGGACCTTCGGCTGCGTCGACCCCTGCCACCTGCTGCCCGCGCTGCGGGAGGGACTCGTCCCCGGCGCGCCCCTCGTCTTCTCCGCCCTCCACACCGACGCCGAGGGGCGGGGCCCGTCGGACGAGGTGGTTCCGCGCAGGGGCGTCGTACGGCTGCGCGACGAGGAGCCCATCCCGGTGTGGCTGTGGGCCCTCTCCCCACAGCTCTGGGAGGCGCTTCTGGCCGATCACGGTTTCACGGTGGAATCGGCACAACTCCTCGGCGCCCCCGACGGCGACAACCTCGCCGTCCTCCAGCTCGTCCGGGCCCGGCGCCGCCGCTGAACCCGCCGCCGGAGCCCGGTACCGGAGTGGCACAGCGGTGGGCGATACGCGCGTTTTGCGGCTTGTCTCCTGGTAACCCGGTCCGGGAGCCCAACCACATGTGACGAGGTGAGAACCATGCTGGTGCTGGGACTCCTGCTCATGGCGGGCGCCGCCGCATTCGCGGGACTACTGATCGCGTACAACCTGTCCGGCGGTCCGGACTACACCGTGACCCTGCTGGGGAGCCAGCCGTTCACGGTCAGCACACTCGGCGCGTTCCTCGGTGGCATCGCCCTGACCCTGATCTTCGGCCTGGGCATGTGGATGCTGCTCGCCGGGACGGTGCTGGCGCGCCGCCGCGGCAAGAAACACCGCAGGGAGAGGGAGACCGCCCTGCGGGCCACCGCCGAGCGCGACGAACTGGCCGGCCGCATGGACGGCGAGGGCGGCGCCGCAACGGCGCCCGGTGCACCGGACCGACGCGGCCCCACCCTGCACCGCCCGAACTGGCTCCGCCCGCACAGCCACTGAGTCGGGCGCGACGGCCTTGCTGGAAGTGGCGGGCCACAGGCCGTCGAGGAGCCCCGCGCGACTCGGCACTGATGGGGCGACGGCGAATCGAGTATGTCGGAGATCCACGATCACGATCGTCCTGACGTCCCGCCTTGCGGAGTTGCCGTCATGGGGTCCGTCCGGCCTCGTCGACAATGCCCGAGTCGATGAGGGCGACGGAGGTGACGGCGGTTCCGGCTCGGCCCCAGGCGTTGTCTTCCACGAGGACCGTGCGCTCACCCAGCAGCCGGGCCGTGCTCTTGTCGAAGATCCATTCCGTGCGTTCGCCGTCGTGGGTCCGGGCGACGGCGACCCCGTGCCGGCCCGCCGCGTCCACGGCGTCGGGGACGATGCCGACTCCGGGAATGAGCGCAGCGGCGCGGTAGAGAGCCGCAGTGGTCCTGGGGGGAGTCACCCCGTTGCGCAGCAGGTCGCCGATCGTGACGAAGGCTTCCTGGTCGGGTCCTGTCGTGGAGCCGGATCCGGCTCCGTGGTTCTTCTCGGCGTCGTCGCGGATCTGCTCGAGCAGGGCGTCAGGATCGGCCGGCAGGGCGGCGAGGAAGGTGTAGGTCGGCGCGTTCAGGTTCCCTCCACCCGCAGTGCCCGGCAGCAGGCTGTCGCTGCCGCCCTTGCGCTGCATGGTCGGCTTGCTGCCGTCCACCGAGGTCCACCGCTCCATGCTCTCGTCCTCGCGCAGGAGCTCCATTTCGCCGGCTGTGGTCTCGGACAGCACCGACGTGTGGCCCACCGTCTTGACGTAGGAGTACTGGCCGGCGCGCACCGTCGTCCGCGGCGTCGTCGCGGCGGCCAGGGCCGCTCTTTCCAGCAGCCGGACCGATGCTGCCGAGGCCGGTGGCACAGTACGCGCGGTGTCAGGAGATCCGGACGCGAGACTGAGGACGACGACGGCAGCTCCGGCAGCCACCACTGTGCCCAGGAGCAGGCCCCAGCGAACTCTCGGCCGCGAGGCGAGGCGGGAAGGGCGGGATCGCGCGTGCCGGTCGGCCTCGCTCAAGAAGTGTGCGCGGCGTGCTGCCACGCGTTCGGGTGCCGGGTCCGGGTAGGGCGCGGGAGGCAGCGTCCGGCTCGCCTGTTCACGCTCGACTTGTTCCCGCTGCTCCAGATTCATCGTGGTCTCCTTCGGTGGGCGTGCGGGCTGCGGTCACCCCGCTGTGCGATGTGTCCGCTGCCGGTCCGCGGTTCCGCACCGTCCGCATTCGGCACCGCCAGTTCCTCCTCGACGAGCCTGCGCAGTTTCCCTCTCGCCCGGGAAAGCCGGGAACGTACGGTGCCCACCGGAACACCCAGTGCCTCAGCGGCCGCCGCGTACCCCAGGCCGGACCAGACGACCAGCGTGAAGACCTCGCGCTCGCCGCGTCTGAGACATTGCAGCGCTCTGGCCGCGGCGGCCAGCCGCTGAGCGTCGGCCATCTGACCGACCACCTCGTCCGAAAAGTCCGGCGAAGCTTCCGGCGGCGGCAGACGGGCCATCGCCTCCCGGTGCCGGCGTGCCGCCCGGGCGGTATTGCGCATCACGTTCGTCGCGATGCCCAAGAGCCACGCCCGGACGCTTCTGACTTCCTCGCGCAGCTTGTCACGCAGCCGCCACGCCTCCAGGAAAGTGAGCGACAGGACGTCCTCGGCCACGGCCCAGTCGCCCGTCGTCCGGATCGCGTGGGCGTAGACGACGCGCGCGTGCTCGTCGAAGATCTCGGCGAACGCCGCCCGATCGCCGGACCGGACCCGTTCATGTAAGAGGAAGTCCACAGCAACAAGTGTCCGCACAGCCACAACGGTTCCACTTCGACGGCGCCGAATACGGAGCCCGGCTCAACCGGCCCCTGGCCCGCAACCCGCACTCGCCCGCGTGACGGCCCGGCCGGCGTCACTGTGGCCCTCACCGTTGGTCGCCCGCGCGGCCTCAGCGGCACCGGCGAACGGTCTCCTGGCCGCCCGGGAGAAGGTCAGCGCGGTGATCGTGCCCGTGAGGCGACGCTGCTGTGGCTCCCGGCCTCCGGGGGGATCGGCCTGGCGGCCGGCGGCGCCGTCTGCGTCCTCTGCCGACGGCAGGAAAAGGCTCTCGACCGGGGCGCCGGGCGCCCCGGTCGAGGGTCGTGGTGGTCAGGGGGTCTCGTTCGGCCGGCCGTAGCCCTTCTCCGCCAGGAACTCGGCCTGGCCCATGGGAGTGGCGTTCTCGAAGAGACGGTTGAGGAGTTCTCCCTCCCATTCCACCGACTCCACTTCGCCGACCCCGTACTCCGTCAGGATCCTGCCTATGGCTTGCAGGGCGAGCAGCGAGTATCCGCCGAGTTCGAAGAAGTCACCGCGGTGTACGTCGATCGACTCGGCGTCCGCTTCCAGTACCTCCGCCCAGATCCCGCGCACCACCTCCGCCGCCGCTTCCGCGTCACCCGTCAGGTGCTCGGCCTCTCGGTCCGCCAGGGTGGCCCAGACGTGGGTCGTCGGGTTGTCCGCATGGTTCGTCACAGTTCCTCCAGGGTCGCCGTAAGGGGCCGGTCGTCGGGGCAGGGGCTCATCAGTTCCTCACAGCTCGGCCTCGGGGTGCTCGGCCAGCGCGGCGAGCAGCGGGGGAAACGCCGCGGTGAGGCGGCCGGCGGTCGCCTCGTCGTAGCGGGCCAGGTCGTACTCGAGGACACCCGAGAAGCCGCCGTCCGCGTCCTCCTCGAGCATCGCGGTGGCGTCGAACTTGGCCGAGCCGGTGTCGACCCGCACGGGCTCCGCGACCAGACCGGGGAGCTCGGGTGCGCGGACCGAGAGGCCGCCGTAGGAGAACATCAGCTGGAACAGCGGGTTGCGCTGCCGGTCGCGGGCGGGCCGGAGTTCCCGCACCACGCGGTCGAAGGGGACGTCCTGGTGCTCCAGCGCCCCGTACACCGCCTCCCTGGTCCGGCGCAGCAGCTGCCGAAAGGTGATGTGCGGCGTGAGGCGCACCCGCAACGCCACCGTGTTGGTGAACAGCCCGATCATCCCGGCGGACTCCGGCCGGCCACGGCCCGACACGAGGGAGCCCACGACCAGGTCACGGGCACCGCTCTCCCGGTGGACGAACGCCAGGAAGCCGGCGAGCAGCACCGCGTAGGTCGTGGCACGCTCACTCGCGGCCAGCTCCCGCAGGCGTGCCGCGACGCCGGAGCCGACGGAGAAGGGGCAGGCCAGTCCCGTCGAGGGCGGTCCTGCCGCGTCACGGGTGGGGGGCAGTGTCGTCTGGGCCGGAGCACCGTCCAACACGCTTTTCCAGTAGGCGAGTTGTGCGTCCGTCGCGGCCGGGTCCGGCGCGGCCTGCCGGGACGCGTACGCGGCGTAGGAGACCGGCAGGGGCGGCAGCCGCGCCGGCACTCCGGTCAGGGCCTGCCGATAGAGCTCCGGCAGTTCACGGAAGAGGACATCGATCGACCAGCCGTCGAAGACGATGTGGTGGAACACCAGCGCCAGTACGTGGTCGGTCGGGCCGGTGCGCAGCAGGTCCGCTCGCAGCAGGGGCCCACGGGCCAGGTCGAAGGGGGCGGTGGCCCGTTCGGTGAGGGTCCGGTCCACCTCCTGTCCCGGAGCGTCGGACAGGTCGGTGATCCGCAGCGGGAGGACGGCGGTGCCGGGCGGGGCCACGCGCTGCACGGGGTGTCCGTCCTCGGTGCCGAGGGTGACGCGCAGCGCCCCGTGCCGCCGGACGACCTGTTGGAGCGCGTGCTCCAGAGCGGACGGCACGAGGTCTCCCCTGAGGCGCAGGACCACCGGTTCGTTGTAGGCGGCGCTCGCCGGCACCATCCGGTACTGGAGCCACATCCGCAGTTGGGAGGGGGTGAGGGGCACGCGCTCAGGTTCCGTGTCCGCGCCGCCCTCCTCGCGCGTGCGGGGGCCCGCGCCCGGGTCCGCCGCGGCCTCGGCGTCGCCCGCGCGGCGCAGATCCGCGGCGATGCGCGCCAGCGCCCGCGCCGTCGGCGCGTCGAACACCGTGCGCTGGCGTATGTCCAGGGCGAGCGCCTCCCGCAGACCGGCCGCGATACGGGTGGCCGTGAGGGAGTCGCCGCCGAGGGCGAAGAAGTCGTCGTCGGGACCGACCAGGGGCAGGCCGAGGGCCCTCGCGCACACTCCGGCGACGGCCGCCTCCAGCGCGGTGTGGGTCACGGCGCCGTGCGGCGGGTCGGGTCGCTCGTCGAGGGGGAGGTGCGGCAGGGCGCGGCGGTCGACCTTGCCGTTGGGATTCAGCGGGAGGTCCGCGACCGGAAAGAGGCGCGCCGGCACCGACGCCCGGGGCAGGAGGGCCGCGAGGTGGGCGCGCAGGCCCGCCGGGTCCTCGCCGTCCTCCCAGACCACGCAGGCGCACAGCTGGTCCCCTCCGGCCGCCGTCGTGCGCGCGAACACGGCGCTCGCCAAGACGCCCGGGTACCGGCCGATCGCCGACTCCACCTCACCGGGTTCGATGCGCACGCCGTGGAGTTTGATCTGGTGGTCGGCACGTCCGAGGAACTCCAGCACACCGTCGTCCCGGCGGCGTACGAGGTCGCCGGTGCGGTACATCCGGGCGCCCGGCCGGTCGGCGTACGGGTCGGGCAGGAAGCGTTGCGCGGTCGCTTCCGGCCGTTTCAGGTATCCGCGCGCCAGGCAGTCACCGGCGAGGTACAGCTCGCCGGTCCGGCCGTCCGGGACCGGGCGCAGACGCTCGTCGAGCACCCGCACCCGCACGCCGGCCAGTGGGGTGCCGATGGGCAGCCGGGGCCAGGCCCTCACCTGCTCGGCGTCGCGGGGCCCCTCGTACAGCAGTTGGGAGACGGTGCCCTCCGTCGCGCCGTACTCCTGTACCAGGCGCACCCCGGTGGGCAGCCAGTCCGCGACGCGGTGGACGGAGACCTGCTCGCTGCCCACGACGAGCAGCCGCAGCGAGGCGGGTGGGCGTGGGGTGCCGTCGTCGTCGAGTTCCCGCAGCCACTCGTACCAGTACGCGGGAGTGAGCTGCAGGACGGTGACGCCGTAGCGCTCCACGGCGGCGGTCAGGCGGGCGCTGTCCGCGAGCGCCTCGTCCGGATCCATCACCAGACAGGCTCCGGCGGCCCAGGTGGCGAGCATCTCCTCGGCGGCCACCGAGAAGCCGATCGAGGCGAACTGCAGGACGCGGTCGCCCGGCCCCAGGTCCAGGCGCAGCGCGATCTGCCGGGCCAGGTCGGCGAGCGGCCCGTGCTCGAGCGCGACGCCCTTGGGCGTCCCGGTCGACCCGGAGGTGTAGGCGATCCACGCCAGGTTCCGCGGATGGGGCACGGCGGTGCCCTCCTGGTCGCTCCGGCCCCCCTCGTCCCCCTCCCCCGTGCCGTCCAGGCACAGGACGGTGCCCGGGTACGCCGTGGCGTCGAAGGCCGGCCGTCGCTGGGCCAGGACGACCGGGGCACCGCTGTCCTCCAGGGCGAGCCTCAGCCGCTCGCGCGGATGGGCGGGGTCCAGGGGCAGGCACGCCCCGCCTGCCTTGAGCACGGCGAGTACCGCCACGGCCAGTTCGACGGAACGGGTCAGGTGCAGGCCGACGGGCACGTCGGGGCCGACGCCGAGGCGGCGCAGGCGCGAGGCCAGCCGGGCGGCGCGGCGGTCGAGTTCCGCGTAGCTGAGCCGCCGGTCGCCGCAGAGCAGGGCGCAGGCGTCCGGTGTGTCGCGGGCGTGCCGTTCCACCTGCTCGTGCGCGCGGCGGTCCTGGGCGCGGGCCGTGCCCCCGGCCGCCGCGGGGGCGGTGGTGGAGATGCTCACGGGATCAGCACCACCTTGCCGGCCGCCCCGGAGTCGAACAACCGGAACGCCTCCGGGGCCTCGGCCAGCGGCATCCGGTGGGAGACGACGAAGGTGGGATCGATCCGGCCGCCCCGCACCAGGTTCATCAGCGGCTCACGGTCGCTGATCGGGTCGCCGACGGCGAAGCGCAGCGTGACCTCCTTGGCGAACGCGAGGCGTGTCGGCAGGGGCATGGCGTCGGAGGCGTGGGCACCCACGGCGCACACCACCCCGCGGGGCCGGACCGCGTCCAGCGCGGTCAGCAGCGCGTCATCCGTGCCGACGGCCTCCAGTACGGCGTCCGCGCCACGCCCGTCGGTCAGGTCGGCGATCTCCCAGGCGGCGTCGGGCCCGCCGGGCACCGGGTGGGCGCCGCGTTCGGCGGCCCGTCGGCGCCGGCTCTCCAGCGGGTCGACGGCGAGCACCCGGGCCGCGCCCAGCGTCCAGGCCGCCTCCAGGGCGAGCAGGCCCACGGGACCGCAGCCCACCACGGCGACCGTGTCCCCCGGCCGCACCTGCGCACCCATGGCGCACGCGTAGCCGGTGGCGAGAACGTCGCCGATGAACAGCGCGCGTTCGTCACCGACGTCGTCGGGGATCGGGAGCAGGACCACGTCGGCGAAGGGCACCCGCACGTACTCGGCGTGCCCTCCGGCGTACGCCCGGGCGCCCACCACGGTGTCGTAGCCGAACAGGCCGACCCGGTGGCACTGGTAGTGCCAGCCGGCGTGGCAGGGCCGGCACCGGCCGCACGCGATGATGTCCGACGCGACGACCCGGTCGCCGGTCCGCAGGCCGTGCACCTCGGGTCCGACAGCCTCGACCACGCCGGTGAACTCGTGGCCGGTGACCGTGCCCGGCGTGAAGCCGGCGATCTCGCCGCGGTACGGGTGGAGGTCGGTGCCGCAGATCGCGCTGCGCACGACACGGACGACGGCGTCCCTCGGGTCCTCGATCCGGGGCACGGGCAGGTCGTCGGCGACAGCCACCCGGCGGGTGCCGTGCCACTGCAGCGCTCTCATGTGTCCTCCGGTTCGCGGCAGGCGGCGTCGAGCACCTGGTGCAGGTCGTCGAGCAGACGTCCGGCGGCGGTGTCGTCGTACTGGTCGGGGTGATGGGTCAGCAGGGCGCGCAGTGTGCCTGCGTCCTCGTAGAAGCCCAGGTCCAGGGGGTAGGGCGAGAAGGGGTCGTGGTCGACCGGTGTCACGTCGAGCCCCTCCAGCGCGGGCGGTACCTCCGGTGTGGTCTGGAAGGACACGCACACGCTGATCACCGGCTGGAATCCGGGCCGCCACAGCCCCAGGTCGGCGGTGAGCCGCTCGAAGGGCACGTCGCGGTGGGCATACACGTCGAGCAGGGTGCGGCGGACCTGGTGCAGCAGGTCCCGGAACGCTCCGTCCTCGGTCACCCTGGTCCGGACGGGCAGCATGTTCACGAAGAAGCCGACGGCCTTCTCGAACTCGGCCCGGGTACGGAATCCGCCCCGGGTGGCGACGAGGATGTCGTCCGTGTCCACGTACCGGCGCAGCACCCGGGTGAACGCGGCGAGCAGCAGCATGAACACGGTGGCGCGCTCACGGCGGGCGGTGGCCCGCAGCCGGTCGTACAGGGGCCGCGGGAAGGTCAGCCACCTCGTCCGCGGAGGCCGTGCGTCCCTCGGCGGCGCGGGGCGGGCCAGGCTGAGCGGCGGCAGGGGCGTCACGTCCGCCAGCGCCTGTTTCCAGTAGGCGAGGTGTTCGGGGTAGGCCGGTCCCGTGACCCAGCCGTGCTGCCAGCGCGCGAAGTCCGCGTACTGGGTGGGCACGGGCGGCAGGGGGGAGGGCTGCCGGACCAGCCGTGCCGCGTAGAGCCGTTCCAGTTCCCTCAGGAGCACCGCCCACCAGGACCAGGCGTCGGAGACCAGATGGTGCAGGGTGATCCGCACGATGTGCTCGCGCGGTGCCAGCCTGAGCAGCGCCGCCCGCACCAGGGGCCCGCGGGCCAGGTCGAACGGGCGGCGCAGGTCCTCGGCCAGGAACCGGGCGGCGGCGTCCTCGCGTTCCGCCGCGGGGAGCGCGGTGAGGTCGGTCAGGGGCAGCGGCACGGCCAGGTCCGGGGCCACCGCTTGGACGGGCCTGCCGTCGACGACGGGAAAACGGGTGCGCAGCGCCTCGTGGCGGCGGACGAGTTCCTGGATGCTCTCCCGCAGCGCCCTCGCGTCCAGTGGGCCGGTGAGGCGGAAGGTCATGGGGTCGGCGTACCGGGTCGTGCCGGCGCGCCGCTCCAGGAACCACATGCCCTGCTGGGCGTACGACAGGGGGAGGCCGGCGCCGTCCCGTGACGCCGTGCGCTCGGGCGTCCCGGCTCTCTTCTCCATGCGCGCCTCCCCCTCGTCCCCGGTTACTTGACGCCCCATGCGAAGAGCCAGCGGCGGGGCACCTCGGTCAGCTCCAGCCGCTCGAAGGTGGTCCGCAGGCCCTGGGTCAGCGCCGCGCAGCCGAGGGCCGGATCGTCGATCCCGGTCGCGCCCTCGATGAACACCGAGTACCGGCACAGGGCCTCCCAGTCCCGGAGCGTCCAGGCGTACACGGCCTCCTCCGACTTGACGCGGGAGAATCCCGCGGCGGCGAACAGCTCTTCGTGCTGCTGCGGGGTGAGCGTCTGCATCGCCACCGGCTTGGTCCGGGCGACCACGAGGTCGCTGCCCGCCGTACGCAGGGCCTCCCGTGTGGCACGCAGCCAGTAGGCGTAGAAGGGCCGGGTCTCGGGCAGGACGGCCCCCTCGTAGAACAGGGTGTTCAGGGCGCATCGCCCGCCCGGTGCGAGCAGCCGGTGACAGCCCTCGACGACGGCGCCGCGCTCCGCCGCCGGTATCTGGTGCATGACGTTGCTGAGGACGGCGACGTCCACGGGTCCGGTCAGGGACTCGACGTCCTGAGCGCGTCCCCGTACGAAGCGCACCTTGGGGTCGCGCAGTCGTGTGCGGGCGATGGCGAGTTCGTGCTCCGAGGGATCGATGCCGATGACGGCGCCGACGTGCGCGGCGCGGGCGAGGAGCAGTTCGGTGGCGAGGCCCGAGCCGCAGCCGACGTCGGCGACGACGCCACCGGCGGGTGCCTCACAGATGTCGACGAGACGCTGGGTCACGTCGCCGTACAGGGGGCGACGCGACATGGCGTCGAACTCGTAGCCGTGGACGAAGGACATCGCACCTCAACTCATCGGTTCGGACGGGAAGCCGGAACGCCCCGGCAGGGCGGTGCGGGCGAGCAGCCGCTCGGCCGTGCCGCCCATGAGGGCGTGGTACTCCGGCGGTGAGAGCGGGGCGCTGCCCGGTGGCCACAAGCCCTGGTCGTGGGCCAACTGCGCCATCCTGGCCACGGATCCCGTCATGGAGGCGAAGGGGAAGTCGGTCCCCCACAGCAGGCGGTCCAGGACGCCGCTGTCACGGGCGTACGCCAGTGCCGAGGCCACGGTCGCGGGCGGCTGGTACGAGCCGAAGATGGACAGGTCCGCGTAGAGGCGGGGACGGCGGGCGAGCAGGTCGACGCACTGCCGGGTCCAGGGGGTGCCGAGGTGGGCGAGGATCACCGTCAGACCGGGGAAGTCCTTGGCCACCTGCTCGACGAGCAGCGGGGAGAAGTAGCGGGGGTCGGCGTTCCGGGAGGGTGTGTACCCGGTGTGCATCAGGACCGGGACGCCGAGGTCCTGGGCGGTCTCGTAGACGTCGTACCACCGGCGGTCCGCCGGGGACATGCGCAGGTAGCAGGGGGCGGTCTTCAGTCCGCTCAGTCCCAGGGCGGTCACGGCGTGGCGCAGGCGCGCGGCCGCGCCCGGGGTGCCCGCGTCCACGGAGGCGAAGCCGGTGAACCGGTCGGGGTGGCGGGCACACAGCTCGGCGACGAACTCGTTGGGTACGGAGAAGCCCTCGACACGCCGCACGTCGAAGGCGAGCAGCACGACCCGGTCGACGCCCGCCGCGTCCATCTCGGCGAGCAGCTTCGCCTCCGGCGCGGACAGCTCCCGCGGTGACATGCCGGTCGTGGCGGTCATCTGCGCGGCGAACCGGGCCGAGTAGTGGCGGTAGTACTCCCCCGCGTGCACATGCGCGTCGATGATCACGAGCGTCGCTCCTCGGACCGTTCCCGGTGGCTGGGGTGGCCCGGGTCCTGCTCGGGGGCACCGTCGCGCCAGAACAGCAGGCGCACGCCCTTGGGTTCCAGCCACAGCTGCTCCGTGGCCCGCGGGGTGCCGTCCGCGGACGGACGCCGCACGGTCGTCCGCACCGGCTCGGGCGAGTGGTTGATCACCACGCCGCAGCGCTCGGCGCCGCGGCCGAGCACGGTCGTCTCCACGACCGGGTCGTCGACGGTCAGCGGCGCGCGTACGCCCGCCGCCTCGGCGAGGGCCGCGTACAGCCGGTGCCAGGACGCCTCCTGAAGGCGGTAGGGGGCGTTGAGCTGGGCCTCCAGCGGGGCGTTGAGGTAGTGGGCGGTGCCCTCGCCCAGGCGGTGGCGGGTCAGCGCGGGCGAGCCGTCGGCGAACGCGGCCAGCACCTCGGCCCCCACCGCGTCGATCACCGGAACGGGCCCCGGCTCCCAGTGCAGCGGGTAGTGGTCGCCCGCCCAGGTGAAGCCGGCGTGGGTGCCGGCGGCCAGGGTGAAGTCGCGGATCCGGATGCCGAACAGCTCCTCGTCGCCGGCGGCGTCCAGCAGGCTGCCGGTGGAGTAGAGCAGTACGCCGCCGGAGGTGACGTACCGCTCCAGCCGGCGACGGTCGGGCAGTGAGAGCTGCCGAACCGAAGGGCAGATCAGCAGGGCGTGGCGCTCCAGCTCCGCGTCGCGGTGGGTGAACTCGTACGGCAGGTGTGCCTGCTGGAGGAGCAGATGGGCGTAGAAGGGGGCGGGGGCGTCGCTGCCCGACGGGGTCAGATAGCCGGCGCCGTCCTCGGGGTCGTGCTCGGGAACGAAGACGCCCACCGGGGCGGGCAGGGGCCGGAATCCGGCCAGCTCGCCGGTGACGCGCCGGGCGAACGCCCGGTACTCGGCCAGGGCGGGCTTCTCGCGGCCGTCCGCGGCCAGCAGGCCGACGCGCCGCTCGTTGGGCCGCAGGGCGTACGGCCTGCGGTCGGTGGTGAAGTCCTGCCAGCACCAGACGGCCGTGCCGACGGCTCCGGCCGCGAAGGCGGAGTGGGCCGCGGCCCGCAGATAGCCCGCGGCCGTCGCCTCGTCGCAGCCGTAGCTGCCCAGCTCGTCGACGTACACGGGCCGGTGGGCGCTGCCGCGCCGGACGAGGTAGGGCACGAACGCGGTGGCCTTGCGGGCGGCGACGGACTCGATGTGGAACGGCGTCCACACCGGGAAGCCGTGCAGTCCCAGCATGTCCAGCGGCCGGGCGTGCTCCGGGCGGAAGGCGTGGCCGCCGAGGACCGCGGACGCCTCGTTGGCCTGGAGGACCAGGGCGGCGGGGTCGGCGGCACGGATCGCGGACGCGAGTTTCCCCCACCACGCACGGACCTCGTCCGCGTCCAGCGCCGCCGACGACGCGGAGTCCGCGTGGATGATCTCGTCTCCGAGGTCGTACGCCAGAACGTTGGGCGCGTCCCGCAGCGCGGTGGCGATGTGGTGGGCGAAGGCCCGCTGACGCTCGACCAGGCCGTCGTCGCGCCACAGGTCCCGGCCGTCCCGCCACGGCGGGTCGAAGCGCTGGCCGTTCATCCAGATGGTGAGCAGGGAGGGAAGGCAGGACAGGCCGTGCCGGTCGGCGGTCCCGGCCAGTTCCCGCACCCGGTCCGTCATGACCGGGTCGTAGACGCCCTCCTCGGGCTCAAAGTCGGCCCAGAAGACGAAGAACCGCACGGTGTCGACGCCCACCGCGGCCATGCGGCGGAAGTCGTCGTCGATGCGGGCGCCGTCCCACTCCCGCCAGTAGTCACACCCGGTGGCGGAGGGGTGGTAGTTGACGCCGACGCTGACGAAGGGCCGTCCGTCGCGGTGCGGGACACCGTCGACGAGCGCGACGCGGCCGCCGCTCACGGGCGCCATGCGGAGCTCACCGCCTCCGCGACCCGTCCGACCCCGGCCTCGCCCAGGTCCGGGTACAGCGGCAGGGAGAGCTGGCGGGCCATCACGTCCTCCGTCACGGGCAGCAGACCCGGTCCGAGGCCGTACCGTTCCCGGTAGGCGGTGAACAGGTGGGTGGGCGGGTAGTGCACTCCGCTCTGCACCCGTGCCGCGCGCAGCCGGTCCTGAAGCGCCTCACGGTCGGTGCCGGGGGGCAGCAGCACCGCGAAGAGGTGGTGGGCGCCCTCCTCGGCCGGCCGGGTGGCGAACGGCACGGTGAGTCCGGGCAGCCCGGCCAGCTGCTCGCGGTATCCGAGGACCGCTGCCCGGCGGCGGGCCTGCGCGGCGGGCAGGGCGTCGAGCTGGACACGTCCGATGGCGCAGGCGATCTCCGTGGACCGGTAGTTGAGGCCGAGGGCGTCGACGTCGTAGCCGGAGGGTCCACCGCGGTGGCGCTGCTTGGCGCTGACGGTGAGGGCGTGCGAGCGCAGCCGCCTGATCCGCTCGCGCAGGGCGGGGTCGCGGGCGACCACCATGCCGCCCTCGCCCATGGCCAGGTTCTTGGTGGCGAAGAAGCTGTAGCAGCCGATGTCGCCGACCGTGCCGAGCATCCCGTGGACCGAGTCGGTGACGGGGGCGTGGGCGCAGTCCTCGATCAGGGCCAGCCCGTGGGCGCGGGCCAGCCGGGAGAGAGCCGTGAGGTCGGCGGCGTGTCCGCCGTAGTGCATGGCGACGATCGCCCGGGTGCGCGGGGTGATGCGGGCGGCGGCGTCCTCGGGGGCGAGGCACAGGTCGTGCGGGCCCGCGATGTCGGCGAACACGGGGGTCGCGCCGGACAGGGCGACGGTCGCGGCGGCCGACACGAAGTTCAGCGAGGGCAGCACCACCTCGTCGCCCGGGCCGATGTCCAGGGCCAGCATCGCCAGGTGCAGGGCGGCGGTGCCACTGCTGACGGCGATCGCGGACTCCACGCCGAGGGCGGCGGCGTACTTGCCCTCGAAGTCCTCCGTGACGGGCCCGGCCGACAGCCATCCGGAGCGCAGGACCTCCGTGACCGCCTCGATCTCGGCGGGACCGAACCCCGGGCGGTACAGCGGGACGTCGAAGGCCGTCATCCGGTCACCGCCCTCGAGAACGCGCCGGTACCCGCGCACAGCTCGGCCACACCCCGCCGGCCCAGGTAGCGGGCCCGGTCGGTGCGGAACGCCGTGGTGGCGAGGTCGAGTTGCTCAGGTGTGCCGATGTCACGCCAGTCGCCCTCGATGACGTAGCCCTCGACGCGCTCGCCGTGCGCGCGGGCGTGGTCGAGCAGGGTGGGCATGTCGTGCCGTCCCCGGGGCGGCAGGAAGCGCAGCAGGGAGGGTTCGAGGACGTAGATGCCGCCACTGACCAGGAAGCTGAGCCGCGGCTTCTCGCGGAAGTCGGTCACGCGCCGTTCTTCGTCGAGTTCCACCACTCCGTGCGCGACGTCGATGTCCTGGGGGCTGAGCGCGATCGTGGCGGCGGCACGCGACTTCTTGTGGTGGGACCACAGGTCGGCGAAGTCGACGTCGGTGAGCAGGTCCGCGTTCATCACGAGGACGGACTCCTCGAAGGGCGGCAGCAGGGCGAGCGGACCGGCGGTGCCCAGCGGCTCCTCCTCCAGCGAGAAGTCCAGTTCCAGTCCGGACCAGCGGTTCCCGCCGAAACTGGCCCGGATCATGTGGGCCCGGTAGCCGAGTGAGAGCGTCACACGGGTGAAGCCCGCGTTCTTCAGCTGCGTGAGGATGATGTGCAGGATCGGGATGCCGTCGATCGGCATGAGGGGCTTGGGGACGGTCAGGGTGGCGGGCCGCAGTCGGCGTCCCTCGCCTCCGGCCAGTACCACTGCTCTCATCGGGCCTTCTCCGTTTGCTTCCGGGCGGCGATCAGCGTGCGGTAGACGGTGTGGACCCGGTCGGCGACCGCGTCCCAGCCGAGTTCTCGGCGCACCCTGTCGTGGCCGTGCCGCCCCATGGCGCGGCGTTCCGAGGGCCGCGCGAGGAGCCGGCCGACCGCCTCGGCGACGGGCCCGGCGGCGGGCCGGGCGAGCAGGCCGTCCCGTCCGTGGGTGACGACCTCCCCGCTGCCGAGGAAGGTGGAGGCGACGACGGGCTTCCGGCAGGCCCACGCCTCCACGTAGACGAGGGGGAAGAGGTCGACGGTGGAGGGCACGCACACCAGCTCGCAGGCGGCGAGCGCGCTGTGCTTGGCGTCCTCGTCGGCCATGTCGAGTTCGATGATGCGGGGGTCGGCGTACTCCGCGAACCGCTGTGCGCAGTCGTCGTCCCAGCGGGGTCCCATGAACACGAAGGAGGTGTCCGGGTGGTCCTCCCAGATGAGCCGGGTCGCCTCCAGGAGCGTGACGTAGCCCTTCGAGCGCATCTTGCGGCCGAGGAAGAGCACCATGGGCCCGTCGATGCCGTGTTCGCGGCGGAACCGGGCGGGGTCGGGGGTGCCGGGCAGGTGCGGTCCCTGGCCGATGATGTGCAGGGCCGCATCGCGGACACCGGCGTCGCGCAGCGTGTCCCGCTCCGCCGTGGAGAGCGCGAAGACGGCGTCGGCGCGCCGGCACGCGTCGAGTACGGCCGCCCGGTCCGGCCAGACCTCGGGCGCGGACGCGGGGGTCACGGCGAACGGCACGTCCCAGGCCCGTGCCAGGCGCAGGCCGACCGCGATGTCCTGCGGGTGGTAGGCGTCGAAGGCGTGGACCAGGTCCGCGGGGTCGGCGTCGTCGGGGGTGGCCGGGAACGGCTGGACCTTCACGCCGGTCTCCTGCATGAACCGCGCGGTGTCCTGGTCGACGTGGCCCGAGTACACGCCGGCGTCCCACCCGCGCCGGCTCATCGTCGCGGCGAGGTACTGCGTCATCAGCTCGGCGCCGGCTCGCGCCGGGAAGTAGCCTCGGTGGACGTATCGTACGCGCAAGCCGCTCACGCCCCGGTTCCGCGGGCCGCGATGTCCTGCGCGTACCAGGCGCAGGTGCGGCGCAGTCCTTCGTCCAGACCGACCTTGGAGCGGTGGCCGGTCAGTTCCCGCAACCGGGCGAGGTCGGGCAGGCGCCGGGCCGGGGACAGCGGGGGCGCGGGGTGGACGTCGACGGCCGGGTGCCGGTCGAGGGTGTCGAAGACCTTCCGGGCCAGGTCCCTGATGCGGATCTCCTCCTCGTCGTTGCCGACGTTGACGAGCAGCGGTTCCTTGGTCGGCAGGGCGGTCAGCGCGATGATCGCGTCGACGGCGTCGTCGACGTGGCAGAAGGCGCGGGTCTGGTCGGCGCCGTGGATCTCGAAGGGGTCGGCACCACTGAGCAGCCGCTCGACGAACTGCGGGATCACATGGTCGTAGCCCATGCGCGGGCCGTACACGTTGTGGAAACGCACCATGCGCAGGGGGAAGCCGTGGGCGTGTGCGTAGGTGCGGCACAGCACCTCCCCCGCGATCTTGCTGAAGCCGTAGGAGGAGCGGGCCACGGAGGGGTCGGGCAGCGCCAGCGGCACGTCCTCGGCGGTGGGTACGGCGGCGAGGCCTGCCTCCACGCTGCCCGCGTACGCCTCGCTGGACGAGGCGAAGCACAGGGTCGCGCCGGTCAGCCCCGAGAGCCAGTCGAGGAGGTGGACGGTGGTGAGCAGGTTGGTGCGCAGCACCCGTCGGGGGTTGTCGTTGGACTCGGCGACCCCCACCACGGCGGCCAGGTGGTAGACCTCGGTGAAGTCGTCGGCGAGCAGCCCGTCGGGCACGGGGGTGGTCAGATCGTGTTCGACCAGCTCGACATGGCCGAGCAGATCGGACAGCGCGGTGTCGGACCGGCCCCTGCTGAAGTCGTCGAGCAAGGTGACGTCGCGGGTGGCGGACAGCCGGCGGGCCAGGTGCAGGCCGATGAAGCCGGCCCCTCCGGTGATCAGGGTCTTCTTACGCACGGCCGAGCCTCATCGCCTTCGTCGAGGGCGGGAGGACCCGCCAGGTGTCGTAGACCACGGCCGGCTCCGCCATCCGCGCCACCAGGTCCGCGGCGTCGATGTCGCCGTAGCGGGGGTGGTCGTTGAGGAGGATGGCCGCGTGGGCACCGGTGAAGCCCTCGGTCAGGTCGACCGCGCGGACGCCGAGCGCCTCGATGCGGGCCGACGGCACCACGAAGTCGTGGCCGACGATCTCCTTGACGCGCTCCCTGAGGAACGGCAGCAGGCGCTCGTAGGGGGCGCCGCGCAGGTCGTCGGT
The DNA here is from genome assembly GCF_001267885.1 of Streptomyces ambofaciens ATCC 23877. Classification (NCBI taxonomy): domain Bacteria; kingdom Bacillati; phylum Actinomycetota; class Actinomycetes; order Kitasatosporales; family Streptomycetaceae; genus Streptomyces; species Streptomyces ambofaciens. The sequence continues at coordinate 7,207,087 of NZ_CP012382.1, read as the reverse complement.
CTCGGGGCGACCCTTGTAGGCGAGACCCGAGAGCAGGATCCGGGCGTCGGCCGGGTCCTGGCCCCGCTCCCGAAGCGCGGCCAGGACGCGTTCGCCGACCTTGCGGGGCATGGACTCGTTGAGGCTGCGCGCGGCGGTGATCATCTGCGGGGTGTGGCCGTACGCGGCGACCGAGTGGGCGAGGAGGTAGGGGTCCTTGGTCAAGCAGCTGCCGCCGACGAAGCCCGGCTTGTGGAGGGTGGGCCTCGGGTAGCCGAGGTTGGCGGAGTCGATGACCTCCCGCGCGTCCAGACCGAGTTTCTCGGTCAGCAGAGCGACCTCGTTGCCGAAGCCGTAGATCAGGTCGGTGTGGCAGTTGCAGACCAGCTTGACCAGTTCGGCGGCCTCCAGGGAGGAGACGGGCACCACCTGGTCGGTGAGGGTGGCGAAGAACTCCGCGGCCCGCTTGCCGGCCTCGTCGGTCAGGCCGCCGACGATCTGCGGCAGCGACAGCACTTCCGCGAGCGCCTGCCCCTGGATGGTGCGCTCCGGGCAGTAGGCGAGCAGCGGTTCGGCGGTCCTGCGGCGCAGGACGGGCAGCACCAGGTCGCGCGAGGTGCGCACCGGGACGGTGCTGCGCACGATGACCAGGGTGTTGTCGTCGGTGCCCGCCGCGATCGCCTCGGTGGCGGCCCGCAGATGGCTCAGGTCGGGCGTGGCGCCACCGGCCTGGATGGGTGTGCCGACGCAGATGATCACGACAGGCGGCAGTCTCCGCTCACCGAGGTCGCCGGTGACGGCGAAGGCGCCGGACGCGACGCCGTCCCGGACGGCTTCCCCGACGCCCGGCTCGGCCACCTGGAGCCGGCCCTGGGCGAGTTCCTCCGCCACCGCCGGATCGTTCTCGTAGCCGAGGACGCTTCTGCCGGTGCTGAGCAGCGCGGCGGCGAGTGTGACGCCGACGTAGCCCAGCCCGACGACGCACACGTCGAATTCCTCGTACGGCCTGTTCGCTGGCATTGACATGACTCCCTGGATGTGGCGCGTGGGAAGGTGGAGCGGCGGCAGGTCAGCCGACGACCCAGTGGGTCTTCTCGGCTCGGCCGCCGAGCTGCCGTTTCTGGTCGTCGAGGCCCTTCACCTCGGAACCGCCCGCGTCGACCTCGCGGATGCCGTGCCGCCACATCTTCTGGAACACGGTCAGCCAGACGTACTGGGGAATGGCGGTGAAGCCGGTGGGATCCTTCAGGACGCCGGTCAGCCGCTCGGGAAAGCGCATGGTCATCGTGCAGTAGAGCGAGGCCCGGACCGGGCCGGTGCGCTCGCCCGCGAAGAACAGCACGGGGATCTCCTCGCCGTCCGGCAGCAAGAGGCCGCCGAGGTAGGCGAAGTAGTCCCGCTCGTTCTGCCCGCCAGGGCGCTGGGTGATCAGCGCGCGGTAGTCCTCGGGGGTGGATCCGACCAGGGTGCCCTGCTCCCGGCGTGCCTCGAAGTAGCCCTCGACGATGGCGCGGGCCTTGCGCGTCTCCGGCTCGGTGTAGCCGTACGGGCGGATACGGAACTGCAGGTGGTCGTTGCGCCGAAGGAAGTTCTCGAACCGGCGGAAGGCGAGGCGGCTCTTGCTCTTGTACCGGCGGTGCTCCTCGCTCGGCAGGTTGCGTACGCGCAGGCTGCCGTCCGGCTGTTCGTCGAAGAGCGTGTCGAGGTAGTAGACGCGATTGGGGTGGGTCTCGTCCTCCTCGGGCGCCACCGGGTGCCACGGATCCTTGGTCACCGGGGCGAAACCGGCGTCCAGGAAGGCGGCGTGGTCCTCCGGCGGCAGGTGGCGGACGTAGACCGAGGTCGGGGCGAGCCCGGCCTCGCGGACAGCGGCGATGAAGGACGTGACGGCCGCCACCTTCTCCGGGCCCTTCGGCGCGACGAGGTGCAGGTGCTTGGCCGGGCCGTCCTCCTTGCTGAAGTAGCCGACGCCGAAGAGGTTCTCGCCATCGTGGTAGACCAGGCCGTTGGGATGGCGGGTGCTGGTGCCGCGCAGGTTGTAGCCGTTGGTGTACAGCATCAGCCCCAGGTGCCCCATCGCGAACGACCCGTCCTTGAATCGCTGGATGGCGTCGAAGGACTCCTCCACGGGGCGCAGCTTGTCCCCGAAGAGGCTCTCCAGGCGGGCTTCGAACTCATCGCGTTCATGGGGAGGCAGGCGCATGGGTTCTCCTCTGGTCGAAGGCGCGCGGTGCACGAGTACGGTCCTGCTCACGGGGACGCGGCGACCTGCCCGGGGCCGGCGGAGACCGCGGGCTGTCCGGCGGCGTCCCGGGCGGGTTTGCCCAGCAGTTCGACGATGCCGTCGACCAGGTGCCAGAACAGGCGCTCCCCCAGCTCGACCGAGGCGCCGGTGGCGGAGGACAGCACGCCCTGGTTGGAGATCTTCCCGACGTCGACGGGATGCCGGTAGACACCCGCGGGCGGCGGCGAGGCGTGGCTGGGCCGCTCCGCGCGCACGACCTCGGGGCGCAGGTACATCATCAGGCTCGTCTCGGTCAGCCCCGCGTGCTCCGCGTGCCAGCCGGGGAAGCGCGGGATGTGCTCGCCGAGCCAGTCCTCGGTGACCAGGCTCCACCAGCTGAAGGCGACCACCTCGGTGTCGGGGAACACGGTGCCCGGCGCACACCCGTCGATCGCCTCGAAGAGCAGGCCCTCGTTCTCGTAGTGCCCGTTGATCACGACGAGCCGGCCGAGGCCGAGGCGGGACAGGGCCGTCAGGCAGTCGGTGAGGTACGCGAGGAAGGTGGCGCCGCCGAGATGCACGGTGCCGGGGAAGTGGAGCCCGCCACCACTCTGCGGCAGCGACCTCGCCGAGACCGGCTGGCCCGGCAGCAGGAGCCCGCCGACCTCCGCGGCCACCTGCCGGGCCAGCGCCTCGGGGATGTCCATGTCGACGGAGAGCGGAAGGTGGGGGCCGTGCTGCTCCAGTCCTCCCACCGGCCACACCAGGGTGGCGCCGCGCAGGGCCCTCGGCACCTCCGGACTGGTCAGGTCTCCGTAACGGGGTACGTTCGTGTCGCGTTGCCGCATCGCCCTCACCTCATGACCTCTTGACACTGCGTCCGACCAGGTCCGCCACCGTGCCGCCGTGCGCGCCCAGCCATTCGTCGAAGCCCCTGCGGATGGCCCGGAGCGTGGCGTGCATCTCCCGGTGCAGTGCGGTGTAGACCTGGACGGCGTCGGCGCCCACGCTCAGGTACTCCGCCACGTCCCTGCCGTTCTCGACCCCGCCGCTGGCCATCACCGGCACCGTCAGCCCCGCGCGGCGCAGGCCGAAGATCTCGGCGAGCACGAGCGGTTTGATGCCGGCCCCCGAGTAACCGAACGCTCCTCCGAGGCGCACCTCACCCGTGTCCGCGTCGACGGCCAGTCCGGCGACGGTGTCGCTCAGGGTGATGGCGTCCGCACCGCAGGCCAGGGCCGCCTCGACTCGCTCCCGCAGCCGCTCGCCGGCGGCCAGCTTGACGCTGAACGGCACCGGCGTCCGGCGGCGCACCGCGTCGGTGTAGGCGGCGACGCGCTCCGGGGTGTCGTCCAGCCCGCCCCCCTCGTTGAGACAGGAGATGCCCAGTTCCAGGGCGGGGCTGCCCGCCTGCCCCACGAGGTCGGCGAGCTCGGCGAGTTCGTCCGGGGACTCCGCGTGCACGGAGGCGATCACCGGCAGCCCGTCGTCGGCGAAGCGGCGGAGCATCGCACACCAGTCACCGACCGGCCGACGGGAGTACGTGGTGCTGTTGAGCATGCCGGTGGGCAGGCGCAGCAGACGTTCCTCGCCCGCGGGGCCGGGGTCGGGGTGAATGGTCTTGGTGACCACGGCTGAAGCCCCGTCGTCGAAGAGGCGGCGGATGTTGCGCTCCTGGTCGGTGAGCAGGCCGGAGCCCACCACGACGGGGGACGACAGCCGCAGCCCCAGAATCCGCGCGGTGCCGTTCACTCGGACATCACGGCCTCCCGGCCCAGCTTGTCGAGCAGCCGGAGCAGTTCGGCGGGATGGGCGCGGGCCTCGGCCAGGTCGAAGACCGTCACGTCACCGACGGAGGGCAGCCCGCGCAGCAGGTGGCTGGCGTTGGGCGCCATGGGCGTCGGCGTGACGACGACGATGGGCCTGCCGAGCGCGGAGGCCCAGCCGAGTTCGACGTGGGTGCCGTCGGTGCGCATCAGCTCGCCCGCGGCGTCCACCGGCAGCACCGGTACGAACACGTCGCAGCGGCGCATCCAGTCGTAGTCCCGGACGCTGACCTGGTCCGGGGAGAACAGGGCGGTGTCCGCGCCGAACTTCTCGGCGACATGAGCGGAGAAGACCGTGCCGTTCGCGGCCGAGACGGCGTCGATGATGTCCCGGATCGCGTGCCGCAGCGGCTGGTGGAAGCCTTCGTCGCGGATGGCGTGCTGGATGGGCCCGCCGACGAAGACACTGACTCCGGTCATGTCGAGGCCCTCCGTCCTGTCGACGCCGGCCACCGTGGTGTCCCTCATGACATCTCCCGATCTGCTTGGCGAAGCGCGATGTGGCGCACCTTGAGCTGCGTGTACTCGTGAAGACCCCAGGGGCCGTACTCCACGCCGATCCCCGAGTCCCGATGGCCGCCGAACGGCACGTCGTGCCGCAGGTCGCCGTGGGTGTTGATCCACACCGTTCCGCACTGCGGCCGGTCGGCCAGGGCCCGCGCCCGGCCCTCGTCACCCCACAGGGAGCACCCCAGCCCGTACGGCGAGGCGTCGGCACGGGCGATCGCCTCCTGCGGGTCGTCGTACGGGACGACCGGGACGACCGGGCCGAACTGCTCCTCCTCTTCGAGGCGGGTGCCGGCCGGGAGGTCGGTGACGACGGTGGGAGGGTAGAAGTGGCCGGGCCGGTCGGGGACACGGCCTCCGGCCAGGACCCGGGCGCCGTAGCGGACGGCCTCGTCCACCATGCCCGCGACGCGGTCCCGCTGGGCGCGGTTGACGAGCGGGCCGTACTCGGTGGCCGGGTCGAGGCCGTCGCCCATGACGGCGGCGCTCGCCAGGTCGGCCATGGCCGCCGCGAGGCGGTGGTACTGCGTGCGGTGCACGTAGACGCGCTTGACCGCGGCGCAGAACTGCCCGCTGTTGGTCATGGCCCGGGCGAACAGATCCCCGGCGACGGCGTCGACGTCGGCGCCGGGCAGGACGACGGCGGGGTCGTTGCCGCCGAGTTCCAGCACGATCCGCTTGAGGTCCGCCGCCGCCTGCCGGGCGATGGCGCGTCCGGTGTCGACCGAACCGGTGAAGGACACCAGCCGGACCGCGGGGTGGACGGTGAGCCGGGCGCCCAGCTCCGTGCCGCCACCCACGACCGCGAAGGTGCCGGCGGGCAGCACCTCCCTGAAGGTGTCGCCCATCATCAGGCTGGACAACGGCGTGTCCGGGGAGGGCTTGAGGACCACGGTGTTGCCGGCCAGCAGCGCGGGCGCGATCTTGCACACGGCCAGCAGGACGGGGTAGTTGGAGGGCGCGATCGCCGCGACGACGCCGTGGGGGACGCGTTCCAGTGCGACGCGGACGGCGGGCTCGTCGACCAACCGCTGCGGGCTCAGGTCCAGCCGGGCGGTATGGGCGAACCAGTCGGCCGCCAGCCGCACTTCGGCCCGGGCGTGCCTCAGGGGTTTGCCCTGCTCCCGGGTGAGCAGGTCCGCCATCGGCTCCACGACGGCCAGCAGGGCGCGGTGGCAGGCGAGAAGGTGCTCGCGACGGACGTCGAGCGGCGTCGCCGCCCAGCCGGGACGGGCGCGGACCGCGTCGTCCAGGACCGCGTCGAACTGCTGGGGCGTGCACCCCGGGGTGTGGGCGAACACCTCGCCGAGGGCGGGGTTCTCGACCGGTGCCGGTCCGTACCGCTCGGCCCCGGCGCCTTCGGCCGGGGGTGCGCAGGTGACCGGCCCGGCGGCGCGGGCGTTCACCTGCGGCACCCCGTTCGCTGCGGCACGCGGTCGAGACGGAACTCGGCTGATCGGTGGGCGAGTCGGACTACGAGTACGGGCATATGCTCCCGCCAGGAGGAGGTCGCGTCGGGACGGTGGCCGAGGAGGGGAGGCGGACCGGTACGGGGTGCCGGGGCATCCCGCGAGCCGGCCGGTCGGCGGTGGACGGTCAGCGGTGGGCGCGCTCGCCGGGCATGCGCGCAGTGGCCGCCGGGACGGCGGGCCCCGGGCACTGGCCGGCGTCCGGTTGCAGGACCGCCGCGTCGTTGCCCGACCTGACCCGTTCCGGGTGGCTCGGAGAACAGTCTTGCCAGGGCACGATGATGGTGCCACCCCCACTTTGGGCTATGGTCATCCGGCTACGCCGAACGCCCGGCCGGATGCGCCTGGCGGGCGTGGACAGGTGCGGGGACCATGGGACACGCGGATTCCCGCCGACAACGCGAGGGTCGGCCGGCGCGGGGCGCCCGCGAGGGTGCTCTCCTCTCCCCGGACTCCTCGCGACCGCTGGAGGCCTCCACCGGACGTGTTCGCCGGAGGTGTCCCCCGCATGTCTTCTGCGCGGGCCGCTCCGGGGCATCCGCCTCACCGCGACTCAGAGCGGCGGGTTGTTCAGGTGCCCGGCCGCGCGGGCCACCGCGCCGGTACCGCGGGCAGTGCGGCAGGGGGTCGGCGCAAGCGGCGCCCCGAGGCGCGATGAAGCCGGCAAGGGGCCATGCCTCGGAGCCTTCGGCCACAGCCCCTGCGATGCGGTCCGGTGCCCTCGGCCGTGTCAGCCCACCCGGGGACGAGGCCCGTCAACGCCCGTCGGCCACCGCGTGTTCGGCGTGCTCGACGAGCGTCCGCTCGACGTCGTACAGGAAACCGCGGACCTCGGACGGCGTGAGCGCCCTGCTGTCGGCGTTGAGTACCACCCGGATCCAGCCCGGTTCCTCGTCGTCGATCACCAGGAAGAAGGTTTCGCCCTCCTCGAACTCGTGGGACGCGACCACCGTGTCCGCCATCGCGGTCCGCAGGTCGGCGCCGGAGACGAGGCGTGTCCGGTCCCCGGACGCCTCGGGCGACCCGTGGCCCGCCCTGATGTCGTTGAAGCAATACGACAGGTCGACGGGAGCGCCCCGCTCACGGGTGGTGGCCTCGAACAGGTCCGTCACCTCGTCCGGGTCGTAGAGACCGTTGGCGTAGGCGGTGGTGCAGGCGGCGAAGGCGCGTCGGGCGACGTCCTCGACGCGATCGCCCTCCAGGTCGATCGTCACGGCGACCTCGGCATGCAGGTTGGCGACGGTGCCGCGCAGCTCGGGGTCCGCCCGGTTGGCCGTGAGCAGGCGCAGGGTGCACGAGGACGATCCGGCCCGGCGGCCGAGGAACTGGGCGACGACGGTCAGCAGCACCGCGGAGGTGCTCACCCGCCAGTGCCGTGCCAGCACCGGCAGCGCGAGTGCCACCGCCCGGGAATCCAGAGCGGCGCTGTGGCGCACGGCCGCCGTGGACGCGCCGTCGGTGCCGGCCGACTGCCCTCCGGTCCCGTCACGCACGGGGAACAAGGTGGCGGGCGCGCTCGCGAGTTGGCGGCGCCAGTACGCATGGGCGCGACGCAGCAGGGCCCGGCCGCGCGGGGAGCGCTCGAACCACGCCTGTTCGACGGGCTGCCGGGACGGCACAGCGGGCGGGAAGGGGCGCCCGAAGGAGGCGGCGTCGAGCAGCCGGGTCACCTCGTCGGCCAGCAGGCGCAGCGACGCGAGGTCTGCCGCCAGATGGGACACGCAGAAGCCGGCGAGCACCGGTGCTCCGTCGACGACGGCGACCATGAACCGGACCAGCGGGGCGCGAGCCGGCTCGAAAGGGGAGTGCCGCATGCGAAGCCGCCAGGCGTGCAGCACGCTCTCCTTGTCCTCACCGGGACCGATGGCCCACACTTCGGCCTCGAACCACCCGGTCTCCGCGACCCGTTGGACGAGGGTGCCGTCCGGGGCGCGGCTGAAGCCGGTACGCAGCGACTCGTGGCGGCCGAGCAGTTCGGCGAAGACCGCGAGCAGATCCTGTGCGGTGCCGCGGCCGGGCAGGTCGACCCAGTGGCACACGTTGTAGAAGGCGGCATCGGGCAGTTGACGCTGGATCAGGTTCCACATGTGCCGCTGGGCGCAGGTGGCCGGCGCGACGGCGGTCCGTCTCCCGCGGAACGGAACACGGTGCGAAACGGGTAGCGCCACGGCTCGCTCCTCTCCGGGGCTGTCACGCCCCGCTCACCGTAGCGACCGCCTGGCGCGGGCGGCACCGGTACATATGGCCCTGCCCGTTCGGGTACACCGGTCGTGCGCCCGCTTGAGACTTCCCCCCGGGTCACCCGTCCCTGGAAGATCGCCCCATGAACGTTGCCCGTCGCGCCACGACGCGTGGCGGCCCGGTCACCGAGGTGGCGGCCGGGCCGACACCCCGGCCGCCACCCGCGACCGCGGGCGGGACCACCCGCGCCCGGTCACCGCGCCGCGAGACGGACGGCACGGTGACCGGGCGCACGGACGGGGACGTCCCCCGGCCGCTGAGGCCCGTCAGCAGGTGATGAGACCGTTCTGTATGGCCGTCACCACGGCGGCGGTCCGATTGGGTGCACCCAGCTTCAGCAACAGGCTGGCGACGATGCGCTTGACGCCATGGCTGGATATGCCGAGGCGCCGGGCGATCTGTTTGTTGCTCATGCCCTCGGCGAGCAGGAGCAGCACCTCGTTCTCGCGGGCGGTCAGGGAGACCTCGCGCGGCCGGTGCTGCCCCGACTCACGGAGGCGGTCCAGCAGTCCTCTGGTGACGGAGGTGGGCATGGGTACCTCCCCCGCCAACGTCCGCTGAAGCGCGTCCTCGACCGCGGAGGCGGTCAACTCGTCCTCCACCAGGAATCCGTCGGGAACCGGGGGTCCTGCCAGTATCTCCTCGCGCACGTCGTCACTGCTGAGTAACAGCAGTAACTTGGGCCGTCGGCGCCGGACGCCGGCGAGCACTCCCCGATCGCGGACGTAGTCGTCCTCGTGCAGCAGCAGGACATCGACTCGACCCGCGCCCAAGGCATCCTCCACCTCCCTCCAGTCACCGCAGTGCCTGACCTCGCCCACGGAAGGGGCGTCCGACAGCACGGCTCGCAGCCCGAGCCGCGGGGTTCCGTTGCGCACAAGAGTGGTCACCACGAGCTGGTCTCCTTGACAGGGGGGGTGGCACAGCGTCTGACTCACTCGTACTCCTCCTCACTGCCGCCTTGCGCCTCTGGCCCCCCGGGAGAACGCGACTGCCCCGTACCGGCACGCGAGTGCGGCCGAGTTGCCATGGGTACGCAATAGCGACTCATGCTCAACAACGACGCTCACGGTACCCAGACGAATGGTTCCGGATCAACCATTTCCATGGTTTCGCATGAGTGGCCGGCTCGCCTCCGCAATGCCCGGAGCGCACGCTTTCCACTCACTGTTTAATTTTCACCTACTCGCCGCATTTCACACCTCAGAGTCAGGCTTTCGTTTTTCTCGAAAAACAAGTAGCTTCCATGCCGGGGGCAACCCCGCACCCCATTGCACTGCTGCGGGAAAATGTGGCGACGCAGCCCGAACCTCGATCCACCACGCCACAGAAACACCCTCTGAGCAGGGGCGACATCCGTCCGGCCGGGGGCGCCGCCATCCCGGCCACGCCGCCTCGCCGCGCGCCGGATGACCACTCGCCTGCCTCGGCCCGTGGGCCGGCGCCTTGCTCGGATCTCCTGTACGCGGCCCTCCCGCGGAACCCACCGGAGAGCAGCGACCATCTCCCCGCGGCGCCCGGCGACGCCCCGGTGACATTTTCAAGCCAGGCTGGAAAACCCCGCGCGCCCGGGAGCCGCAAAATTCGAGAGGCAATGGCCGAAACCATGGCCGATCGCTTTTCCAGGACCCGCCGGTTCGGATGTGACCCAGCCACCCACCCCAGAGAAGGAGTGCCGATGACCGCCGAGACCGTCCCCACGGGGAAGGATCCGGCCGACACAGCGGGCCCGGGCGGCGCCGCTCACGGTGCCGAGGCGCCTGCCGGCGTGCCCCGCTGGCTGCTGGCGCAGATGCGGCCGTTCCGGCCGTACATCGCCCTCCATCTGCTGGGCAGCCTCGTCTGGCAGTCGCTGAACGCGGCGATCCCTCTGGTCGTCGGCCTGGCCTTCGACGCGGTCCTCGACCAGGGCGGGTCCGCGCCCGACTTCGGCACCTTCCACGCCATCGTCGCCGGTCTGCTGGCGCTCGTGGTCGTCCGGGCGGTGGGCGGCATCGTGGCCACCTACTGCCTGGAGTCCTTCGCCAGCGGGCTGGAGCGCGAGGCGCGCGCCCAGGTCTTCGCCAGTCTGCTCCGCAAGAGCCAGGGCTACTTCAACCGGCGACGGATCGGCGACCTGTCCGCCCGTGCCACCGGTGACACCGAGTCCCTGAACCTGATGGTGTCGCCCGGCTTCGACATGGCGGTCGACCTGGCCCTCAACGTGCTGATGCCGATCGTCTTCGTCGCCCTGGTGGATCCGCGACTGCTGCTGTCGCCGGTCGTCTTCGTCGTGCTGTTCGCGGTGGCCCTCGCGGAGCACGGGCGGCGCCTGGAACCCGTGTCGGACCTGGCCCGGGAGCGCTTCGGCGACATGACGGCCCAGGCCACCGAGAGCGTCGCCGGGGTCGAGGTGGTCGAGTCGACCGGCGGCGTCGACGAGGAGCGTGGCCGGTTCGCCGCACTGGCCACGGCCTACCGCGACGCCTCCGTGCGCCAGATCCGCACCCAGGCGCTGTCCCTTCCCCCGCTGCTGCTGACCCTGGCCACCGCGGGCGCCCTGGTGCACGCCGTGGTCCTGCTGCGCGGGGGTTCCCTGAGCATCGGCGAACTCGTCGCCGTCCTGGGGCTGATGGGCACCCTGCGCGCACCCACCCAGCTCGCCTCCTTCAGCCTCGGGCTCATCTACCTCGGCATGGCCGGGGCCCAGCGGATCAAAGAGGTCGTCGACGACCCGGACGGCGAGGACGAGCAGGGCGGCCTGCATGCCGCGCCGCTCACCGGTGAAGTCGCCATGGAACACGTCACCTTCGGCTACGAACCCGGCAAGCCGGTGCTGTCCGACGTGTCCTTCCGGGTGGCTCCCGGCAGCACCGTGGCCGTCGTCGGCGCCACCGGCAGCGGCAAGTCCACGCTCCTGCACCTGCTGAACCGCACCTACTCCCCCGATGCGGGGCGCGTGCTGATGGACGGGGTCGCCACCACGGAATGGGACACCCGGTCGCTGCGCTCGCAGATCGCGGTCGTCGAGCAGGACGTGGTGCTCTTCGCCCGCACCGTCGCCGAGAACCTCGCGCTCGGCGCGGAGAGCGGCGCCGGCCGCGCCGAACTGGAGGCCGCGGCCCGTACCGCCCAGGCCCACGACTTCATCACGGCGACCGAGCACGGCTACGACACCGTCCTCGGCGAACGCGGGGTCACCCTGTCCGGCGGGCAGCGTCAGCGCCTGGCCATCGCCCGCGCGCTGGTGGCCGATCCCCGCGTCCTCGCCGTGGACGACGCGACCAGCGCCGTCGACGCCGTCACCGAGCACGAGCTGCAACGCGCCATGCGGCAGGCCTCCGCCGGGCGCACCACGTTCCTCGTCACACCCCGACTGTCCCGTATCCGCGCCGCGGACCACATCCTCGTCCTGGACGCCGGCCGGATCGTCGGCCAGGGCAGCCACGAACAGCTCCTGCGGGACTGCTCGTTCTACCGACGGATCTTCGCGCCCTACCTGGACGAGCCGGCTCCCGCCGGGCCGCGCACCGTGGGCGCCAGGGAGGAGAGCCACTGATGGCGCACTTGCTGGAGGGCATCGAGCAGGACGGCTACGACCGCCGCTACCGCGACCGCGAGCTGGCCCGCCGGATCGCGCCCTACTTCCGCAACAGGGGCGGCACGGTGGCGTTCGTGGCCCTCGCCGTGGTCGTTGCTGCCGCGGCGGGCAGCGCCGTCCCCCTGCTGCTGGCCAGAACCGTCGACTCCGCCCTGAGCGACGACGGCGACGGCCGGGTGGCCTGGCTGGTGACGGCCGTCCTCGCCGCGGGCACGATCGCCTGGCTGTTCACCTACCTCCAGGAGCGGATGGCCGGAACCCTGGTCAGCGACGTCGTCCTCAGCCTGCGCCGACGCGTGTTCGAAGCGGCCATGCGACAGGACATGACGTTCCACGACACCTACGCCACCGGTGTGGTGGTCAGCCGGGTCACCAATGACACCCAGGCGTTCGCGACGCTGATCAGCCTGGTACTCAGCCTGCTCGGCCAAGTGCTGATGATCGTCGTCCTGCTGACCGCGCTGTTCCTGATCAACGTGCCGCTGGCCCTGGTGACGGCCCTCGTCGCCGCGGTCGTCGTCGGCGTCAGCCTCGCCTTCCGGCGCGCCGCGCGCAGCGCCTCCCTGCGGCAGCAGGAGGCACTGGCCGAGGTCAACGGCTATGTGCAGGAGACCCTGCGCGGCATCGCCGTGACGCGCAACCACAGCCACCAGCAGAGCGCGCAGGCAGGACTCGACGAGGTCAACCACCGCTGGTTCCGGGCGAGCGTGCGACTGAACCGCATGTTCAGCGGCATCTTCCCGCTGCTGATCTCGCTGACCGGGCTGGGCACGGTCGCCGTGGTCCTGCTGGGCGGCCACGGCGTGGACTCCGGCAGTGTGACGGCGGGTCAGTGGGTGCTGTTCCTGGAGGCGCTGGTCCTGTTCTGGTCGCCGCTCACCAGCATCGCCTCCTTCTGGAGCCAGCTCCAGCAGGGCCTGGCCGCCGGTGAACGGGTCTTCGCGCTCGTCGACCGCGAGCCCGCGGTGCGTCAGCGCGACAGCCTCCCCGTCCCGCGCCTGCGCGGCGAGATCACGCTGCGCGACGTCCGCTTCGGCTACGACGCCCGGCACCCCGTCCTCAAGGGCGTGAACCTGACCGTCCCGGCGGGCCGCACCGTGGCGCTCGTCGGACACACCGGGGCCGGCAAGTCCAGCCTGGTGCGGCTGATCACGCGCGCGTACGAGTTCCAGGAGGGAAGCATCGAGGTCGACGGGCAGGACGTGCGCACCCTGGACCTCGACCAGTACCGGCGCTGCCTCGGTGTCGTGACACAGACCCCGTTCCTCTTCTCCGGGACGGTCGCCGACAACATCGCCCGCGGGCGACCCGGTGCCACCCGCGACGACGTCGAGGCCGCCGCACGTGCGGTGGCGGACGGCGACTGGCTGGCCCAGCTCCCGCAGGGCCTGGACACCCCCACCGACGAGGGCGGACGCAATCTGTCCACCGGTCAGCGGCAGATCGTCGCCCTCGCCCGGGTCTTCCTCCAGGACGCCCCGGTGCTGATCCTCGACGAGGCCACGGCCAGCATCGACCCCCTGACCGAGGCACAGGTGCAGGAAGGTCTGGACGCCCTCGCCAGGGAGCGCACCACCATCGTCGTCGCCCATCGGCTGCCCACCGTCCGCAAGGCCGACACGATCGTCGTCGTCGACGACGGACGGATCGCCGAGGAGGGCGACCACACGGCCCTGCTGGCCCGTGGCGGTGCCTATCACCGCCTGTACGACCGGTACTTCCGTCACCAGGGACTTGACGAGGACCCCGCCGACGACCCGCGTCTGCTGTCCGCCGTCGAGAGGAAGGCGTGAGCGATGGCCACCGAGTCCGCCACCGGGAAGGCGCCTCTTCCCGCGACCCTCGACGACCTGCTCGACAGCGCGTCCCGCGCCCGCCCGGACGCCGTCGCGGTGCGCTGCGGGGGCCAGGTCCTGGCCTACGGGGAACTGCACGCAAGGGTGCGGGCCACGGCGCGCCGATGGGACTCCCTCGGCCTCACCCAGCACGGCACGGCGGCGCTGCTCCTGGAGAACACCCCGGAATGCGTCGTCGCCTTCCTCGCCGCCGCACGCCTCGGGGTACGCCTGATCCCCCTCGAACCCGGCACGACCCGGCCCCAACTGGCCGCCCTGCGGGCCGCGACGGGCCGCCTGTTCGTCGCGGCACACGAGGCGAGACTCCGCGCGCTCGGCGGCGGCGAGAAGCAGGACGCGCTCGGCGGCGGCGAGGAAGAGGACCCGCTCGACGACTGCGTCCTCGTCTCCGTGGACGAGCCGGCCGGCGCCGCGGACGAACCAGGACGGCGAGGCCCCGCCCGCAAGCCCGACGACGACGAGCCACGGACCGCCGCACCCGACGCCCCCTTCCTGTACCAGTACACCTCCGGCTCGACCGGGGAGCCCAAGGCGGTCGTCCACACGCAGCGCAACCTCGTCAACGGCGGCGGAATCTACACGCGCGCCTACGGCGTCACCGGGGACGACCGCGTCCTGGTCGCCGTCCCGTTGCTGCACTCCTTCGGCATGGTCGCCGGGCTGGTCACCGCGCTACGGGCCGGGGCGCAGCTCGTTCTCCTCGGCCGCTTCACCCCCGCACGGCTCCTGAGTGCCCTGGACGAGCACGCCTGCACCGTGCTGGTCGCCGCTCCCATGGCCTACGACCTGACGACACGCGCGGCCGCCGCCTCTCGTCCCCCGCGGCCGCCGGGCGCACTGCGGCTGTGCCTCTCTTCGGGGGCCGCCCTGCCGCCGGCTGTGGCACAGCGGGCCCGCGAGCGGCTCGGCCTGGACGTCCGACAGGTCTACGGCTGCACGGAGGCCGGGGTCATCGCCGCGCACCGGCCCGAGGACGGCCCGGGCGCGGACCGCGGCGTGGGCCGCCCCCTGCCCGGCGTACAGGTCCGTGTCGTCGACGACCACGGGCGGGAGGTGCCGAGGGGCGGGGAGGGGGCGCTGCTGGTCCGCACACCGGCGATGTTCACGCACTACCTCGGCCATCCCGAGGCCACCCGGCGGGCCTTCCGCGACGGCTGGTACGCCACCGGCGACGTGGCCCGCATCGGCCCGGAGGGTCACCTGCACCTGGTCGGCCGCAAGGACTCCTTCATCAACGTGGGCGGCAAGAAGGTGAACCCCCTTGAGGTGGAACGGGTCCTCCTCGCCCACCCGTCGGTCGCCGAGGCGGTGGTCTGGGGCGAGGAGACGGGCGACACCGGCGAACGCGTCCGGGCCACCGTCGTCGCCGTGACTCCGTTGCCCGCGGCGGAACTGACGTCCCACTGCCGTGCCCGCCTCCTCTCCCACCAGGTCCCCACCGCGGTCGACTTCGTCTCCGCCCTGCCGAAGAACTCCATGGGCAAGGTCCGGCGTGCGGCGGTACGCGCCGCTCCCGACGGCGACGGCGACGGCGGGTAGGAGCGCCGTACCGCTTGTCGCACACCGGCTCAGGGACTCACCCGCAGGCCATCGGACTTCCTGCCCCGGCCCATGCCGCCAAGGCCAGGTGTTCCGCAGGTCAACGAGCCCTTCCGCGAGGCTTCAGCGGAACCGCCGGTAGCTCGGGGGCGGCCAGCGGGGCGCCGTCGTACCCCTTGACCTCTCCGAACCGCGTCCCTTCCGTCCAGTCCCGGCGGGCCTGGACGATCTCCTCCTGGGAGCGCCCGATCCAGTTCCAGAACATGATCAGCTCCTCCTCGAACGGCTCGCCGCCCAGGAGCATCAGGTCCGCGTCCGAGTCGGCGCGCAGGGGGAGTTCGCCGCGACCGCAGCCCAGGTAGAGCATCGAGCCCGGTACCAGGGGCACGCCGTCGACGTGGGCCTCGCCGCTCATGGACAGGACGGCGTACTCGAAGTCCCGTTCCAGCGGGAGGCGTACGTCCGTGCCGGCGGTGAGGGACAGGTCGGCGCCGACGAGCGGGGTGTAGGTCGTCCCCGGCGAGGTGGTGCCGTCGAGGCTGCCGAGGAGCACGGTGGCGGTGAGGCCGGGCGCCGTGACACGGGGCAGTTCGGCGTGGAACTCGAAGTGCGGGTCGGTGTGGCGGTGGGCGTCCGGGAGGGCGACCCACAGCTGTGCGCCGTGCAGGTGGCGGGCGTGCGACCGCGGGCTCTCCTCGGAGTGGCTGATCGCGTGACCCGAGGTCATCAGACCCAGCTGGCGCGGGCGGATGGTCTGGAGGCTGCCGGTCGAGTCGCGGTGCAGCACCTCGCCCTCGTGCAGCCAGCTGACCGTCTGCAGGCCCATGTGCGGGTGCGGGGGCACCTGCATGCCGGGCTCGTCGGCGATGTCGTCGGGGCCGTAGTGGTCGACGAAGCACCAGGCGCCGACCATGCGCCGGCCCAGGTTGGGCAGCAGTCGGCGGACCTCGGTGGACTCGCCGAGTCTCACCTGCCGGGGGCTGAGGAGTTCACGCACGGGTTCCGCCACCACGAAGCCGCGGCCGCCGCACAGGGAGGGAACCGCCTCGCGATCGAGATTGCTCATGCCGCCCAACCTAGCCCCGGACGAGCCTCCGCGTCAGACCGTCCCGCGGCCGTCCCCACGGTCGGCGGAACCCTCCGAACCAGTGGTGGAATGTTCAACGACCTGGGGTGGTTGCAGCACACCGAAGGAGGTCACCAGTGGACACGACGTACTACGACCACGGAACGACGGCGGAGCGCTGGGAGCGCGCGCGGATGTTCTTCGACGCCAAGGACTACGCCGCCGCGGCGCGCGTCCTGAGCGGGCTGGTCGGGGAGGTGCCCGAGCAGACCGGGCCCCGGCTGCTGCTGGCGCGTTCCTACTACCACTCGGCCCAGCTCCGGCGCGCGGAGGCCGAGCTGCGTCTCGTCGTCGAGCGCGATCCCGTCGAGCGGTACGCCCGGCTGATGCTGGGACGCACCCTCGAACGGCAGGGGCGGCAGGAGGAGGCCGACGCGCAGCTGCGGATCGCCGCCGCCCTGGCCGGCGACTTCGCCGACCGCTGAGCGGGCGGCCTGACGGCGGAGCCGGTCGGCGGGCCGGCGGGTCGAGGAGAGGCGGGCCGGCGGATGCCGAGCGCTCGTCGGACACCCTTGGGTCGCGGCGCGGCGGGAGTGCGGTTCCGTGCTCCCGCCGCGCCGTCCGTCTCACCGCTTCGCCGTCGTACCACCGGCGTACGTCCGCCGCCCCCGCCGGTGGGCGATCTCGCCGAGCACCACGTCGACCGCGACGAACACGGCCAGCGGGACGCCCAGCAGCGGTACGAAGTAGCCGAGGACGGCGACGGCCGCCAGCAGCGGTACGAGGACCGCCGGTGGCACCTGCTGCCACGCACCGCGCGGGACGGGACGGCCGAAGACGGAGCCCCGGCCGCGCTGCCACCACATGCGGTAGCCCAGGACGATGAGCAGGATCAGGGCGGCGGCCAGCGCCATCAGCCCGATCTGGTTGGCGAGGCCGAACAGGCTCCCCGTGTGCAGGTCGATGCCCCAGCGGCTGAGCTTGGCCAGTACCGGGTAGTCGGCGAAGCGCAGGACGTCGGTCACCTCGCCCGTCACCGGGTCGATCGCGACCGAGTCCTGCTTCTCGGGCCAGCTGCGCTGCACCTGCTTGACCACATAGGCCGAGGAGGCGTCGGCGGGCGGGACGATCTCCACGGGGTCGCTCAGGCCCTCGCCCCGCGCGGCGGCCAGGACCTTGTCCAGGCCGACCCCGTGCGCGGCGTCCCCGCCGGTCCCCGCCGCCGCGCCGTGGCCCGCGTGCTCGCCGCCCCCGGCGGCCGACGCCGACACGGACGGGGTGGTCTGCCCGAGGGAGACGCGCAGCTCCTCGATGTTCGCCCCGGCGTACGTCGACCAGGTCAGTCCGGTGGCCGAGAGGAAGACGAACCCGGCGGCGACCCAGGCGCCGACCGTGCCGTGCAGGCCCAGGCTGCGGCGCCGGCCCCGGGTGCCGCGCAACTTGCGCCGGGCCCGGCGGCGGGAGAACCACAGCACCAGGCCGCCGCCCGCGATCACCCAGAGCCAGCTCGCGGCGAACTCGCTGTACAGGCGGCCCGGTTCACCCAGGTGCAGGTCCCGGTGGAACTCGTCGATCCAGGTGCGCAACGGCAGCGCGCCGCTCGAACCGTACTGCTCCAGGGCTCCGCGCACCTTCGCGGTGTACGGGTCGACGAAGACCGCGAGTGTGTGGTTCGGGTCGACGCCCTCGACCCCGGAGAGCAGCACCCTGGTGGTGGCGTCCGCGTCCGGCGAGGGGCGTACGGCCGAGACCGTGCCGTCGGGGTGGGCCTGCCGGGCGGCGGCGACCTGCTCGGAGACGGGGAGCTTGCGCTCACCGGCGTCGGGGACGGTCAGTTCGTGCGCGTAGAGCAGCTTCTCGGCCTGGAACGAGGCCGCGTAGAGGAAGCCGGTGGCCGCGGCGACCAGCAGGAAGGGTGCCACGAACAGCCCGGCGTAGAAGTGCAGGCGCAGGACGAGCGGGCGCAGCGGGGCCCAGGTGCCGGGTGGGGGCGGCGCCGCCCGGTCCGGTGCCTCGTCCGTCGCGGGCGGGGAGGTGGTGGCGGTCATCAGTGGGGTGCTCCGGGGACGTCGTGGGGACGGGGTGGTTCCAGTGGTCGGAACGGGAGAGCGCCCGGTTCCCCGTGGTGGAAGTGGCGTGCGTCACGTTCGCGGGTCTCGGGGCTGCGCGGGCCGTGGCATCCTGGCGCGATGGGAACTCCGAGTGATCGCGCGCCCCTTGCCGAGCGGGTCGCGGAACTGCTCGCCGGTGACGGCCCGTTGC
This sequence comes from Streptomyces ambofaciens ATCC 23877, assembly GCF_001267885.1. Classification (NCBI taxonomy): domain Bacteria; kingdom Bacillati; phylum Actinomycetota; class Actinomycetes; order Kitasatosporales; family Streptomycetaceae; genus Streptomyces; species Streptomyces ambofaciens. The sequence goes on along the minus strand of NZ_CP012382.1, from coordinate 7,188,538 downwards.
CGATCGTCGCGGCCGGCGATCCAGTGCTGCGCCGCCCCGCCGAGCCCTTCGACGGGCAGCTGGAACCCGCGCTGCTGGCACGGTTCGTGGAGGCGCTGCGTCTCACCATGCGCGCGGCGCCGGGTGTGGGCCTGGCCGCGCCGCAGGTGGGGGTGGGGCTCAGGATCGCGGTGATCGAGGACCCGGCACCGGTCCCGGACGAGGTGCGGGTGGCGCGCGGTCGGGTGCCGCAGCCGTTCCGGGTGCTGGTCAACCCGTCGTACGAGCCCGCCGGTCCGGGCCGGGCCGCGTTCTACGAGGGCTGTCTGAGCGTGCCGGGCTGGCAGGCGGTGGTGGCGCGCCACGCCGAGGTGCGGTTGGTGGCGCGCGACGAGCACGGGCGCGCGGTGGACGAGGTGTTCGAGGGCTGGCCGGCCCGGATCGTGCAGCACGAGACGGATCACCTCGACGGCGTGCTGTATCTGGACCGGGCCGAACTGCGGTCGTTCGCGTCGAACGACGCGATGGCCGAGCGGTGGGCGCAGGCGACACCGGACCGGGCGGCGGCGGCGCTCGGTTTCGAGCTGCCCTGACGAGGTGCGGGAGGGCGGGTGGCGGCGGGGGACGGGCGCTCCACCTGGCCCGTCCCCCCGGACCGGTTCGGCCCGGCCCGGTCCGGTGCGGTCCGATCCGGTCCGGTGCAGTCCGGTCCGTCCCGCCCCCGTGCGGTCAGTTGTCCCGGTACGCCTCGAGCAGCCTCAGCCACACCTCGCTGATCGTCGGGTACGACGGGACCGCGTGCCACAGGCGGCTGACCGGCACCCGCCCGGCGACGGCGACGGTCGCGGAGTGGATCAGTTCGCCCACGCCGGGGCCGACGAAGGTGACCCCGCGGACGATCTCCTCCTCCAGGTCGACGACCATGCGGGCGCGGCCCTTGTAGCCGTCGCCGTACAGGCTCGAGCCCGCCACCGCGATGTCCACGTCGACGGCGCGGACGCGGTGGCCGGCCTGCTCGGCCTCGGCCAGGGTGAGGCCGGCGGACGCCGCCTCGGGGTCGGTGAACACCACCTGGGGCACGGCGTCGTGGTCGGCGGTGGCGGCGTGCGCGCCCCACGGGCCGGCGTCCAGTTCCGGCCCCCCGGAGGCGCGGGCGGCGATGGCGGCGCCCGCGATGCGCGCCTGGTACTTGCCCTGGTGGGTGAGCAGGGCACGGTGGTTGACGTCGCCGACGGCGTAGAGCCAGTCGTGCCCCTCGACGCGGAGGCTGTCGTCGACGGGGAGCCACGAGCCGGGTTCGAGGCCGACGGTCTCCAGGCCGATGTCGCCGGTGCGGGGGACGCGGCCGGTGGCGAACAGGATCTCGTCGGCCTCGACACGGTCACCGGCGTCGGTGACCGCCACGACGGTGCCGTCCTCCCGGGTGACGGAGGCGACGGAGGTACCCGTGCGGATGTCGACGCCGGCCTCGGTGAGGGCCTCGGCGACCAGCTCGCCGGCGAACGGTTCCATCCGCGCGAGCAGGCCCTCGGTGCCGCGCACCAGGAGCGTGACTCGGGAGCCGAGGGCCTGCCAGGCGGTGGCCATCTCGACGGCGACGACTCCGCCGCCGACCACGATCAGCCTGCCGGGCGCGGCCTCGGCGCTGGTGGCCTCACGGCTGGTCCAGGGGCGCACCTCCGCCAGTCCGGGCAGGGCGGGCAAGGCGGCGCCGCTGCCGGTGCAGACGGCGACGGCGTGGCGGGCGGTCAGTACCCGGCGGGTGCCGTCGGGCGCGGTCACCTCCACCGTGCGCGGCCCCGCCAGCCGGCCCTGGCCGCGGTACAGGTCGGCTCCGATGCCCTCCACCCAGCGGACCTGGCCGTCGTCCTTCCAGTGGGAGGTGAACTCGTCTCGGCGGGCGAGGACCGCCGCGGCGTCGAGGGGTTCTTGCACCGACCGGCTCAGACCGGGCAGGCGGCGGGCGTCCGCGCGGGCGAGGACGGGGCGCAGCAGGGCCTTGCTGGGCATGCACGCCCAGTAGGAGCATTCGCCGCCGACCAGTTCACTCTCCACGATCGCGGTCGCCAGTCCGGCCGCCCGGGTGCGGTCGGCGACGTTCTCCCCCACGGGGCCCGCGCCGATCACGACGACGTCGTACGCGATGGAATCCGATTGCGTCATGGGGCCAGTCTGGTGGGTGGTGTGCGACGTGGCCACATGGGTACGTGCGCGGAATACCCACCAGGTCGGCAGTGTTGTGCCGACGGCTTTGCCCCGAACCCAGGAAGAGGGTCACACCATGAGCAGCACCGTGGAGCTCACCAAGGAGAACTTCGACCAGACGGTCACGGACAACGAGTTCGTCCTGATCGACTTCTGGGCGTCGTGGTGCGGTCCGTGCCGTCAGTTCGCCCCGGTCTACGAGAAGGCGGCCGAGGCCAACCCCGACCTGGTGTTCGGCAAGGTGGACACCGAGGCGCAGCCCGAGCTGGCACAGGCCTTCGGCATCCAGTCGATCCCGACGCTGATGATCGTCCGGGACCAGGTGGCCGTCTTCGCGCAGCCGGGCGCCCTGCCGGAGGAGGCGCTGACGGACGTCATCGGTCAGGCCCGGAAGCTCGACATGGACGAGGTCCGCAAGGCGGTCGCCGACCAGCAGGCGCAGGCCGAGGGCCAGGCCGGGCAGGACGGCCGGTAGACGGACCCCGCGGACCCGTCGCCGGTCAGGTCGACTCGCGGTGCACTACCGCCGCGCCCAGCACCTCGTGCCGCTCGGGCGCGGCCCCGGGATCGTTCACCGCGCGGTCGACCAGTGCGGCCAGGTCGCGGCCGGAGGGCAGTTCCAGGTGGACGGTGCTCAGCCGGGGCCTCAGCAGCCGTCCCAGCATCAGATCGTCGGCGCCGATCACTGCGGTGTCGCCGGGGACGTCGGTCCCCGCGTCCTGCAGGGCGCGCATCAGCAGCATCGCGTACTCGTCGTTGTACGCGAACACGGCGTCCAGACCGAGCGATCCCCAGCGGGCGGCCACCCGGGCCGCGTCCCGCTCGTCGTAGGCGAGCGGCAGCTCGGTGACGGTGGCGTCTGTACCGCGAACGGCGCGACGGACACCCTCCAGACGCGGCGTCGAGAAGATCCCCAGGCCGTCCTCCGCGGGGACGACCACACCGATCCCCCGCCGGCCCCGGCCGTAGAGGTGCCGGGCCGCGCGGTGACCGACGATCTCGTGGTCCATGAGCAGGGCGTGCGCCCCCTCGACGGCCTCCGGGCCGAGGGTGAAGACCGCCCGGGCGCCCGAGCGCTTGAGGATCTCCACTCCCTGCGGGCCCAGGCCGGAGCCCGGTACGAGGACCGCGACCGGGCGCAGTTCGGCCCAGGCCCGGGCGGCCTCGTCGCCGTGCGCACCCGCGGTGCCGTACTGCACGACGGTGTAGTCCAGGCGGCCGAGGGCCCACTGGAGTTCACTGAGGAAGCGGCTGTAGAGCGGTCCGGCGGGGAAGGACGGCGCGGGCATCAGGACCGTACGGCTGCGCCCGGCGCGCAGCGAGCGGGCCGCTGCGTGCGGGACGTATCCGAGCTCCCTGGCGGCCTCGCGGACACGGCGGCGGGTGGGTTCACTGATGCGGACGGCGTCGGCGTTGTTGAGGACGTAGGAGACGGTCGCGCGCGAGACGCCGGCCAGGCGGGCCACATCGGCACTTGTGGGGACGGAGCGCGGTGCCAGGGGCTCGTCGGCGGGGGGTTTCGGTATCTGCACCATGACGTACGGCATCTTGGCAGAGGCCGAGAGCCGGGCGGCGCGCGGGGCGACGCATTCCGGACGGACGGCGGCCCACGCGGTGGGGGTGGCGATACCGCCCGGCGGACGCGGTGATCCGCCCGGCGGGACACAACGATCCGCCCAACAGGACACAGCGAACCGCCCGGCGGGACGCGGTGGCCCGCCCTACGGAGCACAGCGACCCACCCGGCGGGACGCGTGACCCGCCCTGCTGGGCGGGGCGTCCGGCCCGACGGGGCACAGCGACCCACCCGGCGGGGCACAGTGATCCGCCCGACAGGACGTCGTGGCCCCGTCCGAAGGGGCACAGCGCCCCACCCGATGACGTGGTGGCCCGTCCGAAGGGGCACAGCGCCCCACCCGAAGACGTAGTGGCCCGCCAAAACAGGACCGCAGTGGTCGCGGGCTCAGCCCGGGGGTGCCGTGCGGGTCACGCGCGCGACCAGGTCCAGCCAGCCTGCCTCCAGCCGCGCCGGAGGCACCCCGCACTGCTCGGTGAGGTGGTGGACCAGAGCGGGGTCGAGGTACGCCAGCAGGGTGTGCGAGAGGAGCTCGCTGTCCGCGTCGGGGACCGCCTGTCGCAGCAGCAGGGCCACGTGCCCGCGCAGGAAGCGGCGCGGTGCGGAGGTGTAGCGGCGTTCGGCGCTGGGCTCTGCGGCCAGCTGCAGTTCGAGCTCGTCGACGCAGCGGCGCAGTGTCGCGAGGCCGAAGGCGCGGAGCCGCTCGACGGGAGGGGCTCCGGGCCCCAGCGGCGCGGGCCCGCCGAGGAGCGCGGCCTGGAACTTCTTCTCGGAGTGGTCCAGCAGCGCCATGAGCAGACCGGTGCGGTCGCCGAAGCGGCGGAACACCGTGCCCTTGCCGACCGAGGCCGCCGCGGCGACCGCCTCCATCGTCAGACCGGCCGCGCCGTGCTCGGCGACCAGCCGGGCTGCGGCCTCCAGCAGCCGGGCCCGGTTGCGGGCGGCGTCGGCGCGCAGGCAGGGCTCGTCCTCCTCGGTCCACGGCCCGAGCTGCAACAGCTCGGGCGGACCGGCGGTCTTCTCGGGCTCCTGGAAGGGCGGCAGGGCGGCTGGCATGTCGCCAGCGTAAAGCATCGGGAAGAAAACTGGACCGCGGTCCGGTTAGGATGTTAGACATTAAACGGACCCCGGTCCGGATCGTAACGGCAGTGTTTCAGCGGCGTCTGTCCCCCAGCGTCCGCGTCATCAGTGGGAGTACTCATGTCTGTCCGCATCCTTGCGCTCGTCGGCAGCCTTCGCGCCGGTTCGCACAACCGCCAGCTCGCCGAGGCGGCCGCCCGGTTCGCCCCGGAGGGTGCCGAGGTGCAGCTGTTCGAGGGGCTGGCCGACATCCCCTTCTACAACGAGGACATCGACGTCGAGGGCAGCGTCCCGGCCGCCGCCGTGAAGCTGCGCGAGGCCGCCCAGGCCTCCGACGCCTTCCTGCTCTTCTCGCCGGAGTACAACGGCACCATCCCGGCCGTCCTGAAGAACGCCATCGACTGGCTGTCCCGCCCGTTCGGCGCGGGCGCCTTCGCCGGCAAGCCCGCCGCCGTGGTCGGTACCGCCTTCGGCCAGTACGGCGGCGTGTGGGCGCAGGACGACACCCGCAAGGCCGTGGGCATCGCCGGCGGCAAGGTGATCGAGGACATCAAGCTGTCCATCCCCGGTTCGGTGACCCGCTTCGCCGAGGTCCACCCGGCCGACGACGCCGAGGTCGCCGCCCAGCTGACCGAGGTCGTCGCCCGGCTGCACGGCCACGCCGACGAGGCCATCGCCGCCTGACCCGCGCCACGACGCCGTACGGGACCGGGGCTCCGCCGAGCCCCGGTCCCGCGGTGTGTACCGGGGACGAGCGCCGTCGGACCCTCACATGTGCGAGGTACCGGCGGAAGCCGTCTTCTCCTTGACTGGTCCCGCAAGCGAAGAACGCGCGACCTCATGGGGGTACACATGAACCGCAGGAAGAACGTCGTCGCCGCCGGGCTGGCCGCCACGGTCTCGGCCCTGGCGCTCACGGTGGCGGGTTCCGCCGTCCCGGCGCAGGCCGCCCCGTCCGCGGCGGCGGCCGGCGTGGACTGCGACGGCTGGGTGCACAACAACAATCCGGACCACGGCATCGCCGGCTGCAAGAACAACACCGACCGCACCGTCACCTTCCGCGCCGAGATCGTCTGCGGCTGGGCTCCGGACGTGTCGGGCCAGTGGGTGACCCTGGCGCCGGGACAGTACAACGAGTCCTCCGGCGTCTGCGCGATCTACAGCTCGGGCGTCGGCAGCGTGGGCTGGACCATCCAGTAGGCCGGCGTCAGACGCCCGGTCCCCGCGGCTGCCCCTGCTCCTGCCTCTCCTCCTGCCTGTCCTCCTGCTCCCGCTCCTGCTTCCTCGCGGCCCACAGGCTCGTCGCCGTGGTGACCGCGAGGACGAGCACGATGAAGCCGAGCGAGAAGGGGATGCCGATCTCGGGGACGTGGACCCCGGACTCGTGCAGGGCGTGCAGCACCAGCTTCACGCCGATGAAGCCCAGGATGACCGACAGACCGTACGAGAGGTGCACGAGCCTCTTCAGCAGGCCGCCGATGAGGAAGTACAGCTGGCGCAGGCCCATCAGGGCGAACGCGTTGGCCGTGAACACGATGTACGGGTCCTGGGTCAGGCCGTAGATGGCGGGGATGGAGTCCAGGGCGAACAGGACGTCGGTCATGCCGATCGCCAGCATCACGACCAGCATCGGGGTCATCACCCGCCGGCCGTTCTCCTCGATCCACAGCTTGGTGCCGTGGTACCGGTCGGCGACGCCGAAACGGCGCTCGATCGACTTCAGCAGCTTGTTCTCCTCGTACTCCTCGTCGTGCCCTCCCTTGCGCGCGTCCTGGATGAGCTTCCAGGCCGTCCAGATCAGGAAGGCGCCGAAGACGTAGAACACCCAGGAGAAGGCGGAGATGATCGCCGCGCCGGCCGCGATGAAGCCGGCGCGCAGGACCAGGGCCACCAGGACGCCGACCATCAGCACGCGCTGCTGGTACTGGGAGGGCACCGCGAACTTCGCCATGATCAGGACGAAGACGAAGAGGTTGTCGACGCTCAGCGACTTCTCGGTGATGTAACCGGCGAAGAACTCGCCGCCCGGTCCGCCCCCGCCGAACACGAGCAGCCCCACGCCGAACAGGGCTGCCAGAACCACCCAGACGGCCGTCCAGATGCCGGCCTCCCTGATCGACACGTCGTGCGGCTTGCGGCCGATGAAGAAGTCGGCGGCGACGAGGACGCACAGGCCCGCGACGGTCAGCAGCCAGACCGTGGGGGAAACGTTCACCGGGGCTCCTGACACTGGGGGACCGCGTACGGGTTCTTGGTCAGGGTGTTTCCGGTGAGCGGCGCGGGCAACCCGGCGCGGCCCCGTGTCGCCGGATCAGCCCGCCCAGTCCAGCAGCCGGTCGCGGGTCTCGGGGGCGCGCAGGTGGTCGAGCGAGGCCTTCTCCAGTTGGCGGACTCGTTCCCGGGTCAGTCCCACGTGCTGGGCGACCTGGTGCAGGGTGCGCGGGCGGCCGTCGTGCAGGCCGTAGCGGAGGCTGAGGATCATGGCCTCGCGGGGAGCGAGGGTGCCGACGGCCTCCCGCAGTTCCGCCGCCAGCGCCTGGAACTCGGCGACCTCGGGGGCCTGGAGTACCTCCGTGTCCGGGATGAGGTCGCCGACGACGGTCTCTCCTGCCTCGTCGACGGGAGTGTCCAGGCTGACCGCGTCCCGTCCCACCCGGCGCAGCCAGACGACCTTGTCGCCGTCGATGCCGCTCTCGGCCGCCACCTCGTCCGCGGTCGGCTCACGGTCCAGCCGGCCGCGCAGCTTGCGCTCGACCTTGGCCAGCTTCTGCAACTGCTCGACGACGTGCACCGGAAGGCGCACGGTACGCGCGTGGGTCGCCAGGCCCCGCTCGATGGCCTGCCGGATCCACCAGGTCGCGTAGGTGGAGAACTTGAAGCCCTTGGTGTGGTCGAACTTCTCCACGGCGCGGATGAGGCCGAGGTTGCCCTCCTGGATGACGTCCAGCAGGGGCAGTCCCCGGTGGGCGTGGCGTTTGGCCATCGAGACCACCAGCCGCAGATTGGCCCGCACCATGTGGTCCTTGGCCGCCCGACCGTCGCGGACGGTCTCCTCCAGCGCGCGGCGGCGCGCGGGTGTCGGGGCCGGTTCGCCGGTGTCGGCCGCCTCCAGTTCCTCCATGGCCCGGACTCCGGCCTCGATGCGGCGGGCCAGTGTCACCTCGTCCTCGGCGGTCAGCAGCGCGGTGGCGCCGATCTGGGCCAGGTACTGGCCGAGCAGGTCGGGCTCCTCGTCGGGTTCGGGGATCCGGCTGCGCAGCCGTGCGGTGCGGGTGGCGGCTCGGCGGTCCTCCGTGCCGGTGCCGCGGGTTCCTGCCTGGGGAGCCATGTCGCTTCCTCCGTCCCCTCGTGCCGCGTCCGACGAGGGTGTCGGCCCGGCTTTCGTACGGGCCCCGCGGTCCGCTTCCTGGCCGTGCACCGCTCCGCGGCGGCCGGCTCAGCCGAGGTCGATCAGGGCCAGGCCGATGTCGGGGCGGTGGGTCTTGGCCAGTTCGGCGGGGCTGTCCCGTACGACGACCTCCAGCGTCGGCCAGACCCGGCCGGACAGCAGGTGGCCACCGCGGGTGGAGCCGTCGGACAGGCCCAGTACGGCGTGCAGGTGCGGGGTGGGCCCGTCGTCGCCGACGGCGATGTCCCCGAGCAGCGACAGCACCTCGCACTGCTCCTCGACGGGAATGCGCCGGTAGTCCCTGGTCTCCCGGTCGAACCAGCCGACCACGGCCTCCGAGAAGGCGCCCACGGCGGTCACCTGGGACGCCCCGAGAGACCGGTCCCGGGCGAAGGCGGTGAGCTCGGCGACGGCGTCCTCGCCGGGGTCGAGCACCACCACGTACACCGCGGACGGCCCCTCCTGCACCTGCTGCCACTCCATGCCCGGCGGGTACCCGGCACGCGCGGGGACAACCGCCGGACCGGCCTCCGGCGCCGCGGTCCCTCGCCGGTCCGCCCGGCCGGACTTCGCGAGCGGGCGCGGCCCCCGGTGGTGCGGTCACGGGCCGAGTGCCGCGCGGATCTCGGCGAGCCATCCGTCGACCGGCCCGAAGGTGAGCAACCCGCTGCCGGCGCCGGCGAGTTGACCGGAGGCGGGCAGCAGCCGCCGGTACGTCCGCTCCAGGGCCGGGCGATCATCGAGCCGGAGGGCGAGCGCGGCCTCGGCACAGCACAGCGCCTCGTAGAGGAGGTCGGGAGGTGGCTCCGCGAGGGCGTCCAGAGCGGCCCGGGCCTCGGCGTCACGCCCCTCGTCCAGGAGGGCGAAGGGCGCGGCCCAGGGCCGGTACGGTCCCCAGTCCGCGAGCGGGTCCACGTCCGCCGGCCTGCCGTGGGCCAGTCGCAGGCCGAGCAGCGCGAGGGGCGGCAGGCCGCATGCCAGACCCGGCATCCCGGCGCCGTCGAGCCGCGCGGCGGCGGACCGGTAGGCGGCCTCCGCGCTCTCGTACGGGCTGCCGTCGGCTGCCCGGCGCAGGGCCCGGTACCCCTCGGTGAAGACGCCCACGAGCGGCCGTTCATGCCGTTCGGCCAGGTGGTCCGCGGCGGCGGCGTGCTCGTCCGCGGAGGTGAAGTCGGCGAGGGCGGAGCGGGCCTGGAGGCGGATCAGACGGCCGAGCACCTCGTGGTTGACCAGGCCGTGCCGGGCGGCGAGCGCGATGAGTTCGGCGCCGATCGCGTCCCGGCGCGGGGCCAGTCCGGCGGTGGTGCAGGACTGCATGAACAGACCGTTGAGGGCGAAGGCGAGGAGCGCGGGGTCGTCCAGGCGGCGGGCGATCCGCTCGGCCTCGTCCGCCGCTCGGGGGCCGCGCGGGGAGCGGACGCCCCGGGACTCCAGGGCGATGGTGGCGAGCAGCCGGCAGCGCGCCGCGTCGGCGGTGGTGTCGTCCGGCAGGGCGGCGAGGGTGCGCTCGGCGGCCGCGACGATCCGCCGGGCCGGTTCGGGGTCGTCGCTGCGGGTCCAGTTGGCGGGCACGTCGTAGGCGCCGATCACCCGGGCGGTCAGCTCCGCGTCGCCGGTCTCCTCGGCGGCGGCGACCGCGGCCGCCCGGTGCTCCCGGGCCGCTTCCAGGCCGCCGGCGCCGGTCACGGCGAGGTGGCGCAGCAGGCCCACGGTGGACTCCAGGCGGGCGCGGGCACCGGCGGCGACCGCGCGGTCGTACGCCTCGGTCGCGCGCGCCCACAGCCGGGCCGCGGCCTCCGCCGGTTCGCCGGGCGGGTCGAGGCCGGGGTCCTGGGCGAGGATGTCGGCCTCCAGGCGGCGCAGCCGGGGACCGGGGTCGACCCCCAGGTGCCCGGCCAGCAGCGCGCGGGCCCGGCGCAGCACCGCGAGGGCGTCCGCCTGGCGCCCGGCCCGGTACAGGGCGAGGGCGTGCAGCCGCCAGGCCTCCTCGCGCCAGGGGTGCTCGGCCAGGTGGGCGTCCAGGTCGGGGACCGCTTCGGCCGCCCGTCCCAGGCCCACCAGCAGTTCCGCCCGGCGTTCGACGGCGCGCAGTCGCAGTTCGGTGAGCCGCAGGCGCTCGCCGCGGGCCCACTGCGCCCCGCCGAACTCGGCGTAGGCGGGGCCCCGCCACTCCCCCAGCGCCGTCCGGAGCAGGTCCGGGGCGCGAGCGGCGGGCATCCGGTCCGCCTGTGCGACGGCCTCCTCGAAGCGCCAGGCGTCCACCGCGTCCGGCGCCGCGCGCAGCGTGTATCCGGGGCCCTCGGTGACCAGCAGCCGCGCCGGAGCACGGGGTGGACGGCCGGGTTCCAGGGCGCGGCGCAGGTCACCGACGAAGGTGCGTACGGAGCCGACGGCCCTCGGTGGCGGTTCGTCCCACAGGTCCGCCACCAGGCGGTCGAGCGGGACCACCCGCCGCCGGGCGACGAGCAGGCGGGCCAGCACGGCACGGTGCCGAGGGCCCCTGAGCGCGAGCACGTCACCGGCACGCTCGGCCGTGACCGGTCCGAGCACTGAGAACGTGACCGCTTCCATGTTCCGTCCGCTCCGCTCCAGACCGCGCCCGCCCGGCCACCACGGTACGCGTGCTGATCCGTTGCTGATTCGCGCCCGGCAGGCTCGAAGACGTCACCGGCACGCCGGCGAACGGACCCGGCGTGGAACAGAGAGGCGCAGCCCAGCCATGGCACCGACCATCCCCGATTTCACCCACGACCGCGTCGCGGTCGCCGACGGCGTCGCCCTGCGGGTGGCCGTCGGCGGCTCCGGCAGCCCGGTCGTGCTGCTGCACGGCTTTCCGCAGACCCATCTGATGTGGCGGCACGTCGCCGCCGACCTCGCGGCCGACCACACGGTCATCTGCCCCGACCTGCGCGGCTACGGTGCCAGCGACAAGCCCGCCGACCCCGACGGCACCGCCTACGCCAAGCGGACCATGGCCGCCGACGTCGTCGCCCTCGCCCGGGCGCTCGGACACGAGCGGTTCGCACTGGCCGGCCACGACCGGGGCGCGCTCGTCGCGGTGCGGGCCGGACTCGACCACCCGGACGCGGTGACCCACCTGGCGGCGCTGGACGTGCTGCCGACCCTGGACATGTGGGACGTCCTGCGCGGCACCTCCGCCGCCGTGGGCTTCCACCTGTACCTGATGGCGCAGCCGCCCGGGCTGCCGGAGCAGCTGATCGGTGCCGCGCCGGACGCGTTCTTCGGTCACTTCCTCGACGTCTGGACCCGGGACCCGGACGCCCTGCCCGCCGACGTCCGCGCCGCCTATCTCAAGGCGTCCCGCGAGGCGGTGCCGTCCATCGTGGCCGACTACCGGGCCTCGGCCGGCATCGACGTCGCCCACGACCGGGCGGACCGCGAGGGTGGCAACCGGCTGCGCATGCCGGTCACCGTCCTCCAGCAGGACTGGGGCGCCGCCCTCGGCTACGACGCCGCCGCGCTGTGGCGGGCCTGGGCCCCGGACCTGCGGCACGACACCGTCGACTGCGGCCACTTCATGGCGGAGGAGGCACCCGGCGAGGTCAGCGGGGCACTGCGGGAGCTGCTGAGGCGGTAGACCGGGTCCGTGCCGGCCTGAGGCCGCCGGCGGGCCGGGCACGTGCCCGAGCGCTGAGGCCGCGCCACCCGCACGGCCACCGCGCGACAAGGCGGCGCCACCCGCGTACAACCGCCGGTTGTGTCCCGTCTCCGGTCGGTTGTTTGATCACGGGGGCCGCCGCTCGCTTGGATGGCGGGCGTGTCGAAGTCGGATGGGTCGAGGAGCGGGTCGCTGGGGCGGCGGTTCGGGTGGCTGTGGGGCGCGTACGCCGTCAGCACGTTGGGCACGCGGCTCGCCTTCGACGCCTTTCCGCTGATCGCGGTCGTGGTGCTGGACGCCGGTCCCGCGCGGGTGGCGGCGCTGGCCGCGGCCGGTCTCGCGGTGGGCGCGCTGGTGGCGGTGCCACTGGGGCCGTGGGTGGAGTTCCGGCGCAAACGACCGGTCATGATCGCGACGGATCTGGTGCGGTGCGCGGTGCTGCTGAGTGTGCCCGTCGCGTACGCGTTCGGCCGGCTCGGCTTCGCCCACCTGCTGGTGGTGTCGGTCGTCGTGGCGGCGGCGGACATCACCTTCCGGGCCGCCGCGGGCGCCTGTCTCAAGGCACTGGTGCGCCGGGAGGACCTGCTGGCCGCGAACGGCCGTTTCGAGGCGACGACCTGGACCGCGACCATGCTCGGGCCGCCGGTCGGCGGGGTGATGATCCAGCTGGCCGGTCCGGTGGTGACGGTGGCGGTCGACGCGGTCAGCCATCTGCTGTCGGCCCTGGGCATCCGTGCGATCGGCGGCGGGGAGCCGCGTCCCCGGCGTGCCGACGGCGCAGCCGGGCTGCGGGCCGGTGACCTGCTGGAGGGGTGGCGGTACGTCCTCGCCACCCCGGGCCTGCGTCCGCTGTTCCTCAACTCGCTGCTGGTCAACGGTCTGATCATGGCGACCGCGCCGCCGCTCGCCGTCCTCATGCTGGGCGACCTGGGTTTCACGCCGTGGCAGTACGGCCTCGCCTTCGCGGTGCCGTGCGTCGGCGGGCTGGTCGGGTCACGCCTGGCCCGTCGGCTCGTGGCCCGCTTCGGGGAGCACCGGGTGCTGGTCGTCGGTGGGGTGCTGCGGGTGTGCTGGCCCGTCTGGCTGGCCTTCGTCGGTCCCGGCACCGGCGGGCTCGTCCTCGTGATGGTCGTCGAGTTCGGTCTGATCACCTGCATGGGTGTGTTCGGCCCGGTGCTCGCCACGCGCCGGCTCGAACTGACCCCCTCGGACCGGGTCGCCCGCACCCTGTCCGCCTGGACGGTCAGCGGCAAGCTGGCGACCGCGGCCCTGACCGCCCTGTGGGGCCTGCTGGCCGGCCTCGCCGGGCCGCGTGCCGCGATCGCTCTCGCGGGGGTGCTCATGCTGGCGACCCCGTTGCTGCTGCCCCGGCACGACCACGCGCCGGTCTAGGGCCCCGGTGTTCCGCGGTCCAGCGCGGGGAACCGGCGGCGGACCTGCGCGAACAGGGCGGGGCAGTCGGTGCCGTGGGTGACGGCCGCGGCGAAGAGCGCGTCCAGGGCGGCGCTCAACGGGTCCGGCCCGGCCGCGGCGAGCAGCGCGGGCATGGCCATCGCCTGTCGCAGCAGGTCGCCACGGCATCCGTCCGGCGCGTCCGCCGCCGGACCGAAGACGCGGTCGTCGGCGAAGAACCGGTCCCAGGCGTGCCGGGGATCGTCGAAGGGGTCCGGCAGCGGCTCCCCGCGGTCCAGCGCCGCCAGCGCGGACTCGATCCAGTCGATACCGTCCAGCCCGGCCACGGACAGGGCTCGACGGGCGGCCCAGCGGGCGAGGTCCCGCTGGGTGGCCGGACACACCGTGTCGACGGCGTCGACCAGCTCGCGGTCGAGCGAGGCGAGTCCCCGCGCGTCGCCGCCGGCCTCGCGCAGGCGGCGACTGGGCAGCCGTCCGCCCCAGGACAGCGCTTCCGCGTGCTCCCGTGCGGGCCGCTCGCCCGCGCTCCACTGCGCCCGCCGGCGAAGTTCGGCCGCGGACCGGTCCTCGGGCCTCGGCGGTGGCGGCAGGCCGCGGGCGTGCCGGTGCCGGTGCGCGGCGCTGTGCGAGGTCTGCCGGACGACGAGGTCCGGGGCGGGTGGAGCCGGCCAGAACTGCAGCAGGTAGTGGTCGACCGGCGGGCCGTCCTCGCGTACGGCGCGCTCCTCCTCCCTGACCCGGTCCATGCCGCGCCCGCAGTAGCGCACCCGGTGGTCGGTCGGGAGCAGGTCCAGGGCGCACAGCGGACCGTCGCCCGGCGGCAGGACGACCGTCGAGGCGGAGGCCGGCCGGAAGGACGCCTCCACCACGTCCTCCCAGCCGTCGTCGAGCGGTGGCGCCGCCCCGTGCACCTCGACGGTCAGACCGACCCGGCCGGTGTGCAGCCCGGTGACGAGGAGGAGGTGCCCGGGGACGGCCGCGCCGCACAGTCCGTTGGCCTGTCCGGCACAGGCCGGGGTCGTGCCCGGAGCGTCCCGCGTGGGTCTGCTGTCCACATGGAACCGCCCGTGGGCGACGTGCAGTTCACCGCTGTACACCGTCCGCATGCCCACCCCCTCCTCGGCGTCCGCTCCCTGAGGTCCCTGAGGCCACCAGTATGGGGAGGGGGTGTGACAACGGTCCGCCGCCGACCGGTCAGCGTGCCCCGGGGACGTCCTGTGTGACGCCGTTCAGCGGCGACGACGGATCACTTCCGTACGGGCGGGTGAAGGCCTCCATGCCGTGCCCGGACGGATCGCTGAAGTACACGCCCCGGCCCCCGTCGTTGCGGTTGATCCGGCCCGGGTGGCGACCTTGCGGGTCGGCCTGTACCGGGATGCCGCCCTCGACCAGCCGGGCGAGGATCGCGTCGAACTCGTCCTCGGAGACGAGGAACGCGTAGTGCTGCACGGGGATGTCGATGTCGACGGTGGCGAAATCGAGGGTGACGCCGTTGGCGGTCGTCACGGGGAGGAACACTCCGGCGGGTTCGCCGACCTCCAGCCCCAGGATTCCGGCGAGGAAGTGCGCGGACTTCTCCCTGTTCCGGGAGTGGACGATGGTGTGGTTGAACTCGACTGACACGGGTCAATGCCTCCACGGGCATCTCCGCGGCGCCTCCATGCCTCACCCGGACGGTGACCGACACGCGATGCCGCGCCGTGGATCCTAGGCGAGGTCCCCCGGGGTGTCGATACCCGGTGATATCCCGTGGAACGCCGCGCCCGCCCCGTGCTTGCATGGAGCGATGGTGTCCCCCGACCGTCTGCTCGCCTTCGCGGCGCTGTCGTTGCTCCTGATCGTGGTCCCGGGTCCCAGCGTGCTGTTCGTGGTCGGCAGGGCGCTGGCGCGGGGACGCCGCGCCGCGCTGACCACGGTGGCCGGGAACACCCTCGGCGCCTACGTCCTCGTCGCCGCCGTCGCCCTGGGCGTCGGGGCGGTCGTCGAGCGGTCGGCCGTCGTCTTCACCGTGCTGAAGCTGGCGGGCGCCGCCTACCTGGTGCACCTCGGTGTGCGGGCGTGGCGCGAACGCCGGTGTCCGCAGGCCGTGTTCGCGGACGACGCGCAGGGGGGTGAAGGCCTGCGGCGCACCTTCTGGGAGGGGTTCGCCGTCGGGGTGACCAACCCCAAGACCCTCGTGTTCTTCGCCGCCGTGCTGCCGCAGTTCGTCGACCGGGAGCGGGGCGGGGCAGCCGTGCAGATGCTGCTGCTCGGTCTGGTCTTCAACGCCATCGCGCTGGCCTGCGACAGCCTGTGGGGGCTGCTCGCGGCCGGCGCACGCGACTGGTTCGCCCGTTCACCGCGCAGGCTGTCCGCCGTCGGCGGGGCGGGCGGCCTGGCGATGATCGGTCTCGGCGTCACCGTGGCCACGACCGGGCACGGGGACTGAGTGGCGTCCGTGGCCGCGGGCGCCGTCGGGCCGCGGCTCAGCCGGACGCCTGGTCGCTGTCTCGCATCGCACCCCAGCCGTGCCAGCGCTCGACCTCGACCCAGGCGTTGACCCGGGCCCGGTCCCGGTTCGGGTAGGCGTTGCCCGTGTAGTGGGTGGAGAGTCGGTCGATGCCGGTGAGGCCCTCGTCGTCGCTGATCTCCGTGACCCGGCCGATGAGGGTGACGTGCGTGTACCAGTCGTCGCCCGCCAGGACGGTGAGGGTCACGCGCGGGTCGCGGCGCACGTGCCCCAGCCGTACCCGGCCCTCGTCGAAGTTGATGAGGACCCGTCCGTCGTTCTCCCACAGGTACCAGGTGGGTGTGGAGACGGGCGCACCGTCCGAGCGGAGGGTGGCCATGACACACGGGTTCGGCCGGCGCAGCAGGTCGACGGCCTCGGGCGGCAGGGGCGGCTTGGACATGCGGACTCCTCTGGTCTTGGTGTGCGCCGAGGCTACGTCGGCGTTCCGGTCGTTCCACTCACCCGGTACCCCGGACGCGCTCAGTCGGACGTCTTGTCTTCCGCGTCGGACGTCGCGCCGCCCGCATCGGACGTCGTCTCGTCGAAACTGGCGAAGTACGCCGCCGCCATGTCCTCGTCGCCGTGCCCCTGCGCCGCGGCGCGCGCCAGGCGTTCCGCGCCGGCGGCGGCGACGTCCAGACGGACGCCGTTCGCCTCGGCGGCCTCCACGATCAGCCGGGCGTCCTTCGCGGCGGTGGTGACCGCGAACTGGGCGGGTGTCAGCGCGCCGTCGCGGATCAGGCCGGCCTTGGCCCGCAGGTAGCCCAAGAGCGGGCCGCCCGCGATGGCGTCGAAGAAGCCGTCCGGGTCCACGCCGAGTGCCTTGGCGAGCGCGAGCGCCTCACCGACCGCGTTGGTGGCGGCCAGGACCCAGCTGTTGGCCACCAGCTTCAGCCGGGTGGCGCTGCCGGCCGCGCCGTCCTCGCCGGTCCACACGGTGCGGGAGCCCACGGCGTCGAAGACCGGGGTCACCGCGTCCCGCGCGGCGGCCGGTCCGGCGGCCAGCACCAGGAGCAGGCCGGCTTCGGCGGGCTGACGGGTGCCCAGTACGGGGGCGTCGAAGAAGACGAGGCCGTGTTCGTGGGCGAAGGCGGCCAGGTCGGCGACCGCGTCGACGCCGGCGGTGGTCGACTGCACCCACGCGGTACCGGCGCGCAGTCCCGGGGCGGCCCGTCGCATGACGTCGAGGGCAGCCGGGCCGTCGTACAGCATGGTGAGGACGGCGTCGGCCCCGCGCACCGCCTCCTCGGGACTGTCGGCGACGTGCGCGCCGTCGGCGGCCAACGGCTCGGCCTTGTCCCGGCTGCGGTTCCAGACGCGGACGGTGTGTCCGGCGCGGGCGAGGTTGCGGGCCATCGCGGCACCCATGATGCCGGTGCCCAGGACACTCACGGTGAGCTGGTCGGTCATGACGTCGGCTTTCTGTCCTCGTGCGGTGGCCGGCCGGGGTCCACGGGCGGCGCGGGGTGCGGTGATCAGCCTGCCACCCGGCCGCGGACGGCGCGCATCGGCCCGGCCGGCCCGGCCCGCGCGGTCTCCTGCCCTGACCCCCGCACGACCTCCCCGTATCCCGCGCAACGACCTCCCCGTATCCCCGCACGACCTCCCCGTATCCCGCGCAACGACCTCCCCGTATCCCCGCGCGACCTGCCTGCCCGGATCCCCGCACGACCACCCCGCCCCGATCCCCACGCGACCACCCTGCCCGCATCCCCGGCCCGGTCCGGACCGGACCGGCCGCCGGGCCGCTCGTGCGCGTCCCGTACGGTACGGCCGTGAGCGCCTTCAGCAACGACACCGTTCCCGGCCGCCACGGCCCCTCCGCCACCACCGGGGCCGACCCCCGGAGCGTGGGCCGGGTGCGTACCGAGTACTCCCCCGCGTACGACGGGGACCCCGATCCCGGCGAGATCGTCTGGACGTGGGTGCCCTACGAGGAGAACGACGGGCGGGGCAAGGACCGACCGGTGCTCGTCGTGGCCCGCGAGGCGGCCGGCACGCTGCTGGCCGTGCCGCTCTCCAGCAAACCGCACGTCGCGGACCGCGACTGGGTGCCGATCGGGAGCGGGCCGTGGGACCGGTCGGGACGGGACTCCTGGGTCGACGTGGACCGGGTGCTGCGGCTGCACGACGCCGGCATGCGCCGTGAGGCCTGCGCTCTGGACCGGATGCGGTTCAACCTCGTCCGGCAGCGGCTGCGGGAGCGCTACGGCTGGAGTTGAGGCCCCGAGCCGCCCCGCCGCCCCTCCGGGAAGGCACGCGCGAACGCCTCCCGGACCGTGCCGCCCGGCGTGCGGTCCAGGATGCCGAACGTGACCCGCTCGAAGGCGCCCGCGAAGCGTCCGCCGGGCCCGAGCAGCGCCCGGAAGGCGCCGGCGACCTGTGCCGGGTCGTTGCGGAACACCCCGCAGCCCCAGGCGCCCAGCACCAGTGTCCGGTACCCCTGGGCCGCCGCCGTCTCGAGGACCCGCTCGGTGCGCACGGCCAGGGCGGCGGGCAGTCCGGCGGCGCGCTCCGGGGCCGTGCGCAGCACCACGCCCGCGTTGGGCGCGGGGGACGTGAGGAAGCCGGCGGTGTACGGCTCATCCAGCAGGCGGCCTCGGTCGTCGCGGAAGACGGGGACGGCCGGCGAGTGGATGACGCGGTCCGTGTAGAACGGGTCGCGGTGGGCGCGGTGGTGGTCGTAGAACTCGCGGGCCCGCAGCAGGCAGGTGTAGAGCGCGGAGGCCCGGCACAGGGCCTCTTCCTGGGCCTGGGCGCCGTTGAGGTAGCCGCCGCCGGGGTTCCGGGCGGAGGCGAAGTTCAGGACCGCGACCTCGTCGCCGAGGCGGTGGGCGGCCTCCAGGCTGCTCTCGCCGGTGACCTCGAAGTCCGTCCGCACCGGGGTGAACGCGGGCACCACCACCGGCTCCGGCCCGTACAGCCGCGTGCCGGCCCGTGCCGCCTCGACCGCCGCCCCGATCGCCACCTCGCTCCCGTCGGGCGCGCGGTAGGCCCCCGCCGTCACGATCTGCTCGGTCTGCTGTGCGATGCCCCGCAGGCGCGCGCTCATGGCGCCACCCCCGTGGACGCCATGACCGCGCGCCGCGCGGTCTCCCCCGTCGTGCTCATGGAGGAATCCTGGGTGATGCTGGTGGGGCGGTGCAACGGAGTTTCCCGGCCGGGGAACGACGGGGGAATCCCCCGGAAACGGACGGGACACGGAGTTCGCAGAGCGGAAACGCCCCGATATGCACCCTTGTGCGGAGCGGCGCGAGGGTCTTGGGTGGGACGAGTGTGCCGACCCGGCCCACCACGACCGGGTCGGTGGCATGGATGGAACCCCCAGGAGGATCCCGACATGTCCGATACGGTAAGTGGCTGTACCCGGCCACGCACCACTGCCACCGAAGCCGAGGTCGAGGCGCTGGTCCACGGCATCTGCTTCAAGACCGGCCCACCGACGCGCCTCGGCGTCGAGGTGGAATGGCTCGTCCACGAGCTGCGCGAGCCGCGGCTCCCCGTCTCCCCCGAACGGCTCGACGCGGTCTACACCGCTCTGCGGGCCGTGCCCCTGAGGTCCGCGCTGACCGTGGAACCCGGCGGCCAGCTGGAGCTGAGTTCGCTCCCCGCCGCCTCCCTGACGGAGTGCGTCGACACCGTCTCCGCCGACCTCGCCGCCGTCCGCGCCGTCCTGCGTGAGGACGGTCTCGGCCTCGTCGGCCTCGGCCACGACCCCTGGCAGGTGCCGCGCCGCTTCCTGCGGCAGCCGCGGTACGACGCCATGGAGGCCTGCCTCGACCGCGGCGGCCCGGCCGGCCGCTACATGATGTGCACCTCCGCCTCCGTGCAGGTGTGCCTGGACGCCGGGCACGAGGAGCCCGGCCCGCTCGGTCATGTGCGCCGGTGGTGGCTGGCCCACCAGCTCGGCGCGGTCCTGCTGGCCGCGTTCGCCAACTCCCCGCTGGCCGGCGGCCGGCTCACCGGCTGGCGGTCCACCCGGCAGCTGCGGTGGGCCCAGATCGGCCCCGGCCGGGCGGGCGGCCCCGCGCTGGACACCGACCCGCGCGGCACCTGGACCCGGCACGTCCTGGACGCGCCGGTGATGTGCGTCCGCAGGGACGGCGGTCCCTGGGACGTGCCGGAGGGCCTGACCTTCCGGGAGTGGATCAGGAGCGGGAGGCCGCGACCGCCGACCCTGGAGGATCTCGACTACCACCTGACCACGCTGTTCCCGCCGGTCAGACCGCGCGGCCACCTGGAACTGCGCATGATCGACGCGCAGCCCGGGGACGACGGCTGGAGGGTGCCGCTCGCCGTGACGGCGGCGCTGTTCGACGACCCGGAGGCCACCGAGACCGCCTACCGGGCCGTGAAGCCCCTCACCGAACGCACCCTCGGCCGGCCCGCCCCGCACAACCCGCTGTACGAGGACGCGGCCCGCGACGCCCTCACCGATCCGGAGCTGCGCGAGGCGGCCGTCACCTGCTTCGAGGCGGCGCTCGCCGCCCTGCCCCGGCTCGGCGCCACCACCGAGGTCACCGACGCCGTCGCGGGGCATCTGGAGCGCTACGTGCGCAGGGGCCGTTGCCCCGCCGACGATCTGCTGGACATGCCGGACGGCGCGAGCCGTGGCCCGCACGGGAGGGAGACCCGCCCATGACCGACCCCGCCATGGAGACCGCCACCGACACCGCCGCCGGGGGGGCCGTCGACGCCGGGACCCTGCGCGAGCGGGCCCTGGCCACGCTCGTCACCGCCCGTGACCGTACGACGCTGCTGACCAGCTGCGTGGAGGGCCCCGACCTGACCGGCCAGGTGTCGCCGCTGATGTCCCCGCTGGTGTGGGACCTGGCGCACATCGGCAACCAGGAGGAGCAGTGGCTGCTGCGCGCCGTCGGCGGGCAGGAGGCGATACGGCCCGAGATCGACAGCCTGTACGACGCTTTCGAGCATCCGCGCGCCGAGCGGCCCCGGCTGCCGCTCCTGTCGCCCGCGGAGGCCCGCCGGTACGCGGCCGACGTCCGCGCCCGTGCGCTGGACGTGCTGGAGGGCGCCGCGTTCCACGGGACGAGGCTGACCGAGGCGGGCTTCGCCTTCGGGATGATCGCCCAGCACGAGCAGCAGCACGACGAGACCATGCTGATCACCCATCAGCTCCGCAAGGGGCCCCAGGCCCTGATCGCCCCGGACCCGGAGCCCGTGCCGCTGTTCACCGGCCCGGCGGAGGTCCTGGTGCCCGGCGGGCCGTTCACGATGGGCACCTCGACCGAGCCGTGGGCCCTGGACAACGAACGCCCCGCGCACCGCCGCGAGGTGGCGCCGTTCCACCTCGACACCACGCCGGTGACCAACGGCGCCTACCAGGCGTTCATCGACGACGGCGGCTACGACGACCCGCGCTGGTGGGCCCCGGCGGGCTGGGACCACGTCCGCCGGCACTCCCTCACCGCCCCGCTGTTCTGGCGCCGTGACGGCGGGCAGTGGCTGCGCCGCCGCTTCGGCGTCACCGAGGTCGTACCGGCCGACGAGCCGGTGGTGCACGTGTGCTGGTACGAGGCGGACGCCTACGCCCGCTGGGCCGGGCGGCGGCTGCCCACCGAGGCCGAGTGGGAGAAGGCCGCCCGCCACGACCCGGCCGGTGACCGCACGGCCCGCTACCCGTGGGGAGACGCGGACCCGGGCCCGGAACACGCCAACCTCGGGCAGCGGCACCTGCGCCCGGCTCCCGCCGGCAGCTACCCGGCGGGGGAGTCACCGCTCGGGATACGGCAGTTGATCGGCGACGTGTGGGAGTGGACGTCGAGCGACTTCACCCCGTACCCGGGCTTCGAGGCGTTCCCGTACAAGGAGTACTCGGAGGTGTTCTTCGGGCCGGAGTACAAGGTGCTGCGCGGCGGTTCGTTCGCCGTGGACGCGGTGGCCTGCCGGGGCACGTTCCGCAACTGGGACTATCCGACCCGGCGGCAGATCTTCTCCGGTTTCCGTACCGCCCGTTCGGTGGAGGCCTCCTGATGTGCCGTCACCTGGCCTACACGGGCCCCGAGGAACCGCTCGGCCGGCTCCTGGTGACGCCGCCGCACGGCCTGTACCGCCAGTCCTGGGCGCCGCGGCACCAGCGGTACGGCACGGTCAACGCCGACGGGTTCGGCGTCGGCTGGTACGCCGAGGGCGACCCGGTGCCGGCCCGGTACCGCCGGGCCGGGCCCATCTGGGCGGACCAGTCGTTCGCCGACCTGGCCCGGGTCGTGCGCGCCGGCGCTCTCCTCGCCGCCGTGCGGGACGCCACGCTCTCGGGTGCGGACGCGGAGGCCGCGGCGGCGCCGTTCGCCGCGGGGACCTGGCTGTTCAGCCACAACGGAGCCGTGGCGCAGTGGCCCGGGTCGCTGGCGCGGGTGGCCGGGACGCTGCCGCCGGAGGACCTGCTGGCGCTGGAGGCCCGCAACGACTCGGCGCTCGTGTGGGCGCTGGTGCTGGCGCGGCTGCGTGCCGGGGACGACGGGGGCCGGGCGCTGGCCGAGACGGTGCTGGAGGTCGCCGCGGCGGCCCCCGCCTCCCGGCTCAACCTGCTGCTCACCGACGGCGCCACCGTCACGGCCACCACCTGGGGCGACACCCTGTGGTACCTGACCCGCCCCGGCGGCGGCACCGTCGTCGCCTCGGAGCCGTACGACGACGACCCGCACTGGCAGGAGGTCCCCGACCGCACCCTGCTCACGGCGAGCCGCACGGACGTGCAGCTCACCCCGCTCAAGGACCCGGGCGGCAACGCCGTCGCCGACGCTTTCGTCTCCCCGAAGGAGCCCCGTACGTGAGCCCGTTCCGCCTCACCCGCACGCTGCCCGAGGACGCCACGGACGCCGCCCTGCGCGCCGACGTCCTGGCGGGCCTGACGAGCACGCCCAAGTGGCTGCCGCCCAAGTGGTTCTACGACGCGCGGGGCAGCGAGCTGTTCGAGGAGATCACCGCACTGCCGGAGTACTACCCGACCCGTGCCGAGCGGGAGATCCTCGTCGACCGGGCCGGCGAGATCGCGGCGGCGACCGGCGCCCGCACCCTGGTGGAGCTGGGCTCCGGTTCATCTGAGAAGACCCGGTTCCTGCTCGACGCGCTGACCGGTCTGCGCGCCTACGTGCCGGTCGACGTCAGCGAGAGCGCGCTCACCCAGGCCGGGGAGGCGCTCGTCGCCGAACGGCCGGACCTCGAGGTGCACGCGCTGATCGCCGACTTCACGGGAGGGCTGACGCTGCCCGGGACGCCGGGCCCCCGGTTGGTGGCGTTCCTCGGCGGCACGCTCGGCAACCTGCTGCCCGGCGAACGCGCCGCGTTCCTGACCGCCGTACGCGCCCTGCTCTCCCCCGGCGACGCGCTGCTGCTGGGCACCGACCTCGTCAAGGACGAACGGGTGCTGGTCCGGGCGTACGACGACGCGGCCGGGGTGACCGCCGCCTTCAACAGGAACGTGCTGTCCGTGATCAACCGGGAGCTGGGAGCCGACTTCGCGCCCGCCGCCTTCGAGCACGTGGCGGTGTGGAACGCCGAACGGGAGTGGATCGAGATGCGGTTGCGCTCGCGCGCCGCGCAGACGGTCAAGGTCCAGGCGCTCGACCTGGCCGTGGACTTCGCGGACGGGGAGGAGTTGCGCACCGAGGTGTCCGCGAAGTTCCGGCGGGAGGGCGTACGCGCCGAACTGGCCGCGGCGGGTCTGGAGCTGGCCCACTGGTGGACGGACGGCGAGGACCGTTTCGCGCTGTCGCTGAGCACGGTGCGCTGAGCACCGCGGGGTGAGGGTCCGCGCGCGCCGGGCGTCAGCCCGCGTCGAGGTCCAGCAGTCCGGTGATGCGGTCGGAGGCCCGCGCGGCCTCCGACTCCGCGTCGGCCCCGGTGAGCACCTTCGTCATGTAGTCCTTGATCGGGTTGTCCGCCTCGACCGCGCCCCACCGGGGCGTGCCGGGGGTCGCCCGTCCCTGCGCGGCGCCGGCCGCCATGGCGGCGACCCCTTCCTCGCCCGCGACGGCCTTGGCGAGGGACTTCTTGTTCGGCACGTAGTTCATGGTGCGGGCCAGCTCGGTGTTCCACTTGGTGCCCACGAGTGCCTCCACCACGGCGAGGGCGCCCTCCCGCTGGTCGGTGTTCTTCGGGACGACGAGGTCGGAGCCGCCGGTGAAGACGGCACCGGGCTTGTCGGCGCTCTTGCCCGGCACCGGGAAGAAGCCCAGCTTGTCCTCGAGTTCGGGGTTCTCGCGCACGATGGACCGGGCGAGCCCGGGCACCGCGACGATCTGCGCGACGCGCCCCTGGGCGAACACGCCGGCCTGCGGCGGGTGTTCCTCGTCGGCGTCGACGGGGCCGTCGCCCAGCGCCTGCAACTCGCGGTAGAAGTCCATACCGCGCAGGGCGGCCTCGGAGTCCAGGGCGCCCGTCCAGACCCCGCCGTTCTGCGTGGCCAGCTCGCCGCCCTCGTCCCAGATGAATCCGGACAGCGTGTACCAGTCCTGGCCGGCCAGGTAGATGCCCTGGTCGGCGACCGAGTCCAGCGCTTCGGTGGCGGTGAGCCACTCCTCGCGGGTGCGGGGCGGCTCGGTGATGCCGGCCTGCTCGAACAGGTCCTTGCGGTAGATGACCACGCGGTTGGCGGCGTACCAGGGGATGCCGAACTGCTGGGACAGCCACTGTCCCGGTTCGGCGAGACCGGGCAGCCAGTCGCGGATGCCCCAGTCGCGCATCGACTCCAGCGTCAGGTCCTGCAACCGGCCGCCCTCCGCGTACTGCGGGACCTGGGTGTTGCCGACCTCGACGACGTCGGGACCGTCCGTGCCGTCGGCCTTCAGGGCGGTCTGCACCTTGTCGCCGATCCCGGTCCACTCCTGTATCCGGATGTCGAGGTCGTAACCGGAGTGCTCCCGCTCGAAGTCCTCGGTGAACCGGCGCAGGAAGTCCTGCGAGGCGCTGTCCTTCATCAGCCACACGGTGACGGTGCGCCGCTCGCCGCCCCCCTCCTGCGACGCCAGGCCGCAGCCGCTGAGCAGGGAGGCGGACACGCAGACAAGGGCGAGCAGGCGACGTCTCACGAGGGGTCCTTCTGTCTGACGGACAGGGGCGGAGCGGACAGGAAGGTCCTGCGCACGCGAAGGGAGACCCGACGTGGGGGGATCGAGCTCCGAGGCTCGAACGGGTGTCTGAGATTTTGGTATGGACCAATGCGGAGGTCAAGGGGGTGGCGCGGCCCGGCCGCCGACGTCTCGCGCTCCGCCGCCGCTTGGGGCACGGTGGAGTGACGTACGGCACACGCTGCCCCGCGGAAGG
The DNA here is from genome assembly GCF_001267885.1 of Streptomyces ambofaciens ATCC 23877. NCBI lineage: Bacteria > Bacillati > Actinomycetota > Actinomycetes > Kitasatosporales > Streptomycetaceae > Streptomyces > Streptomyces ambofaciens. The sequence goes on along the minus strand of NZ_CP012382.1, from coordinate 7,163,502 downwards.
GAGCACCCGCATGTCGAACCACACCTACCGGGTCACCGAGATCGTCGGCACCTCGCCCGACGGCGTCGACCAGGCCGTTCGCAACGGCATCACCCGCGCCTCGCAGACGCTGCGCAACCTGGACTGGTTCGAGGTGACCCAGGTGCGCGGCCAGATCGAGGAAGGGGTCGTCGCACATTGGCAGGTCGGCCTGAAGCTCGGCTTCCGCCTGGAGGAGTCGGACTGACGGCGAGGGAGGCGCCCCGCTCCCGGCCCGTCCGGACGGTCAGGTGCGGCCCTCGCGCTCCTGCGCGATGCGCAGCTGAGCCGACCGGGCCGCCCAGCGTGCCCGGACGACGGTGAAGCCGGCGCGTTCGGCGTCGTCGCAGACCAGTTCGTCGTCGTCCACGAGGACCCGGACCTCGTGGGTGCGCGCGAGCCGTCGCAGGATCTCCAGCTTGGTGCGCCGGGCGGGCCGGCGGTCGGCGTTGCCCCGCATGTGCACGGGCCCCGCCGGCAGCCCGTGCGCGGCCAGCCAGTCGAGCGTGTCGCGCCGACAGCGCTCGGGCCGCCCGGTCAGGTAGACGATCCCGCAGTCCTCGGCGTGCTCCCGCACCAGCGCGATGCCCTCCGCGAGCGGCCGGTCGTGGGGCGCGGCGGCGAAGAAGGCGTCCCAGTCACGCGGCCGGCGCTCCAGGAACCGCTGCCGGTGCGCGGTGTCGGCGAGGGTGTTGTCCAGGTCGAACACGGCCACCGGAGGCCTCTTGGCGTCGCTCACCGCTCCACCCTAGAACGCGGCGCCGGGAATCCTGGCGCCCCGCGGACGTTGAACCCCGTGTGAGCTCAGCAATCGCGACCACCCGATTCTCCGTCCTGGACCGCTCCCGCATCCGCGAGGGCCGCACCGCCCCGGAGGCGCTGCGCGACACCGTGGAGCTGGCGCGGGAGGCCGAGCGGCTCGGCTACCACCGGTTCTGGGTGTCCGAGCACCACGGTGTGCCCGGCGTGGCCGGCTCCGCGCCGACCGTGCTGGCCGCCGCCGTGGCCGGCGCCACCCGCACCGTCCGGGTCGGCACCGGCGGCGTGATGCTGCCCAACCACCGGCCGCTGGTCGTCGCCGAGCAGTTCGGCGTGCTGGAGTCGCTCTTCCCCGGCCGGATCGACATGGGCCTGGGCCGCTCGGTGGGCTTCACCGACGGGGTGCGCAAGGCGCTGGGCCGGGACAAGGACGACGCCGAGGACTTCGGCGCCCAACTGGCCGAGCTGCTGGACTGGTTCCGGGGCACCTCCCCGACCGGCGTGCACGCCCGCCCCGCGGAGGGGCTGACGGTCCCGCCCTTCGTGCTGGCCATGGGCGAGGGCGCGGCGGTCGCGGCCCGGGCCGGCCTGCCGATGGTCATCGGGGACCTGCGTGACCGCGACCGGATGCGCCGCGGCATCGACCGCTACCGCGCCGGTTTCCGCCCCTCCGAGTGGAGCCCCGAGCCGTACGTCGTCGTCTCCGGCACGATCGCGGTGGCCGCCACGCCCGAAGCGGCCCGGCGGCTCCTGGTACCGGAGGCCTGGTCCATGGCCCACGCCCGCACCCGCGGCACCTTCCCTCCCCTGCCCCGGGCCGAGGACGTCGAGGCGCGGACGATGACCGCGAAGGAACGCGAACTGTACGAGTCCGGACTCGCCGGCCACATCGCGGGCACCGAGGAACAGGTCGCCGAGGAGCTGGAGGGGCTCGTGAAGGAGACGGAAGCGCAGGAGGTCCTCGTCACCACCAGTACGTACGACCGGGCGGCGCTGCTGGACTCCTACCGGCGGCTCGCCCGCGTCACCGGCACGGCGACGGCCGCCGCACCGGCGTAGGATCGCGGGGTTTGTCCCCCCGGCCGAGACCACCGCGACCGAGGACCACCACGCCCGAGGACCGTTCGGAGTTCCCCCATGCACAGCCCTCACGACCCGTACGTCCGGGTGCGCGACGCCCGTGAGCACAACCTCAAGGGCGTGGACGTGGACGTCCCCCGGGACGTGGTGGCCGTGTTCACCGGTGTCTCGGGCTCGGGGAAGTCGTCGCTGGCGTTCGGGACGGTCTACGCGGAGGCGCAGCGGCGGTACTTCGAGTCGGTCGCGCCGTACGCCCGCCGTCTGATCCAGCAGGTCGGCGCCCCGAAGGTCGGCGAGATCACCGGACTGCCGCCCGCCGTGTCGCTGCAGCAGCGCCGTGCGGCGCCGACGTCCCGTTCCTCGGTCGGCACGGTCACCAACCTGTCCAACTCCCTGCGGATGCTGTTCTCCCGCGCCGGTGACTACCCGCCGGGCGCCGCGCGGCTCGACTCCGACGCCTTCTCGCCCAACACGGCGGCGGGGGCGTGCCCGGAATGCCACGGGCTCGGCCGGGTGCACCGGACCACCGAGGAGCTGCTGGTCCCCGATCCGTCGCTGTCGATCCGGGAGGGGGCGATCGCCGCGTGGCCGGGCGCCTGGCAGGGCAAGAACCTGCGGGACGTCCTGGACGCGCTCGGTCACGACGTGGACCGGCCGTGGCGCGAGCTGCCGGCCCGGGAGCGCGAGTGGATCCTGTTCACGGACGAGCAGCCGGTGGTCACGGTGCACCCGGTGCGGGACGCGGGCCGCATCCAGCGGCCGTACCAGGGCACGTACACGAGCGCCCGGCGGTACGTGATGAAGACCTTCTCCGACTCCAGGAGCGCCGCCCTGCGGGCGAAGGCGGAGCGCTTCCTCACCAGCGCCCCCTGCCCCGTCTGCGGTGGCGGCCGGCTGCGGCCCGAGTCCCTGGCGGTCACGGTCGCCGGGCGCACCATCGCCGAGCTGGCCGCGCTGCCGCTCCGGGACCTCGCCGGGATGCTGCCCACGGACGGCGAGACGGCGAAGGTGCTCACCGGGGACCTCACCGCGCGGATCGAGCCCGTCGTGGAGCTGGGGCTCGGCTATCTGAGCCTCGACCGCCCGACGCCCACCCTGTCGGCGGGCGAGCTGCAACGCCTGCGCCTGGCGACGCAGCTGCGCTCCGGGCTGTTCGGGGTGGTGTACGTCCTGGACGAGCCGTCCGCCGGACTGCACCCGGCGGACACCGAGGCGCTGCTGACGGTGCTGGGGCGGCTGAAGGCGGCGGGCAACTCGGTGTTCGTGGTGGAACACCATCTCGCCGTGATGCGCGGCGCCGACTGGATCGTGGACGTCGGACCGCGGGCGGGCGAACACGGTGGGCGGGTGCTGTACAGCGGTCCGGTCGACGGCCTGGCCGGTGCCGCCGAGTCCGCCACGGCCCGGCACCTCTTCGGCCGTTCCGCCGCACCCGTCCGCGCACCGCGGATCCCGCGCGGCACGGTGACGGTCGGGCCGGTCACCCGGCACAACCTGCGCGGGGTGAGTGCCGGGTTCCCGCTCGGCGCGCTCACCGCGGTCACGGGTGTCTCCGGCTCCGGCAAGTCGACGCTCATCGGCGCGATCTCGCAGGACCTGCCCGGCGTGGGCCGGCTGGTCTCCGTCGACCAGCGCCCGATCGGACGCACCCCGCGCTCCAACCTGGCCACGTACACGGGGCTCTTCGACGTCGTACGCAAGGTCTTCGCGGGCACCGACCAGGCGCGGGAGCGCGGTTACGGCGTGGGACGGTTCTCCTTCAACGTGCCCGAGGGGCGCTGCGAGACCTGTCAGGGCGAGGGTTTCGTCAGCGTGGAGCTGCTCTTCCTGCCCAGTACGTACACGCCGTGCCCGGACTGCGGCGGGGCGCGGTACAACCCGGAGACGCTCGAAGTGACGTACCGGGGGCGGAACATCGCCGAGGTGCTCGACCTGACGGTGGAGGGCGCCGCGGAGTTCTTCGCGGACACGCCGGCGGTCGCGCGCAGCCTGGCCGCGCTGCTCGACGTGGGGCTCGGCTATCTGCGGCTGGGTCAGCCGGCGACCGAGCTGTCCGGCGGGGAGGCGCAGCGCATCAAGCTGGCGAGCGAACTGCAGCGGGGCCGGCGCGGGCACACCCTGTATCTCCTCGACGAGCCGACGACGGGTCTGCATCCGGCCGACGTCGAGGTGCTGATGCGCCAGTTGCACGGTCTCGTCGACGCCGGGCACACCGTCGTGGTCGTCGAGCACGACATGACGGTGGTGGCGGGCGCGGACCACGTGATCGACCTGGGTCCGGGCGGCGGTGAGGCGGGCGGCCGGATCGTCGCCGCGGGACCGCCGGCCGAGGTGGCACGGGCGGGCGACAGTGCGACGGCGCCGTATCTGGCCCGGGCCCTGGCGGGCGGGGAGCGCCGGTGAGGGCCGGTCACCGGCGCTCGTGCCCGCGGTGGCGGCGGGGCGGTTACTCGCGGCCCCGGCGCGTCTCGTCGTCGGTGAAGGACTCGGTCTCGGCCTCGATCCGCTCCTTGCGGACCTGGCCGCGTACCGTCTCGTCCTCGACGTGCTCCTCCGTGGTCATCCGGACGCGTTCCACCGGGACCGTCTCGGTCTCCACGACGGGGCGCTCCTCGTGCAGCGTGACCTCGTGTTCGGCCTCGCCGATCTCCGGCCCGGAGAGCGCCTCGTCACGGTTGGCGTCCGTGATCGGCTCGCGCTCCACCCGCACTTCCTCGTGGCTCACCGGAACGGTCTGCTGAACCTCCTCGGTGACCACGTACTTGCGCAGCCTGGCCCGGCCGGACTCACGCCGTTCGACGCCGACGTGCATCCGCTCCTCGGAGCGGGTCATCGCGTCGTCCCGCATGCCCGTGCGGTCCGTGCCCTCCTCGTACTCGGTCGTGCCGCCCGCCGTACCGGCCAGGCCGGCCGAGCCCATGCCGGTGCCGAGGTGTGTGCCGGCGGTGCCCATGTCCGTGCCGGTGCCGGTACCGGTGCCCATGTCCGCGTTCTCGCCCGGGCCCGCGGCCCAGCGGCCGTCGTCGGTGCGCTCGGCCTCGGACAGCACGCTGTCCCAGTTGATGCCGTAGTAGTCGTAGAGCCGGTGCTCCTCGGTCTCCGACAGATGCCCGCCCGCGTCGACGTCGACATTGGGCGCGCCCTTGACCTGGTCCTTGGCGTACGGGACCTCGAGGTGGTCCTGCACCAGCGCGGCGTCGCGGATGGGCACGAAGGACTCGTTGGAGCCGAACATGCCCGTCTTGACGCTCACCCACTCGGGGCGGCCGGTCATGTCGTCGAAGAAGACGTGCTTGGCCTCGCCGATCTTGTTGCCGTCCCCGTCGTAGACCGGGTGGTCCAGGACGTTGGCGATCTCTTCACGGGTGATCATCTGGCATCACCCTCCTTCCGGAGTGCCTGCCTTCCGGATGTCCTCATCAGCCTTACGAAAACGGAACATAAGGAACAAAGGGCGCGTACTTTTCGAAGGTGCTTTCCCGGGGTGACCGTCCCGGCCCGTCGACGACCGGGATTCCGTCGGCTGGGCGGCGTCGGCGAGGGCGCGCCGGTCGCGGTGGCGGCCCGGTGGTACGGCGGGGAGGACCTCCACCTCGGCGGTGATGCCCCCGCGCGCCGACGCCACCCGCCACAAGGAGGCGAGCAGGGTGTCGTCGCCGACGAACGCGGGCGCCGTGCTCACCGTCCGCCCCCCGGTCCGGTAGCGGATGCGGACCGGCTGGACCGGTACCCGGGCGTCCAGGGCGGCCTGGAAGACGGCCCCGCGGAAGCGGCCGTGCGCACGGCCGCACCAGGTGCTGCCCTCGGGGAAGGCGGCGACGGCCGCGCCCGCGCGCAGGGCCCGCGCGATCGCGGCGACGGTGTCGGGCAGGGCCCGCAACCGGTCCCGCTCGATGAACAGCACGCCCCCGCGCGCGGCGAGCGCGCCCGCCACCGGCCAGGACCGGATCTCGCTCTTGGCCAGCATCCGCGCCGGACGGACGGCGGCGAGCAGGGGGATGTCGAGCCACGAGACGTGGTGGGCGACGAGGAGCAGCCCGCCGGTGGGCGCAGCGGCCCCGGAGACGCGGACCCGGACGCCGGCGGCCCGTACGATCCACCGGCACCAGCACCGCACCACGGCGGCGGGGACCAGCCGGCCGAGCGGCGTGAGGACGGTCGCGGTCCCGGTGAGGAGCAGCACGGCGACCACGGTGAGCCGCAGCACGGCCAGCGGCACGGCCGTCGCGGGCCGGGACGGCTCCAGGCACGCCGCGGGGGTGCAGGGCGCGGTGGGCAGCCAGGCGTTCATCAGGCCGGGACGAGCGAGAGGAAGTGCCGCAGGTAGCGGGGGTCGACCCGGCTCATCGGCAGCAGCACATACAGGTCGGCGACGCCGAAGTCCACGTCGTGGGCGGGCTCCCCGCACACCCACGCGCCGAGGCGGAGGTAGCCGCGCAGCAGGGCCGGCAGCTCGGTGCGGCCGGCGGGCGCCGAGGCGCGCGGGACCCACGGGAGCAGCGGCCGGACCCGGTACTCGTCCGGCGCCAGGTGCCTGGCCCGCACCCGGCTCCAGGTACCGGCGGCGAGGGCACCGCCGTCGGCGAGCGGAAGGGAGCAGCAGCCCGCCAGCCACTCGTGGCCCCGGTCGGTCATGTAGCGGGCTATGCCGGCCCAGATCAGCCCGATGACGGCCCCGTCACGGTGGTCGGGGTGCACGCAGGACCGACCGACCTCGACCAGTCCGGGACGGATCGCGTCCAGGGCCGCGAGGTCGAACTCGCTCTCCGCGTAGAGCCGTCCGGCGACCGCCGCACGCTCCGGGGGCAGCAACCGGTAGGTACCGACCACCTGCCCGGTCGTCTCCTCGCGCACCAGCAGGTGGTCGCAGTACGCGTCGAAGGGGTCGACGTCGTGCCCGGGCTGCGGACTGGCGAGGAGCGCGCCCATCTCCCCGGCGAAGACGTCGTGCCGCAGCCGCTGCGCGGCCCGCACCTCCTCCTCGTCGCGGGCGAGGGTGACGGTGTAGCGGTGCGGTGCGGCGGGCTCGGTCGGACGGTGTGCGGTCAGTACGCCGGTCATGGCACTCTCCTGGTCACGGGCCGGGGCGGCGACGGCGGACCGAGGGTGCGCGGTCCGCCGCACCTGTTCTTCCGCTGCCGGTTGACCGGTGCGTGACCTGGGCCGGGAGAGGGGATGTGCGGCTGCTGAATGCCAGGGGCGCATGCGAGACGGGGCCGGGAGGAGCACCTCTCCCGGCCCCGTCCGTCCGCACCTCTCGGCGAACGTCCTGGGGGCTAGCGCTTCGCCACCTTGCGCGTGGCCCGCAGCCACTCCTTGTTCATGCTGGTGATGGACATCAGCGGGATGCCCTTGGGGCACGCCGTCGCGCACTCGCCGGCGAGGGTGCAGCCGCCGAAGCCCTCGTCGTCCATCTGCGCCACCATGTCCAGCACCCGGGTCTCCCGCTCGGGGGCGCCCTGCGGCAGGACGTTCAGGTGGTTCACCTTCGCGGAGGTGAACAGCATCGCCGCTCCGTTCGGGCAGGCCGCGACGCACGCCCCGCAGCCGATGCACTCGGCGTGCTCGAAGGCGAAGTCGGCGTCCGGCTTCGGCACCGGCGCGGCGTGGGCCTCCGGTGCCGCACCGGTCGGCGCGGTGATGTAGCCGCCGGCCTGGATGATGCGGTCGAAGGCCGAGCGGTCGACGACCAGGTCCTTCACGACCGGGAAGGCGGCGGCCCGCCACGGCTCGATGTCGATGGTGTCGCCGTCCTGGAAGGACCGCATGTGCAGCTGGCAGGTGGTGGTGCGCTCGGGACCGTGGGCGTCTCCGTTGATGACCAGCGAGCAGGCGCCGCAGATGCCCTCGCGGCAGTCGTGGTCGAAGGCGACGGGGTCCTCGCCCTTGAGGATGAGCTCCTCGTTGAGGGTGTCGAGCATCTCCAGGAAGGACATGTCCCGGGAGATGCCGTCCACCACGTACGTGGACATCGCGCCGTCGGCGTCGGCGTTCTTCTGCCGCCAGACGCGCAGGGTGAGCTTCATGCGTAGCTCCGCTGGGTGGGGTGGACGTACTCGAAGACCAGGTCTTCCTTGTGCAGGGTGGGGGCCGCGCCGGTGTCGGTGAACTCCCAGGCGGCGGCGTAGCCGAACTCCTCGTCCCTGCGGGCCGCCTCGCCGTCGGGGGTCTGGGACTCCTCGCGGAAGTGGCCGCCGCAGGACTCCGCCCGGTGCAGCGCGTCGAGGCACATCAGCTCGGCGAGCTCCAGGTAGTCGACGACGCGGTTGGCCTTCTCCAGGGACTGGTTGAACTCCTCGCCGGTGCCGGGAACCTTGATGCGCCGCCAGAACTCCTCGCGGATCTGCGGGATGCGCTCCAGCGCCTTGCGCAGCCCCGAGTCGGTGCGGGCCATGCCGCAGAACTCCCACATCAGCTCGCCGAGCTCGCGGTGGAAGGAGTCCGGGGTGCGGTCGCCGTCGACGGACAGCAGCAGGTTGAGCCGGTCCTCGGTCTCGGCCAGCACCTCCTGCACCACGGGGTGGGCGGCGTCGACCTCGTCCTTGTGCGGGTTGCGGGCGAGGTAGTCGTTGATGGTGGCCGGGAGGACGAAGTAGCCGTCGGCCAGGCCCTGCATCAGCGCGGAGGCACCGAGCCGGTTGGCCCCGTGGTCGGAGAAGTTGGCCTCGCCGATGGCGAAGAGACCGGGGACGGTGGTCTGGAGGTCGTAGTCGACCCACAGCCCGCCCATCGTGTAGTGCACGGCGGGGTAGATCCGCATGGGCACCCGGTACGGGTCCTCGTCGGTGATCCGCTGGTACATGTCGAAGAGGTTGCCGTACTTGGCCTCGACCGCCTTGCGGCCCATCCGCTCGATGGCGTCGGCGAAGTCCAGGTACACGCCCTGGCCGCCGGGGCCCACCCCCCGGCCCTCGTCGCAGACGTTCTTGGCGGCGCGGGAGGCGATGTCGCGGGGCACCAGGTTGCCGAAGGACGGGTAGATGCGCTCCAGGTAGTAGTCGCGCTCGTCCTCGGGGATCTTGTTCGGCGGCCGGTCGTCGCCCTTGGCCTTCGGGACCCAGATCCGGCCGTCGTTGCGCAGCGACTCGCTCATCAGCGTCAGCTTGGACTGGTGGTCGCCGGTGCGCGGGATGCAGGTGGGGTGGATCTGCGTGAAGCACGGGTTGGCGAAGTACGCGCCGCGCCGGTGCGCCCGCCACACGGCGGTCGCGTTGGAGTTCATGGCGTTGGTGGAGAGGTAGAAGACGTTGCCGTAACCGCCGCTCGCCAGGACCACGGCGTCCGCGAAGTACGTGTCGATCCTTCCGGTGATCAGGTCACGCGCGACGATGCCGCGCGCCCGCCCGTCCACGACGATCAGGTCGAGCATCTCGGTGCGGGGGTGCATCTCGACGTTCCCGGCCGCGATCTGCCGGCTGAGCGCCTGGTAGGCGCCGAGCAGCAGCTGCTGGCCCGTCTGCCCGCGGGCGTAGAAGGTGCGGGAGACCTGGACCCCGCCGAACGAGCGGGTGTCGAGGAGGCCGCCGTACTCCCGCGCGAAGGGCACGCCCTGCGCCACGCACTGGTCGATGATCTCCACGGAGATCTGCGCGAGGCGGTGCACGTTGGACTCGCGGGAGCGGAAGTCGCCGCCCTTGACGGTGTCGTAGAACAGCCGGTGGACGGAGTCGCCGTCGTTGCGGTAGTTCTTCGCGGCGTTGATGCCGCCCTGCGCGGCGATGGAGTGGGCGCGGCGCGGTGAGTCCTGGTAGCAGAACTGGACGACGCGGTAGCCCTGTTCGGCCAGGGTCGCGCCGGCGGAGCCGCCCGCGAGCCCGGTGCCGACGACGATGACCGTCTGCTTGCGGCGGTTGGCGGGGTTGACCAGCTTGGCCTCGAAACGGCGCGTGTCCCAGCGCTCGTGGACGGGCCCGGACGGGGCCTTGGTGTCGGCGATCGGCTCACCGGTCGTGTAGTCGGCGTAGGTTGTCATTTCAGCTCACCACTCCGGTCATGACGCCCACGGGTACGGCGACGAAGCCGATCGTGAGCAGCAGCGCGAGGACGTTCGCGGTCGTCTTCAGGACGCGGTCGCGGGTGCGGCTGCCGGCGCCGAGGGTCTGGGCGGCGCTCCAGAAGCCGTGCCGGATGTGCAGGCCGACGGCGAGCACCGCGACGATGTAGATGACGTTGCCGTACCAGGTGGAGAAGGTGTCCACGACGTTCTGGTAGGGCTTGCCCGTCTCGAAGCCGCCGTGGTGCACGGTGCCGGTCGTCAGGTCCAGGATGTGCCAGACGATGAACAGGGCGAGGATGATCCCGCCCCAGCGCATGGTGCGCGTCGCGTAGCTGGCCCGCTTCTTGCGGTGCACGTACTTGCTGGGCCGCGCCTTGATGTCGCGGCGGCTGAGCTGGTACGCGGAGACGGCGTGGGCGACGACGGCGACGACCAGCACGACGCGGATCAGCCAGAGCGTCCACTCGTAGTGCATGAACGGCTCGCCGACCGTGCGCAGCCAGTGGGCGTAGTGGTTGAACTCCTCGGTCCCGAAGAAGATCTTCAGGTTCCCGATCATGTGGGCGACCAGGTAGAGCAGCATGACGAGACCGCTGACCGCCATCACTGTCTTCTTGCCGACGGTCGAGTCCCACACCGTGCGCGCCATGGACGGCCGTCGGTCCGTCCGCGTTGCCAGAGCCATGTCACAGGACGCTACGGGGCCGAGGGCCCATCGGTCCAAGACATGGTCCGCCTCGTTTCCATAGGCTCTGCCTATGCAGGTCGTATGCTTGCGATATGCAGCTGCAACAGCTCCAGTACTTCGTGGCGGTCGCCGAGACCAGGCACTTCACGCGGGCCGCCGAGGTGGTCCACGTGGCCCAGCCGTCGCTGTCCCAGCAGATCAAGGCGCTGGAGCGGGAGCTGGGCGCCGACCTCTTCCTGCGGGCGCGGGGCAACATCACGCTGACCGACGCCGGGGAGGCGCTGCTGCCGCTGGCCCGGCGCATCCTGGCCGACGCGGACACCGCCCGGCACGAGGTGCTGGAGCTGGTGCAGCTGCGGCGCGGCCGGGTGCGGCTGGGCGCCACCCCGAGCCTGTGCACCGGGCTGCTGCCCGACGTGCTGCGCGCCTTCCACGACCGGTATCCCGGCATCCAGCTCATGATCGAGGAGGGCGGTTCGCACGACCTGGTACGCCAGCTGGCGCGCGGCGCGCTCGACCTGGCCCTGGTGGTGCTCCCGCTGCCCACCGCGTCGCCTTCGCTGACCACGGTGGAGCTGCTCCGGGAGGACCTGGTGGTGGTGTCGTCCCCGGAGTCGCACCGCCCGGGCGGTGGGCGGCGGGCGGTGCGCGTCGCCGACCTGGAGGGCGAGCGCCTGGTGATGTTCCGGCACGGCTACGACCTGCGCGAGCTGACGGTGGCGGCGTGCCGCGCGGAGGGCTTCGAACCGGACTTCGCGGTCGAGGGCGGGGAGATGGACGCGGTGCTGGGGTTCGTACGGGCGGGACTGGGGATGGCGGTCGTCCCGCGGATGGTGGCGGCGCGGTCCGGGCGCGGACTGCGGGTCACCCCGCTGGTCCGGCCCGGGCTGCACCGGACCATCGCCCTGGCCCACCGCAGCGACGTGGCTCCGCCGAGGGCGGCGCGGGAGCTGCAGCGGATGCTGCTGGAGCGGTGAGCCGCGCTCCGCGGGTCGGGCGAGCACGGCCGTCCTGAGGGGCTCCTCGCACCACCGGCGGCCCGCGCGCGCGGTTCCGGGCGTGCCACCGGGGCCCGCCGGTACGCCGGCCATGCCCGCCGGGGTCACGTCCCGTGCCACGGCGACCGCGGCCCTGGTCCGCCCCGCGACCGCGGCCCAGGTCCGCGCGGCGACCGCGGCTCTGGTTGGCGCGGCGGCGGCGGTCGCCGCGGCTGCCCGGGGCGGGGCTCCGGGGCCGTCCCGGAGCCGGACGTCCGGTCAGCCCGTGGCGTCCACCAGGGCCAGTTCGTGCAGGCGCTCCGGTGGACCCGGGCGGGCGTAGTACCAGCCCTGGGCCGTGTCGCAGCCGAGTATGCGGAGCTGCTCGGCCTGGGCGCCGGTCTCCACACCCTCCACGGTGACCGTGAGGTCCAGGCTGTGGGCCAGGGCGACGATGCCCTCGACGATCTTGAGGTCGACGGGGTCGGCCGGGAACCGCTGCATGCTCTGGGTGAAGGAGCGGTCCAGCTTGAGCACGCTCACCGGCAGCCGGCGCAGGTTGGCGAGGTTGGAGTAGCCGGTGCCGAAGTCGTCCAGGGCGATGTCCACGCCCATCTCGGCCAGCCGGCGCAGCGGCTTGAGCAGGTCGTCGTCCGCGCCGATCAGCGCCGACTCCGTCACCTCCAGGCAGAGCGCGTCGGGCGCGACCCCGGTCCGCTCCAGGATGTCCACGGTGTCCTGCACCAGGCCGGGGTGGGTGAGCTGGCAGGGCGAGAGGTTGACGTTGATGCGCAGCGGGCCGGCGGCGGTGCTCTCGCCGTACCGCTCCCGCCAGACGCGGGCCTGCCGCACGGACTGCTCCAGCACCCAGCGGCCCAGCGGCACGATCAGCCCCGTGTGCTCGGCGAGCGGGATGAAGCGGTCCGGGCCGAGGACACCGTGCTGCGGGTGCAGCCACCGCACCAGCGCCTCGGCGCCGTGCACACTGCCGTCACCGAGGTGCACCAGCGGCTGGTACTCGATGAAGAACTCGCCCCGCTCCAGGGCCGCCGGCAACGCGGTCGTCAGACCGTGCCGGGTGATGACGCGGGCGTCGGCCTCCGGGTCGGCCAGCTCGTAGCGGTTGCCCCCCGCCGACTTGGCCCGGTACATGGTGATGTCGGCGCTGCGCAGCACCTCGGCGGGACTGCGCTCCCCCGCGGGGCCCTCGACGATGCCGATACTGCCGCGGACCGTGAGTTCGCGGCCGTCGACGCTGATCGGGGCGAGCAACGCGTTCATGATCCGACCGGCCAGTTCGTCGACCTCGCGCGGGGTGTCGGGGCCGGTGGTCAGCGCCACGAACTCGTCGCCGCCGAGCCGGGCGACCATCTCGCCGGGTGCGGTGGCGCAGGACTGCAGGCGATCGGCGACCTCCACGAGGAGGCGGTCGCCGGCCGCGTGGCCGAGGCTGTCGTTGACCGTCTTGAAGCCGTCGAGGTCGAGGTAGCACAGGCCGTACCGCTGGCCTGGCCCCGCATTGAGGGCCTTCTCCAGGCGTTCGAAGAAGAAGCTGCGGTTGGGCAGGCCGGTGAGCGCGTCGTGGGTGGCCTCGTAGCGCAGCCGCAGGTTGAGCAGCCGGCGCTCGGTGGTGTCCTCCATCAGCGCCAGCTGGTACTGCGGGCTGCCGTCGGCGTCGCGCAGCAGGGAGACGGTGAGGTTGGTCCACAGGACGGTGCCGTCGGGCCGGTAGAAGGCCTTCTCCAGGTGGTAGGCCTCGCGCTCGCCGCGCACCAGCTCGTCGTAGAGCCGCCAGGTCTGGGGCGCGTCGTCGGGGTGCGACCACTCCCGGACGTTGCGGCCGCGCAGCCTCGGGTCGGCGATGCCGAACATGCGCATCAACGCCCCGTTGACCTGGAGGACGTTGCCGTCCAGGTCGGCGATGCCGATGCCTATGGCGGCGCCCTCGAAGACCGCGCGGAAGCGTGCCTCGCTGGCGTGCAGGGCCTCGGCCACCACGCCCTGCGCCTTCAGCGCGGCCTGCGCGATGGCCTCCTGCTCGGCCAGGGTCCTGGCGCGCAGCGCCCCGGCGAACCCGGCCGCCATGGCGTGCTGGAGCCGCGCCGAACGGGCCCGCAGGTGCTCGGGGTCTCCGTCCTCGCCGCAGTAGAGCACGAGGTAGGCGTCGATGCAGTCCAGCGTCCGGGCGAGCGCCTCCGGGTCGGTGCAGTGCGCGTCGACGAGCGCGGCGCCGACCGCCCTGGCCTCCTCCGCCTCGAAGCCGCGGGCGCGCAGCACCTCGCGCAGCCGGCGGGCCAGCGGCAGCAGTTGCTCCTCGAACTCGAGGCGGGTCGACGACGTCGAGGTCACCGGGAAGACGGCCCGGCTCCAGATCGTCGCGAACCGGCGCAGTCTGTCCTGCGCACCGTCCGGTTCCGCGCTCACGCCGTACGTCCCACGCCGGCGAAACCGGAGAACGCGTACGGGTCCTCGTCCTCCGGCGCCCCCTCGGGCCGCCAGCGCGGCATCGGAACCAGTCCGGGTTCCACCATGTCGTACCCCTCGAAGAACCGCGCGATCTCCTCGCGCGAACGCATGATCAGCGGATTGCGGATGTCCTTGTACACCCCCACCGCGCCCCCGGCCCGCTCGGCGGACAGCGGGATCCCCTCGTACGAGGCGTGCGTGAGGACGAGCAGGCTGCCCGGCGCGAGCGCTCGGCTCAGCTCGGCCACCGCCGCGTAGGGGTCGTCCGCGTCTTCCACGAAGTGCAGTATGGCAACCAGCAGCAGGGCCACCGGCCGATTCAGGTCGATCAGCCGCTCCACCCGGGCGTCGGTGAGGATGTCCCGGGGCTTGAGGAGGTCGCCGGCCACGACGGCCGCGTCGTCGTCGCCCGCCAGGACGGCCTCGCTGTGCGCGACCGCCACCGGGTCGTGGTCGACGTACACCACGCGCGCGCCGGGCCGGGCCGCCCGGGCCACCTCGTGGACGCTGCCGAAGGTGGGGATGCCGGAGCCGATGTCCAGGAACTGGTCGATGCCCTCGTCGGCCGCGAGGCGCACGGCCCGGCGCATGAACGCCCGGTTCGCCTGCATGATCTTGGGGAGGCCCGGCATGAACTCCATGGCCCTGCGGGCCGCTTCCCGGTCGACCTCGAAGTTGTGGGAACCGCCCAGGTAGAAGTCGTAGATCCGGGACACGCTGGGCACCGTGATGTCGATGCTGCGAGGGGCCCAGGCGGGACGCTCCATCTAGCTCTCCAAGGCATTGGCGATCCGGTGTTCGAGCAGAGGCTACTGATCGCCCGCCAAACGGGCGAGCCCAACCGGAAATTGACCATCCGTTACCGGTCACTGCCTGCGGCACGTGCCGCACGCCAGGGCGCGTCGAGGCGGGCCGAAGCGCACGAACAGGACCGTCCCCTCCGCCTGGGTACGGAGGGGACGGTCCGCTGGTGTCGCGCCGAGGGCCGGCGGACGGTCGGGAGGCCGCTACTTCTTCGGCGCGCCGACCGGCTTCCCGTCGGGCGAGACGGCGTACCACGTCCCGCCGACGCCCTGCCCGTTGGTGTCGCCGGCCTTCTTGTCGCCGGCGAACGTGTAGATCGGCCAGCAGTCGACCGTCTGCTGCTCGGCACCGTCGGGCCGGGTGAAGGTCATCAGGTCCTTCTTCACGACGCCCTCCGTGTCCTCGGGCTCCACGGGCGCCACCACCGGCCACTTCTCCAGGCAGGCGCCGGTGCACGCCGACACCGGCTTCGGCCAGGCCTCGTCCTTCATGAAGCGGTAGACGGTCATGCCGTTCTTGTCGACGACGATCTCGCCGAGCTTCGGGTCGTCGCGGGTGGACAGGGCGGCCGACTCGGCCGCCTGGGCCTTCTTGCCGTCGGCGGCGAGCGCGTACCACTTGCCGCCCACGCCCTGGCCCTTGACGTCCCCGGCGGCGGTGTCCTTGGCGTACCGGTACGCCGGCCAGCCGCCGATGGTCAGCTGCTTGGTGCCGTCGGCCCGGGTGACCTCGCCGAGCAGCGCCTTGTCGATCCCCTCGCCGGCGAGGGCGTCGTCGGCGGCCACGGGCGGCCATGCGGTGGCGCAGTCGTTCTCGCAGGTCGTCTTGGGCGGCTTGGCGGTGTCCGCGTCGAAGCGGTAGAGGGTGCGTCCGGCGCCGTCGGTCACCAGCTCGCCGATCTCGGCGTTCGTGGAGACGGACAGCTTGCCCGCCGGCTCCGCCGCGCTCGGCGACGCCTGCGCGCCGTTCGCGCCGGTGCCCAGGCCTTCGCCGGCGCCGGCCCCGATGTCGCCGACGTCGCCGGGCGCCGCGGTGGCGCCCACGTTCTGGCTGCCGGTGGTGGTGCCGCCGTCCTGGCCGCACGCCGTCGTCAGCGCCAGCACCGCCGCGGCGCTCACCACGAGTGAGGCGCTCCGCCAGGAGGTCTTCATCGTCAATCCCCGATCGTCACGAAGGTGTTGGGACGGCAGCCGCGCCGCCGCACGACACTGGGTACGCACGGGGGAGCCGGTTGTGTTCAACGGCGGCGTCTTTTTCTTCTCGGCCGTGGACGCTCCCCGCACCCCCGGCCGCCGTCCGTACACGGATACGAATCCGGCCGGGGGCGGGAGTGCGCCGGTCAAACCGCCGACGGCTCCGTGTCCCTCCTTCGGGCCAATCGTCCGGTGATCCGCCGTGGTCCGGCCCGCGAGGCTCCATGATCTGCGTCGTGCATGGACCCGAACCGTCCCGACCCGTCGTTTCCGGACGGGTGTTGGCCCTGGTGACGCTGACGTTCACACTCGTCGGCGCACCGATCGGCCCGGCGCAGGCGGACGCCTGCGCGTATGCGTCCACCGGACCGGGTGGCACGCACGCGGTGGCGGTCGCCGGGAGTGACACCTGGCCTGTCTTCCCGTGCCCCGAGCCGACGCCGACGCCGACGCCCACGCCGACGCCCACCCCCACTCCGACGCCCACACCTCCTCCGCCGAAGCCCCCTCCCCCGCCGCCCCCCGCCCCTGAGCCTCCTCCAAGGAAGCCGCCGGCCCCGAAGCCCGAGGCGCCGCCCGCGCCCACACCGACTCCGACACCGAGCCCCACCCCGGCGCCGGCCCGTCCTGCGGCTCCCGCGCCGGCCCCGTCGGCGACGCCCGCGCCCCGGCCGTCGCTGAGCCCGGTGCACTACCCGCGCTACCGCGCGGCCCGGCCCCAGCAGCGGTCCTCCCGCGGGGCCACGTCACCGCTCGTCTTCGTCCTGCTCATCACGGTGCCCGCGGTGGTCGCCGTCGCCGCGCTCCGTGCGCGCTGATCCCTGGAGCCCCTCTTGCCGGAATGGCTTGTTCTCACCCTCGCGATGCTGGCCGCCTGTGTCGTGGTGGTCATCATCACCGTCGTACGGCACCGCAGGGCGTCCGACGACGAGGACATCACCGAGACCCCGGACGTCATCGAGTACATGACGATGTGGATCGGTGTGGTGTACGCCATCGTCCTGGGTCTGGCCATCGCGGGTGTCTGGGAGGCACGCAGCGCCGCCCAGGACCACGTGCAGACGGAGGCGGTGGCGCTGCACGAGATCTCGGAACGCGTCCGGGTCTATCCCCCCGACATCCGTGACCGCATCCGGGAGGATGTCAACGCCTATGTCGGACACGTCGTGACCACCGAGTGGAAGGTCATGGCCGACCGCGGCGAGATGACCGAACGCGGTGCCGAGCTCCTCGACCGCGTCCGCGCCGACGTCACCGACTACGAACCGCAGTCGGACTTCGAGGCGCAGGCGTACCAGCCGCTCGTGGACCAGGTGACCGCCGCGGACCAGGCCCGTATCGCCCGGGCGGAGTCGACCGGGGCGACCATGCCGGGTGTGGTGTGGTTCGGGCTCATCACGGGGGGCGTCGTCACTGTCGGCATGGTCTTCGCCCTCCAGATCCGGCGGACACCGCGCGAACTGATCCTCGCCGGACTGTTCTCGGCGCTGATCGCGTTCCTGCTCTTCCTGATCTGGGACTTCGACGCACCGTTCAGCCGCGGGGTCGCGGCGTCGACGGACCCCTTCGTGAACCTCTTCCCCGGGGCGAAGGACTGAGCTCTCCTCCCCGCCGCCCGCAGTCGTCCGCGCCCCTCGGCGGCCCCCGCACCGGGGGCCGCCGAGGGGCGTCCGACACTCCGGCGCCCTCCCCTGACCGGCCCACACGATTGACCCGTTCGCCCTACAGCGATCGCGCCCGGGGGTCCGCCTTCCTAGCGTTCCGAACATCGAGGTGCATTCGTGGCACGTGCGGAACAGGTCCGCCGCCGCTCCTCGGGGACCCGGAGGATTCACCATGCGCGCGATACCCGTCGCCTCGGTCGCACTGCTGGGCGCCGCCGCCCTCTCGGGCTGCGTACCGGCCGGGGCGGCCGTGGGCGGCAGTTCGACGTTCGGCTTCACCGTCCGTCCCGCCACCGTGGCACCGGGCGGCGAGGTCACCCTGGGGGTGGGCCGGGGCGCCGGCGGGTGCCACGGACGCGTCACGGTCGAGTCGCCGGTGTTCGACACGGTCACCATCCCGCGGCACGAGTCGTCGGCGACCGCACGGGTCGACCGGGACGCCCGTCGCGGAGCGGTCTACCAGGTGACGTTCGCGTGCGACGGCAGGACCGAGGCGGTGGACCTGACCATCGCGGGCGGCCACTCCCACCACCCCTCCGGGGAGTCCGGTCACCCCAAGGGCGTGCACGCCGGCGAGGGGGGCAGCGTCGCCGGGTTCGACGTGCGGGAGATCGGGCTCGGCCTCGCCCTCGTCGCGGGTTCGGCCGGGGCCGCGTACCACCTCTCGCGGCGCCGCACCGGCGAGGACGGGGCCTGACCCTTCCGCGCCGCACGCGCCGGGCTTCGCCCCGGACCCGCGACGGGTCCGGGGCGAAGCCCTTGCGGCGTACGACGCGCGATCCGCCGGTGCGACACCCGCGTGGCCCGCAGGGGACCGGACGGGACCGCCCCCCGAAGGCGGAGCCCGCCCGTGACGCCCGGGACCGCGTCAGAACCGCCGCTCGGCCCTGCGGCGCATCCAGAACAGACCGCCGCCTGCGACGGCCGCGACGACCAGCCCGCCGCCGATCGCGATGTCGGTCGGCGTCGCCCCGCTGGAGCTGCTGCCCCCGATGCCACCGCGGACGCCGCCGATGACGGTGAAGGCGGCCGGCCGCGTGAGTCGCCGGCCCGAGCAGTTGACGGTGATGTCGTACGAACCCGGCCGGGCGTCCTGCCTGATCGTGGCGGTGCCCCTGGACGTCTCGTTGGCGCCCCTGACCGGGGTCAGGTGGGTCGTCCGGAACGCGTCCGAGGTCATCGTGCCGCCCTGCGGGCAGCCGTCGACCGTGACGGTCATCTGGCCGCCCCGGGCGATCACACTGGGCAGGGCGACGATGTTGCTCGGCTGGTTGTGGTCGCCGCCGGCGGTTGCCGTGGGGGCGCCCAGTCCGAGGACAGCGACCGCGGCGCCGGCTGCCGCGAGGGCACGAGTGTTGCGCATGTGATCCTCCGCGGAAGACGCCCCGGGACCCGTCCCCGGTCGATCGGCGAGAAAGCGCCTCCCAGATAGACCCTCAGTTGCCGTGCGCGGGGCCGCATTTCGGGAATGGTCCGTCCTGGTGAGGGGCGTGCCGCGCCGGAACCGCGCGACCGGATATCACCGCAGGTCACGGACCGTCAGAAATTTCCCGCCCGAGCGTCCCGGATGGCTCACGGAAGAGCGGGGCGCCACCCGTTCGCCGCCGCCCCGTCGCCGGTCGGACGTGCGGCGCTTAGCGTGCTCGTATGCGCGGACGACCGGGCGACGGCCGGGTCGAGAGGGGATGGCCAATGGATGCGTCCGAGTGGGCCGAAGAGGAGGAGCGGCGGAGGAAACGCGCTCCCTGGGGCGTGATAGCGCTGGTCCTGCTGACCGGGCTCGCGCTCATCCGCAACGGTTCGGGAGAGTTCGACCAGGGCCCGCCGCAGCCGGCGTCCGCCGCGGCCTCGGACAGCCGCGTCACGAGGGGGGAGGGCACCGTCCCGGGCCTCGCCCCGCTGCCGTACTCGGTGCCCGACCAGGTCACCGTCCCCGCCATCCAGGTCGACGCGCCGATCATGCCGGTCGGTCTCGACGCGGACGGCTGGGTCGACGCTCCGCCGGCCGAGGACCCGAACCTGGCCGGCTGGTTCACCGGCGCGGTCTCCCCCGGCGAGAAGGGCACCGCGGTGGTGGTCGGCCATGTCGACAACCAGCAGGGACCCGCCGTCTTCTACGGGCTCGGTGCGCTGAAGAAGGGCAACAAGGTGGAGGTGCGCCGCCAGGACGGGAAGACGGCGGTCTTCGAGATCTACGGCATCGAGGTCTTCGAGAAGGACGACTTCCCCGGCGACCGGGTCTACGCGTCCAAGGGCGCCCCGGAGCTGCGGGTCATCACCTGCGGTGGCGGTTTCTCGAAGCAGAACGGCTACGAGGGGAACGTCGTCGCCTTCGCCCGCATGACCGGGGTCCGCTGAGCGGGCCCCGGCCGGGCGGGCGCGACCGGCGTCAGGCGTAGCGGCGCCGGGGGACGGTGAGGTGGTAGCCGGAGTCCAGCAGCTCGGGCAGGTAGGAGCGCAGGGCCCGCACGGTCTGCGAGCGGTCGCCCCCGGCGTCGTGCGAGAGCACCACGACGCCGGGGGCGGCGCCGTCCTCGACCCGTTCGACGATGGTGCCGGTGCCGGGGGTGGTCCAGTCGAGGGTGTCCACGGTCCAGGCGAGCGGTTCCATGCCCAGTTCCGCGCCGAGCTGGAAGGCGGCGCGGTTCCACGCCCCGTACGGCGCCCGGAACCAGCGGGGCGGCTCGCCGCAGGCCTCCTCGACGACCTCGCTCGTGCGCTCCATCTCGGAGCGGATGCGCCGCCGGGTGAGGCGGGTCAGCAGCGGGTGGGACCAGGTGTGGTTGCCGACGACGTGACCCTCGTCGGCCATCCGGGAGAGCAGGCCCTTGTTGTGGTCCGCCATCTCCCCGCACACGAAGAACGTCGCGCGCACGTCGTACTTCGCCAGGGTGTCCAGGATGTCCGGGGTGTAGCGGGAGTCGGGTCCGTCGTCGAAGGTGAGCATCATGGTGCGGCCGCGGCCCGAGACCCGCAGGATCGGCTCGCTGCGCACCGGGGGCCGCCGCGGCGCGGCAGGGGGCGCGCCGTATCCGGTCAGGGGCTGCAGGCGGTGGGCGGAGGCGTTGAGCGGGCGACGGACCGCGGGGCCCGGGGCGGGGGCGACCGGTCGGGCCGGTCCGTCCCCCGTGCCCACCGCGAGCGCGCCGGCGGTGCCGGCCGCGCCCACGGCCGCGGCGCCGGCGAGCAGTGCGCGGCGTCGTGTGAGCAATTGATCCTTCTTCATGACTCATCCCTCGCCCGGTCGCGGTCCGGCGCACCGGAGAAACACCGGGGCGGCGGCACGAGACCACCCACACGGCCGAGGGCCGCGGGTGACTCCGATAGCCTCACCGCGTGACGGAACAGCACTCCCAGCAGTTCGAACGGGGCACGGACGGGCCGAAGGTCATCGTCGCCGGGGTGGACGGCTCCGACTCCTCGCTCCGGGCCGCCGCCTACGCGGGCGGTCTGGCACGGCGCCAGCGCGCGCTGCTCGCCGTGGTGTACGTGCAGCCGGTGCTGGTGGCGGGAGCGTCGCTCGGGGCCCCGGTGGCGGGGACGACCGACGAGATCGCCGAGGACCTGGTGGCCCAGATCCGCGACGCGACCGAGCGGGTCAAGGGGATATTCGACCTCCGCTGGGAGTTCCACACCTTCCGCGGCGACCCCTACAACGGTCTGGTCAAGGCGGCCGACGACCTGAAGGCCGACGCCGTCGTCGTGGGAGCCTCCGAGCAGGCGGGGCACCGGATCGTCGGTTCCGTCGCGGTGCGGCTGGTGAAGGCGGGGCGCTGGCCCGTGACGGTGGTGCCGTAGCACCCGTACGGGGCGGTGCGTGCGTCGCGGCTTCCGTCGCGGGTGGGTGTGCGTCATCATGATCCACCGTCAGCCGTTTGCCGTTCACAAAGAGGTGAGGCGCATGGCCGGGTTCCGTATGGGCGAGGGCGTTCTCCGCCGCAAACCCATCGAGCACATCGAGGACACGGAGGGCGGGGAGGGCGGCGGCCTGCAGCGGACGCTGGGGCTGTGGCAGCTGACCGCGATCGGTGTGGGCGGCATCATCGGTGCGGGCATCTTCACCCTGGCCGGCACGGTCGCCAACGGCACGGCGGGGCCGGCGGTCCTCATCTCCTTCCTCATCGCGGGGGTCGCGAGCGCGGCGGCGGCGCTGTCGTACGCCGAGTTCGCCGGGCTGATCCCGAAGGCGGGCTCCGCCTACACCTACGGCTACGCGGTCCTCGGTGAGCTGGTGGGCTGGTTCATCGGCTGGGACCTGCTGCTGGAGTACACGGCCATCGTGGCGGTGGTCGCGATCGGCATCTCCGGTTACTTCAGCTTCCTGGTCGGCGAGATGGGAGCCGACCTGCCGGACTGGATGCTGGGTGCTCCCGGCACCGGCGGCGGGCACAAGGTCGACCTCTTCGCGGCGGTGCTGTGCCTGTTGATCGCCTACCTGCTGACGCTCGGCATCAAGAACGCGGCCCGCTTCGAGATGGTCGTGGTCGTGCTGAAGGTGCTGGTGGTGCTGCTGGTGATCGCGGTCGGCGTCTTCCACATCAACACCTCGCACTACGACCCGTTCTTCCCCTTCGGGGTCGGAGGAGCCTTCACCGGCGCGGCGACGGTCTTCTTCGCGGTCTTCGGCTACGACGCCATGTCGACGGCGGCCGAGGAGTCCAAGGACGCCCAGCGGCACATGCCGAAGGCGATCATCTACTCGCTGGTCATCTCGATGGTGCTGTACGTGGCGGCCTGTCTGGTGCTGACCGGCATGCAGGACTACAAGGAGATCGACCCGGAGAGCGGCTTCTCGACGGCGTTCAAGTCGGTGGGGCTGAGCGGTCTGGCCGACGTCATCGCGGTGGGCGCCATCATCGGCATCCTCACGGTGATGTTCACCTTCATGCTCGGCGTCACGCGTGTGTGGTTCTCCATGTCCCGGGACGGGCTGCTGCCCAAGTGGTTCGCGAAGACCCACCCGACGCGGCACGTGCCGACCCGGGTCACCTGGATCGTCGGGGTGGCGTCGGCCGCGATCGCCGGGTTCCTGCCGATCGGCGAGGCGGCCGAGCTGACCAACATCGGCATCCTGCTGGCGTTCGTGGTGGTGTGCGCGGCGGTGATCGTGCTGCGCTACCGGCAGCCGGACCTGCCGCGCACCTTCCGGACGCCGTGGATGCCGGTGGTGCCGGCCCTGGGGATCGTCTTCTCGATCTGGCTGATCACCTTCCTGCAGTGGCAGACGTGGGCGCGGTTCGCGGTGTGGCTGCTGGTCGGGCTGGTGATCTACTTCGGGTACTCGTACCGCAAGTCGGAGCTGGCGCGCCGCTAGACACCGACCGGCGGCAGGCCGCGCAGGAAGTCGACGAGGATCTCGTTGAAGGCGCCCGGCCGCTCCATGTTCGGGTAGTGCGCGGCGCCCTCGACGGTGACGGAGCGGCCGTCCGGGACCGTGCGGGCCAGCCGCTGCGCCTCGGCGATCAGGTCGGGCGCGTCCAGGGCGCCGTTGACGGTGAGGACCGGGACGTCGATCTTCGGGACGCGGGCCCAGGTGCCGGTGAGGGGCACGTGGTGGTTCTCCTCGTCCGGAGCGTGCTTGGCGAGGGTGCCGAGGGCCATCTCGCGCAGCCGGCGCAGGACGGCCGGGTCGACGTCGCCGAGGTCGCGGTGCTCCCCGGGGACGAAGCGCAGGAACTCCGTGAGCCAGCCCTCGACGTCGCCCGCGCCCAGTGCGCGGGCCTGTTCGGCCTGTACCCGCCGCACCCACGGGTCGGTGTACGCGAACTCGCTGGTGGCCGCCCCGCACGCCACCACCGCGCGGACCAGCTCCGGGTGCTCCAGCACGGTGTCGGTGGCGATGGCGCCGCCCATGGACACGCCGACCAGCACCGCGGGCCCCGCGTCGAGGTGGCGCAGCAGGGCGGCGAGGTCGTCGGCCCAGCGGAACGGCCGGGTCGCGTTGGCCGAGGAGCCGTGGCCGCGGACGTCGGGTGCGACGACCCGGTGGCCGGCCGCCAGGGCCGGGATCTGGGCGTCGAAGACACGGTGGTCGACGAATCCGGAGTGGAGCAGGACGACGAGGTCGCCGGCTCCGGTGTCGCGGTAGGCCAGGTCGCCGTCGGTGGAGGCGAAGAAGCGCAGGTCCGATCCAGCAGTCATGACAACCAAGGTGTCATGATGGCAGTTAATTGGCAACCAGGGTGTCAAGATGGTGGGGTGAAGGACATCGACGCACCCCTCCCTCCGGACCTCCTCGCCCGGCGTCTCACCGAGGTGTACGACCTGGTCGGCCCCCTCTACCGGCGCGCGCAGCGCAGCGTCGAGCAGGGCCTGACGGCCGACGGCCTGTCCGTCGGCGTCCGCGCCGTGCTGGCCCTGCTGCACCGGGGCGGACCGATGACCGTGCCGCGGATGGCCCGGGCCCAGGCGATCAGCCGTCAGTTCGTGCAGCGGATGGTCAACGAGGCCGCGGCGCAGGACCTGGTGGAGAGCGTCCCCAACCCCTCGCACCGGCGGTCCTCGTTGATCCGCCTCACCGACCGGGGCCGGGAGACCGTCACGGCCGTCCTGGACCGGGAGCACCGGATACTGCGCGAGGTCGGCGGCGATCTCACGGACGCCGACGTCGCCACGTGCCTGCGGGTGCTCGGGGCGATGCTGACGGCCCTGGACCACGTGGACGAGGGCTGACCTACTCCCCCATCACCAGCCCGTCCTCGGCCGCGCCCCGGCTGAGCACGACGTCGCGGATGCGGTCGCGCACCGCCCGCACCTCGGCGCCCTTCTCCAGCGCGCGGTTGAGGTTCACCACCCGCCCGGCGTCGACGTCGAAGAGCTGCGGGACGAACTCGGCCTTGGTCACCCGCCAGCGTTCGCCGGAGCGGGCGGGCGGGGCGAAGGTGAAGCGGCCGATGGTCGACTGGTTGCCCCGCGGGTCGCGCTCCCCGTCGCCGTTGATCATCTCGCCCGCGATCTGGTCGCCCATCCCGTAGATCACCCAGGTGCCGTTGACCTTCTCGTACGCCTGCGGGACATGGGCGTGGGTGCCGAGGATCAGGTCGATGTCGGGGCGGTCGCCGGTCCGCGCGGCGGTCAGGGTCTCGGCCAGGGTCAGCTGGTCCTGGTCGGGCTCGTCCTGCCATTCGGTGCCCCAGTGCAGGGACACCGCCACGATGTCCGCGCCCGCCCGACGGGCGGCCCGGGCGTCCGCGACGATCCGCTCCTCGTCGATCATGCCGACCGCCCAGGGCTGCCCGTCGGGCACGGGGTGGCCGTTGGTGTGGAGGGTGTAGGCGAGGTGGGCCACCTCGGCCCGGCCCGCGCGCAGCACCGTCGCGGTGCGCGCCTCGGCCTCGGTGCGCGCGGTCCCGGCGTGCCGTACACCGGCGCGGTCCAGGGCGTCCAGGGTGCGGCGGATGCCGTCGGCGCCGTCGTCGACGCTGTGGTTGGAGGCGGTGGAGCAGCCGTCGTAGCCGGTGGCGGCCAGGGCCTCGGCCACCTCGGGCGGCGACTTGAAGAGGGGGTAGCCGCTGTAGTCGCCGTGCGCGCCGTACACGGTCTCCATGTGGCACAGGGCGAGGCCGGCGCGCGAGACGACGGGGCGGGCACCGGCGAGCATGGGGCGGAAGTCGTAGCCGGTGCCGCCGGCGTCGAAGCGGGCCCGCTCGATGATCGAGTCGTGCGGCAGTACGTCGCCGGAGGCGACCAGGGTGAAGACACCGGGGTCCGCCGCGGACGGGGCCGGGGCCGGCCGTCGCGGTGGCTCGTGGTCGCGGGCCTGGCAGGCCGCGCCCACGGTGAGAAGGGCGGTCAGGGCCAGGGCCACCTGCCGACTGCGTGTGATCATCCGTTCGCTCCGCTGGGGTCGCACACACCGATGATTAGTCACATTTACCTATGAACAGGAAATGAGGTACACATCGCCCCGGGCGGCTCCGACACGCCCATTAGCCCGTCCGGCGTGCGCGAACGGGGTGGGGCGACCGTTCGTCGAACCGTTCGTCGACGCGATCGACCGTCCGTCGCACACCCGTGCGCGCGCCCTGTCCCCGGACGGCGCCCTGCGATGCCATACGGCCATGACGGCCGGAATCACCCTGATGGACAGGACGCACGGGACGACCGCCGAGCACGAGCTCGCCGCACTGCAGCGCGAGCACGGCCGGCCACTGTTCGCGCTGCTGCTGCGGCTCAGCGACGGCGACCGACAGCGCGCGGAGGACCTGGTGCAGGAGACGCTGGTCCGCGCCTGGCAGCACCCCGAGGCCCTGCGCGCCGACGACTTCGACTCCGTCCGGCCGTGGCTGCTGACCGTGGCCCGGCGCCTGGCCATCGACGCCCGCCGGGCCCGGCAGGCACGGCCCGCGGAGGTCGGCGACGCCGACCTGGAGAACGTACGGGTCTGCGCCGATCACGCCGAACGGGCCGCCGCGGCCCTGGACGTGCGCGAGGCTGTGAAGACACTCACTCCGGAGCACCGTGAAGTCCTGGTGCTGGTGTACTTCCAGGGGGCGAGTGTGGCGGAAGCGGCGGCAGCCCTCGGCATCCCGCCCGGTACCGTGAAGTCCCGCGCGTACTACGCGCTGCGCGCCCTGCGCAGGGTGCTACCGGGTTACGCCGCCGACCTGCGGTGAAACCGACCTTTTGGTCAAGCCTCCGTAAAGCGCCTTGCCGTGGACCCCGGTTGAGTAATCGGCTGTCCTCATCCGTGTTCCGGACGGGGGCCCATGACCCGGGTCGGGCGACGCGCACGCACCGGAGGAAGGCAGGAAGGGATGCTGCACAGAGGCCAAGAGAGCACGGACGGCACCGGCGGGGGCGAACTGGCCGTCCCCATGGCGTGGTTGTACGCCGAGTACATCGCCGACGAGCTGCTGCGGACCGGCGACCTGATGCCGCCCACGTCCTTCGAGTTCCGCGCCGGGCGGGACGCGCTGGCGCTGACCGTCTTCCTGTCCGACACCGAGGACGAGCTCAGCGGCATCCGGGTCATCACCCGGCTGGAGACCTGGCTCTCGCTGACCGCCTACGACCAGCCGTGGCACACGTGGGTGCGGGAGCGCCTGGCGGAGGTCACGGCCGACGCGGTCGCCGCCGGCCGGCACTCGCCGGACCTGGAACTCGCCCGGGCGGCGTGGCGCTGGCTCCGGGACACCGAACTGCTCGCCCCCGACCTGAACGCCGTACCGGGCGGGGCGGTGACCGGGGAGGACGAGGGGCCGAAGGTGTGGACGCCGGCCTGGCAGCTGGGGCTGCCGCTCGGGCACCTCGCCATCCACCTCTTCTAGGCGTCCGGTCCTCCCGTCGACTTCTTCCGGGCGGGGACCAATCCGCGGGCCGTTCCGCTCCGAACCCCTTGGTTGCGATTCTGTCCGTGCCTTGAATGATTCGGCTGTGCGGTGCGTACGGGTGGGAGCAAGGAGTAACCCCACCCGCACCCAACGGTACGAGGATTCGGCATGAGGTCCCTGGAGAGGCATCGCGACGTCGGCGCCTACGCGCTCGGCGTGCTGGACGAGGCGGAAGCGTTCCGCTTCGAGGACCACCTCATGGAGTGCCCCCGGTGCGCGGCGCAGGTGACCGAGTTCGGCCCCGCCACCCGCCAGTTGATGCTGTACCGGGAGGCGACGCCACGGTTCGTCACCCCTCTGACCAGGCCCGGACCGCGGCTGCTGGACCGCCTGCTGTCCGAGGTGGCCGCACGCCGCCGGGCCGTGCGCAGGCGGGTGCTGTACGCCGTGGCCGCCGCGGTCGTGTGCGCCGTGGCCGGTCCCGGGGTCGCGCTCTACGCGAGCCAGGCCGACGCGGCGGTACGGCTCACCGCGACCGACGAGCGGTCCGGGGTGTGGGCGCGGATCACCACCGAGGACGAGACCTGGGGCACCGGTGTGCGGCTCGAGGTCAAGGACGGGTCCGGCCCGCGCTCCTGCCGTCTGATCGCCGTCGGCCGTGACGGCACGGAGCAGACGGTCACCAGCTGGAACGCCACCGGGCACGGCGCCCGGCCGGACACCATGCACGGCGGAGCCGCGCTGCGGCCCGACCAGATCGCCCGCTACGAGGTGCGGACCACGGACGGGGAACGCCTGGTGACACTCTCGTCCGGCTGAGCGGGGGCGCTCCGGCCGAGGCGGCCGCCCTACTTGAGCAGCCGGGACAGTCTCCGGTCCGCCAGCGGCTTGCCGCCGGTCTGGCAGGTCGGGCAGTACTGGAGCGAGGAGTCGCTGAAGGAGACCTCCCGTACCGTGTCGCCGCACACCGGGCACGGCTCGCCGGTGCGGCCGTGCACCCGCAGCCCGCTCTTCTTCTCGGCCTTCAGCCGGCCGGCCGCGACGCCCCGGGACCGCTCGACCGCCTCGGTGAGCGTGGCGCGCAGCGCCTCGTACAGCCGTGCGGTCTCCTCGTCGGTGAGGGAGGCGGCCAGCTTGAACGGGGACATCTTCGCGGCGTGCAGGATCTCGTCGCTGTACGCGTTCCCCACGCCCGCGATGAGGCTCTGGTCGCGCAGGGCGCCCTTGAGCTGCCGGCGCTCACCGTCGAGGAGGGCGGCGAAGCGGGCCTCGTCGAAGTCGTCGGCGAGCGGGTCGGGGCCGAGGCGGGCCACCCCCGGCACCTCCCGGGGGTCGGCCACGACGTACACGGCGAGACGCTTCTGGGTGCCCGCCTCCGTCAGGTCGAACCCGGCCCCGGTGTCCAGGGCGACGCGCAGCGCCAGGGGGCCCTTGCCGGGGCGGGGCGGACCGTCGGGGAGGCTGTCCTTCCAGTGCAGCCAGCCCGCCCGGGCCAGATGGGTGACCAGATGCGGGCCGCCGGCGGTCTCGACGTCGAGGAACTTGCCGTAGCGGTGCACGGCGGCCACCTGGTGGCCCTCCAGGGCGGAGAGCGGAGGGTCGTAGGTCTTCAGCACGCTGATCGCCACGGGCAGCACCCGGACGATCTCACGGTCGACGAGGTGCTCGGTCAGGAACTCCCTGAGCGCCTCGACCTCGGGCAGTTCGGGCATAGGTCCAGGGTGCCACCGGGGACCGACAGTGCCAGTGGGAATCAGCCCGAGCGGTGGGAGACGAGGAACTCGGACCACACGCACTTGCCGCGCCCGCGCGCCTCCACGCCCCACTGGTCGGCGAGCGTCTCGACCAGGAGCAGACCTCGTCCGGAGACGCCGGAGTCCCCGGCGTCGCGGCGGCGGGGCAGGGCGCTGGAGGAGTCCTCCACCTCGACCCGCAGCCGGCGGTCGGTCCCGGTGAGCAGCCGCAGGGTGACGATCGCGGAGCCCTCGGTGTGCATGAGGGCGTTGGTGACCAGTTCGTCGGCGACCAGTTCGATCTCGTCACTCTGCTGCCCGGCGCCCCAGGCACGGACCGCGGCGCGGATCATGTGCCGGGCCTCGGTGAGGGCCTCGGGGTCGCCCGGGGACACGTGCTGCTGGAGCCGGCCGAAGGTCCGGGGCGTTCCCAGCCCGTGCCGGCGCAGCAGGAGCAGCGCCACGTCGTCGTCCCCGCGGCGCTCCTCGGCCACCTCGATGAGCCGGTCGGCCAGGTCTCCGACGTCCCGCGGGCCGGAGGCCACCAGCGCCGTGAGGGCCTCTATCCCCTCGTCCAGGTCGGCACCGGGCTCCTCGACCAGACCGTCGGTGCACAGCACCAGCGTGTGCCCCGGGTCCAGCTCGACGGTGGAGACCGGGTAGGCGAGACGCCCGAACTCGGCGGACAGGCCGAGCGGCAGGCCGCCTTCGACGGGCACCCGGCGGCAGCTGCCGTCGCCGTGCCGCAGCAGGGGGTCGATGTGCCCGGCGCGGACCACCTGGACCACGCCGGTGGCCGGGTCGGCCTCCGCGTACAGGCAGGTCGCGAAGCGGTCGGTGTCGAGTTCGTGGAGGAAGACGGAGGCCCGCGCCATCACGGTGGCCGGGGGGTGGCCCTCGGCGGCGTAGGCGCGCAGCACGATGCGCAGCTGGCCCATGACGGCGGCGGCGTGCGTGTCGTGGCCCTGGACGTCGCCGATGACGGCGCCCACGCGTCCGCCGGGCAGCGGGATCAGGTCGTACCAGTCGCCGCCGATGTCGCGGCCGAAGGCGCCGCCGATGGTGGCCGCGCGGTAGCGGACGGCGACGTCGCAGCCGGGCACGCTGGGGATGGAGCGCGGCAGCATGGCTTGCTGGAGGCCCTCGGCGAGGTCCGTCTCCTGCTCGTAGAGCATGGCCCGTTGCAGGCTCTGCGCGATGCCGCTGCCGAGCGCGACCAGCACGTTGCGGTCCTCCGGGGAGAAGCCGCGCCGGTCGCTGTAGAGGAGCCCGATCGCGCCGATCGGCCGGGCCTGGGCGATCAGCGGCAGATAGGCGGCCGCGGTGATGTTCAGGTGGGTGATGTGCTGCCACAGGAGGGGGTAGCGCTCCTCGAACTCCTCCGGCGATTCGATGAAGCGGGGGCTGAGGGTCCGCACGGCCTCGCTCATCGGGTACGGCTCGTCGATCCGGGTGACGCGGGTGCCGGGGACGAAGCTGTTGTCGGGGCCGTCGGCGACCAGCCGGATGCGGCCGGCCTCGACCAGCCCCATCACGAGGCTGGTGGCGCCGAGGCGGGTGAGGCCGTGGGTGTCGCGCAGGACCTCGATGACGTCGTCCACCGTGCGGGCGTGCGCGAGGGCGGCCGTGGCGAGCTGGACGACGTTGGTGAGGCGCCTGCGGGCCTCGTCCTGCGCGGCCTGCTCGCGGCGGGCCTCGATGTCGCCGACCTCCTGGGTGGCGTCGCGGACGATGCCGATGATGCGGCGGGGGCGGCCGGTCTCGTCGCGGCGGATGTAACCCTGGGTACGGGTCCAGCGCAGGGTGCCGTCGCGGGTGCGCAGCCGGAAGTAGGTCCCGTAGTTCTCGCTGCCGTCCTTCATGGCCCGGGCGACGATGGCGTCCAGGCGGCTGCCCTCGGCCGCGGGGACGCGCACCGCCAGCGACTCCGGCCGCCCGTCGTACTCGTCCGGGCGCAGATCGAACACCTCGTGGGCCTGGGCGTCCATGTGGAACAGTCCCGTGTCCAGGTCCCAGTCGAAGCTGCCCATGCGGTTGAGCGCCAGGATGGGGTCCGGGTGGGCGGGCCAGTCGTCCGGGAGTGACAGGGCACTCGCTCCCCGATCAACCATGAGCTCCACCTTGCCAGGGTTTGTCCGATTCCTCGACTCCTGTCCGCCGCCCGGGTCGTGGAGGGCCGCCCGCCCACCGGGGTACACGGAGCGTGATCGTACGAGAGGAGCGCGGCCGTGGAGTGGTTCACCGCACCCGACTACTGGCTGAGCAGGCTGGTCTTCCAGCGGGCCCTGGCCGTCATGTACCTGGTCGCCTTCCTGACCGCCGCCCTGCAGTTCCGTCCGCTGATCGGCGAGCGCGGCATGCTGCCCGTGCCCCGCTTCGTGGAGCGGGTGCCGTTCAGGCGGGCGCCCAGCCTGTTCCAGCTCCGCTACTCGGACCGCCTCTTCGCGTGCTGCGCCTGGGCGGGCTGCGCGGTGTCGGCGGCGCTGGTGGCGGGGCTGGACGCGCTGCTGCCGCTGTGGGGGGCGATGCTGCTGTGGCTGGTGCCGTGGGCGCTGTACCTGTCGGTGGTCAACGTCGGGCAGACCTGGTACTCCTTCGGCTGGGAGTCGCTGCTGCTGGAGACCGGCTTCCTCGCGGTCTTCCTCGGCAACGACGAGGTGGCGCCGCCGGTCCTGGTGCTCTTCCTGCTGCGCTGGCTGCTCTTCCGGGTGGAGTTCGGGGCGGGGCTGATCAAGATGCGCGGCGACGAGTGCTGGCGGAAGCTGACCTGCCTGGACCACCACCACGAGACCCAGCCGATGCCGGGGCCGCTGAGCTGGTTCTTCCACCGGCTCCCCCGGCCGCTGCACCGCGTGGAGGTGGCCGCGAACCACGTCACGCAGCTCGTGGTGCCCTTCCTGCTGTTCACGCCGCAGCCCGTCGCGACGGCCGCCGCGGCACTGATGATCGTGACCCAGCTGTGGCTGGTGCTGTCGGGCAACTTCTCCTGGCTGAACTGGATCACCATCGTGCTGGCCCTGTCGGCGGTGCGGTTCCCGGCCGATCCGCCGTCCGTGTCCCCCGCGCCGCTCTGGTACGAGGTCGTGGTCCTCGCGGTCGCGGCCCTGCTGCTCTTCCTCAGCCACCGGCCCGTCCGCAACATGGTCTCCCGCCGCCAGGTGATGAACCGCTCCTTCGACCCGCTGCACCTGGTCAACACCTACGGCGCCTTCGGCACCGTCAGCCGGGTCCGCTACGAGGTGGTGATCGAGGGCACCGCCGACGAGGTGGCCCGCGAGGACTCGGACTGGCGGGAGTACGAGTTCAAGGGCAAGCCCGGTGACCCGCGGCGCTGGCCGCGCCAGTTCGCGCCGTACCACCTGCGGCTGGACTGGCTGATGTGGTTCGCCGCGCTCTCGCCCTCGTACGCCGGCTCCTGGTTCGGCACCCTGGTGGAGCGGCTGCTGGAGAACGACCGCGCGACACTGAGGCTGCTGCGCCGCTCCCCGTTCCCGGCCGACGCACCGCCCCGTTTCGTCCGCGCCCGGCTGTTCCGGTACCGGTACACGACGTGGCGCGAGCTGCGGGAGACGGGCGCGTGCTGGCAGCGGACGTATGTGCGGGAGTACCTGCCGCCGACCCGGCTGGCCGGGGCGCCGGACAGGCCGTAGCGGGCCCCGGTCCGGCTCACCGCGCGCCGGTGAGCCGGACCGTGCGGCGCTAGGCGCGCCTCAGGCGCAGGGTCGTCAGCTGGAACGGGCGCAGCCGTACGGCGATCCGCTCACCGTCCTGCTCGATCGCGGGCCCCTGCTCGGCCGCCGGGCGCTCCAGCAGGTCGGTGACCGCCGCCTCCGCGACGGGGAACCCGGCCGTCAGGGTGGCCCTGGCCCGGCCGCCGTGGGCCTCGTGGAAGCGGACCACCACGTCTCCGCTGCCGTCGTCGGCCAGTTTCACGGCGGTGACCACGACCGCGTCGTGGTCGACCGTCACCAGCGGCGCCACCTCGCCCGCGCCCGGCACCCGCCGCTCGGGCAGGTTGATCCGCCAGCCCTCGCGCACGGCGTCGCCGATGTCCGCACCCGGCACCAGCGCGTGCCGGAAGCGGTGCACGCCTTGGTCGGTCTCCGGGTCGGGGAAGCGCGGGGCACGCAGCAGCGACACCCGCACGGTGGTGGTCGTCCCCGCGTCGCCGTCGGTGCGGACGGTGCGGGTCACGTCGTGGCCGTACGTCGAGTCGTTGACGACCGCCACGCCCCAGCCGGGCTCCTCCAGGTGGACGAAGCGGTGGTTGCACGCCTCGAACTTGGCCGCCTCCCAGCTGGTGTTGGTGTGGGTGGGCCGGTGGAAGTGCCCGAACTGGGTCTCCGAGGCATACCGCTCGGCATGCAGGTCGAGCGGGAAGGCGAGCTTGAGGAACTTCTCCGTCTCGTGCCAGTCGACCTCGGTGTCCACCTCCAGCCGCCGCTCCCCCGGCGCCAGCGTCAGTGTCTGGGTGACGCGGGAGGAGCCGAAACGGCGGACGACCCGCACCGAGGCGCCGTCGTCGCCGGGGCCGACCTCGTCGGTGTCGGTGAGGTCGGTGACGGTGTTGCGGTAGAACTCGTCGACGTCCCAGGCGTCCCACTTGTTCGGCAGGTCGGGGTGGAGCTGGAGGAGGTTCCCCGCCCGGCCCGGCGCGATCGTCTCGCGGTCGGCCGCGAGGTCGTACACCGACACGAGCAGACCGCGGCCGTCGATCCCGACCCTCAGCAGTCCGTTGTCCAGGACGTGACCGCCCTCCGGGCGGGGGGTCAGGACGGTGCGGCCCTCGGTGACGGGAGCGGCGGCGGCGCCGGCCGGGACGCCGGTGCGGGTGTGGGGGGCGGCGTTGAAGAGGAGCGGGGTGTCGCCCTCGCCGGCCAGGGCGCGTTGGGCGGCGTCGATGATGCCGTCCAGCTCCCGGGCGACGCGGTCGTAGGTCGCGCGCGCCTCGCGGTGCACCCAGGCGATGGAGGAACCGGGCAGGATGTCGTGGAACTGGTGGAGCAGGACCGTCTTCCAGATGCGGTCCAGGTCGTCGTACGGATAGGGGAACCCGGTGCGCACCGCGGCCGTGGCCGCCCACAACTCGGCCTCCCGCAGCAGGTGTTCGCTTCGGCGGTTGCCCTGTTTGGTCCTGGCCTGGCTGGTCAGGGTGGCGCGGTGCAGTTCCAGGTAGAGCTCGCCGACCCAGACCGGCGGCTCGGGGTTCTCGGCCTCGGCCTTCGCGAAGAAGGCCCGCGGGGTCTCCCAGGTGACGGTCGCCGACCCTTCGAGGTCGTGCAGCCGGGCGGCCTTGGCGACCATCTCGCGGGTGGTGCCGCCGCCGCCGTCGCCCCAGCCGGTGGGAGCGAGCGAGTGCCGGGCCACGCCCTTGTCCCGGAAGTTGCGGGCCGCGTGGGCGATCTCGTCGCCCCGCATCGAGCAGTTGTAGGTGTCGACGGGCGGGAAGTGCGTGAAGATCCGGGTGCCGTCGATGCCCTCCCAGCGGAAGGTGTGGTGCGGGAACCTGTTCGTCCGCGACCAGGAGATCTTCTGCGTCAGCAGGTACTTGGCGCCGGCCGCCTTGATGATCTGCGGCAGCCCGGCGGCGAAGCCGAAGGTGTCGGGCAGCCACGCCTCGTCGTTCTCGACGCCGAACTCGTCGAGGAAGAAGCGCTTGCCGTGCACGAACTGCCGGGCCATCGCCTCGGAGCCCGGCATGTTGGTGTCCGACTCCACCCACATGCCGCCGGCCGGCACGAACCGGCCGTCGGCCACGGCCTTCTTCACCCGTGCCCACACCTCGGGCCGGTGGTCGCGCACCCAGGCCCACTGCTGGGCCTGCGACATGGCGAAGACGAAGTCCGGCTCGTCCTCCAGCAGGGCGGTCATGTTGGACGCCGTGCGCGCGACCTTGCGGACGGTCTCGCGCAGCGGCCACAGCCACGCCGAGTCGATGTGGGCGTGACCGACGGCGCTGATGCGGTGCGCGGAGGCGGCGGCGGGGGCGGAGAGGACGCCGGTGAGGCGGGCACGGGCCTGTGCCGCCGTGCCGTTGACGTCCTGGAGGTCGACCGCGTCCAGGGCCTTGTCCACGGCGCGGAGGATCTCCCAGCGGCGGGGCGAGTCCACCGGCAGCTCGGCCATCAGCTCGCTCAGCACCTCCAGGTCGAGCACCAGGTGCCACACCGTCTCGTCTAGGACCGCGAGGTCCATGCGGGCGAGGGTGTAGAGCGGTTCGTCGCCGGCGGTCTCCTTGTCTCCGAGCGGCGTGGGCACGAAGGGGCGGGGGCCGAAGATGACGGGGTTGGAAGCCGCCTCGACGTGCAGGCGGACCTCCTCGCCGCCCGTGGCGGGGGCGGCGACGCGCACCCACTGGTTGCGCGGGCTGAGGCCCTTCACCGGGGTGCCGTCGGGCCGGTAGACCAGGCCCTCGCACTGGAAGCCGGGCATGCTCTCGTCGAAACCGAGGTCGAGGACCGCCTCGACGGTCCTCCCGGCCCACTCCTCGGGCACGGTCCCG
This sequence comes from Streptomyces ambofaciens ATCC 23877, assembly GCF_001267885.1. Lineage (NCBI taxonomy): Bacteria > Bacillati > Actinomycetota > Actinomycetes > Kitasatosporales > Streptomycetaceae > Streptomyces > Streptomyces ambofaciens. The sequence continues at coordinate 7,128,350 of NZ_CP012382.1, read as the reverse complement.
GTGACGCGGAACCAGCTGGTGCCCCAGGGGGCGCCCCAGCGGGCGCCCACCTCTATGGGTTCGGGGTCGGCCGCGAGCCCCTCGGCGACCGGCACGGGCTCGCCGGGCGCGTGCCACACGGCGACGTCGAGCGGCACGGACTCGGGGTACACGGCGGGGCGGATGCGCTCGTCGAGGACGCGTTCGAGGCGGGCTTCGACCAGGTCGCGGTCGTCATGCATGCGGGGTCCTCCGTGGTCGGGGCGGGTGTTCCGGCGCGGCCGGCGGCCGGCGGGGGCGGCTTCGGAGTCGGCGGTTCACCGAAGGCGGGTCGGGGTCACAGGGGCGGACGTGGTGTACAGCTCCCCCACCGCGCGTCCTCCGAACCGTGCGGCACCCTCCCCCGGCGCGAGGCGCGGGCCGTCGGCGGAGCGGGCGGCGGACGGACGACGTGAGGGCGGCGGGCGGCGGACGGACGGCGTGAGGGCGGCGGGCGGCGGGCGGCGGACGGACGACGTGAGGGCGGCGGGCGGCGGCGAGGGAGCCGGAGCGCGCCGCGTGCCTCCGCCGCTCGGGCCCTCTCGACGCGGAGGCGTCCTGGCGGGCAGAGTGCTCACGTACTCGTCAGTAGTCCCGTTCCCGCACCCCGAGGAGCCCCTCCGTGACCAGCTGGGCCGGCCGGACCGCCGCCGACATCGCCGCCGCCGTCCGCGAGAAGCGCGCCACGCCCCGCGAGGTGGTGGCGGACCATCTCGCCCGGATCGAGCGCCTGGACGGCCGCGTCGGTGCCTTCCGCGCAGTCCGGGCCGAAGCGGCGCTCGGCGAGGCCGACGAGGTGGGCGCCCGGAGCGACCTGGCCGAACTCCCGCTGGCGGGCGTGCCGGTGGCGGTCAAGGACAACCTCGCGGTGTGCGGCGAGTCGAAGCGCGTGGGTTCCGCGGCGACGCCGGACACGCCCTCGGCCGCGGACCACGTCACCGTGGCCCGGCTGCGGGCGGCCGGGGCGGTGGTGGTGGGCCTCACCAACGTGCCCGAGCTGTGCGTGTTCGGCACCACCGAGGGCGTGCACGGCACGTCCCGCAACCCGTGGGACCCGGCCCGCTCCGCGGGCGGTTCGTCGGGCGGCGGCGCCGCCGCGGTCGCCGCGGGTCTGGTGCCGCTGGCGCTCGGCAACGACGGCATGGGCTCGCTGCGCATTCCGGCGGCCAACTGCGGCCTGGTCACCATCAAACCGGGCCACGGTGTGGTCCCGGCCGGCATCGGCGAGGGCGACTGGTTCGGCATGTCCGAGAACGGGCCGCTGGCCACGACGGTCGAGGACGCGCGCCTGATGCTGGCGGTCCTCGCCGGCGACGACCTCACGGACGGCGGACCGCCGCGCCGCGCGGACGGCGGCACCCTGCGGATCGCGGCCTCCGCGCGCAGCCCCCTGGCCGGCGTCCCCGTCTCCCGCCCGTACGCGAACGCCGTCCGCGAGGCGGCCGGTCTGCTCATGAAGGCGGGTCACCAGGTGCGGCGGGCCGACCCGCCCTACCCCGCCTCGCTGGGTCTCACCGCCCTGGCCCACTGGACGGCGGGCACGGCGGTGGACGCCCGGGGACTGGACCGGCGCCGGCTGGCCCGGCGGACCCGGGTGCACGCGGCCCTCGGGCGGGCCTTCGTACGCACGGCCGCCGCCGGCGAGGGACGCGAGGCACTGCGCGCACGCCTGGAGCCGTTCTTCGAGGCGTACGACGTCCTGCTCACCCCGGCGCTGGCCCGCCGCTCCCCCGCCGCCGCGCCCTGGCACGAGCGGGGCTGGCTGCGCAACATCGTGGCCGACACGGCCTACTCGCCCTTCACTCCGCCGTGGAACCTGACCGGCTGGCCCGCGATGGCGGTACCGGTCGGCACCCTGCCCTCGGGCGCCCCCTGCGCCGTACAGCTGGTGGGGCGACCGGGTGCGGAGGCGGCGCTGCTGGAGCTGGCGGAGCGGATCGAGGCGCTGCGCCCGTGGCGGCGGACGGCACCCCTGGAGTGAGCGCCCCGTCCCGGCGCTCGCCGCGGGGCCCGCTAGAGGGCGCGGTACATGACGTGCAGGCCGACCCGCCCGTGCCGCGGGTGGTCGAAGGCGTCCGGCACCGTGCCCAGGACGGTGAAGCCGAGGGAGGTCCAGAGGCGTACGGCGGGGTTGGTCTCCACGACGGCGTTGAAGACCATGCCCCGGTACCCGTCGGCGGCTGCGGCGGCCAGGACGTGTTCGGCGAGGGCCCGTCCGGTGCCGCGGCCGGCCCGGTCGGGGTCGACCATGAAGCCGGCGTTGGCGATGCCCGCTGCGGGGCCGCCGTAGTTGGGGGTGACGTAGGCGGAGGCGACGACGGTGCCGTCGTCCTCGGCGACGTAGACGCGTTTGGCGGGGTTCATCCACAGGGCCCGGGCGTCCTCCTCGGACGTGTCCGGGTCCCAGGCGTAGGTCTCGCCGGCCGCGACGATGCGGTGCCAGATGGGCCAGATGTGCGGCCAGTCACCGGCCGTCGCTTCCCTGATCAGCATGGGCGCGAGTCTGGCACGCCCATGCCTGTGGCGGATCCTGCGGGTCGCGCGCGGTCAGTCCACGCTGGGCAGGATGTGGGGCTCGGCGAGGTCCTCCTCGTAGCCCGCGAGGCGGATGGGGGCGGAGCGGGCCCACACGTCGAGGCTGCCGAGCTCTCCTGGCCGGCGGCCCCCGCGCTCGATGCGTTCCTTGGGGCGTTGCTCTGGATTCGTCGTCTCCGGTGTCACCGCGCACTCCTTATGTGTCGGGTCACCCTAGGGGCCTGTCGGCCGAGTCTGCTGTCCGGCACCAGACGCCCGCTGGGGTTTCAGTCGCATGCAGTTCGGACGCGGTGGCGCCGGCAACTCGGGCGAGAGCAGGCCGTTGTGAACCGGCTTGTCCCAAGACGGACCTCGGGTGTGGGTGGAGCCCTGTGCTGTCCGTCCGGTCCAGATTAACCAAATGAGCGGGGGTGCGCTCTATGGGGCCCAAAACATGGGAGAACCATTGCCCTTCCTATCCTGCCCAGTTGGCCCGAGTATGCCGGGATGGACCCGTTTGCGCACCACAGGTGACTCACCCGTTCGGCCGATGCGGCCGACCGCATCTTCGATTCTCGTCGGAGGCCGGGCCGCACCGTTCAGTTGCCGTTGGCTGCGCCGCAAGCCGGCCATGGTCTGCTGTGGGTCGGCAACGGCTGTCTCGTGGGAGGACCGAGGCATGGAACTGCGCAGCGTCGAGGAGCTGATGGACCTGCTGTACGCCTGCCGGGGCGAGGGGGCCTTCGCGGAGCGCGGCAGCGGGCGGGTGGACCTGCACGAGCACGCGCTGCGCACCGCCGCGCTCCTGCGCCGGCGTCGCCCCGCCGACAAGGAGCTCCAGGTGGCGGGTCTGGTGGCACCCGTGGGCCGGCTGCTGCGGTCCGGCGACCCCGCCGGCCGGACGGCCGACGCGGTGCGGCCACTGCTCGGCGCGCGCGTCGCCCGGCTGCTGCGCCGGCACGCCCACCCGGACGCCTGGGCCCACGACGAGGATCTTGTCCGTCTGCACCAGGCGGCCGAGGAGGCCCGCACCACCGTCTTCGACGCCGGGGTCCTGGAGGACTGGCGCACGGTGCTGGAGCTGACGGCGGCGCGGCACTCGCGGCTGGGAGCCGTCGACTGAACGGGCCCTCCCGGATCAGGACGGCGCTCCGCCGACCGGCCGACGGATCACGGCCGTTGTCCCGGCGGGATCTTCACCACTTGCCGGGCGCGTAGTCCTTGAGGAAGACGCCGTACAGGTCCTCGCCCGCCTCACCGCGCACGATCGGGTCGTAGACGCGGGCGGCGCCGTCCACCAGGTCCAGCGGAGCGTGGAAACCGGCCTCGGCCAGCCGCAGCTTGTCGAAGTGCGGACGCTCGTCCGTGATCCAGCCGGTGTCCACCGAGGTCATCAGGATGCCGTCGGTGTCGAACATCTCCTGGGCGCTGGTCCGCGTGACCATGTTCATGGCCGCCTTGGCCGCGTTGGTGTTCGGGTGGCCCGCACCCTTGTAGCCGCGGGCGAAGACACCCTCCATCGCGGAGACGTTGACGACGTAGGCACGCTTCGCGGGGGCCCGGCGCGCGGCCTCGGCCATCGCCGGGCGCAGCGCGCTGATGAGGATGAACGGCGAGGTGTAGTTGCACAGCTGGGTCTCCAGCAGTTCCACCGGGGAGATCTGCTCGATGGTCTGGACCCAGGTGTTGGTGTCGACGACGTCGGGGACCAGGCCGCCCGCGTCGATGGCGGTGCCGTCGCGGTGCCGGACCACGCTGGCGTTGCCGGCGACCAGGGCGAGGTCGGCCACCTTCTGCGCGTCGAGCCCCGAGACGCCGACGGGCAGCGCCGTCAGTCCGTCCACCGCTCCGGAGTTGAAGGCGCCGATGACGTGGTGGGCGGGCAGTTCACCGGCCGGCAGCGGGGCGCTCTCGCCCTCGACGAGCGCGGCGTACGCGGAGGGCAGGCGGCGCACGGTCTGGGTGGCGTTGTTGATCAGGATGTCGAGCGGTCCCTGCTCGGTGACCTGGTCGGCCAGGGCCACCGCCTGGGCGGGGTCGCGCAGGTCGATGCCGACGACCTCCAGCCGGTGGATCCAGTCCGCCGAGTCGTCCATGGCCTTGAAGCGGCGGATGGCGTCCTTGGGGAAGCGGGTCGTGATCGTGGTGTGCGCCCCGTCGCGCAGCAGCCGGAGCGCGATGTACATGCCGATCTTGGCCCGGCCGCCGGTGAGCAGCGCCCGCTTGCCGGTGAGGTCGGCGCGGGCGTCGCGGCGGGCCCGGTTCTCGGCGGCGCAGCTCTGGCAGAGCTGGTGGTAGAAGTAGTCGACCTCGGTGTAGCGCTGCTTGCAGATGTAGCACGAGCGGGGACGCTGGAGTATCCCCGCGATGCTGCCCTCCTCGGTGCGGGAGGAGGGCAGGATGCCTTCGGTCTCGTCGTCGATGCGCTCGGCGGACCCGGTGGCGGTGGCCTCGGTGACGGCCTTGTCGTGGGCGGTCTTGGCGGCCCGGCGCTCCTGACGGCGGCGCTGCTTGACCATCCGGTAGATGTGCGAGGTGGCCCGGCGGACCCGGACGGCGTCCGGGTGGTCGACGTCGAGTCCGTCGAGTTCCTCCAGCACGCTCAGGCAGACGGCGAGCCGCTCCGGGTCGATCCCCGGGCCGTACACCACCTCGTCCGTGCTCGCCGAACCGTCCTGTGTCACCGTCATCGCCGCTGCCGTTCCTGATCACCGTCGCGGCGCTCCGACTCGCGCCCGCTTTCGAACGGCGGATTTTACTTCAGCGGCGGGCCGGGACGCCAAACGCGCCGGCTCAGGGACCGCAGGCCGTGAGCAGCGTCTCCACCTCCCGGGAGAGGGCCAGGGCGAAGCGGTCCAGATCCGGTACGGCCTTCCCGTCGGCGACCAGGCCGTAGTGGACCTGCCCGCGGTACGTCGAGACGGCCACCGCCAGGGAGTGGCCCCGGGCCAGCGGTGCGAGCGGGTAGACCTCGGTGAGCGGATGGCCGCCGAGCCGCAGGCCGAGGCTGGGCAGGGGCACGCTGGTGACCAGGATGTCGAACCAGAGCCGGGCGGCCTGGCCGACCAGGGGCCCGCCGAGCCGGTGGCCGAGCGCGGGCACGTGGTCGGCGAGCAGGGCGACGGCCCCGGCTCCCCGGCCCGGCCCGGCGTCCTTGTTGCGGTCCATGGCGGTGCGCACCGCGTCGAGGCGGGAGAGCGGGTCGGGATCGCCGACCGGGAGCCGTGTCAGGTATCCGGAGAGCCGGTTGCCCTGTGGGTGGGCGGTACGCGGCCGGCGCTTGGCGACGGGGATCAGGGCACGGGGCGCGACGCCCTCGCTGCCGTCGCCGCGCTCGTCCAGCCAGCTGCGCAGCGCACCCGCGACGACCGCGATCAGGACGTCGTTGACGGTGCCGCCGACGGTCTTGCGCACCCGGTGCACGTCGTCCAGGTCGACGGCGACGCCCGCGGTGCGGCGGGTGCCGGAGGATGCGGCGGTGAGCGCGGCGGAGGAGCGCACGTCGAGGGTGGACAGGGCCGCGGCGGCGCCGATGTCGAGGGCCCGGCCGGCGTCGGACAGGGCGTCGCGCACCCTCTCCGGCAGTCTGCGCACGTCCGGCAGGAGCTTTCGGGCGGGCTGCTCGGGGCGCGAGCGCGGCGCGGGCAGGTCCATCGGGTCGAGAACCCCGGCGGCGAGGGTCAGTGCGCGCAGGCCGTCGGCCAGGGCGTGGTGGAACTTGAACAGCACGGCGAAGCGGTCGCCGTCCGCGCCCGGCAGCACGTGCGCCTCCCAGGGCGGCCGGCCGCGCTCCAGCGGGCGCTCCATGAGGCGGCCCGCCCGGGCGTGGAAGTCCGTCGTCGGGGCGTGCAGCCGCACGTGGTCGAGCGGGTCGAAGCCGGGGGCGGGTTCCCGGGTCGCGCCGCCGAACGAGAAGGGCGTCCGCAGGGCGGGCGGCTGCCAGGTGTCCCGGATGCGCATCCGCAGGCCGGGCACGCCCGGGGCGCGGGCCGCGAGCAGGTCCGCCGCGTGGGCGCCCGCGGTCGGCGAGCCGGCCTCGAAGACCCCGAGCGCGCCGAGGTGCATGGGGTGCTCGGCGGACTCGATGTTCCAGAACGCCAGGTCGAGAGGAGCGAGCGGATCGGAAGTCAAGGGTGGTCCTCGCAGGGACGACGGGTGGACAAACAGTCAATCGCCCCGCGTCGATTACGGTCAAGTACGATCAAGCTACGCACAGTTAACATCAGGTTAAAGTCCCACCCCCTGACCGGGCCCCGATCGCGGTGCCCCATGGGGTCACGGCGCCCGGGCCGGTGGAGGCGGTGCCGCCCGCGCCGGGGTGCGCCACCCGGACGGGTGCGGGCCGATCGTGCGGGCCGGCGACCGGCGGGCGGGCCGCGGTCCGCGGCCGGGCGGACGGCGCCTCGTCCGTCCGCCCGTCGTGGTGCGCGGTCACCTCAGGCGAAGCGCCAGAGGTGGTCGTCGGTGCCGTTGTCCTCGTACTGCACGACGGGCGCCCCGGGCCGTCACCCGTCCGTCACGGCACCCGCTGTCCCTTGCCGAGCGCGATCACGCCGCCCTTGGAGACCGTGTACAGCTCGCCGTCCCGCTCCGGGTTGACACCGATCGTCGCGCCCGGCGGCACGTCGACGTTCTTGTCCAGCACCGCCCCGCGCACCACCGCGCCCCGGCCGATGTGCACGTTGTCGTGCAGCACCGAACCCTGTACGACGGCCCCCGGGTCGATCACCACGCCCGGTGACAGCACGGACCGGGTGACCTGCCCGCGGATCAGGCAGCCCGCGCTGATGATCGACTCACTGGCCATGCCGCCGGCGTTGAAACGGGCCGGGGAGAGCTGGGCGGAGTGGGTGTAGACGGGCCAGTCCCGGTTGTAGAGGTTGAAGGCGGGGCGCTCCGCGATCAGGTCCATGTGGGCGTCGTAGTAGGCGTCGAGCGTGCCGACGTCCCGCCAGTACCCCTGGTCCCGGGAGGTCTCCCCCGGCACGTGGTTGTCGCTGAAGTCGTACAGGGCGGCCTCACCGCGGTCGGTGAGCTGGGGCAGGATCGAGCCGCCCATGTCGTGCACGGAGTTCTCGTCCTCGGCGTCCCGGTGCAGGGCCTCGATGAGGGCCTTGGTGGTGAAGACGTAGTTGCCCATCGAGGCGAAGACGCACCCGGGGTCGTCGGGCAGCCCGGGCGGGTCCGCGGGCTTCTCCAGGAAGCCGGTGACGGTCCGGCCGTCGGCGCCGGGAGTGATCACGCCGAAGGACGACGACTCGCCGCGCGGGACGCGTATCCCGGCCACGGTCACGCCCGCGCCGGACTCGATGTGCTGGGTGAGCATCTGGCGCGGGTCCATCCGGTACACGTGGTCGGCGCCGAAGACCGCGACGTAGTCGGGCTGTTCGTCGTGGACGAGGTTCAGGGACTGGAGGATCGCGTCGGCGCTGCCCAGGTACCAGCGCGGGCCCAGCCGCTGCTGGGCCGGGACGGGGGTGACGTAGTTGCCGAGCAGGCTGGACATCCGCCAGGTGGTGGTGATGTGCCGGTCCAGCGAGTGCGACTTGTACTGGGTGAGGACGCAGATCCGCAGGATGTCGCCGTTGACCAGGTTGGACAGCACGAAGTCGACCAGCCGGTACGTGCCCCCGAACGTGACCGCGGGTTTGGCGCGGTCCGCGGTCAGGGGCATCAGGCGTTTGCCCTCTCCGCCCGCCAGCACGATGCCGAGCACCGAAGGACCTCCACGACGCATGGCCGCTCCCCTCACCCTCGTTCACCCTCGGCTGCCCCGGACCGGGGCTGCCTAAGCCTGTTTGAGGATCTCCTCGTAGAGGCGCACGGTGCGACGGGCGACCGCGTCCCAGCCGAACTCGTCCACCGCGCGCCGCCGGCCGGCCTCACCCATCCGCCGGGCGCCCTCCGGGTCGCCGAGGACGGAGTCCAGCGCCCGCGCGAGTCCCGCCTCGAAGTCGTCGTCCCGGTCCCCGCCCACCCCGTCGTCCTTGGGCACGAGGACCCCCGTCTCGCCGTCCGCCACGACCTCGGGGATGCCGCCGACCCGGGAGGCCACGACGGGCGTCCCGCAGGCCATCGCCTCCAGGTTGACGATGCCGAGCGGCTCGTACACGGAGGGGCAGACGAAGACGGCGGCGTGCGTCAGGAGCTGGATCACCTCACGGCGCGGCAGCATGCTCGGGATCCAGTACACGCCCTCGCGGGCGCGGCTCAGCCCGGCGAAGAGGTCGCGGAACTCCTGGTCGATCGCGGGGGTGTCCGGGGCGCCGGCGCAGAGCACGACCTGCGCGGCCGGGTCGATGTCCCGCACGGCGCGCAGCAGGTGGGGCACGCCCTTCTGGCGGGTGATGCGGCCGACGAACAGCACGTACGGGCGGGAGCGGTCCAGGCCTACCCGGTCCAGGGCGTCGGTGCCGGGGTCGGGCCGGTACAGGGCGGTGTCGATGCCGTTGTGCACGACGTGGACGCGGCCGGGATCCAGCGCCGGGTAGCAGGCGAGGATGTCCTCGCGCATCGCCCCGGACACGGCCACGACCGCGTCGGCCGCCTCGACCGCGGTGCGCTCGGCCCAGCCGGACAGGGCGTAGCCACCGCCGAGCTGCTCGGCCTTCCAGGGGCGCAGGGGCTCCAGGGAGTGGGCGGTCACCACGTGCGGGATGCCGTACAGGAGCTTGGCGAGGTGACCGCCGAGATTGGCGTACCAGGTGTGGGAGTGGACCAGTTCGCGGCCTTCGAGGGCGGCGGCCATGGCGAGGTCCACGGAGAAGGTGCGCAGCGCGTCGTTGGCTCCGTCGAGCGCGGACCAGGAACGGTGGCGCAGCACCCCGTCGGCACGGCCCTCGCCCCAGCAGTGCACGTCCAGGTCGACGAGGCGGGCGAGCTCCCGGGCGAGGAACTCGACATGGACGCCCGCGCCGCCGTACACGTCCGGCGGGTACTCGCGGGTCAGCAGTCCCACACGCACCCGGAACCTCCCGTGCTCGTCGGCTGGTCCCTTCATGGTCACTCAGACGGGGCGCGTGGGGAAGAGCGCGGGTGCCGGGAGATCACGGAGGGCGGGGAGCGGGGAGCGGGAATCAGGGATCAGGGAGAGCGGGGAGCCGAGAGCGAGGAGCCGGGAGCCGGGATCAGGGATCGCGGGGAGAGCGCGCAGTGCGGGCGGCCCGGGGAGGGCCGGGGAGCCGGGATCAGGGATCGCGGGGAGAGCGTGCAGTGCGGGCGGCCCGAGGAGGGCCGGGGGAGCCGGGCGGCCGGGAGAAGCAGCAGTCGCCGCAGAGCCCTCCGCCGGGCACCCGGTAGTACAGGCAGCAGCTCCGGCGGCGGAAGGCGGTGCCGGTGAGCGCTCCCGTCCCGGCGAGCAGGGGGTGGGCGAGGAGCCCGGAGGTCAGCGAGCGGGCACGGGCGGCGGTGTCCGTACGGCCGTGGCGGCGGGCCCAGCGGTCCAGCTCCCGCCCTGCTCCGGCCAGCGCGGAGGCGGCGTTGCCCCGGAGCAGCCCGGTGGCCACGCGGTAGCGGGCGTGGAGGGTCGCCGTCAGCGGCGTGAGATGCGTGCGGAGTACGACCTCCGCGATCGTGGCGACGTCCCCCGGCCGCGAACGCACCTCGGCGAGCCACAGATCGTCGGGGGCGGTGGCGTCGGGGTCCCAGTGCAGCAGGGACGGTGCGAGGTCGGGGACGTGACCGTAGAGGGCGGCGCAGCCCAGCGTCACCGACCACAGGCGGGCGGCGAGCCCTTGGTGGGCGACGGAGGCGGCGACACGCCTGTCGGGGGCGCGGATCGCGGCGGCGACCTTGTGGACGCGGAAGGCGAGGGGGTCCGCCCGAAGCGGTGCCGGGGCGTCCGGCGTCGCGTCTCCGGGGCCTCCGAAGCCGGTGCCGCCGGGGCCGTCGTGTGCCCGGCCTCCCTGTCCGGGTTCGCCGTCGACCGGGGCGTAGGCGTGTGCGAGGGTGGGGAACGGCCCGTACGGTGACGTTTTCGACGCGTGCAGCACGGAGAAGCCGCCGAGCGGGCGGAGCGCTGCGAGGTCGGGGTCGAGGTCCACGGTGAGCAGTACTATCAGGGCCCCTAGGGGGCGTTGCTCAGGGGGCCGGGCCGCGAGTACCCCACCCTGGGGAGGACGGCACCGCCGTCATACTCCATCGGCAGTAGGACTCAATGAGTGCTCAGGGACGACGACGGGAAGCTCCTGGGACGGCATCGTGTTGTCCATGGATGACGACCGTTCGCCGCGCCGGGCCGAGAGCCCCCGCCTCACGCAGAGGAGCAGCCGATGAGCGCCCTCGCGTTGTCCGTGCTGCTGTCGCTCGTCTCCGCCGTGGCGTACGCGGGCGGAGCGATCGTGCAGGAGCGGGTCGCGGTCTCCTCCCCCGGTGCTCAGTACGCTCCCCTGCGCCGCCCCGCCTGGTGGGCGGCGGTCGCGCTCAACGGCCTCGGTGGTCTCCTGCACGTCGTGGCCCTGGCTCTCGGTCCGCTGAGCCTGGTGCAGCCGCTGGGAGCGCTCACCATCGTGTTCGCCCTGCCCATGGCGGCGCTGTTCGTCGGCCGCAGGGCCGGGGCGACGGCCTGGCGCGGCGCCCTCATGGCGACGGTCGGTCTCGCCGGTCTGCTGTCCCTGGTCGGCGCGTCGGACGCGCAGTCCCTGGACACCGCGCAGCGGGTGGGCGCGGCGGTCGTGACCGGCGGTGTGGTCGTGGCCCTGATGATCGCCGGCCGGGCCGCCCACCGGCACCCGGCGGTGCGCAGCATCCTGCTCGCGACCGCGTCCGGCATCGCCTTCGGCATGTCGTCGGTCTTCACCAAGACGGTGGCGGTCGACTGGACCGGCGGTGTGTCGGGCGCCGACGTGCCGTCCCTGGCCGTGATCGGCGTGCTCGCCACGGCCGGCATGCTGCTGTCCCAGGCTTCCTACCGGGGCGCCGGTCTCGCGGCCCCGCTCGCCACGCTGACGGTCGTCAACCCGGTGGTGGCCGCGGTGGTCGGGATCACGATGTTCGGCGAGACCTTCCGCTACGGCACGACCGGCACCCTGCTCGCCCTGGGCTGCGGTGTGGTGGCCGCCGGCGGACTGATCCTCCTGACGACGGAACGGATCGCGCGGGAGGGCGCCGACGGGGAGGCCGTGCCCCTTCCGGCCGCTGTCGTCCCGACTGCGGCTCACTCATCGGCGGCCGTCCCGGCGGCAGCCCTCCCCACGATGGCCCGCCCGGCGATGACCCGCCCGACGGTGGCCGTCCCGGCGGTGGCTCCCCCGGCGGTGGCTCCCCCGGCGGTGGCCGAGTCCAACGCCGGGCCGTCGGGGGACGCCCCGAGGGCCGCGGGCGCGCCGGTGACCGGGCAGCGGGGCGGCTCGCTGCCCGACAAGGTCTTCGTGCCCTCCCCGGCGGCACCGCCGGTCCCGGACACCGTCCCCGCCGAGGCGGCGCTCCAGGTTCGGGAACCTGTGGAGAGGGACGATCCGCCGCCGTTCTTCGGCCCGTTCCACAACGGTCCGTTCGTCCCGACGCCGGTGCTGGACCGGCACCGGGTGCGGATCAGATCCTGACCCCGCCGGCCCGCAGATACGCCAGCGGGTCGACATCGGAACCGAACCCGGGCCCCGTCCGCACCTCGAAGTGCAGATGCGGGCCCGAGCTGTTGCCCGTGGAGCCCGAACGGCCGATGCGCTGGCCGGCGCCGACCGACTGGCCGTCCCTGACGGAGATCGCCGAGAGGTGCGCGTACTGGGAGTAGCGGCCGTCCTCGTGTCTGACGACCACCTGGTACCCGTAGGAGCCGCCCCAGCCCGCACTGACGATCCGGCCCGCCGCGACCGACTTGACCGAGGTGCCGGTGGCGACGGGGAAGTCGACGCCGGTGTGGTAGCCCTTCGACCAGGACGAGCCCGCCTGGTGGTACGGCGTGCCGGTGGGGGCGTCGACGGGGGCGACGACCGCGTGGCGGGAGGTGGCCTTGTCGGCCTTGGCCGCCGTCTCCGTCTTGGCCTTGCTCTCCGTCTTGGCCTCGGCCTTGCCGCTGTCGGGGGACGACTTCTTCTTCTGCTGCTTCTGCTGCGGCTCGGCCGGCTTCGCCTTGGGCTTCTCGGCCGCTCTCGGCTTCTCCGCCGTCTTCTGCTCGGGGCGGGGCGCGGTGCTGGTCCCCTCGCCGCGCACCGCGAGGCGCTGCCCCGGCAGGATCAGGTCGGGGTCCGCTCCGATGGCGGCGCGGTTGGACTCGTACAGTCGCTGCCAGCCGCCCCGGACCTGCTGGGTGTCGGCGATGCCCGACAGGGTGTCCCCGGTGACCACCGTGTACATGCGGCCCTTGCCGGCCCGCGACTGCGGCGTGGTCTGGGGCTTGACGTCCTTCACCGAGTCCGGCTTCGCACCGGACCGCCCCGTGACCTTGCCCTTGCCCGAGGACTTCCCGGTGGACTTCTCGGCGGTCCGCTCCGTCCCCTTGCCGGGCCTCGCGTCCCCGGCCGGCCGGATGTCGGGCGTGTCGCCACCCCGGGTGAGTCCGGCCCGCTGCGAGCACACGGGCCATGCGCCGGGACCCTGGCCGTCCAGCACCTTCTCGGCGACGGCGATCTGCTGGTCCTTGGTGGCCAGATCCGCACGCGGGGCGTACTCGGTCCCGCCGAACGCCTCCCAGGTGGACTGGGTGAACTGCAACCCGCCGTAGTACCCGTTGCCGCTGTTGATGTCCCAGTCGTTGGTGGACTCGCAGGCGGCGACCTTGTCCCAGGTCTCCACGTCGGCCGCGTCCGCCGTGCCGGTTCCCATGAGCGGGAGCGCCAGTCCCGCGCCGCCCGCGGTGACGGTCAGTGAGGCGCGGTTGATCCTGTTCGGCTGATACCGGCGGTGCCGGCCGCGTACGGCCATGGAGGTCCCCCTCGACATTGCGTCAGGAGGGGCAAAAGTATGTGCTGCTAACAGGCCATGACAAGACGGCAATCGGCCGGTTGGTCACCCCAAGTGGCGGAGAAGGGATGCCCGTTGGCGGAGGAAGGAGCCCGTCCGCTGAGGCACCGGGGCCCTTCCCCGCGTACTGGAGTCCGCCGGACCAGGAGGTGCGACCGGCGTACCGGCACGTCAGGATGGTCGAGCGACGATACTGGCGGCACCACGGACACCAGAGCACCCACCGGCACCACGGCACCAGAGCCCGAGCACCACGGATACCGGGGCCCGAGTACCACCGGATACCAAGGCGCCAGAGATACCAGGGCACCACCGACACCAAGGTCACTAGGAGCCAACCCAATGAGCACTACAGCGCAGATCGGCGTCACGGGGCTCGCGGTCATGGGCCGCAACCTCGCCCGTAACTTCGCTCGCAACGGTTACACGGTCGCGGTGCACAACCGGACCGCGTCGCGCACGCGCGCACTGGTGGAGGAGTTCGGGAACGAGGGCGACTTCATCGCGACCGAGACCGCGAAGGAGTTCGTGGCGGCGCTGGAGCGGCCACGCCGCCTGGTGATCATGGTGAAGGCCGGCGACCCGACCGACGCGGTGATCCAGGAGTTCGCCCCGCTGCTGGAGCCCGGCGACATGATCATCGACGGCGGCAACGCCCACTTCGCGGACACCCGCCGCCGGGAACGCGAACTGCGCGAGCAGGGCATCCACTTCGTCGGCACCGGCATCTCGGGCGGCGAGGAGGGTGCGCTGAACGGGCCGAGCATCATGCCGGGCGGCTCGAAGGAGTCGTACGACTCGCTCGGCCCGATGCTGGAGAAGATCTCCGCGAAGGCGGCGGACGGGGCGCCCTGCGTGACGCACGTGGGCCCGGACGGTGCCGGGCACTTCGTGAAGATGGTGCACAACGGCATCGAGTACGCCGACATGCAGCTGATCGGCGAGGCGTACCAGTTGCTGCGTGACGTCGCCGGGTACGCGCCCGCCCGGATCGCCGAGATCTTCCGTACCTGGAACACCGGCCGGCTGGACTCCTACCTGATCGAGATCACCGCCGAGGTGCTGTCGCACGTCGACGCGGCGACGGGCGAGCCGTTCGTGGACGTGGTGGCCGACCAGGCGGAGCAGAAGGGCACCGGCCGCTGGACGGTGCAGATCGCGCTGGACCTGGGCGTGCCGGTGTCCGGCATCGCCGAAGCCGTCTTCGCCCGCTCCCTGTCCGGGCACGTCGCGCTGCGGGAGGCCTCGCGCGGGCTGGCCGGCCCGAAGGCGTCCCCGCTGGGCGAGGCGGAGGCGGCCGCCTTCGCGGACCGGGTGGAGCAGGCGCTGTACGCGTCGAAGATCGTGTCGTACACGCAGGGCTTCCACGAGGTCGCGGCGGGCAGCGAGGAGTACGGCTGGGACATCGACCTGGGGGCGGTCTCGGCGATCTGGCGCGGCGGCTGCATCATCCGCGCGGCCTTCCTGGACCGCATCCGCGCCGCCTACGACGCCCGCGCGGACCTGCCGAGCCTGCTGTCGGACGAGACGTTCGCGCGGGAGATCGCGGACGCCCAGGACGACTGGCGCGAGGTGCTGGTCGCCGCGACCCGACAGGGCGTACCGACGCCGGGCTTCGCCGCGGCCCTCGCCTACTACGACGCCCTGCGCGCCGAGCGGCTGCCGGCCGCGCTGACCCAGGGCCAGCGGGACTTCTTCGGAGCGCACACCTACCGGCGCACCGACCGGGACGGCGCGTTCCACACGCTGTGGGGCGGGGACCGGTCGGAGGTCACCGCGTAGTGGTCGCGGGCGAAGAAGCGGCGGGCGGCCGTACTGCCGCCCGCCGCTTCTTCGCCCGTCGCTCACCGCGCGTACGGCGGTTTCGGCCGCCTCAGCTCAGCGGCGGCCCGGGCTCCGGGTTGGGTACGGGCTCCGGCCCCGGCGGGATCGGCGATGGGGAGGGCTCGGGGGGACCCGGGTGCGGGGGTGGCGGTGTCGGCTGCGGGCCCGGCCCCGGGGGCTGCGGCGTCGGCTCCGGGCCGGGGCCCGGTGGCGGTGGCGGGGGTGTCGGTTCCGGGCCGGGGCCGGGCGTGGGCACCGGGTCGGGGTGCGGCTGGGGCTCCGGGTCCGGACCGGGCGCGGGTCCCGGCGTGGGCCCGGGTGGAACGGGATCCGGATACGGGTTCGTCATGGCGCTGTCCTCCGGCCAATCGGTCGACGTCGGCTCTGGACTTGTCCCCCGCCTACCCGAGGGAAGTCCCTCCACTCACTCCCCCGCGTGAACGGCCGGGACCGGGTGGCCGAGACTGCCCTCGTAGGGCGGTGACCGAAGAGGCAACGGGCAACGGGCAACGGGCAACGCTACCCGCGGGCTGTCGCGGCCTCCGCCCCCGCGGCGAGCCCCGGCGCGGGGCTCGCCAGCACCGGGACGGCGGTCCCGGCCCGTTCCCGGGCCGGCGCCATGGAGGCCTGGGCCAGGACGATCACGTCGGCATCGGTGACGGCGTCGGCGGCCTCGGCCACCACCCGCGCGAAGCCCTCGGTGTCACCGGCCTCGAACCGGGACCACGCGCCGTCGACCAGGAGGGCCCGCACCTCGACGGGGCGCCCGGCGCGCCGGGCCTCCTCCTCGACCAGTGCCACCGTCGGTTCGAGAGTGCTCCGCAGGGCACCGAGGACGACGACGCGCGAACCGGCGGCCACGGCCGCGGCGGCCATCGGCCGGTCGACCCGTAGCACCGGCACCCCCGCGTCACCGGCGGCCGACTCGGCGACGGCGCCGATGGTCGAACAGGTGCACAACACGGCCCTTGCGCCTTCGGCGGCAGCCCTGCGCAGCACCGCCCGCACGGCGTCCGTCACCGCCTGGGGCCCTTCCCGCCGCGCCCGGTCCAGCAGCCCGGCGTCGACGTGGTGCCGCAGCTCCAGCCCCGGGTGCGCCTCGTCACGCAGGGCGTCGAACACCGGAACGTGAACGGGTGAGGTGTGCAGCAGCGCCAACACGCGTGCCCCCTGATCGTCGTAGGGGCCGTGGGCCGCGCCCCGGGCGGTGGCGCACGGCCGGTCGATGCCCGCTCTTCCGTCGCGGGCCTCGGCTCAGAACCGCTCCGGATGCGCCTCGAGCCACTCCTTCGCCGCGCGCAGCAGCTCGGCGTCGACCGCGGGCGCGTCGTCCGGGTGACGCTCGGCCCACTTGACGACGTACGAGCACAACGGCGCGACGGCGACGCCCTCGCGCCGCGCGGCGGCGTACAGCTCACGGGTGAGGGAACCGGCGATGCCCTGGCCCTCGTGGGCCGGCTCGACGATGGTGTGCACCGGGACGAGGGCGCGCTCGGGGGCGTCCAGCACGAAGTACTCGATGCGGCCGACGACCTCGCCGGCGCCGACCGCCTCCAGCCGGCCCGCCGCCCGGTCGTCCCGGATCTCGATCCCGCCCACGGCCACGCTCCTCGTCCCCGGTCCGGTACGTCAGGCCGACACGGCCTGCGGACTGCGCTCCTGATCCGACCCCGGCACGGGCTCGGAGGGGTCGGCACCCAGGGCGACGATTCGGTTGTCGCCGTCCACGTGCACGACCCGCGGCCGCAGCGACCGCGCCTCGGCGTCGGTGACCTGAGCGTAACTGATGATGATCACCAGATCGCCGGGGTGGACGAGATGGGCGGCGGCCCCGTTGATCCCGATCACCCCGGACCCCCGCTTCCCCTCGATGACGTACGTCTCCAGCCGGGCACCGTTGGTGATGTCCACGATGTGCACGAGCTCACCGGGCAGCAGATCGGCGGCGTCGAGCAGATCGGCGTCGATGGTCACGGAGCCGACGTAGTGCAGGTCGGCCTGGGTGACGGTGGCACGGTGGATCTTGGACTTGAACAGAGTACGCAGCACTTTGGACTCCTGGAAGACGGCTCCCTGCCAGCTTTCTGCAGGTCAAGGGCGGTCTTCACTCTACACGGGCACTCGTCGAAGTCGACGATTGTGAGGAACATCGCTTCTCATTGGAATTAGGGCCCCCTGCCTGGGCTTCCGCGCCAACCAGGCTGTTGCGACGCCACCGACCAGGTGCCTTTAGACAGCCTTTTCAGGATGTTCGGGAACTAATGCTGACCAGATGCTGACTTATCTGACGCCGCATGAGACGCATGCGGGTCCCAGGATGACTCGCTGCCCGGGAGCACGCACTGCAGCCCGAAAGACTCGCGAGGAGCTCACACGGCCGGCGTCAGGCGCACGGCCTTCGCGTCGTACCAGTAGATTTCCGGAACCTTCAGTTCTACGACCGAGAAGCCCCCGCCGCTCTCGCGACCAGTGAGCCGTCTCGTTCCGTTGCCACGACGGGGCCGACCGAATGCTTAACCCACTCCCCAGTCATCACTATCAGCGCCAAGCGTCTCCTATGGCAAAGCAAGCTGGGCAGCGAGCTGGAAAAGGGTCAACAGTAGATCGCCCCGTCGGTACTACGATTGTGGCCGCCGACAGGACGCGGGTGTGTTGGTCGAGTCTCGGTGGGGCCAAGCGCAATCCTGGCCCCACCCGGTTGGTCAGACCTTGGCCTCAAGTACGCCCAGCGCTGTATGGAGCACCGGCTCCACGCGCAGGCGCGTCCCGTCCCGGTCGAACACCTGGAGGGCCTCCAGACGGACGACGGCCCCGCGTGCCTCCCTGGACGAGAGACCAGCCATCTCGGCCGCGGTGACGAGGTAGGCGTCGTCATGCCAGTCGGTACCGAGCTGCTCAACGACCCCGTCGTAGGCGGCCTTGAGGGTGTCGTTCTCCAGCAGCCCCACGGCGTCGACGAACTGTTCGGCGCCGCTGCTCTGCTCCAGCCACGACGTCAGGTCCGCCAGCACCTGCTCCTGGTCCGGTCTGCGATCACGCAGCTGCAACGCCTTGTCCAGCAGGTACGGCCAGCCACCGGTCGCCTCCGCCAGGCGCGTCAGCCGTTCCTCCGTCTCGCACAGGCTGTGGCGCTGCGTCCAGTCCTTCAGGCTGCGCAGGTCATGCCGTCGCAACACCACGATGGTGTCGTGGTCGGCGTCGGGACCGGTGAGGAGGCCAGACCAGAAGCCGAGCTGTTCCACACCCGACACGAGGACCACAGAGCGGGTCGCCTCAGCGGCCTCGGGCAGCACTGCCCTGGCCAGGTCGAAGGACTCCCGGCAGGACTTCTCGCTGCCCAGCGAGAGATCGCTGATGAGCAGTCGCCGCTCGCCCGCGCGGCCGGCGGCGAGCTCCTTGCGGAACGTCTTGGCGCTTCCGATCGCGGGCACGGACCAGCCCGCCACCCTGCCCGTCACCTCACGCAGGGTCCGTTCCACATCTACGATGCCGGTCGCCTGAGTACCGAGAACGACGCGAACTTGGTTGACGTATTCGCCCAGCAGGTAGTCGATCTGGTTGACGGTGAGGGGGGCCGACCTGCCGTCGTAGAGGTCCGGACGGCTCTCCAGGACAACGGTCTCCTCCAGCCGGGACTCCGTCTCCGCCCGCAGCAACCGCGCCTCAATCTCCTGCGCGGTACCGATCATGCGCAGCGCGTTGGGCCCCCGCAGATGCCAGCCCTGCCCGTCGTTGTTCGGCGCCAGGACACCGAGGCCGACCATCTCCTGCAGATAGGCACGGAAACCCTCGCTGTCCAGGTGCTCGAAGCCGCGGGGCCACCAACCGGCACATTCCTCCCGCAACTCCCTGTCACTGAGCCGGGTTTCAAGACCGTTGTCCCGGGCGTGCTGGGCAAGGACATTGGCGATGACGTGGTAGCGGTCGTCGAGGGCGAGGGTGTCCTTGAAAGCCGCGGTGATGTCCGAGCGCAGCGAGGTGTCCTCTTCCACCGCGTCGACATCGGACTCCTCGATCGTGTACGGAGGCGGCGCGAGTGGTGCGCGCGCACGCTTGTCCTGCATGACCTGCACCATCCTGCTGCCGAAGATCTGCAGCAGGAAGGGCTGGTACGAGCAGAAGCCGAGCACCCGGTTGACGAGGTCGACGTCGCCGAACTCGAAGCCGAGCGCACGCATCGGGTGAACGATCAGGTCGGCGGCGAACTGTGGGGAGAGCGGTCCGACGACCGTCGGGGTCTGCGCCAGGTGGCTGAACGGGCCGTTCCTGGCGAGGCGGGTGAAGCGCTGCACCGAGTGCAGACCGGCGAACACAACCTTGGCCCGGCCGCGCGAGTCCTCACCCAGACCGCGCAGCCGGCGGGTCTCCGTGCACTCGGGGACGTCTGCCTCGAAGAAGCGGTCGCACTCGTCGAGGAGGATGAGCAGCCGCCGGTCGGGATCCTGAGCGAGCCACCGGGCGATCCCGTCGGTGACCCGCTGCCATGATTCCTGTTGTGGGCCCCGGCGTCGGGGCTCCTCCAGGACTCCCTGCCTGATCAGCTCCTGGTCGAGGGTGGGCCAGATGGCCTCGGCACCGAGCGCGGTGCCCCGGCCGATGCCGATCTTGTCCAGGTTGAGGTAGAGCTGGCGGTAGGCCCCCGGCCGCTGTTCCTCGAAGCGGTCCCC
The DNA here is from genome assembly GCF_001267885.1 of Streptomyces ambofaciens ATCC 23877. NCBI lineage: Bacteria > Bacillati > Actinomycetota > Actinomycetes > Kitasatosporales > Streptomycetaceae > Streptomyces > Streptomyces ambofaciens. The sequence continues at coordinate 7,108,428 of NZ_CP012382.1, read as the reverse complement.
CGCGTCGGCGAGCAGGGCCGACTTGCCGAGACCCCGGCCGCCGTAGAGGATCTGGGTCCCCGCCGGGTCGTGGATGCTCTTGCGCTCGCGGTCCCGTCCGTAGAACATCTCCCGGCCGATCTGGCCCCGCTTCTCCTTGATGTACGGGTTCACTGCGGAGAACGGCAGCAGCGTCTCGGTCGTGGCATCCACCCGCCGGTTGCCGTGCGCGATGAGGTAGGCCAGCGCGGCGTCGTCCACCACCATGATCGGCTTGGTGTCCTGGGAGGCGGCGGCCAGCTCATTACGGGTTCTGCTGTCCAGCGTCCCGAAGTGGACGACGAGCAGACTGCTCTCGTCGGGGTCCTGCAGAGCGCGGGTGATGAGCAGTTTGGCCGCAGGCCGGCCCCAGATCAGCAGGGCGCGGAGCTTGCCGCCGCGGTCCTTGATCTGCGATCCGAAGGCGGGCGCCCAGGCACGGCCGGTGACGTGCACGGGCGCGAGTTCGAAGAACCGGTAGTCCTTGCCGCGCGGCAGATCGTCCAGAGGCCGTGCGCGCCGGGCCTCGTATCCGAGGAGGGCCAGAGCCGGATTGAGGCTCTCGCGCGGATTGATGTTGATACGGTCCTTCGTCGCGGCGAGCGTGCTCCACAACTTCAGGGCCGCAGCGGCCCGTTCGGCCTCCTCCTCCGAGAGTCCTGCATAGTCCAGCACGGCGTGGTCGCCGAACCGGCCACGGGCGCGGACGGCCGCGATCAGCTCAGCATCGATGCCGCCCGGCAGCGAGTCCGGCACGGCGGGGAAGAACGCCTCCAGGTGCGAGTCCTCGGACCTGATCTCCGGTACCGGTTCGCCCAGTTCGAGGAAGTAGACGAGTTCGGCCGCGGTGGCCAGGCTGTCGGTGTCCAGATTGCGCAGGATTCGTTCGCGGTTCTCCGCGCTCACGTCCGTCAACGCGGCCAGGCGAGCGCGCAGCCGGTCGGCGGCTTCCTCGCGGTAGCGGGGCAGCAGTTCCTCGACTCGGTCGAGGTTGCGGCGGACCGCGGCCAGCTCGCCCGGCCGGTCGTGCTCCAGGTCTGCTCGGGCGTCCGCTAGCAGCTCCTGGAGGCTGACGTCCTGTTCGACGGTGAGTGCCTCGTCAGCCTGGGACCGGCGGAGCCGGGCGGCCAGTTGCCGCTGTTTCTCGGCGAGCGCCGCGCGGCGCTCCTCCTCGAACGCACTGAGGTGTGCGCGACGCTCCTCCGAGAGCGACAAGGTGTGGGCCGCAGGAAGGACGTCGAAGTCCGCGAGGTCCTTGATGGTGCGAATCACGCCGAATTCGTCACGGGCGAGCTGCTGCTCGATCGCGTCGTCCCAGGTACGGTCCACTGCCTTCAGCAAGCCGTGCAAGGTCGGCTTCTCGCCCGGCACGGCTGGCTCGGCCTTGTGGAGCTCGGCGTCCAGAACCATCTGAACGTCCTGCTCGGATCCCCTCTCGACCGGTCGACTGTTCGCATCCAGCCCGTCGAAGACCTCGGCAAACAGGTCCCGCGCCACGTAAGCGGTGGCTTTCGCCAGGACGGCGGAGCTGCGTTCGGCCGCGGTGAGGTCGTCGGCGACCCGTTCGCGCAGGCCGAGGAGGGAGAGGCGCAGGGATGCGACGGACTGGAACGCCCACACGTTCCCCTCCCCGCGTCCTGCTTCCAAGTCGCGCTTGACCGTACGCCACTGTCGAACGGCATCCCGGACGCGCTCGAGGCAGTGGCGGACGTTGTTGCGGCCCGACCCCTGGATGCCACGACCGCCCGGCCCGCGCAGCGCAGCGTCCATCTCGTCGATCGCCGCCTCGACCTGAGCTCGGCGGGCGAGGTTTTCCAGCAGCTCGTCGGCCAAGTGCTCGGCGTCCGGGGCCCCGGCCACGATGGCGGTCAGCACGCTGCCGAGCAGACCGGTCGGCGCCAGCCAGCGCTGCACCATGGCGCTGGCCCGTTGGAAGCGCATCCGAGGTACGGTGAGCAGAGCCTGGCAGGCGTCCACGGCCGCGCGCAGCTCGCCCTCGGTGTGGGAGACATCGGCGACAACGGCATGGGGCGGCGCGATGAGCAGTGCGCCCTGCAGTGCGCGTTCTGCCACCATGGTGGCCACCTCGTGCAGGGCATCGGGCAGTTGCGGGGTGAGAGCCCTCAGCTGCGCACCGACCACGGGCGCACCCGTCACTAGGGCTGCCCGGACCAGCGTGGGCAGCAGGAGCAGGGACAGCGCGTCGCTGTCGCTCTCCTTACGGGCCTCCCACTCGTGCAGCGCCTCCTCGATGACCTGAGCCGCTCGGCCGGTCCTGGAGTGCAGCAGTGTCGCCACGGCGGCCAGGCGCAGGACCGCGGCCTCGGTGTCCGGGCGGTCGGCGGCCTGCGAAAGGTGGGCGGCAAGCCCGAAGCGCTTCTCGGCGATGAGACGGGCGAGGACGGGTTCGATACCCTCCGTTCCCGTGCCGTCGGCTGTTTCCGTGGTCGTGTCGACGGCCGCGGTCGCTGCGGGGGCGGCGAAGACCCGCCGTTCCGGCGCGGGCTGCTGCTCGGCGGTGTCGGTGGACCGGGGAGGTCGCTCGGCCGGGACGGAATCGGCGGTGCTGTGGTCCTGCGTTTCAGGCATGCCGGTGTCAGCCTGCGCGGCGGTGGCCGTCTCCGGGGGTATGGCCCGTTCCGGCGCCTCGGGAACCTCGGCGGATTCCTCGCCCTGCGGGGCGGCGGCCGTGTCGGGGTGGGGGGTCCTGTACTCGCTCAGCGTGATCTGCTGGTACAGGACGGCGGCCACAGCGTACGGCGGATGTGCGACCGACAACTGCTGTTGGAGCTCGATGATCTCCTGCTGTGCGTCGGACCGGTCCTTCATGCCGGCGAGGCGCACCAGCAGCGTGAGAATGTGTGCGCACGCGTCGTCCTGTTCGTCCCACTCCTGCTTCGCGAGCAGTGCCTCCGCGCTCTGCCTGGCGTCCGCGATCACCGCGGCCACCGCACTGCCCGGAGGGCAGCCTAGGGCCGTCACCGTCTCCACCACGTGACGGGTCTCGGCGTTCCTCTCCTTCCGTTCAACGCGTGCACGAACCTCGTCGATCGACCTCAGGACATCGGTGAGGCGATCGGTGACGCCGGTGACGCCGAGTGCGGAGAGCACGCCCCGCACGTGGGAGAACGCCGGGGCGACCGTGGCGAGCGGCACCAAATCTGTGTCGGTGGGCGGGCACCCGTCCAGCAGGGCGGCGCGCACGCGGTCGGCGGCGCCTCGTGCCTCCTCGACGACGTGCTTGAGCTCCTCCTCGGCCGAGGCCAGATCGTCTAGGGAGCGCCCCTCACCAGGGGGCTGCTCTCCCTGCTGCGCTGAGGACTCGGCCAGTTCCGGAGCCGAGATGTGATCGGGCAGCCGGGGAGCCGGGACTGCAGCGGTCGGCTTTGGTTCCTGAACCGCCGCGTCTTCGTCCTGCGCGGTGAGGTGGTCGAACCCGGGAGTCGCGTCGACTACCTGCTGAGCGACCTTGAGTACCGCGGCCAGTGCCGCCTCGTCCGCCTCCATGCCGAACCAGTCGTGTTCCGCGGCCCATACGAGCAGTCGGGCGTCGTGTGCCGAAGCCTGGAGGTGGGAGAAGAGCGCCAGGCGGAGCAGGCACGCGCCCCAGCGATCCACGAGACCGGGGCTCGTGCCGGCGGCCCCGTGCTCAGCGACCTCTTGATCGATGTCGTTCATGATCCGGGCGGTGAGGTGGGACACGGCATGCCTGTGGTGGGTCGGCTCCACCCGTTGCAACCGCTTGAGCACCTGCTCGCTGAGCACGCGCCCGAATCGCCGCGGCTCGACCTTGCGGAAGCCGAGACCCCTCATGATGGCCTGCCGGTCCTTGGGCCCGAGGGAGTTCAGCGCGAGTTCCGTCTCGCCGACCGTGAGGTCGTCGAGGGCAGCGTCCAGGACCTGGCCGAGCCCGTCGAGCGTTACGGCGAGTTCCTTGAGCAGTCCAACCGGTGTGCCGTGCGGGGAGGACGGTGGTTTGGCGACCACGGCGTATCTGGCGGTCATTCAGTCCCGATCTCTTGTTTCCTGTGATGTGGGTGCGGGGGGTGTGGCGTGCGGCGCGCGCATGTCGGGCCGGTCCGGCCGGGGCGGGTCAGCGCCGGCGAGAGTGCTCCGTGACGAAGGTGTAGCCGGGTGGCAGTTCCCAGCCGTCCGCCTTTCCGACGTGGCGGCAGTGCTCGCGGTAGGCAGCGCGCTGTGCATCGGTCGGATTCGAGCCCGCGGGCAGCCTCCGCAGAAAACCGTGGACGAAGTGCTCCACGCCGTGGACCTGCGGCGGCGAGCCGGCACCCGAGCCCGGTCGTGGCACCACCACGAGGTTCGGCGCGTAACCGATCAGGGCGATGGGCGGCTCACCGTCGCGGGCAGGGTGGTGGGGCTCGCCGTCCGCACCGCGGCTGCCGATGGCCGGGTACAGGTGGTGTTCGGCGAGGAGCTCGTCAACGGCCTGCTCCAGCGCGGTGACTTGCTGGGGGGCGGGAGTTGTGTCGTAGACGCCTCGAGGGAGGGCGGCCCGGTCGAGGAGGGCATGTCCGTCGGGCGTGAGGCGGCCGAAGCGTCGTACGGTACGCAGGACGAGACGCCGGGTGTCGAGGCCGGCGGACGAGTCACCGTCCCTGTCACTACCCGGCGCTCCTTCCCGGGTGAGCACTCCCGGGTCGTAGCGGTGCGCGACGAGTTGCCCGTCGATGTCGACGGGGTGTTCCAGTCCGACGGTGTGGACCCGGAAGACGGTACCGCCGCACGGCCACTGGATGTACAGGCACAGCCCGGGGAAGAAATCGATGGGCCACTGGACGTTCCGGAGCATGCCGGTCTCATCGGTGAGATCCAGAAGCACCTCCTGGACCTCCTCGGACGCGTCGAGCTCGCCGCCGGGATGGCTAAGTTCCAGGCGTACGCGCACGGCGGCGGTATCCGTGCCGAGATATGCCAACCCGTCCCGGGCCCTAGGGCTCAACGGCAGTCGGTCCTCCATGAGGTGAGCGAGACGCAGCGGGGTCTGCCAGCAGACCTCGCTGTCGTTGATCCTCAGGTAGTTCGGCGGACCGATCCAGTCACCGTCCACGAGCGGGGTGTCCGCGGGTTCGGCATCGACGTACCGTTCGTCTTCCGGCTGTTCCTCTCGGGGGACGCTCTGTGCGTGCGGCACCGCGACAGGCCGGGGCGGCGCGGGTGGATGCACCGTGTCACGCCAGCCGCGTCCCGCTGGGCGCAGCGGATCACTGTCGTCCGCCTCCTCCGAGCCCGGGTGGTGGGACCGCCAGATGCCACCGTTCTGGAAGTCGTCGTCGAGGGTGATCCGTACGTCGCTCCCGGCGCGTATGCCGTTGTCCGTGTCTCCCCGGACGAAGTCCGCGACCGCCAGGTTGGCGCGGCACACCGAGACCGCGTATTCCACTCCGCTCAGCAGTGGTTCGGCACCGTCGACGCCGCGCAGCCACGCCCCGATCGCCGTGTACACGGTGCGGGAACCGTTCAGGCCGTGCCGTCGGTGGGTGGCAGGGGCCGCACTGCGTTCCAGGGAGCCGGCGAGGGCTCTCAGGTCGTCGCCGCCCAGCGGCCCGTCGTGGCCCAGGGCGGCCCCGATGCGGGTACGGGTCAGTGCGTAGTGGCCCCAGCTGCGCAGACTGTCGCTGGTGCGCAAGGCGTGATCGACGGTGTCCAGCAGCCCGCTGAGGGCGCTTTTCAGCCGCTCCTCCGTGCCACCCCCGGCCAGGTGAGCGACGGACGCGGGAACGAGGGGGCTCAACAGTGCTTCGCGCTGGTGGGTCAGCAGGTGCTGCACGAAGGCGGTGTAGTCATCGAGCCCGGCCTGCGGCGCCGAGCCGTAGCGGGCGTCGACGACGACGTGGCCGTCCTTGTTGAGCCACTTCTGGCGGGCCCGGAACCGCTGCAACTTCGCCTCGCTGAGCTGCAGCGCGGGGCCGAACGCCGTGAGATCAGGGACCAGTAGCTCCCGGCGCACTGGGTGCGGTGCCTCCGACAGCTCGCTCGGTCCTCGGACACCGGCCGGTGCCCCGGACACCCACGCGGGTACGTCGGCACCCTCGTCGACGCCGGGGTGGCGGCCCTCCTTGTAGACGATCTCCGCGTACAGCGGGTCGGATCCGGTTTCGATGCGCACGAGTGCCCCGACGGGCAGGGCCGGTACTTCGTCGCCCAGCGTCAGGGAAGGGAACGCGTCCAGGTCGAACGGACCGTTGCCGTGGCCTTCGTCACCGAATTCGTAGCCGAAATAGGCCGCGTTGAAGGCGACCGCGGTGTGCACCGGACACACGCGGTCTGCCACGACCGCCTCCAGGTAGCGACGCAACCGTTCCAGTTCCTCGGCGGGTGTGCTGCGGTGTCCGCCGGTCATCGCCGGAGTGAACACAGGCTCGCCGTCGAACGGTCGCCAGATGTCCGGTCCAGTGGTGATCATCGTAGTCACGCTCAGCCGTCCTTCCGTTCGAATCCGCTTCCCGCCCGGCTGGATCTCGTGTGTCGGACCGGGCGGACGGCTCGCCAGAGGCTGTCCGAGCCCTCGACCGCGGCTCCGGCCGCGGCCAGCCGTGTGAGGCTCGCGCCTACTGCCGCATAGGGCAGATCGGCGCGACCGCCGAAGTGGCGGCTTTCCCGGATCGCCTTCGGCAGGGGGATCATCTTTCGATTCCTCGGGTTGTAGGAGGATTCGTCGCCGCGCAGTGCGTGCCAGAGCCGGCGCGGGTGTGCGCCCTGCGGCTGGAGCTGCAGCAGCCGGTGGACCTGGAGGTCGACGCGCTGGTCGCGCAATGAGGTGTCGGCACCGCCTCCCTCGCGGGGGCGCGGGCTGTCGAAGGCCTGGGCGACGGCAGGGCGCCGCTCCTCCACGGGCCAGCGGCCGGTGTCCCAGCAGGCCGAGCAGCGGCAGCGGGCCGTGGTGCAGCACCCCTGGGGCAGGTCGCTGACGCCGAAGTAATCGGCGAAGACCCGTTGGGCGCAGACCATGCTCGCGTCGAAGAAGTTCCGGAGCCTGGCCAGTTCCTCGGCGGCTCGGCGCCCGCGTCGGCCGAGCAGCGGGAGGAACCCGTCGGGCAGGGTGCCGGTGCGGGTGATCAGACCGGTGACCAGGCGGCGGCTGGGTGCCGCTGAGACGTCCAGGAGCCCACGGTCGTGGAGGTCGGCGAGCAGTTCCCAGGTCGCCGACGGTCCATCGGCGACCGAGCGGTAGTCGGGGCACCGGGCGGCGAGTTCCCGGTCGAGAGCTCGGACGTCGACCTGTCGTGGGGTGTCCCAGGACAGGGCGGTGTCGATGACGGTCTGCTCCAGCCGCACGGACCTGGCCGCTTCCTCGTCGCGCTCCGCTGCAGTGGTAGGCGTCTTTCCTGCACCGTGTCCGGCCGGTCGGAGATCGCCGGGTTTGACCGCGCAGAACGGCGGGTGGTCGCCGAGGTCCTCGACGGCCCCTAGGTCGGCGAGCGCGCTGAACGCCCGCATGATGCCGCCCTGGTAGCGCTCCTGGGTGTGCCGGTCGTCCAGCTCGGCCTCGCTCAGCGCACCGCTCGCGGCGTCTTCGGCCATGAGCAGGTCGGCCAGCCGTACCGGATCGAGCGTGCCGTCCCGCTGGGCGAGGACAAGGCTGCCCATGCGCCGGAGCAGCGACGGGGGCAGTTCCTGGCCCGTCATGAATCGGACCATGCGCAGACCCCGGCTCGTCGCGAGGGCGAGACCGCTGTTGACGGGGCCGTCACCGGCCGTCCCCCGGCCCGCGCCGTCCCGCCCTGCCCGACCCAACTGCTGGTAGAGCGCGGCCAGGTCGGTAGGCGGCGACACACACATCACGGTGCGTACGTCGGGCCGGTTGACACCGAGCCCGAACGCGGAGGTGGCCACCACCACGACCGGGACGAAGCCGTCGTCGCCTTCCCGGGGCGCCTCCCGGAACTCCGTCATGACGGCCGCCTTCTCCGCCTCAGTCAGACGGCCGTGGAACCGCAGCACGCGGATGCCGGCGTCACCCACGTACTCGCGCAGGTGGGTGTAGAGGGTGTTGACCTCCTTGACGGTGAGGCAGTAGAGGATGGCGTGACCGTCGAGCGCGTCGACGACGCGCTCCACCAGCCCGGCCACACCTCCCTGTCCGAGCCGGTCGAGGGAGCGCCGGAAGACGGCGAGTTCGGGCCTGATCGGGTTCTCGCGCACCGTCAGGAGCCCGCCGACGACTCCGGGATGCTCTGCTTCGGCGGTCGCCTCGGCCGAAGCGGGCTCCGGGACCTCGGCGGGCAGACCGAACAGTCCTTCGCGCAGCGCCTCGTGGATGGCCCTGTTGGCGGTGGCGGTCACCGCGGTGACCGCCACCTCGTGGTCCCGGCGCAGCTCGTCCAGGAACCTGCTGACCCGGCGCATGCTGGGCCGGAAGTCTTCCCATTGCGGAAGGGTATGTGCCTCGTCCACGGCGATCCGGGTCACCCGGCCCGCCGCCGCGGCCGCGCGGACGGTCTCCCGGAAGCGCCGCTGGCACAGGCGCTCCGGGCTGACGTAGACCAGGCGGATACCGTGGTCGGCTCGACCGAGGAGCTGGTCCGTCACTTCTGTCTTGCCGGCCCTGCTGCTGGACTCGCGCAGCGGGGAGATGAGCGCGCGGACCGCGCCCCCGATGGATCGGTTCAGTTCGAGGGCCTGGTCGTGCATGAGAGCGACGAGCGGGCTGACGACCACGGTGACGCCGGGCAGGACCAGCGCGGGCAGCTGGAAGGTGAAGCTCTTGCCGAAGCCTGTGGGAAGCAGTCCGAGTACGTTGCGTCCCTCGGCCACGGCGGCGATGACGGCCTGCTGGGCCGGCTTGAGGGCCACGGGTTCGTCGACGAGCCGCAGCAATCCTCCGATGCGGGCGCAGCGGTCCTTGATCTCCTCCACAAGCAGGCCCTGTTCCCGCAGCTTCCGAGTCTCCTCGGTGGTCAGCGCCAGTTCGCGGATGCGCCTGGTGTGCGGTAGGAGGGTCTGTCGTTCGAGGGCTTCGTCGGTACACAGCTCCGCGGCCCGGGCGGGGTCCAGGAGGTTGTGGGCCGCCATGAACTCCCAGATGCGACGCCATCCTTCAGCCATGGTGGCGACGTTGCCGCCGCCGATGTCGCCGGTTTCCGGGTCGGGGCGCTGCAGCCCGTCATCGAGGCTGCCGAGGAAGGCACGCCGGTAGGAGCGGCGCAGGCTGCTTGCTCCCGCGAGTTTGCGGTCGCTGATGACGACGACGCCGCGGTGGCGGTCGGAGCGGATGAGCCGGCCCACCGCCTGACGCAGCTGGAGCGCGGCGAGCGGCAGGTAGTAGTGCTCGGTGGCGGCACCTTCCGGATCGGGGTGGCCGGCCTGCTCGGCGCGTTCGGCGACTGCCGCGCGCCGGGCCTCCACGATCGGAGCGGCGAACGGTGCGAAGGGCAGTTTGTTGATCCACACCAGACGCAGCCGCTCGGCGTCGGAGACGTCGACCCCCTGCCAGAGTCCCTTGGTGCCGACGAGGAACCCTCCGCCGTCTCGCCGGTCGGTGAAGGCCTGATAGGCCCTGCCGTTGCCGAGGGTGAGCGCCTCGACGACCGGGGGGTCGAGGGTGCGGGAGCGCAGCTCCCGCACGAGGTGGAAGCCGATGCCCGCGGCGGTCGAGCGGGCGGTCGTGAGAATCGCGCCGCCGCCGTCGAAGCCGTTGCCGTCGGCGCGTACACGTGTCATTTCGGTGGCGAATCCGGCGACCTGGTGGGCGACGGTCCGCAGGGCGCCCTCCTCCTGCTCTGCCCAGGAGGGGAAGTCGGAGAAGCACACGACCTCGGCCTGGCTACGCAGGGCGAACGGGGAAGGCAGGGCCAGCGTCGGCAGATCGTCGGGCAACCCGAGTCGGGTCCGCATGAAATCCCATTCCCCGGCGACACGCAGGGTCGCGGAGACGTAGTGGACACGGTCGAAGGACTCCAGGTAGCGCCGCCACTCCGGGGCTGCGGGCAGATCGACGGGACTGGTGGCGACACGGAAGCAATAGGACCGCAGCTCCGCCTTGGGTTCGTCCAGCTCCTCCAGATGTATGACGCGGGAAGGGGGAGCCTGGTCCAGGGTGAGGGCAGGGTCGAGAAAGGCGCGGATGTCGGCCGTGATCCGGTCGAGGGCCGTGGTGAGGGAGTCGGTGTGCTCCGCGAGGGCGGTCAGGCGCTCGCGTACCAGGGGATCGATTCCGGCAGCGTGCTGGACCACGTACCGCTCCAGCGTGATGCGACAGGACAAGAGCGCCTTGGCAATGCTCTCCAGCACCAGCGACAGACGCCGGGTATGCCGGGTGCCGGAGGTGCCGGCGTAGGGGCTGGCGAGCGTGGTCGCCCGGCTGCCGATGCGTACGCCCACGCCCTTGGCCTGGGCGTCGAAGGCCTGCGCCGCCAGCCGGGGAAGGCGTTCGTCATCGAGCAGCCGTTCGAGGTCGGCAATCGCTGCGGCGGCCTGCTCCTTGGCGGTGCCCGGGTGCGCGTCCGCGATCCATGCCTGGTACTCCGGCAGCAAGGCTTCCAGATCCTGGTGGTCGACGGTCACGGTCAGCGCCGACGTGGCGGCGTTCTCCAGCTCATGCGCCTCGTCGATCACGAGAAGCACCTCGGGTCCGACGGCACGCAGGTCGTCCAGGTGGGAGAGGACGAGCGCATGGTTGGCGAGGATGAGGCGATGGCTGTCGATCGACTCCCGGACGGTGTCGGTGTGCACGGTGAGCGGGTTGCCTGCGGCGGGGCCGTAGTCGCCGTCACGCTGGGACAGCGACTCCAGCCAGAGCGGCAGGCCGCGCCCGATGTAGTCGGTGAAGAAGGCGGGCAGGTCCACCGGGTCGACCGATCTGGCCGTCCAGGACTGCGGGGGCTCCTTGGCCGCGAGCAGGCGCAGTGCGAGGAAGACGGCGAGTTCGCGAAACCGGCTCCGTTGGGAGAAGCGGGCGCGGGCCGTGCCCGCGGAGCGGCGCCGACGCGGGGCCTCGGCGAGGGTCTTCGTCAGGGCTGCGAGGGAGAGCCGGTTGGACTTGCCCTTGACCAGGTCGGCGACCCCGAGGATGCCCGGCAGGGCCCGCTCCAGGTCCTGGATGTCCTTCGCCATCTGGCTCTGCAACTGTTTGGTGTATGTGGCGATGACAGCGGTACGGCTGTCGCCACCGGCGAGCCAGTCCAGCGCGGCGGCGAGCACTGCATAGCTCTTTCCGGTGCCGGTGGGTGCTTCCAGCAGACCGCTGACGCCACGGTCGGTCCAGTCGTGCAGTGTCGTCGTCATCGTCTGCTGGGCAGGCCGAGGTTCAACGCGGGAGCCGTGCACGACCTGGGCGAGAGCGGTCGGCTCGACCCTTCCGCCGGCGCCGCCCCGTAAGACGTCCGGCACGTCCACGGCGCCCTTGCCCGGTGCCCTTCCGCCAGGGGTTCGACGCGGCGTGTGCTGCCCAAACTCGGCACCCAACAGGCGGGCCACGTGCGCCTGCTCCCACACCCGCGGCTCTCGATCGTTGGCGGCCTCACCCTCGGCCAGTTCCCGCAGCAGCCGCCACGCGTCGGAGTCGGGGCAGACGTCGGCGATGAGATCGCGCAATTCGGCCGTCCTGCATGCGAACTCGGCGGCGGCCCGCTCTAGGAGGCGCACCAGCAAGACCGCGTCGCCGTCCGCAGTATGGGCGCGCAGATCCGAACGGGAGACGTCGAGCTGAAGCGCGAGGTCCTGAAGTCGGTGGGATGGGGCTGTCGGCCAAACGGCGTGCGCGAGGTACAGGGCGTCGACGGGGCGCACGGCGGAGAGCGGATCGCTGATACCGGCCTCTTTCGCCGCTTCACTTACGACGGGAAAGTCCAGTGTCGTGCCGTTAAAGGCGACCACGACATCGACGTCCGACAGGAAGTCACTCAGCTCCGTCCACGCCTGTTGCTGGGATAACCCCTGGCCAAGCACAGCGTCCCGCACGCTGCCGTTACGCAACTCCTCAGTGTCACCAGGGAACCTGAGGTACCGCCGCCAGCGGGGCGCCGCAGCGACCCATTCACGATCGGCGCCGAACCTGACCGCTGCCACCTCGTAGACGTGCCGCTCCAAGTAGGGAGCGGTCGCCGTCGTCCGTACGACGCTTTCGACGTCGAGCGCGACGGTCCGCAGCACGGACGTCTCGTCCAACCGTGCAGCAACAGCGGACTCAGCACCTGGCTGGCGCCGTTCAGACTCCACCTGTGCCGGGCGCACCAGTTCCTGCTGAGCAACAGGCAGGAGAAGGTCCCCCGAAGCGATCAACAGACCTCCGCGGACAGCCTCGGCGACCAGCTTCACTAACCGCTGCTCCGGCAGTGTGCCGAACTGCCTCTTGGCCTCGACGACCAGTTCCCGCTCAGAAATTCCGGACGAGAAGGCGCGGACCAGCTCTGCAACCTTCCGCGACGCCGCAGAAACCGTCTGCCCTTCGGGCATGTACACCCCCCTTGCACACGGCCCCGGCCCATGCTCGACCGCGCCGCTCCCTCGGCTCTCCCTCCCCTGGAGATCCGAGACGTGGCCTACATCATAGGTTTATTCGGAAGGTTACGTACCTTCAGCAGAAATATTCGTGGGCGTCAGACGGACAGTGCCAGGCGTGACGGTGTTCAGCTTCCACGAGCCGAACTGGCGCACAAGCGCACGTGATGGAAAACCGGCGTGCTCGCCCGTCCAGGACGCGGCCTGTTCCGCTGCCGCGGCCATCACACCTCCGCGCATTCCCCCGCCGTCTACTGACCCCGCTCGCGGCGTGCCTTCACTACGGACGGGTCCGTGCCCCCCTCCCCCACACACGACTTCGACAGCTGGGTGACGCCGAGGGATCCGGCGAGACCTTCCGGATCCAGCCGGAAGCCTTCCGACCCTTTCTTCGAGCTGCGTTACCGAGGTCCACCGTCGGGCCCCGGACTGGACATAGGTGTGGCAGCGGGATGCGGTGTTTGACCGTTACCGCAGCCCGGTTTCGCCGTGAGTCCACTACGGGGTATCGCTCGGCTGCCCTGCACATCCGCCGTACAAGGCAGCCACCACCGTGGACGGCTCCGAGTTGGAACCTGCTGGCTACACCGCATCCTCTCGTTGCAACCGCGCTAGAGGGGATGGCTGCGATGACCGCCTCTCAGGCGTTCTCGTCATGGATCCGCGCACCCAGGTCCTCCGCCCACTCCAGCGCCCACGCCTTGAGCTCCTCGATCTGCCGGGGGGTGAGCCCGTACGCGGTGTAGTCCTCGTCCTCGTACCAGTCCGCGCCGATCAGCCGGTCCCGGAGGTCTTCGAGGCTGAACTCGTCGTGGGCGCGACGGCGGCCCAGAGATTCGAGGTCGGCGGTGGAGCGGTGGCGGGAGGCAGCCTGGACGTCGATGAGGTCGCGGACGGTGCCGCGGTCGGCGAGGGCACGGACCTTGGTGCCGATCACGTCGTCGAGGGAAAGAACGGGGCCGTAGGGGGTCTGGGCAGGCGGAGCCCAGAACGCCTCCTTGAGGACGTCGACCTCGCACTCCTCGCCGGTGTCCGGATCGGTGACGAGGAACCGGCCGCTGAGCGGATCGGTCTGGACGTGCATAGTCCGCCATCCGCGCGCGCTGAGGCCTGCTGTGAGTGAGGCGACGATCTCCTGCATCGGAGCGGGGTTCTCGGTGGCGACGTCGAGGTCACGGCTGAAGCGTTCGACCAGGCCGTGGGCCTGCACGGCGTATCCGCCGGTAAGGACCAGAGGGTAGGGGGAGCCGAGGTCGAGGATGTCGGCGAGGAGACGCTCGTGGAGCGGAGTGAGCTTCACGCGGCGGTCGTGTCGGCTGGAGCGGTGCGGAGCAGCTCGGGGAAGGCGTCCTCCCAGACCTCGCGGATGTAGGGACTGATCAAGCGCCGTAGCACGGGCCACTGCTCGGTGAGCAGCCGGTGGTGGAGGAGGGCCACCAGGTCCTCACTCAGTCCTTCGGCGAGGACGGTCCGGTAGAGCGTCATGCGGGACTTCGGACGGTCCAGGCTGTAGCTCGTCCGCCCGGACCAGACGATGTGGAGCGGCAGGTCCACGCTGCCCTCGACGGGGCCGGCCAGCTCCTGCAAGCGCTCGGGCAGTCGGCTGCGGTAGCGGTCCCGCAGCACCTCGGCGCGGGGGGCGGTGATCGTCGTGTCCATGCATCCAGTATCGCTGCTGGGAGGCGGCGGCATGGCGGATACGGGGTCCCCTGCCGTACATACGGGTCGGGCGACCACCCGCCCTTCTCGGACATCTCACCCAGTGGGCGCTTAGCGTATCCTCGCCTACCCACGCAGGCCCCCATGTGGCGCGGCAACCGGCTGCCCTGCACGCCCGGACCAGCCCGCCTGCGGGCGCGGGTGATCATGACGCAGTAGGTCACGCGGAGGGCCGCATCAATGGAGTCGGCTTCGGTCTCGGTATCGGAAATGACGACGGTGCCGAAGCCGGGGCCCATGGCTCCAGCGCGTGCCGCGGACGAGCTGCCGAGTAACGCAGCAAACGTCCCAAGCGGGAGCCAGGCACCTGTGTCCAGGTCCCCCGTCATGGCGGCCACTTGGACAGCAAGCTGGGACGCTCCCGCGCCCGATGCTGACCTGAGTGGGGCCATCAAGCCCCTGACCTGTAAAAACACCCAAACGCTAGATCTTGGACTTGAACATGGTTCGGAACACGGAGGACTCCCGATTCGTCTGCTCCCTGCCTGCCTCTGCGGGTCAAGGGCGTTGTCAGGACAGTACATCCGGTCGGCGGGTCCGGTCAGCCGGCGTGGAGTGTTGGAGGTCTCACACTGATGCCTCCACCGTGCGGGCCACAGAGCAGCGTTCTGACCCTCGGGGGTCCTGGGCCGGCGGCGAGCCGACTCAGGGATAGAAGTGGGTCAGTGACTCCGCGACGCAGGCGGGTTTCCGCGACCCCTCCAGTTCGAAGGTGAAGGCGCGCGTCATCTGCACCCCGCCCCCGGCGACCTCCTTGACCTCGCCGACCGAGGCGTGCAGCCGGACGCGGTTGCCGACGGGGACGGGTGCCGGGTACCGGACGCGGTTGGTCCCGTAGTTGAGGGCCCGTCCCACGCCGGTCACCTGGAGCAGTTCGCCGAACATCGGGATGCCCCAGCTCAGGACCATGTAGCCGTGGGCGATGGTGCGCCCGTACGGGCCGTCCGCGGCGCGCGCCACGTCGGTGTGGATCCACTGGTGGTCCCCGGAGACGTGGGCGTAGGCGTCGATGAGCTCCTGGGTGACCTCCTTCCAGTCCGAGTGGCCGAGGTCGCGTCCGCCGAGGGCGAGGATCTCCGGGATGCCGTGCACGGTCAGGGGCATGGGCGTTACTCCGTTCTGTGTGTGCGGGGCGGTCAGGCGCTGAGCCGGGCGGTACGGGGCGCGGCGACGGTGGGGCCGGCGGCCTGCTCGTCGTGGTCGGGGCGCTTGAGCAGCAGGAGCATGCAGCCCAGGGTCAGCGCCACCTGGAAGACGGCGTAGGCGATGACCGCGGTGATGGAGCCGGTCCGGTTGAGCAGGAACTGGCCGATGATCGGCGTCGTACCGCCCAGCAGCGTGCCGCACAGCTGGTAGCAGAGCGAGATGCCGGTGTAGCGCAGGTGGGCGGGGAAGCGGCTCGCGAGCATGCCGGCGAGGGCCGCGTAGTAGAGGCAGTGCGGGATGGTGGCGACGGAGACGCCGAGCATCGCGAGACCGTGGTTCTCGGTGGCGATCAGGACGAACATCAGGGGCATCAGGACCAGTTCGGGCACCAGCATCACGAGCACGGCGCGGGACCAGCTCCGCATCCTCGTGGCGATGACCGCGCCGAAGGGCTGGACGATGATCTGGGTGACATTGGCGACCAGGATGATCGTGAGGAACGAGCTGCGGTCGAAGTCGAGCGAGCTGGTGGCCCAGGACAGGGCGAACGTCGACTTGAAGTAGGTCGCCGACAGACCGATGGTGCAGGCGCCGATGCCGAGCACGATCAGCATGGGGTGGCTGCGCAGGACCTCGGTGAGCGGAAGCCTGACGACTTCCTTCTTCTCGATGACCTTGGCCATGGCCGGGGACTCGGCGACCTTCAGGCGGACGAGCAGACCGACCATGACGAGAGCGGCGGAGGCGAGGAAGGGGACCCGCCAGCCCCAGGCGACGAAGGCGTCGTCGGGCAGTTGGCTGATGGCCAGGAAGCTCACGGTGGAGAGGGTGTTGCCGACGGGCGATCCCTGCTGGGCGAACGCCCCGTACAACACCGACTTGCCCTTGGGCGCGTGTTCGGAGGCGATGAGGACGGAGCCGCCCCACTCGCCGCCGAGGCCGATGCCCTGGATCATGCGGATGCAGACCAGCAGGATCGGGGCGGCGATGCCGATGGACGCGTAACCGGGGAGCAGGCCGATCGCCGTGGTGGAGACGCCCATCATCAGCAGGGTGATGACGAGGGTCTTCTTGCGGCCGAGGCGGTCGCCGTAGTGGCCGAAGACGATGCCGCCGATGGGGCGGGCGAGGAAGCCGACCCAGAAGGTGGCGAAGGCGACCAGGGTGCCCACCGCGCCGTCGAGCTCGGGGAAGAAGACCTTGTCGAAGACGAGTGCCGCCGCGGTGCCGTAGATGTAGAAGTCGAACCACTCGATGGTGGAGCCGATGAAGGCTCCGAACCCGGCGCGGTTGGCGGCTTTCGTCTTCTCGCGTGCGGTGGCGGTGGACGCACTCATAGGTGGCTCCCGTGAACATCGTTGATCAAGCGGATGGGGACGGCTGACCCGGGCGTCGCCCGGGACGCCTCGCGCCGCGCGAGTGGTACGGGGACGGCGGCGCGGAAAGGGGACGGTGGTGGCGGGGTGCCCTCAGGCGGCGACGCGCTCGAAGACCGCGGCGAGGCCCTGGCCGCCGCCGATGCACATCGTTTCCAGGCCGTAGCGGGCCTGGCTGCGGTGCATCTCGCGGGCGAGGGTGGCGAGGATGCGGGCGCCGGTGGCGCCGACGGGATGGCCGAGCGAGACTCCGGAGCCGTTGACGTTGATCCGCTGCTCGTGGTCCTTCTCGCCGAGGCCCAGCTCACGGGTGCAGGCCAGGACCTGGGCGGCGAACGCCTCGTTGATCTCGATGAGGTCCATGTCGGCGAGGCTGAGCCCGGCGCGGCCGAGGGCGGCGTGGGTGGCCGGGACGGGTCCGATGCCCATGGTGGCGGCGGGGACGCCGGCGCGGGCGAAGGAGACGAGGCGGACCAGCGGGGTGAGGCCGAGCCGCTCGGCGGTGCCGGCGCTCGTGACCAGGCATGCGGCGGCCGCGTCGTTCTGGCCGCTGGCGTTGCCCGCGGTGACGGTCGCCTCCGGGTCGCTGCTGCCCATGATCGGGCGCAGTGCCGCGAGTTGCTCGGCGGTCGTGTCGGGGCGGGGGTGCTCGTCGGCGGTCACGACCGTCTCGCCCTTGCCGGTGCGAACGGTGACGGGCACCGTCTCCGCGGCGTAGCGCCCCTCCCTCATCGCGCGGGCGGCGCGCGCCTGGGAGCGCAGGGCGAGTGCGTCCTGGTCGGCGCGGCTGATGGAAAAGGCGCGGCGCAGGTTCTCCGCGGTCTCGATCATGCCGCCGGGAACGGGATGGTGGACGCCGCCCGCGGTGACCCGGCCGCGGGCCAGGGAGTCGTGGAGCTGGAGTCCGGGGCCCTTGATGCCCCAGCGGCCCTCGTGCGTGTAGTAGGGGGCGGCGCTCATCACGTCGACGCCGCCCGCGATGACGACGTCGCTGAAACCCGCCCGGACCTGCAGGGCGGCGTCGATGACGGCCTGGAGTCCCGAGCCGCAGCGGCGGTCGGTCTGGAGGCCGGTGACGGTGTCGGGGAGTCCGGCGTCCAGGGCGGCGACGCGGCCGATGGCCGGGGCCTCGGACGTGGGGTAGGCGTGTCCGAGGATCACCTCGTCGACCCGGCTCGGGTCGATTCCCGTGCGGGCGACGACCTCCGCGATGACGCGTGCGGCGAGCGCGGCGGGTGTCTGCCGGGCGAAGATCCCGCCGAAACGGCCGATCGGGGTACGCAGCGGTTCGCAGATGACGACGTCTGAGCGGTCGGGCACGGCGGAACACCTTTCGGCGGCTCTGGTGTGTGGGGCGACCCTCGCACCCGACCACTGAGTCGGTCCAATATCGAATTGACCGCCTATTGATTCGCCCCTCGTCTCAATGGCTGGGGGGCGGGGTCGGCAAGGCCTCCTCGGCCACCGCGAGGACGGTCCGCAGAGCGGCGGACGGGTTGTCGGTGCGCCAGGCGAGCGCGGCCTGCCGCCGGACCGGCGGGCCGGCCAGGGGCCGGTAGACGAGTCCGCCCTGCTGGATGTGCCGGACGGAGGAGACGGTGAGGGTGACACCGACCCCCGCGGCGACCAGGGCCAGGATCGTGTACGAGTCGGGGGCCTCCTGCACCACGCGCGGGTTGAAGCCGGCCGATTCGCAGACCTGGACCATCGCGTCGCGCACCGTCGAGCCGGCGTTGGCGGGGAAGGAGACGAAGGGTTCGTCGGCGAGGATCGCGATCGGAATGCTCTCGAGGCCGGCCAGCCGGTGGTCGGAGGGCAGAGCGCACAGCAGTTCCTCCTCGTCGATCACCCGGTAGGCCACCCCCGGCTGGGTCACCGGGAGGCGGACGAACCCCAGGTCGAGGGATCCGTCGGCGACGCGGGACAGGGCGACGTTGGCATACGTCTGTCCCTTCATCACCAGCTCCAGTCCGGGGTGGGCGGCCCGCACCGCCCGGGTCAGGTGGGGCAGCGTCTCGTGGCTCGAGGCACCGGCGAAGCCGATGGTGACCCGGCCGCGCTCCCCCCGGCCCGCGGCCTTGACCGCCCGCACCGCGGCGTCGAGGTCCTCCAGCACGGCCCGGACGGGTCCGAGGAACGCCTCCCCCTCACTGGTGAGCCGTACCGAGCGGGTGTTGCGCTCGAAGAGCCGGACGCCGAGCTCCTTCTCGAGCTGGCGGATCTGCTGGCTGAGCGGGGGCTGGGCCATCTGCAGCCGCTTGGCGGCCCGGCCGAAGTGCAGCTCCTCGGCCACCGCGGTGAACGCCGTGAGATGACGCAGTTCCATCGAGAACCCATTCTTCAGAATGCTGTCTTAATGCCACCCTAATTTGGTATTGGACAGCACTCAATGGCCGCTGACACGGTAGGGCGACCGCACGCACTCGGCGAGGAGCACCGTGGAACGGACGCATACGGCCGTAGGGGCCGGCAAAGTCATGTCGATGAGGGAGGCGGTCGCCGCCTTCGTGCAGGACGGCGCCACGGTCGGCCTCGAGGGCTTCACCCATCTCATCCCCACCGCCGCCGGGCACGAGATCATCCGTCAGGGCCGCCGCGACCTCACCGTCGTACGGATGACGGCGGACATCGTGGTGGACCAGATGATCGCCGCCGGCTGCGTCTCACGGCTGGTCTCCTCCTTCGTCGGCAACTCCTCGGCCGGTTCGCTCGGTGAGCTGAGGCGCCGGGTCGAGCGCGCCGACCCGGCGCCGCTGGCCTTCGAGGAGTACAGCCACTACGGAATGGTCTGCCGCTACCTGGCCGGTGCGCAGCGGCTCCCCTTCTATCCGCTGCGCAGTTACGGCGGCAGCGACCTGCCGGGCGTCAACGGCGCCCTGCGCAAGGTGACTTCGCCCTATCCCGGGCCGGACGGCGGCTCCGAGGAGATCTACGTCGTCCCGCCGGTCAATCCGGACGTCACGATCGTCCACGCTCAGCGGGCGGACCGCCTGGGCAACACCCAGATCTGGGGGCTGACCGGCATCCAGGCGGAGGCGGTGTACGCGGCGGACCGGGCGATCGTCGTGGTCGAGGAGCTCGTCGACGAGAGGGTCGTCCGCTCGGATCCCAACCGGACGCTGATCCCGGCCCACGCCGTCGACGCCGTCGTCGTCTGCCCGCGCGGCGCCCACCCGTCCTTCGCTCAGGGCTACTACGACCGCGACAACGCCTTCTACCGTGCCTGGTCGCACATGAGCGCGGACCCGGAGCGGCTGCGGGAGTGGCTGGACGAGTGGGTGTACGGAACGGCCGACCACGCCGAGTACGCCGCGAAGCTGGGCGAGGAGTACTGGGCGAAGCTCGCGGTAGGCGAGGCGCTCAGCGAACCGGTCGACTACGGGCGGCGGCTGTGAGCACGCCGCAGGAAAGGAAAGAGACCGTGACGCTCACCCCGTCCGAGGCGGTCACGTCCTCGGAGCTGCTCTCCGTCGTCGCCTCCCGTGAACTGGCCTCCCGACGGACGGTGTTCGCGGGCATCGGACTGCCGACCCTCGCCACCGAACTGGCCCGTCTGACGGTCGCGCCGCAGATCGAGGTCGTGTACGAGTCCGGGGTCTGCGGCGCACACCCCTCGCACCTGCCGGAGACCATCGCCGACGCCGTACTCATCTCGGGCGCGGAGGCGGTGCTGTCGATGCCGGCGCTGTTCGGTTACGTGCTCCAGGGCGGCCACATCGACGTCGGTTTCCTGGGGGCCGCCCAGATCGACCGGTGGGGCAACCTCAACACCTCCGTGATCGGGGACTGGGAGCGCCCGGACGTGCGGCTGCCGGGCTCCGGCGGCGCGATCGAGGTGATGGCCAACTCCCGTGAGGTCTTCGTGGTGATGCGCCGCCACACTCCGCGCTCCTTCACCGCGGCCCTGGACTTCTGCACCACCCCCGGCCCGGACCGGGCGCTGGCGGAGGGCATCCGCCCCCTGGGCGTCGGCGTCACCCGGGTCATCACCGAACTGGGCATCCTGGCCCGTGAGGGCATCGGGGAGGAACTGCGGCTGGTCGCCGTCCACCCCGGTGTGACGGTCGACCAGGTCCGCGAGGCCACCGGCTGGGAGCTGGAGGTGGCCGACTCGGTGGCGACGGTGGAACCCCCGACCGCGGCGGAGCTGCGGCTGCTGCGCAAGGACGTGGACCCCGGCCGCGTCTATCTTCGCTGAGGCGACTCGCACTCTTACGGTCTCGTGCCGCTCCGTCGGTTCCGCACGTCCCCGCACGCCCCGCACGCCCCGCACACCCCGCACACCCCGCACCAACGAGAGGACCGTAATCGCCATGCGCATCAGGATCGTCGGCGCCGGAGCCATGGGCCGCGGTATCGCCCAGTGGGCCGCGACCGCCGGACACACCGTCGAGTTGTGCGACGTGCGGCAGGAGGCCGTGGCGTCGGCCCTGGACTTCGTACGGTCCATGCTGGAACGGGCGGCGGACAAGGGCCGGATGTCCGCCGGGGACAGTGCGTCGGTCCTGGAGCGGCTGGTCCCGCTGGACGACCCGTGGGCCGCCGGCCCGCACGTCGAGCTGGTCGTCGAAGCCGTACGGGAGGACCTGGACACCAAGGCGGAGGTGTTCGGGAAACTGGAACGGGTCCTGCCCGCCTCCGCCGTGTTCGCCACCAACACCTCGTCCCTGTCCGTGACGCGGATCGCGGCCACCCTGGACGACCCGAGCCGACTCGTGGGCCTGCACTTCTTCAACCCCGTACCGCTCATGAAGATCGTCGAGGTGGTGCCGGGCGCGGCGACCCGGCCGGACATCCCGCCGGCCCTCACCGCGCTGGTGGAGGGCTGCGGCCATCGCGCGGTCACGGTCGCGGACACGCCGGGCTTCCTGGTCAACCACGCCGGCCGGGGCCTGGTCACGGAGGCGCTGGCACTGCTGGAGGAGTCGGTGGCCGAACCGGTGGACATCGACCGGATCGCCCGTGACGTGCTGGGGCTGCGGATGGGCCCGTTCGAGCTGATGGATCTCACGGGGCTCGACGTCACGGCCGCGGTGATCGACTCGGTCTGGGAGGGCTTCCGTCACGAGGACCGCCTGCGCCCCTCCTACCTCACCCCGAACCGGGTGGCCGCGGGGCTGCACGGCCGGAAGACGGGCCGGGGCTGGTACGCCCACGGCCCCGACGCCCCGGCCCCCGGCGCCGTCGCCGAGCCGCCGGTGACGGGGGACGCGGACCGGCCGGTGTTCGTGGCGGAGGCGGGCTCGCCGTACGCAGCGGCGTTCCGGGAGGCGCTGGCCGCCACCGGGGCGACCGTGGAGACCGGCCCCGAGCCGTCCCGCGACGCGGTGGTGCTGGTTGCGGTCTGGGGCACCACGGTGGCCTCCGCCGTGGCCGCGCTGGGCCTGCCCCCCGGACGCACCTTCGGGGCGGACCCGCTGCCCGCGGCGGGCCGGCGCCGGGTGCTCGCGGTGACACCTGCGGCCGACCCGTCCGCCGCGCGGGACGCGCGAGCGGTCCTCGCCCGGGCGGCCGACGGTGAGGAGCCGTACGCCGTGTCGGTGGTACGGGACACGGCGGGCTCGGTGGCACAGCGGCTGCTGGCCTCCGTGGTGTCGGTCGCCTCCTCGATCGCGGAGCGCTCGCTCGCCGCCCCGGCGGACATCGATCTGGCCGTACGGGCCGGACTCGGCTACCCCGTCGGGCCGCTGACCTGGGGCGACCGCATCGGCGCCGGCCGGATGCTGGAGCTCCAGCGGGCCCTGCACGCCACGACCGGCGACCCGCGGCACCGTCCGACGCGCTGGCTCACCGAGCGCGCCCAGCTCGGTCTCCCGCTGACGGCCCCGGGCACATCGCCCGCCGACTGCACCGGCCGGTGACGGCGGCGCCTTCCGCTCAGTACGGGCCGGCCCCCGGGTGCGCCGGTCCCCTACTGAGCGGAAGGCGCCGACACGGCCGACGAGGTCGAGGCGCCGGCCGGCACGGACCGCCCGGCGACCTGCTCGACCCGCACCGGCAGGGCGCGTACGTCCTGCCGGTCCGGGCCGCCTCGAGCGGAGGCAGCCCACTGGGCCCAGCAGCACCCGGCCGGCCGGATTCCCGGGCCCCGGATCGAGGCCCGTACCCGGCCGCGGATCCGCGCCGCGCGGCCTCACGGGGACGCCGCACGCCGCACCCGGGCACACGCCGGACGGGCGGGGGCCAGCGGCCGACGGAGGGACCCCGTTCGCCGTCGGCGGGACTACTCCCAGACCACGATGTTGCGTCGCACGGGCACGGTCGCGGCGTCGGTGGCGAACAGTTCGGGTGAGTGCGCGCGGATGCGTTCGATGTCGTCGAAGACGGCTCGCAGGTGTGTACGCATGGCGGTACGGGCGAGGGGGACGTCCCCGTCGGTGATCGCGTCGAAGATCTCGCGGTGCTGGGCGACGAACACGGCCGGGGACACGTTCTCGTGGAGGCCGAGGCGGCGGGCGCGGTCCAGATGCCCCTTGGCCGCGGCGACGGTGGTCCAGACGTTCCCGTGCCCGCTCAAGCGCATCAGGCCCTGGTGGAACGCCTCGTCCAGACCGAAGAACTCCTCCAGGTCGAGGTCCTTGCGCCCCTGCCGCTCCAGGTTGTCCCGCAGCTCCCCCACCACCGCGGGGTCGAGCTCCGCGGGCAGATCGTCCAGGGAACCGAGTTCCACCGCCTCCCGGAGGAACTGCGCGTCGGCGACCTGAGCCGGATCGACCCGGGAGACGAACGACCCGATCTTGGGGAAGACCTGCACGAGGCCCTCCTGGGCCAACAGGATCAGGCTCTCCCGTACCGGCGTGCGGCTGACCCCCATCGACGCGGCGAGTTCGTTCTCCGAGAGGGCGGCGCCCGGAGCGAGTTCGAGGGTCAGGACCATCTGGCGCAGTTTCAGGTAGATGTCGCGCCGGTTCGTCCGCCCGTTCGTTTGAGCCATGGGCACATCGTACGTAGAGCGCGAGCCAAGTATTGCCGTGCTGCGATACAGATGCTTGTATACATGTACTTCGCGACCAAGGAGTGCTTGTGAGCAGGATCGAAAGCGTCGAGGTCTTCGTCGCCTCCCCCGGCCGGACCTTCGTCACGCTGCGGATCACCACCACGGACGGGGTGACCGGCCTCGGCGACGCCACGCTCAACGGCCGGGAACTGGCCGTCGCCAGCTATCTGCGCGACCACGTGGTCCCGCTGCTGATCGGCAGGGACCCCGCCCGTATCGAGGACACGTGGCAGTTCCTCTACAAGGGCGCCTACTGGCGGCGCGGACCCGTCACGATGACGGCGATCGCCGCCGTCGACACCGCCCTGTGGGACATCCTGGGCAAGACCGCCGGCCTGCCCGTCCACCAGCTCCTCGGCGGCCGCTCGCGCGACGGCGTACTGGTCTACTCGCACGCCAGCGGCACCGACGTACCCTCGCTTCTCGACGACGTCGAGCGCCACCTGGAGCTGGGCTACAAGGCCGTACGGGCGCAGGCGGCCGTGCCCGGCGTCGGGGGCACGTACGGGGTGCGCAAGGGCAGGGTCTACGAGCCGGCCGCCTCCGAACTGCCCGACGAACAGCCCTGGGACACCGAGGCCTACCTCGACTTCGCGCCCAGGTACCTGGAAGCGGTACGGGAACGCTTCGGCTTCGGCTTCCACCTCCTGCACGACGTGCACCACCGGCTCAGCCCGAACGAGGCGGCCCGGTTCGGCAGGAGCGTCGAGGCCTCCCGGCTGTTCTGGATGGAGGACCCGACCCCGGCCGAGAACCAGGAGTCCTTCCGGCTCATCCGGCAGCACACCACGACACCGATCGCGGTCGGCGAGGTGATGAACTCGATCTGGGACGTCCAGCACCTCATCACCGAACAGCTCATCGACTACGTGCGCACCACCGTCGTCCACGCGGGCGGCATCACCCATCTGCGCCGGATCTTCGACCTCGCCGCACTCCACCAGGTGCGGACCGGATCCCACGGTGCGACCGACCTCTCGCCCGTGAGCATGGCCGCCGCCGTGCACCTGGACATCGCCGTGCCGAACTTCGGCATCCAGGAGTACATGGGCCACGCCGACGAGACCGCCGAGGTGTTCCGCACCGGGGTGACCTTCGCCGACGGCATGCTCCACCCCTCCGACGAGCCGGGCCTCGGCGTCGAGTACGACGAGAAGGCGGCCGAACGCTTCCCCTACCAGCGGCGCTACCTCCCGGTCGCCCGCCGGCTCGACGGGTCGGTGCACGACTGGTGAGCGCCGACGACCTGCTGGGCCGGGCCACCCTCCCGCGGCTCGCACCCGGAGTGCGGCCCCTCGTCGACCCGGCCGAACTACGCACCCGTGTCGTCCACTTCGGCCTCGGCGCCTTCCACCGGGCACACCAGGCCGTGTACACCGAGCACGCCGCCGCCCGCTCCGGCGAGCCCTGGGGCATCACCGCGGTCGCGCCCCGATCGGCCGGGACGGTGCACGCCCTGCGGAGCCAGGACTGTCTGTACTCGCTCACCGAACGCCGACCGGACGGACACCGTACGCGCGTCGTGGGCTCGGTCGTCGGTGCGCTGGCCCTGGGCTCCGACGCCAAGGCCGTCGACGCCCTGCTCACCGACCCCGAGGTGACGGTGGTGACGCTGACCGTGACGGAGAAGGGCTATCACCGTTCTCCCGCGACCGGCGGGCTGGACACCACGGCCGCACCCGTCGCCGCCGACCTCGCCGCCGCCCCCGGCGGGCCGCTCACCACGGTCGTCGGGCGCCTCGCCGCCGGACTGGCCGCCCGGATGCGGGCGGGCGCACCTCCCCTCGCCGTCGTGTCCTGCGACAACATGGCGGACAACGGCGCGGCGCTGGCCCGGGTGGTCCACGACTTCGTCCGTGCGTCGGCCTGGCCGGACCGCGCGGAGATCCTGGACCGGATGGCCGGGACCGTCGCCTTCCCCGCGACCGTCGTGGACCGGATCGTGCCCGCGACCGGCGAAGCCGACCGGGCGGCCGCCGTCGCCGCGCTCGGAGTACGGGACGCCCTCGCCGTGACGGGCGAGCCGTACCGCCAGTGGGTGCTGGAGGACTCCTTCACCGCGCCCCGGCCTCCCTGGGAGCTCGACGGCGCCCTGTTCGTCCCGGACGTCGCCCCCTACCAGCTCACCAAACTGCGGCTGCTGAACGGCTCCCACTCCGCACTGGCCCACCTCGGCACGGCCGCGGGACTCACCACGATCGCCGAGACCATGGCGACGGACTGGGGCGAGCGTCTCGTACGGGCGCTGTGCGCGGAGCTCTCGCCCACCCTCCCCGCGGGCGGCCCGGACCCGGGCGCGTACGCCGACGACCTCGTCGTACGCTTCCGTAATCCCGCCATGCACCACCTGCTGCGGCAGATCGGCTCCGACGCGTCGCTCAAGATCGGTGAGCGCTGGCTGCCCGCCCTGCGCGAACTGCGCGCCCGCGGCGCGAGCACCCCGGTGCTCGAACTCGCCCTCGCCGCCTGGGCGCACGGCACCCGCCGGGCCCAGGCGCCCGACGCCTCCCCCGGTCCTCACGCCTCCCCCGGATCCGGCGTCTCCGCCGGTCCCGGCGCCCTCCCCGATCCCGCCGCCGAGGCTCTCGCCGCGTGCTGGCGGCCCGCTAACCGGCCCGTCGGGACGGTCCGCGCGCTGCTGCGCGTCCTCGGCGCGACGGATCTGGCGGAGGACGACGCGCTCACCGCCGCCGTCGCGGAACGGTTCCCCGCCCTGGACGCCGGACGCGTCGAGATCTGACACCCGTACACGGCCGCCCGCCCCCCCGACCTCTCCCTCCGTCACCCGTCCCCTCCGTCCGCCGCTCCCCGCCCTCCGTCCCCCGCCCCCTATCCCCCGTCCCCAACGGCTTCCTCGGTTCCGAACAACGGAGTTCACGATGAAGGACAGCGTCATAGCCGCCCACCCGACGCCTTCCGCACAGCGCAGCACACGCGATCTGACCCGCGCCGCCGTCTCGGGCTGGCTCGGCACGGCCATGGAGTTCATGGACTTCCAGCTCTACTCGCTGGCCGCCGCGATCGTCTTCAACAAGATCTTCTTCCCCGACGTCAGCCCGGCCATCGGACTGATCGCCGCGATGGCCACGTACGGCGTCGGGTACGTCGCCCGGCTCGCCGGCGCCGTCTACTTCGGGCGGATGGGCGACCGGCTCGGCCGCAAGAAGGTCCTGTACATCACGATCCTGCTGATGGGTGCCTCCACCACCCTGATCGGCGCACTGCCCACGTACGCCACCATCGGCATCCTCGCGCCGATCCTGCTCGTCGCACTGCGGCTGATACAGGGTTTCGGCGCCGGCGCCGAGATCGCCGGGGCCACCGTCATGCTGGCCGAGTACGCGCCCGCCGAGCGGCGCGGGCTGATCTCCTCGCTGGTGTCACTCGGCACGAACTCCGGGACGCTCGCCGCGTCGGGCCTGTGGGCCGTTCTGCTCGCCGTGCTCAGCGAGGAGCAACTGCTCTCCTGGGGCTGGCGGCTGCCCTTCCTGCTGAGCTTCCTGCTGATGATCTTCGCGGTCTGGATGCGGCGCAGCCTGAAGGAGAGCCCGGTCTTCGAGGAGCGCCCCGACGTCGTGGACGGCGTGGCACTGGACCGTGACGAGGTCGAGTCCGTCATCGCCACGGCCGACGAGCACGAGGGCAGCGTCCTGGCGGCGGGGATCCGCCAGCGCAAGGGCAAGGCCTTCTTCCTCGCGCTGGGACTGCGCTTCGGCCAGGCCGGCAACTCCGGGCTGATGCAGACCTTCCTCGTCGGCTACATCGCCACCAACCTGGCAGTCGGCCGGTCCGTGCCGACGGACGCGATCGTGTACGGCTCGCTGCTGGGCTTCGCCACCGTGCCGCTGGTCGGTCTGCTGGGGGACCGCTTCGGGCGCCGCGTGGTCTACCTCGCGCTCTCGGCCCTGACCGTCGTCCTCGCCTTCCCGGTGATGCTCCTCATCACCTCCGGAACGACCCCGGGCGTGATGCTCGGCATGGTCCTCGGTCTGAACGTCGGCGTCCTCGGGCTGTTCTCGCTCGAGAGCGTCACGATGGCCGAGCTCTTCGGCTCGCGGACCCGGTTCACACAGCTCGCGCTCTCCAAGGAGATCGGCGGCATCCTCGCGACCGCGATCGGCCCGGTCCTCGCGGCCACGCTGACCGCCGTCACCGACAGCTGGTGGCCCATCGCGGCCATGCTCATCGTCTACTCGCTCATCACCTTCGTCAGCGCGTACCTCGCACCCGAGACACGCGGACGCGACCTGGTCCGACTGGAGGACGCCGTATGAGGACGACCGACGAGACAGGCGCCGCGCGGACACCCACCGCGGGACGTCCCGGGCCCATGGCCGCCGGAGACCACCGGATGAGGGCGGTCGTGGTGCACCGCGCCGGTGACGTGCGCGTCGACGAACGGGCCCGGCCCGTACCCGGTGCGGGCGAGGTGCTGCTGTCCGTGGAGTGGGGCGGGATCTGCGGATCCGACATCGCCTACTGGAAGAAGGGGGCGTCCGGCACCGCCCGCCTCGCTCACCCACTGGTGCTCGGGCACGAGTTCGCGGGCCGGATCGCCGAACTGGGCGAAGGGGTCACCGGTCTGAGCGTCGGGCAGGCGGCCACCGTGCATCCGGCCCGGCCGGTGGGCGACGGCGTCCTTCCCGAGCGGCTCGCCGGACGCACGAACCTCTATCCGCGCGTCCGCTACTTCGGCTCGGCGGCCTTCGACCCGCACACCGACGGCGGGTTCAGCGAGTACCGGACGGTCCACGCCACCCAGATCCGGCCGCTGCCGGACGGCGTCCCCACCGAACAGGGCGCCCTCGCCGAGCCGTTGGCCGTCGCCCTGCACGCGGTGGGCCGGGTCCCGGAGCTGCGTGGCCGCACGGTCCTGGTCAACGGCTGTGGACCGATCGGCTCCCTGGTCGTGGCCGCCGCCCGGTACCGCGGCGCGGGCCGGGTCGTCGCCGCGGACCTGGCGTCGTCCTCGCTCGCCGTCGCCCGCGCCATGGGCGCCGACGAGACACGTGACCTCTCGGCCGGCGAGAAACTGCCCGAGGACGTGGAGGTCGTCTTCGAGGCGTCCGGCGCCCCGGCCGCGCTCGGACCGGTGCTGCGGGCGACGGCCCGGGGCGGCACCCTCGTCCAGGTCGGCAACCTGCCCGGTACGGCCGTGCCCGCGGCCCTCGGCGACCTGGTGACCCGGGAGATCACGTGGATCGGCTCGTACCGCTTCGTCGAGGAGATCGACGACGCCCTGCGCGCACTCCGGGACGGCCTCGACGTGACCCCGCTGATCACCCACCGCTTCCCGCTGGAACGCGCCGGGGAGGCACTCGCCGTCGCCGCCGACCCGGCGAGCGGAAGCAGCAAGGTCATGCTCCGCCTCACCGCCGAGCCCTCTGAGCCCTCTGAGCCCTCTGAGCCCTCCGAAGCGTGACCGGCGCGGGATCGGTTCGGGATCGGTTCGGGTGTCCCCCACGAAGAAGCCGTAGTGGTCGTCAAGGAGGCCGAGAGTGGAGCGAACTCCGCTGCCGACGGGGTGAGTCAGTCCCTGGCGACGACGACCACCTCGTCCCCGGCCGCCCAGCGGCGCCGCTCCTCCTTGGGCGGATTGATCCGCACTCCGTAGCCGGGGCTCGTCGACGAGTCGTCGTGGCTCCGGTAGCCGATGGCGCATTCGCCGCGGCGCCGTGCCGCGGCCACCACCGTGGCGAAGGACGTCTCGTGTCCGGGCAGCACGTAGTCGTCGGCCGGCCGGAGGCGGACTCCGGTGCCGTCGGCGGAGAACAGTTCCTCGAACACCGCTGCCAGGTGCCGGTTCTGGGAGATCTGCGCCATGAGCAGGCCGATGAGCTTGCCGCTGATGATCACGTCGGCTCCCGGGCCGATGGGGGCCAGGGCCCGGTTCCGGTCGTCGATCAGCTCGGTGACCACCGGCAGTTCACGCCCGGTGGCTTCCTCCAGCCGGCGCAGGAGCAGGAGGGTGACGAGCGTGCGGTTGTCGGGATGGTCCGACGGTTGTCCGGGCGCGGGGTCACGGCCGAGCACGATCACGCTGTCGTAGGAGTGGACGTCCAGGCGCCGCAGGGTCTCCGGACGGGTGATGTCCCCGTGGTGCAGGGTCAGGCTCAGGCCGGTGGCTTCGCCCTCGCCGGACTCGTCCAGCTGCCGGGCCGTCGCCTCGCCGGGTTCCGCCACCACGTCGACGGCGGACCCGGGCAGGGCGCGGCGGCGCAGTTGGTCGACCATGAGCGGTGCTCGGCGGTTCCAGCCCAGCAGGAGGACGCGCTCCGCCCGTGCGGGCGTCGGCGGGCCGGAGGCCATCGCCGCCTCCTCCACCAGCTCCGCGCAGTCGGCCGTCCAGGCCGTGTCGTCGTCACGGGTGATGACGACGAGCAGGTCGCCCGCGGCGATGGGCGTCTCCGGAGGCGGACTCAGCAGCGGGGTGCCCGCGCGCACCATCCCGACGACGCTCGACGTCGGGTACGACAGCAGCGCCTCGGCGAACGGGCGGCCGGTCAGGGCCGGCTCGGTGACCAGGTAGAACTCGTCGCCGGCGAAGTCGAGCAGTTCCTGGTGGACGAGGGAGAGCCCGGGGCGGCGGGCGGCCTGGACGATCAGCCGGGCGGTGACGGTGTCGCTCTCCAGGACGATGCCGCCCGGTCCGGCGGCGAGACGGGCGGCGAGGAGGTACCGGTCGTCCCGGACGGCGGCGACGACGGGCGGCCGGTTCCCCACCCCCGCCAGGGCCGCCCTGAGCGCCAGCAGTGTCCTGACCACCTCGGCATCGGCCTCGGGCTCGTCGTGCGGCAGGATCAGCACGACACCGGCGGTGGCCGGGCTGGCCAGGGGGAGCACGGCGGGGTCGGTGGGGGGACCGCTGCGGCAGATCAGCCGGGTGCGGCCGGCGGAGCCCAGCTTCGTACTGAGGGCCTCCTCCATGAGGGTCTTGTCCCGGTCGGCCAGCACCGCCACCGCGGCCCGCCGCTGGTTGGCGTTGGCGGCGACCAGCTCGCTCACCACGGTGAAGACCTGCTCCGACCATCCCAGGATCACGGCGTGCCCGTGTTCGAGCACGGTGGAGCGGCCCCGCCGCAGCGCGGTGAGCCGTTCCGTGAGGGCCGTCGTGACCAGGCCGACGAGCGTCGAGACGTACAGCAGGGTGACCAGCGCGAGCAGCACCGACATCATCACCCGCAGCGGCGTACCCGTCGCGCCGCCCAGCCGCAGGGTCTCCCCGGTGAGCCGCCACACCTCCGCCAGCCGGTCCGCCGGGGAGGCCGGCGCGGCGGGGTCGGTCCACACCACCACCGCGCTGGCCGGTACGACCACGGCCAGGCACAGCAACGCCATCCAGCCGACGAGAGCGGCGGCACCGCGGGCCAGCGTGCTGTCGAACCAGTAGCGGGCTCTGTCACCGAACGGAGTGCGCCGCTGCGCCACCCTTCCCCCTCCATCGCCGCGCACTCTCGCGAGGCCGCGTCGGCCTCGCGCACGTGATGCGCCGCGCGGGCCCGCCGGAGAGCACGGATGTGTCACACCAGTCGCAGTGTGCGGGACCGGTCACCGCGTCCGACGGCGTTCGCGCGGCGTTCATCCCTTCGGGTCTCCCGGGCCGTTCACGGCGGCCGACCAGCGGTGACGTCAGGGTTCGCCGCCGTTTAGCTCCTTCGTGTCAACGCCGGAGCGAAGGGCGGGCGCACCGTCACGGCCGCCGGTACAAAGACCGCCATGACCGAAGATCACGCAGTGGTGCGTTCAGAAGGCGGCCTCTCCCGCAGGAGCTTCGCGGCGGTGGCGGGCACGGCCACCGCCGCCACCGCACTCACCGGGGGTGTCGCCGCGGCCCGGCCCGCTCCGGCCGCTCCCGCCGCTCCCGCCGCTCCGGCCGACAGACGGGACACCGACTTCGACCGGTGCCTGGCCGTCGCTCGCGCGCTGCTCGTACTGGACTCCGACGACCGCCCCCTCGTCCCGCGTTACCGGAGCGTCCTCCAGAAGGGACTGCCCGCTCAGCGGCGGACACGGCCCAGGAACGTCCTGGTCGTCGGCGCCGGCCCGGCCGGACTGGTGGCCGCCTGGCTGCTGCGCGAGGCGGGCCACCGGGTGACGGTGCTGGAGGCCAACGGCAACCGGGCGGGCGGACGCGTCAAGACCTTCCGCAGCGGGGGCCACGAACGCGCCGAGCAGCCCTTCGCCGACCCCCGCCAGTACGCCGAGGCGGGCGCGATGCGCATCCCGGGCAGCCACCCGCTCGTGATGGAGCTGATCGACCGGTTCGGCCTGGAGAAGCGGCGTTTCCACTACGTGGACGTCGACGGAGACGGCCGTCCCTCCCACCGCACCTGGATCCACGTCAACGGCGTCCGTGTCCGACGTGCCGACTACGCCCGCGCCCCCCGGCGCGTGAACCGGTCGTTCGGCGTCCCCAAGGCTCACTGGGACACCCCCGCCGCCGCCATCCTGCGCGCCGCGCTGGATCCGGTGCGCGACGAGTTCAGTTACCTGGACCGCGACGGCAAGCGGGTCGACAAGCCGCTCCCGGAGCGGCTGCGGGGATGGGCCCGCGTGGTGCAGCGGTTCGGCGACTGGTCGATGTTCCGCTTCCTGACCGAGCAGGCGGGCCTGGACGAGCGGACCATCGACCTGATCGGCACCCTGGAGAACCTCACCTCGCGTCTCCCGCTCTCCTTCATCCACAGCTTCACCGGGTCCTCCCTCATCAGCCCCGACACCCCCTTCTACGAGCTGGAGGGCGGCACGGCCGTGCTGCCGGACGCCCTGCTGGAACGGGTGCGCAAGGACGTGCGCTTCGACCGCCGGGTCACGCGCATCCAGTACCACCACCCCGACCGCCCTGCGCCGGACGCCGAGCACGTCCGGGCCAAGGGGCCGCACGTGTGGGTGGACACCGTCTCGGAGGGCCGGGGCGGCCCCGTCGTACGCGAGCAGTTCACCGCGGACGTCGCCGTGGTGACGGTGCCGTTCTCGGGACTGCGCCACGTGCAGATCGAACCGCCCATGTCGTACGGCAAGCGGCGGGCGGTCTGCGAACTGCACTACGACAGCGCGACCAAGGTCCTGCTGGAGTTCAGCCGCCGCTGGTGGGAGTTCGACGAGGCCGACTGGAAGCGGGAGCTGCGGGCCATCGACCCCAGTCTGTACGACGCCTACCGCACCGGCCGGGCCGCCGCCGACGGCAGCCTGCTCGGCGCCCATCCGTCCGTGCCCTCCGGGCACATCACCGCGGGGCAGCGCACCCACTACGCCGCCAACCGCTCGCTCACCCGCGACCAGCCGGAGGCGGTCGACGTCGTGGGCGGCGGCTCGGTCTCGGACAACGCCAACCGGTTCATGTTCCACCCCTCCCATCCGGTCCCGGGCAGCGCGGGGGGTGTGGTCCTGGCCTCCTACAGCTGGGCGGACGACGCTCTGCGCTGGGACTCCCTGGACGACGACGCCCGGTACCCGCACGCCCTGTGCGGCCTCCAGCAGGTCTACGGCCGGCGCATCGAGGTCTTCTACACGGGCGCGGGCCGCACCCAGAGCTGGCTGCGCGATCCCTACGCCTACGGGGAGGCGTCCGTGCTCCTGCCCGGGCAGCACACGGAGCTGCTGCCCGCCATCCCCGGACGCGAGGGACCGTTGCACTTCGCCGGGGACCACACGTCCGTCAAGCCGGCGTGGATCGAGGGGGCCGTGGAGTCCGCCGTGCGCGCCGCGCTGGAGATCCACACCGCGTGAGCGGACCGGCGCGAGCGGGCTCCCGAGCCCGACCGGCGTCCTTGCGCGACGAGGCCCGAGACGAGTCCTGAGACCAGGCCTGAGGGGAAGCAGGGGGCCGTCGGGGTGCTTCGTGACGGAGCGCTCCGGCGGCCCCCTGCGGACGGGCGGCGCTCACCGCGGAAGCGGGTACCGGCCCGTTCCGTACCCTGGGTGCATGCGCATGCGTCCCACCCTGAGCTGGACCCCGCCCGAGGGTCTGCCGCCGGGCACCGCGGATCTGGAACCGGTCGTCGACGCGCTGGGCGCCGGAGGTGTGCTCGTCCTCAGCGGGGCGGGGATCTCCACGGAGTCGGGCATCCCCGACTACCGGGGCGAGGGCGGCAGCCTGAGCAGGCACACCCCGATGACCTACCAGGACTTCACCGGCAGTGCCCAGGCCCGGCGCCGGTACTGGGCCCGCAGCCACCTCGGCTGGCGCACCTTCGGCCGCGCCCGCCCCAACGCCGGGCACCGGGCGGTGGCCGCGTTCGGACGGCACGGTCTGCTCGGCGGGGTGATCACGCAGAACGTGGACGGTCTGCACCAGGCCGCCGGCGGTGAGGACGTCGTGGAGCTCCACGGGAGCCTGG
Source organism: Streptomyces ambofaciens ATCC 23877 (assembly GCF_001267885.1). Lineage (NCBI taxonomy): Bacteria > Bacillati > Actinomycetota > Actinomycetes > Kitasatosporales > Streptomycetaceae > Streptomyces > Streptomyces ambofaciens. The sequence continues at coordinate 7,074,373 of NZ_CP012382.1, read as the reverse complement.
ACCGGGTGGTCTGCCTCTCCTGCGGCGCCTTCAGCCCGCGCCGCGAACTGGCCCGGCGGCTGGAGGAGGCCAACGCCGGCTTCTCACCCGTGGCCGCCGGCATCAACCCCGACGGTGACGCCGACCTGACCGACGAGCAGGTCGGGGACTTCCGCGTGGTGCCCTGCGCGCTCTGCGGGGGCGTCCTCAAGCCGGACGTGGTGTTCTTCGGCGAAGCCGTTCCACCGGCGCGGGTCGAGCACTGCCGGGCGCTGGTCCGGGAGGCGGCCACGCTCCTGGTCCTGGGCTCCTCGCTCACGGTGATGTCCGGACTCCGCTTCGTCCGCCAGGCCGCGCAGGCCGGCACACCCGTGCTGGTCGTGAACCGGGACCCGACCCGGGGCGACACGTACGCCCGCACCCGCGTCGCGCTCCCGCTGGGTCAGGCCCTCACCACCGTGGCCGACCGGCTGGGCGTTCCAGTCGACCCGGCGGCGGAGTCCGGGCCCGGGCACCCTTCGGGTGGCCTTCCGTCCCGGAGCGCGGCACGGTGACGGGCACCCCCTTGGCAGAACTCATTAATTAACATTTAATCGGGACGGCCGATCGTTCTTCTCCCTACCCGGCGCAGGAGCCTCCCGTGAAGATCACCCGCGTCGAGACCTTCGCCGTCCCGCCCCGCTGGCTGCTGTGCCGGGTCGAGACCGACGAGGGCCTCGTCGGCTGGGGCGAGCCGGTCGTCGAGGGCCGGGCGGCCACCGTACGCACCGCGGTGCACGAACTGGCCGAACTCCTCGTAGGACAGGACCCGTCGCGCATCGAGGACCACTGGCAGGTCATGACGAAGGGCTCCTTCTACCGGGGCGGTCCGGTGCTCTCCAGTGCCGTCGCGGGGCTCGACCAGGCACTGTGGGACATCGCGGGAAAGCGGTTCGGCGCACCGGTCCACGTGCTGCTCGGCGGCCCGGTGCGCGACAGCGTCCGCGCCTACAGCTGGGTGGGCGGCGACGAGCCCGCCGAGGTGGCGGACGCCGTCGCGGCGCAGGTGGAGGCCGGATTCACGGCGGTCAAGATGAACGCGTGCGGCAGGATGAACCGGCTGGCCACCACGCGCGACATCGACGACCTCGTGGGGCGGGCCGCCGCGACGCGCGAGGTGCTGGGCCCCGACCGGGACTTCGCCGTCGACCTCCACGGCCGTTTCACGGTGGCCAACGCGCGCAAGGTACTGCCGCACCTGGCCCCCTTCAATCCGCTCTTCGCCGAGGAGCCGGTACTTCCGGAGTACACCCACCTCCTGGGGGACCTGGTGGCCGGCTCGCCGGTGCCCGTCGCCACCGGCGAGCGCCTGTACTCCCGTACCGACGCCCTGCCGGCCCTCCAGGCCGGGATCGCCGTCCTCCAGCCCGACCTCTCCCACGCGGGCGGGATCTCCGAGGTGCGCCGCATCGCCGCGCTCGCGGAGACCTTCGACGTCCCCGTCGCCCCGCACTGCCCGCTGGGCCCGGTGTCGCTCGCCGCCAGCCTGCAGATCGCCTTCAGCACCCCGAACTTCCTCATCCAGGAGCAGAGCATCGGCATCCACTACAACCAGGGCGCCGAAGTCCTCGACTACGTCGCCGACCCCGAGGTGTTCCGCTTCCACGACGGCTGCTTCCTGCGTCCGACCGCGCCGGGCCTGGGCGTCGAGGTCGACGAGCGGGCCGTACGGGCGGCCGACGGCAGCGCCCCCGACTGGCGGGGGCCGGTGTGGCGGCACCCGGACGGCTCGTTCGCCGAATGGTGACGCCCTCCGCCCCGCCGTAGCCGCACCCGGCCCCCCGCACCCCGTCGTCCTCCCGCACCGGAGCCCCTCATGGACCTCACCGACTTCACCACCCGTCTGAGCCGCGACAGGCTCGCCGCCATCGTCCGCGGACGCTCGGCGGACGCCGCCCTGCGCACCGTGCTGACGCTCGTGGAGGAGGGCGTCGGCCTCGTCGAGGTGTCCCTCAACACGGACGACGCCTGCGGCGTGATCGCCAGGGCCGCCCGCGCGGTCGGCGACGACGCCTTCGTCGGGGCCGGCACGGTCGTCACCCGGGACGACCTGCTGCGCGCCCGGGACGCCGGCGCGACCTGGGTGGTCACCCCCGCGGGCGGTGACGCGGTGACCGCCGCCGTGCAGGAGCGGCTGCCCGTCCTGGCGGGCGCCCTGACCCCCACCGAGGCCGTCGCCGTCATGGCCGCGGGAGCCACCGCGGTGAAGCTCTTCCCGGCCTCGTCGGGAGGGCCCGCCTACCTCAGAGCTCTGCGCGATCCGTTCCCCGACATGCCGCTGGTGCCCGTCGGCGGCGTGGACGCGGAGCTCGTGCCGGAGTACCTCGCGGCCGGCGCCCTCGCGGTCGGCGTCGGGTCGCCGCTGGTCGGCGACGCCGCTCACGGCGGGGACCTGGACCTGCTCCGCGACCGGGCCCGCCGGTTCCTCGCGGTGTGCCGTGGAGAGGAGCCGGGCGCATGACGGCCGACGTCCTGACCTTCGGCGAGACGATGCTGTCCCTCCAGACCGAGGGCCCGCTGACCACCGGGAGCCCGGCCCGCACGGCGGTGGCCGGCGCCGAGTCCAACGTCGCCGTCGGGCTGGCCCGCCTGGGTCACCGCGTCTCCTGGGCCGGCCGGCTGGGCGCGGACGAACCGGCCCGCCTCGTCCTGCGGACCCTGCGCGGCGAAGGCGTCGACGTGCGGCACGCCACCACCGACCCCGAGGCCCCCACGGGCGCCCTGATGCGCGAACGGCTCGCGGGCGACGTGACGCGCGTGCACTACTGGCGCGCCGGATCGGCGGCCTCGCGCCAGCGGCCCGAGCACCTGACCGCCGCGCTGGCCGAGGGCGCGCGCATCCTGCACGTCACCGGCATCACCTGCGCCCTGGGCCCCGGCCCGCTCGCGACCGTGGCCGAAGCGGTCGAGTACGGGCGCGAGCACGGCTGGACGGTGGTGCTGGACGTCAACCACCGGGCACGCCTGTGGGAGGCGGAGGAAGCGGCGCGCGTCCTGCGCCGTCTGCGCGGGTGCGTCGACATCCTGATCGCCTCGGACGACGAACTCCCGCTGATCGCCGGGGACGACGGCGCGGACGAGACCGCGCGGGTGACGGAACTGCTCGCCGCCGGCGCCCGCGAGGTCGTCGTCAAACGGGGCGGCGACGGTGCCGACGTGTACGGTGCCGACGGCCGGCACCTCCACCAGCCCGCCCACCGCGTGCCGGTCGTCGACACGGTCGGTGCCGGGGACGCCTTCTGCGCCGGATACCTGTCGGGTCTCCTGGACGGCCTGGCACCGGCCGACCGTCTGCGGCGCGCGGCCACGACCGGCGCCTTCGCGGTCGCCGCCCGGGGCGACTGGGAGGGGCTGCCGCACCGCGACGAACTCGCCCTGCTCAACGCCCCGGCCGGCAGCGCCCTACGCTGAGCCCCGGCCGGCGCCACGCCGGCCCTCGTCGTACCGAGTCACCACCAGGAGATCCGCATGGCGTCCTACTCCGGCCGAGGCGTGCACGGGCAGGTCGTGCACCGGTTGGGCGCGCGCATCGTGGGGGGCACCTTCGCCGAGGGCGAGATCCTGGACATCGGCGCCCTCGGGGCGGAGCTGGACGTGAGCCTGACCGTCATGCGGGAGGCGCTGAAGGTCCTCGCCGGCAAGGGACTGACGGACGCGCGGCAGAAGCGCGGTACCTATGTCAGGGAGCGGGCCCACTGGAACCTCCTGGACGCCGACGTGATCCGCTGGCGGATGGAGACCGGGGACGGCGCCCAGCTGCTGCGCGACCTCGCCGACGTACGGTCCGTCGTCGAGCCCGCCGCGGCGCGTCGTGCCGCCCTGCACAGGACCGACGCCGACCTGACCGCCCTGCGAACCGCCCTCGACGCGATGGGGCGGGCCCGGTCGGACTCCGTCGCGGTCACCGAGGCGGACGCGGCCTTCCACCGGGCGCTGCTCGCCGCCACCGGCAACGAGCTGCTCGGCAGGATGGACCTGCTCCTGGAGCCCGGCCTCAAAGAACGCGACCGGCTGGTCCACGCGCACGGCGACGCCGACGACCCCGTGCCCAGTCACCGCGCGGTGCTCGACGCCGTCCGGGACCGGGACCCCGCTCGCGCGGAGGCCGCCATGATGGCCCTGCTCGCCAAGTCCGCCGAGGACACCGACCACCTCACCAGCGCCTCCCCCAACGCCGTGACCGCCTCCGCGCCCGGCCCGACCGCCTCCCCGACGTCCCGAGGGTCCGACCGGCCGGCCACCTGAACCGCTGACCACCTGACCGCCGACCGTCGGCCGCCGGCCGCCGTCCGCAACCCGATCCCCCGGATGACGCGTCCTGAGGATCAAGGACGAGCGGACGGGAATCGACGGTGCGGTGGACGCGGGCGAGGGGCGGAACGGTCTGGACGCGGGGGCGCGTACCCGCCGCAGGGGCGGTGGTGACCGCGGCCCTGCTGCTGTTCCACGGGGCGGTTCCCAACGCGGTGCTGGGACTGGGCAGCCTGCTGGAGTCGTTCCTGCCGTGGCTCGGCCTGGCGGGCGTGGTACTGCTCCTCGTCGCGCTGCTGCGCCGTTCCGCTCTCGCACTGGTCGCCGTGCTGCTCCCCGCGGCGGCCTGGACCCACCTCTTCGGCCCCCTGCTCCTGCCCGCGCCGGAGCCGGACGCCGCCGACCTGGTCGTGGTGCAGCACAACGTCAGCGACGAGAACTCCGACCCCTCGGGCACGGCCCGCGCCCTGGCCGGGGCCGGGCCCGACCTCATCGCCCTCCAGGAGCTGGTCTCCCCCGCCCTCGGCGTCTACACCGAGACCCTCGCCGCGGAGTACCCGTACCGGGCGGTGCGGGGCACGGTGGGCCTGTGGTCGAAGCATCCGCTCGCCGATGTCCGGCCCCTCGACATCAGGCCGCGTGGCATCACGCGGGAGTGGAACCGCGGGCTGCGCACGGTGGTCCGCACGCCGCGTGCCGAGGTCGCCGTGTACGTCGCGCATCTGCCCTCCGTCCGCGTCGGGGCCGGTGGCCTCGCCGCGTCCCGGCGCGACGAGAGCGCCGGTCTGCTGGGCGACGCCGTCGCGGCCGAGAGGCTGAGCAGGGTGGTCCTGCTGGGCGATCTCAACGGCACGGTGGACGACCGCGCGCTGAAGCCGCTGACCTCACGACTGGACGTGGCCGAGCGGGGTGTCGCCCTCAGTTTCCCGGCCGTCTTCCCGCTGGCCCGGATCGATCAGGTCATGGCCCGTTCGGCGACCGTCGGCCACGTCCGGACGCTGCCCGCCACCGGCAGCGATCACCTTCCGGTGGTCGCCCGCGTCAGGCTCCACTGAACCCGTCGACCCACAGGGCACCAGAGCGGCATACGCGTCACTACCGGGCGTGACGACCTCGACCCGGCGGGCGAGCAAGCCGCTTGCGGAGCTTGCGTTAGCCTTTCGTCTGTGACGCGACGACTTGCTCAGGTGGCGAAGAAGGTTGGGGTCAGCGAGGCCACGGTCAGCCGGGTACTCAATGGCAAGCCCGGCGTGTCCGAGGCGACCCGGCAGTCCGTGCTGAGCGCGTTGGACGTCCTCGGGTACGAGCGGCCGACGCAGTTGCGCGGTGAGCGGGCGCGGCTGGTGGGGCTGGTGCTGCCCGAGTTGCAGAACCCGATCTTCCCCGCGTTCGCCGAGGTCATCGGGGGTGCGCTGGCCCAGCAGGGCCTGACGCCGGTGCTGTGCACCCAGACCAAGGGCGGCGTGTCCGAGGCCGACTACGTCGAGCTGCTGCTCCAGCAGCAGGTGTCGGGCGTCGTCTTCGCCGGCGGACTGTTCGCCCAGGCGGACGCCCCCCACGACCACTACCGGCTGCTCGCCGAACGCAACATCCCCGTGGTCCTGATCAACGCCGCCATCGCGGACCTCGACTTCCCCTGCATCGCCTGCGACGACGCCGTCGCCGTCGAGCAGTCCTGGCGCCACCTCACCTCCCTGGGCCACGAGCGCATCGGCCTGGTCCTCGGCCCCGGCGACCACATTCCCTCCCGCCGGAAGCTGGCCGCCGCCCAGGAGACGGCGCAGGCCATGGGCGCCGCGCTGCCCGCGGAGTTCGTCGAGCGCACGATGTTCTCCCTGGAGGGCGGGCAAGCGGCCGCCTCCCGCCTGCTGGAACGCGGCGTCACCGGCATCATCTGCGCCAGCGACCCCCTCGCCCTCGGCGCCGTCCGCGCCGCCCGCAGGCGCGGACTCCACGTACCCCGCGACGTCTCCGTCGTCGGCTACGACGACTCCGCCTTCATGACCTGCACCGAACCACCCCTCACCACCGTCCGCCAACCCATCGAAGCCATGGGACGCGCCGCCGTCGACCTCCTCTGCGCCCAGATCCAGGGCACCGAGGTCCCCCACGGCGAGCTGCTCTTCGAACCCGAACTCGTCGTCCGCGGCTCCACCGCCCAGGCATCCGCCAAGTAGCGGGACTCCCGCCCCCGGCGCCCTCCGTACCGCAATTTTCTTGCGGGAATTGGCAGTGACTTGCGGCCGTCCGACTCGGCCGACGAAAACCCCTGCTCCAGGGCACCGCCTCTCACCCCGCATGCCCTCACGAGGACCGTCGCGCCTCAATCGGTGCTGACTTGCTCCTGTGTTCCCTGTGGACGACTGAACAGTTCTCTGCAACTCTCTGAGCGCTTTCACGTAAATGCCGGAGAACATTGAGTGTCCACCTGATGAGCGCATCCGACTGAGCCGTGCCTCGTGGCCCTGCGGCGCGAGGCGGAGATCGGGGACAGAACAGATGAGAAACCGGAACTGGAGATCACGTGCCCTGTGCACCGTGGTCGCGACCAGTCTCCTGGCGCTGGGAGGACCGCTGCTGTCCGCCTCGGCGGCAGGTGGTCCCAACATCGCCGTGGGGGACCCCGCGGCGGCGAGCAGCTCGCACGCCGAGTACGGCGCCGCCCACGTCACCGACGGCGACCAGGGCACGTACTGGCAGAGCGGCGGCGGCAGTCTGCCCCAGTGGGTCCAGACCGACCTCGGTACCACCGAGCGCATCGACGAGGTCGTCCTGAGGCTGCCCGCCGGCTGGGAGAGCCGCGACCAGACGCTCTCCGTCCAGGGCAGCGCGGACGGCACCGGCTTCAGCACTCTGAAGAGTTCGGCCGCGTACACCTTCAGTCCGGGGTCGGCCAACACGGTCACCGTGAGCTTCCCCGCCACCCGGACGCGCTACGTGCGGATCGACATCACCGCGAACACCGGGTGGCAGGCGGCTCAGCTCTCCGAGCTGGAGGTCCACGCGGCCGGCGAGTCGTCCGCGAACCTCGCCGCCGGGCGCACTCTGACGGCGAGCAGTTCCACCGGTCGGTACACCCCCGGCAACGGCAACGACGGGAACAGGGCGACCTACTGGGAGAGTGCCGGCAACGCGCTGCCGCAGTGGCTCCAGGCCGACCTCGGTTCCTCCCGCCGCGTCGACCGCGTCGTGCTGCGGCTGCCGGACGGCTGGCCCGCGCGCAGCCAGACCCTGAAACTCCAGGCAAGTGAGAACGGTTCCGCGTTCACGGACCTGACCGCGGCCGGGACCCACGCCTTCGGCGCGGCGAACGGCCAGTCCGCCACCCTCACCTTCGACGCGACGACCACCCGGTACCTGCGCGTCCTGGTCACCGCGAACACGGGACACGCGGCGGCGCAGTTCTCCGAGGTGGAGGTGTACGGGCCGGCGACCGGTGACACCCGGGCGCCGACGGCGCCGGCGAACCTGGCCCTCACCGAGCCCGACACCGGCCGGATCAGACTGACCTGGAAGGAGGCGACCGACGACACCGCCGTCACCGGGTACGACGTCTACGCCAACGGCGATCTGCTCACCTCGGTCGCCGGCGACGTCACCACGTACACCGACACGCGGCCGACCGGTACGACGGTCACCTACCACGTACGGGCCAAGGACGCGGCCGGCAACCGGTCGGCGAACAGCAACCCGGTCACCCGGCACGCCGACACCGGAGACACCCAGGCACCCACCGCGCCCGCGAACCTGGCCCTCACCGAGCCCGACACCGGCCGGATCAGACTGACCTGGAGCGCCTCCACCGACGACAAGGGCGTCACCGGGTACGACGTCTACGCCGACAACCGGCTCCGCGGCAGCGTCGCGGGGGACGTCACCACCTACACCGACACCCAGCCGGCGTCGGCCGACGTGACCTACTTCGTGCGGGCCGAGGACGCGGCCGGCAACCGGTCGGGCGACAGCAACTCCGTGACCCGTCCCGGCAGCGGGAGCGGGTCCGACCTGGCGGTCGGCAAGCCGATCAGCGCCTCGTCCGTGATCCACACGTACGTCGCCGAGAACGCCAACGACAACAACACGTCGACCTACTGGGAGGGAGCGGCGGGCAGCTACCCCAACACGCTCACCGTGAAGCTGGGGACCGACGCGGACGTCAGCCGCGTGGTGCTCAGGCTCAACCCGGACGCCGCCTGGTCCAGGCGCACCCAGAACATCCAGGTGCTCGGCCGGGAGCGGGACGCGTCCGGCTTCACCGGCCTGGTGGCCGCCAAGGACTACGTCTTCGATCCGGCGAGCGGCGGCAACAGCGTGTCCATACCCGTCGGCGGCCGGGCCGCCGACGTCCAGCTCAGGTTCCGCTCCAACACCGGGGCGACGGCCGGGCAGGTCGCCGAGTTCCAGGTCATCGGCACGCCCGCGCCCAATCCCGACCTGGAGGTGACGAAGCTGACCTCGTCACCGGCGTCGCCCGTCGAGTCGGACCAGATCACCGTGTCCGCCACCGTCCGCAACAGCGGCTCGGCCGACGCACCGGCCGGCGACGTGACCCTGCGGCTGGGTGGCACGAAGGTCGCCACCGCCGAGGTCGGCGCCCTGCGGGCGGGTGCCGAGAGCACGGTGAGCGCGTCCGTCGGGGCACGCGCGGCGGGCTCCTACGAACTGAGCGCGGTCGTCGACGAGGCGAACCGCATCACCGAGCAGAACGAGACCGACAACACCCACACGCGGCCCGAACCGCTGGTGGTCAGGCCGGTCCAGAGCTCCGACCTGGTCGCCGCGGCGGTCACCACCGCACCCTCCGGCCCGGCCGCCGGGGACGACGTGAGCTTCAAGGTCGCGCTGAAGAACCAGGGCACGCAGGACTCGGCCGGCGGCGCCCACGCGGTGACGCTGGCCCTGGTCGACGCCGCGGGCACCACGGTCAGGACCCTGACCGGCACGCACTCCGGTGTCATCGCCGCCGGCACGACGGCCCCGGCCGTGAGCCTCGGCACCTGGAAGGCGGCCAACGGCTCCTACACCCTGAAGGTCACGGTCGCCGATGACGCGAACGAGCTGCCGGTCAAGCGGGAGAACAACACCTCCACGCGGCCGCTGTTCGTCGGGCGCGGCGCCGACATGCCGTACGACACGTACGAGGCGGAGGACGGCACGGTCGGCGGCGGCGCGAAGGTGGTGGGCCCCAACCGCACCATCGGCGACATCGCGGGCGAGGCGTCCGGCCGCAAGGCGGTCCACCTCGACGCGGCCGGCGAGTACGTCGAGTTCACCACGAAGGCCGACACCAACACCCTGGTGACCCGCTTCTCGATCCCGGACGCGCCGGGCGGCGGGGGCATCGACTCCACGCTCAACGTGTACGTCGACGGCGCCATGAAGAAGGCGCTGCCGCTCACCTCGAAGTACGCCTGGCTATACGGCAACGAGGCCGGGCCCGGCAACTCCCCCGGCGCCGGCGCGCCGCGCCACATCTACGACGAGGCGCACCTCGTGCTCGGCGAGACCGTCCCGGCGGGCAGCAGGATCCGGCTGCAGAAGGACGCCGCGAACACCACCGACTACGCGATCGACTTCGTGGACCTGGAGCAGGTCGCGGCGGTGCCCAACCCCGACCCGGCGGCGTACGCGGTGCCCGCGGGCTTCACGCACCAGGACGTGCAGAACGCGCTCGACCGGGTCCGCATGGACACCGCCGGCAAGCTGGTCGGCGTGTACCTGCCGCCCGGTGACTACCGGACGTCGAGCAAGTTCCAGGTGTACGGCAAGGCGGTGAAGGTGGTGGGCGCCGGCCCCTGGTTCACCAGGTTCCACGCGCCCGCGGAGCAGGACAACACCGACGTCGGCTTCCGGGCCGACTCGACGGCGAAGGGCTCCTCGTTCGCGAACTTCGCCTACTTCGGCAACTACACCAGCCGCATCGACGGGCCGGGCAAGGTGTTCGACTTCTCCAACGTGTCGGACATCGTGATCGACAACATCTGGAACGAGCACATGGTGTGCCTGTACTGGGGCGCCAACACCGACCGGGTCACGATCAAGAACTCCCGGATCCGCAACATGTTCGCCGACGGCGTCAACATGACCAACGGCTCCACCGACAACCTGGTGTCCAACAACGACGCCCGGGCGACCGGGGACGACAGCTTCGCGCTGTTCTCGGCGATCGACGCGGGCGGCGCGGACATGAAGAACAACCTCTACGAGAACCTGTCGTCGACGCTGACCTGGCGCGCCGCGGGTCTGGCCGTCTACGGCGGCTACCACAACACCTTCCGCAACATCCATATCGCGGACACCCTGGTCTACTCCGGCATCACCATCAGCTCGCTGGACTTCGGCTACCCGATGAACGGCTTCGGCACCGATCCGACGAGCTTCGAGAACATCTCGATCGTCCGGGCCGGCGGGCACTTCTGGGGGAACCAGACCTTCCCCGGCATCTGGGTGTTCTCGGCGTCCAAGGTGTTCCAGGGCATCCGGGTCGACAACGTCGACATCGTCGACCCGACCTACAGCGGGATCATGTTCCAGACGAACTACGTGGGAGGGCAGCCGCAGTTCCCGATCAAGGACACGGTCTTCACCGACGTCTCCGTCTCGGGCGCGCGCAGGAGCGGTGACGCCTTCGACGCCAAGTCCGGCTTCGGCCTCTGGGCCAACGAGATGCCCGAGCAGGGACAGGGGCCGGCGGTCGGTGAGGTCACGTTCAACGGGCTGAGGCTCGACGGCAACGCCGTGGACGTCCGCAACACGACGTCCACCTTCAAGATCATCCGCAACCCCTGACCCGAGCTCGGCCACTGTCGGACGGTTCGATGACTGGCGCAAGTCTCTTGCAGAGGCTTGCGCTAGTCTTTCGTCTGTGACGCGACGACTTGCTCAGGTAGCGAAAAAGGTTGGGGTCAGCGAGGCCACGGTCAGCCGGGTGCTCAACGACAAACCCGGAGTCTCGGAGGCGACCCGGCAGTCCGTGCTGAGCGCGTTGGACGTCCTCGGGTACGAGCGGCCGACGCAGTTGCGCGGTGAGCGGGCGCGGCTGGTGGGGCTGGTGCTGCCCGAGTTGCAGAACCCGATCTTCCCCGCGTTCGCCGAGGTCATCGGGGGTGCGCTGGCCCAGCAGGGCCTGACGCCGGTGCTGTGCACCCAGACCAAGGGCGGCGTGTCCGAGGCCGACTACGTCGAGCTGCTGCTCCAGCAGCAGGTGTCGGGCGTCGTCTTCGCCGGCGGACTGTTCGCCCAGGCGGACGCCCCCCACGACCACTACCGGCTGCTCGCCGAACGCAACATCCCCGTGGTCCTGATCAACGCCGCCATCGCGGACCTCGACTTCCCCTGCATCGCCTGCGACGACGCCGTCGCCGTCGAGCAGTCCTGGCGCCACCTCACCTCCCTGGGCCACGAGCGCATCGGCCTGGTCCTCGGCCCCGGCGACCACCTCCCCTCCCGCCGGAAGCTGGCCGCCGTGCGGGCCGCGGGAGGCTCACTCGGGGACGACCTCGTGGAACGCTCGATGTTCTCCCTGGAGGGCGGGCAAGCGGCCGCCTCCCGCCTGCTGGAACGCGGCGTCACCGGCATCATCTGCGCCAGCGACCCCCTCGCCCTCGGCGCCGTCCGCGCCGCCCGCAGGCGCGGACTCCACGTACCCCGCGACGTCTCCGTCGTCGGCTACGACGACTCCGCCTTCATGACCTGCACCGAACCACCCCTCACCACCGTCCGCCAACCCATCGAAGCCATGGGACGCGCCGCCGTCGACCTCCTCTGCGCACAGATCCAGGGCACCGAAGTCCCCCACGGCGAGCTGCTCTTCGAACCCGAACTCGTCGTCCGCGGCTCCACCGCCCAGGCATCCGCCAAGTAACCGCACCTCAACATCTTCGGCAGGCTGTCGAGCAATTACGAAATCAGCGCGAGATATTGCGCCCACATGTTCGCGGTGGTTGAGTGAGCGGCGCCCCACAACGCATCGGCGGTGGGGCGCCTTCCACGTTCATGCCCGAAGGGGACCACCCATGAGAAGTGCTCGGTTCCGCCGTACTCGCCGTGCCGGCGCCATCACGCTCGTCTCCGCCCTCACCCTGACCGCTCTGGCCGCCTGCGGCACGAGCAGCAGTGATGACGGCGGCGGTTCCGAAGGCGGCAGCGGCTCCTCCGACCCGGCCGCTCCGCTGGACCCGAAGACCAAGGTGACGATCACCATCGACTGCATGCCCCCGGCGGCGAAGGCGGCCGAGCTCAAGGAGTGGAAGGAGGACGTCAAGGAGTTCAACAAGACGTACCCCAACGTCACCATCGAGGGCCGCTCCACCCCGGGCCAGTGCCTGGAGCCGCCGCGCTTCACGGCGATGCTGAAGGCGAAGTCCCAGCCCGACGTCTTCTACACGTACTTCACCGACCTCCCCCAGGTGCTGGACAACGACGGCGCCGAGGACATCACCGCGTACGTGAACGACCGGACGGTCCCCGCGCTCAAGGACATCGACCCGAACGTCCTCGGCTCGCTCAAGCACGAGAACAGGCTCTACGGCCTGCCCACGAGCAACTACACGATGGGCCTGCTGATCAACCGCAAGCTCTTCGAGGAGGCCGGGCTCGACCCGGACGCCCCGCCGCGTACCTGGGAGGAGGTCCGCACCGCCGCCAAGAAGATCGCCGGCCTGGGCGACGGCATCGCCGGCTTCGGCGAGTACAGCGCCGGCAACACCGGCGGCTGGCACTTCACCGCCCAGATGTACAGCCTCGGCGGTCAGGTCGTGGACGCGAGCGGCAAGAAGGCGGCGTTCAACGACGAGCTGGGCAAGCAGGTCGCCGAGAACCTCCACGCCATGCGCTGGGAGGACCAGAGCATGGGCAAGACCCAGCTGCTCAAGTGGGGTGACCTGCAGAAGCAGATCGCCACCGACAAGCTCGGCATGTTCCTCGCCGCTCCCGACGACATCACGTACATGGTCCAGCAACTCGGCGCGGACTACGAGAACTTCGGCATGGGCCCGATCCCGGGCGAGAAGAACACCCTGGCCGGCGGCAACAACTACGTGATCAAGAAGGGGATCTCCGCCGACAAGATCAAGGCCGGCATCGCGTGGCTCAACTTCCAGAACCTCACCGTCGGCAAGGGCCAGTTCGACTGGGCCCGCAAGAAGACCGACAAGCTGCCCGTCGGCCTCCCGCAGCCCAACTTCTGGCTGAACGAGTCGAAGAAGAAGGACGACGCCGCCCGCATCGAGCACGCCACCATGCCGGTCGAGAACTTCAAGACCTTCATGGACAACCCGGTCCCGGGCATGGCCGAACCGCCGAAGGCGCAGGAGGTCTACAAAGTCCTGGACAACGTGATGTCCGGCATCCTCACCAACGAGGACGCCGACATCGACAAGCTGCTGTCCACCGCCGAGCAGCAGGTCGACCAGGTTCTGGCCACGCAGTGACCGGCTCCCTCGGGGGGCGGGCCGCATCGCCCCCCGGGGCCCATGAGATCAGTACCGAGGAGCGTCGATGTCGGCCCCCAGCCTGACCCCGAGCAAGGCGGCGAGATCCCGCCACGACCGGCCGCCGGTGGACGGCCCGCCTCCGCCCGGCGGGTCGTTCACCAGGAGCCTCAAACGCAATCTCACCGCACACGGCTTCCTGATCGGAGCGGTCCTCTGCTTCGCGATCTTCTCCTGGTACCCGATGGTCCGGGAGTTCTTCCTCGCCTTCCAGAAGACGGACCAGGGCGAGGTCTCCTGGGTCGGCCTGGACAACCTGGAAACGGTCTTCAACGACCCGGCCTTCTGGCAGGCCTGGCGCAACACGCTGCTGTTCACCGTGCTGGCCCTGGTGTTCGGCTTCGCCGTGCCGTTCGTCGTCGCGCTCGTCATCAACGAACTCAGACACGGCAAGGGGTACCTGCGCCTGCTGGTCTACCTGCCGGTCATGCTGCCCCCGGTCGCCGCCGTCCTCCTCTTCAAGTACCTGTACGACCCCGGTTACGGCCTGCTCAACGAGGTGTTCGGGGCCGTCGGACTGCCCGAGCAGCAGTGGCTGCAGGACCCCGACCTCTCCATGCTCTCCGTGGTCATCGCGTCGACCTGGATGAACATGGGCGGCGCGGCACTCATCTACCTCGCCGCGCTCCAGGGGATACCCGGGGAGCTGTACGAGGCGGCCGAGCTCGACGGTGCCGGACTGCTGCGCAAGGTGTGGCACGTGACGATCCCGCAGACGCGGCTCATCCTCTCGCTGATGCTGCTCATGCAGGTCATCGCCACCATGCAGGTCTTCGTGGAGCCCTTCCTGCTCACCGGCGGCGCCGGTCCCGAGGGCTCGACCACCACGGTCGTCTACCTCATCTACCAGTACGCCTTCAACTTCAACAACTACGGTGCCGCGGCGGCCCTCGGCCTGCTGCTCCTCGTACTCCTCGCCGGATTCTCGGCGGCGTACGTGAAGCTCAGCCGCGCCGAGGACGAGTAGGCCGGGGGAAACCACAGATGTCCACACGCACGCTCATCTCACCGGCCCAACTCGCCAGGCCGCGCGGCAAGATCCTCTACTGGGTGACGTTCGGCGGCGTCGTCACCCTCTTCACCGTGGTCTTCCTCGGCCCGATGTACTGGATGGTCTCCAGCGGCTTCAAGGACACCCAGGAGGTGGTCCGGACACCGCCCACCCTGGTGCCCGAGTCGTTCGAGCCCGACAACTACGCGCAGGCGTGGAACGTCATGGACCTGGCCGGCCTGCTCGGCAACACGCTGTACTACGCGTTCGGCGCGCTGGCCTTCCAGCTCGTCCTGGACGTGGCGGCGGCGTACTCGCTCTCCAAGCTGCGGCCGGTCTTCGGCAAGGCCATCCTCGGCATGATGCTGGCGACGCTGATGATCCCGGCCACCGTGCTGGTCGTGCCGCAGTACCTGACGGTGCTCGACGTGCCGGTCTTCGAACGCAACCTGCTCAACACGCCCTGGGCGATCTGGCTGCCTTCGGTGACCAACGCCTTCAACATCTTCCTGCTGAAGCGGTTCTTCGACTCGATCCCGAAGGAGCTGCTGGACGCCGCGTCCATGGACGGCGCCTCGCCGATGCGCACGCTCCGGTCGATCGTCCTGCCCATCTCGCGGCCGATCCTCGGCGTGGTGTCCATCTTCGCGATCGTGGGCGTCTGGAAGGACTTCCTCTGGCCCATGCTGACGCTGCCCGATCCCGCCAAGCAGACGCTGAACGTCGGCATCTACTCCCTGTCCAACGGTGTGCCCGTCAACGTGCTGATCGCCGCGCTGACCATGGCCTCGCTGCCGACCCTGATCATCTTCCTGATCTTCCAGCGCAACATCATGAGCGGACTCACCGCCGGCGGGCTCAAGGGCTGAGCCCCGGCCCGTCCCGTCAGCCTTCGCCGCCGGCCCGTCCGACGCCCCGCCCTGTCCGGGCCGGCGGCGAAGATCCGACCTGCCCGAAAGGACCGTCACGTGGCAGCCCCTGACTCGCACCGCCCCGACGACTGGTGGCGCGACGCCGTCATCTACCAGGTGTACCCCCGCAGTTTCGCCGACGGCGACGGCGACGGCACCGGTGACCTCGCGGGCGTCCGGGCGAGACTGCCGTACCTGGCCGGACTCGGCGTCGACGCCGTCTGGTTCACCCCCTGGTACGTCTCACCGCTCGTGGACGGCGGCTACGACGTCGCCGACTACCGCACCGTCGACCCGGCCTTCGGCACCCTCGGCGAGGCCGAGAAGCTGATCGCCGAGGCCCGGGAGCTGGGCATCCGCACCATCGTCGACATCGTCCCCAACCACGTCTCGGACCAGCACGTCTGGTTCCGGGAGGCGCTGGCCGCCGGGCCGGGCAGCGCGGCGCGGGAGCGGTTCCACTTCCGTCCCGGCCGCGGCACCGGCGGCGAACTCCCGCCCAACGACTGGCCCTCCCAGTTCTCCGGCCGCACCTGGACCAGGGTCCCGGACGGCGAGTGGTACCTGCACCTGTTCACCCCGGAGCAGCCGGACCTCAACTGGGCCCATCCGGAGGTGCGCCGGGAGCACGAGGACGTGCTGCGCTTCTGGTTCGAACGCGGTGTCGCGGGAGTACGCATCGACTCCGCCGCACTGCTGGCGAAGGACCCCGCGCTCGCGGACTTCGAGGAGGGCGTCGACCCGCATCCGTACATCGACCAGGACGAGCTGCACGACATCTACCGCTCCTGGCGGACCGTCGCCGACGAGTACGGGGCCGTCTTCGTGGGTGAGGTGTGGCTGCCCGACGCCGAACGCTTCGCCCGCTATCTGCGGCCCGACGAACTGCACACGGCCTTCAACTTCAACTTCCTCACCTGCCCGTGGGAGGCGGACCGGCTGCGCCGCACCATCGATGACACCCTGGCCGAGCACGCTCCGGTCGGCGCCCCCGCCACCTGGGTACTCTGCAACCACGACGTGACCCGCACCGTGACCCGGTACGGCCGCGAGGACACCGCCTTCGACTTCGCGAAGAAGGCCTTCGACACCCCCACCGACCTGTCCGTGGGCACCCGGCGGGCCAGGGCCGCCGCGCTGCTGACGCTGGCCCTGCCCGGGTCCGTCTACGTGTACCAGGGGGAGGAACTCGGACTGCCCGAGGCCGACGTCCCGCTGGACCGCATCCAGGACCCCATGCACTTCCGCTCCGGCGGCGTCGATCCGGGCCGGGACGGCTGCCGGGTGCCGCTGCCGTGGTCGGCCGACGCACCGTACTGCGGCTTCGGCTCGGAGACGGAGCCGTGGCTGCCGCAGCCGGAGGGCTGGCCGGCGTACGCGGCCGACCGCCAGGAGGCCGATCCGGAGTCGATGCTCTCGCTCTACCGCCGGGCACTGCTCCTACGGCGCTCCACCGACGGTTTCGGGGACGGCCCGCTGCACTGGCTGCCGGCGCCGGACGGCGTCCTCGCGTTCCGGCGGGCGGCGGGCCTGACCTGCGTCGTCAACCTGTCCGCCGAGCCGGTGGGGCTGCCCGCACACGGCGTGCTCCTGCTGGGCAGCGGGCCCCTCGACGCGGACGGTCGGCTGCCGCGGGACACCGCGGTGTGGCTGCGCGACTGAGGTGATGCCGGTGGGCCCGCCCGGACTGCGGGCCCGCCGAGCCGGTCGCCGCCGTAGCCGGTCGCCCCGAGGCAAGGCAGAATCGGGGGGAGGAGGCCCTGGGAGGAGGCGACGCGTGCGGGAACGACCCAGGCTGCGCGGGGCCCGTCGGCATCCCGAGCCCCTCTACGGCCGCCGCCGCGCGTTGAAGGCCGCGCTGCACCCGGTGACCGAGGCGGTGCGCGCCCGGCGCCGGCTGGCCTGGCTGAACGAGGCCGGCATGCGGATCGGGACCACCCTCGACCTGCGCCGGACGGCCGAGGAACTGGCCGGTTTCACCGTGCCGGAACTGGCCGACGGCTGCGCGGTGGACCTGCTGGAGTCCGTGCTCCGGTTCCAGGAGGTCGACCGCTTCGACGGGGCGACCGGCACGCCCGAGCTGCGGGCCATGGCGGTCTCCGAGATCCCGGGGCTGAATCTCGCGCCGGACCTGGTCGGCGAGTTGTCCGTGTACACCGCCGACCGGCTGGTGCGTACGTGCCTGACCACGCGCAAACCCGTCCTGGTCGCGCGCATGCGGCCGTCCGACTTCGACGCCGTGGCCCCCAGCCGGAAGGCGGCCGAGGTGATGCGTCGCGCCGGTGTGCACTCGTACCTGGCGGTGCCGCTGATCGCCCGGGGAGTGCTGCTGGGTCTGGCCGATTTCGTCCGGGCCGGCAGCCGGTCACCGTTCACCCAGGCCGACGTGGCGCTGGTCATGGAGCTGGCGTCGCGAGCCGCCCTGTACATCGACAACGCCCGGCTCTACGGGCGCGAGCACGAGCACGTGGTGACGCTGCAGCGCGCCCTGCTGCCCCGGTCCAGCCCGAGCACGCCCGGTCTCGACGTGTCCTCGTTCTACGACCCGGCCGATGATCCGGCCGCGGTGGGCGGCGACTGGTTCGACGTCGTGGCCCTGCCCAGCGGCCGTACCGCGCTGATGGTGGGCGACGTGATGGGCCGCGGCCTGGCCGCCGCCGCGACGATGGGCAGGCTGCGCACGGTGGCCCGGACGCTGATGGCGCTCGACATCGCGCCCGAACGGCTGCTGGCCCGGCTGGACCTGGCCGCCCGCGACCTGGAGGAGGACCAGGTCGCCACCTGCCTGTGCGCGGTCTACGACCCGCACGGCGGCACGTTCCGCATCGCCAGCGCCGGCCACCCGCCGCCGCTGCTGACCGGTCCCGACGGCACCGCCTCGTTCCTGGACGTACCCGCCGGGGCGCCGCTGGGTGCGGGGGTGATCCCGTACGACCCGGTCGACTGCCCCGTCCCCGAGCGGGGCCGGCTGACGCTGTACACGGACGGCCTGCTCAGGTCGCGGACCGCCGGGCTCGACACGCTGCTGGACCGGCTGCGCGAGGCGGTCGGCGGTGGTGTGCCCGGGGACGGCACGGCGGGCCGGTCGATCGTCGAGCGGGTCGGCGGCGACCGCTCCGACGACACGATCGTCCTGGTCGCCGGCGCCCGGCCGCTCGGTCCCGAGGGCGATGTGTACGTCCGGACGCTGCCGCCGGACGGCAAGGCCGCCGGGCAGGCCCGGACCGCGGTGCGCGAGCAGTTGGTGAAGTGGGGCCTGCACGACCTGGTCGACACGACGGAGCTGGTGGTCAGCGAGCTGGTCGGCAACGCCCTGCGGTACGGGAACGCGCCCGGTGAGCTGCGGCTGCTGCGCGACGAGCGCCTCTCGGTGGAGGTCTCCGACTCCGGGCCGGATCTGCCGCAGATCCAGCACGCGGACGTGAGCGACGAGAGCGGGCGCGGTCTCCAGCTGATCAACATGCTGTGCAGGCGCTGGGGCTCCTGCCGTACGCCCGAGGGGAAGGTCGTCTGGGCCGAGCAGGACCTGCCGGTGCGGGCCGGGACGGCCGGCCCGTGACAGCGCCCGCCCCGGCCCGCACCCTCCCGTGCCCGGCCCGTCCGTCCGCTACGCCCTCACGCCGCCTGCTCCGCCTTGTCCGGCGTCCGCCGTCCGAACTGGGTCCGGTGCAGCTGGGCGTAGCGGCCGCCGGCGGTCACGAGTTCGTCGTGGGTGCCGCGTTCCACGATGCGGCCGGCCTCCACCACCAGGATCTGGTCGGCCGCCCGGATCGTGGACAGCCGGTGCGCGATGACCACGGCGGTCCGGCCCGCCAGGGCTTCGGTGAGGGCCTCCTGGACGGCCGCCTCGGAGGTGTTGTCGAGGTGGGCGGTGGCCTCGTCGAGGATGACGACGCGCTGGCGGGCCAGCAGCAGCCGGGCGATGGTCATGCGCTGGCGCTCACCGCCGGAGAGGCGGTAGCCGCGTTCGCCGACCACGGTGTCGAGGCCGTCGGGCAGGGACCGTACGAGATCGACCAGGCGGGCGCGGCCCAGCGCGTCCCACAGCTCGGTGTCGGTGGCCCCGGGCCGGGCCAGCAGCAGGTTGGCGCGGACCGTGTCGTGGAAGAGGTGACCGTCCTGGGTGACCATGCCCACGGTGTCGCGCAGTGACCGCGCGCTCAGGTCGCGGACGTCGACGCCGCCGACGCGCACGGTGCCGCCGTCGGTGTCGTACAGCCGCGGCAGCAGCTGGGCGATGGTCGACTTGCCCGCGCCGGAGGAGCCGACGAGCGCGATGGTCTGGCCGGGTTCGGCGCGGAAGGAGAGGCCGTGCAGGACCTCGGCGCCGCCCCGGGTGTCCAGCGAGGCGACCTCTTCGAGGGAGGCCAGGGAGACCTTGTCGGCGGACGGGTAGCCGAAGCGGACCTCGTCGAACTCCACGGCGACCGGGCCCTCGGGGACCGGGCGGGCGTCGGGCTTCTCGTCGATGAGCGGGGTCAGGTCCAGCACCTCGAAGACGCGCTCGAAGCTGACGAGGGCGCTCATCACCTCCACGCGGGCCCCGGCGAGCGCGGTGAGCGGCGCGTACAGGCGGGTCAGGAGCAGCGCGAGTGCCACGACGGCGCCGGCGTCCAGGGTGCCGCGCAGGGCGAGGAATCCGCCGAGGCCGTAGACGAGGGCCAGGGCGAGTGCGGAGACCAGGGTGAGCGCGGTGATGAACGCCGCCTGGGCGGTGGCGGTGCGCACACCGATGTCCGCGACGCGGCGGGCGCGGTCGGCGAACTCGGCCGACTCGTCCTCCGGGCGGCCGAAGAGCTTGATCAGTGTGGCGCCGGGGGCGGAGAAGCGCTCGGTCATACGGGTGCCCATGGCGGCGTTCAGGGTGGCGGCCTCGCGTTGCATGCGGGCCATGCGGCGGCCCATGTGCCGGGCCGGGAGCACGAACACCGGGAGCAGCACCAGCGCGAGCAGGGTGATCTGCCAGGACAGGGTGAGCATGACGGCGAGGGTGAGCAGCAGGGTGACCAGGTTGCTGACCACGCCGGAGAGCGTGTTGCTGAAGGCCCGCTGGGCGCCGATGACGTCGTTGTTGAGACGGGAGACCAGCGCTCCCGTACGAGTACGTGTGAAGAACGCCACGGGCATGCGCTGCACATGATCGAACACAGCCGTGCGCAGATCGAGGATGAGCCCCTCCCCGAGCACCGCCGAGAGCCTGCGGGAGAGGATGCCGAGGCCCGCCTCCGCGACCGCGATGAGCGCGATCAGCAGGGCGAGGCGTACGACCGTGCCCTCGTCGTCGCCCGACACGATCGCGTTGACGACGCGGCCGGCCAGGACGGGGGTGGCGACGGCGAGCAGCGCGGTGGCCACCCCCAGCAGGACGAATCGGGCGATGCGGCGGCGGTGCGGGCGGGCGAACGCGCCGATGCGGCGCAGCGTCGCGCGGGCGAGGGGTCGGCGCTCCTGCTCGGCGTTCATGACGCTGTGCAGCTGGGTCCAGGCTGTGGTCTCCATGCTCATGCGAGTGACCGTAGAACCTCGATCTTCCTTGAGGTCAAGGGCGCGGGGGCGAACCCGTCGCCGAGGCTCCGTATGGCGGGGGCGAACCCGTCGCCCGCGCTCCGTAAGCCTTCGTCCGCGCGTCGGCCATCCGTAGTTGGCTCGGCTGGGGGAATCTCTTGTGGTGTGACAGCGGTACACCTCCCCGAGAAGCCCGTCCCCGGCCTCGTCCCCGTCCGGGCCCCCGTGCGCCGCAACGGCCGTGCCCGCCTGGTCCGGCGGGTCTTCTGCGTGCTCCCCCTGCTGCTGGTGGCCGTGGTCGCGGTGCGGCACCTGCCCGTGCTCGCCGAGGGCTTCGGCCATCTCGCCACCGCCCGGTGGCCCTGGCTGCTGGCCGCGGCCTGCGCGACCTGTCTGACCTGGGTCGCCGCGGCCTGCACGCGGCAGGGCGCCGTGGTGGAACGGCTGCCCCGCCGGCGCCTGGTCGCCACGCAGTTCGCCGCGGGCGCGGCGAACCACCTGCTGCCGACGGGGCTGGGCGCGAGCGCGGTCAACCTGCGGTTCATGTCGGTGTGCGGGCTCTCGCTCGCCCGTTCCTCGGCCGCCCTCGCCCTGTACCTGCTGGCGGAGAGCGTCGGCCGGGTGGCCCTGCTGGGCGCCTTGCTGATCGCGTTCCCCGACGCGCTGCGGCTGGGCACGCTGCTGCCCCAGGGGGCCGTGGGACCGCTGCTGATCGCCGTCGGCGCCGTGCCGGTCGTCGCGGCGGGCGTACTCGTGCTGGTGCCCCGGGCGCGCGGAGCGGTGGAGTCCTTCCTGCGTACGGCGTTGGGCGAGGCCCGCGCGGTCCACGCCCGCCCGGCGCGGGCCCTGGCCCTGTGGGGCGGCGCGCTGGCCTTCCCGGCGCTCCAGGCGACGGCACTGGTCCTGGTGGGGCGGGCGCTGGCGCTGCCGGTTCCGGCCGCGCACATGGCGGTCGCGTATCTGGCGGCGACGGTCGCGGTCGCGCTGGTGCCCACGCCGGGCGGTATCGGTTCCGTCGAGGCGGCGCTGGTGGTGGCGCTGGTCGCGGCGGGCGGCCCGGCGGCCGTGGCCACGGCGGTGGTGCTCGCCTTCCGGCTCCTCACGGTCTGGCTGCCGCTGTTGCCGGGGGCCCTGACGCTGGCCGCGCTGGTGCGGATGCGGGTGATCTAGGGGGAGGGGCCGCCGGCGGCACCCGGCGTCCACCGACGGACGCCGGTGCCTCGCCCCCGCCCGCCCCTTCCGGGCCCCGGCCCCGTGACGGTCACCGCGGGCGGCACGGGCTCGCCTCGGCCGCCTCGAGGACGGACGCGCCCGGCCGCGCGGCGGGCAGGCACAGGCGCGACCGTCGGCCACGGAACGGACCCCCGCTCCCCGGAGCGGTGCGAACCACCGCTCCGGATACGGCAGGATGAACGCTCGCGCCGGTCGAACTGTCTTGCGGACCGGTGTGATCGCACACCCCGGAATCGAGCAGGTGACGACGTGACGCAACTTCACATCCGGCTGTCGGCCAGGGCCTTCGCCCGAGCCGTATCCCCTGGAGGCGACCGGTGACGGACGACCTGACCGTGGACCACCTGGTACCCGCCGCCATCGCGCTGGCCGCGGGCCTGGCCGGGGCGTTCCTGCTGCGCATGGCGCTGCGCTGGCTGGCCGGTCACGCCGATCGCACCCGGTGGGGCGGGGACGATGTCATCGTGGCCGCGCTGCGCACGGTGGTGCCGTGGGCGGCGGTCTCGGCCGGCGTGGCGGGTGCCGCGGCGGCGCTGCCGCTGAAGCGAGCGGTGCAGCACGGCACCAACCAGGTGCTGACGGTCCTGTTGATCTTCGTGGCGACGGTGACGGCCGCCCGGGTGATCGCCGGTCTGGTGCGGACGGTGACGACGTCCCGTTCCGGGGTCGCCGGGTCGGCCACGATCTTCGTGAACATCACCCGCATCCTGGTGCTCGCCATCGGCTTCCTGGTGATGCTGCAGACGCTGGGCATCTCCATAGCACCGCTGCTCACCGCCCTGGGCGTGGGCGGTCTGGCGGTCGCGCTGGCCCTGCAGGACACGCTGGCCAACCTCTTCGCCGGCATCCACATCCTGGCCTCGAAGACCGTCCAGCCCGGTGACTACATCCAGCTCAGCAGCGGGGAGGACGGCTACGTCGAGGACATCAACTGGCGGCAGACCACCGTCCGTGACCTGTCCAACAACCTGGTCGTGATCCCGAACGGCAAGCTCGCGCAGTCGAACATGACCAACTTCATGCGTCCCGAGCAGCAGCTGACCATCATGGTCCAGGCCGGCGTCTCCTACGACAGCGACCTGGAGCACGTGGAGCGGGTGACGACCGAGGTGGTCGCCGAGGTGATGACCGAGATCGCCGGCGCGGTGCCGGAGCACGAGCCGGCGGTGCGGTTCCACACCTTCGGCGACTCGCGGATCGGCTTCACGGTGATCCTGGGCGTCGGCGAGTTCAGCGACCAGTACCGGATCAAGCACGAGTTCATCAAGCGCCTGCACCGGCGCTACCGCGAGGAGGGCATCCGCATCCCGGCGCCCGCCCGGACGGTGGCGCTCCAGCAGGGCGCGGTGGTCTTCCCGCAGCAGCGGGCGGGCGAGGACGCCGTTCCTTTCGCCTGACCTCGCACCGTTTCGTTCACCTGTTCGGCCAGGGTCGTGCGGCCGGTTGTCCGGAATCACCGTGCGACCCCTGTCGAGCCGAGGACGGTCACGAGATATCTTGATGTCGAGCAATGTTGCAGACGTGGAGCGGAGCACCCGGTGACTGACTCGACCATCATCTATACGCACACTGACGAGGCCCCGGCCCTGGCGACGTATTCGTTCCTGCCGGTGATCCGGGCGTACGCCTCGCAGGCGGGTGTCCCCGTCGAGACCCGGGACATCTCGCTGGCCGGCCGGATCATCGCCCTGTTCCCGGAGTACCTGACCGAGGACCAGCGCATCCCGGACGCCCTCGCGGAACTCGGCGAGCTGGCCAAGACGCCCGCGGCCAACATCATCAAGCTGCCGAACATCTCGGCGTCCATCCCGCAGCTCAAGGCCGCGATCGCCGAGCTCCAGGGCCAGGGCTACGCGCTGCCGGCCTACCCGGACGACCCGAAGACCGACGAGGAGCGCGACATCCGCGCCCGCTACGACAAGGTCAAGGGCTCCGCGGTCAACCCGGTCCTGCGCGAGGGCAACTCCGACCGCCGTGCCCCGGCCTCGGTGAAGAACTACGCCAAGAACCACCCGCACCGCATGGGCGCCTGGACCGCCGAGTCCAAGACCGACGTGGCGACCATGGGCGAGAACGACTTCCGCTCCACCGAGAAGTCCGTGGTGATCGCCGAGGACGGCGCGCTGCGGATCGAGCTGGTCGGCGACGACGGCACCACCACGGTGCTGCGCGAGTCGGTGCCGGTGAAGAAGGACGAGGTCGTCGACGCCTCGGTGCTGCGCGTTGCCGCGCTGCGCGAGTTCCTCACGGCGCAGGTCGCCCGCGCCAAGGCCGAGGGCATCCTGTACTCGGTGCACCTGAAGGCCACGATGATGAAGGTCTCCGACCCGATCATCTTCGGCCACGTGGTCCGCGCCTTCTTCCCGAAGACCTTCGCGCAGTACGGTGAGACGCTCGCCAAGGCCGGCCTCACCCCGAACGACGGTCTGGGCGGCATCTACAAGGGCCTGGAGTCCCTGCCCGAGGGCGCCGAGATCAAGGCCTCCTTCGACGCCGAGCTCGCCGAGGGCCCGGAGCTGGCGATGGTCGACTCCGACAAGGGCATCAGCAACCTGCACGTGCCCTCCGACGTCATCATCGACGCCTCCATGCCGGCCATGATCCGCACCTCCGGCCACATGTGGGGCCCGGACGGCCAGGAGCACGACGCGCTCGCCGTCATCCCGGACTCGTCCTACGCCGGCGTGTACCAGGCCGTCATCGACGACTGCCGCGCCAACGGCGCCTACGACCCCTCCACCATGGGCTCGGTACCGAACGTCGGCCTCATGGCGCAGAAGGCCGAGGAGTACGGCAGCCACGACAAGACCTTCGAGATCCCGACCACCGGCACGGTCCGCCTGGTCGACGCCGACGGCAACGCCGTCCTGGAGCAGGCGGTCTCCGCCGGCGACATCTTCCGCGCCTGCCAGACCAAGGACGCCCCGATCCGCGACTGGGTGAAGCTGGCCGTCACCCGCGCCCGCGCCACCGGCGACCCGGCGGTCTTCTGGCTGGACGAGGGCCGCGCCCACGACGCCAACCTGATCGCCAAGGTGAAGGCGTACCTGCCGGAGCACGACACCGAGGGCCTGGACATCAGGATCCTGTCCCCCGTGGAGGCGACCAAGCTGTCGGTGGAGCGCATCCGCCGCGGTGAGAACACCATCTCCGTCACCGGCAACGTGCTGCGCGACTACCTGACCGACCTCTTCCCCATCCTGGAGCTGGGCACCAGCGCCAAGATGCTGTCGGTCGTCCCGCTGATGGCGGGCGGTGGCCTCTTCGAGACCGGCGCCGGCGGCTCCGCGCCCAAGCACGTGCAGCAGCTCGTGAAAGAGAACTACCTGCGCTGGGACTCCCTCGGCGAGTTCTTCGCCCTGGTGCCGTCCCTGGAGCAGTACGCCGAGGTCACCGGCAACACCCGGGCCAAGGTCCTCGCCGACGCCCTCGACCGCGCCACGGCGACCTTCCTCAACGAGGACAAGTCCCCGACCCGGCGCGTCGGCGGCATCGACAACCGCGGCAGCCACTTCTTCCTGTCCCTGTACTGGGCGCAGGAGCTGGCCAGGCAGACCGACGACGCGGACCTGGCCAAGGCCTTCGCCCCGCTCGCCGAGACGCTGTCCGCGAACGAGCAGAAGATCGTCGAGGAGCTGAACGCCGTCCAGGGCGAGCCGGCCGAGATCGGCGGCTACTACCAGCCCGACCCGGCCAAGGCCGCCGAGATCATGCGTCCGTCGGCCACCTGGAACGAGGCGCTGGCGTCCCTCGCCTGATCCTCGCGGTCCCGCGCACGTCCCGACAGGCACCCCGTTTCCGCTCGGCGGAGACGGGGTGCCCGTCCGTGTCGACCCCCTGACCTCACGGAGCCGTCCATGACCGACGCCCCGCACGCCTTCGAGCTGCTGCCCGGCGCCGCGGCGTCCCCCGTGATCCTCCATGTGCCGCACTCCTCGCGGCACGTTCCGGCCGACGTCCGCCCCGGCATCGTCCTGGACGACCCGGCGCTGGAACGGGAGCTGGACCACCTCACCGACGCGCACACCGCGCGGATCGCCGAGGCGGCGGCCGGGCTGGCCGGGGTCACGCCCTGGCGGTTCGTCAACCGGACGTCGCGGCTGGTCGTCGATCCGGAACGGTTCCCGGACGAGCGGGAGGAGATGACGGCCGTCGGGATGGGCGCCGTGTACACGCGGACCACGCACCGCGAGGTGCTGCGGGCCGAGGGCACCGACCCGGCGCCGCTGATCGAACGGTACTTCCGGCCCTACGCGCGGGCGATGACCGAGGCGGTCGCCGAACGGCTCGCCGCCACCGGCCGCGCCGTGATCGTCGACGTGCACTCCTACCCCACCGCGCCCCTCCCCTACGAGCTGCACGGCCGGGGCCCGCGCCCACCGGTCTGCCTGGGCACCGACGCCTTCCACACGTCGCCCGAGCTGCTCGCCGCGGCGCGGGAGGCGTTCGCCCCGTGCGGGGAGACCGGTCTGGACAGCCCGTTCGGCGGGACGTACGTGCCGCTGGAGTTCTACGGGAAGCGGCGCGAGGTCGGGGCCCTGATGGTGGAGATCCGCCGGGACACCTACATGACCGAACCGGGCGGCCCGGCCGGGCCCGGACTGTCCCACCTCGCCGCCTCGCTGGCGGCGCTCGTCGACGCCGCGTCGTCCTGACCAGCGGAGCGAGCACCGGCCGGGCCACCGGCTCCGGCGCTCCCGCGTGCCCGACGAGCGAGCGCAGGCCGCGGGGGCGACACCGCGCCGGCCGGCCGGTGGGTCAGGCGCGCAGCCACTCCGTCACGACCACCTCGCGGCCGGTCCGCAGCCGCAGCGCGAACGGGCCGCTGGGCGGGGACTCGCCGGTGAAACGGCCCATGTCGTCCGCGGTCAGCAGCGCGTGGGGCCGGGGGCCGCTGAGCACCTCGATCCGGGCCGGCCCCGGCGGCAGCACCTGTCCGATCAGTCCGTCCGCCGTCACCTCGACGTCGACGGTCACCTCGTCCGCGCTGAAGGTCAGCATGCGGGGCGGGTCGCTCGCTCCTCTGACCGGGATGGCGTCGACCAGCGAGTCGAAGGTCAGCTCGGCGACGCGGGCGTCCAGGTCGTGCAGTGCGAAGGCGTCGACGGCGATCCGCCGCAGCTCCGTCGGGACCGGGTCGAGGATCGCGGCGGCCTGCCGCAGCTCCTCCTCCAGCAGTCCGGTGTCCCACTCGCCGTCCGTGAAGGCGCCGTCGCCGGGCCCTTCGCGGGGCCCCTCGTCGAATCCGTCGTCGTGCAGGTCGCTCATGACGTCCCCCGTGCCTCGAGTCGGGCCCGCAGCCTGCGCAGACAGCGCTGGCGCATCGGCCCGATGCTGCCCACCGCGATCCCCAGCGCGGCGGACACCTCCTGATAACTGGGTGGTGGCGAGGAGATCAGCACGCGGAGCAACTGGCGGCAGCGCTCGCCCAGTTCCTCGAACTCCTGCCACAGTCGCCGCACGCGCTCGGTCTGCGCGGCGGCCTCCTCGGAGTCGAGCACCGACTCCTCCGGCGTACGTTCCTCGCTCGGGCGGTCCAGAAGCTGCGGATCGTCGGTCGGCGTCCACCGCTTCGACGCCCTGATCAGCTTCAGGCACTCGTGCCGTGCCGTGCTCGCCAGCCAGGAGCCCGTCTTCTCCGGTTCGCGGATCCGCCCCAGGTGCTGGGCGAACCGGAACCAGGCGGTCTGGTACACCTCGTGCGCGTCGGCGTCGGACAGCCCGTGCGCCCGCACGACGGACCACACCAGCGGGCCCAGCCCGTCCACCAGTGACTTCCAGGCCGCCGCGTCCCCGTCGGCGGCCAACTGGACGAGCACCCCGACATCTGCACGGTCCACGGTCCCACCCCTCGTGTACGACACGTCATCGTACGCCGTGGAGCAGGTGGTTCCGCCCGGCACAGGGCCGCTCACGCCCCGCCGGCCGGCGCCTCGACGGTGACCGGGTGCCAGGTCGGCGGCAGCAGCGCCGGCACGTGCGCCCCGCGCACCTCCGCGTACTCGGAGTTGGCCCTGAGCAGCTGCTTGCGGGCCGCTCGCGGGTCCCGCTCCTTGTGCTCCGTCATGTGGGAGGCGACCAGGCCCGCGACCACGGGCGTGGCGAAGGAGGTGCCGCTCCACTGGGCGTGCCCCTCGAACATCACCTGGTCCGGCTTGGCGGGGGCCTCGCCGGGCTCGCTCAGCACCCCGTTGTGCCGGGGGTACTGGCAGGTGCAGGCGTAGGCGAAGCCGTACCGGCAGGCGTCGTAGGTGGAGTGCTGGTAGACGTACGGCACGGGGGTCGCGAAGCCGGTGAGGGCACTGGTGAGGCGCTCGCCGGGAGCGTAGACCTTCACCCAGCCGCCGTGGTTGCTGAAGCAGGCGCCGAACTCGCCGTCGGCGCGCAGCGCGCCGACCGACAGCACGGACTTCTCCCAGCCCGGCAGGTCGGCGTAGGCGGCGGGCCAGAAGGGGGTGGCGCTGGCGTTGTTGCCGGCGGCGGCGACCAGCAGGGTGCGCTGCTCGCGCAGTTCCTCCATGAAGGCGTGCACGCCGAGCAGCCCGTCGGTGCGGCCGTTGGACGTGCCGGCGGAGAGGCTGAGGACGTCGGGCCAGCCGCCGCGGTCGACGGCCTCGAAGAGCTTCTCGCCCAGCTCGGACTCCAGGATGGCGCCGGCGTCGTTGAGCGTGTTGCGGACGGTCACGTCGGTGTTGGGGGCGACGGCCGCGACGAGCCCGGCGATGAAGGTGCCGTGGCCGACGTACTGCTGGAGGACTCCGTCGTCGTCGCACTCCCTGATCTGGGCGTCGCCGTCGGTGTGGGCGAGCAGCGGGTAGGACCGGTAGTCGCCCATGAGGCCCGTGTCGATGACGAGGACGCCGACGGCGGTCCCCTCGTCGTAGGGGGTCTCGGCGGCGGCCGGGTTGGGCGGCTCGCTGATCGGGACGGGGATGGGCTCGTCACCGGGGCAGGCGTTGACCGCGATGGAGACGACGTGGTTGCGGCTGATCAGCCGGCGGCCGGCCCTGCCCTCCACGGTCCTGAGGGAACGCAGGGCGTTCGCCACGGCGAGGTCGCCGCTCCGGTCGCCCTCGCCCGGGTCGCCGACCCGGATGCGGGTGATGCCGGTGCGGTTGGTCTCGGGGCTCGCCCGGCGTACCTGGTCCGGGGTGAGTCCGGCGAAGGTGGTGAAGTGGTCGCGCACGGTGTCCTCGACGAGGCGGGCCTCCTCGCCGTCACGGGCGAGGACGACGCCCTTCTCGTAGAAGAACTCGGCGGAGTCGTCCGGGCCCATCACCAGCGGGACGTCCGGCATCGAGCGCTGGATCTGGTCGAACTGCTCGCGGAATCGCTGTGGTGCCATGGCATGTCCTCCACTGAGGCGGCGGCGGTGACGGTCGCGGCCGTGGCTGCGGTCGTGGCTGCGGTCGTCAATCAGAGTCCCGGGGTGGCTGATTGATACAGACACGTACCTGTGGGGCGTGGTTCCGGAGCACTACCATCCGTGGAGTGACAGCGGGAAACGAGTCGGTTCTCCAACTGCTGCCGATGGTGTTCGCCGCCCCCAACGAAGCGCTGGCGCGGGCGGAGGAGCTGCTCGGGGCCGATCCCGCACCGCTGCACGCCTCGATCGCCCATCAGGTGATCGGCATCTGGCAGCGCGACTTCGGGGACACCCGGCAGGCCCTGGCCCATCTGCGGCGCGCCCGCGACCTGGCGGCCCGGGCGGACTCGGCCGAGCGGGAGGCGGACGTACTGGCGACGCTCGGGGTGGCGCTGGTGCACTCCGGCCGCACCCGTGAGGGGCTGGCGGCCTTCGAGCGGGGCGTGGCACGCGGCAGCGGGCACACCCGGGCCCGGGTGCTGTACCGGCGGGCGTACGTGTGGTGGGTGCTGGGGCGGCACCGGGAGGCGCTGGAGGACGTACGGCGGGCGATTCCGGTGCTGCGGCAGGCGGACGACGTGATCTGGACGGCGCGGGCCCTGACCCTGCGGGCCACGGTGCATCTGGCGCTCGGCGCGGTGGAGCGGGCGGACGCCGACTTCACCGAGGCGGAGGCGCTGTGGGACACCACCGGCCAGGAGCACGACAAGGCCGACGCGGTGGAGAGCCGGGGGCTAGCGGCGTTCCGTTCGGGTGACGTGCCGACGGCGCTGCGGCTGCTCGACGAGGCCGAGGAGCGCTACGCCAAGCTGGGCACGCCGACGTTCATGCTCACCATCCGGCGCTGCGAGGTGCTGATGGCGGCGGGGCTGGCCACGGAGGCCCTGGCCGAGGCGGACGGGGCGATCGCGGCGCTGGACGGGATCGGCGGACAGTCCACCCGCAAGGCGGAGCTGCTGCTGGTCGCCGCCCGGGCGGCCCGGCTGGCGGGTGAGGCGCAGACCGCGCTCGCGCGCGCGGCCGTCGCGGTACGGCTGTTCGCCGGGCAGCGGCGCACCTGGTACGAGACGCACGCCCGGCTGGTGCTGATCGAGGCCCGGGTCGCCACGGGGCACGGGTCGGGCCGGCTGGTCGCGGACGCGGCGGCGGTGGCGGAGCGGCTGGCCGCCTTCGGTGCGCCGGCCGCTCCGGAGGCGTCCCTGCTCGCGGGCCGGATCGCGCTGGGCCTGGGCTGGACGGCGGACGCGGAGCGGCATCTGGCGGTCGCCGCGCGCAGCCGGCACGGCGGGCCGCCGCTCGCGCGGATGACGGGCTGGGCGGCACAGGCGCTGCGGGCGCGCGCGGCGGGTTCGGCGCGGGGTGTGCTCGAGGCCTGCCGGCGCGGGCTGGACGTCCTGGACGATCACCTGATGACGCTGGGCGCCTCGGAGCTGCGGGCCCGGGCCACCGCCCAGGGGGCGGAGCTGGCGGCGCTGGCGCAGCGGGCGAGTCTGGTCTCGGGCGGACCACGGCGGCTGCTGGTGTGGAGCGAACGCTGGCGGGCGACGGTGCTGACGGCGCCGCCCACCCGGCCGCCGGCCGATCCGGTGCTGCTGAGCGCGATGACGGCCTTCCGGGAGCTGGCCGCCCGTGCGGACGACGCCCGCACGGGCGGTGGCCGGCCCGTCCCCGCGCTGGAGCGCGAACAGCGGCGCCTGGAGCGGGAGATCCGCTCCCGCACCCTGCACATGCGGGGCGAGGCCCCGGGCGACGGCGACCGTTTCGACGTCGCGCGGCTGCTGGACCGGCTCGGCGACGACGTACGCCTGGTGGAGCTGGCCGTGCTCGACGGGCGGGTGCACGTGCTGCTGTGCGGACAGGGGCGGGTGCGGCGGTTCGAGGCCGGGCTGCTGGCCGAGGCGGAGAGGGAGGCCGAGCACGTGCAGGCCGGTCTGCGGCGGCTCGCCCACCCCGGTGCGGAGGCCCGGCTGCCGCTGGTGGAGGCGGCGGGCGCGCGCCTCCAGGAGCTCCTGCTCGGTCCCGCCGCGGCGCATCTCGGCACCGGTCCGGTCGTCGTGGTGCCGCCGGGCCGGCTGCACCGCGTGCCGTGGGCCCTGCTGCCCGCCCTGCGCGAACGGGTCCTGAGCGTCTCCCCGTCGGCGAGCAGCTGGCTGCGCGCGAAGGAGACCGCGCCGCCGCCCGGCGGCCGTCAGGTGCTGGTGCGCGGGCCGGGGCTGGCGAGCGGCGGAGCCGAGGTACCGGAGCTCGCCGGCCGCTACGGGGCTCCGGAGGGCGGGAGGGCGTACCCGCCGTCGGCGGCGGGCGGATACGGCGCACCGGGCGGGGCGGAAGAGGCGGACGCGGGCCGGGCGCGAGGGTCGCGGCGCACCGGCGCGAGACCCGGGACGACCGCGCCGGACGGCGGCCGGACGCGCGGACCGCAGGCCGGCGGGCCGGGCGACACCGCGGTCGGGCGGTCGGACGGCCCGGCACCGGGGCCCCGGCCCACCCTGCTGGAGGCGGACGACGCTCGGGTGCCGCGGGTGTTGCGGGAGTTGGACGGGGCGGCGTTGGCGCACATCGCCGCGCACGGCACCTTCCGCGCGGACAGCCCCTTGTTCTCGTCGTTGCGGATGGCGGACGGGCCGCTCATCGTGCACGACTTCGAGCGGCTGGACCGCAGCCCGTACCGGATCATCCTGTCCTGCTGCGACACCGCGCGGTTCGCCTCGGTCGGCGCGGACGAGCTGCTCGGTCTGGTCACCGCGCTGCTGCCGCTGGGCACCGCCGGGGTGGTGGCGTGCAGCGCGCCGGTCAACGACGCCGCGGTGGTGCCGCTGATGCTCGCGCTGCACAAGGGCCTGGACGCCGGGCTGTCCCTTGCGGAGGCGCTGCGCGACGCACGGGCCGCGCTGCCGGGCGACGCGGTGCACCAGGCGACGGGGTGGGCGTTCTCCGCATTCGGGGCCGCCTGACGCCCGGCGGCTCACGCGGGCTGGGGTTCGGGCAGCTCCATCAGCCACGGCAGCGCGCCGCGGTCACCGGCGCCGAGGCGCGTGTAGGCGCCGTAGAGGTGGTTGCCGACGGTGCGGACGGACAGGGTCAGCCGCTCCGCGATCTGCCGGTTGCTCAGTCCGGCGGCGGCGAGTGTCACGATCTGCCGCTGCCGGGCGGTGAGTTCGCCCAGTGCCAGGCCGGACAGGGCCGGGGTGCGGGCGCCCTCGCAGCGCCGGGCGAGGGCGACGGCACGGGTACGGGCGGTGCGGGCGGCGCCGGGGTCGCGGTGGGCGCCCACCGCCTGGGCGTGTGCTTCGGCGGCGAAGAGCAGGAAGCCCCGCCGCTCCAGTTGCGCGGCCACCTCGTCCAGCGCCGGTCCGTCGCCCCGCGCGAGCGCGTCGGCGTGGGCGGCGAAGACGCCGGTCAGCCGGCCGGCCGCCCGCTCCGGGGCACCGAGCCGGACGGCGTCGTACGGATCGCCGGCGGCGGCCAGCCGGACCGCTTCGTCCAGATCCCCGCGCGCGGCGGCGGCCCAGGCGGCGGCCGCGCCTCCGTGTGCCGACGGGATGTCGCCCGACTGGGCCGCCGCCAGGGCGAGTTCGTCCCGGCAGGACGCGTCGCCGGGACTCGTCCGCAGCCCCTCGCGGGCCCAGGCCGCGGCCTCGCCGAGCAGTCCGCGCAGGCGCGCGAAGCGGGCGCGCAACGCGGCGTACCGGGCCGGCAGGGGTTCGCCCTCGGCCGCGAGCCACTCCCCCACGGGTGTCCGCGACGCCCGTACGTCCGCCCGTTCGATGCGCTGGGCCAGCAGGGCCTCCTCCGCCGCGAGGGCGGGCCCGCACCGGTCCGGGGTGCGGGAGAGGCGCCGGGCCCGCAGCCGGCCCGCGGCGGCGCGCAGGACCGGGCCGTGCAGGGGGTGGGCGAGCCGGGTGGCACCGTGGTCGTCGACGGCGACCAGGCCTTCGGTCTCCAGGTGTTCCAGGATGCCCGTGTCGAGGTCGTCGAGGTCGTCGGGGCCGAGGGGCAGCGGCTCGGCGAACGCGAGGCGTTCGAGCGTCTCCCGTTCGCCGGGGAGAGCGCGGTCGAGCACGTGGGCGGTGCGCTCGCGGACGGTGGCCGTGACCGGCACCGGCCCGCGCCATGCCCGCCGGTCCGTGTCCGGGACCGGTTCGAGCAGGCCGCGCTCGCGCACGGCGGTCAGCAGTTCGCGCAGCAGCCGCAGGTCCCCCCGGCACAGGCGGTGCAGCCGGTCGGTGGTGAGCGGATCCAGGGCGACGCCCGCGCCGGCCGTGAGGAGTTCGGCGGTCTCCTCGCGGGGCAGCGGTTCCAGGGCGAGCCGCGGCAGCAGCTCACCGGACCACAGCCGGGACACCGCCCCCGGTACGGGCACCCCCTCCGCGGCGACGACCAGGAGCCGGGTACGGCCGTGCACGGCCAGTTGGTGCACGAGGGCGGCGGAGGCGTCGTCGAGCAGGTGCGCGTCGTCGACCAGGAGGAGCCGCACGCCGGACAGGACGCGCACCGCGTCGTGCAGGGTGACGGTGCCGGGCAGCAGGTGGGCGAAGGCGGCGAAGGGAATGCCCCGGGTCTCGGGCGTCCCGGCCGCGACGGCGCGGTCCGTGCCGCGGAGGGCCTCGGTCACGAGCCGGGACTTGCCGCGGCCCGCCGGGCCCGTGACCACGATGCCGCCGCGCCCGGCGGTCAGGGACCGGCGCACCCGTTCCAGTTCGTCCGCACGCCCGGTGAACGGCCAGGCGGTCTCCAGCGTCTTCGCGTCCCGCGGTGAAATCGTCACGGCAACATGAGTCGGCTTACTCATCCCTGATACAGGGTGACTTGAGTAGCCCCCGACTCAGGCGCCGGGAGCGGCCCGGACGGCAGTCTGGGGGGCATGACCGCACGTTACTGCTCGCTCGCGCAGCAGCCGGACCCCGCGTTCGCGCCGGGGCTGGCCGCCGAGCGCCTCGCCGCGCTCGTGGGCGGACAGCGGATGTGGGTCAACGGGACGGTTCTGCACTACTGCTTCCTTGGTGGCGACACCGACTCCAGCGTCGTTCCCATGCCGGGCACCGGCCGGCCGCGGCGGGGGTCCTGGGTGGGCACCGAGGAGCAGCGGGACGTGGTGCGCGACTGCTTCCGGGAGTGGCGGGACCTGGGCCTCGGGCTGGTGCTCACCGAGGTCGGCGACCGGTCGGAGGCGGAGCTGCGCATCGGCTTCCGGCCCGGCGACGGGTCCTGGTCGGCGGTGGGCAAGGACGCGCTCCGGGTCGGCCTGAACGACCGGACGATGAACTTCGGCTGGGACCTGACCGCGCCCGGGGAGCGCGCGACGGTGCTGCACCAGATCGGGCACGCGCTCGGCATGCTGCACGAGCACCAGAGCCCGTTCTCCGGCATCCTCTGGGACGACGAGGCCGTGTACGCCGAGTTGGCGGGTCCGCCGAACCACTGGAGCCGGGATCTGACGTACCACAACATCCTGCGCAAGCTCGACACGGACGAGGTCAACGGCCCGGTCTGGGACCCGCAGTCGATCATGGAGTACCCCTTCCCGTCGGGACTGATACTGGAGCCCGAGCACTACCGGTCCGGTCTGCACCCGCCCGGCACCCTCTCGGCGGCCGACAAGGAGTTCGCGCTGCGCTGGTACCCGCCGATCAACCGGCCGGGGCCACTGGTGCCGTTCCGCTCGGTGCCGCTGGGGCTCGGACCGGGCGAGCAGGCCGACTTCCGCGTGGACCCGCCGGAGACCCGCGAGTACACCGTGGGCACCTTCGGTGACAGTGACGCCGTCGTCGTGATCTTCGAGATGCGGGACGGGGAGCCCCGCTACCTCGCGGGGCAGGACGACGGGGGAACACCCCGCAACGCCACGATCAGGGCCCGTTTCGTCAAGGGCCGCCGCTATGTGGTCCGGGTGCGCCTGTACTCCTCGTGGGGTGCGGGTGAGACGGCGGTCATGTGCTGGTGACCGCGCGGCTCCGCAGCACCCGGGCGCCGCGGCCACAGTCCGGCGCCGGGGACGGCCGGGGTACGTCACCTTCGGGGGACGGTGTCTTCGGACACTGAACAGGGGTGACGCCCTCGGCCGACCGGGCCCGCCGCTTCGGGGGAGGCGGCGGGCCCGGTCACATCGTCCGGCCGGGCCGCTCGACGGGCCGGGCCGTGAGACGGACACGCAACGACGGAGGGCCCTCGCGAACCGCTGCCCGCGAGGGCCCTCCGTCACCGTCGGGACGACAGGATTTGAACCTGCGACCCCTTGACCCCCAGTCAAGTGCGCTACCAAGCTGCGCCACGTCCCGGTGCGCGCCGCACGGTTCTGCTCGCCCGGATGCCCGGTTTCCGTGTGATCGCGCTGGTCAAGCCTACCTCATCCGCGCGTAGGGCAGCGTCGCCCTGGAGCCGCCGGCGGTCGCTGCCGCGAACCGTCCCGATGATCACATCGCGAGACGGCTTTGCGCCACGCCGCCCGCCAGGCGTTACCTCGCACCGTGCGAACCGAACGACCCGAACACCTCAGCAACGACAGCAACGCCGGCGACGACGCCACCGGTGACCGCTCCGCGCGGCGCGCCGTCACCGTCTTCCCGATCCTCGTCCTCGCGGCCGGTGCGCTGGGCCTGCTGCTCCCCGGAGGTTTCACCGGGTGGAGCGAGTCGGTCCCGTACCTCCTGGGCGTCGTGATGTTCTGCATGGGCATCACCATGACCCCGGAGGACTTCCGCGGGGTCGCCAGGCGCCCCTGGGCGGTGGCCCTCGGGCTGGTCGCGCACTACGTCATCATGCCGGGGCTCGGCTGGGCCGTCGCCCACCTGCTCGACCTCCCCCCGCAACTGGCCGCCGGCGTGATCCTCGTCGGCTGCGCGCCCAGCGGCACCGCCTCCAACGTGGTGACGTACCTGGCCCGGGGCGACGTCGCCCTGTCGGTGTCCGTCGCGACCGTGTCGACGCTCGTCGCCCCGCTGGTCACCCCGCCGCTGACGCTGCTGCTCGCCGGTGAGTACCTCCCGGTGGACGCCGGGTCCATGGTCACCGACATCCTCAAGACGGTGCTCCTGCCGGTCCTCGCGGGCCTGGCCGTACGGCTGCTGGCGGGGCGGTACGTGGAGCGCGCACTGCCGGCGCTGCCGTGGCTGTCGGCGCTGACGATCTCGGTGATCGTGGCGGTGGTCGTGGCGGGCAGCGCCGATGCCATCAAGTCGGCGGCCGGGCTGGTGTTCGTCGCCGTGGTGCTGCACAACGGCCTCGGGCTGGCGCTCGGTTACGGCGCCGGCCGGGTCGCCCGGCTCGGTGAACCGGCGAGCCGTGCCATGGCCTTCGAGGTCGGCATGCAGAACTCGGGCCTCGCGGCCTCCCTGGCCACCGCCCACTTCAGCCCCCTGGCGGCGCTGCCGGCCGCGGTCTTCTCCGTCTGGCACAACGTCTCCGGCGCCGTGACCGCCGCGTGGCTCTCGCGCCGC
Source organism: Streptomyces ambofaciens ATCC 23877 (assembly GCF_001267885.1). Taxonomy (NCBI): domain Bacteria; kingdom Bacillati; phylum Actinomycetota; class Actinomycetes; order Kitasatosporales; family Streptomycetaceae; genus Streptomyces; species Streptomyces ambofaciens. Next base: position 7,037,171 of record NZ_CP012382.1, on the reverse strand, counting down.
GGGCGGTGACCGCGGGCGGGTGGGCCCCGCTGCCGCCGGTCGGGTACGGCCGGCTCGCGCACCATGGACACGTCCCCGGGCGTCCCGGTCCCGACGGTGAACCCGTGCCGCTCGTACAGCCGTCGGGCCGCACCGCACCGGGCGCCCGCGGCCGGGCGCAGCGCCCTCCTCCGGCTTCTTCCCCTCGCGCCAGGCCTTGGCGGACTCGCCGCGCTCGCCGAAGGCCAGGCACGCGAGGGTGACCTTCTGCCCGCGCGAGGCGGCCAGGGCGATGGCGCCGCCCGCCCGCCGCACGAAGTCCCCCGCGTGCGCGGTGACGACGCGTGTCGACCGTGGGGTGGCGGCGGGCGCGTCGCCGTGCGTCATGGGTGAAATCGCCCTGCTGGACAGGTGACGCTCGCCTCGACGCGTGTGTCAGTCGCGCAGCGCCTCGATCACACTGGTGAGGTGGGCCCGGACGGCCGCCTCGGCCGCCTGTGGGTCCCTGGCCTCGATCGCCTCGATCATGGCCAGGTGTTCGTTCAGGGACTGCTGCGGACGCCCCGGGCGCAGCGCCAGCTGGAAGCGGTGCCGCACCAGTTGCGCGTTGAGCCGCTCCAGCAGCTCCACGGCCGTCCGCTGCCCGGAGAACTCCCGGATCCTCGCGTGCAGTTCGTGGTTGAGGTCCGAGTAGACCAGCGGTTCGCCGTCGGCCACGGCCTTGCGCATCGCCGTACCCAGGTCCTTCAGTTCGCCGAGTTGGCCGTCGTCGACGGCCGAGGCCGCCTTGGCCGCGCAGAGCCCTTCGAGGACCAGGCGGCACTCGGTGATCGCGACCGCCTCCTCCACGGTGACCACCCGTACCCGTGAGCCACGGTTGCGGATCCGCTCCACGAGCCCCTGGGACTCCAGGTCGATCAGCGCGGCCCGGATACTGGCCCGGGTCACACCGAACTGCTCGGCGAGTTCGTTCTCCACCAGCCGCTGCGCCGGTGCCATGTCGCCGCGCAGGATCGCCTGCCGCAGCTGCCCGAGTGCAAGCTGTTTGGCCTGCTCCCCGGTGCCCGGACGGGTTTGGTTCGGCATGGTTGCCCTCCCTGAGTGAGTGCCTGTCGAACGTGAATCCAGCCAGCCAAGAGTGTCAACGATTTTGTCCGCGTTGTGCGGGTCCGCGGGGGGAGGTGGGTCCACGGGAGGGCGTGCGGGTGAGGTGGGCGCGACGATGTGTCGGCGCGCCCGGCCGGATACGGCACACCCTGTCGCCCCCGGGGGCCCGTCCGCCCCGGTTAGCGTCGCGGCATGACCCACAGCTTCGTCGTCCACGTCCCCGGCTCCGAGCTCGAACCCGAGCCCCTCTCCCCCGACCAGATCGTGTCCGGCACCCCGGAGGTGACCGGCAAGGTCGTCTGGGAGTCCGCGGACCGCCGCCAGGTGCGCGGCATCTGGCAGATCACTCCGGGAGTCGTCACCGACACCGAGGCGGACGAGATGTTCGTCGTCCTCAGCGGCTCGGCCACGATCGAGGTCGCGGACGGGCCGACGCTGACGGTCGGGCCGGGCGACCTGGTCGTCCTGCGGGAGGGCGACCGGACGACGTGGACGGTGCACGAGACGCTGCGGAAGGCGTACGCGATCAACCTCGGGTGAACGCGCACGGTCGGGCCGTACTTTGTCCTGTCAAAAGGTTGACATGATGCCGACGCTCCGCCCAGGGTGGGCGGGACAGAGCAGGGACCGGTCCGAAGAGGGGCTCTCATGGTGGACGCACTCGGTGTCGCCGTCGTCGGTTTCGGCTGGATGGGCCGGGTGCACACCCAGGCGTACGCCCGGGTCCGGCACCACTACCCGCAGTTGGCCGTGCGCCCGGAGCTCGTGACGGTCGCCGAGGAGGTGCCGGGGCGGGCCGAGGAGGCCGCCGCGCAGTTCGGGTTCGCCTCGACGACCCGCGACTGGCGCGAGGTGGCCGCCGATCCGCGGATCGGGGCGGTGAGCATCACCGCCCCGAACTTCCTGCACCGCGAGATCGCCGTCGCGATGGCCGAGGCCGGCAAACACCTCTGGATCGAGAAGCCGGTCGGCCTGACCGCCGAGGACGCCCGGGCGGTGGCGGACGCGGTCGCCAAGGCCGGCGTCCAGGGAGCGGTCGGCTTCAACTACCGCAACGCGCCCGCCGTGGAGGCCGCCCGCGACCTGATCGCGTCCGGCGGGATCGGCACCGTCACGCATGTCCGCATCCGGCTCTTCAGCGACTACGCGGCCCATCCGGAGTCCGCGCTGACCTGGCGCTACGAGCGGGAGCGCGGCGGCAGCGGCGTGCTCGGCGACCTCGCCTCGCACGGCGCCGACCTGGCCCGGTTCCTGCTCGGCGACGTCGCGTCCCTGACCGCCGACACGGCGATCTTCCTGCCCGAGCGGGCCCGTCCGACCGCCGCGACGGCCGGTCACTCCCGCGCCGCGGGCGGCGAACGGGGCCCGGTCGAGAACGAGGACTACGTCAGCTGCCTGCTGCGCTTCGCCTCCGGCGCCCGCGGCGTCCTGGAGGCCTGCCGGGTCTCGGTCGGTGAGCAGAACAACTACGGCTTCGAGGTGCACGGCACCACCGGCGCGGTCTTCTGGGACTTCCGCCGCATGAACGAACTGGGCGTCAGCCGCGGCACGGCGTACCAGGACCAGCCGGTCAGCACCGTCCACGTCGGCCCCGGGCACGGCGACTTCGCGGCCTTCCAGCCGGGGGCCGCGAACGCCATGGGCTACGACGACCTGAAGGTGGTCGAGGCCCACCGCTTCCTGCGCTCGATCGCCGAGGGCACCCCGTACGGCGCCACCCTCGTGGACGCCGTGCACAGCGCGGCCGTGCTGGACGCGATGGCGCGGTCGGCCGAGCGCGGCGCCTGGGTCGAGGTGCGACCGCAGGGGTGAGGCCGGTACAGCCGGCCAGGTGCCGCCGGTAGGCCCACACCGGTCGGCGCGACATGTTCCGCGCGCTCGTCGAGCGGCCCGACTCATCAAGGAGCAAGACCCGTATGCGCATCGGAATCCTCGGCCTCGGCCGCATCGGCGCCTTCCACGCCGAAACCCTCGCCGGACTCGCCGCCGTCGAGTCGCTCGTCGTCGCCGACCCGTTCGCGGACGCCGCGAAGACCGCCGCCGAGCGGTTCGGGGCCGACGTGGCGGACTCGCCCGAGGCGGTGCTGGCCGCGGGGGTCGACGGAGTGGTGGTCGCGGCGGCGACCGACGCCCACCCGGGCCTGATCCTGGCCGCCGTGGAGGCGGGCCTGCCCGTCTTCTGCGAGAAGCCCGTCGCCCGCACCATGGTGGAGGGCGTCGAGGTGCTCAAGGCGGTCGCGGGCCGCGACGTGCCGGTCCAGATCGGGTACAACCGCCGCTTCGACGCCGGGTTCGTGGCCGCGCGGGCGGCCGTGCGGTCGGGTGAGCTGGGCGCGCTGCACACCGTGCGGTCGACCACGCTGGACCCGGCGCCGCCGCCGGCCGGGTACATCGCCGCGTCCGGGGGCATCTTCCGCGACTGCGCGGTGCACGACTTCGACGTCATCCGCTGGGTGACCGGCCGCGAGGTGACCGAGGTCTACGCCGTCGGCGGCAACCGCGGCGCCGACTTCATCAAGGACGCCGGCGACGCCGACACCACCGGCGCGGTCCTCACCCTCGACGACGGCACGATCGGCGTGGTGTCCAACAGCCGCCACAACGCGCGCGGTTACGACGTCCGGATGGAACTCCACGGCTTCGCGGACTCCATCGCGGTCGGTCTGGAGGACAAACTGCCGCTGCGCTCGGTCGAGCCGGGCGTGAGCTTCCCGGGCGGCCCTCCGCACGACTTCTTCATGGACCGCTTCGCCGCCGCCTACCGCGCCGAACTGACCGCGTTCACCCAGGTGGTCGCCGGGGCCCGGCCCTCCCCCTGCACGATCGAGGACGCGCTGGAGGCGGGCTGGATCGCGGAGGCGTGCACGCTGTCGGTGCGGGAGCACCGTCCGGTGACGATCGCGGAGGTACGACGGGGCTGAGCGGGGCGGACGGGGCAGAGGTCGAGGGGGGCACGGCGGGGCGGGTACGCCTGAGGGCCGGGTGCGGCGGGGCGAGCGCGGGCGGGTGGCCCCGCGGGCCGAGCGGTCAGCTCGTCGGCTCGCCGATGTTCACCATCCACGGGACGCCGAACCGGTCCGTGCACATGCCGAAGACGTCGCCCCACATCTGCTTCTCCAGCGGCACGGTGACGGAGCCGCCCGCGGAGAGCTTCTCCCAGTAGCCGCGCAGCTCGGCCTCGTCGTCGCCGCTGAGGCTCACGGCGAAGGTGTTGCCCGGGCGGTACTCCTCCCCCGGCGGCATGTCGGCGCCCATCAGGGTGAAGCCGCTCGGCGTCTGGAGCATGCCGTGCATGATGTTGTCGGCCTGCGGACTGTCGGCCATGCCGGACGCGCCGAACGTGTTCAGCGCCAGTGTGCCGCCGAACACCTGCTCGTAGAACTCCATCGCCTGTCGGGCGTCGCCGTCGAAGCTGAGGTAGGGATTGAGACGTGAGGTCATGACTGCCTCCCGGAACGGGACGAAATGCCAGTTCTCTGCACGCTAGCGCGCACCACTGACAACGGCCCGCCGAGCGGCGCGCCGGCGGGACCCGTCCCGCCGGCCCGGTCGCCTCAGGCGCCGCAGGAGCGCAGGAACCTGCGGGTGCGCACCGCGATGGGGAGCGGCTTGTCCGGCTCGCAGGGGTACATGTCCTGCTCCACGATGGCGAACAGGTCCACGCCCAGCTTCTGGGCGGCGGTCAGCACCGGGCCCAGCTCGGGCACCCCGCTGGGCGGCTCGCACATCACCCCGCGCCGCACGGCCGGCCCGAACGGCACCCCGCCCGCCCGCACCTCGGCGAGGATCTCCGGGTCGACCTGCTTGAGGTGCAGGTATCCGATGCGCTCACCGTAGGTCTCGATCAGCTTGACGCTGTCGCCGCCGCAGTAGGAGTAGTGGCCGGTGTCGAGACAGAGGTTGACCAGGCCGGAGTCGGTGGAGTCGAGGAAGCGCTCGACGTGCTCCTCGGTGTCGATGTGGGTGTCGGCGTGCGGGTGGACGACGATGTCCAGGCCGTACGTGTCCCGCACCTCGCGGCCGAGCCGTTCCATGCCCTTGGTGAGGTGCGCCCACTGCTCGCCGGTCAGCTCCTGGGGCTCCAGGATCTCGGCGGTCTTGTCGTCGCGCCAGAAGGACGGGATGACGACGAGGTGCTTCGCGTCCATGGCCCGGGTGAGGGCGGCGACGCGGCCGACCTGCTCCCAGGTGGCGTCCCACGCGGAGGGGCCGCGGTGCAGGCCGCAGAAGATGGTGCCGGCGGAGACCCTGAGGCCGCGCCGGGCCACCTCGTCGGTGAGCCGGGCCGGGTCGGTGGGGAGGTAGCCGTAGGGGCCCAGCTCGATCCACTCGTAGCCGGCCTCGGCGACCTCGTCCAGGAACCGCTCCCAGGGCACCTGCTGGTCGTCGTCCGGGAACCAGACGCCCCAGGAGTCCGGGGCCGAGCCGACGCGGATGCGGTCCAGGGCAGCGGGCATGTCAGGCCTTCCCTTCGGCGGATGTGGTGGAGTCGGCGGCTCCGGTGGTGTCGACGGCCGCGGCGGAACCGGCGGCCGTCGCGGAACCCGGAGCTGCCGCGGAACCGGTGGCATCGTGCGCCGCGCCGCCGGGCGCGGGGATCTCCGGATCCGTAGCCGGCAGCGCGTCGACGTCGACCCCGCCGACCTGCGCCAGCTCGTGCTTGAGGGCGGCGAGTTCGGCGCCGCCCGCCATGTGGTTGGTGAGTTGTTCGAGGGTGATGTCGGCGCGGGCGGCGCTGAGTTCGAGGGTGCCCAGGCGCAGCACGCTGAAGTGGTCGCCGACCAGGTAGGCGTGGTGGGGGTTGTGGGTGATGAAGATGACGCCGAGGCCGCGCTCGCGGGCGGCGGCGACGTACTTGAGGACCACGCCGGACTGCTTGACGCCGAGGGCGGCGGTGGGTTCGTCGAGGATCAGGACGCGGGCGCCGAAGTAGACGGCGCGGGCGATGGCGACGCACTGGCGCTGGCCGCCGGAGAGGGTGCCGATGGGCTGTTCCAGGTCGTCGAGGACGATGCCCATGTTGCGCAGTTCCTCGTCGGCGGTCCGCTTCATCCGGGCGATGTCGAGACGGCGGACGGGCCAGGGGCCCTTGGTCATCTCGGAGCCGAGGAAGAAGTTGCGCCACACCGGCATCAGGGGCACGGTCGCGAGGTCCTGGTAGACGGTGGCGATGCCCCGGGCGAGGGCGTCGCGCGGCGTGCCGAAGCGCACCGGTTCGCCGTCGACGAGGACCTCGCCCTCGGTGTGCTGGTGCAACCCTGAAATGATCTTGATGAGGGTGGACTTGCCGGCCCCGTTGTCGCCGAGCACGCAGGTTACCCGCCCGGGATGGACGGCGAGGTCCACGCCGTGCAGAGCGCGGATGTTGCCGTAGGCCTTGCCCGCGCCGCGCAGTTCGACGATCGGCCGGTCCCGCTCGGGCGGGGTGTCCGCGAGGACGGCTCCGTGGGTGCCGGTGGTCTTGCTGGTCATTTCCGATCACCTCCGGGTCGCCGCGCGGCGGACCCACAGATTGATGAGGACGGCGCCGATGAGCATCACGCCGAGGAAGGCCTTGAACCAGTCGGGGTTCCAGCCGGCGTAGACGATGCCCTGGTTCACCATGCCGAACATGAAGGCGCCGAAGACCGGGCCGACGGCGGAGCCGTAGCCGCCGGTGAGCAGGCAGCCGCCGATCACCGCCGCGGCGATGTAGATCAGCTCCTGGCCGACGCCCTCGCCGGACTGCACGGTGTTGAAGGAGAACAGCTGGTGCATGCCGACGAACCAGGCACCGAAGCCGACCAGCATGAACAGAGTGATCTTGGTGAACCTGACGGGAACGCCGACCGCGCGGGCGGACTCCTGGTTGCCGCCCACCGCGAAGATCCAGTTGCCGTACTTGGTGCGCAGCAGCACCCACGTGGCCAGCGCCGCGAAGACCAGCCACCACACCACGGTGATCTTCACCTGGACGCCGCCGACGTCGAAGGAGGAGGCGAAGACCGCCTCGGCCTGGTCGAAGCCGTCCATGTCGCTGATGTCGTCGGTGGCGACGTTCCCGGTGACCATCTTGGTGACCGCGAGGTTGACGCCCTGGAGGATCAGGAAGGTGCCGAGCGTCACCAGGAAGCTCGGCAGTCCCGTCTTCATCAGCACCCAGCCGTTGAACGCGCCGACGGCGAGGGAGACCACGAGGGCGACGATCACACCCATCCACACGTTCATGGTCAGCTGGTAGCTGAGCATGCCGGCGGTGAGCGCCGAGGCGACCACGGCGACACCGGCCGACAGGTCGAACTCGCCGCCGATCATCAGCAGGGCGACCGGCAGTGCCATGATGCCGATGGTGGACGACTGGTACAGGACCGTCGCCATGGAGCTGCCCTCGCGGACCGAGGGGGCGGCGATCAGGAAGAAGACGAACACGGCGACGGCGCCGAGGAAGACCCCGACCTCGGGCCGGGCGAGCAGGCGCAGCGCCATGGAGCGCTGCCGGGTCCGCCCGTCGGCCTCCTTGGGGCCGGGGGCCGGCGGCGGGGCCACCGCCGGCCCGGCCTGCTGGGCCGTGCTCATCACCGGGTGCCCTTCGCGGCGAACTCGGCGACGGCCTTCACGTTGGACTTGTCGACGAAGGCCGGGCCGGTCAGCACCGGCTGCTCGCCGCCGCCGCTGTAGTTGCCGTTGTTCTTGTAGAGCCACAGGCCGTCGACGGCCAGATAGCCCTGCAGGTAGGGCTGCTGGTCGACGGCGAACTCGATGTCGCCCTTCTCGATGGCGCCGGTCAGTTCCTTGTTGAGGTCGAAGGTGGCGACCTTGGCCTCGCTGCCGCCCTCGTCCACCGACTGCACGGCGGTCATGGCGAAGGGGGCGCCGAGGGTGACGAGGTGGTCGATGTCGCCGTCCTGCTTGAGCTTGGCGGTGATCGTCGACTTCACCGAGGGCATGTCGGTGCCGTTGACGTAGAGGTTCTCGATCGCGCCCTCGAAGGTGTTCTTCACGCCGTCGCAGCGCTGGGTCAGGCCGACGTTGCCCTGCTCGTGGATCACGCAGACGGCCTTCTTCGCGCCGTCCTCGTTCAGCCGCTTGCCGAGCGCCTCGCCGGCCACGGTCTCGTCCTGGCCGAAGAACTCCATCAGGCCGAGCTTCTTCCAGTCCGCGAGGCCCGAGTTGAGCCCCACGACGGGTATCCCCGCCTTCTCGGCCTTGCCGAGGACGCCGCGCAGGGCGTCCGGCTTGGCGAGGGTGACGGCGATGCCGTCGACCTTCTGGTCGATCGCGTTCTGCACCAGGTTGGCCTGGTTGCCCGCGTTCGGGTCGGCGGAGTAGACGAGCTTGACGTTGTCCTTGGCGGCGGCGGCCTCCGCACCCTTGCGGACGATGTCCCAGAAGGTGTCGCCCGGCGCCTGATGGGTGACCAGGGCGACGGTCATGCGCGGGGTGTTCGCCTTCCCGGCGGAGCCGCCCGAGCCGCCCTCCTCGTCGGCCTTCTTCCCTCCCGAGCTGCTGGAGCAGCCGGCGAGGGTCAGGGCCGCGGCGGCGGCGAGGGCCACGGCCGGGGCGAATCCACGGGGGCGGGCGTGCGAAGAGCGGTCCATCTTTCCTGCACCTCACTGTGCGACTGTGCGACGGGGAAGCCGTGTGCCAGACCAGAGAACGACGTCTGTTGCGCTGGGACCGGATACAAGTCCTTGAGACGCCCGCTGTCAATACTTTGTCAAGACATCATTTCACGAGCAGGTCCGAATGTAAGTACAAACTATTGACACGGTCGCCTCGGAGTCATACACCTGGGAGGCGGCAGGCCCCCCGCCCAGCCCGAGGAGCGTCGCACATGGCCGAGTCAGTCCCACGTTTCGATCTGATCACGATGGGCCGCATCGGGGTCGATCTCTATCCCCTGCAGACGGGTGTACCCCTGGCGGAGGTGGAGAGCTTCGGCAAATTCCTCGGCGGTTCGGCCAGCAACGTGGCGGTCGCCGCCGCCCGTCTCGGCCGCGCCGCGGCCGTCATCACCCGCACGGGCGACGACCCGTTCGGCGGCTATCTGCACCGGGCGCTGCGGGAGTTCGGCGTCGACGACCGCTGGGTCACCCCGGTCGCCGCGTACCCGACCCCCGTCACCTTCTGCGAGATCTTCCCGCCGGACGACTTCCCGCTGTACTTCTACCGCCGGCCCAAGGCTCCCGACCTCGAGATCCACCCCGAGGAGCTGGACCTCGACGCGATCCGCGCCGCCCGCGTCTTCTGGATCACCGGCACCGGGCTCAGCGAGGAACCGAGCCGCACCGCGACCCTGACCGCCCTCGCCCACCGCGCCAAGTCCGGCACCACGGTCTTCGACCTGGACTGGCGCCCCATGTTCTGGGCCGACCCCGACCAGGCCCGCCCGCACTACGCCGAGGCGCTGCGGCACGCGACCGTCGCGGTGGGCAACCTCGACGAGTGCGAGGTCGCCACCGGCGTGCGCGAGCCGCAGGCCTGCGCCGAGGCGCTGCTCGCGGCCGGCGTGGAGCTGGCCGTGGTCAAGCAGGGCCCGAAGGGCGTGCTCGCCGTGCACCGCGACGGCCGCCGGGCCGAGGTGGAGCCCGTGCCGGTCGAGGTGGTCAACGGCCTGGGCGCCGGCGACGCGTTCGGCGGCTCGCTCTGCCACGGCCTGCTCTCCGGCTGGGAGCTGGAACGGACCGTGCGGTACGCCAACGCGGCCGGCGCCCTGGTCGCCTCCCGTCTCGCCTGCTCCTCCGCGATGCCCACCGAGGCGGAGGTCGACGACCTCCTCGCGCGAGCCACTCCCTGAACGGAGCTACGTCTTGTCCCTCAGCATTCCCGACCTCACCGCGGTCAGAGCCCGGCATCCGCAGGCCATCGCGGAGGCCGCGGCCCGCCGGGCACGCCGTCCGCTGATCGGTGACTCCGGCCGCCTGATGATCGTGGCCGCCGACCACCCGGCACGCGGCGCGCTCGGCGTCGGCGACCGCAGGCTCGCCATGGCCAACCGGGCCGACCTGCTCGAACGCCTGTGCACCGCGCTGTCCCGGCCCGGCGTCGACGGGGTGCTCGCCACCGCCGACGTGCTGGAGGACCTGCTGCTGCTCGGGGTGCTGGAGAACAAGGTCGTCATGGGTTCGATGAACCGAGGCGGCCTCGCGGGCGCCGCCTTCGAGATGGACGACCGCTTCACCGGCCACCGCGCCGAGGACCTCGCCCGGCTGCGCTTCGACGCGGGGAAGCTGCTGCTGCGCATCGACTACGACGACCCGGGCTCACTGGACACCATGGAGGCCGGTGCCCGCGCGGTCGACGCCATGGCCGAGCGCCAACTGCCGCTCTTCGTGGAGCCGTTCATCTCCCGCCGCGTCGAGGGCCGGGTCCGCAACGACCTGTCCGCCGAGGCCGTCACCCGGTCCGTCGCCATCGCCTCGGGTCTGGGCGGGACCTCCGCCTACACCTGGCTGAAGCTCCCCGTCACCCACGACCCCGACGACATGGGCGAGGTCCTGGAGACCTCCACGCTGCCCGCCGTCCTGCTCGGCGGCGACATAGGAGGCTCGCCCGCGGACCAGACCGCCGCCTACGAACGCTGGCGCAAGGCGCTCAGGCTGCCCACCGTGCAGGGCATGGTCGTCGGCCGCTCGCTGCTCTACCCGGCCGAGGGCAGTGTGGAACAGGCGGTGGACACGGCCGTCGGACTGCTGTGACCTACGAGGAGACGTCGAGGGCCGCGGCGGCCGAGGCGGCCGAGGAGTCAGGGAAGCCCGAGAAGCCCGAGAAGACCGAGGAGAGGACGCGGAGATGACGTACCACCTGCCGGCGGGCAAGGCGGCGAGCGGCGCCTGTGCCGTGGACCTGACGCCCGAGAAGGCCGGCTGGGGCCACGCGGGGCTGCGCGTGCTGCACCTGCCGCCCGGCGCCTCCCACACCTTCGACAGCGGCGACAGCGAGTGGATCGTCCTCCCCCTGAGCGGCGGCTGCACGGTCGCCACGGCCGACGACTTCGGCCAGGAGACCTTCGAACTCGACGGCCGCGAGAGTGTGTTCACCGGCGTGAGCGACTTCGCGTACGTGCCGCGCGACGCCCGTACGACCGTGACCTCCACGGGCGGCGGGCGGTTCGCGCTCACCGGAGCCCGCTGCACGCGCCGTCTGCCCGCGCGGTACGGCCCGGCGTCGTCGGTGCCGGTCGAGCTGCGGGGCACCGGCACCTGCTCTCGGCAGGTCAACAACTTCGGTGCCGCGGGGGTGTTCGAGTGCGACAAGCTGATCGCGGTCGAGGTGATCACGCCGGGCGGCAACTGGTCCTCCTTCCCGCCGCACAAGCACGACGAGCACCGCCCTGGCGAGGAGTCGGTGCTGGAGGAGATCTACTACTTCGAGTTCGCCGACCACGACGGTACCCCGGGCCTCGGCTACCAGCGGGTCTCCCCGTCCGGCCAGGGGCGGGGCACGGACGTGCTGGCCGAGGTGCGCGACGGTGACGTGGTGCTCATTCCCGACGGATGGCACGGGCCGTCGATGGCCGTCCCCGGCCACGACATGTACTACCTCAACGTCATGGCGGGCCCGGAGGCCGAACGCGCCTGGCTGATCTGCGACCACCCCGACCACGCCTGGATCCGCGACACCTGGCCGGACCGCCCCGTCGACCCCCGGCTCCCCCTCTACACCGCACCGGAGAGGTCCGCATGAGCGCCGCCACCCGCCGACTGACCACCGCCCAGGCCCTGGTGCGGTTCCTGGCCGCCCAGTACACCGAACGCGACGGCGTACGGCACCGCCTCATCGCGGGCACCTGGGGCATCTTCGGCCACGGCAACGTGGCCGGCCTCGGCCAGGCCCTCGTCGAGTACGCCGCCGTGATGCCGTACCACCAGGGGCGCAACGAGCAGGCCATGGTGCACGCGGCCGTCGGCCACGCGCGGCACCTCAACCGCCTGTCCGCGCAGGCCGTGACGACCTCCATCGGCCCCGGGGCCACCAACCTCGTCACCGGCGCCGCACTCGCCACGATCAACCGCCTGCCGGTCCTCCTGCTCCCCGGCGACTACTTCGCCTCGCACGCCGCCGACCCCCTGCTCCAGCAGCTGGAGCACCCGAGCGAGGCGGACGTGTCGGTCAACGACACCCTGCGCCCCGTCTCCCGGTACTTCGACCGGATCACCCGCCCCGAGGCCCTGATCTCCTCCGCGCTCCGGGCGATGCGGGTGCTCGCCGACCCGGCGGAGACCGGCGCGGTCACCCTCGCGCTGCCCCAGGACGTGCAGGCCGAGGCGCACGACTGGCCGGAGGAGTTCTTCGCGGACCGGGTCTGGCAGGTGCGGCGCCCGGCGCCCGACCCGGTGGAACTGGCCGGGGCGGTGAAGGCGATCCGCGCCGCCGGGCGCCCGCTGATCGTCGCGGGCGGCGGCGTCCACCACAGCGAGGCCGAAGAGGCGCTGCGGGCACTGGTGGACGCCACGGGCATCCCGGTCGCCTCCACCCAGGCCGGCAAGGGCGCGCTGCGCCACGACCACCCGGCCGACCTGGGCGGCATCGGCCACACCGGCACCGCCGTCAGCGACGACCTCGCCCGCACCGCCGACCTCGTGATCGGCGTCGGCACCCGCTACTCCGACTTCACCACGGCCTCCGGCACCCTCTTCCAGCGACCGGACGTCCGCTTCCTGAACCTCAACATCACCGCCTTCGACGCCCACAAGCTCGCCGCCCGCACCCTGGTCTGCGACGCCCGGGCGGGGCTCGCGGCGCTGGCGGAGGGACTGTCCGCGCACCGAGTGGACGCGGCGTTCGAGGCCGAGTACCGCGCGGGCAAGGACCGCTGGGACGAGGCGGTCGAGGCGTCCTTCCGCGCGGAGGACGAGGGCGGCGTACCGACCCAGACACAGGTGCTGGGCGCGCTGGACGCGGTCGTCGGCGACACGGACGTGGTGATCAACGCGGCCGGTTCGCTCCCGGGCGACCTGCACAAGCTGTGGCGTGCCCGGTCCCCGCGCCAGTACCACCTGGAGTACGGCTACTCCTGCATGGGCTACGAGATCCCGGCCGCGCTGGGCGTCCAGCAGGCCGCGCCCGGCACCCGCGTGTGGGCCCTGGTCGGCGACGGCACGTACCTGATGAACCCGACGGAGATCGTCACCGCCGTCCAGGAGAACCTGCCGGTCAAGCTGGTCCTGGTCCAGAACCACGGCTACGCCTCCATCGGCGGCCTCTCCGAGTCGGTGGGCGCCGAGCGCTTCGGCACCGACTACCGCCACCGCGCCGCCGACGGCACCTTCACCGGCGCCCCGCTCCCCGTCGACCTCGCCGCCAACGCGGCCAGCCTCGGCATGGAGGTGCTGCGCGCCAAGACGGTCCGCGAGCTGCGCGAGGCGCTGACCGCGGCCCGCGCGGCGACCCGGCCGACCTGTGTCTACGTCGAGACCGACCCGGCACCGACCGCTCCCCCGGCCGAGGCCTGGTGGGACGTGCCGGTGGCCGAGGTGTCCACCCGCGAGCCCGCCACCGGCGCCCGCGCGGAGTACGAGCGCGCCGTCGCCGACCGCCGCCACCACCTCTGACCGACCGTCACCTAGGCATGGGAGGTACGTCCATGGCGAGAACCGGCGACCACGCACGAGCCGTGACCGCCTCCGCGCTCGGCGCCCTGGACTTCACCCTGGACCGCGGCAGTCCCGTGCCGCTCTACCACCAGCTCGCCCAGCAGCTGGAGGCGGCGATAGAGCACGGTGTCCTCGCCCCGGGGAACCTCCTGGGCAACGAGGTCGACCTGTCCGTCCGCCTCGGCCTGTCGCGGCCGACCGTCCGCCAGGCCATCCAGTCCCTGGTCGACAAGGGGCTCCTGGTCCGGCGGCGCGGGGTCGGCACCCAGGTGGTGCACAGCCAGGTCAAGCGGCCACTGGAACTGAGCAGTCTCTACGACGACCTGGTGGCGGCCGGCCAGGGCCCCACCACGCGGGTGATGCGCAACGAGGGCGTCCCGGCCGGCCCCGACGTGGCGGCGGCCCTCGGGGTTCCGGAGGGCGCCGAGGTCACCGTTCTGGAGCGGCTGCGCCTCACCCACGGCCGGCCGGTGGCCCTGCTGTGCAACCACCTGCCGGCCGAGCTGCTGGACCTCGACACCGCCCGGCTGGAGTCGACCGGCCTGTACCGGATGATGCGCGCCCGCGGCATCACCCTGCACAGCGCCCGCCAGACCGTCGGTGCCCGCACCGCCACCGGGCAGGAGGCCGCGCGTCTCGACGAGGAGGAGGGCGCCGCGCTGCTGACCATGCGGCGTACGACGTACGACGACACCGGGCGGCCGGTCGAGTACGGGACGCACCTCTACCGTGCGTCGCGCTACTCGTTCGACTTCCAGCTGCTGGTGAGGGGGTAGGCGGCGTGTCCCGGCGAGCGGTGCCCGTGCGGCTCCGCCCGCCGGGGCGCCGCGGCCGGGCCGGTCCTCCCGAGGTCACGCGTCGTGCCGGGAGCCGGCGAACGGGCCCTCCAGGGCCGCCCACTGGAGCAGCATGATGGTCTTCGCGTCGGCGATCTCCCCCGTTCGGATCATCTCCAGGGCCCGCTGGAAGGGCAGTTCGAGGGTCTCGATCTCCTCGCCCTCCTCGTCCAGACCGCCGCCCCGGTGGGTCCGGGTGGCGGGGCCGTAGGCGGCGGCGTAGAAGCTGACGCGCTCGGTGACGGAACCGGGGCTCATGTAGACGTCGAAGACGTGCCGGACCTCGCCGACGGTGTGGCCGGTCTCCTCGACGACCTCGCGCCGCACCGCGGTCTCCGGGTGCTCGTCAGCGTCGTCGAGCAGGCCGCCGGGCGTCTCGATCAGCATGCCGTCGGGGTGGCCGTTGACGTAGACGGGGAGGCGGAACTGACGGGTGAGCAGCACGGTCGCGCGCTCGACGTCGTGGAGCAGCACGGTGGCGCCGTTGCCGCGGTCGTGGGTCTCGCGCTCCTGGGTGCTCCAGGTGCCGTCGGCGCGCCGGAAGTCGAAGGTCGTGGTGCGTTCGACGTACCAGTGGCTGGAGAGGAGGCGCACGTCCCGGACCCGGACCCGGGGGTTGCCGGTCAGGTCCTGGCCCGCCCGGTCGAGTCCGGTGCGGCCCCGGCGGTCCGGGGTGTCGATCCCGGCGGTCATCGGCGGCCGCCCGGGTGCGGGGAGCGGGGCGCGAGGTGGATCGAGTTGGTCATGCCCGCTTCTATCACCCCGTCCGGTTCCGTACGAAGCCGAGGAGCCGGTGGCGCCGGGGACGCGCCGAGTGTGCCGCTCCGTACGCCGTCGCGGTCCGTCGTGGGCTCAGCTCCCGGTGCGCCACTGGTGGTCGGGCAGGAAGGTCACGTCGTACTGCTGCGGCACGGTGCCGAACTTGTGCGGTTCGGGCACGAACGGACGCTGGGGCAGGCCGAGTTCGTCGGTGTCGGTACCGAGGGTCTCGAAGAACCGCTCGAAGGTGCCGCCGGGACCGGCCGCGACACCGACGATCTGGCTGTGGTGGCGCTCGATGCGGTAGGCGTGCGGGCAGTTCTTCGGTACGAAGCCGAAGTCGCCGGCGGTGAGCAGTCTCTCCTCCTGCTCGCCCCGCAGGTCCTCCACGAACAGGCGGACGGCGCCCTGCGTGACGAAGAAGACCTCGTAGGTGTCGGGGTGGGAGTGGGCCGGGATGATGTCGCCCCGGGGGCCCTCGCAGGTGAAGAAGTTGAAGGTGTTCTCGGTCTGCGGGCCGCCCGCGTAGACGGTGACGAGGTCGCCGAAGAGGTGGGCGCGGTCGCCCATGCCCTTCTCGATGAAGTACGGCTCGCCCGGTTCGGCGGGGATGAGGGAGTGGGAGCGCCTGGCGAATTCGATGGTCATGGAAGCCTCCGGCTCGACGCGGCACGGGACGGAGAGCGTCAGGTGACCTGACGCTCTAGTGTCAGGCTACCTGACGATCAGCCGGGCGCCGGGCCCTTCGCTCGGAACGGCGAGGGCACCACGCCGCCGCGCCGTATGCTCGTGACCGAGAAGCCCGAGGAGCCATGACGCCAGCCGAGGAAGTCGCCGAAGTCACCGAAGCCCAGGAAGCGGCGCAGAACCTGCCCCTGCTCCTGGCCGGAGCCAAGCGCTGGTTCGACGACGCCCTGACGGCGAGCATGCGGGCGGCCGGCGAGCAGCCGCTGAGCAGCGCCCAGGGCCAGGTCTTCGCCCTCCTGGACGCCGAGGGCACCACGGTCGCCGAACTGGCCCGGCGCCTCGGCGTCACCCGCCAGACCGCCCATCAGGCCGTACACGGTCTGCTCGCGCTGGGCCTGCTCGAACAGGTCCCCGACCCGGCCTCCGCACGCAACCGTCTGATCCGCATCACCGCGGAGGGTGCCCGCGTCCACCGACGCGCCCAGGCGACCCTCGCCGTCGTCGAGGAGGTCCTGTCCGACCGCATCGGCGTCGCGGAGGCCGCCGCGCTGCGTGCCGCCCTGACCCTGCCGCGCGGTGAGCCGCCGGTCGTGGCGGCCCCGTGAACAGGCGGCGCCACAAGAAGCTGTCCCGGCGCCTCGTCGACGCCGCGCTGGTCGGCGACCTCGCGGGGGTGAGGGCGGCGCTGCGGGCCGGGGCCCCGGCCGAGACGACCGACACCGCGGGCACCACGCCGCTGTACCTGGCCGCCGTGAACGGCGCCGCCGACATCGTCCGCGTGCTGCTGGCGGCCGGCGCCTCGCCCGACACGGAGAGCGGGATCGGCTCGGAGGGCACGCCCCTGTGCGGCGCGGCCTGCTGGGGGCACACCGAGGCCGTACGCGCACTCCTCGAACACGGCGCCGACCCCAACCTTCGGCCGCGCCGCCGACGGACAGAAGAACCGGGCCATCGCGGCGTTCCCTCTCGTACCGCCGCTCGATCCACGCCCGGCCCGGGCCACCGACGCGACCGGGAGCATCCCCCTCCATCTCGCCGACGACTGCGAGCGCCTGTCCCGGGTCGCCTTCGAGGCCCTGCACGGCCGTGGCGAACCCGCCCTGAGCGGATCCGACGTGCAGCAACTGGCCCGATGGCGTGCGATGAACGACCTGCTGTCCGGTCGTCTCCTGCTTCACGCCGCCGCGCACGCCGATCCGCCCACCGCCGAGGCGTTGCGGGAGTCCGCGGGCCGGCTGCGGGCGGCGGCACAGGCCTGGCAGCAGACCGCGACGCGATGGCACCGGGTCGTCGACCTCTCCGACCCCCGCGTCCACCCGAAGCTGCCGCTGCCCAGCTACGGCCTCGCGCGCAGCGGCCAGTTCGCGCCGATGCCGAAGACGCCTCCGCACCCCGCCCTGCCTCACCGCGCACGCGACACGCATCGGGCAGCTGCTGTACGGCATGGCCTGGACCCCGGAGACACCGGGCCGCCCGGTCGAGCGGGACGCCCGCGAGGTCCTGGCCGACGCTGGAGGGCCGGCAGGGCTGGCGGAGACGGTGTACCGGGTGGCAGCTACGGGCTGGCAGCTCGCCGCGGCCATGCCCACCGCCGTCCGGCGCATCGAATCGACCCTGGTCACCGACAATGTGGATCACCGGTCCCCGAAGGCCGTGCATCGCTTCTACCCCCTGCCCGATCACCAGGCGAGACGGCTCGTGGAGCCGTACGAGCACGTGATGGAGGCCGAGCAGGCAGCAGCAGCCGCCATCCTGCGCACGGCGCCCCACACAGGCATGGACATGGCACGCGCCCAGCTGGACGCGACCGCCCACGAGCAGATCCGCTCCGGTCAGCCGTGGCTGCCCGCCGACCTCCTGACGGAACAGCAGCCGAAGACCACGCAACCCTCGGCCCAGGCTGCCCGGTCACGGTCGACCACCGTGGCCAGGACCACCCGTCGGCCGGCCCCGGAAGGCCCCTCTCCCTCACGCCTGCGCGAAACGCCAGGCCTACAGCCACCCCAGCGGAGCCGAGGCCACCGTCCATGACCACCTGACCGACCGCTGTCGGCCCGCAGCCAGGCACGCCGTCGCCCGTCAAACCGAAGTCGCCGCCGATACCTACCCGGAAGGGCTGAACCAGGGAGGCAACCGCCGCCATCCGCCAGGGCGAGCCTGACAGGCATGCAAGGCGTGCTACACCCGGCGAGAACGAGACCTTGAGCAAAGCCTTACGCGCCAATCCGTCAAGTATGGCCTGACGACTGACACATGTCAGGTTTAGCTTGACGGCATGACTGACGATACCGAGAGGCCCGCAGCGCCGCGCGCACTGTCCCCGCGCGACGAGGCCCGCGTCCAGTTCGCTCATGAAGCCAACGAGCTCGCGGAGCTGGCTCTCGCCCTGCTGCCCATCGACCCCGATGCGCCGCGCGGCGACCGGCTGCGCCGCGCCCTCAGCCTGCGTGCGCGACTGGACCATCTCGTCGCCGGCGCCGTCATCGCCGAACGAGAAGAGGGCACCACCTGGGCGCAGCTGGCGGCGGCCGCCGGTATGAGCCGACAGGCCGCCCACGAACGCTGGAGCGGTGACGTCACCACCTGGGCCAGTCTCGGCCGGACCATGCACGGCCGAGCCAGCGGCTTCAACGCACTGGACGCCGCCGCCCGCCTCGACCGGGTCTACGCACGCCGGATGGACGACCAACGAGGCGCCGCCGTCAGCTCCGGACTGGACGCCGTGCGCTTTCCCGGCGCGGTGGCCGCCGAGAGGGCCCGCCGCGAACGCGCCGCCGACCTGCACCACCGTCTTGAAGCGATCACCACGCAGTACCGGGCATCGATCGACCGGTTGAAGCAGCTGACCGACGACCGGGCCGACCCGGGCGAGCGCGCCGCGGTGCTGCGCCGCCGGGCCGTCCTGCAGGACCAGATGTCCGACCTGTACGACGACTTGACCGGGGCCGAGCCGGAACTGGCGGACGAGCACCGCGCCACGTGCGAGCGGTACCGCGCCGATGCGACTGCCGACCGTGAGTATGCCGATCTGCTCCAGGCCAAGAGCGCAACGCGTATCGCGAACGACCCGACAGCGGGTGATTGGTAATGTTGATCACGTTCGTACGTGCGAATCGGCGACTCAGGGCTGACGGGGGACGGGTATGACCGGGCTGCCCTTCGACCGGCCCGGCCGCTTCTGGCGGGGCAATCTGCACACCCACTCCAACCGGTCGGACGGGGCGCTGTCCCCGGAGGAGTCGTTGCGTCACTACCGTGACGCCGGCTACGACTTCGTGGCCCTCACCGACCACTTCCGGGCGGAGTACGGCTTCCCCGTGACGGACACCCGGCCCCTGCGCACCGCCGGGTTCACCACACTGCTGGGTGCCGAACTTCACGCCCCGCGTACCGAGGCCGGACCGTCGTGGCACATCGTCGCGGTGGGACTGCCGCTGGACTTCGCTCCTCTCCGGCCCGGCGAGACCGGACCGCAGCTGGCCCGCCGTGCGAGGAACGCGGGCGCGTTCGTCGGCATGGCCCACCCCTCGGCGTCCCTACTGACCGCCGCTGACGCCGAGAGCCTGGAGGCAGCCCATGCGGTCGAGGTGTACAACGCCCTGTCGGCGCGCGAGGACCGGGGCGACAGCTGGCACCTGACGGACGTTCTGCTCAACCGCGGCCACCGGCTCACCGTCTACGCCGCCGACGACGCTCACTTCCAGCCGCAGGACCCGCCGGGCTGCGCGGCCTGGGTCCAGGTACGTGCTGAATCCCTGGACCCCGACCAGCTCGTGGCGGCGCTCAAGGCGGGCCACTTCTACTCCAGCACCGGTCCCGAGCTGCACGACGTCCGGGTCGACGGCGGCCTGGTCTCGGTGCGCTGCTCGCCGGCGCGCAAGGTCCTGCTCACCGGCGGAGTGCCGGGAGCCCAGGTCGCCCAGGGCGAAGCACTGACGGAGTGCTCCCTACCCGTGGAGATGTTTCGGCACGGGTACTGCCGGGTCACCGTCGAGGACGCCGCGGGCGGGCGGGCCTGGACCAACCCGATTCACCTGGCGGCCCCGCCCGGGAACACCGCCTCGGCCGAGGCGTAGCCCCTCCCTCAGTGACACGACGTCCGTGAAGACCGACGAAAGGATCGCCCACATGTTCTGGCCCGCGCTGCGCGCGCTGTCCCACGGGGAGCTCACCTCCAGCCAGCAGACCTGGCTGCGCGACACATTCCGCCTCGATGCCGGTCCCCGCACCGAGGGTCCCGGGGCGGCGCAGAGCATCGCGCACCGCTCGTTCACCGGCGAAGAGGGCGATCGCCTGGTCCTCGACCTGGCCCGCACCGGCGAGGCCGGCTGGGTGTTCACCCTGTTCCACACCGGCCGGCAGCCCGCCACCGGCACCGTCGAAGCCCACCGGACCCTGTTCCGTGACGTCATCGACCGGCTGGGGCTCACCCTGGTCGAGATCAGTCCGGCCGCAACGGCCGACGAGGTCCTGACCCCGGCGCCGGAGCCCGCCGACGCACCCGCCTCCGCCCTGGGCGCCCACTGGGACCTGCCCGCCGAGCTGCGCCGTGTGTGGCCCCACCTCGGCCTGCGCGAGGACGCCCCGCGGGAGGTGAAGGAGGTCAAGCTGCGCGAGCTGATGCGCACTCCGGCCTGGGCCGCCGCTCCCGTGGACCTGCAGCGCCAGGCCGAGGAATTCCTCAGCGGTGACTGACCCACAGAGAGCGGCCGTCGGACACGGCGGCAACGGATCCATGACGTGACACCACCACAGGGGGACTGGAGTGAGCGAGCAGCCGATCAACGAGACGGGCGAGCCGGACGGCAGCCCGTTCCCACCGCCGGGATCGCCGGAACGGGCGGATCAGCAGCGGATCGGCGAGGCGCTGCTGACCGACGACGGTCGTATCACCGACACGCCCCAAGCGAAGACGGCCGGCATCCAGGCGCTCGCCGGGCGGATGCGGTCCTCCACGCCCGCCCTGATCCTCGCCTCGATGGGCCTGGTCGTCGGAAACGACATGGCCGCCCATCTCGGTGACAGCAGGTACGTGCTGGTTCCTCACCAGGAGCGGTACCCGTCCATGGGCGCCGACGTTCTCCACGTCGACGAGCTGGATCCCGCCGACCCCCGTCATACGCCGAACCGAGCAGTACGCATGGACACCGAACAGGCCGAGACCCTGATCCGCATGATCGCGGTCAGTGAGCTGATGGGTGCTTGGGCGTACGGGTCCAACAACAACGTGCGGGTCCTGGCGCTGCAGCAGGCCGCCCAAGAGGAGTTCGGCCTCTCCGGGACGCTGGAGTGGCAGGTGGACGCCAAGACCCGGTTCGCCGTCGGCCTCGAACTCGACTACAACCGCGACGCGCTGCGGGATTTCCTCCGTACCCAGTACCAGATGACCCAGGAAGTCCTCGCCGCCCGTGGCATCACCGAGTTGCTCGCCTACCGGGCGCTGAGCTGGCCGGAGGAGGCGGAGCAGCCACAGTGGGCGGCCGCCCGGAACATCGGTGTGACCGTGGAGGCCCGGCAGCGGCCGCTGGCGAGCTGGTCGGCCGACCGACAGATCGTCGCCGACTGGCTGGAACAGCGCCGGGGCAACGGCGTGATCCTCGCAACCCGGCAGCCCGCGCGAGAGATCCTGTCCCTGCCCACCACCGGTATGGGGTACCTGGGGCAGAAGGAATGGGTGGCGCTGCCGGGTGACCACCAGGCCACGTTGGACGGCATGGTCTCCCACACCTCGCCGACCGCCGCCGTGCAGCAGACCGCGGCCTCCGCTGTCTCCCTCGGCGCCCCGGCTCTGTCCGACGCCGCGGACGGCCCGCCGCCGGCACCGATCGTCGGCGCGGAGACCGACAAGCGGTGGCGGCCCCTTCCGATCTCCCAGGCCCTCGATCCGGCCGACCCGCTCGACAGCAGGATCATCCGGATCCTGGACGGCACGGAAGCGGCCCCGCGCTGGTGGCCGCGGGACGACTCCGACTACGCCATAGCCCGCCGCGACCTCGACTTCCTCGGCATCAGCCCGGTCCAGATCAAGTGGATGCTCACCGGCGAGGCGCCCATGGGCATGACGCCGGAGCTCTACCAGCAGTTCGGCACCGAGATGCTGGCGGCGCTACAGCTCGACGGCATCGAACCGTCTCAGGTCGACATACGTCTCAAGGGCACAGGTGCCGGCTTCTTCTCCGGCATCCACAAGACCCTGCCCCGCGAAGCGGACCTGACCGGCAACCCGTCGGCCGTCCAACGCCTGCAGGAGTGGTTCGGCGACGACCAGCACCGTCCCCTGCGCCGGCCGTACGACGCCATGTGGCGCCTGGGCCTGGAGCAGGAGCCCAGCGACTTCGACCTCGACATCAACAGCACCGCCATCATCCGCGCGGCCCGGGACCACTGGCGTGCCCACCACACCGATCGGTACCCGGGCGACTTCATGGGAGGCCACGGCTACCTGGACAAGAAGACGGTGGCCAGCACCCTCCCCTCCCTGGCGGCCTGGGCCGGCACCTGGGAAACGAAGCTGGGCCGACCGCTGTCCCTGGGCGTCTTCGAATCCGCCGGGCCCTTCGACGCCACCAGACTCGGCCGTGCCCTGTCCTCCCACTTCAAGGACACCGACTGGATCATTCACCGCCCCGACAGCCCCATGGCCTGGCGTACGCCCCGGTCTCGGATCTCCGAACCGGCACGGTCACCGGCACCCGGCCGACCGTCGGCTGCCGCGGCACGGTCCAAGTCCACGACGGCCCGCCGCAGACCGGACCACGACCGGCCTGCCGCACCCGGCATCGAGCAGCCGCCCCACCTGCGACGCGATCCCGGCCTCGAGCGTGACCACGGCCGAGGCCCCAGGGCCTGACCGTCGCTTGACGACAGCGCACTACTTTCCGGGGGTCCTCTGCTGATCGACGGCCCTTACTGAGCTGGTCGGCGGAACTCGACGGCGGACGCCCTCAATCACCCCTACGTTGATGCCCGCACCCCGCCGGCCCCGGAGGCCCGAGCGCAAGGCCGCACTGCTCGACCGCATAGCCGGGGGCGAAGACCGCGCTGACGCTGCGCAGCAGGCAGAGGAGGCTCGGGCTCCCGCCGTTCAGCTCCGTGCCGATGCCTGAAACTCCGATGAAGGGACGTCATGACCATGCGAATGCCGGCTGATGAGATGCCGCCGACTGCCCTGGTGCCGCCCTGCGCGCTGGCCGGAATGTGGGCCGTGCGGCACGGGCAGAGCACAGCCAACGTCGCCTTCGCCACGGCAGAGGAGTCCGGTGCCACCGTGCCGGTTCCCGGGCGCGACCACGACGTGCCGCTCTCCGATCCGGGCGCCGCGCAGGCAGCCGCGCTGGGCAACTGGCTGGCCGGACAGACACCGGAGGCCGGTCCGGACCTGGTGGTGTGCTCCCCGTATAGACGCGCGCTCCAGACCTGGGAGGGGATGGCCGCCCGAGCCGCTCAGCTCGGCAGACCGCGGCTGGATGTGCTGGTCGACGAACGGTTGCGGGATCGGGAGATGGGGGTCTTCGAGCTGCATCCCCCGGCCGCACTCCGGGCCCGGGCGCCTGAGGAGGCCACCCGCCGGAAGCTGATGGGCGAGTGGTACTACCGGCCCCCCGGCGGGGAGGCCTTCACCGACGTCGCCGTACGCGTCGGTCAGTTCGTCTCCGATCTGGGGCGGGCTGCGCCCGGGCGGCGGGTCCTGGTTGTCGCGCACGACGGGGTGGTCAGCGCCTTGCGCTACGTCCTCGCCGGGATCGGTGCCGTCGCGCCCGAGGAACTGCCGCCGGTCCCGAACGCCTCGGTGTCGCAGTGGAACGGTGACGGCCACCGGCTGCGTCTGGCCGTCTGGGGTGACACCACTCACCTGACCTCTCTGGACGACATGGAAGGAATGAGGCACGTATGACCGACCACTCCCCCACCGATCCGATCCTCGCGCACGTCGAGCCGGTACCCGGCGGCCTGTACGGGGACCTTCCCTACGAAGCGGCCCTCGCCGACCTGCGGTCGGCCGTGGCTGAGGTCTCCGCCGCGCTGCGTGACGCCGGCGGCGCCCGCGCCGAGCAGCTCATCCGCTACCACTCACCCTCCGCTACCCGGCCGGGCGGGAGGCCGTCCGGCCGACAGCGCACTCGCGCGCCCTCAAGGTGGGAATGAATCTCCGATGTTGACGAACAGGCCGTACCTTTGCTGCCGAAGCGCTCGTCCCGGCCGGCCGCCCGGCCGGGTGACTCTGTGAAAGGGCAGCCAATTGCCGTCTAACGGGGCCGGATTGAGGGCCGGTGCGGTTTCCCACCGGGGCCGCTAATGTGGGTTCTGCTTCTCCCCACGGGCCGTCAGGCGGGTCGATGTACCGGACCCAGGGACGTCCGGGTCTGGCAATCGATCCGGTCCGCCACTGAAGGAGATCCGATGGAAGAGAAGCACACCAAGCCGAAGGGCGTGGACTGGAGGGGCGTGCGACGGCGCGTCCGGCTCTGGCTGGCGCCCGTTTCGGCGGCCGTGTACTGGATGGGCCGAACGGTTCGGGAGCACGTGCTTCCTCGCCTGTGAAGCCCGCTCCGGCATAGTGCTAGTACGCCGGAGCGGACCTCATCCAGATGCGGCACGACTGGGCCTCTGCTCCCCGGTGACGCGGAGGGCAGGGGCCCCTCTGTCTACGAGTACCCCGAATACGCACCCGGAGACGAGTGCCGCCTCCACCAATCCGCACATTGAAATGCGAATACGCAACACCACCTTCGCACGGCGAGGCGCGTCCCTTCCAGTGCTACCCCCGCTGACCGTCGGTCACGACGCGAAGCACAGGCCGCTCCGGTTCGAACGGGCCGATCTCCAGCGCTGCCTCCCGCCACTTGGCGATCAGCTGTACCTGCCATGCCGTGTCGTGCCGGAAACCGGGCTGCGGTGTGCCTTCCGGGGCGACAGGCCACAGCATCGTGGCGGCGAAGCGAACAGCGTGCATGGCGGCTGTGGCGTGGGCATCGACGGCGTTCCCTTCCAGACGGCGCAGCATGTCGAGACGGGCTGCCGCCTCGATCAGCTCGTCGTACACCGTCGCGTACTCCTGCGCTCGGACGGCGGCAAGCTCAGCCACGGTCGCCTCCAGTGAGCGCGGCGAGCCGCTGGTGCCGGCCGCGCGGGTGGGCCCACAACGGGTGGGCTTCGTCTCGGTAGGGCTGCATGATCACTTCCCAGTCAGCTGTTCTCGTGGCGCCACGCGCTGGGTACGGTGCCGGGCATGCGGTGGTCGACCTGGTGCTCGCCCTTGGTGCACCCAGCGAAGGGACCGCCGGCGCCGCGCAGCTCGCGCAGGCACGGGTCCAGGTGGTCGCGGTGCCAGACGCTGGGCCCGGTGTAGCCGCAGGTGGCGGGGTCGGTGAGTTCCTGCCAGGCCAGCCAGCAGGCGTGGAGGCGGGCGACGGCGACGGGGTGCTCGAACCACAGGTGGCACCAGCGGGCGTCCGCGCTGGGCTCGGCGAGGTAGCCGGGCACGAGGACGCCTTCGACCCACTCGATCAGGGCCCGGAGCTCGTCGTCGTACACGGGCGGGTCGAGCAGGAGGATGAACGGCGGGAACTGCCACCCCTCCCCCGCCTCTTCCCCGCCTGCGGCATCCTCCTCGCCGGCCTCCGGCTCTTCCTCGGCCGGGGCCTCGCCGGGGTCGGTGTCGGCGGCGTCGGTGAGCGCCTTGACCTGGGCGGTCAGGGCGGTGACGTGGGCCTTGAGGTCTTCGAGGTCCTGGAGGAGGCCGACGGGGACCTCGAAGTCGGGGGTCTCGTCATCGGCCACGGCGGGCGGCCTTCTTCTCTTCGTAGGCCAGGACGGCGCGGCCGGTGATGGCCTTCTCCTCTGCCTTCATCTGGGGGCCGATGTGGGCGAGGGCCTTCTCGGCGTACCAGGGGCGCAGGGAGATCTGAGCGACGGGCATGCCGGTGGACATGAGCAGGGCGGTGCCCTTCTTCATGGCGCGGATCTCGGCGGGGTCCATGACCTGCTCCCGCTGTTCGCCGACGCTGTAGGAGTAACCCTCCTTGGACTTGGAGTAGGAGCCGCGGTCGATGAAGTGGGCGCCGGTGAGGGTGGAGACGTCCTGGGCGAACTTCGCGTCGTCTAGGCCGACGCCGATGAGCTTCTTCGTGGCCGCCGACCACATCGCGTCCATGCCGACCTCGCCCCACGCCTTCACGCCCTGGCGGTAGCTCTGCAGGATGACGTAGGGGGTGATGCCCCGGGAGCCGAGGTGGGAGTACAGGTCGGGCAGGTCGGCGATGCGGCAGATGTTGGCGGCCTCGTCCAGGACGGCGCGCATCGGCTCGGGCAGGCGCCCGCCGTGGCGCTCGCCGGCTTCGGCGGCCGCGGTGAACACGCTGTCGGCCAGGGCGGCGACGACCGCGCTCGCGGGGCCGCCCTTCTTGGAGAGCAGGTAGAGGGTGTCGCGGCTGGTGGCGAAGGCCTCGGGATCGAAGCGGGGCAGGCCCTTGTCCGGCGTGACCCACGCCAGGACCCGCTCGTCGCGCAGCGCTGATACCGCGGTCCGTGCGTTCTGGAAGATTCCGGACTGGGTCTCCTCGGCGATGTTGATGCTGGATTCGACCTGTTCGGCGAGCACCGGCTCGTGGTCGTACAGGATCCGCATCGGGGCCTTCTCGCGCGGGTCGGCGAGCCACTTCATGACGTCGCGGACGGTGCCGCCGTCGTGGTACGCGGCGCGGAAGAGGCCTACGAGGAGGTCGCCGGCGGCCTGGCTCCAGAAGGGGTCGGCCTGCTCGCTGGTGATCTGGGTGATGAAGTGGGAGGCCAGCCGCTCGGCGCCTTCCAGGGTCTCCGCCTGGGCGATCATGTCCCACCACATCGCGCGTTCGGTCTGGGCGACGCCCTGGGTGTCCAGGATCCAGGCGTGCCCGACGCGTGAGCGGGAGGCGAGGGTGGCGGCGTAGACGTCGGCCTTGTTCGACGTCATGAGGAGGCCGGCCGGGGCCTCCTCGGCGACCGGGATGGCCAGCGACGTGGATTTGCCGGCCCGCGGGGCCATGATGGCGACGTAGGTGTCCTCGTCCGAACCGCGCAGTTCGACGCCGGAGGGCAGGTGGTCACCGAGCAGGACGCCCCGGTCACGGGCCGGGATCTCCTTGGGCTTGGTGTCCCTGAGGGAGACCCGCAGGCGGATGGCGGTGCGGGCGGCGGCCTTCGGCGCGAGCTCGCGCACCTGGTGGAGCGTGGCCAGGCTGGACGGGTTGCGGAACCAGCGGAAGGACCAGCGCAGGCCCCACACGATGAGGCCGACGACGGCGACGTCGACCAGGGCGGCGCCGATCGCGGAGGCGGTCTGGGAGTGCGCCCACACGCCCGACCAGTCGGTGGCCATGCGGTAGACGGTCAGCGGGGAGGCGGGGGCGGCCTGGTCGCCGGTGAGGACGGCGCCGGCGGCGGCTCCGGCCCAGCTGGCGGCGGACAGGGTGACCGCACCGCCGAACACGATCCCGCCGAAGGCCCATGCGCGGTCGGACTCGGTCATCATCAGCTGGCCTCCCGTGTGGTCACCCTGCGGCGGTTGTTGTCCGTCTTGTAGAGCCGCTGTTCGGTTGCGGTGAGTTCGAGCGCGGCCGCGATGCCCGGCCGTGTCCCCAGCTTGATCAGGTACTTGCCGCGGCCGGGGTGGCGGACGGTCTCCTCCTCCACGGGCCGCGCGTCACCGTCGTCGTAGGTGGTGGGGTCGATGTCCAGGCCGGTGGAGGTGGCCGACGCCCAGGAGCTGACCATCATCACCTCCTGCTCGGTCAGCATCCGTTTACCCGTGACCCGGCCCAGCTCCTCGGTGGTGGAGGCGCCGAGCACCCACGTGTCGCAGCGGTCCATCAGGCCGCGGGCCTTGGCCCGGTCCATCTCGGTGGGCAGGGCCTCGACGTCCAGCAGGGAGTGCGTCACGTAGATCGTGACGTCGTCGGTGGTGCGGTTGAGGCGCGAGATCGCGTCCATCGCGTCGACGAGCCCGGGCCCGGAGCGCAGCGCCCGCCACATCTCGTCCATGGGCAGCACCAGCTTGCGGTCCATCAGGCCGATGCTGCGGGCGGAGTCGATCGAGCTGTACGTGTACGCCCAGGTGGCGATCATCCCGGCGGAGACGACGTCGTTGCCGCGGGCCCGCAGGGCGCTGATGTCCACCGAGACGGCGGGGGCGTTGATGTCGAGCGGCGTGGTCGTCGGCCCGTCGAAGAGGCCCTTGAGGGGGCCGCCGATCAAGTTGTCGAGTCCGGCGACGACGGAGCGGGTGAGGTCCTGGTAGCGCTCGCCGTCGGCGGCGAGCTTGGTCCGCAGTTCCTCCGGAGCGGAGCGCAGGACGTCCACGACGTCCTTGACGATGGGGTCGCTGCCCGAGTCCTGGGCGGCGGAGGCCACTTGCACCGCGGTGTCCAGTGCGCTGCGCTCGATCTCGTCCGGGGCCCGGCCCAGCCCGTGCTTGGTGGACAGCAGCGCGACGAGCGTCTCGAGCCTGCGGCCGTTGAGGACGTCCAGCAGGGCCTGGCGCCGGTCGACGGGCAGGGTCTGCACCCGGCCCTTGAGCGGTCCGGAGTCAAGCGGGTTGATCCGGCCGACGCCGTCACCGATGCGCACCACCGAGCCGCCGAGCTCACCGATCAGGGTGGAGTACTCGCCCTTGACGTCGCCGGGCACGCACACCATGTGCCCGTAGGCGGAGTACACCAGGCAGATCCGCTTGACCAGCGCGGACTTGCCCGCGCCGGGCTGGGACATGACCCACACGCCCGGGTTGGTGGTCAGCCGCCCGGTCCAACCGCTGGGGTCTATGGCCACCAGCTCGCCGGTCAGTACGTCCCTGCCGACCGGCACGCCGCGCGGCGGCAGACCGGAGCCGAGCAGGAACGGGTAGATCGCGCCGGCCTGCGAGGTGGGTCCGGTGTAGACGGTCCCGGCGTCTTCGACGGGGACGCGGCCGCCGAACCGGCCGCCCCAGCCAAGACGGGGCGCGAAGCGACTGCGGAGCTTCTTCTCCTCGCGGCGCTGCTCGCGGGTGGGCGCCTGCTCGGCCACGGGGGCCATCCGCCGCGGGCTGGCCACCGCGGGCGTCTTGGGCTTGCGCGCCATCGTCAGTCCTTCACGAGGGGGTTGTAGCCCAGCGGCAGACCGGCCGCGAAGACGGCGGCCTGGGCACCGTAGGCGGGCCGCATGCGGATGCCTCGGGTCGCCTTCACCGCCCGCTCCAGTTCCTGGCGGGCGGCAGGCAGGTCGGCGGTGCGGCGGGCGGTGACGGTCACCATCAGCGTCCAGTCCACGACCTGGCTGCCGCCGGCCATCTGGGCGGCCGCCTGCTCGGCGCGCTGCGTGTCCGCGCGCTGGGACCACTTGGCGCGGCCCTTGACCTCGGCGGTCGCCTGGGCGCGCTGGTGGGCGTGGGAGATCTCCCGCTCCAGCACCGCCTCGCCCTCGTAGGGGTCCAGCACCCGGTAGACGAGGGTGATGCGGCGCTGGAAGCGGCCGGGTGCCAGCAGCGGCAGGAGCACGCTGTAGGCAATGGGACGGCGCGGCATCTCGCGCAGCACCCACGAGAGGGACACCCCGCCGTCGTGGCTGTACTCCTCCCAGCCGTCGTCGGCGGCCTGCGGCCCGCACTCCGACCAGGACAGGTCCGCGAACTCGGCGTCACGGGCGTTGAAGACGTCCGGGTCGTAGGCGCTCCTGACCAGACGGCGCAGGTCGACGTCGGTGGCGCGGCGCTCGATGTCGGTGCCGGTGCCGGACAGGTCGAGCGAGTCCACGACCTTCAGCGCCTCGGCGACCTGGTCGGACAGCTCCTGCGGCGGGTTGGCGCCGGCGGTGGGGTCGACGACGACCGTCATCCACGGGGCGACGCTGGCGGTGGCGTGCGGGGTCGTGCGGACCAGCTCGGAGACGATCTGCTTGGCGAGCCGGGGGGCGCCCGGATCCTGGCGGGCCTTCACGTCGTCGCCCAGGGCCTCCCCCGCGCCGGGGGTGATCTGGATGGTCACCGATGCGCCCTTGACCTGCTCGTCGGTGGACATGGCGTCCAGGACCGAGGATCAGGTGCGCAGGCTGCTCTGCACGGTCCCGGTGGGGGCCATCAGGCTGCCGCCGGGCGCCAGGAGCGTGGTGACGGCCATGTGGCCGCTGCCCCGGTCGTGGACGACGCCGACCGACCGGCCGCTGGTCGGGTCGTAGGCCTTGATCAGGGTGGAGGACGCACCCACGCCCGGCAGGTCCAGCGCGTAGGGGTGCGGGAGCAGCACCCGCCGGTAGGAGGTGGCGTCCACGCGGGCGGCGCGCCGCCACGACATCTTGGCCCAGTAGTAGGACAGGGCGGGCATGCCGTGGCGGCTGGAGGCGGCCAGCGCGAGGATCGCCAGGGTGACCGGGATGGTCACGAGCAGGGAGATCGGCGCCTGGGTGCCGATGATGCCCTCGGCGACCAGGACCGCGGCCGCCACCATCGTGGCGCCCTTGCTGAGCCCGCCGAAACCGAAGCTCCTGCGGGTGCGGAACCCGTCGACCATGAGGGCTCTGGGTACCTCGTGCTGGGTGCTCACTGGGAGTTCCCCCCGTTTCCGATCTGTCCGCTGGCGTCCTGCAGCGTGTCGTTCACGCCGTCCAGGACCTCGATGGCGAGTCCGACGCCGCCGGCGACCGCGGCCCCGCCGGTGGTGCTCGCGGTGCCTGCCTTGGTGCTTGCGCCGCCTGGCACACCGGGTGCGGACGGAGCGCCTTCTCCGGTCGTTGCCTGTCCGGGGACCCGGCTCGTCTCGTTGCGGGCCGCATGCAGCTGGGCGTCGCGGCCCGGCGTGCCGTCCGGGCCGTTCGGCCCGCTCCGGTCCGGGCCATCCGTGTTGTCCGGGGGGTCGTCCGGTCCGTTCCGGCTGCCCATGGACTGCTCGACGTAGCGGGCGTACTCCAGGGGCGTCATCGGGGCGGCACCACCGGAGTCGCCGCCGTCCTGTTTGCCCTTGAAGTAGCCCCCGGCCGCGGACAGTGCTCCACCGAAGCCGCCGGAAGCCATGCCGCCCCCGACCGCCTCACCGAACGGGGCGAACAGGCGGGTCAGCGGGCCAGGCGCGAGGATCGCCAGGAGGAAGGTGGCGCAGCCCCGCAGCCATTCGGCCAGGGTGTTGGCGTGGCCGAACTCGCTGAAGCCGACGCAGATGATGAGGGCGAGGATCGGCTTGTAGGCGATGACCACGAGGATCGAGGTGATCAGGCGGGGCGCCCACTGCCGGGTGGCGTCGCCGCCGACGCGGCCGCCGGCGGCCACCGGCAGCAGCAGGCACTGGATCGGGATCGCGGACTGCCGCAGGAACACCAGGATCAGCTGGACGAAGCCGATGAGCAGCAGGACCGTCACCACGCACAGCATGGTGACCGGGTTCTTGACGGCGGCGGGCACCATCACGGTGACGATGGTCTCGTAGGCCTTGCCGTCGTCCTTGAAGGCCGCGTCCACCAGACCGGTGGTCAGCGCGTCCCCGGCCACCAGCAGCAGGGCGATCAGGGCGACGCCGACGGCGGACAGGACGGTGTTCTCCACCCATCCGAGCAGGGCCCGGCCGATGTGTCTGGACTGGCCGGTGATGGCCATCTTCCCGATCTGCCACATCGCCCCGGCTGTGGCGATGACCAGGCCCAGCCAGGTCAGCATGCCCGCCAGGGTGGCGTCCTTGCCGAAAAGACCGGTGCCTTCGAGGTCGACCGACGGGCCCATCAAGGAGACGGTGAGGACCTTCTTGATGGTCCACTTCGTCACGTCGGCGGCCGAGTTGATGACGTCGCCGAGGACGCTCTCCCAGACCTCGTCCCAAGCCTCTTTGACCTTCTCCTGGGCGGTGTCACCGATCTTCTCGCACATGTCGTACACGCCGCCGCCGGTGATGATGTTGCCGATGACACCGATCGGAGACGCGGTGGCCGCGCCGTCACAGGCGAACTCGACGCCCGTACCGACCGGCCCGTCGGCCGCCGCGGGCTGCGGCGCGGCCACGGCCAGCCCGAGCACCGCGACCAGGGACAGCAGCACCGCCCAAAGACGCCTCACGACGCCTCACGGATGGCGACCCACCCGTACTCGCTGAACTGCGCATCGCCCAGAACAGCCATGCCCGGCTTGCTGGAACCGGCCTGCTTCTGGGCGTCGACACTCGCCTGGCCCGACAGCTTCCAGTCGCCGTCCTCCCACCGGGCCCCCATCAGCAGGCGAATGTGGGAGATGGATTCCTTCTCCAGCTCGCCCTTCTTCATCGCCACCCGCCCCAGCAGCCAGACGCTGACCTCGTCGTCGCTCTTCTCGAGCACCTTGAAGCCGATCACGGTGGTACGCACGTAGGAGCCGGGCGGCATCTCGCCGTCCGCGGGCACACCCATCTGCCGGCGGAACTTCTTGTCGGTCTCCTGTCCGGCCTGCTCGATCTGCTGGGCTGCCTGGTCGCTGTGATCGGCGGCGCTGATGTACGAGTTGTAGACGCGCACCTGCCCGTCGACCGCGTCCTTGCCCGGCTCGATGCTGGTGTTGGTCGCGTTGACCGCCATCGACACCGCACCCTCGGTGGTGTGCGGATAACCGACCTCGCTGCCGTACTTGTCGGTACGGCTGCCGCGCGGGAGCGCCGCCCACTGCTCGGGCTCGGTCCAGTCGTCCGGCACCGTGTAGTCCGGGGCCGGGCCGGCGGTCGCGGTGGCGGAGCTGGACGCGCTCGGCGTCCCCTTGCCCGTTGGCTCGTCGTCGCCGCCGCCCGCCAGCACCGCGTAGCCGGTCAGGGCCACCACCGCCGCGAGGGCGATGCCGGCCAGCCAGGTGCCGCGGGTGTTCCAGGTTCCCCTCGTCCGTGACACAGTGCGCCGCCTAACCCGCGATGCCGTTGAGGATGGTGATCAGGCTTCCGGCCAGCAGAATCGTGGCCACACCGCCTCCCATCCACTTGAACGGCTCGCTGCCGCCGCCATGGCGGGACTTGTCGGCGACCGCCAGCTTGTAGACGCCGAAGCCCGCTCCCCCGGCGCCGGCCAGGATCAAAATCCACAGGCCGTAGCCGAACAGCTTGGACACGGGGTCACTGAGCCCGGGGATCTCCGTGGGCTCGGCGCCGGGGATGATGCCGGCGAGCGTGACCGCCTCGTGGGCCATGGCCAGGTACATCGTTTCAGTTCCCTTCCATCTGGCGCCGCAGCTTCTCTGCCGCGGCCCTCACGTCTTTGTGCTCCAGCGCCTCGTCGGCGCCCTCGACCGTGCGCAGCACGGGCAGATACGGCACCCGCGCGACCCCCGCCAGGCGGCTCTCGAGGGCCCGGACGCGGTAGCGCGCCGCAGGAACCGGCCTGACCGGTGCGTCGGAGACCAGCACCAGCCAGGGACGCGGCAGGCCGCTCGTCCAGTTCCGCAGCATCTGCTCCACGCAGCTCGCCCCGTACACCGTGGTCTCGGCCAGCAGCACCGGCAGAGCCCCGTACGGAATGGACTCGTTGGGGTGCAGCAGGCGGGCCGTGCCCTCGCCCTGGGGATCGAGCATCCGGGACACCACCGCCCCGGCGATGCCGTATCCGTGCACCGGAATCAGCGCGTGCCGGAGTCCAACTGGTCCACTGGCTTGCGGGGTTGTCACCCCGGGTTGGGTCATCACGTCGCAACTCCCCCCTGTCTGCTCGCGTTTGGCCGACTGTGATCTTGGGCTGTGGGACTACTGAGGCTAACGTGATCCGCTGACAACAGTGAGTAGCAATTTTGCGTCGGCGAAAGGTCGGATGAGCAGTGGCGCTGCACGACGGTGCCGGGGCCCGCGCCCTGCGGCTCCAGGCCGGGATCTCCGTCGAAGACCTGGCCGCCACCGCAGGGGTAAGCCTCCACACCGTGCGCGTCGCCGAAAACGGCCGTCATGAGCCACGCCCCCCAGTCGCCAATGCCATCGCCCGGGTGCTGGGAGTTCCGGTCAGTGAACTCCTGCACCGTGAGCGGCCTCTGACCCTACGTGACACACGTTGGCGCCTTGGAACCACCCGGGCACAAACGGGAGTCCGCGTCAGTGTCGTCCGCCGGCAGGTCTCCCCGGTCGAGCGTGGCGCGGCCGGAATGCGCTTCGCATCCACCTGGGCCGCTACCCAAGGTCTGACGCTCACCCCATGGTCAAGCGCCCACGAAGCGGCTCGTGATCTAGTAAGACACGGGGTTGCCGTCCAAGCACGTCGGCGCGGCAAGCAGTCAACGGGGGGATCTGACGCGTGAAGGTGCTCATCAGAGCTGCCGCCGCGGTGGCCGCACTGCTCGTGCTGGCCGTCACCGGTCTGATGGCCATGGTGCTCGTCGACGGCGACGCCGAAGCCACCGAAGTCTCCGGCGGAGGGGGCGCCGGCGGCCTCAAGGGCGTCCCGGAAGAGTTCCGCACCTGGATCCTCAAGGCCGCTGAGGAGTGCGAGCAGCCCGAGATGAGCCCTGCACTGCTCGCCGCGCAGCTCTACCAGGAGAGCCGGTTCGAGACCCTGGCCCGCTCCCACGTCGGTGCGCAGGGCCCGGCCCAGTTCATGCCCGGCACCTGGGCGACCTGGGGCCGGGACTCCGACAACAACGGCGAGGCCAGCCCCTGGGACATCGGCGACGCCGTCATGGCACAGGGCCGCATGATGTGCTCGCTGATCAAGCAGGCCAATAGCTCCGGCTACGGCGGGGACGCCCGATCCCTGGCCCTGGCCGGCTACAACGCCGGGTGGGGCGCGGTCGAGAAGTACCGGGGCATCCCCCCGTACGCCGAGACCCAGAACTACGTGAGAATCATCCTGTCGACCATGAAGCGGTTCGAGGGCCCGAACCGCCTCCAGATCGAAGGATCCGGCTCCGGCGCCGACGCCCTGCGCAAGGCCGCCGGACGCCTCGGCACCCCCTACGCCTACGGCGGCGGCGGACCCGGCGGCCCCTCCCTGGGCTTCTGCACCGGAGGCGGCGGCTATCGCAACGGCACCTGCGTCGCCGACGACACCGTCGGCTTCGACTGTTCCTCCCTCGTCCAGTACGCCTACTGGCCCGACCTGAAACTGCCGCGCACCGCAGCCGCCCAATACGGGGCAACCTCCGACCGCGCCGTCTCCCGCCAGGACCTTAAGCCGGGCGACCTGCTCTTCTGGAGCCACGGCGGCTCCGGCGCGATCTACCACGTCGCCCTGTACGCCGGAGACGGGAACGTCCTCCACGCCCCCCGCACCGGCAAGACCGTCGAGCTCGTCGCTCTGGCCACGGCCATGCCGGACCGCGACTACTACGGCGCCACGCGCCCCTGACCGGAAGCCGGAGACCGCATGGACTTCGTGATGAGCAAGGAGTACGCGGCCCTTGTGGTCTCCGTCGACGCTGCCCTCCTGGTCGTGGGCACCGTCCAGTCCCACACGCTGGCCAAGTCAGCGACCGCGACCTTCGTACGGCTCCAGAAGCGCCGCGAGACGGCCATGCGGGCGCTCAGCAACAGGCTGCAGGCGGGCGAGGAACCCACCGCTGAGGAGTTGGCGCAGGCCGACAGGCACAGCCGTCCCAGCTTCCTGCCCGCGGCGTCCGTGGGTCTTCTGGGCTCACTGTGGGGAGTCCTGTCCATGGCGCTGGTCACCGGCCTCGTGGGGTCGGTCTTCTGGACCGCCACGGAGAACCCCGGCCCGGCACCGTGGCTCGCGAACTTCACCGCATGGGCCACCTTCGTCAGCGCCAACTTCCTCGTCCTCGAGGCCGCCGTCCAGTTCGCCGGGGCGGTGAGAGCCATTCCCGAAGCCGATGTCGCGCGCTCGAACATCGGAGCCGACCTCTACGACCAGGCCACGCAACGACTGAATGAGTACCGCCATGCCCGGCGCCGGCCGGAACCCGACCCCGACCCGGCGCAAACGCCTTAGCTCGTCGACGCCACATATGGAGAGCCGAACGCGGCCTGTCCTGACGGCCCCGCACGCCCTCCAATCGCCCGTGCCAGCCCATCCCCACCGAAGAGACAGACCTGAATGACCCCACGTGCGCTTCGCAGCATCGCCGCCGTTCTGGCATTGACCGCGCTCATCCCTCTGGCGGCCTGCTCGAACGACACCGGCGACGCCCCCGCCACCGACCACAAGCCCACGAAATCGCCGCCCGGCCCGTCCGACGACGCACTCGTCGCCAAGAACGCCCGCGCCTACATGGTCGCGCAGCATGCCCAGAATCCCGCCGACGCCAAGACGATGTGCGAGCTGTCCACCCGGGCACACCGCCCCAACTTCGACGACGACGGCGGCACGATCGCCGGCTGCCGTAGTTCCTACTGGAGAGACATCGGCGAGGGCGACGACGACAGCACGCGCTCCCTCTCACGCCTCGCCAGGGCTCGCGCGAGTGAAGGACCACCCGTCGAGCATGCCACGTGATGAGGGCGGCCCGGGGCGAGCGAGCCGCCCTCATCACGTCGCGAGGCGGTCCCGTCGGCGCCACGGCGGCCGCCGCCAACGGTGCCACGAGCAGCGGAGCCTGCAGCGCTCTACTTCCCTCTACCGCGGGCCGGGGCCTGCCCCACCGCACGATGAGCGGCAATGGCAGGCTCAGCGGATGCCGGGCTCTTGGCCGCCGACCGCCGCTTGGCAGGGTCCACGCTGGCCGACTGCGAGCGGGCCGCCGCGGTGTCGACCGCAGCACGTGACGAGTCGACCTCTTCGAGAGGACGGCGCAGGGCGTTGTGCGTGGCCTGCACCAGCCGGGCGCTCAACCGCGCAGAGGACCCCTGCTCCCACGAGGTGTCCGCCAGCAGACGGTCCAGGTGATCGCGCACCGGTTTCCCCTCCCGCTCCATCTCTGCCATCCGCGTGGCCAGCAGCGGCCACTGGCGGGCCGCCAGCAGCAGCCCAGCCTCTCGCTCGCGGCCGAACATCGCCTCCTGCACCCAGCGGCCGTAGCGCTCGTTCTCCACCGGGGAGATGGCCAGCTGACGCATGGCTCGCGCGCGGTCGGAGAGGTCGAGGTCACGAGGGAGGTCGAGCCCGGTCGTCAGCGGACCGTACGAGAGCGTGGCATCGCGACTCGTGGCCGGAGCCGATTCCGCACCCAGGACGCGTGCGACGGCCTGGTCGAGGCCGACGCCCTCGTTGTGCGCGGACGCGAGGATCTGCCGGACGTCGATGCCGTCCGCGTTCAGCCTCGCCATCGTCGCCGCGATGTCCGGCCAGGTCGGGGAGGACAGGATGGCCTCGCGCACCGGTCCCGCCGGCAGTGTCTCGCGCAGCATCCGCTCCCACTCCCCCGTGCCGTCACGGGAGATCCGGATCGCGTTCTCGGCGACGGCGTCGCGCACCGTAACCGCCACCTCGGCGAGCTGCGGCAGGAACACCCCAAGGTCCACGCCCGCCCGACGCAGGGCAGCTGTCTGCTGTGCCATCTGCGGCCAGTCCGCTCCCCCCATGAGGGCCACGGCGATGTCGTCCGGGACCAGGTCCCTCACCGTCGAGGCGATGTCGGTCGCCGCTTCGCCCGCGGGCGGCAAGTCCTCCTCCACACCCCCGCGCCGCCGCTGTTGATGCCGGCGAACGGCATCCGCCACGGCCATCATCAGCCGCCATGCCTCGACGGCCGTAGACACCGCCTCACGCGTCGCGTCGACGAGCGGGTCCCCTTCGTGCCCGGGTGTCACCATGCCTTGCTCCCCTCGTTTCAGCGAGTCCGTCTCGGGCCCTGGCCCTGTTCGTCTCCAAGCCGCCGCCGAATCGTCTCCGACTTCCCTTCACTGCGTGCCGGTGCGGAGCCTCCCGGCCCTCTCGGGGCCCGGTCCGGTGCGGCTCCAGCGGTAGCGGTGATGGCCGGTGGACGGTGCTCGCGCCACCCCTCCAGTCGCCATGTAAGCACCTCCGCCACGCTGTCGGCTGACGTCAGCTCTCGTTGCTTGACCACCACTGACAGCACGTCCACGGGATCGCTGCCGGTGCGCTCGATCTCGATCAGCCGGGTCCGCAGAGCGGGCCACCCCGCGTCCGCCATGACCTCACGTGCCTGTTCCGGCAGCGCCTGCTGCACCACCGCCGCCATCGGCCGCGCCCCGGCTGCGACTGCCAGACGCTGCCCTCCTCCGCTGCTCCTCGCGACCGGTCGACGTCGCGGCTCGTAGCCACGCGCGGCTCTGGCACCGACGGCCACCTCGACCGCCTCCCGCAACAGTCGACCCGCACGTCCAGCGGCTTGAGCCTGCACCCGGTACTCCTGGGCCATGTGCCACGAACGCGAGCCGTCCACGGCCATCACCAGAGCGGTCAGCAGACCGAGCACGGCTCCCGTGTCGGGGCCGCCGAACGCCGCCGTGCTTCGGGACAGGACGTAGGCCGACTCGCGGTACAACGCGCGCGCCCGTCCTTCCAAGGTGCGTGCGGCGGGGGCCCTGGCGGCGCGCTCGAACTCGCACGCGGCCTGA
Organism: Streptomyces ambofaciens ATCC 23877; assembly: GCF_001267885.1. Taxonomy (NCBI): domain Bacteria; kingdom Bacillati; phylum Actinomycetota; class Actinomycetes; order Kitasatosporales; family Streptomycetaceae; genus Streptomyces; species Streptomyces ambofaciens. The sequence goes on along the minus strand of NZ_CP012382.1, from coordinate 6,998,828 downwards.
CGCATCCGAACGCGCACCAGGTGCGGGGAGACGACGGCGGCGACCACGATCAGGTCGCCAAGCGCGGCGACATCCCCCGCCCCCTCGTGCAGTCCTCCGGCGCCGAGCTGGGCCGCCGCCTGGCGGACCTTATCCTCCGCCACGCGCCACATCGTCGCCGATGTAGCCGTCGGACTCGCCGACGGCGAGCGGCTCCATCGCTCTCGTACCCGCGGAAGGGACAGGTCGGGGGCGAGCCGAGAGCCGGAGAACCACACCGGAGCCTGTCCCTTGTCGCGGTCCCCGGGCATCGCTACGGAGTACCCGGTCACGGTGCCGTCCGGGGCAATCCTCTGTTGCACCCGCAGTCCCGCCGAGGAGAGCCGGGTGAAGAAGTCACTGTCGCCGATTGCAGCGGCCGCCGATGCACGCACGGTTCGCAGGAGTGTCTCGCGGGCCGGCTCGGCGAGGCCCCGGCGGACGGCCTTCTCCGTCTCTCCTGTCTTCGACCACCGGCGAGCCGTGCCGTCGCCGTGCACGAGTCGGCGCAGACCCCACTCGGCTTCGAACCTGCGCGCGGCCTCCTGCATCCGGAGCTTGCTCCAGCTCGTGTCCGGCACGCGTCCGTCCTCACAGGCACGGGTGGCCACGATGTGGATGTGGTCGTCGGCATGGCGCACGGCCACCCATCGACAGCCCCGGTCATCGGTGTGGGGGGCGATGCCGGCGGCGTGCATCATCTCGCGGGCCACACGGCCCCACTCCTCGTCCGACAGCTGTCGGTCCTCAGGGGGGTTGCGCACCGCCACGTGGAAGACGTGCAGCGGCGGCTTCGTACCGAGCAGAGTGTGCACGGGCGCATCCAGCAGCGCGGCGAGATCCGGGATGGAGAACTCCTGCGACCTCACCGGATCAGGAACGTAGCAATCCCACGCGGCCACCAGATGCGGGTCCACGTGTTCATCACGCTTGCCCGGCCCGTACAGGTAGAACAACAGCCCGGCGGTGTCGTCCCCGGGTCTCGCTTCCTTCGGGATCACGCGCGCGGCCGCCGCTCCCGCATGACCTGGAGCGTGGCCTCGTCGAGGTGCCTCACCGCCGTCTCGACCATCGTCAGGATGCGCTGAACCTGAGCGGCCGTCACTTCGTTGTCGTCCGCGTCCCAGTGCGCGACGGCCGTCCCGTCGACGGCATTCAGGCTGCGCCGCATCTGGTCGAGTTTGTTGCCGATCCGCGCGGCCTGGGCGCGGGCGTTGACCTGCTCGCGCAGCACTTCCTTGGCGTCCGCCGATACCGGTACCAGGATGCCCGCGGCCACCTGAAGGGCGTTGTCCGCGACCCATGAGGCGAGGGCAGAATTGTCACGCGCGGCAGCCTCGAGGAGGACCGCCAGCTCGTCATCGTTGTACGAGACCAGAAAGCGGTTGGACCGAGGCCCACCGCTCTCGCGGGCCCGGCGGCGGGGACGCTCCTTCTGCGGCTTCCTTGCCCTCGGCGGCTGCACCACGGCGCCCTCCTGCTCTCACCCCACCGGTCCGTCCTCTGACCCCGTTGCCGGCCGCCCACCCTAGTAGATCAAGGCCAGAAAAGCCGGCTTACTGATATCAGTGAGCCACAACTCGCTGGCGGTGTTTACTGCCTGCATACAAGGTCCCGGATCTTCTTAACACGCGCTCAAAACCGCTCTGATCAAGGGCGCTTCGTCTGAGGTCCGGGCGGCCGAAGGGATGCCGGACGACGCTACGATCACCGCATGCCGAGCGCTGATGAGATCTTGCAGAAGATGAGGGCACTTCAGGAACGTCGGGAAGCGGCCGTAGGCCCGCTGGTGGAGATTCTGGCCAGGCGGAGCAGGCTGCTGGAGCAGCTCGCCGAACTCGACGAGCCCTACGGCAAGGCGTACGTGGACGCCGAAGCGGCGGGGTGGACGCCGGAGGAACTGGCGAAGCTCGGTGCGGACGAGCCGGTGAAGCGGCCGCGGGTCCGCTCCAGGCGCTCGCGGCCGTCGACGAGAACGACCGGCGGCCAGTCGTCCGGGCCGGCCACCGAGGACGGCTCACTGGCGGGCGAGATCCCTTCTCAGAACGGCGCGGCTACAGCCGATGGCGCGACGCTGGGCGCCGCTTCCAGTTGACGACCCGTACGCGGACGATGCGCCCCGTGCCGGAGCCCTTCCTAGCGGTCGCTCCCCCATCGGCCGATCCGCGGTCCACCGACCTCATCAGCGTCACGGACGTACATCCGCTCACCATCGTGGCCACCCGTCCACTCCGTTCCTCACGAAATGGTTCGCGAGGCGCGCTGATGCCGTCGGAAGGAGGGCTGCTGGTGTCAGCCCCAGCCCTGCCGGCGGCGAGGCCGGACCCTCGACCACGGCGATGCGGACGGGGCTGAACAGCTCGACGGCCGGACCCGATCGCGGCAGCAGCTGCTCCCCCTCCACCACGACCGGACGGTGCTGTCTGCTCACGCGTCCGCGACGGCGACAGTACGGCGACCCGCCCGCGGACGGGGGCAGCCGGAAACCCGGACCGCAACCGCTTCCCCTTCCCCTCCCCGCCAGCCTGTCCATGCGCACAACAGCGATGCCGTCGGCCGGGGTCCGGCCCGCCATGTAAGCCCCGGCGGGATGCCGCCACAACGAGCGAGACCCTAAAGGGGTGGGGGTCAACGGCATAGCCTCCTCTGCCGGGCCGGAGCCCATCCCCGCAGGGCGCGGGGAGCAGGGTTGGACGGTGAACGCCGACGGCACCGCGGAGGGACCATCCCCGCGGGTGCGGGGAGCAGGTACTCGGCCGCGGTGTTGCCGCCCGTGCACTTGGGACCATCCCTGCGGGTGCGGGGAGCAGAGCAGATCAGCGGCTTCCTGGGTCCACTCCGAGGGACCATCCCCGCGGGTGCGGGGAGCAGGCCCTGACCATCGGAATGAACCGGCCCAAGCTGGGACCATCCCCGCGGGTGCGGGGAGCAGACGCCGATCTCGTCCGCTCGATCTGGGGCGCGGGGACCATCCCCGCGGGTGCGGGGAGCAGGGCCTACGAGGACACGTGGGGGCTGGACACGGCAGACCATCCCCGCGGGTGCGGGGAGCAGTTCCCACGTTTCTCCGGGGCCCCCGGAGTTTCGGGACCATCCCCGCGGGTGCGGGGAGCAGTGGTGTCAGGACCCGAACACCGTGTCGATGGCGGGACCATCCCCGCGGGTGCGGGGAGCAGACCCGTCGGACGCCGATGCGGTTCTCAACTCTGGGACCATCCCCGCGGGTGCGGGGAGCAGGGCCTGACCTGCGGCCTTTCTTCCGCCAATTGGGGACCATCCCCGCGGGTGCGGGGAGCAGCCCATGCCCGCGCCCTGCTTGGTGCGACGCGTGGGACCATCCCCGCGGGTGCGGGGAGCAGCTCACCCTGTACCAGGGCGAGACCGATCTGGGACCATCCCCGCGGGTGCGGGGAGCAGACTGTTTGACCTGCGAGTTTATTGGCGCTGGGGACGGTTTCCGAGCACTTTCCTTGATTCGGGTAAATGGGACATGCGTCGACTTCCGAGTCCGAGAGGCGTCGAAAATTAGCTGGTCATCCTACGTCTTGAGGGTGCCGCCTGCTGGCAGACCGTTCTCTTTTCTCGTTTCGGCGTGTGAAGCCGGGCTTTACCTGTATCAATCACTCATGACGGATGGGGGGAACGCCCGTTCCGGTCTGTTACGTCGGCTTGGGGGGCCGGCTAGGTCGGTTTGGGCGAAGCACGACTTCGACAGTGACGGTTGGCTGCCGTTGTGGCGGCACATGGAGGACAGTGCCGCAGTGGCCGGCCTGTTGTGGGACCGGTGGCTGCCCCAAGGCGTGCGGAAGCTGATCGCCGAGATATTGCCGCAGGGGGAACCGGACGCGCGGGCCCTCGCCGTATGGCTGGCCGGTGTGCACGACATCGGCAAGGCCACACCGGCGTTCGCGTGCCAGGTCGAGCAGCTCGCCGACGGGATGCGCGACCAAGGGCTGGAGATGCGTTCCGTGCGGGCCTTGGGGCCTGATCGCCGGATCGCGCCGCATGGACTGGCCGGGCAGGTGCTGCTGGGGGAATGGCTGGAGGAACGGCACGAGTGGGCGTCCGCTCGGACCGGGCAGTTCACGGTCGCTGTGGGCGGACATCACGGCGTGCCGCCCGAGCACGGGCAGATCAAGGCCCTGTACGAGCACGAGGAGTTGCTGCGCACACCCGGCGCGAGCAGCCGTGTCTGGCAGCGGGTGCAGACCGAACTGCTCGACGCCTGTGCCGAGCAGTTCGGTGTGGCCGGACGATTAGGTGAATGGCGACGGGTCAAGCTGCCGCAACCGGTGCAGGTGCTGCTCACCGCGCTGGTCATCGTCTCCGACTGGATCGCCAGCAATCCGGACCTCTTCCCGTACTTTCCCGATGGGGCGTCGCGCACTGGCCAGGAGCGTCTTGCCGCGGCCTGGGAGGGGCTGGACCTGCCGGAACCGTGGCGGGCCGAGAAAACGGACTGCAGCGCTCAGGAGCTGTTCGCCTCCCGGTTCGCCCTGCCGGCGGGAGCGGAGGTACGGCCCGTCCAGGAAACGGTCGTGGAACTCGCCCAGGAGTTGGAGGCGCCCGGTCTGATGATCGTCGAAGCGCCGATGGGTGAGGGGAAGACGGAAGCGGCACTCGCCGCGGCCGAGATCTTCGCGGCGCGCTCGGGTGCGGGCGGGGTGTTCTTCACCCTGCCCACCATGGCCACCGGCAACGCGATGTTTCCCCGTCTGCTCGACTGGCTGGACCGACTGCCGGGGGTGGCCGGCTCGCGCCACTCGGTGCATCTGGCCCACTCCAAAGCGGCTCTCAACGAGGACTTCGCCGGTCTGATGTCCCGTACGGGACAGGTCGAGGCCGTCGGCGTGGACGAAGCGCCGCCGGCCTCCCGGCACAAGTCGCAGGAGCGGCACCGCGCGGGAGCCGAACTCGTGGCGCATGCCTGGCTGCGGGGCCGTAAGAAGGCCATGCTGGCGTCGTTCGTCGCCGGCACGATCGACCAGTTGCTGTTCGCCGGGCTGAAGAGCAGACACCTGGCGCTGCGGCACCTCGCCGTGGCCGGGAAGGTCGTCGTCATCGACGAGGCGCACGCCTACGACTCCTACATGAGCGTGTACCTGGACCGGGTGCTGTCGTGGCTGGGTGCGTACCGGGTCCCGGTCGTGGTGCTGTCCGCGACGCTGCCGGCCTCACGCAGGCGTGAGCTGGTGACGGCGTACTCCGGTCGGGAGGAAACCCTGAGCTTCAGCTCCGAAGGGGCGGACGCGACCGTGTTGTCGGACGCGTATCCACTGCTGACCGCCGTCACTCTGGGTGGTGTGCCGATGGTCCGCCGCCCGCGGGCGTCCGCCCGGTCGTCGGGGGTGCGGGTGGAGCGGCTCGCCGACGGCGTGGGCGTCCTGGCCGACCGGCTGGAGGGCGAGCTGGCCGACGGCGGGTGTGTCCTGGTGATCCGGAACACGGTCAGACGGGTGCTGGAAACGGCGCGCGCGCTGCGCGACCGGTTCGGTGCCGGGGATGTGACCGTCGCCCACTCGTGCTTCGTCGATCTCGACCGGGCGGGCAAGGACAGGGAACTGCTCCGTCTTTTCGGGCCTCCGGAGAAGACGGACGCGAGGCCCTCGGGCCGGCACATCTTGGTGGCGAGCCAGGTCGCCGAGCAGTCCCTGGACGTCGACTTCGACCTGCTGGTCAGCGACCTGTGCCCGGTCGACCTGCTCCTGCAGCGCATGGGCCGCCTGCACCGCCACCGGCGCGGACCAGGGCAGCGGGAGCGGCCGGAACGTCTGCGCATCGCGCGCTGCCTGGTGACGGGGGTGGATTGGACCGCGGACGTGCCCGCTCCGGTGCGGGGGTCGGTCGCGGTGTACGGGCAGCACGCCCTGCTGCGGTCAGCCGCGGTACTCCTCCCCCACCTGGACGGCGGATCCCGGCGCCCCGTACGGCTTCCGACGGACATCAGCCCACTCGTACAGGAGGCTTACGGGGACGGGCCGGTCGGGCCTGACCACTGGCAGGACGCCATGAAGGCAGCGGGCGAGCGGTTCGAGCGGCACCGCGACGATCAGGCCGAGCGCGCTGCCGTGTTCCGTCTGGGAGACGTGGGCAGAGCGGGACGGCCGCTGTTCGGCTGGGTCGCCGCCGGTGTGGGGGACACCGACGACACCCGTGCCGGGCGCGCGCAGGTCCGGGACAGTCGGGACAGCCTTGAGGTCGTGGTGGTCCAGCGGCGCGAGGACGGGAGTCTCGCCGCCCTGCCGTGGCTCGAGGCGGACGGCAGGGGACGCCGACGCGCGGGCCTCGAACTGCCGCAGGACGCGACGCCGACGCCGTTCGCGGCCCGTACGGCGGCGAGCTGCGGGCTGCGGCTCCCCTTGCAGTTCTCCGGCGAGACGATGGACCGGGCGATCGAGGAACTGGAGCGGCTGTACCTGCCCAAGTGGCAGGGCAAGGACAGCCCTTGGCTCTCCGACCAGCTGATTCTCGCTCTCGACGAGGACTGTCAGACCCACCTGGCAGGGTTTGCACTCCGCTACAGCCCCAGTGACGGTCTTGAGGTGACCCGTGACGCAGACGACTGAGCCCTCCGATGCCGGCGCGGGCGGGGGTGAGGTGCTGTCCTTCGACTTGACCAGCCGACCATGGATCGCTGTGCTGCGGTGTGACGGCTCCGAGGATGAGCTGTCGCTCCGCCAGGTCTTCGCCCAGGCCGATGATGTGCGGTGCGTCGTGGGTGAACTGGCCACCCAGGAGTTCTCCCTGGTCCGCCTCCTTCTGGCCGTCGCGCACGACGCCCTGGACGGTCCTGGCGACATCGAGGACTGGGCGGACCTGTGGGAGGACCGTGACTGCTTCGCTCCGGTACAGGCGTACCTGGAGCGGCAGCGCGAGCGGTTCGACCTCCTGCACCCCGTCTCGCCGTTCATGCAGACCGCCGGCCTGCGGACGGTCAAGGACGAGGTCTTCTCCCTCAACCGGATCGTGGCCGACGTACCGGCCGGGGAGCCCTTCTTCAGCGCGCGGATGCCGAACGTCGAGCGCCTCACCTTCGCCGAGGCGGCGCGTTGGGTCGTCCACGTCCACGCCTACGACACGTCCGGCATCAAGACCGGCATGGTCGGCGACGAGAGGGTCAAGGGCGGCAAGGTGTACCCGCTCGGCACCGGCTGGGCAGGCGGGCTGGGCGGCGTCTTCGTCGAGGGCGCCACCCTGCGCGAGACCCTGCTGCTCAACCTGGTCGCGGCGGACACCGAGAAGCTGGAGTTCACCCCCGCCGACCTGCCGGCCTGGCGCTGTGAGCCCTGCGGGCCGGGCTCCGACGGACGGTCCGCGACAGGGCTGCGTGATCTGTACACATGGCAGTCGCGCCGGGTGCGTCTGCACCACGACGCCGATGGTGTCCACGGGGTCGTCCTCGGCTACGGCGATCCGCTGGTCCCCCGGAACATGCACGGCCGTGAGCCGATGACCGCGTGGCGGCGCAGCCCCGCGCAGGAGAAGAAGCTCGGGCAGTCCCCCGTGTATCTGCCGCTGGAACACGATCCGGCCCGTTCGGCCTGGCGGGGCATCGCCGCGCTCCTCGCCGACCGGCTGGAAGACACCGGCGGTGCCGAGGGGGCCTCGCGGTTGCGGCCGCGGATCCTCGAGTGGGTCGCGCGGTTGGTGACCGAGAACCACCTGCCCCGCCGCTTCCTCGTCCGCGCCCGGGTGGCGGGTGTCAGGTACGGGACCCAGCAGTCCGTGGTCGACGAGGTGGTCGACGACCGCTTGGCGATGCCGGTCGTCCTGCTGCACGGGCAGGACCCCTCCTACGCCAGGCAGGCCATCGCCGCGGCCGAGGACGCCGACAGGGCGGTACGGGTCCTGGGCGACCTCGCGGCCGACCTGGCCCGGGCGGCCGGATCCGATCAGGAGGGGCCGAAGGCCGTCGCCCGGGCCGAGGCCTTCGACGCGCTGGATCATCGCTACCGCGGCTGGCTGGCCCACATGGCGGAGGTGCCCGACCCCTTCGAGCACCGGCACGCCTGGCAGCGCCAGGTGTGGCAGGTGGTGAGCAGTCTCGGCGACGGTCTCATCGCCGCCGCGGGGGAAGCGGCCTGGGAGGGGCGGATGCACACCGACAGCCGGGGCGGCACCCATTGGCTGAACGCCGGTCTGGCCGACGTGTGGTTCCGGGGACGCCTGGCCAGGGCTCTGGGGGACCCGGACGCACAGGGCTCGCCCGGCTCCGGCGAGAGGGGCTCCGGCGAGAGGGGCACCGCCTCGCCCGACGACGGTCCGTCCGTCCCGGGGCCCGCCGGCCCGACGGAGACCGAACACGCCGTGACCGAACCGGAGGTGCACGTATGACCACCACCCCATCCACATCCGCCCCGGCCTCCGCAGCCCCGGTGCATCAGCGGGTCGCGGAGCTCGCCGCCGCGCTCATCGCCTCCTGGCAGGAGGGGTACCTCAAGGACAGGTCCCCGGCGGTCGCCGCTCTCGCCCGGCTGCGTCGCGGCGCGGGCCGTGAGGCGGGCGAGACACCCGATCTGTGGAGCCTGATCGACACCGGCCCGCTCCACGCTCCGGCCGAGGGGTCGCGGCAGCTGAGCGAGCGGGAACTGGAGCGTGCCGAGAGCGCGCTGCACGCGGCCCTCACCCTGTGGGCGTTCCATCAGCAGTCCCGCGGCGTCCCCATGCACCGCCGGCACACCCGTGAACGGCCGGGCGGTCTGGGCGCGGCGGTCCGACGGCTCATGCCGGCCGACGGCACCGACGCCCCCGTCCGCAAGCGCCTGGTCCGCGCGGGTACCGCCCCCGACCTCTCCACGCTCACCCAGCGGCTGCGCGACATCGTCGCCCTGCTGCGCGGCGCGAAGACTCCGGTCCCGCTCGACTACGGGCTCCTCGCCGGCCAGCTCTACCTCTGGCAGTGGCCCGACGGCCCCGCCGCCGTGCGCCGCCGGTGGGGCCGCTCCTTCCACGAACTGCCGCGGACCCTGCCGGACAGCGAGAAGAACACGGCTCCGGCCTCCGAGAAGAACACCACCCCGGCCTCCGACGAGAACACCACCCCGGACACCGACAAGGACGCCTCGTGAACCGCATCTTCCTGGACGTGCACGCCCTGCAGACCGTCCCGCCCAGCAACCTCAACCGCGACGACACGGGCGCGCCCAAGACGGCCGTCTACGGCGGAGTCCCCCGCGCCCGTGTCTCCAGCCAGGCGTGGAAGCGGGCCATCCGCACCTGCTTCGCGGACGAGCACCTGCTCGACCCCGCCGAGCTGGGTGTGCGGACGAAGAAGATCGTGGAGCTCCTGGCCGACCGGATCGCCGGGCTCGACCCGGCCGTCGAGCGGGAGACGGCGCTGAAGCTCGCCGACGAGGCGGTGCGGGCCGCCGGCTTCAAGACCGAGGTCCCCAAACGAAAGGCCGACCAGGCGAAGAAGGACGACGCTCCCGTCCCCGCCCCGGAGGCCAAGTACCTGGTCTTCCTCAGCTCCCGGCAGCTCGACGGCATGGCCCGCCTCGCGCTGGAAGGCGCCGCCGACATCACGGCGTTCCTGAGGAAGAAGGAGAACAAGGCCCGGGCCAAGGAACTCGCGGACACCCGCCACTCCGTGGACATCGCCCTCTTCGGACGGATGGTCGCCGATGTCGCCGACATCAACGTCGACGCCGCCGTGCAGGTCGCCCACGCCCTCAGCGTCCACCGGGTCGACAACGAGTCCGACTACTACACGGCCGTGGACGACGAGAACACCGACGAGGAGACCGGCGCCGGAATGATCGGCACCATCGACTTCAACTCCGCGACCCTCTACCGATACGCCGCCCTCGGCGTGCACCTGCTCGCCGACAACCTCGGCCAGGGCCTGCGCGACGACGAACCGCGCACCGAGCCGGTCCGCCGGGCCGTCGAGGCGTTCGTGCAGGCCTTCGTCGACTCGCTGCCCACCGGGAAGATCAACACCTTCGGTCACCACACCGAGCCCGACGCCGTCGTCGTCAAGCTCCGCACCACCCGCCCCATCAGTTACGTCGCCGCCTTCGAGGATCCGGTCCGCAGCGACGGCGGCGGTCACCTGCGCGAGGCCGCCGACCGGCTCGCCGCCTACGCCTCGGACGTCGAGCGTGCCTACGGCGACCCCGACACCACCCTCACCTGGGTTCTGCGCGTCGGCCCCGCCACGCAGAAGATCGCCGACCTCGGAACCGAGGCATCGACGCTGCGCGAGCTGGCCGCCGCTGTGGGGCAGGCCGTCACCGAACGCCTGGAGAAGCCCGCATGAGCCACACCGGCGTGCTCGTGCTGCGCCTGGCAGGCCCCCTGCAGTCCTGGGGGGCCTCTTCCCGCTTCACCCGCCGCACCACCGAATCCGCCCCCACCAAGAGCGGCATCGTCGGCCTGCTCGCCGCGGCCGCCGGCATCGAACGCGGCGACGACACGCGCCTGGCCCCCCTCGCGGCTCTGCGGTTCGGAGTCCGCATCGACCAGCCCGGCACACGCATCCGGGACTTCCACACCGCCCGCCACGGCGTCACCGGGGCGTCCATGCCGCTGTCCGAGCGGTTCTACCTCGCCGACGCCGTCTTCGTCGCCGCCGTCGAGGGAGACCAACGCCTGATCGCCGGCCTGCACGACGCCCTGCGCTCCCCGGTCTACGCACCGTTCCTCGGTCGGCGTTCGTGTCCGCCTGCCGAACCGGTCGATCTCGGGCGATACGAGGAGACGACGCTCGAGGACGCGCTGACGAGCGTGCCGTGGCAGGCCTCCGCCTGGTACCGCAGACGCCACCGATCCCCGCAGACCCTGACCGTACTGCGCGAGACCACCGCCACCGAGTCCACCGATGCGGCCGACGTCCTGCGCGACCAGCCGGTCAGCTTCGACGCCGCTCACCGCCGGCATGCGCTGCGCACCGTCGTCACCACCGCCGTCCCCACTCCCCTCCCCGCGGGCGACGGCAGCCCGCACGGCACGCACGACCCGTTCGCCGCCCTCGACGACCTGGAGAATGAGAGCGCCTGATGTTCCTCTCCCGCTTCCGCGTCAACACGGCGCGGCCCGGCGCTCGCCGCCTGCTGTCCTCGCCCCAGGCCATGCACGCGGCCGTCATGTCCTCCTTCCCCCACATCCTGCCCTCCGACAGCCCGCAGCCCGAGGCCCCGCGCGTCCTGTGGCGCCTGGACCAGCGGGCCCGCGCCGAGGTCTTGCTGTACGTCGTCAGCCCCGACCGTCCCGACCTGACGCACCTGGTGGAGCAGGCCGGATGGCCCGCCGTCGCCGACCGCGAGAACCCCGGCTGGCAGACACGGCCCTACGCTCCCCTGCTCGACCGCCTGGCCGCCGGCGACCGCTGGGCGTTCCGGCTGACGGCGAATCCCGTGCACACCGTCCGCCGCAAGGAGGGCGAACCCCGCAAGCTCACCGCCCACCTCACGCCCGTCCACCAGATGGGCTGGCTGCTCGACGAGGAACGCCAGAAGCGTCTCGGCTTCCGCGTCTGCGAGAAGCCGGCAGGCCGACGCCTCCTGCCCGAGGGCACCACCCACCACAAGCACCCCCACCCCGGCGACCGCTACGAACTGACCATCAGGGACACGCGATCCCTCGCCTTCGACAAGTCCCGCGGCCCCGGCGCCCGCCGGGACAAGCCGGTCACGGTCGTCACCGTCACGTTCGAAGGCCGGCTGGAGGTCACCGACCCCGCCACCATGCGCCGCACCCTCACCCAGGGCATCGGCCGGGCCCGCGCCTACGGCTGCGGCCTGCTCACCCTGGCCCCCGCCACCCAGCCCGGTCACCGAGCACCGTGAGCAGCGTCTCCCGGCGCCCGGCGCTCACTCCCCGGCAGCTCACCCGCACCGGCGAACGCCTCTCCTTCGTCTACCTGGAACGCTGCACGGTCCACCGCGACGCCAACGCCATCACGGCCCAGGACGCCGAAGGCACCACCCACATCCCCTCGGCGACCATCGGCACCCTCCTCCTCGGCCCCGGTACCCGCGTCACCCACCAGGCCATGAGCGTGCTCGGAGAGACCGGCGCGGCAGTCTGCTGGGTCGGCGAACACGGCGTGCGCTACTACGCCTCCGGCCGCGCCCTCAGCCGCTCCTCCGCCCTGATGGAGGCCCAGGTCCGGCAATGGGCCAGTCAACGCAGCCGCCTCGCTGTGGCCCGAGCGATGTACCGGCTGCGCTTTCCGGACGAGGACCCCGCCGGCCTCACCCGGCACGAACTCCTCGGCCGCGAGGGCAAGCGGGTCAAGGACTGCTACCGCACCGAGACCGCCCGCACCGGCGTCACCTGGCGCGGCCGCCGCTACACCCCCGGCGACTTCACCAGCGGTGACCCCGTCAACCAGGCCACCACCGCCGCCGCCCAGTGCATGTACGGCATCGCCCACGCCGTCGTCACCTCCCTGGGCTGCAGCCCGGCCCTCGGCTTCATCCACTCCGGCCACGAACTGTCCTTCGTCCTGGACGTCGCCGACCTCTACAAGACAGAGATCGGCATCCCGCTCGCCTTCGACGTGGCCGCCCAGGACGAGGAGGACACCGGCCCCCGCACCCGACGCGCCCTACGGGACCGCATCAACGAGACGTCCCTCCTGAACCGATGCGTCGACGACATCAAACGCCTGCTCCTTCCGGACACAGCGGGCCCGACGACCGCCCCGGGCGACGACCGGGACGTAGTCACCCTCCAGAGCGACCGTGGCCACCAGGTCGCCTCCGGCATCAACTACGACGGCCCCGAGGACTACGGGGACGACCTCTGGTGACCGCCATCGTCCTCACCAACTGCCCCGCCGGACTACGCGGCTTCCTCACACGCTGGCTGCTGGAAATCTCCGCGGGCGTCTTCGTGGGCAACCCCTCGGCACGGGTCCGCGACGCCCTCTGGGAAGAGGTCCAGCAGTACGCGGGTCAGGGCCGCGCCCTGCTGGCCCACACCACGAACAACGAACAGGGCTTCACTTTCCGCACCCACGACCACGCCTGGCACCCGACCGACCACGAAGGCATCACCCTGATCCACCGCCCCGACCCGAAAGCACCCACCACCGACCCCGCTCCCCGCAACAGCCCACCATCAGGCTGGAGCAGAGCCTCCAAACGCCGACGATTCGGTAGGGGCTGATGCACATCGAGCGACTTATATCCCATTTACCCGAATCGAAGAAGCTGCTCGAAAACAGCCTGCGGCCTCAGTAAACCCGCAGGTCATCCAGTCTGCTCCCCGCACCCGCGGGGATGGTCCCCTGCCAGCACACCCACTGGACGCCCCCCGCCGCTGCTCCCCGCACCCGCGGGGATGGTCCCCATCCCCGCGCTGACCGCGGTTGTGGGTGGACCTGCTCCCCGCACCCGCGGGGATGGTCCCGAGACACAGCTCGACCTCTTCCCCGGCGAGACCTGCTCCCCGCACCCGCGGGGATGGTCCCCACGCCTCCACGCGGGCGCCGATCTCGTAGGCCTGCTCCCCGCACCCGCGGGGATGGTCCCGCGCCGTTGGCGTCCAGCAGCGTGAGGTCCATCTGCTCCCCGCACCCGCGGGGATGGTCCCGCGCCGTTGGCGTCCAGCAGCGTGAGGTCCATCTGCTCCCCGCACCCGCGGGGATGGTCCCCCACAGCGCCGTGGTGGTGCCTTGCACGCGCTCTGCTCCCCGCACCCGCGGGGATGGTCCCCGGGCCCTCGCCCGCGCCGGATCAGGGCAGGGCTGCTCCCCGCACCCGCGGGGATGGTCCCCGGGCCGCGTTCAACGCCGCCCAGGACCAGGTCTGCTCCCCGCACCCGCGGGGATGGTCCCGGGGCAGGCCGGGCTGCCGTTTGCGCGGCAGTCCTGCTCCCCGCACCCGCGGGGATGGTCCCAAGGTCCGGTGCGTGGACGTCGACCCGGTCACCTGCTCCCCGCACCCGCGGGGATGGTCCCTCTGGGCACGAGCAACGTTCCTGTTCTCGCCCCTGCTCCCCGCACCCGCGGGGATGATCCCGCCAGCGGCACGGACCCGCGGAACGCGAAGCACTGCTCCCCGCACCCCTGAGGGCTCCCCCGGCCAGAAGGCGCTGAAGCGAGCCTCGAACAGCTGGTGAGCCACCCCGTCGAGCCGCACAGCGCGAGCTCGGTATGCGCACAGGGTGCCGAACGCCGGCCTGCTCGGGTCCGCGCGAGGCTTCAGCAGCGGCCAGGTCCGCTTTTGCGCGGGATACGGCTTGCTGCGAGCACCTGAACGCAGCGCGCTCTACGCGGCCTGGTCCCAGCTGTCCGGGAGGGTGTCCTCGTCGGTCGGGTGCTGTGTGGCCTTCTCGCGGATGCGCAGGATGGCCCAGGCCGGGATGGACAGGCCGGTGAGGTACCAGGGCAGGGGCCACAGGGCGCCCCACCACGGCCCTTGCGGTGTCAGGAGCAGGTCGGTGGCGGCGGTGGCCATGCTGGCGGCGAGGCTCCAGCACAGCAGGCGTCCGGCCCGCTGCACGGCATGGGTGGTCGTCCGGCGTGCGGCAGAGGAGCGCCGGCGGGTGGGGTTGGAGCAGGGCATGCGTCTGCCCAGTGCGTTCATCGAGAACGTCCTTCACAGCAGGGGTGGTTGCCGCGGGCTGGGGGACCACGCATACGGGACGGGAGAAGTGTGCATTCCGTGAAGTCGTGCATGCGGGGACGTCTCGCGTCTGCCGCCTGGTCTGAGACAACTTGCCCAGACAGCGCTTTCCGTCCATGACCGGCGACGATGATCGACGGGCGACGCCCGGCAACACAGGAAGCAGGTGTGAACCTGGCCGAAAAGAAGCGGCTGCTGACCTCGCCTTTCACGGAGAACGCCCAGCTCACAGGTTTTCGGACAAGGTGCTCGCGGCGAGCGGTGACAGAACCATCAATTCCGCCCAGGTCGCACGTCGATTCGGGCGTATATGTCATGACGACGCCTGACGAAGCGGCGGGGCTCATTCCGGCCCGCATGCCCGGGACGTTTAGGGGGACGCCGCGCCATTTTGTGTGCTTCTTGTGACAACTTGTGCGTCGCCGGTGACCGACTGAACGTCTGACTTCCTGTGGGGGGAAGCTGATGATCTCGCGTGCTGGAAGCACGCCGTTTCGGCGTGCCCGGAGAACACACAGAACCGCTCTCGTCTCGGCGATCACCACGGCCGCCGTGGTGATCGCCGCGGCTCCCGGCCTGGCGGCGACACCGAAGCCCGAGCTACCGCAGCCGGAAAGCCCGTGGACGAAGCCGACCAAGGTGGAAGCGCCCGCGACACCGGCCGGCTCGATCACGGCGCCGGAATCGGAGGCCGAAGCCAAACCGCCGGCCGATGTCGCAGCCTGGAGGGCAGCGCAGAAGGCCCGTGCCACCGGCGAGGAACCGGCCAAGGACTCGGCGTCCCGCTCGGCGGCTACCGCTGCCGCGGCGTCCGACTACCTGCCCGAAGGCCAGGGCGAGGTGCCCTGGCACCAGATCCTCGACACCCGCCTCAACGACGCGCTCGTCGCTCGCATGAACATCTCCAACGGCAACCTGATGCTCGCCGCCACCGACTTCGACATCGCCGGCGTCGGCCAGAAACTCCAGCTCACCCGCACCTACAACTCCCTCGAAGCCCCGTGGGGGAAGGTGTCGCAGCGCTGGTGGCAGGCATACGAGCGCTACCTGCAGATCAACGACGGCGAGGTCGACGCCTTCGACGCCACCGGCGCCCTGCTGCGCTTCACCGCCAAGACGGACGGCGGCTACACCACCCCAGCCGGCTACTCCAAGGACCTGAAGAAGAACGCGGACGGCACCTACACCCTCACCGACCGCAAGTCCGGCACCAAAGACACCTACAACGAACACGGCACCCTGACGAAGGTCACGGACAAGAACAAGGGCACGATCACCGTCGACCAGCACGACGAAGGCGCCGAGCACAAGGGCTTCAAGCTCACCGAGACCCGCTCGGGTCGCTGGATCGACCTCGTCAAGACCTACCCGAACCAGTGGCAGGCCAAGGACCACACCGGCCGCACCGCCGTCCTCGACCTCGACAGCGCGGGCAACCTCGCCAAGGTCACCGACACCGCCGGCAAAGCCACCACCTACGACTACGACTCCTCCCGCCGCGTGACGAAGGTGACCACCCCCGAAGGCACCGTCACCCTGTTCACCTACGACAGCCACAACCGCGTCACCTCCATGCAACGCGCCACCGAGTCCTCGTCGACCGGTCACACGGGCCCGACCTGGCGCTACGACTACAGCGCGGCCACCCCCTCCGACGCCGGCACCACGACCGTGACGGACCCGGACGGCGACGAGACGATCTACACGCACAACGCCGACGGCGAGGTCACCAAGGTCACCGACCCCCTCGACCACTCACGCCACTCCACCTACAAGAACCACCTCACCCAGACCGCGATCGACGCGATGGGCACCGGCACGGACGGCACCGGCGGCAACACCACCACCTACGGCTGGGACGGCCGCAACAACGCCGTCTCCCAGAAGCTCCCGCTCGGGGCGACGGCGTCCGTGACGGCGTACCAGACGGTCGCCGGCACCGACCTGCCCAACGACTTCACCACCGCGGACGGCCGCAAGGACTCCTTCAAGTACGACGCCAACGGCAACACGATGTCGGTGACGACGTCGGGCACCGCCGGCGGCACCCGCGAGTACACCTACAACGAAGCCACCCCCAAGTGCGGCGGCTTCGAGGGCCAGCGCTGCACCGCCAAGGACGCGGGCGGCAAGGTCACCTCCTTCACCTACGACGACCACGGCAACCTGTGGAAGGTGAAGCCGCCAGCCCCGCTGGGCGAGACGACCAACACCTACGACGCACTGGGCAGGGTCGAGACCGTCACCGACGGCCGCGGCATCAAAACCGTCTACACCTACGACAACCGCGACCGCGTGCGCGAGGTCTCCTCCGCCAACTCCACCGTCACCTACACCTACGACGGTGACGGCAACGTCAAGACCCGCACCGACGCCTCCGGCACCACCACCTGGGAGTACGACAAGCTCAACCGCGAGAAGCGCCGCACCCTGCAAAACGGCGCCCAGACTGCCCTCGCCTACACCCCCGGCGGCGATGTCGACTTCTACACCGACCCGACCGGGACGACGGACTACACCTGGGACGCGGCCGGCCGCCTCGATCACCTGACGGCGCCGGACGGCAAGAAGACCGACTTCGAGTACAACAACAACGACAAGCGCACCAAGACCGTCTACCCCGGCGGCACCACCCAGGCGGTCACCATCGACAAGAACGGCCGCCCGGAGAAGATCAAGACCACCTCCGGTACTCAAACCTTCATCGACCTCACCTACAGCTACACGAGCGCGGGCAAGGACACCACCAAGATCCGCACCCGCACCGACAACCTCACCCAGTACAAGACCACCTACACCTACGACTCCCAGGACCGCCTCACCTACGCCCTGGAAGCCGACTCCGCCGGTGCGCGGAAGGCGTCGTGGCTGTACTGCTTCGACAAGGCCGGAAACCTCACCAGCCGGGACGGCAGCAAGAACACCTGCCCCGGCGCCACCACGTACACCTACAACGACGCCTCACAGCTGACCGGCAAGAACGGGACCGCGACCGGCTGGTCCTACGACAAGCTCGGCAACGAAACCGCCGCAGCCGACACCACCCCGCGTACCGGCGAGTCGTGGACCGACTACAGCCAGCTGGCCGGCATCACCACCGGCGGCAAGACCTACGACCTGGTCCACGCCGGCACCACCAACGCGGAGCGCACCAAGCTAGGCGACACGTGGTTCCACCACACGGCCCTCGGCCTCGCCTCCACGACCACCAGCGGTGTGGACACCGGATTCATCCGCGAACCGGCGGGCACGTTGAACTCCATGACGACTGGGGGGAAGTCCTACTACTACCTCACCGACGCCACCGGCAACGTCCTCGGTCTCGCCGACGACGCGGGCAAGCGCACCCACACCTACGCATACGGACCCACGGGCCTGCCTCGCGGCACCACCACCGAGGCCGTCCCCCAGCCGTACCGCTACGCGGGCGCCTACGCCGACCCGACCGGCCTGTACAAGATGGGCCACCGCTACTACGACCCCACCCTCGGCCGCTTCACCCAACCCGACCCCTCCGGCCAGGAGAAGAACGCGTACCTCTATGCGGCCGGTGACCCCATCAACAACAGCGATCCGAGTGGGTTGTTGTCTCTCGGCGGAGTACTCGAAGGCGTCGGCATCGGCTTGACGCTGGGTGCGCTCGTGGCTTCGGGGCCTTTGGGTATCGGCCTTGGCGTAGCAGCGGCTGGTGCAGACATCGCAGGTGCTGCTGTCAGCGGTGCCTCCGGATCCGAGATCGCGGGAGTGGCTGTGGTCAGTGCATTCACTCTTGGTGTCGGGGGTGGCGCGTCAGCGTTGGCGAAGGGAAGCGGAGCTGCCGGCAGGGCTGCCACCGGAGTCGACGCTGGGTATGCGGCTCTCGGCTACGGAGCCAACAAGTTGATCACTAGCTAGGGAGTATGCAGCATGATCTTCGCAGCGGGCGGCGCAAGCGGCGGTAGCACGGTCATCAGTGTCATCCTGGGCATCGCCTTTCTCATCGGAATCGTGCTGATCGTCGTGGCCAAGAATCGCAGGCGGTGACTGAAAGAGACCAGCACAGGGCGCCCCAGTCCTTATCGCGTGTCACTCAGCGCGATATGTTGGCGCTGATTCGGTGAAGCCGCGATGCAAGGGCCTCGGAACCGTTTCGAGGCCCTTGCGTGTGTCGCGTCTTTTCTCGGCAGAGCCACCACCGAGGCCGTCCCCCAGCCCTACCGCTGCGCGGGCACCTACGCCGACCCGACCGGCCTGTACAAGATGGGGCACCGCTACTACGACCCCACCCTCGGCCGCTTCACCCAACCCGACCCCTCCGGCCAGGAAACCAACCCCTACCTGTACGCCGTCGGCGACCCTGTAAACCTGGTGGACCCGACGGGACTTTTCCCCACACCTGACATCCCTGACTGGCTCAAGAACGGCACGAAAAAAGTTGGGAGCGTCTTCGGAAAGTATTCGAAGCCCGCAGATGTCATCGGGTTGGCATGCTACGTGAACAACTCGGTTCGAGATGACGACCCGGTAGCGTGGCAAAATCTCAATCGTGATGCGGGACAGGCTCTTTCCTGCCAAAGCAATTGGGCTGCCCGGAAATTCCGACTCCCACCTCTGGCAGAACAATTCGAAGGATCGGTTGCAGCCAGGGCTGGGACTGCTCCCACCCTGGCTGCGCTTCGCCGTATGCAGCCCCAGAAAGAATCCAATACGAGGACTCGCCCAGAGGAGGATAAGTGAAGAGTTTGAGCCGTGAACTTCCCGCCATCATCGGCGTTTCTGCCGCTTGGGGGGTCATTATCTTCCTTGGTGCGTTGGTGTTCACAGACGCAAGTGCGGGGCAGTCCGCCTCGAACGGACTCGGTGGGGCTCTCATGTGGCTCGTCATCATCTTCTGCTGGCGCGCCATAAAGACGGTTGCTCGAGTCAGGCGAGAAAAGGTGGGGCGCAGAAAGCCAGATGGCGGCTGACGGGGCTGAGTATGTCGAGTTTCGCAAAATGGAAGGTTTGACCTATGGGTAACTTGGGTGGCGCGGCTAGCTACCGATATCCAGCCTGGTCTCCTGGCAGAGGAGACCAGGCCGTCCTCGCAGGAAGGTGACCACATTGCCGGAAGGCCTTAGGGGTGTCTTTCTAGGGTGCCTCATAGTTGCGGTGCCGTGCTTGATCATCTCCTCGCCCAACGCTCTCGACGTCATGCCCGTCTGGTGGAGCGCCTTGGGACTTGCTTGCGTCGGTACCTGCGGCTTGCTCATATCGCATTTTCATAGGAGAAGGTGAGTAGCTCGCCCCACTGAACCACTGGCGCGAGAGGGGGACCCGTTCGCTCGGCATTCGAACCGGTAGGTACTTGCGCGACCCTTGCCCTACTCGTGCAGTGGCTGCAGCTTCAAGGCGCCCCCCTCGGCCAGGAGACGCTTTTCCGGCGTGGTGGTGGCCCGGGGAGCTACGCGGTGGCCCCGAGCGCTACGCGGTGGGTCGGGGGGCCGTCTGGCTGGGAGCGCCCTGCGGGCCCCCCGGGCGCGACGCGCGGGTCCGCTACGCTCCCCCTCGCTGCGGTCCTGCGCTGCGCGCCGGGCGGACCGCCGGGGCCGACGCCCTGCGGGCGCACCCACCGGCCGGCCTGCCCCGCGGCCCCACCGGCCTGCCCCGCGGCCCCACGGCCGAGGCCTCCCCCAGCCCTACCGCTGCGCGGGTGCCTATCCCGATCCCACGCACCTCGGCGGCCCATGACCGATCACCAATCACGCCTCCTCAAGACCCTCACCGACAAGGCCCCACCCGACACGCCGAGCTGAATTCCGCTCGCCACGCGATAGGCCAAGGTCACCCGCACCGAACCCAGTTGACGCGCCCGGACAGGCGCCGGAGAGCCCGGATCGATCTTGGACCCGGGGATAAGGTGCGGCTTCACGAGACTGCCCTCGGAGGTGCGCGCCTGGTGGCCGACAGCTTTGTTCACCTGCACAATCACACCGAATACTCGATGCTCGACGGCGCTCAGAAGCTGAAGCCGATGTTCACCGAAGTGGACCGCCAGGGCATGCCGGCGGTGGCCATGAGCGACCACGGCAACATGTTCGGGGCCTACGAGTTCCAGCAGGTGGCGAAGGGCTTCGGCTCGGTCAAGCCGATCATCGGGATCGAGGCGTACGTGGCCCCCTCCTCGCGCCGGAACCGGCGGCAGGAGTTCTGGGGGCCCGGCGGCCAGCGCGCCATGTCGGACGACGGCGAGGGTTCGACGGACGTCAGCGGTGGTGGCCGCTTCACTCACATGACCATGTGGGCGACGGGGGCACAGGGCCTGCGAAACCTCTTCCACCTGTCCACCGAGGCGTCGTACTCGGGGCAGTTCCCGGCGGGCAAGCCCCGCATGGACATGGAACTGATCGCCGAGCATGCCGAGGGCGTCATCGCGACGACCGGATGCCCGTCCGGCGCCGTCCAGACGCGGCTGCGCCTGAACCAGTACGACGAGGCCAGGCAGGTCGCCTCCGCATACCAGGACGTCTTCGGCAAGGAGAACTACTTCCTGGAGCTGATGGACCATGGCCTGTCCATCGAGCGGGATGTGCGGGAGGGCCTGCTCCGCCTGGCCAAGGAGCTGGACATCCCGCTCCTGGCCACCAACGACGCGCACTACGTCCACGAGAGCCAGGCCGACGCGCACGACAACCTGCTGTGCATCGGCGTGGGTAAGAACAAGGCCGACGAGAAGCGGTTCCGGTTCAGCGGCAGTGGCTACTACCTGAAGTCCGCCGCCGAGATGCGGGCCCTGTTCGCGGAGCTGCCCGCGGCCTGCGACAACACGCTCCTGATCGCCGAGCGGGTCGGGTCGTACGACGAGGTTTTCGACAACGTCGACGAGATGCCGCGGTTCCCCGACGTGCCCGACGGGGAGACCCAGGAGTCCTGGCTGCGCAAGGAGGTCCTGGGCGGCCTCGCCATGCGCTACGGCGATCCGGTCCCGGCCGAGGTCATGGAGCGCTTCGAGACCGAGATGTCGGTCATCGGCCCCATGGGCTTCAGTTCCTGCTTCCTCGTGGTCGCCGACATCTGCAGGTACGCCCGGGACAACGGCGTGCCCGTCGGCCCCGGCCGCGGGTCGGCCACCGGCTCCATCGTCGCCTACGCGACCCGCATCACCGAGCTGTGTCCCCTGGAGCACGGCCTGCTCTTCGAACGGTTCCTCAACCCCGAGCGGATCAACCCGCCCGACGTCGACCTCGACTTCGACGACCGTCAGCGCGACAAGATGGTCCGCTACGTCACCGAGAAGTACGGCGACGAGTACACCGCCATGGTGAACACGTTCGGCAAGATCAAGGCCAAGAACGCGATCAAGGACTCCTCGCGGATCCTCGGCTACCCCTTCAGCCACAGGGAACGCATCACCAAGGCGCTTCCGCCGGACATCATGGGCAAGTCGATCCCGCTCGACGGGATCTTCGACCCCGCCCACCCGCGCTACGGCGAGGCCGGCGAGATCCGGACGATGTACGAGAACGAGCCGGACGTCAAGAAGGTCATCGACACCGCCAAGGGCGTCGAGGGCCTGACCCGCGGCACCAGAGTGCACGCGGCAGCCGTCATCCTGTCCAAGACCCGGCTCACCGACCGCATCCCGCTGCACATGCGCGCCTCCGACGGCGTGAAGATCACCGGCTTCGACTACCCCAGCTGCGAGAACATGGGGCTGGTCAAGATGGACTTCCTGGGCCTGCGGAACCTGGGCGTCATCGACCACGCCATCGAGAACATCCGCGAGAACCGCGGCGTCAAGCTCGCCACCGTCGACCCGATGCACGGCGGCACCGGCACCGTCGTCATCCCGCTCGACGACAGGAAGACCTACGAGCTCCTCGGCCGCGGCGACACCTTCGGCGTGTTCCAGCTCGACGGCGGCGGCATGCGCGCGCTGCTCAAGCTGATGGAACCGACCCGCTTCGAGGACATCGCGGCCGCCCTCGCCCTGTACCGGCCCGGCCCCATGGCCGCCAACGCGCACACGAACTACGCCCTGCGGCAGAACGGCAAGCAGGAGCCCGAACCGATCCACCCGGAACTCAAGGAGGTCCTCGACCCGATCCTGGGTTCGACCCACCACCTGCTCATCTTCCAGGAGCAGATCATGGCCATCGCCCGGTCCCTGGCCGGCTACACGCTCGGCGGTGCCGACATGCTGCGCCGCGCGATGGGCAAGAAGAAGCCCGAGGTCCTGGCCGCCGAGTGGCAGAAGTTCCACGACGGGATGAAGGCCAACGACTACTCGGAGGAGGCCATCAAGGCCATCTGGGACGTGATGCTCCCCTTCTCCGGCTACGCCTTCAACAAGTCCCACACCGCGGGCTACGGCCTCGTCTCCTACTGGACGGCGTACCTCAAGGCCAACTACCCGGCCGAGTACATGGCGGCACTGCTGACGTCCGTCGGCGACGACAAGGACAAGGCCGGCATCTACCTCGCCGACGCCCGCAAGCTCGGCGTGACCGTCCTGCCTCCGGACGTCAACGAGTCCGTCGCCGAGTTCACCGCCGTCGGCGACGACGTGCGCTTCGGCCTTCGCTCCGTCCGCAACGTCGGCGACAACGTCATCGACACGGTCATCACGGCCCGGAAGGCGAAAGGGAAGTTCACCGGCTTCGCCGACTTCCTCGACAAGGCCGACCAGCCGGCGCTCAACAAGCGGGCCGTCGAATCGCTCATCAAGGCCGGCGCCTTCGACTCGCTCGGCCACACCCGCAGGGGCCTGTGCGCCGTGCACGAGACGGCCATCGACGCGGTCGTACCGCTGAAGAAGGCCGCGGCCTAGGGCCAGGACGACCTCTTCGCCGGGCTGGGCGGCGGCAGCGACGACGGCGAGTCCGGCTTCGGCCTCGACGTGAGGATCGACGACAGCGAATGGCCGCGCAAGCAACTCCTCTCCACCGAGCGCGAGATGCTCGGCATGTACGTGTCCGCCCACCCCCTGGACGGCACCGAGCACATCCTCGCCGCCCACCGGGACACCACCATCCCCGACCTGCTGGCCTCCGGCCGGACCGAGGGGACGGTGCGGCTTGCCGGGCTCATCACCAGCGTCCAGAACAAGGTGACCAAGCAGGGCAACGCCTGGGCGATCGTGAACCTCGCCGACCGTGACGGCACGATCGAGATCCTCTTCTTCCCTGCCGTCTACCAGCTGGTCCTGGGCGCCCTGGTGGAGGACAGCGTGATCTCCGTCCAAGGGCGCATCAACGACCGGGACGGCGCCATCAGCATCTTCGGGCAGGAGCTCCAGGTCCTCGACGTGACAGCCGCCGAACGCAGCGGAGCAGCACCGGTTCAGCTGGAGTTCCCCTACCACCGCGTCAACGAGCGGATGGTCGGCGAACTCAAGTGGATCATGGGCTCCCACCCCGGCGAGAGCCCCGTCCACCTCCTCGTACGCGGCCCGCGGAAGACCACGGTCTACCTGCTCGGGTCGATGGTGAACGCGGCCACGATCGCCTCCGACATCAAGGGCTCCTTCGGCCAGGACACCTGGCACGGTGTGTCATGACCGACAGGCCCGTCGCGAAGGCGCGGTTGCCCTGGTACCGAGCCGTCACCGTCATGGGCATGTCCGGCGGTACGCAACTCCTTCAGGGACGTACTGGTGCCATTCCTGTTCGGTCATGGACCCGCCCGCGAGGGTGCAGGCCCGATCCATGAGTGAGGCGCGGTCACTGAAGGCTCGGGTGTCCCACAACCGTACGGTCAGATCGGAACTGCTGGTGACGAGGGTGTTCCCGTCCGGGGAGAAGAAGGCGGAGTTCACGACACCGGTGTGGCCGGCATACATGGCCGAGTACCGGTGGGTCTCGATGTCCCAGAGGCGTATGACCCGGTCGTCGCCGGCCGTTGCCAGAGTCTTTCCGTCCGGGCTGACGACGGCCGACCAGACGACGCCAGTGTGGCCCGTGAGGGTGGTGAGGCGACGGTGGGTGCGCACGTCCCACACCATGACCGCGCCGGCATCGTCACTGCTGACGAGGGTCGTCCCGTCCGGGGTGAAGGAAACCGATTGCACCTTGTCGGTGTGCCCCACGAGTGTCGCAGTGAGGCTGCGGCGACCCAGGTCCCACAGCCTCAACCGTCCGTTCCCGCTCGCCAGGGCCAGGGTGTTGCCGTCCGGGCTGAAGGTGACGGAGTGGATGCTCTTGTCGATCGCGTCGAGGGTACCGAGGCGACGGTGGGTACGAACGTCGACCAGTTGCATGGACGAAGACTGGAAGCCGCTGGTCACGAGGGTTCTGCCGTCCGGGCTGAACCGTGCCCAGCCGGCCCCGGCGTCGATGGACGCCAGCTGCCGGTGCGTCGGCACGCTCCACAGACGGGTCGTTCCGTCGATGAAACTGCTGGTCGCAAGGGTCCGGGCATCCGGGCTGAAGGCGACGGACTGCACAGGCCTCTCATGGCCGTCGAGGGTGGCGAGGCGACGGTGAGTGCGCGCGTCCCACAGCATCACCAACGAGCTGTCATGGCTGCTCGCAGCGACGAACCTGCTGTCCGGGCTGAACCGTAGCGAGGACACCTTGCTGCGGTGCCCGGTCAGTCGGCCCAGCGTGCGCCGCGTACGGGCGTCGTACAGTCGCACGGTCCCGCTGTTGTCGCCGACCGCCAGCACCTTCCCGTCCGGGCTGTACACGGCTTGAGGTCTCGAGACCACGGTCTGGGACACCGAGCCGTTCGAGCCGGTGATGGTGGCGCGCGGCCGTCCGACCCGCATGTCCCACAGCCGGACCCTGGCGTCCGCGGACCCGCTGGCCAGCGTAGAACCGTCAGGGCTGAAGGCGAGCGCGTTCACGTATCCCGTGTGACCGTTCAGCACGACCAGGGCCGTGCGCTCCCTCACGTCCCACAGCCGTGCGGAGCGGTCCTGGCCTCCGCTCGCCAGGGTCCGGCCGTCCGGGCTGAAGGCCAGGGCGAACACGGTGGTGCTGTGTCCGGTCAGAGCGGCCAGAAAACGGTGCCGCCGCACGTCCCACAGGCGTATCGTGGCGTCGCTCGCCCCCGTGGCCAGGGTGGCGCCGTCCGGGCTGAACGCCAGCGAGGCCACCTGTCCCGTATGGCCCTTCAGCATGGCGGTGCGGCGCCTCTCCCGTACGTCCCAGAGCTGCACCGCTGCCTTCTCTCGCTCGCTGGAGACGAAGTTGGACAGGGTGACGGCAAGGGTCCTGCCGTCCGGGCTGAATGCGAGGCGGGAGGGCAAGGCGGTGTCATCGCTGTCGACGACCTGGAGCACGTCGATCCTCTGACGTGTACGAGCGTCCCAGAGCAGAACCTCGCCCCGCCGGCCGCTGGTGGCGATCATGTCTCCGTCGGGGCTGAAGACCGCCGGTCTATCGGCGCCGGCCAAGGCTCCTGTCCGCTTTCGGGTGTGGACGTCCCACAGCTGTACCTCCGGGCCAGTGAGGAGGGTACGGCCATCAGGGCTGAAGTGTGCCGTGTCGATCTGACCGCTGCGGCCGCCAAGCGAAGTCGGCTGCCGGCGCCCTGTCATGTCCCACAGCCGTGCCGTGCCGCTTCCACCGGTCACGAGGGTCTTGCCGTCCGGTGAGAAATCGACCGAGCTCACCCCCGTCGTATGTCCCGTGAGCGTGGTCCGCAGGGGCGCGGAGACCGTGGACAGAAGCTGGGCTCGGGTCTCCGGAGTGGGGGAAACTCGCTGAGCGGCCAGGGCGAGGCGGGCCGCCAGGGCCGGGTCGGCATTGGCGTACTGCCTGCTCTGTTCCATCAGGCTCCGGCTGGCGGCCAGCGCCCGTTGCTCACTGCTGTCGCGGGCACTGCGCGTGGCCAGGGACACCGCGACGACAACGAGCACGGTCAGCACGGCGAAACTCGCGAGGACCAGACGGCGCCGACGGACACGGCGCTGCCGGACCTGGTCACTGACCGCCACGAACTCGGCTTCTTCGGCGGGGACCTCGTCGCCGCGTTCATCAATCCACTGCCGGGCCCGGGCGACCTGCTCCCGGGCGAGGGTCAGTTCGCGTGGGCGGCCCTGCTCCTGCCAGAGCCGCAGCGAGCGGCGCAGCTCCTCCTGCCAGCTGCGGAACGCGCGGTTCTCCTCGAGCCAGCGTCGCAGCCGCGGCCATGTCTCCACCAGTGCCTGATGGGCGAGCTCGGCCGTGTCCCGGCCCGTCGGGCGGCGCGTCACCACGACCAGCCGCGTGCTGGCCAGCCGGTGGATCAACGCCCAGTCCCCCTCGGAGAACTCGGTGCGGGCGGCGACCCGGCGGGTGTCCGGGCCGCGTTCCCCGGCGTCGAGCTCCTCTCCGGGGCGTACGAGCTGGATGAAGATCCGTTCCAGCGCCTGTCGCTCGGTCCTGTCCGCCCAGGCCCAGAGCCTCTGATCCGCGTCGCCCGCCAGGGCGCCCTGCACACCGCCGAGCTCCTGGTAGGCGGTGGTGGTCAGCCAGCCGCGTTCCTGCCGCTCCCACAATCGACTCAGGGCGTACTCCAGCATCGGCAGTGCCGCGGGCCCGGGTGGGGCGTCCCGCAGCATCCGCTCGACCAGGCCCTCGGCGAACCTGATCCCCGCGCGGCCCGCCAGCGGACCGCTGATCACCTCGGTCAGCTGGTTCCGCATCATCGGCTGCACCACGATCGACGTGGCGTCCCACGCCGTACGAAGGTGGGGGAGCTGCTCGATGTGCCGAAGGAAGTCGATCCGGATGACGACCACGGCCTGGGCGGGGCGGCTTCCGTCGGTGCGGCGTTCCGTCAGCACCCCGAGCATGGTGTCCAGTCGGCGGGCGCTGCTCGGCGCGTCGGCGAGCAGCGTCTCGAACTGGTCGGCCACCAGCACGAGCCGGGACCGTCCACCGTGGCGGGCCAGCGTCTGCTCCACGGCGGTACGGATGCCCTGCTCGTCGGTGAGCTGCCTTGTCAGGGCCGACCACAGGTCGTACCAGTCGGCCCTCATGGTGTCCGTGTCTCCCGCCGAGGCCAGGGCCCAGGCCAGCAGTTCCTCGGCGGTGAGGCGCAGCCCCAGCGGGATGCGGGCGATCACGTAGCGGTCGTGGTCGAGGCTTCCGAGCAGGCCTGCACCGACCAGTGAGGACTTGCCGACGCCGGAGGGCCCGAGCACAGGCAAGAGGGGCATCTGCTGTTGGTCGAGGAGTTCGACCAGCCGCTGTGTCTCGTTCCGGCGGCCGTGGAAGACGGCGCGGTCATGCTCGGTGAACGGCAACAGCTCCCGGTACGGGCTGTCCGCCAGCAGCCTCCTACGCAGCTGGGGCCACTCTCGGGTGAGGGACTCCACGGTCAGCGCGTAGCCGGTCCGGCGCCGCTGGTCCCCCTCGACGGCGACGACGACGCCGATGACACCGCCGCACTCCTCGTCCCACACCGGCGCTCCGCTGAATCCGCCCGCCAGAGGAAACGGTGCATCGTCGTCGCAGGTCAGTTGCCACCAACCAGTGCCCTCGCGGCCCTCGACCATGCCGCGGGTCCAGATGCCGGCGTCCTTGCTGCCGCCCCGTTCCGGGTACTTCGGGAATCCGAAGGCCCGCCAGCGGTGCCCGGCCAGATCGTCCGCCTCCACGATCCGCAGCGGTACGACACCCGGCGGGGGCTCACCGGTCAGCTGCAGGACGGCGACGTCACCGCTGCTGTCGCCGGCCACCGGCACACTGAAGTGCACGATGGCTGCTGCCTCGGGCCGACCGGGCAGCAGCGGGAAGTCGAGGGTGACCGGGAGGAGTTCCGGCAGCGGTTCATCCTCCGGAAGACCCGCGGTGGAGGCGACGACGTGCGCGCACGTGAGCAGCAACCGGTCGGGGATCAGGAACGCCACCCCGACCGGACGGCCCTCGTGCAGCACACGGGCCGTCCCCCGCTCCCACGCGATGCCCGGCACGGCCGCCGGTATCACGCACCGCCCTCGGTCCGGCCCCACTCCAGTTCCAGTTTGATGTGGGCCTCCCCCGATCCTTTCGCCACGACGAGACCGGCCTCAGCTGTCACCCGCAGTCCGAACTCCGCGCGCACGTGGTCGGGGCTGCGAGGCAGATCCGCCAGCCGCTCCAGCATGGTCGCGGCCACCCGCTGCACCCGTGCCATGCCCGACTCGAACGTCTCGGCGGACGTCTCGAAGAGCTCGTCGCCGCGGCTGGCCCGGATGATCCCGGAGCCCTGCCCGTCGGACAGCTCGACGACGAAGGCCTCGCCGTCCTCGAAAGGGACATTCAGGTACACGCGGTTGCCCTTCTGTTGGTGCATCAGTTCACTTGCGAAACAGGCGAGTTGACCGAGTCACACGGTCCGGCCCGACATGCTACTGCGGCCTCCGACACCGGCGCCGGTCTTCGGTGTAGTGCCGGTACCGACCTCGCCGTCACTGCGAGGCAAAAGAACACGGCCCCGCTCGCCGTCACGGAGTAGGGCGAACAGGGCCGCGGGCGACTGCTGATCCGCTACCGGGCTTCCAGCTCGGCCAGCAGGGCCTTGTACTCCTCCGGGTACTGATCCCGCAGGACGTTCATCCACACCCGGGCGCCCTGGGCGAATGTCTCGGTCGTCATCTTCTGGTGCAGATGGTGAACGCAGTAGAAGGCGTCGTCGTAGGGGAGTCGCTTGGGCTGGCTCGCCGCCTGCGCCGCCTCTGCGTTCGCCGTGGCGGATTCGCCGCCTGCGGCCCTGGTACGCGGTTCTGGGAGGGACTCGGGAGGCGGCCCGGGCGCGACGGCCGCGGTCCGGGTGCCGTCGACCCGTAGCGGGGGAGTCGGGGCCGGCGCCGACGGCGGAGCCGTAACAGGTGAAATGGCCGCGTCGGCGGGCGCCTCCGGGATTATCACGCCGTGATAATCGGCGGGACCCGCTGAGCGCTCGACGACCTCTCGCGCCGTCTGGGACTCCGCCTTGATCCGGGCCGCCTCCGCGCGTTCGTCCGCCTTGGCCCTCTGCTCCTCGGGGGACAGCTTGCCGAGGTTGCGTACGTGTTCGACCTTCCGCGCCCCGGTCACCAGGTCCTTCTGGAGCTCGGGCGTGAGCTTCAGCAGGGACAGCTTGCTGGAGATCGTGTTCTGCGGGATGCCCAGCCGTTTGGCCGCCCTGGTCTGGGAACCGTAGTAGTCGACCAGGGTCTTGAGGGCGTGCGCCTCCTCCAGGTCGGTCATGTCGTCGCGGTGGTAGTTCGCGACGAACGGCCTCCAGGAGCGCCTCGTCGGTGGCGACGCGCCCGTTGTCGACGCGGACGGGGATGGTGGCCAGGCCGACCCGGCGAGCGGACTCCAGGCGCCGGTGGCCGTCGACGACGATGTACTGCGCCCCGTCGTCGAGGTCGGCGGCGCGGTCCGGACGGCTGCGCAGGTCGGCATCGACCGTGGCGACGGCGATGGGGATGATGAGGCCGACCTCGCGGACGCTCTGGACCGTCTCGTCGAGGTTGCGCAGGTGGTTGCGGGGGTTGCCGGGGTTGTCGCTGATGAGGGTGACCGGCAGCTCCGTGATGGACGCCGTGGTCGACTCCTCTCCGGCGATGGTCTTGTCGATGAGGTTGCGTCGGGAGGACCGGGCGCCGCGGGCTGCGCCGAACGCGGGTGCCGATCCCAGGGTGTCGGCCTTGCTCACCGGGTGGCTCCCCTCGCTACCTGTCGCATGGCCTCCGCCTGATCGCTGTGAGGCGCGTAACTCAGCAGCGGCATCCGCTTGCGCACCGCTTCCCGCTGTTCCTTCAGGTCGCCGATGATGGCGAGGACCTTCGGGTCGCCGAGCGACTTCCAGTTCTCGAGCGAGGAGGTGGCGACGTAACCGCGGCGGGAGTCGTAGAGGTTGACGACCAGGCCGAGGTAGTCGATCTCCTGGGAGAGGTCCTCGCAGAGGTCCTCGATCTGCTGGGCGAGCATGCCGTAGGCGGTGGCCGAGGAGTCCTCGGCGAGCACGGGGATGACGACCCCGGAGCCGCCGGCGGCTTCCCCGCGGCGCCTGCGACCGTAGTAGAGGGCGGCGTCCATCGCGATGCAGAGGCTGGGCGGGCAGTCGACGATGATCACGTCGTAGTCCGCCTCTAGCGGGCGCAGGGCGAGCTCGAGCGCGGCCTCCTTCTGGAAGCCGCGCTTCTGCGTCGCCACGACGGCGATCTTCGCGTCGAGGAGGAACCCGTCGAAGCAGGCGGGCAGTACGTGCAGGCGCTTCTCGAACCGCGGGTCCTCTATCACCACGACGAGATCGCGCAGATCTCCGCTGCCGTCGCCGCACATGTGCGAGACCAGGCTGTCGTGGTCGGGTTCGATCTGGGGGACCCCGAGCTGTTCGCTGAGGTGGCCCTGCGGGTCGAAGTCGACGATGAGGACGCGCTTGCCCGCTTCGGCGTAGGCCTCACCGATGCCGGCGGAGATGGCGGTCTTGCCGACGCCGCCCTTCTGGTTGCCGACGATCTTGCGTTCGGGGTCGGTACCGCGAGCGCCGTGCTGGGGGGAGGGGTTGGCGTCGAGCCAGCCGCGGATCGACTGGGCAAGCCCCTTACGGGAACGGTCCGGTGAGCGCCGGCCACGCCTCCGCCCGGTGCGCGGGCACCGCGCCCCGGGTGTGCATCGCCGAAGCCGGTGGCGCCGAGGACCGTTTGGAGCACATACGCGGCGAGATCGTCCGCTCTCTCACGACGCTCCGTCAGGCCGGGGTGCAGGTGACGGTGCCCGCGACGGTCTCCGACAACCTGCTCACCGGCCGCCACAAGGAGCCCTCGACCCGGTCGGCGTGGTGGCTGCCGCTGTCGCAGCAGGCAGGGAGGAACGGTCCCGGCATGGTCGGGGTCCGCTACGGGGTCCTCCTCACCGCGGTGCGGTTCCCCTGTGCGTTTCCCTCGACCGTCCAGCCCGGTCAGTCGGTGGACTGGATCGTCAATCACGACGCCGCGATGCTGTGGGCCGCCACGCTCATCGATACGGTCGAACCGTATCTGGGCTGGCGTCGTGGTGAGTACGGCGGCTCCTTCCAGAACCCTCGCGAGGTGCTGGCGAAAGTCCAGGAGCGAGCCGGCAACGCGGCCCGGCTCGCGCCGAAGCAGCAGAGCGTGTGGTTCCAGGAGGAACAGCAGAAGGCCTGCCGCCTCGTGCGGGAGGCCACCGCGTGACTCTCTGGTTCAAGGTCCGCCGGGTCCAGGCCGCTCTCGGCCCGGCGCTGGCCGCGTTCGCGCTGCTGGTCGTGGTGGCACACGACCAGTACGTCCAGCTGCCGAGCCTGCTCACCGCCCGGGGCAACCGCGTCTTCCTCATGCAGCTCGTGCCGTTGATCGTCACCTCCGCCCTCGCCCACAGCCTCGCCCAGGCGGTCACCGAGATCGAAGCCGTGGCCCAGCGCAAGGTACAGCGCCTGGACGCCGCCCTGATCACGGCCGTCGCGGTGGCGGCCCTCGCAGCCAGCCTCCTCACCGGGGGCGTCACCGGATCGTCGAAAGCGTCCATACCTGGCCGGAACGTCCTGTTCCTCACCGGTCTCATGCTGGTGGCCCGCGTATGCAACGAACAGGCCGCCACCGCCGTGCCGGTGGGTTGGGTGCTCGCCGTGATGTTCGTCGGATACCGGGACTTCGACCGGCCCTGGCCGTGGGCCGTCACCCTCCACCCCGCCGACTACCTCCCCACGTTCGGGTTCTGCCTGCTCGTCTTCGCCGCCGGACTCATCACTCACGTCCGTTTCCGCCGCATCTGAAGGGCCTCCGCATGTCCATCGCCTTCGACTCCTGCTCCTTCGGCTACGGACGCGCCGGCACGCCGGTCATCCCCGGCCTCGACTACATCGTCCCGGACGGATTCACCGTCCTCCTCGGCCCCAACGGGGCAGGCAAGTCCACGCTGCTCAAACTCGCCAGCGGCCTGTACCAGCCCCGGTCGGGGACCGTGCGCATGGGCGGCCTCGCCTCCCGCGAGTTCGCCTACCTCAAGCAGGTGGCCTGGATGCCGCAGACCATCATCCCGATGACCGGCCTGACCGCACGGGAGCAGGTCGCCTACACGGGCTGGCTGAAGGGTATGAAGAAGCCCGACGCCTGGGACGCCGCACTCGCCGCCCTGGACCGGGTCAACATGGCCGACCGAGCCGACGTCAGAGCGAAGAAGCTCTCCGGCGGCCAGCTCCGCCGCGTCGGTGTCGCCTCCGCCCTCGTTCACGGCGCTCGCACCCTCCTCCTGGACGAACCGACCGCCGGCATGGACCCCACCCAGCGCCGCGTCTTCCGGGACCTGATCACCGGTCTCGCCACGGACGAGGTCCGCGTGCTGATGTCCACCCACGACATCGCCGACCTGGCGGAGGAAGCCGATCAGGTCACCGTCCTTCAAGAGGGACGCATCACCTTCACCGGCCCCACGCACGCCTTCCTCGCCCACGCTCCCCAGGGCACACCCGAAGCCCGCCGCGCCGAAGCCGCGTACACCGCCGTCTCCGCCCTCGCCCCAGTCCAGGAGTACTGGTAGGCGCGCGCACGACAGTCGCTGACCGCCAGGAAGGCTCATCCCTGCGGGAGCGCGGGGAGTAGTCCGAAGCCTGCACCCGAGTGCTGGACTTGTGGGGACCATCACCGCAGGTGCGGAGAGCAGACTGCTTGACCTGCGCGTTTATCGGCGTTGAGGGCAGTTTCCGAGCGCTTTCCCGACGACGGACCGCCCCGCAGCAACCGGGGCGGCCGCTCCCCGCACCCGCGGGGTGGGTGGGCAGAGGTGGCGTGGTCGCGGCGCGGTGCCGGCGGCCGACACCCCTGGGCGCTAAGGCCCCCGCAAACGCGTCAGAGGCCGTCCCAGATTTCTCTGGAACGGCCTCTCACCTGCGACTCTTTCGAGTCGGGACGACAGGATTTGAACCTGCGACCCCTTGACCCCCAGTCAAGTGCGCTACCAAGCTGCGCCACGTCCCGATGTGCTCACGCACGGCGAACCGCGCGATCACGCGGACTGCACTTTACCCCACACGCCGGGCCACGCCTAAGCGGGCACGGCCGGGGGACAATCGGACCCATGAACAGTCCTGCCGACAGCCCCATGGACAGCACGGCCTCGGACCGGCCGGTGGACGCCCGCGACCGCGACGACGAGGGCCGCGCGCGCAACGCCAGGCCGCGGGACGGGCTGGGACGCCCGCTGCCGTACGGCGCGGCCGGCGTCCCCCGCCAGCCGGAGGGGGTGGTGCGGCCCCCCGAGGAGACGGTGACGGAGGCGCAGCGGCTGCTGGACGAGGGGAAGCCGTTCCACGCGCACGAGGTCTTCGAGGACGCCTGGAAGTCGGGGCCCGAGGAGGAGCGGGAGCTGTGGCGGGGGCTGGCCCAGCTGGCCGTCGGGCTCACGCACGCGGCACGCGGCAATGTCACCGGCGGGGCCAGGCTGCTGCGCCGCGGGGCCGGGGCCGTGTCGGAGTGGGCGGCCGCGGCGTCCGGGCACCCGCGGCCGTACGGGATCGACCTGGGCGGGGTCGCCGGATGGGCCCGGCAGCTGGCGGGGGACGTGGAGGGCGGCGCCGCCGTGGACGCGGGGGCGCGGGCACCCCGGCTGCGGGGCTGAAGGGCCGGGCGGGGGGCGTACGGCGCCCGGCCGTGCCAGTGCGGGGCGGCCCGGCCGGAGCACCACCGGTGCGGGGCGGCCCAGCCGGAGCACCACCGGTGCGAGGCGGCCCAGCCTGAGCACCACCGGTGCGAGGCGGCCCAGCCTGAGCACCACCGGTGCGGCAGCACCGCCGGTGCAGGACGGCCCGGTCTGAGTACCGCCGGTGGCGTACGGCAGACTCGTGGCGTGCGGAAGATTCATGTGATCGGTATCGGCGCGGGCGACCCGGACCAGCTGACCCTGCAGGCGGTCAGGGCGCTGCGGGGCACGGACGTGTTCTTCGTCCTGGACAAGGGCGAGGTAAAGGCCGACCTGGTGCGGTTGCGCCGGGAGATGCTGGAGACGCACCTGCCGGAGGGGACGTACCGGGTCGTCGAGGCCCGCGACCCCGAGCGGGACCGGAGGGCGGGCGGCGCGGCGTACTCCCCGGCCGTCGGGGACTGGCGCAGTGCCCGGGCCGGCATCTACGAACGCATGATCGCCGAGGAGCTGGGCGAGGACGAGAGCGGCGCGTTCCTGGTCTGGGGCGATCCCGCGCTGTACGACAGCACGCTGGGCATCCTGCAGGAGATCCTGGAGCGTGGCGCGGTGGCGTTCGAGTACGACGTGGTGCCGGGCATCAGCAGTGTCTCCTCGCTCGTCGCCCGGCACCGGACCGGGTTGAACCGGGTGGCGCGGCCGGTTCAGATCACGACCGGGCGGCGGCTCGCGGAGGGCTTCCCGGAGGGCGTGGACGACGTGGTCGTGATGCTCGACGCCCACCAGGCCTTCCGGCGGTACGCGGACCAGGACATCGACATCTACTGGGGCGCCTATCTCGGCACCCCGGACGAGATCCTCGCCTCCGGTCCGATCGCCGAGGCCGCGCCCCGCATCGAGCGGCTGCGGGCCGAGGCCCGGGAGCGCAAGGGCTGGATCATGGACACGTACCTGCTGCGGCGCAACCCGGGCGACGCTTAGCCTGCGGCGCAACCCGGGCGACGCATAGCCGACGGCGCAACCCGGGCGACGCTTACCGAGCGGTCGGGCTCCGGGCGGACCACCGCACCCGGGCGGACCGCCCCCGCATGCGTGGCCGCTGCACCGGTGTGATCGTGACCGTGTGACAGTCGCCGAGGGAACGCCACGGACCGCCACCGCCCAGCCGCCCGTACTGGACAAGCGCCGCCGCAACGTCGTCTTCGTCACGATCATGCTGGGCATGCTGCTCGCGGCCCTGGACCAGACGATCGTCGGCACCGCGCTGCCGACGATCGTGTCGGATCTGGGCGGCGGCGAGCACATGTCGTGGGTGGTGACCTCGTACCTGCTCGCGGAGACCGTGGCGACGGTGCTGGTCGGCAAGTTCGGTGACATGTTCGGCCGCAAGGTCGTCTTCCAGGTCTCCGCGATCGTCTTCATCACGGGCTCGTTCCTGTGCGGGCTGGCCACGAGCATGCCGCTGCTGATCATCTGGCGGGCGATGCAGGGGGTCGGCGCGGGCGGTCTCATGGTCACGTCGATGGCGCTGATCGCGGACGTCATCCCGCTGCGGGAGCGCGGCAAGTACCAGGGCGCCATCGGCGCGGTGTTCGGGGTGGCCACGGTCATCGGCCCGCTGCTGGGCGGGCTGTTCACCGACCACCTCTCCTGGCGCTGGGCCTTCTACGTCAACGTGCCCATCGCGGTCGTCGTCGTCATCGCCGCCGCCCGCACCATCCCGGTGGTGAAGTCGGCCGCCCGGCCCGTCGTCGACTACCTGGGCATCACGCTGGTCGCGGTCGGTGCGAGCGCGCTGATCCTGGCGACCAGCTGGGGCGGCAACGAGTACGCGTGGGGCTCGGTCGTGATCATCGGCCTGTTCGCGGGCGGACTGGTCGCGCTCGGTCTGTTCTGCTGGGCGGAGACCCGGGCGGCCGAGCCGATGCTGCCGATGCGGCTCTTCGACAACCCGGTGTTCACGGTCTGCTCGGTCCTCAGTTTCATCGTGGGGTTCGCGATGCTGGGGGCGCTGACGTATCTGCCGACCTATCTGCAGTACGTCGACGGAGACTCGGCCACCGTCTCGGGCGTGCGGACGCTGCCGATGGTCGCCGGACTGCTGATCGCGTCGGTCTTCAGCGGGAGCGTGGTGAGCCGTACCGGACGGTACCGGCTGTTCCCCCTCGTGGGCACCCTGGTGATGGGTGTCGGCCTGTACCTGATGTCGCTGATGGGGCCGTCCACGGGTGCCGGGCTGGAGTCGCTGTTCATGTTCGTGCTGGGCACGGGCATCGGCCTGTCCATGCAGGTGCTGACCATCGCCGTGCAGAACACCGTCGACTACTCCGACCTCGGCACCGCGACCTCCGGCGTCACCTTCTTCCGCACGCTGGGCAGTTCCTTCGGCACCGCGGTCTTCGGCACGATCTACGCCAACGCGCTCGGCCCCAACCTGCGGGACGGCGTGTCCGACGCCACGCGGACCGGCGCCGCCGATCCGGCCGTGATCAGCGGGGCGGCGACCAGTCCGGAGGGCGTGCACCGGCTGCCCGCGGAAGCGTCGGCGCCGATCGTCGGCGCGTACGCGGACACCATCCAGACCGTGTTCCTGTGGACGGTGCCGGTCGCCGCCCTCGGTTTCCTCGTCGCCCTGTTCCTCAAGCAGGTCCCGTTGCGCGACAGCGCCCGCGCGGGCTCCACCGACATGGGCGAGGGCTTCGCCTCACCGCACGACGCCAGCAGCAGACGGGCGCTGGAGGCCGCCGTCGGGAAGATCATCGGCCGTACGGAGCTGGACACCGCCCGCCGGATCATCGCCGGCAGCGACACCCGGCTGGACGTCGCCGGTGCCTGGGCCGTCATGCAGGTCGAACTGTTCACGCGGCTGGTCGGACACGCCAGCCTCGGTCTGATCGCGGCCCGTCGCCGGATGCCGCCGGAGGTGCTGCTGCCGGTCTTCGACCGGATGGTCGAGGAGGGCTTCCTGACCCGCCACGGCTCGCTCCTCTCCCACACCGACGCGGGCGCCCGCGAGGCCCTGGTGATCGGCCGGGCCTGGGCGGCCTGGCTGGAGGACCGGGTGGAGCAGGACATCGGCCGCCCCTCGGACGCGGAGCTGCGCGCGGCGGTCGACGCCATCGCCAAACGCCTGCTGGTCGAGGACCTCGGCAACGGTTTCCCCGAGCGCGTGCGACAGGCGGCCACCAGCGGGTCCCCCTGACGCGGCGGCGCACCTACGGCCCCGCGCGCCGGGGTCGGGGTACGGACGCCCCCACGCACCGGGCCCGGGGCACGGACGCCCCCGCGCACCGGGCCCGGGGCACAGACGCCCCCCCACACGCCGGGCCCGGGGCACAGACGCCCCCACACGCCGGGCCCGGGGCACAGACGCCCCCACGCACCGGGCCCGGGGCACAGACGCCCCCACACGCCGGGCCAGGGTACGGACACCGCGGCGGCGCCCGCGCCCGCCGGTCACGTCCCGGCGAGGCCCAGCCGCTCCAGGACCGCCGGCACGTCGGGCACCGTCTGCGCGCCCTCCGGCAGCGGGGGCCTGCGGACGACCACCACCGGCAGGGCCAGCTCCCGGGCCGCCGTGAGCTTGGCCGCGGTGGCCGCTCCCCCGCTGTCCTTGGTGACCAGTACGTCGATGCGGTGCTCGCGGAGCAGGGCCCTCTCCCCCGCCGTCGTGAACGGGCCGCGGGCCAGGACGACGTGGGTGTCCGGCGGCAGCGGCGGCTCGGGCCGCTCCACCGAACGGGCGACGAAGTGCAGGTCGCGCAGGTGCGCGAAGGCCGCCAGCCCGAGGCGGCCGGTGGTGAGGAGGACGCGGTGGCCGAGGTCCGGCAGCACGTCGGCCGCCTCGGCGAGGGAAGCGACCGGATGCCAGTGGTCGCCGGGGCCGGCCTGCCAGCCCGGGCGGCGCAGGATCACCGCGGGGGTGCCGGTGGCCGCCGCGGCCCGGGCCGCGTTCGCCGTGATCGTCGCGGCGAACGGATGGGTCGCGTCGACCAGGGCGTCCACGCGATGCCGGCGCAGCCACGCCGCCAGCCCCTCCGGTCCGCCGAAGCCGCCGGTGCGCACCTGCCCGGCCAGCGCCTCCGGCCGGGCCACCCGCCCCGCGAGCGAGGTGGTGACGCGGACGCCGGGGCGCGCCGTGAGAGCGGCGGCCAGGCGGCGGGCCTCGGTGGTGCCGCCGAGGATCAGCACGTGCGGGGACATGGGTCGAGGCTACGGGTCAGCCCAGCAGCAGCTGGAGGCCGCCCAGCACGGTCGCCGCGATCACCAGGCGCTCGAACAGGAGCTGGTCGATCCTGCCCACGGCCCACGTGCCGAGGAGGGCACCGGGCACCACGAACACCAGGAGCGCGGCGTCGAGCAGCAGCGAACGGCCGTCGATCAGGCCCAGGCCGGCGCTGAAGGGCAGCTTGGCGACATTGACGATCAGGAAGAAGAAGGCCGACGTGCCCAGGAAGCCGAGCTTCCGGAAGCCGGCGGAGAGCAGGTACATCGACATCACCGGACCGCCCGCGTTGGCCACCATGGTGGTGAAGCCGCCCAGGACGCCGTAGGAGCGGGCCCTGGCCCGACCCGTGGTGGGTGTGGCCTCACCCGGTCGCCCGTCCGGGCCCGCCCGCCGTCGGCGCCGTACCGTCACCGCGGCCATCAGCAGCAGGATAGCGCCGATCGACGTCCGTACGATCGCGTCGTTCGCCCACACGAGGAAGACGGTGCCGACGACCACGCCGGCCGCGACCGCCGGGAACAGCCGCCACAGCGTGGGCCAGTGTGCGTGCCGCCGGTAGGTGAGGACCGCCAGCAGGTCACCGGCGATGAGGACCGGCAGCAGGATGCCGGTGGAGGCGCGCGCGGGCAGGACCATCGCGAAGATCGCGAGGCTGACCGTGT
The DNA here is from genome assembly GCF_001267885.1 of Streptomyces ambofaciens ATCC 23877. Classification (NCBI taxonomy): domain Bacteria; kingdom Bacillati; phylum Actinomycetota; class Actinomycetes; order Kitasatosporales; family Streptomycetaceae; genus Streptomyces; species Streptomyces ambofaciens. The sequence continues at coordinate 6,959,830 of NZ_CP012382.1, read as the reverse complement.
TGGCCCCGCTCACGGCGGTCTTGGAGAAGCCGACGAGCAGTGCCGCGAAGGCGAGTGCGGCGAACTCCCAGCCGGTGAGGTTCCACAGTGTCATCGTGTCCATGGCGAAGATCGATGCTATGCGCACCTGACGGAGGCTCGCTCCCGGCCCGGCCGGAGGGCCAGGTCGCGGCATCCGGGACCGGCCGCGCGCGGGGCGTCACGACCGACGCGACAAGGGACTTTGCGACCGATCCGGTGAATTGCGGCGACACACCGACGCCGGTCACCGAACGTGGCTATATACGTATTATCTGTCACCCTCGCCCCTTCTGACTGCATTGCGGCAGATCGGCATTTCGGAGGCCGCAGTGAGAACGCTCACCAAGATCGAACAGCGTTTCGAGTCTCTGATCAACGGCACTTTCGCCAAGGTCTTCAAGTCCGCGGTCCAGCCCATGGAGTTCATCGGAGCACTGCGGCGCGAATGCGACGTCAACGCCAGAATCTGGAACCGGGACACCACCATCGCACCCAACGGCTTCATCGTGGAGCTCAGTCCGGGCGACCACGAGCTGTACAGCGCGTGCCTCGTCATGATCGGTGAGGATCTGGTCCAGAAGCTGCGCGACTACGCCGACCAGCAACAATATGCCTTTGTCGGTCCGTTGAAGGTGCAGCTCCAGCGGACGGAGAGCCTCAAGGCGGGCCAGTTCCGCGTGCGCAGCCGGCTCGAGGTCCCGCCGGACGTCCAGCGGACCGTGCAGGCCGGACGGCTCCGCCCGGCGGCGCACGCGATGTCGGCCGGGCCCCACGACGGCGACGCCCGGGCCGTTCCTCTCGCGGCGCTCGTCCGGCGCGGGGACAAGCAGGTCCTGACGGCGGCCCAGTTCATATCCATGGGCCTGACGTTCGCCGAGGACGGCACCCTCGTCCGCGCGGACCCGCCGATCCCCCTGATCACGCCGCCGAAACCGATGCGGGCCGTCGGCCCCGCAGCGGACGGCACGGCCCCGGCCGTCCTGCGCCGGAGGGAGCACGTACCGCTCGCCCTCCCCGCGGGGCCCGGCGGGCCTCCCGCGCTCGCCCCCGCGGGGCCCCGGGCACACCGCTTCGCGCGTGGTCTCGGCCGTCCCACGATCGTCGGCTCGCCCGAACCGCCGCTCAGGGGCCTGACCTCCGGCCGGCCGGCACTCACCCCCGTTCCGGCCGGCGGTCTCCGCGGCGCCGAGGACCCAGGTCATCGGGCCGGCAGCAGGACCGTGCTGCCGGCCAAGGAGCACGACCGTCGACGCGTCACCGTCCCGGTGCCCGACGGATTCACCGTCTTCTCGAAAGGACTCATCGTGACCACCGATCGCGACACCTCTGCCGACAGCTCGCCGCCGCCAGGGGTGGAGACGGCGCCGACGGGTCCGGCCACGTCCCCGCCGGCCCCCGGCGCGTACGCCGCCGACGGGTCCCGGAGCGCCGCGCCGACCGAGCCCGGCCCCGCCGTCCCGGCCGCCCACCAGGCCGTGCCGCACCCCGGCGCGGCGGAACACCACCCCGCGGTACCCGTCATGCACGGCGTCGGCGCGCAGCCCCTGTCCACTCCCTACGCGGGACGGGTGCACCTGCCGCAGGGCGCCTCCGCGGCGCCGCCGCACCTGCGTCCGCCGGCGCCCCACAACCCCGCGCTGTGGCCGCCCGCGGACTCCGGCCGCATCGGTCACAGCGCCGCGGTCGAGCTCTCCTCCGACCGCCTGCTGCGCGGCCGGTCGGGCGACCGTCGGGGCCTCAGCCGCCTGAAGATCATCGGCAGGTCCGCGGAGCGCGAGCGCGAGCAGAAGCTGGCCATCCTCCGCACGCCGGTGATGAAGTGCCACAAGATCGCTGTCATCAGCCTCAAGGGCGGTGTGGGCAAGACGACCACGACGACCGCCCTGGGTGCCATGCTCGCCACCGAGCGCCAGGACCGGGTCGTCGCCATCGACGCGAACCCCGACGCGGGCACGCTCAGCCGCCGGGTGCGCCGGGAGACCGGCGCCACGATCCGCGATCTGGTGGCCGAGATCCCGGCCCTCGACAACTACATGGCGGTACGGCGCTTCACCTCCCAGTCCCCGAGCGGGCTGGAGATCCTCGCCAACGAGGCCGATCCCACGCTGTCCACCGCGTTCAACGACGAGGACTACCGGCAGGTGGTCGGCTGCCTCGGGCAGCACTACCCGATCATCCTGACCGACTCGGGAACCGGCCTGCTGCACAGCGCGATGCGCGCCGTCCTGGACCACGCCGACCAGCTGATCGTGGTCGCCACGCCGAGCGTGGACGGCGCCACCAGCGCCAGCACCACCCTGGACTGGCTCAACGCCCACCACTACGAGGACCTCGTGCAGCGGAGCATCACGGTGATCTCCGAGGCCCGCAAGAAGAGCAAGATGGTCAAGGTGAACGACGTCCTGGACCACTTCCGGGCCCGCTGCCGGGGCGTGGTCATGATCCCGTTCGACGAGCACCTCGCCACGGGCGCGGAGGTCGACCTGGAGCGGATGAAGCCGCGGACCCGCGAGGCCTACTTCGACCTGGCGACGCTGGTCGCCGCGGACTTCCCCCGCAGCCAGCCCGAGGCCGTGAGCTGGGGCGCCACCTATCCCCACTCGGGATACAACGCGGCCAGCATGTTCGCCGCCCCCGCGTGGGGCTGACCCGGCCACACCACGGAGGACCCCGCCCCGCCCCGGCCCCCGACGGGTCCGGGGCGGGCCGCCACGTCTAGCCTCCCGCGTACCGCACGCGCAGCTCCCGCTTGAGCACCTTCATGCTGGGGCCGAGCGGCAACTCGTCCGCGAACTCCACACGGCGCGGGTACTTGTACTTGCCGAGGTACTGCTTGGACCACTCGGTGATCCCGACGGCGTCCCGCGGGGCGTCCGGCGCGGGGACGACCACGGCGCACACCTCCTCGCCGTGCAGCTCGTCCGGGAGCCCGATGACGGCGACCTGCGCGATGCCGGGGTGACGCGTCAGCACCTCCTCGACCTCCCGCGGATAGACGTTGTAACCGCCCCGGATGATGACGTCCTTCTTGCGGTCGACGATCCTCAGGAACCCCTCGTCGTCCTTGGTGCCGAGGTCCCCGGTGCGGAACCAGCCGTCGACGAGCGCCTCGGCGGTGGCCTCGGGACGGCCCAGGTAGCCGGAGAAGACGTTGTGGCCGCGGACGACGACCTCGCCCAGCTCCCCGGGCGGCAGCAGTTCGACCCGCCCCTCGACCTCGGCGCGGGCGATCTCCACGTCCACGCCCCACAGGGGGTGGCCGATGGTGCCGGGCCTGGCCCCGAACACGGGCTGGTTCACGGCCGCCGCCGGGGAGGTCTCGGACAGCCCGTACCCCTCGTAGATCTTCGCGCCGAACGCCTCCTCGAACCGCTCCAGCACGGCGACGGGCAGGGAGGCACCGCCGGAGACGCACACGCGCAGGCCGGGCAGGGCGTCGGCGCCACCCGCCGCGGCGGCGAGGGCGACGAACATGGTCGGCACGCCGTGGAAGGTGTTGACCTTCTCCTTCACCATCAGGTCGATCGCCCGCGCGGCGTCGAAGCGCGGCAGCAGGACGAGGGTGGCCCCGGCGCGCCAGGTGGAGTTCAGGGAGACCGTCTGGCCGAAGGCGTGGAAGAGCGGCAGGGCACCGAGCGCGATGTCGTCGGGCCGGATGTCGTTGGCGTCGAAGGCGTTGACGGTCGCGTTCATGACCAGGTTGAAGTGACTGAGCACCGCGCCCTTGGGGACGCCGGTGGTGCCGCTCGTGTAGAAGACGACGGCCGGGTCGTCGGCGTCGCGGGTGACGTACGAGTGCAGCGGTTCGGCGTCCGCCGCCAGCTTCTCGAACTCCTCACCGAGGGCGACCATCCGCACGCCCGCCTCCCGCGCGGCGGCCGCTCCGGTCTCCGCCTGGGCGGGGTGGCACAGCAGCAGGGTGGCGCCGCTGTCGCGCAGGACGTGCTCGACCTCGCCCGCCGACAGCAGCAGGTGGACCGGGACGACGACGCCGCCCATCGCGGCGATCGCGTAGTACGCCTGCGGGAACTCGGCGGTGTTGGGCGCCATCAGCGCGACCCGGTCCCCCGGCCGCACACCCAGGCCGGTGAGGGCGCCGGCCTGGGCCCGGGCCCGCCGCCACACCTCGGCGAAGGTCAGCCGCAGGTCGCCCTCGACCAGCGCCTCCTTGTCGGGACGGCGCCGGGCGTTCTCGGCGAGGACGGCGGCGACGGAGAGGGTTGCCATGGAGTGTTGCTCCGTTCCTTGCTGCGGCTCTGCGGGTGGGGTGGCGTACGCGGCCGGCTAGTGCCGTTCGACGAGCACCGCGCTGCCCTGCCCCACGCCGACGCACATCGTGGCGAGCCCGCGGGCCGCTCCCGTACGGCGCATGCGGTGGAGCAGGGTGGTCAGGATGCGGGCGCCCGAGCAGCCGAGCGGGTGGCCCAGCGCGATGGCGCCCCCGCTGGGGTTGACCAGGCCGGGATCGATGCCCAGCTGGTCCACGCAGGCGAGGGCCTGGGCGGCGAACGCCTCGTTGAACTCGGCCTCCGCGAGGTCGTCGACGCTCCAGCCGGCGCGAGCGAGGACCTTGCGGGTGGCGGGGACGGGGCCGATACCCATGACGTCCGGGTGCACGCCGGCCGAGCCGCCCGCGACATAGCGTCCGAGGGATTCGAGACCCAGCTCGTTCAGTGCCTCCTCGCTGACCAGGAGGAGGCCGGCTGCGCCGTCGTTCATCGGGGAGGCGTTGCCCGCGGTGACGGTGCCGCCGGGGCGGAAGACCGGCCCCAGACGGGCCAGCTTCTCGACGGAGGTGTCCTCGCGGACACACTCGTCGGCGTCGACGATCACGCCGTCGGGGCGCTCCACCGGGAGCAGCTCGTCGTCGAAGTGGCCGTTCTTCCGGGCCTCGGCGGCCAGGCGGTGGCTGCGCAGCGCGAACTCGTCCTGGCGTTCGCGCGAGACGCCGTACCGCTCGGCCACCTCCTCGGCGGTCTCGCCCATGGCCAGCAGGCCGTGCAGCTCCTTCATCGCGGGGTTGACCAGGCGCCAGCCCAGCCGGGTGTCGACGGTCTCGATCCGGTGCGGCAGCGCCTCGTCGGGGCGGGGCAGCACGAAGGGGGCACGGCTCATCGACTCCGAGCCGCCCGCGAGCACGATGTCGGCCTCGCCCGCGGCGATGGTGCGGGCGGCGGTGGTGACGGCCTCCAGGCCGGAGGCGCACAGCCGGTTCACCGTGGCGCCGGGCACGCTCTCGGGCAGGCCGGCCAGGAGGGCGGCCATGCGGGCGACGTTGCGGTTGTCCTCGCCGGCCTGGTTGGCGGCGCCCCAGTACACGTCGTCGACCCGGGCGGGGTCGAGCGCGGGCACGTCGGCGATCAGGCCCCGGATCACGGTGGCCGCGAGATCGTCGGGCCGCACGCCGGACAGGGCACCGCGGAGCTTGCCGATCGGGGTGCGGCGGGCGGCCGCGAAGTGGACGGGACGCACAAGAGCTCCTGACCGTCGTCGCTCGGTCGCCGGGCGGCACACCACCGTCCGGCCGGCCTCCACGGCTCCGGACCCGTGATCCGGGCCCCATGGAGGACCACACATTAATTAGCACTGCTAGTTTTGGACTATAGACCGTCGGCGCCCTCCCTGGGAAGATCCTCGGACGACCTTCACCGACCCGGCCGGAGCAGCCATGACCGAGGCCCACGAGCACGTCCTGACCGGAACGCGGGGACGGCTCGCCGCACGCGAGTGGACCACCGGGCCGCCCCGGTACGTGGCGCTGCTGGTGCACGGCTACGGCGAGCACATCGGCCGCTACGACGAGGTGGCGGGCGTCCTGACGGACCACGGCGCGGCCGTGTACGGCGTCGACCACATCGGACACGGGCGGTCGGACGGCGAACGGGTGCTGATCGAGGACTTCGAGGACGTGGTCACCGACGTGCACACCCTGGCGGAGCGGGCCCGGACCGCCCATCCGGACCTGCCGCTGGTCGTGATCGGGCACTCCATGGGCGGTCTCATCGCCTCCCGCTACGCCCAGCGCCATCCCGGCGGGTCCGCCGCGCTCGTGCTGTCGGGGCCGGTCATCGGTGACTGGGAACTGCCGCGCCGGCTGCTCGCGCACGACGAGATCCCCGACGTCCCGATCAGCCCGGCCGCGCTCTCGCGCGACCCCGCGGTCGGTGCGGCGTACGCGGCGGACCCGCTGGTGTGGCACGGCCCGATGAAGCGGCCGACGCTGGAGGCGTTCGTACGGACCCTGGGCGCCGTGGCCGAGGGCGGTGACGTCGGAGGGCTGCCGCTGCTGTGGGTGCACGGGGACGACGACCGGCTGGTGCCGCTGCCCGGCAGCCGCGTCGGCGTCGAGCGGCTCGCCGGCGGCGGCCTGACCGAGCGGATCTGTCCGGGCGCCCGGCACGAGGTCTTCCACGAGACGAACCGGGCCGAGGTCTTCAGGGACGTCACGGACTTCCTGGACGGCGTGCTCGCCCGCTGAGTACGCACCGGCGTTTGCACCTGCTGCCCCACGGGCACCCGCGCCCCCGTGGAGCGGCCGGGCCGTGCCTTCCCCCGGGTCGGACGCCTCGCTCCGCTCCCACGGAACGACCACGGAGTACGCACGTACGCACGACGAAATGAGGGGCCCCGATGGCCGACGCCCTCGAACTCGACGCGCTGTGGGAGGACTTCCACCGCGTGGTGAACATGACCTCCGCGGAACTCGCGGACTGGCTGCGGGTACGCGACTCCGGCGAGCTGACCGAGCCGCTGCCGGACGACGCCGGCTCGCCGCTCGGCCGGCACGTCCTCGCGATCCTCCAGAAACGGCGCACCGACCTGACGGAGGACGACCTCCGTGCGATGCGCCAGGTCGTGGAGACCGTGACGTCGCAGGCCGACCTGGAGAACGAGCCCCGCGCCGAGGACGCCGGGCTCCGGCACCGGCTGATGACAGTCGGTCACGACCCGCTCAAGCCCTGACCGTGAGCCGCGACCCGGGGCGTGTCCTGCGTGAACTCCTCGACGCGCACGGGCGGACGTACGCCGAGGAGGCGGGCATCCGGCTGCGGGACACCCCGCAGCCGCTGTACCGGCTGCTGGTCCTCGCCCATCTGCTCAGTGCCCGCATCCGCGGCTCGATCGCCGTGGCGACCGCCCGGGCCCTGCACGAGGCGGGGCTGCGCGACCCGCGGCGCATGGCCGGCGCCGACTGGCAGGAGCGGGTGGACGCCCTCGGCCGGGGCGGCTACCGGCGCTACGACGAGCGGACCGCCACCCAGCTCGGCGACGCCGCCGAACTGCTGACCGAGCGGTGGGGCGGGGATCTTCGCCGGCTGCGCGAGCAGGCGGACGGCGAGGTCCCCGAGACGCGGCGGCTGCTCCAGGAGTTCCCCGGGATCGGCCCGACCGGCGCGGACATCTTCCTGCGTGAGGTCCAGCGGGTCTGGCCGGGGATCGCTCCCTACCTGGACCGCAAGGCCCTCCAGGGTGCGCAGCGGCTCGGCCTGCCCGACGACCCCGGCCGCCTGCTGGAGCTCGCCGGGTCGACCGATCCCGCCGTCCTCGCGGCGGCACTCGTCCGCGCCTCGGTGGACCGCGGAGTCGCGCGGGACGCCCTCGACCACGCCGACTGAACCGTGGGGGTGTGTGACGGCGCCGCCCGGTAGCCGTCGGCTGTCCCCCGCTCACCGCCACGGGACGCCGACCGCTCACCGCCGCGAGGAGCCCTCGGTCGGCGCACGGTCGGCGGCCCGGTGGGAAGCCGTTCCGGCACGGTCACCCGGACAGCCCCGTGCGCTGGTGCGTCCGCGGGCGCGGTGATGCGCTGAGGACACCGTTTCCCGTCCCAGGAGGCATCCCGCGATGAGCCGTCGTCCGTCCCACCCCGCCCGTCTGCTGGCCGCCGCCCTGGCCGCGGGCGCGCTGCTGACCTCGGCGGCCTGCTCGGACGGGGGCGGCGCCTCGGAGGCGACCTCGGACACCGCCGCCGCCCGGGCCCGGGCCGCCGAGCAGGACGCGGCGAAGAAGGCACCCACCTACTCGCCCACCGGCTCCCCCTCGGGCTCGGCCACCGGCTCCCCCAGCGCGTCGCCCTCCGCCCTCACCGAGTCCGGCGCGAAAGCCGCCCTGCTCACCGAGGCCGATCTGGAGGGCGGCTGGAACCAGGTGCAGGACGCGGACAAGTGGCGCGACCGGCTGCTCGTCGGCGAGGTCGACGTGTCCGACTTCCTCACCGCGAAGACCGACGCGACGGACTGCCAGGAACTGCTCGACGGGCTCTACCGCGACAACCTGCTGGGCGAGCCGTCGGGACCGTCGGCGCTCACCGGCTTCGAACAGGGCGACTCCCGCCTGCTGGAGCAGGTCGCCGGCTACGACCGCGCCGGCCTGGACGCCCGCCTGAAGTGGATGGGCACCCTGCCGGACACGTGCGACCGGTTCACCGCGACCGACTCCGCGGGCGGGAAGCGCACGGTCGAGGTGACCGAGGCGTCGGTGCCCGAGACCGGCGACGCCCGGCAGGGCCTGCACGTGACGGTGCGGGGAGACGCCGCCGACGCCCCGGCCACGCTCACCCTGGACATCGCCGCCGTACGCGTCGGCACCTCGGCCCTCACCGTCACCGGCGGTGGCCTGGACGGTGGTCAGGGTTCCGCCGTGGAGCAGGCGGTGCGCCAGGGCACCGAGCGGCTGAAGACCGTCCTGGACGGCGGAACCCCGTCGCCGCAGCCCACCACCATGGACTGACCGCTCCTCACCGCGGGCTCCGGCACCAGGCCCCGTGGCACGCCGCCCGGCGCACCGCCCTGTGCGCACCTCGGGCGAAACCCGGACAGCCTGATCACCGAACGGCACAATGGTGCGCGTCGGACGGCGCACGCGTGAAGGAGCCGAGACGTGAGCGAGAGCGACCCCGTCCCCGGCGGACGCCCGGGTGAGGTCGAGCGGGCCACCGCCCTCAGCGGTGAGCTGTCCGGGCAGGGCGTGCACGGCGTCGTGCTGGCCTACGTCGACACCGCGGGGATCGCCCGGGTGAAGACCGTCCCCACCGCGAAGCTCGCCGCGGCGGCGGCCTGGGGCGTCGGCATGTCACCGGTGTTCGACACCTTCCTGGCGCACGACGCGATCGTCGCCACCGACGTCCTCGGCTCCCCCGACGGTGATCTGCGCCTCTACCCGGACCTCGACCGGCTGACCGTCCTGGCGGCACAGCCCGGCTGGGCCTGGGCGCCCGTCGACCGGATCACGCAGGAGGGCGAGCCGCACCCGGCGTGCGGACGCACCGTGCTGCGCCGGACGGTGACGCGGGCCGCCGAGCGGCACGGCATCGCCTTCAGGGCCGCCGTCGAGATCGAGTGGGCCGCGGGCCGCGGAGACGCGGACGGCGACGCCTTCGTCCCGGCGGTGTCGGGCCCCGCGTACGGCGCCACCCGGCAGATCGAGCTGAGCGACTGCGCCGCCGACCTGCTGGCGGCCCTCGCGGCGCAGGGCGTGGAGGTGGACCAGCTGCACCCCGAGTACGCGGCGGGGCAGTTCGAGATCTCGGTGGGTGCGCTCGACCCGGTGGCGGCGGCCGACCGCAGCGTGCTGGTGCGGCAGACGATCCGGGCGGTGGCCCGGCGGCACGGGCTGCGGGTCTCCTTCGCCCCCGCGGTCCTCGGGCAGGGCGTCGGCAACGGCGGACACCTCCACATCTCCGCCTGGCGCGAGGGGCGGAACCTGCACGCCGGCGGGCCGGGCCGGTACGGCATGACGGCCGACGCCGAGTCCTTCGTGGCGGGCGTGCTGGACCACCTCCCGGCGCTCACGGCGTTGACCGCGCCGAGCCCGGCCAGCCGTCTGCGGCTGCGCCCCTCGCAATGGGCGGGGGTGTTCACCGCCTGGGGCCGGGAGACGCGTGAGGCCGCCCTGCGGGTCGTCACCGGCACGGCCGGGGAGCGCGAGCGGGCGTCGAACCTGGAGGTGAAGCCGGTCGATCTCGCCGCCAATCCCTATCTCGCCCTGACCTCGGTGATCGCCGCCGGTCTGGACGGGCTCGCGTCGTCGGCTTCGCTGCCCGAGGAGATCACCGGCGACCCGGTCCGGTACGACGCGGCCGAGGCCGCGGCGCGGGGTGTGCGCCGGCTGCCGGAGTCGCTCGCGGAGTCGGTCGAGGCGTTCGGCGCCGACGACGTGCTCCGGGCCGCGCTGGGGCCGGTCCTCGCCGACGCGGTGACCGCCGTCCGGCGGGGGGAGATCGACGCCGTCGACGGGCTCGACGACGACGGGGTGGCGGCGGCCTACCGCTGGACGTACTGACATGACCGCCGGAGCCGTCCAGGAGACGCTCGCCGCACTGGACCTGGTGGACCACCACTGCCACGGCGCCGTCACCGACGAGCTGGACCGGGCGGGCTTCGAGTCCCTCCTCACCGAGGGCGAGGCGTGGCCCGGCGTCTCCCCGTTCGACACCCCCGTGGGCCTCGCCGTCCGCCGCCACTGCGCTCCCCTGCTGGACCTGCCGCGCCACGCTCCCGTCGACGCGTACCTGGCCCGCCGGGCGGAGCTGGGCGCGGCCGAGGTGAACCGGCGGTTCCTGCGCGCCGCGGGCACGGGCGTGTTCTGCGTGGACACCGGACACGCGCCGCACCGGGCGACCTCGCCCGGGGAACTGGCCGGGGCGGCCGGCGCGGTGGCGTACGAGGTGGTCCGGCTGGAGGGTGTCGCGGAGGCGGTGGCGGCCGGGGGTGTCGAGCCGGACGCGTACGCGGAGGCGTTCCGCACGGCCGCGTGGGAGGCGGTGGGGCGACCGGGCGTGGTGGGCGTCAAGTCGGTGGCGGCCTACCGCACCGGTTTCGACCTGGACCCGGCCCGCCCCTCGCCCGGCCGGGTCACCGAGGCCGCCCGGCGGTGGCTCGCCCGCGGCGGCCGACTCGAGGACCCGGTGCTGGTGCGGCACCTGCTGTGGACCGCGGTGGACCTGGGGAGGCCCCTGCAACTGCACACCGGCTTCGGCGACAGCGACATCCGCCTGCACCGCGTGGACCCCGCTCGCCTGACCGACTGGCTGCACCTGACCGCCGGCACGATCCCCGTCCTGCTGCTGCACTGCTGGCCCTACCAGCGCCAGGCGGCCTACCTGTCGGCGGTCTTCGAACGGGTCTATTTCGACGTGGGGCTCACCCTGCACCACGTCGGCCCCGCCCGTGCGGGCGCGAATCCTGGCGGAGGCGCTGGAGATCACCCCCTTCCGCAAACTCCTGTACAGCTCCGACGCCTACGGCCTGGCCGAGTTCCACCACCTGGGGGCACTGGCCTTCCGCCAGGGCCTGGCCGGGCTGCTCCGGGAACGGCTGGCCGCCGACGAGATGTCCCTGCCGGACGCGCTGCGCCTCGCGCGCTGGGCGGGACGCGACAACGCCCGCCGGGTCTACCGGCTCCCCGGCGGCCCGGCCGACGACGGCTGAGCGGCGTGGGACCCGTCACAGTCCCGGAGCGCCGCCCGGGAAGCAGGAACGGCTGAAAGTATGATCAAGCGATGTCTGACATGACCGAAACCACGCCGGGCTGGCTGACGACCGACGAACTCGAGATGGCACGCGCACGCATGCCCATCCTGTACGTCGAGGCCGTGCCCGTGCGCGTCGACGACAGCGGCGAAGTCACGAGCGTCGGCCTGCTCCTGCGCATCGGGCCGGACGGGACGGTCAGCCGGACGCTGGTCTCCGGCCGGGTGCTGCACCACGAACGGGTCCGGGACGCCCTGCTGCGCCACCTGGAGAAGGACCTCGGGCCGGTGGCGCTGCCCCGGGTGCCGTCCTCGCTCCAGCCCTTCACGGTGGCCGAGTACTTCCCCACGCACGGTGTCACGCCGTACCACGACCCCCGGCAGCACGCGGTCTCGCTCGCCTACGTCGTGCCGGTGACCGGCGACTGCCGGCCCCGCCAGGACGCGCTGGACCTGGTGTGGTTCAGCCCTCAGGAGGCCCTGTCCCCGGCGGTGCAGAGCGAGATGCCGGGCGGGCACGGGGTGCTGCTCAAGCAGGCGCTGGCGCACGTGGGCTGCGTGCTCTGAGCACCGCCCGGGGCTACTCCTCGGGCCGCTCCCCGGGGCTCAGCTGCGGGTCCAGGTCGTCCCGCAGCAGGCCCCGGGACCCCGTCTGTCCGGTGCGGTAGGCGGAGCGTGCCACCAGGTGGGAGGCGACCGGGCTGGTGAGGAACTGGAAGAACACGATGAGCGCGAGGGTGCCCAGGTCGATTCCGTGACGCAGCCGCAGCGCCACCCCGACCAGGACGAGGAGGATCCCGAGGGTCTGCGGTTTGGTGGCGGCGTGGCTGCGGGAGAGCACGTCGGGGAAGCGCAGCATCCCGATCACACCGAGCAGGCACTGGAGACAGCCGAGGAGCAGCAGCGTCGCCCCGACCAGGTCGGCGGCCTCGGCCCAGCCGCTCACCGGTGGTCCTCCCGGCCGTCCGCGCGCACCGAGGGCCGGTCGCGTACGGCGATGAACCGGGCGATGCCCACGGAACCCGTGAAGCCCAGGAAGGCGAGCACCAGCATCACCGGGAAGTAGAAGGAGTCCCCGTCCTGGGCGGCCTTGACGCTGACGCCGGCGATGATGAGGGCCGCCGCCACGTCCAGGGCGACGGCGCGGTCCAGCATCGACGGCCCGTACCAGATGCGGTACAGCAGCAGGGCGCCGGCGAGGAGGACCATCACGGCGGAGGCGGCCAGCATGGCGTCCTCCACGGCGTTCAGGGTGGTCATGGTGCTCAGTCCCCTTCCGGTACGGGCTGGGCGGCGTGGGCGATGTCCTCGGCGGTGCCGAAGGCGCGGGCGACGAGCTCCTCCATGCGCCACACCGACCGCTGGGCGCTCTCGATCTCGCCGGGGTCGTCGGCGTCGAGGACGTGCAGGAAGACGGTGGCGGTCGACCGGCGCACCTCGATGACGGAGCCGCCGGGGACGTTGGAGACGGCGACGGCGGTGGCCGTGAGCATGAGGTCGCTGCGCACCCGCAGCGGGACGGCCACGACGGCGGCGTGGTACGGGCCCCTGGCGAAGATCTGCCGGGTGACCTCGACGCTGGAGGAGAACATGTCGTACAGCAGGTAGCCCGCCAGCCGCAGGATGCCCAGCGGGCGCAGCCGCAGACCGATGTCCACGGCGGGCAGCGGGAAGGCGAGGCACAGGCACACCGCGACGACGACGCCGTTGACGAGGTTGGCCCAGGACGGGGTGCCCCACAGCAGGGCCCAGATGACGGCGAGCCAGGCGACCAGGGGCAGGTCGAGGATGCGCCGGCCGCGGCCCAGACGGAAGGACCAGCTGTACGGGGAGCGGTCGCGGAAGAGGTTGCTCACCGGCCGAGCACCGCCTCGATGTAGGGGGTACGGGCGAGGAGTTCGGCGGCGGCGGCCTCGGTGAACGTGGTGAGGGGGCCGCCGAGCACGGTGTAGAGCAGGCCGAGGGAGACGGCGGCACCGGTCGCCGCCAGCATCGGCCAGGGCAGCCGCTTGGTGGTGGTGATGGACTGCCCGAGGAAACCGGCGGGGACCACGGCGCCCGCCGGCACCGGCAGTCCGGTGCCGGGGCCGGGGCCGGGCATCGCGCCGTGCCCGCCGGTCCTGTCTCCGTCGTCGCCGGCGCTGTCGACTCTGTCGTCGCCGTCGACTCGGTCGTCGCCGTCGTCTCGGTCGTCGCTGTCGTCGCTGTCGTCGTCCGGTTCGTCCTCCGCGGACTCCAGCACCACGCCCTCGTGCTCGGCGCCGGGCGGCGCGTCGCGCCAGAACGCGAGGTTCCAGACCTTCGCCATGACGTAGAGGGTGAGCAGGCTGGTGGCGGCGGACCCGGCGACCAGCGCCCAGGCCCAGCCGCCGCCGTTGTCGACGCCCGCCCGCATCAGGCCGAGCTTGCCGATGAAGCCGGAGAGCGGTGGGATGCCCGCGAGGTTCATGGCGGGCACGAAGAACAGCACGGCGAGCAGCGGTGCCGCCCTCGCCAGGCCGCCGAGACGGGTGAGTTCCGTGGTGCCGTCGCGCCGCTCGATGAGCCCGGCGACGAGGAAGAGGGTGGTCTGCACGGTGATGTGGTGGGCCACGTACACGATCGCCCCGCTGATCGAACCGCGCCCGGCCAGCGCGATCCCGAAGACCATGTAGCCGATGTGGCTGATGAGCGTGAAGGAGAGCACTCGCTTCAGGTCGGTCTGGGCCACCGCTCCCAGGATGCCGATCACCATGGAGGCGAGCGCGGCGAGCATCAGCAGGTCGCCGAGGCGGCGGCCCGGGAAGAGCAGGGTCTGGGTGCGCAGCATCGAGTACACGCCGACCTTGGTGAGGAGGCCCGCGAAGACGGCGGTGACCGGCGCGGGCGCGGTCGGGTAGGAGTCGGGCAGCCAGGCGGCGAGCGGGAAGACCGCGGCCTTGATCGCGAAGACCGTGAGCAGCATCGCCTCCAGCAGGGTGCGCACCCCGACCGGCACTTCCTGCAGCCGCACCGCGAGCTGGGCGAAGTTCACGGTCCCCGCCACGGCGTAGGTCATGGCGATGGCGACGAGGAAGAGCACCGAGGAGAACAGCGAGATGATCACGTACGTCGACCCGGCCCGGATCCGGGTCGCGGTGCCACCGATGGTGAGCAGGACGAAGCTCGCCACGAGCATGATCTCGAAGCCCACGTAGAGGTTGACGAGGTCTCCGGCCAGGAAGGTGCAGGAGACGCCCGCCACGAGGATCAGGTAGGCGGGGTGGAAGACGCCGACCGGCGTCCGGTCGTCCCGGTCGGCCATGCCCTGGCCCAGCGAGTACACGTTGACGAGCAGGGTGACGGCGCTGGAGACGGTGAGCATCAGGCCCGCGAGCCGGTCGGCGACCAGGGTGATGCCGATCGGCGGCGCGAAGTCGCCGAGGTGCACGCTGAGCGGGCCGTGGCGGTCGGCGGCCACCATGAGGAGCACGGAGAGCACCAGGACCGCGCCCAGCACGGCGAGGCTGATGAAGCGCTGGAACCGCTGGAGCCGCGGACCGATGGCCAGCTTCAGGCCCGTGACGCACAGGGGCAGCAGGACGGGGAGCGGGACGAGCGCGTTCACCTGGGTTCTTCCGTTCCTTCCGTGCCGTCTGTTCCTTCGGGGCCTTCGGTGTCCTCGGGGCCTTCGGGCCCTTCCGCGCCTTCTGCTCCTTCGGGGCTTTCGGTGCCTTCCGTACCGGCGCCCCCGAGGTCGTCGGGCTGGTCGGGCACCGGGTGGCAGGAGTCCTCGCCGGGGTGCGAGTCGGGTTCGCGGCCGGTCTCCTCGGGGTCGTTGGAGGGCCCGGCGTCGCGGGCCGGTGCCGGCCCCGGCCTGCCCGCCGCGTCGGTGGAGCCCCGCTCCCGGCCCTCGCGGTAGTCCTCCGGGTCGGCGCCGAGGATGTCGTTCCACAGGTTTCCGGAGACGTCGGTGGCGCGGGCCTGGTAGGCGCGCTCCTCGCGGACCCGCCTGCGCAGCCGTTTGCGCGCGGCGCGGTAGCGGGCGTCCAGCTCGGGGTCGGTGCCCGGCTCGGCGCGGGCCTCGCGGTAGCGGTCGCGCAGTTCGCTGCGCCGGTGGAGGAACTCGGCGCGCAGGGCGACCAGCCGGTCCTCGGTGTCGTCGCTGATCTCGTCGGAGCCGGTGACCTGGTGGCTGCGGTAGGCCATGGCGAGCAGGAACGCCGTGGTGGCGAGGGTGATGACGATCGCGGTCAGGGCGATGGCCTGGGGCAGCGGGTCGGTGACCCGGTTGCGGATGACGTTCGGATAGAGCAGCGGCGCCTCGCCGGCGCTGCCGGTCGAGGCGAGCACCAGCAGGTTGACGCCGTTGCCGAGGACGACCGCGCCGAGCAGGATCCGGGTCAGGGACCGGGTCAGCAGCAGGGTGGCGCCGACGGCGGCGAGGACGGCGGCGGACACCAGGAGGGAGAGGCTGACGGTCACGCGGGGCCCGCCTCTCCGTGCGGGGCGCTGCGCGCGGCGGCCCGTTCGATGTGCCGGTCGATGCGCGCGCCGAGGGCCCGGACGATGTCCAGGACCACGCCGAGGACCAGGAGGTAGACGCCGCAGTCGAAGAGGACGGCGGTGGACAGGTGGGCGTCGCCCCACACGGGCAGGTGCCCCTTCCAGGTCCAGCCGTGCAGCACGGTGCCCTCGGCGAGGCCGCCCAGCGCGACCCCGGTCGAGACGAACAGGCCGAGCCCGGTGAACAGGCCCGGCTTGAAGGGCACGGCGTCGGCGAGCTCGTGCCGGCCGCCCGCGAGGTAGCGGGTGATGAAGGCGACACCGGCGGTCAGCCCCGCGACGAAGCCGCCGCCCGGCAGGTTCTCCGCGCACATCAGCAGGTAGACGGAGAGGACCAGGATGGGGTGGAAGATCAGCCGCGCGACCACTTCCAGGACGAGGGAGCGGCGCTCGGGGGCCAGCGTGGAACTGGCCGCGAGCCAGGTCCGCTCCGGCCCGCCCTCGTCACCGCTGGGCAGGCCCGCCGACTCGTACGGAGTCGCCCGCCACGCGGTGCGCAGGGCGGCGTGCGGGTGGTCCCCGGGCAGGGGCAGTACGGGCTGCTCGGCGCCGTCGGTGCGGCGGTGCAGGTAGATGAGGCTGGTGACGCCGATCGCGGCGGCGGCGAGCACCGCGGACTCCCCCATCGTGTCCCAGGCCCGGAGGTCGACGAGGATCGTGGCGACGACGTCCTTCAGGCCGTGGTGGGCGGTCTCCTCCACCATCGCCGCCCCGGCGCTGTCGGCCCGCCGGTGCCCCGCCATGATCCAGACGACGAGGGCGACACAGGCGCCGCCCGCGAGCGCCACCGGCATCCGCAGCAGGCGCCGCCACCGGCTGTAGTTCTCCTCGAAGTGCACCGGCATGCGGCGCAGCACCAGCACGAAGACGATCATCGAGACGGTCTCCACGCAGAACTGGGTCAGCGCGAGGTCGGGAGCGCCCTGCGTGACGAAGAGCAGCGCGGTGCCGTAGCCGGTGAGCCCGGCGAGCACGACGGCCTTCATCCGGCGCCGCACGCCCATGCACAGCAGGGCCGCGGCGCAGGTCAGCACCGCGACGGCGGCCTGGGCCGGATGGTCCCACCAGCGCGGGGCGGGCACCGAGGTCCAGGGCTCGTCCGCGAGGAGGACGGCGAGCTGTCCGGCGAGGACCACGCTCATCGTCGTCACCAGGTACACCGACAGCGAGCCGCGCTGCACGAAGCCGGTGCACTGCAGGGCGGTGCGCTCCAGGGCGAGCAGGCACCGTCCGAAGACCCGGTCGGCGGAGCGCCAGGCGAGGGCCTGTCCGACCCGCAGGACGGGGTTCGCGGCGAGGAACAGCAGCAGGCCGCCGGCCCACGCCGCGCAGGACAGGCCGAGGGCCGGGTTCAGCCCGTGCCACAGGGCCAGGTGGTAGGGGTGTCCGGGCACGGGGAACTGCCCGGCGTAGGTGCCGAGGAGGCCCTGGAGCCAGGACACGCCGGGGCCGAGGACGAGGCAGGCGAGGGCGAGGACGGCGGGCGGCGCGAGGAAGGCCGGCGGGACGGCGTGCGCCTCCGTGTCCGGGAGGCCGGGCTTGCGGGCGAAGGCGCCCCACAGGTAGCGCAGGGTGTAGGCGGTGGTCAGGGCCGAGCCGACGACGGTCATGGCGAGCGCCCAGCGGTCGGCGGTGTCTCCGTCGAGGAGGGACTGGAAGGCGGCTTCCTTGGCGGCGAAGCCGAGCAGCGGCGGCACGGCGGCCATGGACAGCCCGGCGATCGCGGCGACGGCGCACACGGCGGGCAGCCGGCGTCCGAGCCCGGAGAGCCTGCGCAGGTCGCGGGTGCCGGTGGCGTGGTCGATGATCCCGGTGACCAGGAACAGGGGGGCCTTGAACAGGGCGTGGCCGAGGATCATGGCGGTGGCGGCGAGGCCGGTGTCGTGGCGGCCCGCGCCGGTGAGGACGGTGAGGAAGCCGAGCTGGCTGACGGTGCCGTGGGCGAGGACGAGCTTCAGGTCGTTGAGGCGCAGCGCCCGCCAGCCGCCCAGCAGCATCGTCGCGGAGCCCAGGACGAGCAGCAGCGGCCGCCAGGGCGTGACCTCCGCGAACGCGGGGGCGAGCCGGGCGATGAGGTACACGCCGGCCTTCACCATCGCGGCGGCGTGCAGGTAGGCGCTGACCGGGGTGGGGGCGGCCATGGCGTTGGGCAGCCAGAGGCTGAACGGCCAGATCGCGGACTTGGAGAGGGCGCCGACGAGGATCAGCACGATCGCCGTGGAGAGTGCCGCCGACGCGGGCGGCGGGTCGGCGAGGATCGCCGAGATCCGGTAGGTGCCTGCCTCGTGACCCAGGATCAGGAACCCGACGAGCATGGTCAGTCCGCCGAGCGTGGTGACCGTCAGCGCCTGCAGGGCGCTGCGGCGATTCCGCTTGTGGTCGCTGCTCTGGCCGATCAGCAGGTAGGAGAAGACGGTCGTCAGTTCCCAGAAGATGTAGAGCAGGACGAGGTCGTCGGCGAGGACCAGGCCGAGCATCGCCCCGGCGAACGCCAGGAGGTTCCCGGCGAACCTGCCCAGGTGCCGCGACCGGTCGTCGAAGTAGGAGGCGCAGTAGAGCAGGACGAGCGTGCCCACTCCCGCGGCGAGCAGCACCATGAGTTCGGCGAGGGCGTCCAGCCGCAGCGCCCAGTCGACGTCGTAGGCCGGCAGCCAGGCCCACTCGGTGGTGTCGGCGCCGCCCGCGGCCGTCGTGCTCCACCGGGTGGCCGCCCAGACGGCCGCCGCCGCGGGTGGCAGGGCCAGTACGAGGAAGGCGCGCGTTCCCCAGCGTCTCACCAGCGGCGCGGCGAACAGTGCCAGCCCGAAGTGGCACAGGACGAGCGCGGTCATGCGGGTCCGTGCGAGGGCGCGGGTGCGACGCGGGAACGAGCGGGGCGAGAGGGACAGGACACCCGACAGTGATATATCGGGCATACCGGCTGGACGTCCAGGCACGCCGCAGCGGCGGTACGACGGCTGTCCGCCCGGCCGCCTCACCGGCGACCGGCCCGGCCACACCGTCGATGGCGGGAAAACGACCGAGGGCGGCTCCGGATCTCTCCGGAGCCGCCCTCGGCCTACGACTGTCACCAGTCGGGACGACAGGATTTGAACCTGCGACCCCTTGACCCCCAGTCAAGTGCGCTACCAAGCTGCGCCACGTCCCGTTGCCCGTCTGACCTGGGGTTTCCCCCGGTCGAACGCGCAGGAAAACCATACCGCACTCGGGCCGGTGGTCGCGCATCGCTTTTCCGGGCCCGTCGGCCTCGCGGGATTTCTCCAGCGGTCCTGCGTCGGTCCTCAGGCCCCGCCCGGCAGCCCCAGCCGGGGATGCGCGTCCAGCAGCCGGGGCGGGGCCGCCTGGCGCCAGGAGTCGGCGAGGATGTCGCGCAGTTCGTCCTCGCCCTCCAGGACGGCGAGGCGGGCCCGCACCCAGGCGAACTGGGCCTCGTGGCCGGCGATCCAGAACTTCTCCGGCTCGGCCAGGACGAGCTCGTCCCGCTCCTCCTTCGGGCAGCGCACCGCGAGGGAGGTCTCGTCCTCGGGCAGCGTGGCGAACATCTTCCCCGCGACCCGGAACGTGGGCATGTTCCAGGCGGTCTTCTCCGTCGTGTCCGGCAGGGACAGGGCGATACGGCGTACGTCTTTCGCGTCGGGCATGTCAGGCACCGTAGCCGTCGCCACTGACAATCACCCGGCGGTCGCGGGGGCGCCGACCTGCTTGAAGTAGAGCGTCGTGGGGCGCAGTTCCCCGCGCGGGTCCGCCGCGTAGTCGGGAATGGCCCCGGCGCGGGTCCATCCGGCGGACCGGTAGAGGTGTTCGGCGGGGCTGTCGGTCTCGGTGTCGAGGTGGAGCAGGGTGATGCCGGCCGCCGCGGCCGCCTCCTCCGCGGTGGCCAGGAGCCCGCGGCCCAGGCCCCGGCCGCGCGCCTCGCGGCGGACCATGAGCTTGACCAGCTCGGCGCGGTGCCGGCTGTTGGGTTTGTCGGGCAGGGCGAGGCTCACCGTTCCGGTCACCCGCTCCCCCTCGTGCGCCACCCAGACGGCGAGTCGCCCGGCGGCCACGGCGGCGGACCGGCCCCGCCACCAGGCAAGGGCTTCCTCGCGGCCGAGCGGCGCGAGGAAGCCGACGGACGCGCCGTCCTCGACGGTGGCGGTCAGCAGGTCGGCCAGTTGCGCGAGCAGTGCCGTCAGCCGGTCGGCGTCGACGCGGGTCACGGTCACGGCAGCACCACCGCCAGCGCGTAGCGCGCGCCCTCGGGGCCGGCGCACCGGAACCTCGTCGCCCCCCACACCCGCATCCGCAGGCAGTCCCCGGTGCCGAGGTGGTGCTCGACGTCCTGGGCCGTCACCTCCAGGGCACCTTCGAGGACCCAGACGTGCTGCTCCAGACCGGGCACGGGGGGTCGGTCGTAGGCGATGTCGGCGCCGGCGGCGAGGCGGCCCTCGACGAGTTCGCCGCGCAGCCCGGCGTGCGGCGGGGACACCGAGCGGCGTACGAACCCCGCGGACCGGTCCTCCCAGCGCGGCTGCTCGGCGGCGCGCACCAGCAGGGCGGGTTCCGCCTCGACCTCGCTGAGCAGCCGGGACATGGTCCGCCCGTAGACCGCGCACAGGCGGTTGAGGAGGGAGGCGGTCGGGCTGGTCTCCGCCCGCTCGGCCCTCGACAGGGTGGACCGGCTCACCCCGCTGCGCTCCGCCAGCTCCCCCAGCGACCAGCCGCGTTCGGCCCGCAGCTCGGCCAGCCGGGCGGCGAGCCGGGCGTCCACGGGGTCGGGAGCGTCGTCCGTGTCTCTCATGTTCGGCACGCTATCCCGTATATGAGACGGCTCTGTTACGGAGGCCTCACGCCCGGGCCGCCTCGTCGAGTGCGTCCAGCACGGGGCGGATCAACGGGTGCTCCTCGGCTCCCCGTCGTACCGCGGCGAAGACGCGGCGGGTGGGCGCGACACCGTCGACCGGCCGGACGACCACGCCCGTCAGGTCCGTGCCGTGCAGCGCCGAGCGCGGGACGAGCGCCACGCCCACGTCGGCCGCGGCGAGGGAGACCACCGCGCGGAAGTCGTCCGAGGAGTGCTCCATGCGGGGCTGGAACCCGGCGCTCTCGCAGGCCAGGACCACCACGTCGTGGCAGGGGTTGCCCGGGTAGGGGCCGATCCACGGGTCCTTGGCCAGCTCCGCGAGCGGCACCTCGTCGGCGTCGGCGAGGCGGTGGGCGACGGGGACGACCGCGTCGAAGGGCTCGGCGTACAGGGGGACGTGCGTCAGGCGCGGGTCGTCGGCCGGCGGGGCCCCGCGGTACTCGACGGCCACGGCCACGTCGACCCGCCGGTCGAGGACCATCGGCAGGCTGGCGTCGCCCTCGGCGTCCTGGACGCGGATGCGGATGCCGGGCGCCGACTCGGCGAGGCGGCCCAGCGCGGGCGCCACGACCAGGGCGATGCCGGTCGCGAAGGAGGCGACCGTCACCGTCCCGGCGGCGCCCGAGCCGTACGCGGCGAGTTCCGCCTCGGCCCGCTCCAGCTGGGCGAGCACGGCGTTGGTGTGGCTGAGCAGGATCTCGCCGGCCGGGGTCAGCCGGACGCCCTTGGCGCCGCGCTCGACCAGGCGGTGCCCGGTCTCCTGCTCCAGGGCGGCCAGCTGCTGGGAGACCGCCGAGGGGGTGAGGTACAGCGCGGCGGCAGCCGCCGTCACGGTGCGGTGGTCCGCCACCGCCCGGAGGATGTGCAGCCGCCGCGCTTCGATCACGGGATCGATTCTCTCAGGTGGGGCGACCAGGGGCCCGACGCGGGCGTGCCGGAGGCGGGCGCCTGCGGCACGAGCCGGGCGGGCGTCAGGCGTCCAGCTCCGCGCGCGCCGCCACGAAGGCGTCCACCGCGCGGTTCACGTCCTCGGTGGAGTGGGCGGCGGACAGCTGGACGCGGATGCGGGCCCGGCCCTGCGGGACGACCGGGTAGGAGAAGCCGATCACGTACACCCCGCGCTCCAGCAACAGCTCCGCCAGGCGGCCCGCCCGCGAGGCGTCACCGATCATCACCGGGGCGATGGCGTGGTCACCGGGGAGGATGTCGAAGCCCTCCTCCACCATCCGGCGGCGGAACAGGGCGGTGTTCTCGGCGAGCCGCACCCGCAGGTCGTCGGCCGACTCCAGCAGGTCGAGCACCTTGAGGGACGCGGCGGCGATGACCGGAGCGAGGGTGTTGGAGAACAGGTACGGCCGGGAGCGCTGGCGCAGCAGGGCGACGATCTCGGCGCGGGCGGCGACGTAGCCGCCGGAGGCGCCGCCGAGGGCCTTGCCCAGGGTGCCGGTGATGATGTCGACGCGGTCCATGACGCCGTGCAGCTCGGGGGTGCCGCGTCCGCCGGGGCCGACGAAGCCGACGGCGTGCGAGTCGTCGACCATGACCATGGCGTCGTAGCGGTCGGCCAGGTCGCAGATCTCGCTCAGCGGGGCGACGTAGCCGTCCATGGAGAAGACGCCGTCGGTGACGATCAGGCGGCGCCGGGCGTCGGAGGCGTCCTTGAGCTGCCGTTCCAGGTCGGCCAGGTCGCGGTTGGCGTAGCGGAAGCGGCGGGCCTTGGAGAGGCGGATGCCGTCGATGATCGAGGCGTGGTTGAGGGCGTCGGAGATGACCGCGTCCTCGGGCCCGAGGAGGGTCTCGAACACGCCGCCGTTGGCGTCGAAGCAGGAGGAGTAGAGGATCGTGTCCTCCTGCCCGAGGAACGCGGAGAGCCGGGCCTCCAGCTCCTTGTGGACCTCCTGGGTGCCGCAGATGAAGCGCACGGACGCCATGCCGTAGCCCCAGCGGTCCAGCGCCTCGTGGGCGGCTGCGACGACCTCGGGGTGGTCGGCGAGGCCGAGGTAGTTGTTGGCGCAGAAGTTGAGGACCTCGCCGGGGCGGCCGCCGGCCGTGACGGCGACGGTGGCGGACTGCGGGGTGCCGATGACGCGCTCGGGCTTGTGCAGGCCGGCGGCGCGGATCTCGTCGAGGGTGGCGCGCAGGTCGTCGCGCACGGAGTCGAACATCTCAGAAGCTCCTAGGAAAAGCAGATGACTTACGCGGTCCAGTCGAGGATGACCTTGCCGCCCCTGCCGCTCGCCGCGTCGGCGAACGCCGCCTCGTGGTCGCGGTGGCCGTAGCGGCCGGTGATGACGGGGGCGAGGTCGAGGCCGCCTTCGAGCAGCACCGACATGGCGTACCAGGTCTCGAACATCTCGCGGCCGTAGATGCCCTTGATCGTGATCATGGAGGTGACGATCCGGGCCCAGTCGACGGGGAACTCCTCGGACGGCAGGCCGAGCATCGCGATCCGGCCGCCGTGCGTCATGTTGGCGATCATGTCGCGCATGGCCTCGGCGCGGCCGGACATCTCCAGGCCGATGTCGAATCCCTCGCGCAGGCCGAGTTCGCGCTGGCCGTCGGCGATGCTCGCCTTCGACACGTCGAGGGCGAGGCTGACACCGACCTTGAGGGCCAGGTCCAGGCGTTCCTCGCTCACGTCGGTGATCACGACGTTGCGGGCACCCGCGTGCCGGGCCACCGCGGCGGCCATCAGGCCGATCGGTCCGGCGCCGGTGATGAGGACGTCCTCGCCGACCAGCGGGAAGGACAGCGCGGTGTGCACGGCGTTGCCGAAGGGGTCGAAGATCGCGGCGACGTCGAGGTCGACGGGCACCCGATGCACCCAGACGTTGGTGGCGGGCAGGGCGACGTACTCGGCGAACGCCCCGTCGCGTCCGACGCCGAGCCCGACCGTGGCGCGGCACAGGTGGCGCCGGCCGGCCAGGCAGTTGCGGCACTTGCCGCAGACCAGGTGGCCCTCGCCGCTGACCCGGTCGCCGGCCTTGATGTCCGTGACGTCCCGCCCGGTGTCGACGACCTCGCCGACGAACTCGTGCCCGACGACGAGCGGGGTGCGGACGGCCTGCCGCGCCCAGCCGTCCCAGGCCCGGATGTGCAGGTCGGTGCCGCAGATGCCGGTGCGCAGCACCTTGATGAGGACGTCACCGGGTCCGATGACCGGCTCGGGGACGTCCGCGAGCCACAGCCCGGGCTCCGCCTTCTCCTTGACCAGCGCCTTCAACGCTACGGCTCCTGACGGGTGAGGTCCCGGCGCCGGGCATGCCGAGGCAGCCCGCGTCCGGGGAGGGGAGGGGAATCGCACAGCAATCTGCCGTACGACACCGCCCCGGGTCCATCGAGCCTTTCTTAAGCCCGGCCGCAGCTTTCCTTCACACCCCGCGCGCCCACCCCGCGCGCCCGCTCCCGTGCCGGTGTCGCGGCGGCCGGCGGCTCACAGCGGAAGCCCGTCCTGCGCGCTGCGCTCGATGCGCCGTACGAGGTCGGCCGCCGTCGACTTGATCGTCGCCAGCCCCGCCTGCCCCCAGGCCCGGGGCCGTACGTCGGAAGCGGCCACCGTTCCCAGTACCGTGCCCGTGCTGTCGATGAGCGGGGCGCCGAGGTAGGAGCGGATGCCGAACTCGTCGACGACCGGATTGCCCGCGAAACGCGGGTAGTCGCGCACGTCTTCCAGGACCAGCGCCTTGCCCCGGACCACCACGTGCGGGCAGAAGCCGTGGTCCCGGGGCTGGACCCGGCCGAACTCCGGACTGGTGCCGTCCCCGCGCGTCACCGGCGGGAACTCGGGCACCCGCAGGCCCGCGAAGAACTGCCCGCCCTCGACGAGGAAGTTGACCATCGCGTACGGCGACTCGGCGAGCCCGGCGAGGTGTGCCGCGAAGGCGTCGAGGGCCGGGTCCGGGCGTTCCGCCAGACCGAGCCGGCGCAGCCGCCGCACCCGGGCGGGCCCCTCCCGGTCCTCGGGTGTGAGCAGCAGACGTCCGGCCGGGCGTGGCGGGTCGTAGCTCATGGGCGGGCTCCGTCGCTGTGGACGTGCGTCATGTGCGGCTCCATGGGGTGCGGGCTTGGTCACCCGGGAATCACCGGGATTCACCGGTGGGCGCCGAACCCCGTCGTGGGGGCCGGAGTGTGGGCGATGAGGTGGCGTACGAGGGTGAGCAGCGTCTGTACGCCGGAACTGGAGATCCGGGCGTCGCAGCGCACGATGGGGATCTCGGGGTGGAGGTCCATGGCGGCGCGCACCTCCTCGGGGTCGTAGCGGTAGGCGCCGTCGAACTCGTTGACGGCGACGACGAAACCGAGTCCTCGTTCCTCGAAGAAGTCGACGGCGGCGAAGGACTCCTCCAGCCGCCGGGTGTCGGCGATGATCACGGCGCCGAGGGCGCCCTCGCACAGCTCGTCCCACATGAACCAGAACCGTTCCTGGCCGGGCGTCCCGAACAGGTAGAGCACGTGTCGCGGGTCGAGGGTGATGCGGCCGAAGTCCATGGCCACGGTCGTCTCGAGTTTGTTCTCGATTCCGTCGAGGTTGTCGGTCGCGGCGCTGACCGTGGTGAGCAGTTCCTCCGTGCTCAGCGGCGCGATCTCGCTCACCGCGCCGACGAAGGTCGTCTTGCCCACTCCGAATCCGCCCGCCACGAGGATCTTCAGCGCGGTGGGGAAGGGATCGGTGCCGTCGGCGTGGCCGTAGTCAGAGCTGTCGTCGTAGTCCATCGAGCACTGCCTCCAGAAGGGCCCGGTCCGTGGGGTTGTGGTGGAACGCGGCGGGGGGTTTCGTGGTCAGCGCACCGCAGTCCACCAGGTCCGAGAGCAGCACCTTGGTGACTGCCACCGGAAGCCTCAGATGAGCGGCGAGCTCGGCGACCGGGAGGGGCGCCCTGCACAGGTCCAGTGCCTGCGCGTGCTCGGGCCCCAGGTAGCCGAGGGGGCTCGCCCCCGTGGCCATCACCTGGGACATCAGGTCGAGGGCGACGGTGGGCCGGGTACGGCCGTTGCTCACGGTGAAAGGGCGCACCAGCCGTCCGGCCGCGTCGTCGAGCCAGGGCCCGTCGCCGGCCGCGGCCACCCTCAAGGCCTCATCGCCGGGGGTTCGACGGCGTACTGCCGGGGCGCGGTGACGAGGTAGGGGCGGACGCTCTTGACGAGCATCGCCATCTCGTAGCCGAGCACGGCGGCGTCGGCCTCACGGCCGGCCAGCACGGCGAGGCAGGTGCCGGAGCCGGCGGTGGTGACGAAGAGCAGGGTCGAGTCGAGTTCGACGACGACCTGCCGTACGTCGCCGCCGTCGCCGAAGCGGACGCCGGCGCTGCGGCCGAGGGAGTACAGCCCGGAGGCCAGGGCGGCCATGTGGTCGGCACTGTCCGCGTCGAGGCCGTGGACGGACTTCACCAGTCCGTCGCAGGACAGGAGCACCGCGCTGGTCGTGTGCGGTACGCGC
This sequence comes from Streptomyces ambofaciens ATCC 23877, assembly GCF_001267885.1. Taxonomy (NCBI): domain Bacteria; kingdom Bacillati; phylum Actinomycetota; class Actinomycetes; order Kitasatosporales; family Streptomycetaceae; genus Streptomyces; species Streptomyces ambofaciens. The sequence goes on along the minus strand of NZ_CP012382.1, from coordinate 6,933,535 downwards.
TGCACGAGGCCGCTCATCAGCCAGTCGAGGTCGGACACGTGGCCGGTCGGCGCATCGCTCGCCATGGTGGATCGACTCCTTGGGGTACGAAGGTCTGCGGGAGCGCGGGTCGTGGGGGTGGGGGTGGTGGGGGTGGGGGTGACGGTCAGGGTGGGGGAAGGGCTCGGGGTGGCGGTGGGGAGGGTCATCCGGCCGGGTCCCGGTGGCTCTGCTCCGTGGGGCTCTGCTCCGTGGGGCGCGGCTCCATGGGGTGCGGCTCCGTGTACGGCGACACCGGCTCGTCGCGGTCCGGTTGCCCGCGGACGGGCTCCACTCCGGACGGCAGCTCCACGAAGGTCGGCTCCACGGGGGACGGCTCCAAGTGCTGCTGGGCCTCCGCGAGGCCGATCCCGCGCTGGAAGGCGGCCATCAGTCCGGGGTCGTGGCCGGTGTGCTGCTCGGCCTCCTGACGAGGTGCGGGACCGCCGCGCAGCTGGGGTGCGATGTGCTCCTGGGCGCGGCGCCGGGGCAGTCGGGGCTTGCCCATGGTGCCGCGCACCGCACTGTGGCGCGGCACGGGCGGGGTGGCCGCGTGCTCGGCGAGCACGCCCCGGTCCTCGGCCCGGACGCCGGGCACCGCGGCGGCGGGGGTGGGCCGGTCCGCGCGGGCGCCGCGTACGGGCAGCGGCACGGGTTCGCCTCCGTCGGCCCTGCGGGAGGGGGCCTGCACGGGCGCCTCGGGGACGCGGGACTGGGGAACGACGGGGACGGGCGCCGGGGCGACGGGGGCGGGCGCCGGGGTGTCGAGGACGGACGTGGTGGGAACCGGCGGCATCGCGGGGGCCGTGGGCCGCGGCTGCTGCCGGGGCGGCGGCGGTACGGGCACCGGCTCGGTCCCCGCGGCCTGGCCCGGCCGGGTCTCGCCCCCGGGAAGGGCGCCCGGCTCCGGTCCCAACAGGGCCTGCGGCACGACCAGTACGGCCTGGACACCGCCATAGATGTTGGTCTGCAGTCGGACGGTGATGCCGTGCCGCTTGGCGAGCTGCGAGACGACGAACAGCCCGATGCGCCCGTCCGCGAGCAGGCGGGCGACGTTGACCTGGTCGGGGTCGGCGAGCAGCGCGTTCATCCGGCTCTGCTCGTCGACGGGCATACCGAGTCCCCGGTCCTCGACCTCCACGGCGAGGCCCGAGGTGACGAGGTTGGCCCGCATCAGCACCTGCGTCTGCGGGGCGGAGAACAGGGTGGCGTTCTCGACGAGTTCGGCCAGCAGGTGGATGACGTCGGCGACGGCGTGGCCGCGCAGGGTGCCGTCGATCGGGGGGACCAGCCGGACCCGGGAGTACTGCTCGACCTCGGCGATGGCCGAGCGCAGCACCTCGGTCATGTCGACGGGGTTGCTCCACTGCCGGCGGGAGACGGCGCCGCCGAGCACGGCGAGGTTCTCGGCGTGGCGGCGGATGCGGGTGGCGAGGTGGTCGACGTGGAAGAGGCCCTTGAGGAGGTCGGGGTCCTCGATCTCGTTCTCCAGCTCATCCAGGATGGAGATCTCGCGGTGCACCAGGGACTGCAGGCGCCGGGCGAGGTTGACGAAGACCTCCAGTTTCTGTTCGCTGCCCGCCTGGCTGGAGAGCTGGGCGGCCCGGACGACCGCGGTGACGGCGCCGTCGTGGGCGCGGGACAGGTCGGCGGCGAGCAGTTCGAAGTCGTCGGCGTCGTCCGGCGGTCCGCTCCGGACCTTGCGGTGCGGCGGGGTCTCGCCGCGCCGCAACGCCTCGACGACGGCTCGCAGATCGCTCTCCCCGCGCGCGGTGCTGCGGCGCAGGGCGCCGACGCGTTCGTGCACGGACCGTGCGGCGCGGTCCGCGGCGACGGCGGCGATGGCGACGGCGGCGAGGGTCACCGAGACCGCCCCGGCGAGGACGGCCCACAGCACGGGGCTCGGGCGGGCGCCGGTGGACCGGACGGTGAACAAGACGACCGCGCAGGCGCTGAGGGCGACCGCGACGGGCGGCAGCACGGCCAGGCGCAGGAGTTGGGGCCGTATATGGGTCTCGGGCAACGCGGTGGCGGTACGGGGGGCCGGCCGGCCGTGCCGCCCGCCCTCGCGGCGGTCTGCTCGCGCGGCCGGGGCGCGGAGGTGAGACATCGGGGGTCCTCGTACTGGTCCGTTGGCCCGTCGGGCCTGGGTGCTCGCGCGTGGTGGCGGGCGCCACGCGGACACGCGACGCCACGCGGGCGCGCGCCGTCACGGTGTCGGCCGAGCGGACCGGGGATCCGGTCTACGTCGCCCGACGGACACTGACAGTAGTCGCCCGTGCATCATGTGCGGTGGGCAGTTGCCAAAGTCCCTCGGACAACGTCCCGCTCTGGTATGAGGCCTCGTACGACAGCCCGATAAGCCGGTGAAGCATCCGTTCCGGAGGGGCTGGAGACCGGTCGAACCCGATCAGAAACTGTCACTGACAGTGAAGGACCCGGTGCCGCACCGCACCTTCGGAGGCAACGAAAGGGCGGCCGGGGCATTCCCCGGCCGCCCGTCCCTCGTCCGTTCATACACGGACCCCGCCTCAGTCCTCGCCCACCAGGTCCAGGTCCTGTCGGGCAGCCTGCGGACCGGCGACGGGCACGGGCCACTCGCGGTCCGGCACCCGGCCCACGGAGCGCCACCACGGAGCGGAGGGGATCTCGCCCCCGGGCTCGAAGGGGCGGCCGGGGACCGGGACGGCGAGGGGCTGGCCGACCGACTCCGCGGCGGCGAGGGTCCACTCCCCCGGCTCCGCCCACGCGTGCGGGGCGAGGTTGAAGGTCCCCCAGTGGATCGGCAGCAGGGCGCCGCCCGGCCGGCCTCCCTGCAGGTCGAGGTGGGCGCGCACGCCTTCCTCGGGTGTCATGTGGATGTCCGGCCAGAAGTCGGAGTACGCCCCCAGCTGGATCATCGTGGCGTCGAACGGGCCGTGGGCGGCGCCGATGTCCCGGAAGCCGTCGAAGTACCCCGTGTCGCCGCTGTGATAGACCCGGTGTTCCTCACCGGCGACGACCCAGGACGCCCAGAGGGTGTGCTGGGTGTTGCGCAGGCCGCGTCCGCAGAAGTGGCGGGCCGGGGTGGCGGTGAGGGTGAGTCCGCCGACGCGCGTCGACTCGTGCCAGTCCAGCTCGCGCAGCCGGTCGGCGCAGACACCCCAGCGTTCGAGGTGCGCGCCGACGCCGAGCGGCACGGCGAAGAGGGTGTCCGTGCCCGCCAGCGCCTTGATCGTGGGCATGTCCAGATGGTCGTAGTGGTCGTGGGAGATCACGACGACGTCGACCGGACCCAGCGCGGCCAGGGGCACCGGGACCGGATGCAGCCGCTTGGGGCCGGCGAAGGGGAACGGGGAGCAGCGCTCGCCCCAGACGGGGTCGAAGAGCACCCGCTGCCCGTCGATCTCGGCGAGCACGCTGGAGTGCCCCATCCAGGTCAGCCGCAGTCCGGTGGCCGGCGGGCGGGCCAGGTCGGCGAGGGTGGTGGCGTGCACCGGGACCGTGCCGCGCGGGGCGCGGTGGGGTCGCGTCTCCCGGTCGAAGTAGACCTTCGCGAACTCGCGGGCCGATCCGGAGGGGCGGGTCCGGGCGGTGCCGCCGGGGTTCTGGAAGACGCCGTCGCGAAAGTGCGGTGATCTGCGGATCCGCGCCATGCGCGCACCGCTCGGGTCCGCACCGAAGGCGGCGGGCCGCAGTGCGCTGAGCCCGGTGCTCGGGGAACGGGAACCGGCCACGGTACCTCCAGGTGGAGTAGGTCAGGCTCTCATTATCGTCTCGTCCGACGGCACCCCGAACGGCGGATGTCACATCCGCGTCCCCTCCGCCCGTCGTACCGGTGAGGGCGCCCCGCCGGAGCGCCCGCCGCGCAGCGGCACGACCGACGGTCAGGAAGGTGGCCCCCATGGCCCGCGTATCCCTCACCCCTCCCCGGACCCTCCTCCTCCGCCTCGCGGAGTGGTACTCCCGGCGCACCTACGGCAAGGTCCTCGACCCCGCCAGGGCGCTCGCCCACAACCCCCGCGTGCTCCGCGGCGACCTGCGGTTCGAGCAGTCCGTGGCCAGGTGGAACAGGCTGGACCCCGACCTGAAGGCGCTCGCGGTGATGGCCTCGGCGGCCTCGATCGGCTGCTCCTGGTGCATGGACTTCGGCTACTGGGAGAACGCCGGCCGGGGCATGGACCCGCGCAAGCTCCACGATGTGCCGGTGTGGCGGGGAAGTGACGCCTACACGCCGGCGGAGCGGGACGTCATGGAGTACGCCGAGGCGATGACGGCGACCCCTCCCACGGTCGACGACGACCTCGCCGAGCGGCTGCGGACCCGGTTGGGCGAGCCCGCGTTCGTGGAGCTGACGGCGATGGTCGCCGTCGAGAACCTGCGCTCCCGGATCAACGCGGCGCTCGGCCTGACCAGCCAGGGCTTCAAGGACTCGTGCGACCTTCCCGACGCGGGGCGCGGGAGTGCGGCCGGGGCCGTCGCGGACTGAACGGCCGGGACCGCGGCGGCCGTCACCGCACGTCCGGGGCCTGTATAGGGTGACGGGCGTGGCGAGAGTCCGGTTGAGTGTGGCGGAGCGGCGCGAGGAGCTGCTGCGCGCGGCCATCGAACAGATATCGGCGCGGGGGGTGGCGGCGCTGCGCATCGCCGACGTGGCCGCCGCGCTCGGCGTCAGCAATGCCCTGGTGCTCTATCACTTCTCCACCAAGGAGAAGCTGGTCGCCGCCGCGTTCGCCTATGCCGCCGAGGACGATCTCGCCCGTCTGCGCGCCCTGCTGGGCCGCCGTACCTCGGCGCTGCGCCGGCTGCGGGCGGCCGTGCGGTGGTACGCCCCCACCGGGCAGGCCAAGGGCTGGCGGCTATGGATCGAGGGCTGGGCGGTGGCGCTGCGCGAACCCGAGCTGCGGAGCGTCACCCTGGAACTCGACCGCCAGTGGAAGGCGGCGATCGCCGCGGTCATCGCCGAGGGCGTGGCCGCCGGGGAGTTCCACTGCCCCGGGCCCGAGGACGCCGCGCTCCGCCTGACCGCCCTGCTGGACGGACTGGCCGTGCAGCTGACGTCGTACGGGGGCGCGGTGTCCCGGGCGCGGGCCCAGGAGTGGATGGACGAGGCGCTCGCCCGGGAACTGGGGCTGGAGCGGGAGGCGTTGACGACGCCCCGGCGCCGCCCCGGCCCGCCCGCCGCCGGCACGACCGGGACGCCGCGCCCCGCGCCCGCCCCACACCGCTCCCCCGCCGTCAGGCCACCGTCGCGATCCGCCCCCTGATGTCGTCCGCCGACAGCGTCCCCTTGGCGATCACGTGGTCGCCCGAGGACTCGCCGCGCAGCCGACGGCCGATCCACGGCACCAGGAACTCGCGGGCCCAGTGGACGTCGTCCCGGCGGACGTCCAGGGTGCCGCGCGGCGGCAGCGGCGGCCAGGGCTGGTCGGGGTCGGCCGGGACGGGCAGGCCGAGGATCTGGCCCGCGCGCAGCGCCACGCGCGTGTGGCCCTCCGGCGACAGGTGCAGCCGGTCGGCGTCCCACGCCCTGCGGTCCTGCACCGTCCTGAGCGACCACAGGTCGAGCACGGGGCAGCCGTAGCGGTCGGCGATGGCGCGGACGTGCCCGTTGTACGTGGCGATCTTGCCGCGCAGACGCCTGAGGACGGGCACCCCGCGGGTGTCGAACCCGGTCGTCACCAGCACGGTGCCGGCCGCGGCGGTCAGCGCGGCCACCGCCCGCTCGAACCGCTCGGCCACCTCGTCGGGGTCCGTGCCGGGCCGGATGATGTCGTTGCCGCCCGCACAGAACGAGACCAGGTCGGGGGCGAGTTCGACGGCCCGCGGCACCTGCTCCGCCACGATCCGGTCGAGCAGCCTGCCGCGTACGGCGAGGTTCGTGTACGTGAAGTCGCCCTCGGGGCGCCGGTCCGCGAGCAGGACGGCGAACCGGTCGGCCCAACCGACGAACGATCCGTCGGGGCCCCGGTCGCCGACGCCCTCGGTGAAGCTGTCCCCCACCGCCACGTACGACCCGATCACTGTTCCGCTGTCACTCTTCGAATCGTCTGCCACATCGGCCCATGATTCACCTTGGAATGTGACCTACGCGACCGTAGGAAAGGGTTGACGGGCGGTGAGAAATGCCACGCCTAAAGTATTCGCCAATTCCGGAATAAGCGGGGTCCTGATACACCGAAGGCCGGACCCGGGGATCGGGGTCCGGCCTTCGGTGGCGCGGGAGGGCGCGTCAGCTCCTCGTCAGAGGGAGACGCCGTGCGAGCGCAGGTACGCGACCGGGTCCACGTCCGAGCCGTAGTCCGGGGTGGTGCGGATCTCGAAGTGCAGGTGCGGTCCGGTCACGTTGCCGGTGGCACCCGAGAGGCCGACCTGCTGACCCGCCGTCACGGACTGGCCCGCGGAGACGGAGAGCGAGGAGAGGTGGGCGTACTGGGCGTAGTGGCCGTCGGCGAGCTGGATGACGACCTGGTTGCCGTAGGCGCCGCCCCAGCCCGCGGAGACGACGGTGCCCGCGCCGACGGCCTTGAGGGAGGTGCCGGTCGGGACGACGAAGTCCGTACCGGTGTGGTAGCCGCTGGACCACATGCTGCCCGTCTGGTGGTACGGGGTGCCCAGGGTGCCGCTCGGGACGGGCGAGGCGAAGCCGCTGCCGGTGCCGGCGGACTGGGCGCTCGTGTTCGAGGAGTCGGCGGAGCTCTTCGCGGCGTCCGAGGACTGCTCGGCCGACTCGGCCTTCGCGGGGGCGGGCTTCTCGGCCGCGGCGGGCTTCTCGGCCGCCGGCTTCTCCGACGCGGCGGAGGAGGACGGGGCCGAGGACTTGGCGGCCTGTCCGGCGACGGCGAGCTTCAGACCGGGGTGGATCAGCGACGGGTCCGAACCGACGACCTCGCGGTTGTCGGCGTAGAGCTTCTTCCAGCCGCCGTCGACGTCCTGCTCGTCGGCGATCTTCGAGAGGTAGTCACCGCTCTTGACGGTGTACGTCCGCGAGTCCCCGTTCTTCTCCGCACCGGCGGCCTTCTTCGCCGACGTCGCGACGGACTGCACGGAGTGCTCGGAAACGGACTGCGCGGGAGCGGCGTGGGCCCCGGCGGCGCCCATCAGCGGGAGCGCGAGCGCGGCGCCGCCGGTTCCGGCGACGGCGATGGTGCGGGTCAGGCGCATGGCCCTGGTACGGCGGTGCTTACCCTTCGCGGGCATGGCGAATTCCTCTCCGGCGCCTGCGAGGTGAGCTGTCGGGTGCGAGCTGGAGATGCCCGGCCGCGTCGGGACGCGGCTTAACCCCAAGCCGTTCCGGGAACCGGAACAGGCAGTCTTACCTGTGGGTCCCCCGCTCCTGCCGTGTACGGGTGGTCGATGAGTGCGGGCTCCGGTCGGCGGCAGGATTAGGCGTTCCGTCCGGATCGGTGGTGAACGTAAGCGACCAGGACGCGCAGCGACAAGCGTGGGGTTCCCTCGGCCGGTGTTCCGATTGATCCTTTATGGGAATCACCGGTCACCCTCCGTCGATTCGCGGGGCACCGGTTCGGGCAAACGTCCTTGAAAACCGGCGGAATTACGTGAACATGACGGGCAACGCACCGTCACGGATATGACGCTGCTCACGCGCCGTCCCTCCAGCCCCTTTTATTTCAGAGCGAGTTGGGACTAAGGCACCAATACGGACAGAAGGCCCAGATGGTCCACTGTCGGACGTCCCGGCACCCGGAGGCGCAGGCCCGTGCCGTATCTTCGAGTGGAGCCCGGCGGCGAGCAGCGCCGACGGGGCGGAGTGGGAGGAGCCCCCGTGACGCAGCAGGTCCCGTCGACCGAACCCGAGCTGGCCGGTGTGCGCAACTTCCGTGACGTGGGCGGCCTGCCGACCGTGGACGGACGGCGGGTACGACAGGGAGTGCTGTTCCGCAGCGGTCACCTGGCGCACGCCACCGGAGGGGACGCCGCGTTCCTGGCCTCGCTGGGCCTGCACACGATCTTCGACTTCCGCAACGCGGCCGACCAGAAGCTCGAGGGCCCGGACGTCGAGCTGCCGGGCGTGCGCAATGTGAACCTGCCGCTGAGCGACCCGGCCGACGGTGCCGAGTTCTGGAAGATGGTCCGCGACGGCGACCTGGACCAGCTGCGCGAGATCCTGGCCGGCGACAAGGGTGCCGAGCGGATGATCGGCTCCTACCGCCTGATCATCAAGGAGCGCACGGCGGAGCACTCGCGGGTGCTGCACGCGCTCGCCGAGGACAGCGTCCCGGCGCTGATGCACTGCGCGGCCGGCAAGGACCGCGCGGGCCTGTCGATCGCGATCACCCTCCTCGCCCTGGGCGTCGAGCGGGACGCCATCGTCGAGGACTACCTGAAGTCGAACGCCACGCACCGCCGCTACAAGGTGCGTCGCAGCAGCACCGCCGCCTCCGCCTACTCCCCCGAGGTCATGGAGCTGCTCAGCCCCCTGTTCGACGCGCGCGCCGAGTACCTCGCGGCGGCCTTCGAGACCGTCGAGCAGACCTGGGGCGGAGTCGACGCCTACCTGGAGCAGGGCCTGGGGATCACTCCGCAGACCCGGGAGCGGCTGCGCGAGCGGATGCTGGACTGAGGGGTCGCGTTCACCGGCTGCCGGCTCCCACCTCGAAGAGCAGGTAGATGAAGGCCGCGAAGGCGTGGCCCACGACGAGGTAGATGAAGAGCCGCACCCACAGGGCACGCGGGAACTTGTCCTGCAGGTTCATGGCATCTCTCCCGGAGTGGAGTGGGGCGGCACGGTGGCCGGCCCCAGGCAGAGCGCCGCCGTCGGGCTCTGCAGCAGGGTGTGGACGAAGAGGAGCTCGACCCCGTCGGCGTCCTGGGCGGCGATCCGGTGCGGGGTCAGCGAGTCGAAGTGCGCGCTGTCGCCCGGACCGAGCCGGTGCACGGTGTCCCCGAGGCGCAGCCGCAGCCGGCCCCGCAGCACGTGGAGCCACTCCTCACCGGGGTGCACCCGCACGATGTCGCCCTGCGACCCGTGCGGGACGCGGACCCGCAGGGCCTGCATCCCGCGGCCGGACCCGCCGGCCTGCCAGTACGTCCAGCCGCCCGCGGACGTCGGCTCCATGGCCTCGGCCCGCACGACGGCGTCCCGGTCCGCGGCCGTCTCGCCGAGCAGTTCCGATACGGTCGTACCGTAGACCCGGGCGAGGGAAAGCAGCATCGGCAGCGAGGGCTGGCGCTGCCCGGTCTCCAGCCTGGACAGGTGCGCCGGCGACAGCCCGGCGGCGCGCGCCGCGGCCTCCAGGGTGAGGGCGGCCCGGCGCCGCAGCTCGCGCAGCTGGGGTGCGACGGCGGCGACCGATCCCTCGGCCGGGTCCGTCGTCTCGGAGGAGCTCATGCTTCCATTGAGCCCGAGCCTTGCCCCACGGGCAAGTTTCTTGCCTGTGGGGCAAAAGTGCCGGGCTCAGCGGTTGGCCACCGCCTGCCTGACCAGGGTCTTGCCGAAGTCCCACATCAGTCCACCCCCGTGATGCGCGTCCTCCATCACCTCGGTGAAGGCGTCGACGAACCGGTCCGCGTCCGCGGTGTCGATGATCAGCGGCGGAATCAGCTTGATCACCTCCAGGTGATCGCCGGACACCTGGGTGAGGATCCGGTGGCGCTGCAGCAGCGGCACCACCACCATCTGCGCGAACAGTCCCTTCCTGGCCGCCTGGAGCATCGTCCAGCGGCTGCGCAGCTTCAGTGACCTGGGGCGGCCGAACTCGATGCCGATCATCAGCCCCCGGCCGCGCACGTCGGCGAGCATCTCGTAGCGGTCCACCAGCTCCGCCAGCCGGGACTTCAGCCGCTCGCCCACGGCGGCGGCGTTCGCGACGATCTCCTCGTTCTCCATCACCGAGAGCACCGCGAGTCCGGCCGCCATGGCCTGTGCGTTGGACCCGAAGCTCGCCGAATGGACCTGCACCCGGTCCATCGAGGAGTAGACCTTCTGGAAGATCCAGTCCCTGCCCAGCGTGGCCCCCACCGGCACGTAGCCGCCGGACAGCGCCTTGGCCACGCACACCAGGTCGGGCTCGACTCCGTCCTCGTGCTGGAAGGCGTAGAACGTGCCGGTCCGGCCCAGCCCGGTCTGCACCTCGTCGGCGATCAGCAGCGCCTTGTGCCGGTGCAGCAGGTCCTGCGCGGCGCGCAGGTAGCCGGGCGGGGCCTCGTGCACGCCCTTGCCCTGGATCGGCTCCACGATCAGCGCGGCCACGTCCCCGCGCCGCAACTCCCGCGCCAGGGCGTCCAGGTCGCCGAGCGGGACGGCCGTGTCGGGCAGCAGCGGCGCGAAGCCGTCGCGGAAGCCGCTCTCGCCGTTGACGGAGAGCGAGCCGGTGGTCAGCCCGTGGAAGGCGTGCGAGCAGTACAGGACCCTCGGCCTGCCGGTCGCGTACCGGGCGAACTTCAGCGCGGTCTCCACCGCCTCCGTGCCGCTGTTGCCGAAGAAGACCCGGTCCAGGTGCGGACTGTAGGAGAGCAGCCGCTCGGCCAGCAGCCCGGGCAGCGGCGGGCAGTCGAAGCGGGTGAGGTCGGCCAGCGAGGCGTCGAGGACGTCGTGCAGCGCCTTGCGGACGACGGGGTGGTGGCGTCCGAGGCCCATCACCGCGAACCCGGCGAGCATGTCCAGGTAGTCGTTGCCGTCCGCGTCCCAGAAGTGCGCGCCCTCGGCCCGCTCGTAGACCTTGTCGAAGCCGATGGTGTGCAGCATGCGCGGCAGCTGGTGGTTGAGGTGCTTGGCGTGCAGCTCGTACCGCTCGGCTCCGCGCTCGGCCAAGAGCGCGGCGAGGTCGAACTCCTTGGTCATTCAGTTCTCTCCTTGCGCTGGCGTGACGGTCCGTCCGTCGCCGGTGGGCCCTTCGGCACGTTCTCCGGTCTCCGCGGCGACGGCCAGACCGGCGCTGATCCGGCTGGCGATGTCGACCGGCGTGAGACCGATGTCGGCGAGGACTTCGGCGCGCTTGGCGTGCGCGAGGAACTGCTCGGGGACGCCGAAACGGCGTACGGGTACGTCGACGTCCGCGTCACCGAGCGCCAGTGCCACCGCCGAACCTACCCCTGCCGCGCGGCTGTTGTCCTCGACGACGGCCACCAGCCGGTGCCGGGCGGCCAGGGGCGCGAGCGCCGGGTCGACGGGTTTGACCCAGCGCGGGTCCACGACCGTGCACCCGATGCCGCGGGCCTCGAGCAGCTCGGCGGCCCGCAGGCAGACGGGCGCCATCACGCCGACGGACACCAGCAGCACCTCGGGCCGGTCGGGGGCGCGCAGGACGTCCATGGAACCGGCCCGGCCGACGGCGGGGACGGCCGGTCCGACGGACTCCTTCGGGAAGCGCACCAGGGTCGGCGCGTCGTCGACGGCGACCGCCTCGCGCAGCTGGGCGCGGAGCTGGTCGGCGTCGCGCGGTGCGGCGATGCGCAGTCCCGGGACGACCTGGAGGACGGACATGTCCCACACGCCGTTGTGCGAGGCCCCGTCGACGCCGGTCACGCCGGCCCGGTCCAGGACGAAGGTGACCCCGCAGCGGTGCAGGGCCACGTCCATCAGGAGCTGGTCGAAGGCCCGGTTGAGGAAGGTGGCGTAGACGGCGACGACCGGGTGGAGGCCGCCGGTGGCGAGGCCGGCGGCGGACACGGCGGCGTGCTGCTCGGCGATGCCGACGTCCCAGACCCGGTCGGGGAAGCGTTCGGCGAAGGCGGCGAGGCCGACCGGGTGCAGCATGGCCGCGGTGATCGCCACGACGTCGTCGCGCTCCTCGCCGATCCGGACCATCTCCTCGCCGAACACGGAGGTCCAGGAGGGGCCCGGGGGCGGCGTGAGCGGCGCGCAGGTGAGCGGGTCCATCGCGCCGACGGTGTGGAAGTGGTCCTCCTCGTCGCGCAGCGCGGGCTCGTAGCCACGGCCCTTCTCCGTGAGGCAGTGCACCAGCACCGGCCCGTGGAAGCGCTTGGCGCGCCGCAGCGCGGACTCGACGGCCTCGATGTCGTGCCCGTCGATCGGGCCCAGGTACTTCAGCCCCAGGTCCTCGAAGAGCCCCTGCGGGGCGAAGGCGTCCTTGAAGCCCTTCTTCGCGCCGTGCAGTGCCTCGTAGACGGTGTTGCCGACCACCGGGGTGCGCTGGAGGACGTCCTTGCCCCAGGCCAGCACGCGCTCGTAGCCGTCGGTCGTGCGGAGCGTCGCGAGGTGGTTGGCGAGGCCGCCGATGGTCGGCGCGTACGAGCGTTCGTTGTCGTTGACGACGATGATCAGCGGCCGGTCCCTGGCCGCCGCGATGTTGTTCAGGGCCTCCCAGGCCATGCCGCCGGTGAGCGCGCCGTCACCGATGACCGCGACGACGTGGTCCTCCCGGCCGAGGACCTGGTGGGCCTTGGCGAGGCCGTCGGCCCAGCCGAGGACGGTGGAGGCGTGACTGTTCTCGATGACGTCGTGCTCGGACTCCTCGCGCGACGGGTAGCCGGACAGCCCGCCCTTGCCGCGCAGCTTGGAGAAGTCCTGACGCCCGGTCAGGAGCTTGTGCACGTAGGTCTGGTGGCCGGTGTCCCACAGGATGCGGTCGGCCGGTGACTCGAAGACCCGGTGCAGGGCGACGGTGAGTTCCACCACCCCCAGGTTGGGTCCGAGGTGACCGCCGGTGCGGGCGACCGCGTGCACCAGGAAGTCCCGTATCTCGCGGGTCAGTTCACCGAGTTCCGTCTCGGACAGCGCCTTCAGGTCGCGTGGTCCCCGGATGTTCTCCAGCATCGTCACGCTCGGGCCCCCTTCGGTCCGTGCTGTTCAGCTCACGGTGACGGCCGGCTCCCCCGACGCGCCGTCCTTCTCCAACTGTTCGGCGATCTTCATGGCCTCTTCGATGAGGGTCTCCACGATCTTGGACTCGGGGACGGTCTTGATGACCTCGCCCTTGACGAAGATCTGTCCCTTGCCGTTGCCCGAGGCGACACCGAGGTCGGCCTCGCGGGCCTCACCGGGACCGTTGACCACGCAGCCCATCACGGCGACGCGCAGCGGCACCTCCATGCCCTCCAGACCGGCGGTGACCTCCTCGGCCAGCTTGTAGACGTCCACCTGGGCACGGCCGCACGACGGACAGGAGACGATCTCCAGACCCCGCTGCCGCAGGTTCAGCGACTCCAGGATCTGGATGCCCACCTTGATCTCCTCCACCGGCGGCGCCGACAGCGAGACCCGAATGGTGTCACCGATGCCCTGGGAGAGCAGCGCGCCGAAGGCGACGGCCGACTTGATGGTGCCCTGGAAGGCCGGACCCGCCTCGGTGACGCCCAGGTGCAGCGGGTAGTCGCACTGCGCGGCGAGCTGCCGGTAGGCCTCGACCATCACGACCGGGTCGTTGTGCTTCACCGAGATCTTGATGTCCCGGAAGTCGTGCTCCTCGAAGAGCGAGGCCTCCCACAGCGCCGACTCCGCCAGCGCCTCCGGCGTCGCCTTGCCGTACTTCTGCAGCAGCCGCCGGTCCAGCGAACCCGCGTTCACCCCGATCCGGATCGGCGTGCCGTGGTCCTTCGCCGCCTTCGCGATCTCCTTGACCTTGTCGTCGAACTGCTTGATGTTGCCCGGGTTCACCCGCACCGCCGCGCAGCCCGCCTCGATCGCCGCGAAGACGTACTTGGGCTGGAAGTGGATGTCCGCGATCACCGGGATCTGCGACTTCTTCGCGATCACCGGCAACGCGTCCGCGTCGTCCTGGGTGGGACAGGCCACCCGCACGATCTGACAGCCCGACGCGGTCAGCTCCGCGATCTGCTGGAGCGTCGCACCGATGTCCGACGTACGCGTCGTGGTCATGGACTGCACCGACACCGGGGCCCCGCCCCCGACCGCCACCGGTCCGACCTGGATCCGCCGCGACACACGTCGCTCGGCGAGCGGCCGGACCGGCACCTCGGGGACGCCCAAGGGGATGGCGGTCACGACGTCACTCCCGGTTCGAGGAGACGGTCTCGCGCAGGGCGCGCAGGGACTCCTTGAGCGAGCCCATCGTGGCCAGGACGGCGGTGGGCTCGTAACCGCAGTGCGCCATGCAGTTGGCGCAGCGCGGGTCCTTGCCGCGGCCGTACTTGTCCCAGTCGGTCTCCTCGACCAGCTCCCGGTAGGTCGGGACGTAGCCGTCGCTCATCAGGTAGCAGGGGCGCTGCCAGCCGAACAGGGAGTAGTTCGGGATCGCCCACGCGGTGCACGGGAAGTCGACCTTGCCCTCGAGGAAGTCGAGGAACAGCGGGGAGTGGTTGAGCCGCCAGCGGGCCCGGTTGCCGCCCGAGAAGGCCTTCTTGAACAGCTCGCGGGTCTGCTCCACGCCCAGGAAGTGCTCCTGGTCGGGGGCCTTCTCGTAGGCGTAGGCGGGCGAGATCATCATCTCGTCGACCTTGAGGTCGTCGTTGAGGTAGTCGAGGACCTCGACGATGGTCTGCGGGGTGTCGGTGTTGAAGAAGGTCGAGTTGGTGGTCACCCGGAAGCCGCGCCGCTTGGCCTCCTTGATGGCCTCCACCGCCTCGTCGAACACGCCCTCCTTGGCCACGGACTCGTCGTGCCGCTCGCGCAGCCCGTCGATGTGCACGGCGAAGGCGAAGTAGGGCGAGGGCTTGAACTTGTCCATCTTCTTGCGCATGAGCAAGGCGTTGGTGCACAGGAACACGTACTTCCGCTTGGCCACCAACTGCCGTACGATCTCGTCGATCTGAGGGTGCATCAGCGGCTCGCCGCCGGCGATGGAGACCATCGGCGCACCCGATTCGAGCACCGCCCCGACGGCCTGCGCCACCGGCATGCGCTGCTTGAGCACCCCCGCCGGGTGCTGGATCTTGCCGCATCCCTCGCACTTCAGGTTGCAGGCGAAAAGCGGCTCCAGCTCCACGATGAGCGGAAACTTGTCCCGTCGGCGGATCTTCTGTTCGGCCAGGTACGTAGCGACCTTGACGGACTGACGAAGCGGCATGGCCATCTGGGCTCACCTCCGGGGGAGCAGCAACGAACGGTGCCATTCGAAGAATGCGGGAAGAACGGATCGGAGAACACGGAAAGCTGATATTCCACCGCGCACCGTGCCGATCCGGACCAGCTCGTGTTCTGGAGCGTCCACGACCACCCGGACGGCCGCAACCGGGCGCGCGCCCGCCCGGACGGCGCTCAGGAGCGTGGCCGCGGACTCCATGTCGACGGCGATCGCGCCGGTGGCGAGCAGGTCGGCGCGCTCGGGGCCGCGGACGACGTGGTCCGAGCCGGTGAGCGGCCCGGTGTGGACGGTGCGCCGGGGAAGGGCCCGCGCGAGCTCCTTCACCAGCCGGTCGGTCCCGACGCAGGCGACGGTGGAGCGCGGGTCCCGGGTCTCCTCGGCGACGACCAGGTCGCCCGGGTGCATGCCGGGGGCGAGTCCCGCGCAGAAGCCCGTGGCCAGCACGACGGCGTCGCCGAGCGTCGGGTCCTCGGCCAGGGCCCGGGTGACCGAGCGCTCGGCGGCCCTGGGGCCCATGCCGGTGCGCAGGACGGTGACCGGTCCGCCGGCGCCGCCGCGGTCGCCGGTGCGCAGGGCGAGGTGCTCGATGCCGAGCGCGCAGGCGATCAGCAGCGGGGACGGGCCGGTCTGCGCGTTCATCAGCTGCCCTTCACCTCGGCCGGGGAGGTCTGGGCGGCGGGCTGCTCGGCGCGGGCGGCGGCGTTCCCCACGCCGTGTTTCTCGGCGAAGGGGTCGCCGTGCACGTACCGGCCGAGGGCGGTGAGCGGGAAGACCTGCCGGTAGAGGTGGTAGTTGATGGAGAAGTCCCAGGGGAAGCCGGTGCCGGTGAAGTACGGCTCGTCCCAGGAGCCGTCCTCCCGCTGGGTGGCGGCCAGCCAGGCGATGCCGCGTTCGACGGCCTTCGACTCCCGCTCCCCCGCCGCGAGCAGGGCCATCAGCGCCCAGGCGGTCTGCGAGGCGGTCGAGGCGCCCCGGCCGCTCCACTCCCTGACGTACCGGTAGGAGCGCAGGTCCTCGCCCCAGCCGCCGTCGTCGTTCTGGACGGACTCCAGCCAGGTCACCGCGCGGCGGACGGCGGGGTGCGAGGCGGGGAGGCCGGCGGCCGTCAGGGCGGGGACGACGGAGCCGGTGCCGTAGACGTAGTTGACGCCCCAGCGGCCGAACCACGAGCCGTCCGCCTCCTGTTCGGCCAGCAGCCACTGGATGCCCCGCCGGGTGCGCGGGTCATGGGTGAGTCCCTCGACCGCGAGCATCTCGACGACGTGCGCGGTGACGTCCGCGGACGGCGGGTCGATGACCTCGCCGAAGTCGCAGAAGGGCAGCCGGTTGGGGAAGGCGCTGGTGTTGTCGACGTCGAACGCGCCCCAGGCGCCGTTCTTCGACTGCATGCCGAGGTTCCAGCGGACCCCGCGGCCGATGGCCCTCTCGACCCGCTCCGGGTCGTGGTGGCGGACCCGGCGCAGCGCGAGGACGACCTCGGCGGTGTCGTCGATGTCGGGGTAGTTGTCGTTGTGGAACTCGAACGCCCAGCCGCCGGGCGGCAGTCCGGGACGCTTCACCGACCAGTCGCCGGGGCGCACGATCTGTTCACCGAGCATCCAGTCGGCGGCCTTGACCAGTTGCGGGTGGTCGGCGGGCACCCCGGCGTCGGCCAGCGCGATGACGGCCAGGCAGGTGTCCCACACCGGGGACTGGCAGGCCTCGATCATCCGGGCGCCGTCCTCGCGCCACACGGCGAAGCGGTCCAGGGACTCCAGTCCCGCGCGCATCACGGGGTGCTCGAGGTCGTAGCCGAGCAGGTACAGGGCGATGACCGAGTACACGGCCGGGGGCTGGATGCCGCCCCAGCAGCCGTCGTTCTCCTGCCGCTCGATGATCCAGCGCGCGGCGGTGTTCATCGCGGCGCGGCGCAGCCGGCGCGGGGCGACCCTGCGGTAGGCGTGCAGGGCCCTGTCGAGGCGCTGGAAGGCGCCGTCCCAGCTCGCCGCCGGTGCCAGGGGCCGCGGCGGGTTGGGGACGGCCGGGTCGGTGTGCAGTTCGTCCAGCGCGAAGGGCGCGGGGCGCACCGGCCGCTTGGCGGAGACGATGGTGAGCGGCACGATGGTCTGCCGGGCCCAGCAGCCGAAGTCGTAGATGTTGAGCGGTACCCAGGTGGGGAAGTAGATGAGCTCCGGCGGGAGTTCGGGCAGGTCGTCCCACTTCCACCAGCCGAACAGGGCCAGCCAGATCCGGGTGAAGACGCGGGCGGCCGCGATGCCGCCCCGGGACCGGATCCACTCGGCGGCCTTCGCCATGTGCGGCGTGTCGGGGGCGTCGCCGGCCAGGCGCAGGGCGACGTAGGCCTCGATGGTGGCGGAGAGGTCGCCGGGACCGTCGTAGAAGGTCGCCCAGGTGCCGTCCTCGCGCTGCTCGCCGCGGACGAACAGGGCGGCGGCGCGGGCGGTCTCCTCGTCGAGGATGCCCAGGAACTGTCGCAGGAGCAGGTCCTCGGCGTCCATCGTGACGTTCGTCTCGAGGTCGCCCTTCCACCAGCCCTGGGCGTCCTGCAGGGAGAGCAGGAAGTCCGTGGCGCGCCGGGTGGCGCGGGCGGCGGCTTCTGGTACCCCGGCCGCCGCGGGGGGGATCGTGATGTCGTCGGTTTCGCTGGCCGCGGCTGCGAGGGGCTTCAGGGTGGCCCCGGTGCTTCCGTCGGTCGTCGCTGTCATGGCTTCCCCTTCGTGCAGTCTGCAAGTGGTGCTTCTGCTGTGGGTCCGCCGTCGGCCGGTGCTGGTCGTTCCCGCGACACCGGCCGGCGACTACGCGAGGGCTATTCGACCGATAGTGATCATCTCTTTCGTACGACGACGAAGTCCGCGAGTGCCGTGAAACGGTCCCGCACCCGCTCGGGCATGTCCACGGCGTCGAGGGCTTCGATGGCGATGGTGTGCTGACGGCGCGCCTCGTCGGCGGTCCACTCCCGGCCGCCCGCTTCCTCGATGAGGGCGGCGCGGGCCGCGAACTCCTCCTCGGAGAAGTTCGCGAAGTCGCTGGTCTTGGCGTCGGCGGCGAGGATCTCGCCGAGCCGCTCGGAGGCGGGTCCGCCGGCCGCGAGCGCGGCCACGACCGGGAGGGACTTCTTGCGCTGGCGCAGGTCGCTCCAGGTCTGCTTGCCGGTGGCCTCCGGGTCGCCCCAGATGCCGAGCAGGTCGTCCACGGCCTGGAAGGCGAGGCCCAGGTGGTAGCCGTACCTCTCCAGCGTGTCGGCGGTGTGTTCGTCGGCGCCGCCGAGCACCGCGCCGATGGAGCTGGCGGAGGCGAGCAGGGCGCCGGTCTTGTTGCCCTCCATCTCCAGGCACTCCTCGACACTGACGCGGTCGCGGTGCTCGTAGGAGATGTCCTGGGCCTGACCGTCGATCAGGGCGCGGGAGGCCTTGGTGAGGCGGCGGGTGGCACGGCCCGCCTCGACGGTGCCGAGCTCCAGCAGCACCTCGTTGGCGAGTGCGAACAGGGCGTCGCCGACCAGGATGGCCTGGGCGGGGCCGTGCACCTTCCAGACGGTGTCGCGGTGGCGGCGCTGCTCGTCGCCGTCCATCAGGTCGTCGTGCAGGAGGGAGAAGTTGTGCACCAGCTCCACCGCCACCGCGCCGGGGACGCCCGTCTCGGGCGCGGCACCGGTGACCTCGGCGGAGAGCACCGCGAGCGCGGGGCGGACGGCCTTGCCGCCGTCACCGTCCGCGGGCCTGCCCTGGGCGTCGATCCAGCCGAAGTGGTAGGCGGCGACGGTGTCCATGGGAGGTGCCAGACGGTCTACGGCAGCCCGCAGGACCGGCGTGGTCAGGGTCCGGCCACGCTCCAGGAGCGCGGTCACGTCCACCGCCTCGGCAGCCTTCGGGGCCGGGGGCACAGTGGGCACAGTCTTTCCTCCAGTTGCGGTACCGGGAGTGCGGGAGTCGGTCCCACGCGGATCGGTTCTCATGCCGCCTCCCCGAAGAAGTCGGGAAGCAGGCCGCGGGACCGGCCCAGGGCGCCGAGCGCGGCGCCCGCCGCCCCGACACCGCTGCGAACCGCACTCTCCATGGTCGCGGGCCACCCGGTGGCGGTCCACGCTCCGGCCAGGTACAGGCCGGGTGCCTTGGTGCGGGCGCCGGGCCGGAGCCGGCCGACGCCGGGGTCGGGAGCGAAGGTCGCGGTGCGCTCCCTGGTCACGAAGAAGTCCTTCACCCCGGCGCCCCGGGTGCCGGGCAGCAGCCGCTCCAGCTCGGGCAGGTACCGCTCGCGCAGCACGGCCACGGGCTCGTCGATCTCGTTCTGCGCGGCCGACTGCGACAGCGCCAGGTACTGACCCTCCTTCAGCCCGGAGGCCTCGGTACGGTCGAACACCCACTGCACGGGGGTGCCGAGAGCCGCGAGGAACGGCGCGGCGAGCACCTTGCGGTCGTAGACGACGTGGATGTTCAGGATCGGCGCCGTGCCGATCTCCAGCAGGTTCGCGGGGGCGTCGAGGGCGCCCGCGGGCAGCAGGTCGTGCGTCTCGCGCTGCGGCACGGCCAGGACGACCGCGTCGGCCTCCAGGGTCTCGCCCTGGACCTCGACGCTCCAGCCTCCGTTCTCCTTCGCCCGGACGGAGGTGACGCGGGTACGGACCTCGGTGCGGACGCCCGCGGCGTCGAGCGCCTCGCGGGCCATCCGGTCGTGCAGGTCGCCCAGCGGGACCCGGGCCCACCCGATGTCGGCCGCGCCCGGGTCGGACAGCAGACCGGTCTTGAACACCATCGCGGCGAGCCCCAGCGAGGCGTCGCCCGCGACCGCGTTGAGGGTCGCGACGCCGACGAGGTCCCACAGCGCCTCGACGGCGCGCGCCGACTGGCCGTGCGCGGCCAGCCAGCTGCCGAAGTCCTGGGTGTCCAGCGCCGGATCGGTGAGATCGAGCCCCTTGAGCGCGAGCGCGGCCCGCCCGACCGCGGCCCGCTCGGCGAGCGAGAGGTGCGGGTACGTGGCGAGGCTCCGCCCCAGGTGCAGGGGCACCGGCAGCGCGTCGCGCCGCAGTCTGCCGAGCCGTCGTCCCGCGGGCCGGGCCAGGTCGACGACCGGCACGTCGAGACGTTCCTGCACCGGAGCGAGGGCCGTTCCCCCGATGCGGTCGAGGAACCAGCGGTAGGCGGTGCAGCAGCGCAGGTAGACGTGCTGGCCGTTGTCGACGGTGAGGTCGCCGCGCTGGAAGGAGAAGGCGAGCCCGCCCAGTCGCGGCCGTCCTTCGAGCAGGGTGACGCGCACCCCGGCATCGGCGAGCGTGAGGGCGGCGGTGACCCCGGCGATTCCGCCACCGACCACGACGGCGTGTCCGCCGGGCCGGAGGGCGGAGACGTCCGCGAGCTGTCCGCCGTCCCGCGTGCCGTTGCCGTGCGTCATGGTGCGCCCTTCCCTGTCCGGTCGCCGCAGTGTGTGAACGGTGTACGGCCGACCGTCTCAGTCAGGGACGCCGACCGCCACCGGAGGGTTGCCCGCCGTTCCTCGCCGGAGGCGCCGCTCCGGTCCGGAGTGTCGAGTGTGCCGGGTACGTCCATCAGGCGCGCTTCCTGACGGCCCGCCGGGTGACGTGCCGGGCGTCCAGCCCGGACAGGCCGCGCACGGCGACGTACGCCTTCTCGCGTCCGGGGAGCGAGACCCGGCCGCGCAGGACGGCCTCCGGGTCCCGCTCGATGCGGTCCAGGAGGCGGCGGTAGATGCCGGCCATGGCGGCCACGCAGGCGCCGCTGCGCCGGTCGAGCATGGGCAGCAGCCGGTAGCCCTCGGCGAAGAGGGCGCGGGCCCGACGCACCTCGAAGTGGACGAGGCCGGCGAAGTCGGAGCCCGCGGGCGGCGTCGGTCCGCCGAATCCGGCGGAGCAGCCGAACTTGGCGAGGTCGTCGGCGGGCAGGTAGGTCCGCCCGTCCTCGGCGTCCTCGCGGACGTCCCGCAGGATGTTGGTGAGCTGGAGCGCGAGGCCGAGCGTGTCGGCGTACTCGGGCGCGCGTTCGGCGCCGCGCGCCCCCGGTTCGGCGCCGAACACGCCGAGCGAGAGGCGGCCGATGGCGCCCGCCACACAGCGGCAGTAGACCTTCAGGTCGTCCCAGGTCTCGTAGGTCTCGCCCCGCAGGTCCATCTGGACGCCGTCGATCAGCTCGTCGAGCCCGCCGAGCGGGATCGGGAAGGCGCGCGCGGCGTGGGCGAGGGCGACGGCGACCGGGTCGGTGTCGTCCTCGTCCACCGCCCCGTCCTGGATCCGGGCGAGCAGCGCCCGCGTCTCCTCCAGCCGGGCGACCTTGACGTCACCCGCGAGCTCTCCGTCGCCGATGTCGTCGACGCGGCGTGAGAACGCGTACAGCGCCGACATGGCCCGGCGCTTGGGCGTCGGCAGGAGCCGGATGCCGTAGGCGAAGTTGCGGGCCTGCTGTCCGGTGACGGCCTCGCAGTAGCTGTAGGCGGCGAGCACCGGTGCCGACGTGTGCGCTGACGACTCCACGGTCCCGATCACCCCTCTCCTCGCAGGGTCACGCCCACCTCGCGCAGCAACTGGACCTTGCCGGGCTTGGGCGGGCCGGGAAGTACGTCGTGATCGGCGGCCTCGATCGCCCGGACGGCCGCCCTGCCCCCCGCCACGAACCCGGCGAGCAGCAGGCGGAGCCTGCCGCGGACGCTGCCCACCAGGGGGGCGCCCTCGCTCAGCAGGTCGCGCGCGCGTCGGGTCTCGTACGCGATCAGGGCGCGCACCGCGGCGCCGGCGGTGGGCGCGGCGAGGTCCGTCTCCTGGACGTGGAAGCGTTCCATGTCCTCGGCGGGCAGGTAGACGCGGTCACGGCCCAGGTCCTCGGCGACGTCCTGGAGGTGCTCGACGATCTGCAGGGCGGTGCAGATCGCGTCGGACCGGCGGACCCGCTCGGGCGTCGAGGTGCCGGTGACGGCGAGGACGAGGCGACCGACCGGATTGGCGGACAGCTCGCAGTAGGCGAGCAGGTCGTCGTAGGTCTCGTACCGCCGCACCACCTGGTCCTGGCGGTTGGCGGCGATCAGGCCGAGGAAGGGCTCGGGGGTCAGCGAGCGGCGGCGCACGGTGGGCTGGAGGCGGCGCAGCAGCGGGTGGCGGGGGATGCCGTCGAAGACCCTGTGCAGGTCGGCCTCGAAGGCGTCCAGCATCAGCAGCCGGTCGTCGGCCCGGTCGCCGGGGACGCCGAGGAGGCGGGCGTCGGCGCCGCCGGGGGCCAGGTCGCCGTCGCCGATGTCGTCGACCAGACGGGCGAAGCCGTAGACGGCCATGAGGTCGGTGCGCCAGTCGCGGGGGAGGAAGAAGGGGGCCACGGGGAAGTTCTCGCTCGCCGCCTTGGCGAGGGTGGCGCGCTCCGGGTCCACGGCGTGCTCCGGGTCCACGGCGCGCGCCGTGTCGGTGGCCGTCATCGCGGGCAGCCCTGGGCGGGGACGGCGCACGCGTCGCGGAGGTGGGGAGTTTCCGTCGCCATTGCCGTCACATCTCCCGTTCTACACTGCCGACCCAATACACACTATTTCGGACACGCCGCCCGACCGCCCGCGCGGCGGGCCCGCTCGAGGGTGTCGGGGATTATCGCCCCATGTGCCGCGTATCGGGACCGCTCCAGCTTACGTTGTACAACTCACCGAGGTCCGCAGGGGTGCTCCGCGCATCACAAGAACACATCGATCGGCCTCAAGATTCCTGAGAACAGCCGGAGTTGACGCTTCCTTTGCAGACGCGTGCCCCGCCGGAACAGCTCCGGCGGGGCCTTCGGCGCGTCGCCCTACTTGCCCGTGAACTTCTCGTACTCCTTGAGCACCTCGTCCGTCGGGCCGTCCATCCGCAGCTCGCCGCGTTCCAGCCACAGGACGCGGTTGCAGGTGTCGCGGATGGACTTGTTGTTGTGGCTGACCAGGAAGACGGTGCCGGCTTCCTTCTTCAGCTCCCGGATGCGCTCCTCGGAGCGGGTCTGGAACTTCCGGTCGCCGGTGGCGAGGGCCTCGTCGATCATCAGGACGTCGTGGTCCTTGGCGGCGGCGATGGAGAAGCGCAGCCGGGCCGCCATGCCGGAGGAGTACGTGCGCATCGGCAGGGTGATGAAGTCGCCCTTCTCGTTGATGCCGGAGAAGTCGACGATGTCCTGGTAGCGCTCCTTGATCTGCTCGCGGGACATGCCCATGGCCAGACCGCCGAGGATGACGTTGCGCTCGCCGGTCAGGTCGTTCATCAGGGCCGCGTTCACGCCCAGGAGGGAGGGCTGGCCGTCCGTGTAGACCTTGCCGCGCTCGGCGGGCAGCAGGCCGGCGATGGCCCGCAGCAGGGTCGACTTGCCGGATCCGTTGGAACCGATCAGGCCGATCGCCTCGCCCCGGTAGGCGGTGAACGACACGCCCCGCACGGCGTGCACCTTGCGCACGCCCCTGTCCTCGCCCCGTTTGATCATGCGGCTGAGGGCCGCGGTCGCGCTGCCCTTGCCGGTCCTGGCGCCGTTGACCCGGTAGACGATGTGCAGTTCGTCCGCGATGACCGTCGGCACCCGCTCGCCCTGCTGCTGCTCAGCCACGGCCGTACCTCTCCTCCGCCTTCCAGAAGTACACGAAGCCGCCCACGGCCAGGACCACGGCCCAGCCGAGCGCGACCGCCCACACGTGCGGCGGCAGGTTCTCCGAGCCGTACCCGTCGATCAGCGCGAAGCGGATCAGGTCCATGTAGACGGCGGCCGGGTTCCACTGGAGGACGTCCGCCAGCCAGGTCGGCTTGTCCTCCAGCATGATCGGGATGGAGAACATGACGCCCGACGCGTACATCCACGTCCGCATGATGAAGGGCATCAGCTGGGCCAGGTCCGGCGTCTTGGCGCCCATCCGGGCCACGATCAGCGCCAGGCCCATGTTGAAGAGGAACTGCAGGAGCAGCGCCGGGACGACCAGGAGCCAGGACAGGGAGGGATAGCTGCCGAAGCCGATCACCACCGCGAACATGACGATCATCGAGGCCAGGAGCTGCTGGAGCTGCTGGAGGGCGAACGAGATCGGGAGCGAGGCGCGCGGGAAGTGCAGCGCCCGCACCAGGCCGAGGTTGCCGGAGATCGCGCGCACGCCCGCCATCGCCGAGGACTGGGTGAAGGTGAAGACGAACACACCCGTCACCAGGAACGGGATGTACACGTCCTTCGGCATGCCCTTGCCGGCGTTCAGGATCAGGCCGAAGATCGTGAAGTAGACGAGCGCGTTGAGCAGGGGCGTGGCCACCTGCCACAGCTGGCCGAGCTTGGCCTGGCTGTACTGGGCGGTCAGCTTCGCCTGGGAGAAGGCGAGGATGAAGTGCCGCCGGCTCCAGAGCTGACGGACGTACTCCGCGAGGGACGGCCGGGCCCCGCTCACCGACAGCCCGTACTTGGCGGCGAGCCTGGCCGGTGTGAGGCCCTCGTCGGGCGACACGGGCTTGGTCATGGCGACCGTGCCGTCGTGCGTTGTCTCACTCACTGGTGGAAACTTTCGTCTTCGGAGTGCTCGGCCGCGCGGGCCTGGCATGGACCTGTTGGCCCCGGGCGGGCCGGGACGCTCTCGGGTACGAGCTTGTCAGATCACGGGAGGCCGGCCCAGCCGGGTCAGCCGCCACACCGTACGCCACCTCATGGGCCGCCGGGGGCCGCAGGGGGTGGCCCAGCCCTCGCGGAAGCCGCCGAACCAGGCCTTGAGGGCAGGTCGCGAGGGCCGGCGCAGCAGGGTGAGCAGCATCCACACGCCGAGGTAGACCGGGACGAGGAGCGCGGGAAGGTTCCGGCGGGCGAGCCAGACGCGGTTGCGGGCGACCATGCGGTGGTAGACCGCGTGCCGTGACGGCGCGGTCGTGGGGTGGTTCAGCACCATGTCCGACCGGTAGTCGATCATCCAGCCGGCGTCGAGGGCCCGCCACGCCAGGTCGGTCTCCTCGTGGGCGTAGAAGAACGCGTCCGGCAGGCCGCCGACCTGCGTGAGGACGCGGGTACGCACCGCGTTGGCACCGCCGAGGAAGGTGGTGACCCGGGAGGAGCGCATCGGGTCGGAGGCGCGCAGCCTCGGGACGTGCCGGCGCTGGGTCTCGCCGGTGTCCGGGTCGGCGATGCGGAAGCTGATGATGCCGAGCTCGTCGTCGGCCGCGAAGGCCTGGCGGCACAGCTCCGCGGTGTCGGTGCGGGCGAGCAGGCCGTCGTCGTCGAGGAAGAGCAGGATGTCGACGTCGCTGCCGCCCGGACCGAAGGCCTCGATGCCGACGTTGCGGCCGCCGGGGATGCCCAGGTTCTCGGGCAGCTCGACGGTGCGCACGCCCTCCGGCACCTCCGGGACGGGCGAGCCGTTGCCGACGACGACCACCTCGACGCGGTCGCCGTCCTGCCGGGCGACCGAGTCGAGCAGGGCCCGCAGCTCGTCGGGGCGGTTGCCCATCGTGATGACGACGGCGCCGACCTTCATGGACCCGCTCACTTCAGCCTGCTGGAGGCGAGGATGGACACCAGGTGCAGGAGGGTCTGCAGCAGCGCGATGCCGGCCAGTACGGCCGTACCGAGGCGGGTGAAGAACAGGTCGCCGCGGCTCTCGTCGACGATCGCGAGGACCAGGATCAGCAGCGACGCCTCGATGCCGAGGATCAGCCGGTGGAACTTGAGCGCCCCGGCGGCCCGGCGGGCCAGCGCCATGCCGGAGGAGCGCGGCTCGGACGCGGACTCCTGGACCGGTGCCCTCCCGGTCTGGTGCCGGGCCACGCCCACCAGGTCGGTCTCGGCCTTGATCAGGATGGCGCCGAGGGCGGCCAGGGTGCCGAGGAAGGCCCACAGCCAGTCGATCCGGCCGGTGCCCCAGAGGTCGGCGGCGCGCAGGCCGAGGCCGACCAGGACCGCGGCGTCGGTCAGGTAGGCGCCGACCCGGTCCAGGTAGACGCCGCCGAGCGAGTACTGCTTCTTCCAGCGCGCGACCTCGCCGTCGACGCAGTCCAGCAGCAGGTAGAGCTGGACCGCCACGACGCCGAGCACGGCGCCCGTGATGCCCGGCACCAGCAGCGCCGGGGCCGCGAGGACGCCGCAGACGGTCATCAGGTACGTGAGCTGGTTGGGCGTGACCCTGGTGTTCACCAGGTAGCGGTCGATCCGCAGCGAGACCTCGCGCATGTAGAGGCGTCCCGCCCAGTGCTCACCGCTGCGCCGGTCCTTGACCCCCGCGGGATGGACGACCGGACGTAGTTCAGCTACCGATGGCCTTGACATAGTCGGCGTACAGGTCCTTGATCTGGTCGGTTTTGAGGTCGAGGTGCTCGAGGATCGTGTAGCGGCCGGGCCGCGTCTGCGGGGCGAACTCCACGGCCCGGAAGAACTCCTCCGGGGTGAACCCGATCTCCTCCGGCAGCACCGGCAGCCCGTGCCGGCGCAGCACCTCGGCCATGTGGGCGGACTCCTCGTGGGCCCCGCGCAGGTACATCGCGAAGGCCGCGCCCAGGCCGCACTGCTCACCGTGGGCGGCCGTGCGCTGGGGGAAGAGCAGGTCGAAGGCGTGGTTGATCTCGTGGCAGGCGCCGGAGGCGGGCCGCGAGTCACCGGAGACCGACATGGCGATGCCGGTCAGGACCAGGCCCTCGGCGAGCACCTGGAGGAAGTCGTTGTCGCCGACGCCGCCCGGGTGCCTCAGGACGGCCTCGCCCGCCTGGCGGGCCATCGCGGCGGCCAGGCCGTCGATGCGCTCGCCCTTGACCCGGTTGGCCAGCTCCCAGTCCGCGATCGCGGAGATGTTGGAGACCGCGTCGCCGATACCGGCGCGCACGAACCGCACCGGGGCCTCGCGGATGACGTCCAGGTCGATCACGACGGCGATCGGGTTCGGGACGCCGTAGGAGCCGCGGCCCGCGTCGTTGTCGAGGGTCGCGACCGGCGAGCACAGTCCGTCGTGCGCGAGGTTCGTCGGCACGGCGACCAGCGGGAGGCCGATACGGGCGGCGGCGAACTTGGCGCAGTCGATGATCTTGCCGCCGCCGAGCCCGACGACCGCGTCGTAGTGACCGGCCTTCATGGCGCCGGCCAGCTTGATCGCGTCGTCCAGGGTGCCGCCGCCGACCTCGAACCAGTCGGCGCCGGGCAGGGACGGGGCGACGCGCTCGCGCAGCCGGGCGCCCGAGCCGCCGCTGACGGCGACGGCGAGCTTGCCCGAGTGGGAGATGCGCTCGTCGGCGAGCACACATCCCAGGTCGTCGAGGGCACCCGCGCGGATGTCCACGACGACCGGCGACGGGATGAGCCTCGTCAGTACTGGCACGCGATCTCCCTGCCCTTGGCGAGGTCGTCGTGGTTGTCGATCTCGACCCACTTGACCTCGCCGATCGGCGCCACGTCGACCTTGAAGCCGCGGTTGACGAGCTCCTGGTAGCCGTCCTCGTAGTACAGCTGCGGGTCGCGCTCGAAGGTCGTCTTCAGGGCGTCGGCCAGCTCCACGGCGGCCTCGCCCTCGATGAGGGTGACGCCGATGTACTCGCCGGTCGCCTCGGACGGGTCCATCAGCTTGGTGATGCGCTGGACGCCCTTGTCGGGGTCGACGACGACCTTCATCTCCTCCTCGGCGAGGCTCTTCACCGTGTCGAGGGCGAGGATGATCTTCTTGCCGTCGCCGCGGGCGGCGAGCAGGGTCTTCTCGACGGAGACCGGGTGCACGGTGTCGCCGTTGGCGAGGATCACGCCGTCCTTGAGGGCGTCACGACCACACCACAGGGAGTAGGCGTTGTTCCACTCCTCGGCCTTGTCGTTGTCGATGAGGGTGAGCTTGACGCCGTACTTCTGCTCCAGCGCCTCCTTGCGGTCGTACACGGCTTCCTTGCGGTAGCCGACGATGATCCCGACCTCGGTCAGGCCGACCTCGGCGAAGTTCGCCAGGGTCAGGTCCAGCACCGTGATGCTGTCCTCCGCCCCCTCGGGGCCGACCGGCACCAGTGCCTTCGGCAGGGTGTCGGTGTAGGGGCGCAGACGCCGGCCGGCGCCGGCGGCCAGCACGAGGCCGATCATGCGGGTTCTCCTTCGTCGTGTACGGCGGGTGCGCCGCCCTGGTGGGCGGCGACCCAGAAGCGGATGCTCTCGACGAGCACCACGAGTGCCACGGCCACGGCGAGGACCGTGAGCGCGAGCTTGAACTGTGTGGCGGTGAGCAGCACGGCCAGCACGGTGATCACCAGCGTGCGGCCCTCGTGCCCCCCGATCGTCCGCACCAGCCACTGCGGCGGCGCGCCCGCGCCACCGCGGATGCGGTAGACCGTGTCGTAGTGATGGTAGGCGACCGCCGCAACCAGGCCGAAAGCCGCCGGAAGGGCCCCGTTCACGTCTGCTTTCGCCGCCAGTACCAGGACGGTGCCGTACTCGGCGGCGCGCAGGAAGGGGGGGACCAGCCAGTCGAGGGCGCCCTTGAGGGGGCGGGCGACGGCGAGGCCGGAGGTCAGGACGTAGGCGACGGCGGCGACGACCGGCCAGGGGCCGCCGAAGCCGGTGAGCGCCGCCGTGGCGACGACGGCGAGGCCGCCGAGGAGGGCGACGGCGGGGGCGGTGAAGCCGGGCAGCCGGCGGGCGGGCTTGCGCAGGCCCGCGGCGACGGCCTCGGCGAGCGGTCCGGAGTCGGCGAGGTCGGCCAGCGCCTTCGCGGCCCGGTCGGTGCGCGACGCCTTCCGGGTCTGCGAGCGCAGGACCCGGCCGGCGGTGGTGTACGTCGCGGCGAAGGCGCAGCCGACGAGCAGCGCGTAGAGGGTGATGCGCGGGGTGGTGACCGCGGTCAGTACGGCGATCATGG
Organism: Streptomyces ambofaciens ATCC 23877; assembly: GCF_001267885.1. Classification (NCBI taxonomy): domain Bacteria; kingdom Bacillati; phylum Actinomycetota; class Actinomycetes; order Kitasatosporales; family Streptomycetaceae; genus Streptomyces; species Streptomyces ambofaciens. The sequence continues at coordinate 6,904,793 of NZ_CP012382.1, read as the reverse complement.
CCCAGCGTTCGCCGATGGGCAGGACGATCATGCGGCGCGCCCAGACCGTCCAGCCGACGCTGTCGAGCTTGTCGGAGAGGGCGGCGGTGGGGCTGGTGTTGGCGGCGGCGGCCGTACTGTCGACGTTCGCCTCGTTGAACGAGAAGTCGACGACGTGCCGGCAGGTCTGGAGGACCATCGCGCCGAGGGCCAGGGCCCACACGTCGTCGCCGCCACGGGCGGCTCCCAGGGCGAGGCCCGCGTAGTAGGCGTACTCCTTGGCGCGGTCGAAGGTGGCGTCCAGCCAGGCGCCGAGCGTCGAGTACTGCAGGGAGTAGCGGGCCAGCTGTCCGTCGGTGCAGTCGAGGACGAAGGAGGCGATGAGCAGGACGCCGGCGGCGACGAAGCCGCCGCGGGTGCCGGTGGCCGCGCAACCCGCGGCTATGAGCGCGGTGATCAGCGAGGCGGTGGTGACCTGGTTGGGGGTCAGTCCGCGTCGCGCGCACCAGCGGGCGATGTAGCGGGAGTAGGGGCTGATGAAGAAGGTGGTGACGAACCCGTCGCGGGCCTTCACCGCCGACTTCAGACGTACGGCCTCGTCGTCGACGGCGGCGACGGACTGCCGTGCCTCGTTGCGGGCCTGCGGGTCCGCGGGGACGGCGGCGACGAGGCTGCCGAGCTCGGGCCGGTGCACGTCGGCGCCGTCGGCGTCGAGGGCGGCGGTGATCCGGTCGGCGAGGCTCTCGGCGTCCCCTTCGCCCTGCCGCACCCGAGCGGGAGCGCCCCCGAGCGCGGCACCGCCGACCGCGAGGTTCTCGCGGGCCATCGCACGGGTCAGGGCCTGGCGGGCCGCCGGCTGTGCGGTCACAGCGCCCGGGATCGCGGCGAGCGGGAAGCGGGGGTCGGTGAGACCGAGGCGCAGGGAGTGCAGGTGGCCCACGAAGCGGGCGTCGACCAGGGCGACCCGTTCCCCGGCGGAGACCTGGGCGAGCAGCAGCTCGGCGTCGGCCGCACCGGAGGCGGCACGCACCTCGAAGCCCAGGGACCGCAGCTCGCTCTCGATCGACGAACCGGGGACCGGCTGACCGGTGAGGATGGCGGTCGGCAACCGAACTCACTCCCTGGTGCCGACGCCCGGGGCGCCGGTCCTGTACATGGTGGGACGCCCGCGCCTGCGGCACCCGGGCGGCATGTCGGCAGAGGTTATCGGATGCCCCGAACGCCGTGTTCACCGCCCGTTTCACGGTCGGTCGGCACCACGTGCACCCGCCTTTGCCGCGATCATCATCGTGGATGCGGGCCCCGCCCCACAAACCGCGCCCCCAGACCGGGCATCGCGGACATCGCGAAGCGTCCGAGGGTGGCCACAGAGGGTCATCGCAACGGAGCGGGGCGACGGCGGCGAGCCGTCACCCGGACGGCCCTCACGGAGCCTCGCAGTGCCCTGACCTGCACACCGTTTCCGCAGGTCAGGGCACATGACAACGGTGTTCAGTGCCGCGTTGCCCGATACCCCCCGCCCGTAGTTGACTGTGATCCGGACACCGGATGCCGAAGACACAGGGAGGCGGGCTTCTCATGGGGGCTGGGCACGATCACGGGCATGCGCACGGGGCGCGCGCCGGGGGCACGGCGACCGCCGCGTACCTCGGCAGGCTCCGGGTGGCACTGGCGATCACGCTCTTCGTCATGGTGGTCCAGATCGTCGGCGGCATGCTCGCGGACTCGCTCGCCCTGGTCGCCGACGCGGCCCACATGGCGACCGACGCCCTGGGGCTCGGCATGGCGCTGCTCGCCGTCCACTTCGCGAACCGCCCGCCGAGCGACCGGCGCACCTTCGGCTTCGCCCGGGCGGAGATCCTCGCGGCCCTGGCCAACTGTGTGCTGCTGCTCGGCGTCGGCGGCTACGTGCTGTTCGAAGCGGTCGAGCGCTTCCTCACACCCGCCGACACCGAGGGCGGTCTGACCGTCGTGTTCGGTGTGATCGGCCTGGTCGCCAACATGGTGTCGCTGACGCTGCTGATGCGCGGGCAGAAGGAGAGCCTGAACGTGCGGGGCGCCTTCCTGGAGGTGGCGGCCGACGCGCTGGGATCGCTGACCGTGATCGTCTCGGCGCTGGTGATCCTGGCCACCGGCTGGCAGGCGGCGGACCCGATCGCGTCGCTGCTCATCGGCCTGATGATCGTGCCACGCACCCTGCGGCTGCTCCGCGAGACCCTGGACGTGCTGCTGGAGGCCGCGCCCAAGGGCGTGGACATCGCCGAGGTGCGCGCCCACATACTGGCGCTGGACGGGGTCGAGGACGTCCACGACCTGCATGCCTGGACGATCACCTCGGGCATGCCGGTGCTCTCGGCGCACGTGGTGGTGAGCGGCGAGGCGCTGAGCGCGATCGGCCACGAGAAGATGCTCCACGAGTTGCAGGGCTGCCTCGGCGACCACTTCGACGTGGAGCACTGCACCTTCCAGCTGGAGCCCAGCGGCCACGCGGAGCACGAGGCGCGGTTGTGCCACTGAGCCGCGCCCCCGGCCGGCCACCGCAGGGGGCGCGTGCGCGAGGGAACGCGCCGGGCGGCGCAGCCGTCCGCCGGTCGTCCGCTCCCTGTCTCCCGGGCACTGGAGCCGGTGACGCCCCCGGGGGTTCCCGGCCCGCCCTCCGGGAACGATCAACCCCCGGGCCCCACCTCGGCGTCCGACCGGTCACGACCGCCGCCCGCGCCGCGGCGCGGGACATGCGGAGTGCCGGGAAGTGCCGAGAGTGCCGGATTCGTACGGCACACTTGGGGCGCGAGGACCGATGTGAAGGATGGGTATGCCGATCACTCCTGCCACCGCGACGCACGATGCGTCGAACGGCACCGCGGACGCGATTTTGCTGGAACTGGTCGACGAGGACGGCGTGACGATCGGCACCGCGGAGAAGCTCTCCGCGCACCAGCCGCCCGGACGACTGCACCGCGCGTTCTCCGTGTTCCTGTTCGACGAGCGGGGGCGGTTGCTGATCCAGCAGCGAGCGCTCGGCAAGTACCACTCCCCCGGTGTGTGGTCCAACACCTGCTGCGGCCATCCCTATCCCGGTGAGGCGCCCTTCGCGGCGGCGGCCCGGCGGACGTACGAGGAGCTGGGGGTCTCGCCGTCGCTGCTCGCCGAGGCCGGCACGGTGCGCTACAACCACCCGGACCCGGCCTCGGGGCTGGTGGAGCAGGAGTACAACCATCTCTTCGTGGGTCTGGTGCAGGCGCCGCCGCGGCCCGACCCGGAGGAGGTGGCCGAGACGGCCCTGGTGTCTCCGGCCGAGCTGATCGAGCGGCACGGGAAGGACACCTTCTCCGCGTGGTTCATGACGGTGCTGGACGCGGCCCGGCCCGCCGTCCGCGAGCTGACGGGCCCGTCGGCCGGCTGGTGAGCCCGGCCTAGCGCAGGGCGTGTTCGAGCGGCAGGGCGACCCAGATCACCTTGCCGCCGCCCGCCGTGTGGGCGACGTCGCACGCTCCGCCCGCCTCCCGGGTGATCTCCCGGACCAGGAGCAGCCCGCGCCCGCCCGTCCGGCCGTGATCGGTCTCCAGGGCGGTCGGGCGGTAGGGGTGGTTGTCCTCCACGGACACCCGGACCCACTCGGGCCCCACGGCGACCTCCACGGCGAGCACCGGCGACAGCACCGCCGCGTGCCGGACGGCGTTGGTGACCAGCTCGGAGACGATCAGGAGCAGGCCCTGGGCCACGTCGTCGGAGACCGGGACGCCCTGGCGTACCAGCAGGTCCCGCACGGCGTGCCGCGCCCGCGGGACCGACTCGTCCACGGCGGGGGCGGTGAACCGCCAGACGCCTTCGTACGGCAGCGGCCCGGCGGGCCCGGTCTCGTCCATCGTCCGGTCGCCACCCCTGGGCTCGATTGTCACCACACCCCTGAGTGTTGGTAACGCGTCCCTTCGTTCCGGGAAAGTGAACACAAGTCAGCGGGTATCGAGCGCTTCTGACCGTTGGCGTATGACACGGTCAGTTGTGGGACCGTTCCTGTCCCACCGGTATCGCCCGCAGGGCCCCTTGGACCGGCCGATAGCATCCGGGCCATGGAGCCGCAGCTGCTGCACCGGGTCGCCGACTCGGTCGCCACCGTAGTCGTCCACCATCCCGCCAAGCGCAACGCCATGACCGCCGCGATGTGGCGGGCCCTGCCTCCGCTGCTCGACGCCCTGGCGGGTGATCCGGCGGTGCGGGCGCTCGTGCTGACCGGTGAGGGCGCGACGTTCTGCGCCGGGGCCGACATCTCGACGCTGCGGGAGTCGGCGGAGGAGGCGCAGGCGCTCGCCGTCCGCGCCGAGGAGGCGCTCGCGGCCTTCCCCCGGCCCACCCTGGCGGCGATCCGCGGTCACTGCGTGGGCGGCGGGGCGCAGTTGGCGGCGGCCTGCGACCTGCGGTTCGCCGAGGAGTCCGCGTCGTTCGGGGTGACCCCGGCCAAACTGGGGGTGGTGTATCCGGCGTCGTCGACGCGGCGGCTGGTGGCGCTGACCGGACCCGCCACCGCGAAGTACCTGCTGTTCTCCGGGGAGTTGATCGATGCGCAGCGGGCACTGCGCACGGGCCTGGTCGACGAGGTCCTGCCGGAGGGCGGACTGGGCGAGCGGGTCGACCGGTTCGCCCGGCTGCTGGTGTCGCGCTCGCAGCTGACACAGGCCGCGGCGAAGGAGTTCGCGAACGGACGCACCGACCGGGACGCCTACTGGGCCGGGCAGGCCCGCGGCAGCGGCGACACCGCCGAGGGGGTCGCCGCCTTCCTGGAGCGGAGGCAGCCGCGTTTCGGCTGGAGCGCCCCGACGGGCGCGGCTACGTCAGGATGAACCGGCTCTTGCCGCGGAACTCCTCCACGAGGTGGGCGGGCGCCTTCTGCGGCGACCCGGCGTCGTAGGGCGGCTGCGGGTCGTACTCGGTCAGCAGCTGGACCGCCCGGGCGTGGTCGTCGCCGGCGATCCGGCCGAGGAGGGTCAGGCCCATGTCGATGCCGGAGGAGACTCCCGCCGCGGTGACGTACTTGCCGTCGGTGACCACCCTCTCCCCGGTCGGCTCGGCGCCGAACCGGCCCAGGTGGGACAGGGCCAGCCAGTGCGAGGTGGCGCGGCGGCCCTGAAGCAGGCCGGCCGCGGCGAGGAGCAGCGAGCCGGTGCAGACCGAGGTGGTCCAGGTGCTGGTGGCGTCGGCTGTGCGCAGCCAGTCCAGCAGGGTCTCGTTCTCCATCTGCGGGGTCTGGCCGGGGCCGCCCGGCACGACGACGAGGTCGGGGGCCGGCACGTCGGCCAGCGTCCGGTCGGCGACGAGCGCGAGGCTCCCGGTGTCGTTGCGCACCGGGCCCGCCTGCTCGGCGACGAAGACCGTCTCCGCGCCGGGGAGGCGGCCGAGGATCTCGTAGGGGCCCACGGCGTCCAGGGCGGTGAAACGGTCGAAGAGCACGATGGCTGTCTGCACGGGTTTCCTCTCGGTCGGCGGTCCCGGTGGTCCGGGTGTCATGTGGTGCGGGCGTTTCCGGTGGCACGGGTGTGACGTGATGCGGGCGGTCCCGGAGGCCGGGGTGTCCCGTGGTGCGGGTGGTCCCGTGGCCCGGGTGTCACGTGGTGCGGGTGGTCCCGTGGCCCGGGTGTCACGTGGTGCGGGCGGTCCCGTGGCCCGGGTGTCATGGGGTGCGGGTGGTCCCGGATGTCAGCTGGTTCGGGTGGTCCGGGCGTCACGGGTGGAGTCGGCGGTGGGGGCGGTGCCGGTGGTGGGGGCGGTGCGGGCCGGCTCGGGGGCGGGACGGAAGCGGCGGCGGTACTCGGCCGGCGCGGTTCCGAGGGCGCTGACGAAAGCGCGGCGCATGGCCTCCGGGGTGCCGTAACCGCTGGCGCGGGAGACCTGCTCGACGCCCGCGCCGGTGTCCTCCAGGAGCCGGCGGGCGTGCTCGATCCTGACCCGGTCGACGTAGCGGCCGGGTGTCATGCCGGTCTCCGCACGGAAGGCCCGGGCGAAGTGGCGGGGCGAGAGGCCCGCGCGGGCGGCGAGAGACTCGACGCCCAGATCGGCGCCCGGGTGCTCGGTGATCCACCGCTGCACCTCCCGCAGGGGCTCGCGCCGTGCGGTCTGGGCGGCGAGCTGGGCGCTGAACTGGGCCTGGTTGCCGGGCCGGCGCAGGAACACCACCAGGTGGCGGGCGACGGTCAGGGCCGCCTCCCGGTCCAGGTCCTCCTCCACCAGGGCCAGGGCGAGGTCGATGCCGGAGGTGACACCGGCGGACGTGGCGACGTGGCCGTCACGGACGTAGATCGGGTCGGGGTCGACGTCCACGGCCGGGTGGTCGCGGGCGAGCCGGTCGGAGTAGGCCCAGTGGGTGGTGGCTCGGCGGCCGTCGAGCAGCCCCGCCCGGGCGAGCAGGATCGCCCCGGTGCAGACGGAGACCAGGCGCCGGACGTGCGGGCCCTGTCCACGCAGCCACTCGATCAGTCGCGGATCGGGATTCCGGGTGCCCTGGCCGCCGGGGACGATCAGGGTGTCCGGCTCGGACGCCGCGGCGAGTGCCTGGTCGGGTACGACGGTCAGACCGCTGGACGTGCGCACGGGGGCGCCGTCCAGCGAGGCGGTACGGATGCGGTAGGTCCCCGGCGTGTGCTTCTCGGCGCCCGCGAACACCTCCACGGGGCCGGTGACATCGAGGCTCTGGACGTCGTCGAACAGGACGAGGAGGACGGTTCGCTGCGCCATGCCCTTGATGGTGCGCCCGCTGGGTGATGGCCGCAATGACGAGTTTCCCACCTTTGCTGCCATGCCCGTCCGGAGTGCGGAAGGACGGCACGAGAGGCCTGGAGGACGTACTGAGCGGTTGGTAACCTGCGCGGCATGACACCTGCCGTCCTCGACGCACGCGCCGGCCGCCGCTGCCACAACGCGCTCAACACCCTGCACTCGACGCACTACTTCTCGCCCGACCTGGGCCGGGAACTGGGCGCCCTCGGGGTCACCGACCCCCGGGCCGTCAACTTCGCGGCACGTGCCGCCGCGCTGGGTCCGGTCGGCGCCGGAGCCGTGACGGCGGCCTTCTACAACTACCGGCACGATCTCGTCGCCCGGTACGTGCCCGCGGTGTGGGAGACCGTCACCCCGGAGCAGGCCCTGGCGGCACGCGGGCGCGCCGTCGACGCGACGATGCGCCGGCTGCTGGGCGAGGAGATCCTGACCTCCCCGGAGATGTCGGAGGCGGCCGGCCTGGCACTGCGCGCCGCCGAGGGCTGCACGCGCGGGGCCCGCCCCCTGTACTCGGCCCACGCCGACCTCCCCGTGCCCGACGCGCCGCACCTGGCGTACTGGCACGCGGCGACCCTGCTGCGCGAACACCGGGGCGACGGCCATGTCGCCGCGCTGGCGGCCGCCGGCCTGGGCGGCCTGGAGGCGCTGGTGACGCACACCGCGACCGGCAAGGGCATGGCACCGAAGTGGATCTTCAACACCCGGGGCTGGAGCCGCCAGGAGTGGGACGCGGCGACGGACCGGCTGCGCGGGCGCGGGCTGATCGACGGGGCCGGCGAGCTGACCGGGGCGGGCGTGGCGCTGCGCGACGACGTCGAACGGGAGACGGACCGGCTGGACGCCGCCCCCTACGCGCATCTCGGCGCGGACGGCGTGGCGCGGCTCACAGAGCTCGCAACGGCCTTCGCCCGTACGGCAGTCGGCGCGGGCGCCTTCCCGGGGGACCTGCTCGGCAAGGCGTGATCCCGGTCCGGGCGAGCCGCGGGGGCATGTCCGGCCGCGGACGAGGTACCCGTACTGTCCCGGCCGGAGGGGCCGGGAGAGGAAAGGGGCTTCACGTGTTCCGTGCCATCGCAGACGTACTCCGCCAGATCGGTGGCGCCGTCGCCACCGTCGTCACGCTCCCCTTCCGGGCCGTGGCCCGGCTCTTCGGCGGGGCCTCGTCCTCCACCCGCAGCCGCAGGGTCTGACTCCGGACCCCGGTACGGCGGTCCCGACCGGCCCGGGTGGCGCCCTGATCCCCGATCGGTGGCGCCACCTGCCACAATTGCCGCGCAACCTCTGTGAGAAGGCGGTACGGGATCGTGACGACACCCGGATCCAGCGCGTCCATCGACGTGAGGTCCATCGAGAGCAGGATCGCCGAGGAGCTCGGCGTACGGGAGCGGCAGGTGAGGGCCGCGGTGGAGCTGCTCGACGGCGGCTCGACGGTGCCCTTCATCGCCCGCTACCGCAAGGAAGCGACCGAGATGCTCGACGACGCGCAGCTGCGCACGCTCGAGGAGCGGCTGCGTTACCTGCGGGAGCTGGAGGACCGGCGCACGGCGATCCTCGACTCGGTGCGCGAGCAGGGCAAGCTCACCGAGGAGCTCGAAGCGCGCATCCGCACGGCGGAGACCAAGGCGCGCCTGGAGGACATCTACCTGCCGTTCAAGCCCAAGCGGCGGACGAAGGCGCAGATCGCGCGCGAGGCCGGACTGGAACCGCTGGCCGAGGGCCTGCTCGGTGACCCGTCCGTGGACCCGCTCGCCGCGGCGTCCGCGTTCGTCGACGCCGACAAGGGCGTGGCCGATCCGCAGGCCGCACTGGACGGAGCGCGGTCGATCCTCACGGAGCGCTTCTCCGAGGACGCCGACCTGATCGGCGAGCTGCGCGAGCGGATGTGGGTGCGCGGGCGGCTCGCCGCCAAGGTGAAGGAGGGCAAGGAGGAGGCTGGCGCCAAGTTCGCCGACTACTTCGACTTCGCCGAGCCGTTCACCGAGCTGCCCTCCCACCGGATCCTCGCCATGCTGCGCGGCGAGAAGGAGGACGTGCTCGACCTGGTCCTGGAGCCCGAGGAGGCCACCGACGGCCCGTCGTCCTACGAGGGGATCGTCGCGAGCCGCTTCGGGATCGCGGACCGCGGCCGGCCCGGCGACAAGTGGCTGAAGGACACCGTCCGCTGGGCCTGGCGCACCCGCATCCTGGTACACCTCGGCATCGACCTCAGGCTGCGGCTGCGCACGGCCGCCGAGGACGAGGCCGTGAACGTCTTCGCCGCGAACCTGCGGGACCTGCTGCTGGCGGCCCCGGCCGGCACCCGCGCGACGCTCGGCCTGGACCCGGGCTTCCGCACCGGCGTGAAGGTCGCCGTGGTCGACGCGACCGGCAAGGTCGTGGCCACGGACGTGATCCACCCGCACGTCCCGGCCAACCGCTGGGACGAGGCGATCGCCAGGCTGGCCCGGCTGGCCCGGGAGCACGCCGTCGAGCTGGTGGCCATCGGCAACGGGACGGCGTCCCGCGAGACCGACAAGCTCGCCGGGGAACTCATCGCCAAGCACCCGGAGTTGAAGCTCACCAAGGTGATGGTGTCCGAAGCGGGCGCCTCCGTGTACTCGGCCTCCGCCTTCGCCTCCCAGGAACTGCCGGACATGGACGTCTCGCTGCGCGGCGCGGTGTCGATCGCCCGCCGGCTGCAGGACCCGCTGGCCGAGCTGGTGAAGATCGACCCGAAGTCGATCGGCGTCGGCCAGTACCAGCACGACCTGTCCGAGGTGAAGCTGTCCCGCTCGCTGGACGCGGTCGTCGAGGACTGCGTCAACGGCGTGGGCGTGGACGTCAACACCGCCTCGGCCCCCTTGCTCTCCCGCGTGTCCGGCATCACCTCGGGGCTCGCCGAGAACATCGTCGCGCACCGGGACACCAACGGGCCGTTCACTTCGCGCACCGAGCTGAAGAAGGTGTCGCGGCTCGGGCCCAAGGCGTACGAGCAGTGCGCGGGCTTCCTGCGGATCCGGGGCGGCAGCGACCCGCTGGACGCGTCCAGCGTGCACCCCGAGGCGTACCCGGTGGTGCGCCGGATGGTGAAGACCGTGGGGCAGGAGGTGGCCGGTCTGATCGGCAACACCTCCGTGCTGCGCTCGCTGAGGCCGGACGACTTCGTGGACGAGGCGTTCGGTCTGCCGACGGTCACCGACATCCTCAGGGAGCTGGAGAAGCCCGGGCGCGACCCGCGGCCCGCCTTCAAGACGGCCACCTTCAAGGAAGGTGTGGAGAAGCTCTCCGACCTGTCCTCCGGGATGGTCCTGGAGGGTGTCGTGACGAACGTCGCGGCGTTCGGGGCGTTCGTGGACGTGGGCGTGCACCAGGACGGACTGGTGCACGTGTCCGCGATGTCGAAGACCTTCGTGAAGGACCCGAGGGACGTGGTGAAGCCCGGCGACATCGTGCGGGTGAAGGTGATGGACGTCGACATCCCGCGCAAGCGGATCTCGCTGACGCTGCGGCTGGACGACGAGGCCGCTCCCCAGGGCGAGCAGGGCGAGCAGAAGCGGGAACGCGGCGGACGGCCGCCCAAGCAGCGGCAGCAGCGGCAGCCCTCCGGGGGCAGGAAGCGGCCCGCGTCGGCCGCGCCGGCTCCCGCCGACGGGGCGATGGCCGACGCGCTGCGACGGGCCGGACTGGCGTAGCCGCCCGGCGGGGTGACGGAGGTGCGACGCGGTTACGCCGACGCCTCCGTCACCTTGCCGTCGGACACCTCCAGGCGGCGGGTGACGCGCACCGCGTCCAGCATGCGCCGGTCGTGGGTGATCAGCAGGAGCGTGCCCTCGTAGGCGTCGAGGGCCGATTCCAGCTGCTCGATGGCCGGCAGGTCCAGGTGGTTGGTCGGCTCGTCCAGGACGAGGAGGTTGACGCCTGCTCCCTGGAGCAGGGCCAGCGCGGCCCGCGTGCGTTCGCCGGGTGAGAGGGTCGACGCCGCGCGCACCACGTGGTCCGCCTTGAGGCCGAACTTGGCCAGGAGGGTGCGGATCTCGGCCGGTTCGGTGTCCGGGGTCGCCGTGCGGAAGGCGTCGAGCAGTGATTCGGGGCCGTGGAACAGCTCGCGGGCCTGGTCGACCTCACCGAGCAGGACGCCGGAGCCGAGGGCCGCGTGACCGGCATCGAGCGGGACGCGGCCCAGGAGCGCGGCGAGGAGCGTGGACTTGCCCGCGCCGTTGGCCCCGGTGACCGCCACCCGGTCCGCCCAGTCGATCTGGAGCGAGACCGGGCCGAGGACGAAGTCGCCCCGCCTGACCTCGGCGTCGCGCAGGGTGGCGACCACCGCGCCCGAGCGGGGCGCCGAGGCGATCTCCATCCGCAGGTCCCACTCCTTGCGCGGTTCCTCGACGACCTCCAGACGCTCGATCATGCGCTGCGTCTGGCGGGCCTTGGCGGCCTGCTTCTCGCTGGACTCGCTGCGGAACTTGCGGCCGATCTTGTCGTTGTCACCGGCCTTGCGCCGGGCGTTCTTGACGCCCTTGTCCATCCAGGAGCGCTGCGTCTGCGCCCGGTCCTGGAGGGCCGCCCGCCTGTCGGCGTACTCCTCGTAGTCGTCGCGGGCGTGCCGGCGGGCCACCTCGCGTTCCTCCAGGTAGGCCTCGTAGCCGCCGCCGTAGAGGTTGATCTGCTGTTGGGCGAGGTCGAGTTCGAGGACCTTGGTGACGGTGCGGGTGAGGAACTCGCGGTCGTGGCTGACGACGACGGTGCCGGCGCGCAGGCCGGTCACGAAGCGTTCGAGGCGCTCCAGGCCGTCCAGGTCGAGGTCGTTGGTCGGTTCGTCGAGCAGGAAGACGTCGTAACGGGACAGCAGGAGGGAGGCGAGGCCGGCCCGTGCCGCCTGGCCGCCGGAGAGCGATGTCATGGGCTGGTCCAGGTCCACCGTCAGGCCCAGCGAGGCGGCGGTCTCCTCGGCGCGGTCGTCGAGATCGGCGCCGCCCAGGCCGAGCCAGCGCTCCAGGGCGGTCGCGTAGGCGTCGTCGGCGCCCGGGGCGCCGTCGACCAGCGCCTGTGTGGCCTCGTCCATCGCGCGCTGGGCCTCGGTGACGCCGGTGCGGCGGGCCAGGAAGGCACGGACCGTCTCACCGGGCCGGCGCTCGGGTTCCTGCGGGAGGTGGCCGACGGTGGCGGTCGGCGGGGAGAGACGCAGCTCGCCCCGTTCCGGCGCGGTCAGCCCGGCCAGCAGCCGCAGCAGGGTGGACTTGCCCGCGCCGTTGGCTCCGACGAGACCGATCACGTCGCCGGGGGCGACGACGAGGTCGAGCCCGGTGAACAGGGAGCGGTCGCCGTGGCCGGCGGCGAGGTTCTTGGCGACGAGGGTGGCAGTCATCAGAGTGTGGATTTTACCGGCGGTCCGGGGCCCGCTCACCCGGGTGTCCCGCGCCGCACCGCCGTGACCAGTACGCTCCCCGGCGCCCGCGCCACCAGGTAGGCCTCCCCCTTCACCGCGCCGGCGTCCAGGGGGAGGCGGTGGCTGCCCGGTTCGAGCACCCCGTCGAAGACCTCGCGGGCGCGGGTGCGGTGGAGGCGGTCCAGGCGGTACGCGGTGAGCCGCACCCGGCAGGGTGAGGTGACCTCGACGTCCGCCGCGGTGCCGGTCGCCGTCAGCCGGGTCAGCCGGTGCCGGCCGGCCGGGCCGCTGCCCAGGGCGTGTTCGATCTGGGCGACGAGCAGTGGAACGATCGGGGCGAGACCGTCGACCTCGGCCGCGTCCACCCCGGCGTCGGCGAAGGCCCGCCGTACGGCCGCGCGCTCCTCGTCCGGGACCGCGTCGCCGAAGGCGAAGGCACCGTAGGCCCGCAGTTCGTCGGCCGGCACCGCGCCGGCGTCCTCGGTGATGTCGGCGCCCACACCGATGGTGCGCAACGCGGCGGCGAGCCTGGCGAGCAGGGCGACGCGCGCGCCGATCAGCAGGACCCGGCGGGTGGTGTGCGCGGTGCCGTCGAGCAGGGCGGCGAGGGCCGTGCGGTACTCGGCGCCGGGGAAGCGGTAGGGGCCGATGCCGTGATAGCCGTCGCGTTCCAGGTCGGCGTGTTCGCCGGTCTGCCAGGCGAAGTCCCGCCAGACGAAGTCGTCGCCGTCGCGCAGGATCACGGCGGTCACCGCGCCGCAGGCCAGGTCCTCGCACTCGGGACAGCCGTAGATGACGTACCGGCCGCCGGGCAGGGGCGCGTCGGTCTCCAGGAGCAGGCTGCGGACCTGCGCGGTGAAGATCGCGGGGGGTACGTCGGAGGCGAGCGGGGAGACGGCGTCCAGGTCGCAGAGGCGGAACAGCAGGGGGCGTCCGTCGACGACGAAGTCCAGGAAGTCGCGGTGGACCTGGTGGTCGCCGTCGGCGAGCACTCCCCCGGCCCGCATCGCCGGCGTCAGCCCGAAGGTCGCGTACTCGACAGCCATGCGGTGAGTATTCCCAGGGCGAGGCCGGTCTGCGCACGGCATGACGTGTTCCGCTAACGTCCCCGTGTGGATACCGGACCGAGTGCCGAGATCGTCGTCGTCGGCGGCGGAGTGGTCGGACTGACGACCGCCGTCGCCCTCGCCGAGCGGGGCCGGCGGGTGCGGTTGTGGACGCGGGAGCCCGCCGAGCGGACCACCTCGGCGGTCGCGGGCGCGCTCTGGTGGCCGTACCGCATCGAGCCGGTCGCCCTGGCGCGCACCTGGGCGCTGCGCTCCCTGGACGTGTACGAGGACCTGGCGGCGCGGCCCGAGGAGACCGGCGTACGCATGGTCGAAGGGGTGCTGGGCGAGACCGGCCCGGACGAGGTGGACACGTGGGCGGCCGCCCGGTTGCCGGGGCTGCGCGCGGCGACCGCCCGGGAGTACGGCGGCGCCGGGCTGTGGGCGCGGCTGCCGCTCATCGACATGTCGACTCATCTCCCGTACTTGCGGGAGCGGTTGGTGTCGGCGGGCGGTGTGGTGGAGACCCGCGCGGTGAGGGATCTGGCGGAGGCCGAGGCACCCGTGGTCGTCAACTGCACGGGGCTGGGGGCCCGGGAGCTGGTCCCGGACCCGTCCGTGCGTCCGGTGCGCGGGCAGCTGGTCGTCGTGGAGAACCCCGGCATCCGGACCTGGACGGTCTCCACCGACCCCGTCTCCGGGGAGATGGCGTACTTCTTCCCGCAGCCCGGCCGGCTGGTGCTGGGCGGCACGGCCGAGGAGGACGCCTGGTCGGCCGAGCCGGACCCCGCGGTCGCGGAGGCGATCGTGCGACGGTGCGCGGCGCTGCGGCCCGAGATCGCCGGGGCGCGCGTACTGCGCCACCTGGTGGGGCTGCGCCCGGCCCGGGACGCGGTACGGCTGGAGCGCGAGCCGCTCGCCGACGGGAGGCTGCTGGTGCACAACTACGGGCACGGCGGCGGGGGCGTTCACCGTCGCCTGGGGCTGTGCGCGCGAGGCGGCCGCTCTCGCCTCCGGCTGACGGCGGCCTCCGGCCCCCGGGTACCGGCTCCCGGCCGTCACCGCCGAACGGCGCTGCGCGGACCGAAGGGCCGGCACGCATGCGCGTGCCGGCCCTTCATCCGGCCCGTCCCCCGCTGCCGGTGACCGCCCGTCGGCGGGTCGGCCCCGGGGTCCGGGTCAGTGGTGCTTGCCGATGGGGTCGCCCTCCACGTCCGTGCCGGGCCCCGGACCGATTCGGATCTCGAAGTCGCCCTCGTACTGCTTGTGGCCCTCGATGACGGCCAGCTCCACGGCCTCGGAGGCCATCTCGCCGCGCACGATGAGGGGGTCGCGGCGCAGGTCGCGCATGAGGGCGACGCACATGAAGATCATCACGATGACGAAGGGCGCCGCCGCGAGGATCGTGAGGTTCTGCAGACCGGTCAGCGCGTCCCCCTCGCCGCTGCCGACCAGGAGCATGATGGCGGCGACCGCTCCGGTCACCACACCCCAGAACACCACCACCCAGCGGCTGGGTTCGAGCGCGCCCTTCTGCGAGAGGGTGCCCATCACGATGGAGGCGGCGTCGGCGCCCGAGACGAAGAAGATGCCGACGAGGATCATCACCAGCAGGCTGGTGACGGTGGCGATGGGGTACTCCTGCAGCACGGCGAAGAGCCGGCCTTCGGGGGTCGTCTCGTCGCCGAGCCGGTTCTGCTCCTGGAGCCGCATCGCCGAGCCGCCGAAGATCGCGAACCAGATCAGGCTGACCGTGCTGGGCACGAGGATGACGCCGCCGATGAACTGGCGGATGGTCCGGCCCCGGCTGATGCGGGCGATGAACATGCCGACGAAGGGCGTCCAGGAGATCCACCACGCCCAGTAGAAGACGGTCCAGCTGCTCAGCCAGTCGGCGACGCCCTCGCCGCCGCTGATCTCGGTGCGGCCGGCCATCGCGGGCAGGTCGCCGAGGTAGGTGAAGAGCGAGGTCGGCAGCAGGTCCAGGATGAGGATGGTCGGGCCCGCGACGAAGACGAACACCACGAGGAGCAGGGCCAGCACCATGTTGGTGTTGGACAGCCACTGGATGCCCTTCTCCACACCGGAGATCGCGGAGGCCACGAACGCCACGGTCAGCACCGCGATGATGCCGACCAGCAGTCCGGTGCTGACCTTGTCCATCCAGTCGAGCTTCTCGACGCCGGAGCCGATCTGCAGGGCGCCGAGGCCCAGCGAGGCCGCCGAGCCGAAGACCGTCGCGATGATGGCCAGGATGTCGATGACCCGGCCGCTGACGCCGTTGGCGTGCCGCTCACCGATGAGGGGGGTGAAGACGGCGCTGATGGTCTGGCGGCGCCGCCTGCGGAACGTGCTGTAGGCGATGCCGAGGCCGACGACCGCGTAGATGGCCCACGGATGGAGCGTCCAGTGGAACAGGGTGGTCGCCATGGCCGTGGCCATGCGGTCGCCGGTGTCGGCGGGGTCGGTCCCGGGCGGGGCGGTGTCGAAGTGCGCCAGCGGCTCGCTCACGCCCCAGAACATCAGACCGATGCCCATGCCCGCGCTGAACATCATCGCGACCCAGGACACCGTACGGAACTCGGGCTCCTCGCCCTCGGCGCCGAGGTGGATGCGGCCGTAGCGGCTGGCCGCGAGCCAGAGGGCGAAGACGACGAACCCCGAGGCGGCCAGGACGAACGCCCAGCCGCCGTTGTGCATCAGGCCGCTGAGCATCGTGCCTGAGGCGTCCTCCAGGGAGTCGGTGCCGGCGGCGCCCCAGATGACGAAGGCGAGGGTCAGGGCGGCTGTGACGCCGAAGACGATCCAGTCGGTGCGGGGCTTGTGCTCCTGCCCCGGGAGGCCCGCTTCCGCACCCGGAAGCGTGCCTCTCTCGTGGTGTTCCTTGTCGCTCGGGCGGTCCTGCGTCACAGGTGGCACCTTTCAAGTCGGTGAGGCTGAAAATAGTCCTCTGCTACGCCCTTACCACGCGCGACGCGGAACTCACCTCTTCAGCAGCGGGTGTCGGGTTCACCTACCGTCAAGTGGTACGTCGCCCGCTCGTCCAGGAGCAGCGGAACGAGGGCGCGCAGCGGCTGGCGCAGCGGTACGTAGGCGCCCTCCTCCCCGGTCCGGTGCGCTCGTACACCGTGCAGGGCCAGTTCGTCCCTCACCTCCTGGTACTGGGCGGCGCCGAGCCGGTAGCCGCAGGGCGGGTCCCGGAGCACCTCTGCGGGTTCGGCCGGGTCGTTGTCCGCGCCGCCGAGGTACACGGGGCCGGTGTCGGTCAGGCCGGACCACCGGGCGGTCGTGGTGGCCGCCTCGACGGGTCCGCGCCGCCGGTCGGCGAAGCGGAACATGCCGTCCAGGGCGGCGAGCTGGGAGTCGACCCGGCGCCGGTTGTTCAGGGCCGGATCCGCGCGTTCGGCGTCGGTGAGCGGGTCGACGCGGCTCTCGATGAGCAGGCCGACCGAGTGCTTGACACCGGACATGTTCCGCAGGATGCGTTCCTGGCCGTCGCCAGCGGTCTGCCGGATCGGCTCGCCGGTGACGGGGTCGGTCCAGATGCCGTAGGTGCCGGTCGTGTGTCCGTCCGCCTCGGCGGCGGGGTGGACGTACTCCGCGGACAGGCCGCGGGCCTCGTCGTGGACCCGGGCGTGGGTGTTGAGGTTGCGGGGCCACAGGTCGAACAGGTCCCGGTCGTAGTACGGGGGTGTGGCGCCGTACTCGTGCAGGTCGTACAGGACGTCGGGGCGCCGGTCGCGGACGACGGCGGCCAGGGCGCGGGCCTCGGCCGTCCTCAGGGCGAGGTGGTCGCGGTTGACGTCGACGCCGTCGCCGTTGCCGCGGGTGTCGGCGGCCCGGCCGTCGGGGTTGGCGGTGGGGACGACGAGCACGGTGGTGCGGTCCAGGAAGCGCCGGGTCCGCCGGTCCGTCGCGTACACCAGGTCGCGGACGGTGGACAGGCAGGCCTCGCGGCCCGAGGGCTCGTCACCGTGCTGGCTGCACACGAGGAGCACCTTGTTCGGGGCGGAGGGCCTGCCGATGGTCACCAACTGGAGCGGGCGGTTCTGCTTCGTGGTGCCGATGCGGTCGACCGTGACGCGGCCGCTCGCCCGGTCGGCGGCCGCGAGCAGCGCCTGCTCCTCGGGCTGGGTGGTCCAGCGGGCGCCGTGCGTCTGTTCGAAGCCCGTGCGGGGCGGGCGGTGCGCGGTGTCGTCGGCGTGGGCCGGCGCGGCGAGGAGGGACGCGGCGAGGGCCGCGGCGGTCACGGTGAGGGTGCGCAGGCGGTTCATCGGCCTCCCTTCGGGACGCGGTGGGTCGTGTGCGGCGCGCTCACGCCGTCGCGGGGCGCGGGTGCGGGGGCGGCGGTCGCCCTGCCGGCGGTGGCCCTGGCGAACGCGGCGGTGCCGCCGACGAACGGTACGCGCGCGGACGTGCGGGAGAGGTCCAGCGTGAGTGTCGGCGTGTCGTCGGGCGGGTCGATGAGGTCCTTGTCGGTGCCCGCGACGATCAGCGCGAGGCGGTGGCCGGCCGGGACGACGTGGTCGGTCGCGGCCAGGTCCAGGGTGAGGGTGTAGGCCTTGCCCGGAGTCAGCGGGCGGCCCTGCCACTTCGACGCGTGGTTGCCGAGGTCGGCCCACCCCCGGCTGACGACGGTGTGGTCCACGTCGGTCGTCTTCGCCGCCGTCTCCAGGTAGCAGGAGCTGTCGCCCGGCATGCTCGGGCCCCAGCAGGTGCGGTCGGTGAGGGTGGTGACGCCCTCACCCGGGTCGCCGTAGTCGCGGATGGTGTCGGGCCCGAGGTCGACGAGTACGGCGGAGAGGTGGGCCGTCGGGGTGCTGGACCGGGCCGTGACGGTGACCTCGGAGGCGCCCGACAGGCGCAGCTCGCGGGTGAGCGGACCGGTGACGAAACCGGCCTTGCCGGCGGTGGGCTCGTCGATGCGCGCGGCCCAGTCGGTCTCGCTCAGCGCGGGGTCGTCGGTGAAGGTCTCGGTGCCGCGGTCCGGCCGCAGGCCGAGGGTGCCGACACCCGGTCGCGCTCCGTCGGCGGGGCGCAGGGTCGCGGTGGACGTCGAGCGCGGCGGCCAGGTCGTCGACGTCTCCCACTGGCCGGGCCGGCGTTCGATGTCGGCCATGGGTTCGTCGTCGATGCCGTTGTCGTAGCCGAGGAGTTCGTGGTCGAACCAGCGGTGCAGGGCGTCGACCCACTCGGCGCGGCGGAAGTCGAAGGGGTCGACGTGGCCGGTCTGGGAGAGCCAGATCTTGCGGTCGACGCCGTTCTTCGCGAGGGCGTCCCACCACGGGCCGACGTGCCCCATGCGGACGTTGAGGTCCTGCATGCCGTGGATGAGGAAGACGCTCGCCCTCACCTTGCCCGCGGCCTTCACGTAGTCGCGCTCGGACCACAGCTTCGTCCGGTCGCCGGTGCGCGGGGCGCCGTCGACGAGCCGCTGCTGGACGGCGTCGCACTCGGCGCGGGCCTCGGGGCTGTTGACGTAGTCGGAGAGCCAGTCGGGGCCGGAGCCGTAGAGCGGGGCGCCCTGGCTGAAGTAGTAGTCGTACCAGGAGGAGATGGCGGCGATCGGGACGATGGTCTCCAGGCCCTCGACACCGGTGGCGGCGACGCCGTTGGCGATGGTGCCGTCCCAGCTCTTGCCGATCATGCCGGTTTTCCCGTTGGTCCAGTCCGCCTCGGCACGCCGGCTGCCGGTGCGACTGGTGTACCCCTTCGCGCGGCCGTTCAGCCAGTCGACGACCGCCTTCGCGGAGCGGACGTCGGAGGGGCCGCCGACGTCGACGCAGCCGTCGGAGCGGTTGGTGCCGGCCAGGTCGACGCCGACGAAGGCGTAGCCGCGCGGCACGAAGTAGTTGTCGTAGTACAGGGGCATGCCGACGACGTCGCCGTCGGCGTCGTAGGTCTTCTTCTGGCTCTCGTTGCCGCGCCCGCAGCAGGAGTAGTACGGGCTGGCGTCCATGATGACGGGGATCTTCCGGCCCTGGCGCGCGGGTTCGCGGGGGCGGACGATGTCGACGGCGACGCGGTCGTCCTCTCCGTCACCGTTCCCGTCGTGTCCGGTGTCCACCCAGACGGCCTCGCGCACGGCGTCCTCGTAGGAGTGGACGGGTTCGCTCTGTCGCGGTGCGGGGTGGGCGGTCGCGGCGGGCGTGAGGAAGGTTGCCAGGAGAGCGGCCGTGGCCGCCGTCGCGAGCGGTCTCCAGATCGTGAAGCGCATGCGTATCGGCATGCGCGGGACGGTACATCGGTCAACTCCCGTGCAGAAGAGGGCGTTCCGCGACTCCTGACGGCCGGGGCGCCCCGGCCCGCGAGGCGCCCCCGATGCTCCTGGCCCGCTACTTCGTCAGGCCGGACAGCTCCTGTTCGGCGTTGGCCGCCACCCGGCGCCGTACGCCGAACCAGCCCGCCACCAGCATCACCGCGATCACGGGGACCAGGTACAGGGTCTTGCGGCCGACCTCGGGGTCGTTCCACATCAGGACGAGGACGGACAGCAGGAAGACGATCGTGACGATCTCCGTGACCGGGCTGCCCGGCAGACGGAAGTGCGGCCGGGTGACCAGGCCCTCGCGCGCCCGGCGCACGAAGACCAGGTGACAGATCATGATGATCACCCAGGTGCTGATGATGCCCAGGGAGGCGACGTTCAGCACGATCTCGAAGGCCTTGCTCGGGACCAGGAAGTTGAGGCCGACGCCGAGCACGCAGACCGCGCAGGTCAGCAGGATGCCGCCGTAGGGGACCTGGGTGCGGCTCATCACGCCGGTGAACTTCGGCGCGGAGCCCGCCATCGCCATGGAACGCAGGATGCGGCCGGTGGAGTACAGGCCGGAGTTGAGGGACGACATGGCCGCCGTGAGGACCACGAGGTTCATCACGTCGCCGGCCGCCGGGACGCCGATCTTCGACAGGACGGTGACGAAGGGGCTCTGGTCGCCCGAGTAGAGCGAGCTCGGCAGCAGCAGGGCCAGCAGCACGACCGAGCCGACGTAGAACAGGGCGACGCGCCACATGATCGAGTTCACCGCGCGCGGGACGACCTTCTCCGGCTCGGCGGTCTCGCCGGCGGCGACGCCGACCAGTTCCAGGGCCGCGTACGCGAAGATCACGCCCTGCATGACCAGGACGACGGGCATCACCCCGTGCGGGAGGACGCCGCCGTGGTCGGTGATCATGCTCACGCCCGGGGTGTGGCCGCCCACCTCGTGCTGGGTGGCCAGCAGGAAGATGCCGATCAGCATGAAGCCGACGAGGGTGGCGACCTTGACGATCGCGAACCAGAACTCCATCTCGCCGAAGATCTTCACCGAGATGAGGTTGACCGCCAGCACCACGGCGAGGGCGATCAGCGCGAGCACCCATTGCGGAATGCTCGTGAACATACTCCAGTAGTGCGTGTACAGGGCGATCGCCGTGATGTCGGCGATGCCGGTCGTCGACCAGTTCAGGAAGTACATCCAGCCGGCGACGTAGGCGCCCTTCTCGCCGAGGAACTCGCGCGCGTATGACACGAAGGACCCGGAGGAGGGCCGGTAGAGCACGAGCTCACCGAGGGCCCTGACGACGAAGAAGGCGAAGACGCCGCAGACGAGGTAGGCGATCGCGAGCGCCGGGCCCGCGTCGCGCAGCCGCCCGCCGGCGCCGAGGAAGAGCCCCGTGCCGATCGCGCCACCGATGGCGATCATGTTGACGTGGCGGGCCTTGAGGCCCTTGCTGTAACCGGCGTCGCCCGCGTCCGCGGGGATGGTCCCGGTCGCCTGGGGGTGGGCGGCGACCTGTGCCGTGTCGACGGCGTCCTTGCTCACGGGTGGTTCCACTCTCTGGTGCGCCCGGGCGGGATACGCCCAGGTCGTCCGTACAGTGACGAGGCCCGCACCACCCTTCGCGGCACAGACCAAGGCAGCACCTTCCCACGACTCTGCGTCGACATGCGGTGGCTCATGTCACACAGCGTGACTTCTCACAGGATCGGTCTGCCGTCTCCACCTGATGCACAAGAGGTGTCACAGCATTGGTGAGACAGCGATACTGCTGCACATGACGACGACCGACACCGAGGAGCCCGCGCTCACGATCGACGAGCTGGCGGCGCGGGCCGGCGTCACGGTGCGCACGGTCCGCTTCTACGGCACCCGGGGGCTGCTGCCGCCCCCCGCGATCGGCCCGCGCCGGGTGGGGCGCTACGGCGGGGAGCATCTCGCCCGGCTGGCGCTGATCGAGGAGTTGCAGCACCAGGGCATGACACTGGCCGCGATCGAGCGGTACCTGGGGCGGCTGCCGCCGGATCTGAGCCCCCACGACCTGGCGCTGCACCGCGCCGTGGTGGCCTCCTGGGCGCCGGAGGCGGTGGAGAGCGTCACGCGTGAGGAGCTGGGCCGGCGGGCGGGCCGGCCGCTGACCGACGAGGAGGTGGGCCGGCTCGTGGCGATGGACGTCGCCGCGCCCGACGGCGACGGCTACCGCGTCGACGTCGGGTTGCTGCGGCTGGGCGTCGAACTGCTCGACGTGCCCTTCTCCCCCGAGACGGTCCTCGCCGCCCGCACCGCCCTGCTCGCACACTCCCGCGCCGCCGCGCGGGACCTGTCGCGGCTGCTGCGCGACGCGGTCGCCGAACGCGACGCGCGGGACGTGCGGTCGCTGTCGGCCCACATGCACCCGCTGGTGGTGCAGGCGCTGCTGACCACGTTCCAGCGGTCGCTCCGCCAGGAGCTGCGGGAGTGGCTCGACGGGGGCGAGGCGAACGGGGGCCGGGCGAACCAGGGCGAGGCGAGCCGGGGCGACGCGAGCCCGGGCGACGCGAGCCCGGGCGACGCCAACCACGGCGACGCGGGCCCGGGCGACGCGGGCGGGGCCGGGTGAGGACGGTGAGCTCGGCGTGGCCCGGGACGTGGCCCCTCAGCGGCCGTCGGTGAAGACCTCCCCCTTGTCCGCCTTCTCCACCAGCAGCGCGGGCGGCGTGAAGCGCTCGCCGTAGCGGTCGGCGAGCTCCCGCGCGCGGGCCACGAAGCCGGGCAGGCCGGTGGCGCCCCCGGCGCCGCCGTCGTAGCCGTTGATGTACTGGAGGACGCCGCCGGTCCAGCCGGGGAAGCCGATGCCGAGGATCGAGCCGATGTTGGCGTCGGCGACGGAGGTCAGCACGCCCTCCTCCAGCAGCCGCACCGTGTCGAGCGCCTCCGCGAAGAGCATGCGCTCCTGCATGTCCCGGAACGGGATCTCGTGGCCCGGCTGGGTGAAGTGCTCGCGCAGGCCCGGCCACAGGCCCGCCCGCCGGCCGTCCTCGCCGTACTCGTAGAACCCGGCGCCGCCGCTGCGGCCGGGGCGCTCGAACTCGTCCACCATGCGGTCGATGACGGCCTCGGCGGGGTGCGCGGTCCAGGTGCCGCCCGCCTCCTCCACGGCCCGCTTCGTCTCCTGGCGGATCCTCCGCGGGAGGGTCAGCGTCAGCTCGTCCATCAGGGAGAGCACCTTGGCCGGGTAGCCCGCCTGGGCCGCCGCCTGCTCGACCGACGCGGGCTCGATGCCCTCACCGACCATCGCCACGCCCTCGTTGATGAAGTGGCCGATGACCCGGGAGGTGAAGAAGCCGCGCGAGTCGTTGACGACGATCGGCGTCTTGGCGATCTGCCGGACCAGGTCGAAGGCGCGGGCCAGCGCCTCGTCGCCGGTGCGCTCGCCCTTGATGATCTCGACGAGCGGCATCCTGTCGACCGGCGAGAAGAAGTGCAGTCCGATGAAGTCGGCCTGGCGCTCGACGCCCTCGGCCAGCGCGGTGATGGGGAGCGTGGAGGTGTTGGAGCAGAGCAGCGCGTCGGGGGCGACGACGTCCTGGATCTCCTGGAACACCTTGTGCTTGAGGGAGGTGTCCTCGAAGACCGCCTCGATCACCGCGTCGCAGCCCGCGAGGTCGGCGGCCTCGGCGGTCGGCGTGATCCGGGCGAGCAGCGCGTCGGCCTTCTCCTGGGTCGTGCGGCCCTTGGCGACGGCCTTGGCGCACAGCTTCTCGGAGTAGCCCTTGCCCCTGAGCGCCGACTCCAGCGAGACGTCCTTGAGGACCACGTCGATGCCCGCGCGGGCGCACGAGTAGGCGATGCCGGCGCCCATCATGCCGGCGCCGAGGACGGCGACCCTGGTGACCTTGCGGGGCTCGATGCCCTGGGGGCGGTTGGCCCCCGAGTTGACGGCCTGCAGGTCGAAGAAGAACGCCTGGATCATGTTCTTCGCGGTCTGGCCGGCGGCCAGCTCGACGAAGTAGCGGGCCTCGATGACCTGCGCGGTCTCGAAGTCGACCTGGGAGCCCTCGACGGCGGCGGCCATGATGTTGCGCGGTGCCGGATAGGGGGCGCCGCCCGTCTGCTTGCGCAGGTTGGCGGGGAAGGCGGGCAGGTTGGCCGCGAACTTGGGGTGGGAGGGCGTGCCGCCGGGGATGCGGTAGCCGGGCCGGTCCCAGGGCTGGGCGGACTCCGGGTGGGCGTCGATGAAGGCGCGGGCCCTGGCGAGCATGTCCTCGCGGCTGTCGGCGACCTCGTCGACCAGGCCGTTCTCCCGGGCGCGGCGCGGGTTGTACTGGGTGCCCTGGAGGAGCACCTTGAGCAGCGCGTCGGTGATGCCGAGCATGCGGACGGTGCGGACGACGCCACCGCCCCCGGGGAGCAGGCCGAGCGTGACCTCCGGACAGCCGATCTTGGAGCCGGGCGCGTCGAGGGCGACGCGGTGGTGGCAGGCGAGGGCGATCTCGTAGCCGCCGCCGAGGGCCGCGCCGTTCATCGCGGCGACGACGGGCTTGCCGAGGGTCTCGATGCGGCGCAGGTTCCGCTTGATCGCCATGCCGCCGTCGAAGAGGTCCTGGGCGGTCTCCGGGGTGACGCGGATCAGGTCGCGCAGGTCGCCGCCGGCGAAGAAGGTCTTCTTCGCGGAGGTG
Organism: Streptomyces ambofaciens ATCC 23877; assembly: GCF_001267885.1. Taxonomy (NCBI): domain Bacteria; kingdom Bacillati; phylum Actinomycetota; class Actinomycetes; order Kitasatosporales; family Streptomycetaceae; genus Streptomyces; species Streptomyces ambofaciens. Next base: position 6,880,714 of record NZ_CP012382.1, on the reverse strand, counting down.
ACGATGACGCCGCGGATCGACTCCTTCTCGGCCTCCAGGCGGTCGGTGACCACCGCCAGGGACTCGCGGAACGCCTGGTTCATGGTGTTCGCGGACTGGGCGGGGTCGTCGAGGACGAGGGTGACGACTCCGGTGTCGTCCTGTTCCCAGCGGATGGTGGTGCTCTCGGTCGTCATGACAGGGGTCTCCAGTGAGGTCTTTGTGGCCGCGGTTCCGCTGGGAGTCAGATGCGCTCGACGATCGTGGCGATGCCCATGCCGCCGCCCACGCAGAGGGTGGCGAGGCCGTAGCGCTTGTCCTGACGCTCCAGTTCGTCGACGAGGGTGCCGAGGATCATCGCGCCGGTGGCGCCGAGGGGGTGGCCGAGCGCGATGGCGCCGCCGTTGACGTTGACCTTGTCCAGGGACAGGCCCATGTCCTTCACGAAGCGCAGGACGACGGCCGCGAAGGCCTCGTTGATCTCGACGAGGTCGATGTCGTCGATGGTCAGCCCGGCCTTGGCGAGCGCCTTGCGGGTGGCGGGGGCGGGGCCGGTGAGCATGATGGTGGGCTCGGAGCCGGACACGGCGGCGGAGACGATCCGGGCCCGCGGGGCGAGGCCGTAGCGGTCGCCGACCTCCTTGGAGCCGATGGCGACCAGGGAGGCGCCGTCCACGATGCCGGAGGAGTTGCCCGCGTGGTGGACGTGGTCGATCTTCTCGACCCAGTGGTACTTCTGCAGCGCCACGGCGTCGAAGCCGCCGAGTTCGCCGATGTCGGCGAAGGACGGCTTGAGGCCGGCGAGGGAGTCGGCGGTGGTGCCGGGGCGCAGGTGTTCGTCGTGGTCGAGGACGGTGAGGCCGGCGCGGTCCCGCACCGGTACGACGGACCGCTCGAAGCGGTTCTCCTTCCAGGCGGTCGCCGCGCGCTCCTGGGAGAGGGCCGCGTACTCGTCGACGTCGCGGCGCGAGAAGCCCTCGATGGTGGCGATGAGGTCGGCGCCGATGCCCTGCGGCACGAAGTTGGTGGCGAGGTTGGTCATCGGGTCGTTGAACCAGGCGCCCCCGTCCGAGGCCATGGGCACCCGGGACATCGACTCCACGCCGCCGGCGAGGACCAGGTCCTCCCAGCCGGAGCGCACCTTGGCGGCGGCCAGGTTGACGGCCTCCAGGCCCGAGGCGCAGAAGCGGTTCTCCTGGACGCCGGCCACGGTGTCGGGCAGTCCCGCGGCGATGGCGGCGATGCGGGCGATGTCGGAGCCCTGGTCGCCGACGGGTCCCACGACGCCGAGCACGATGTCGTCGACGGCGGCCGGGTCCAGGTCCGGGAAGCGGGCGCGGATCTCGTGGATGAGGCCGACGACCAGGTCGACGGGCTTCGTGCCGTGCAGGGCGCCGTTCGCCTTGCCGCGTCCGCGCGGGGTGCGGATCGCGTCGTACACGTACGCTTCGGTGGTCACTGGCAGGCCTTTCACTGAGGGTTCGGTGCGAGGGTCGGGACGGGGTCCGGGCTTCGGGGCAGGCCCCAGTCGCGGGCCACGGCCTCGGCGTCGGCGCCCGGCAGGGCGGGCCCGGTGCGGACGGCGGTGGGGGTCGCGGAGAAGCGGGGCGCGGGGGCGGGCTGGGTGATGCCGCCGTGGTCGGTGAAGGTGCCGCGGGCGGCCAGGTGCGGGTGGTGCGGCGCCTCACGCAGCGACAGGACGGGCGCCACGCAGGCGTCGGAGACCGCGAAGACGGCCGTCCACTCGTCCCGGGTACGGGTCGCGAACCGGGCGGCGATGGCCTCGCGCAGCTCGGACCAGCGGGCCGGGTCGTCGCGGGCGGGTGCGCGCTCGGGGATGCCGAGCAGGTCCATGAACTCGGCGTAGAACCGGGGCTCCAGGGCGCCGACCGCCATGTGGCGGCCGTCGGCGGTCGCGTAGGTGCCGTAGAAGGGGCAGCCGCCGTCGAGGAGGTTGGTGCCCCTGCGGTCCTGCCAGGCGCCGGCGGCGAGCATGCCGTGGATCATCGAGGAGAGGTGGGCCGCGCCGTCGACGATGGCGGCGTCGACGACCTGCCCGGCACCGCCGGCGCGCGCGTGGTGCAGGGCGGCGAGGACACCGACGACCAGGTAGAGGGAGCCGCCCGCGTAGTCGCCCACGAGGTTGGCCGGGACGGCCGGGGGCTCGTCCGGGGCGCCGATCATGCCGAGGGTCCCGGTGAGCGCGATGTACCCGATGTCGTGTCCGGCGCGGTCGGCGAGCGGGCCGTCCTGGCCCCAGCCGGTCATGCGGCCGTAGACCAGGCGCGGGTTGCGCGCGTGGCAGTCGCCCGGACCGACGCCGAGCCGTTCGGCGACGCCGGGGCGGTAGCCCTCGATCAGCACGTCGGCGCGTTCGGCGAGGTCGAGGACCCGGGCCGGACCGTCCGCCGCCTTCAGGTCGACGATCACCGAACGCTTGTTGCGGTTGGTGACGTCGCGGGCGGGATCGATCCCGAGGCCGGCACCCCCCGGACGGTCGACGCGGACCACGTCGGCCCCCAGGTCGGCCAGGAGCATGGCGGCGAAGGGCCCGGGGCCGATACCGGCCAGCTCGACCACGCGCACCCCGCCGAGCGGGCCCGCGCCGGGCTCTCGCCCCGGCTCCGGCCCCGCCGTCCTCGCTCCCGACATGGAGCCCCCAGTCATGTGACACAGTTGCTGTAACACCAGTGATGCTAGGAACGTGTTCCACCGGACACAAGACCCGGGCGAGCAAGCGCTTAGCCAATTATGGCCGGGCCCCTCTCCGGGTCGGCAGTCCTCACGCTAGCCTCGGCCACCGGCGACGGCGCGTGCTGCGGGTCCAGGGATCGCCGACGGGTGACGAAGGGATGTCATGAGCAGGCTGAACGAGGCCGACCGGCCGTACGACGTCGTGCTCTTCGGGGCGACGGGATTCGTCGGTGAACTCACCGCGGAGTACCTCGCCGCGCACGCGCCCGCGGGGCTGCGCTGGGCGATCGCCGGCCGCAGCGAGGAGAAGCTGCGGCGGCTGCGGGAGCGGCTGCCCGGCACGGCGGACGTCGGCGTGCTGCGCGCCGACGTGAACGACCCGTCCTCGCTGCGCGCACTCGCCGAGCGGGCCCGCGTGGTGGCCACGACGGTGGGTCCGTACGTCCGGTACGGCGACGCCCTGGTGGCCGCCTGCGCGGAGACCGGCGCGGACTACCTCGACCTCACCGGTGAGCCCGAGTTCGTGGACCTGACGTACGTGCGCCACGACGCACGCGCCCGGGAGACCGGCGCGCGGCTGGTGCACGCCTGCGGCTTCGACTCCGTACCGCACGACCTCGGCGTGCACTTCACCGTGCGGCAGCTCCCGGAGGGGGTGCCGCTGACCGTGGACGGCTTTGTCAGCGTCGACGCCGCCTTCTCGGGCGGTACGTTCGCCTCCGCGCTGGGCCAGATGGCGCGCGGCCGTCAGTTGCGGGACGCCGCGCGGGAACGCCGGCGCCACGAGCCGCGGCTGGTGGGCCGCCGCGCGGTGACACCGACGGGCCCGCCGCGCTTCGCCGGGGAGGTCGGTGCCTGGGCGCTGCCGCTGCCGACCATCGACGCGCAGGTCGTGCGGCGGTCCGCGAAGGCCCTGGACCGCTACGGACCCGACTTCCGCTACCGCCACTACGCGGCCGTCCGGCACCTGCCCGTCGCCGTCGGCGGAGTGGCGGCGGTGGGCGCGCTGGCGGTGGCGGCCCAGGTGCCGCAGGCACGGCGCTGGCTGTCCGACCGGCTCAAGCCGGGCGACGGGCCCAGCGCCGAGAAGCGGGCGAAGAGCCGGTTCTCGGTCCGTTTCGTGGGCGAGGGCGGTGGCCGGAAGGTGTACACCGAGGTCACGGGCGGTGACCCGGGGTACGACGAGACGGCGAAGATGTTCGCCGAGGCGGCCCTCTCGCTCGCCCTCGACGATCTGCCGCCGGTGGCCGGGCAGGTCACGACGGCCGTGGCGATGGGGGACGCCCTGACCGGCCGCCTGCGCGCGGCGGGCATCCGCTTCCGGGTCGCCGCGACCCGCTGACGACCGCCCGGGTCAGGGCCTGTCCGACGGACCGGGCCCTACCCCGACCACCCCGCGATCGTGTAGATCATCCCGCCGATCCAGGCCGTCCCGGCCGCCACGGCGAGCACCAGGCCGGTGACCACCGCCCGCTCGACGGGCCGGCCGGACCGGTGGGCTGAACGCTCGGGTGCGCGGTGTGTCGTCATGCGCCCATCCTGTCGCCGCCGACGCGGTGGGCACATCCGTACGGATACTCAGCCGGCCCGGGTGGTCCCCACGGGGTCGGGCGCCCGGCGCAGGCCGCGGGCCGCCCGCGGCGGTCCGCACCGCGATTTGAGACTTCCGCCGCTCCGGACCACGAAGATCCGTGCTCGGACGCGGTCAAGTCCCAACAAGAACTTCAATGAGATCCTTGAAGGTATGAAGTTCCTTCTCGAAGTCACCATGGACGAGGGCGCGCTCGCCGAGGACCCCACGGCTGAGCTGCAGCGGATCCTGCGGTACTGGGGCGGCAACCTGAAGCACTACGACCTGAAGCCCGGGGACGGTTCGGCGATCTACGACTCCGCCTACCGGGAGGTGGGCCGCTGGAGCGTCGAGGGTCAGGCCGGGTAGGTGGCCGACCGCAGGGCCTCGCGGCACAGGGCGTCGGCCCTGCGGGTGGTCTCCGGCAGCCGGTAGGCCGGGGCCAGCGCCAGGGTGTGCGCGCAGGCGTTGTCGAGGCTCATGCGGTGGCCGACGGAGACGAAGACCGGCTTGACGCCTTCGCGCGTGCGGACGGCGCGCCCTACCTCCTCGGCGCCGGCGAGCAGCGGGGACGTACTGCCGCGCGCCGTGCCGGGATCGTCGTACGTGAAGGTGAACGGGTTCTTGGCGACGCCGATCGTGGGCAGCCCGGTGAGGACGCCGAGGTGGCTGGCGAGGCCGAAGCGGCGCGGGTGGGCCCGGCCGTAGCCGTCGCAGACGATCGGGCCCGGCGGACAGGGCAGCGCGTCCAGGGCGGCCAGGACCGCCGGGATCTCGCGGAAGGCGAGCAGGCCCGGCACGTACGGGAAGGAGATCCGCCCGACGGCCGTGGCCTCGGCGACGACGTCGAGGGTCGCGGCGTCGAGGACGACGGCGGCCGCCGCGACGACGTCGCGTTCGTCGTCGTAGGCGACGTCCACGCCGGTCACCCGGCCCGTGCCGGGCGGCGGGCCGGGTTCGTCCAGCACCACGCGGGCCCGCAGTCCGTCCTGCACGGCGCGGGCCCGCTCCTCGGTCGCGGGCCAGTCGTCGGGAATCCGCGCGGTCACGGTCGTCATGATGGCCGCAAGCCTACGGGACCCCCGAGTAGGCTCGCGATCATGTTCGTACTGGAGCTGTCCTACACCGCCCCGCTCGACGCCGTCGACGCCGTGCTGGAGGAGCACGTGGCGTGGCTCGACGCGCTGTACGGGCAGGGGGTGTTCCTGGCGTCCGGGCGCAAGGAGCCCCGCGACGGCGGGGTGATCATCGCCGTCGCGGAGGACCGTGCGCGGATCGAGGAGATCACCGCGGGCGACCCCTTCGTCAGGGCCGGTGTGTGCGCGTACCGCGTCACCGAGTTCGTCGCCACGAAGACCGCGCCGGAGCTGGACCGGTACCGGGAGACCCTCTCCTGATGAGGCCCTACGGCTCACTTGCCCAGCGCGCGCTGCAGCTCGCCCTTGTTCATGCTCGAACGGCCGCTGACGCCGCGGCGCTTGGCCTCCTGGTACAGCTGGTCGTAGGTGGGCCCCTGGGGACCCTGCCGGTTGCCCGACCGCTGGCCGCCGCGCTTGCTCGGCGACTTGTCCTGGGTGGACGTACGGCTGGCGGTCTTCGACTCGCCGGACTGGGCGCGCTCCTTGTTCACCGTCCGGGCCGCGATCTCCTTGGCACGGCCGGTGCTCTCGCCACGGTTCTCGGCGCTGTCCTTGATGTGCTCGTACTGCCGTTCCCGCTTGGGGCTCGACCCGCGTGGCATGTCCGCTCCCTTCTTCTCACGTTCGGCGAACGGGTACCCACGTTACGGACGAACACCCGCCCCGCGCGGCGTCAGAGCTCCAGCCGGGCGACCCGCCCCCGCTCGCCCGCCGCCCAACAGCCCAGGTCCGGCGTGCAGTCCACGGTGTCGTACGACCCCGGGTCGACCGTCCGCCAGGTGGTGCCGCCGTCCGTGGTGAGGTCCGTGCCGGTGGGGCCGACCGCGAGGGCGGCGGTGCGACTGTGCGGGAGCCAGGCGACGCCGGAGCGGTAGGCGGGCGGGGGGCCGCCCGCGGGCCGCCAGGCGCGACCGCCGTCGCTGGTGCGGGCGGCGGAGCGGGGGGAGCTCTGGTCGGGACGGAAGTCGCCGCCGACCGCGAGGCCGTGGAGGCGGTCGCGGAAGGCGAGGGCGAAGACGCCCCGGGCCGGGTCGCCCGCCGGGATCGGGGCGTCGGAGGCCGTCCAGGTGAGTCCGCGGTCGGCGGAGTGCAGCACGCGCGCGCGTGCTGCGCCGCCGGTGGCCAGCCACACGTCCTTCGGCCCGGACGCCACCAGGCACTGGCCACTGGCCGCGAAGCCGGCCTCGCCGTCCTGCGCGGCCGGCATGCCGCGGCTCGGCAGCACCTTCCAGGAGCGACCGCCGTCGCCGGTCGACAGGATGCGGAACCTGCCGTCCACCGGATCGCTCATGGCGAGGCCGTGGCGGCTGTCGAAGAAGGTGAGGCAGTCGTAGAAGGCCCGCGCGTCGGTGTTGCGGAAGGACTCGGTCCAGGTCGCCCCGCCGTCGTCGGTGCGGTAGACGCGGGACGCCTCGCCCTCGCCGATGGCCAGGACCACGGCCCGGCGGGCGTCGAACGCCTCGACGTCCCGGAACTCCAGCTCGCCGGCGCCCGGCGGCGAGACGTTCCGCCAGGTGTCGCCGCCGTCGGTGGTGCGCAGGACCGTGCCGCGGCTGCCGGCCACCCAGGCGGTGTGCCGGCTGACGGCCGCGAGTCCCCGGAACCTGGCCTCGGACACCCCGGTCGCCTTCACCTCCCAGTGCGGCGGTCGGTGCCGCGCCTGTGCGGGGGCGGCCGTCAGGGCGGCCAGGGCCGCGGCGCACACCGCTCCCGCGATCACCGCCCGTCCCCCGCCCCTGCCACCGGTCCGGACGGACCGTGCCGTGCGTCGCGTGCTCCCCAAGCGCCTCATGGCGGGCGAAGCTAGCCCACCGCCCCGGTGCCGTCCAGAGGGCCGCCTGCGGCGGGAGCGCGGGCGCACGAGTGCCGCAAGTGCCGGGAGAGGCACAGGAGGAGAGCCGTGTCACTCCCGTGCATGAACGCGGTGACAGAGGTCACTCGCATCTCGTGTGCACGGATTGGCTGATTCCGTCGTCTCTTCCAGTGCCCGGCCCGTACATCCCCGAGCCCGTCCAGCCGTCACGAGGGAGCAAGACGTTGTCCACCGTCATCGAGCACCCCGTCGAGGCGCGTCTTGTCGCCGCCGCGCCGCGTATGCCGAGCATTCCCGCCACGCTGCACTACGACCGCGGCGACCCGTTCGCCGTCCGCATGACCTTCCCCGCTCCGGCCACCCTCGAAGGCGTGGAGGTCTGCTGGACCTTCTCCCGCGAACTGCTCATCTCCGGGATGCGGGAGCCGGACGGTCACGGTGACGTGCGGGTGCGGCCGTACGGGTACGACCGCACCGTCCTGGAGTTCCACGCGCCCGAGGGCACCGCCGTGATCCACGTCCGTTCGGGCGAGCTGCGCCGGTTCCTGCAGGCCACCGGCGAGCTGGTGCCGGTGGGCCTGGAGCACCTCCAACTGGATCTGGACCACGAGCTGGCGGAGCTGATGCGCGGGACCTGCTGATCCGGCGGAGCACGGGCCCGGGGCGTGTCGACCCCGGCGGAGCACAGGCCCGGGGCCTGCCGACCCCGGCGGAGCACAGGCCCGGGGCCTGCCGACCCCGGCGAAGCTCGGGGCCGGGGCCCACCGGTCCAGGCGAAGCTCAGGCCCGGGGCCCACCGGCCCAGGCGAACGCGGGACCTGTCGTTCCCGAGAAAGCCGAGACTCGGGGCCTGCCGACCCCGGCGACACCGGAACCCGCGACCTGCCGGCCCCGGCGGAGCCGGGACGCGGTCGTTCAGCCGCCCGTCGATGCCACGGCGCGTGCCGTCTCGGCGCTCACCGCTCCCCACACCTCGCCGACGATCTTCCGCAGCCCGGGCGCCGCCGCCCCGCTGCGCCCGGTCAGCTCGGCGATCCTGCGTTCCCGGTGCGCGCCCCTCCCGACGGGTCCCAGGGTGCGCAGTTCCGCGGCGGCCGCCAGCGCGGCCACGGCCGCGTCCCGCTCGGACACCTCCCCGGCCGGCACCGCACCCTCGATGGCGTACCGCGTCTCCTCCCGCAGCACCTGCGCGGCGGCGACCCGCGCGAGCACGTGCTCCACCGAGGGGAAGACGCCCAGGACGCGCTTCTTCCGGGCGCGCAGATACCCGTCGGCCACCAACTGCTCCCGGACGGCGTCGAAGGTGACCCCGGCGTGCAGCCTCACCCAGGTGCGCCACCGGTGCGGCATCGACTCGCGGACGAGGTCCAGCAGCCCGTCGAGGACCGCGTCTCCGGTGCGGGAGTCCAGGTCGACGGGGGTGGCGATGCCCTCGTCGTCGACGAGCAGACCGCGCTGGGCCAGCTCGGTGAGCGCGCCGGCACGCACCAGATGGTGCACCCGGGCGGTGTCACCGGCCCCGGGCCGCGCGGGGTCCCAGGCCAGCAGGCAGAGCCGGGCCGGCAGTGAGAGCGAGCCGTTGGGCACGGGGCCTCCTCGGGGTCGTGAGACGGGGCGGGCAAGCCTTGAGACCGGGCCGTCGGCCGACCCGTAAAGGCGTTGACAGCCCTCCCTGCCTCTCCTACGTTGTACAGCGCTTCTGTTGCCGCCGATCGGAGAAGGACGTTGCTCGTCTGAGGTTCGAGACATCGCGTCACACCCGCCACGGGTGTGTACGTCGCGTGCGACCTCGGCGTTCGAGCCGTCCTTGCGGAGCAGGACCTTGCTCAGGACCTTTCTCCTGGCCGATGCTCCCGGGCCCCTCCTTCCCGCGCCCCACGGCGGTCGCCGCCTCCGGTGTCTCGATACGCGTTTGCCCCTGACCGCATCGAGCAACCGCGGAGACCCCGTATGTCCCTCTCCCTCACCTGTACGTCCCTCTCCTTCGCCTGGCCGGACGGCACCCCCGTCTTCGACGGGCTCGACGCCGCCTTCGGTCCCGGCAGGACCGGGCTCGTCGGTGTCAACGGGTCCGGGAAATCCACCCTGTTGAAACTCCTCGCCGGACAGCTGACCCCGGCCGACGGCACCGTCCGCGTGTCCGGCGAGGTCGGCCACCTCCCGCAGAACGTCACGCTCGACACCGCGTCGCGGGTCGACGAGGCGCTCGGCATCGCCGCGCGGCGCACCGCGCTGCACGCCATCGAGGCCGGTGACGTGGCCGAGGAGCACTTCGAGGCCGTCGGCGACGACTGGGACGTCGAGGAGCGGGCCCTCGCCACCCTCGGTGAACTCGGCCTCGGTCACGTGGGGCTCGACCGCACCGTCGGCGAGGTCTCGGGCGGCGAGTCGGTGCTGCTGCGGCTGGCCGCGCTGCTGCTGCGCCGGCCCGACGTCCTGCTGCTGGACGAGCCCACCAACAACCTCGATCTGTACGCGCGCAGGCGGCTGTACACGGCCGTCGAGACCTGGCCGGGCCCGATGGTCGTGGTCAGCCACGACCGGGAGCTGCTCGAACTCGTCGACCAGATCGCCGACCTGCGCTCCGGCGCGATCACCTGGTACGGCGGCCGTTTCTCGGCGTACGAGGAGGCGCTGGCCGTCGAGCAGGAGGCGGCCGAGCGGATGGTGCGGGTCGCCGAGTCGGACCTGCGCAAGCAGAAACGCGAGCTGACCGACGCCCATGTGACCCTCGCCCGGCGCAGGCGGTACGGCCAGAAGATGTACGACAACAAGCGCGAACCCCGCGCGGTGATGCGGCTGCGCAAGCGCTCCGCGCAGGAGTCCGCGGGCAAGTACCGCCTCCTGCACGAGGAGAAGCTCACCGAGGCCAGGGAGCGGCTCGACGAAGCGGTGGAGGCGGTGCGGGACGACGACGAGATCCGTGTCGACCTGCCGTACACGGCCGTGCCGGCGGGCCGGTCGGTGCTCACCGTGCGCGAGCTGGAACTCGCGTATGGCAGGCGGGTGAAGGGCGGCTTCGATCTGCACGGCCCCGAGCGGATCGCGCTGACCGGGCGCAACGGCGCGGGCAAGACGACGCTGCTGCGCACGATCGCCGGGGAGCTGGAGCCGGTGTCGGGCGAGGCGACGGTCCACGTCCCGCTGCGGTTCCTGCCGCAGCGCCTGGACGTGCTCGACGGCGAGCTGAGCGTCGCCGAGAACGTGGCCCGGTTCGCGCCGGGCGCCACCGACAACCGGGTCCGGGCGCGGCTGGCCCGCTTCCTCTTCCGGGGCGGCCGGGCCGACCAGCGGGCGGGGACGCTGTCGGGCGGGGAACTCTTCCGGGCGACGCTGGCGGCGCTGATGCTGGCCGAACCCGCGCCGCAGCTGCTGATGCTGGACGAGCCGACGAACAACCTGGACATGGCGAGCGTCCGGCAGCTCACCAGCGCGCTGGAGTCGTACGAGGGGGCGTTGATCGTGGCCAGCCACGACCTGCCGTTCCTGGACTCGATCGGCATCACCCGCCGGCTGCTGATGGAGGAGGGAGAACTGAAGGAAATCAAGACAGAAGCTGTCGGGTATCCCACCTAGCGTCGCTCGCATGAGCGAGTTCATCACCCTTACCGGAGCCAGGGAGAACAACCTCCAGGACGTCACCCTCCGCATCCCGAAGGTCCGGCTGACCGTGTTCACCGGCGTTTCGGGGTCGGGGAAGTCCTCGGTCGTGTTCGACACGATCGCGGTCGAGTCGCAGCGCCAGCTGAACGAGACGTTCACCTGGTTCGTGCGCAACCGGCTGCCCAAGTACGAGCGCCCGCACGCGGACGCCCTGGAGGACCTCACCCCGGCCATCGTCGTCGACCAGCGGCCGATCGGCGGCCACTCCCGGTCCACGGTCGGCACGATGACCGACATCCACTCGGTGCTGCGGGTGCTGTTCTCCCGGCACGGCACCCCGAGCGCCGGGCCCGCCACGGCCTACTCGTTCAACGACCCGTCGGGCATGTGCCCCGGATGCGACGGCCTGGGCCGCAGGGTGCAGCCCGACTGGGACCGCATCCTCGACCCCACCAGGTCGCTGGCCGGCGGGGCGGTGCGCTTCCCGCCGTTCGCCGCGGGGACCTGGCAGGGACAGGCGTACACCAACACCACCGAGCTCGATCCGGACAAGCCGGTCGGCGACCTGACGGAGGCCGAGCGGGCGTTCCTGATGCGCGGGCGGCCCGGCAGCAAGGTCACCGTCAACGGCTCGGGCGGCACGTGGACCACCGAGTACGAGGGGCTCGCCGACCGGTTCGAGCGCCTGTACCTCAAGCGGGACCTGTCGGCGATGAGCGAGAAGACCCGGGACCTGGTGCGGGGGTTCCTGGTCGAGGGCCGCTGCCCGGACTGCGGCGGCGCCCGGCTGAACGCGGCGGCGCTCGCCTCCCGCATCGGCGGTCGCTCCCTCGCCGACTTCTGCCGTATGCAGGTCACCGACCTGATCGCCGTGCTCGGCGAGATCGACGACCCGGTGGCCCGGCCGGTCGCCGCGGCCGCCGTCACCGCGCTGGAGCGCGTCGAGGCGATCGGTCTCGGCTACCTGTCCCTCGACCGGGAGACCTCCACCCTCTCCGGTGGCGAGGGACAGCGGCTGAAGACCGTGCGGCACCTCGGCTCCAGCCTGACCGGGATGACGTACGTCTTCGACGAGCCCAGCGTCGGACTGCACCCGCGCGACGTCGGCCGCCTCGGCGACCTGCTGCTGCGGCTGCGCGACAAGGGCAACACCGTGCTGGTGGTCGAGCACGACCCGGACGTCATCGCGCTGGCGGACCACGTCGTCGACATGGGCCCGCGGGCCGGTGCCGACGGCGGCCGGGTGGTGTTCGAGGGGACGCCCGAGGAGCTGGCCGCGGCGGACACGCTCACGGGACGCTTCCTCGGACGCCGCGCCACCGTGAAGGAGGCCTCGCGGACGGCGACCGGGGAGCTGTGGGTGAAGGGCGCCGACCGGCACAACCTGCGGGACGTGACGGTGGCCTTCCCGACCGGGGTGCTCACCGTGGTCACCGGGGTCGCCGGGTCGGGCAAGAGCACGCTGGTCGCCGAGCTGACCGCCGCGCACCCGGACGCGGTGGTCGTCGACCAGTCCCCCATCGGCATCTCCGCGCGGTCGACCCCGGCGACGTACCTCGGGGTCATGGACACGGTGCGGAGGATCTTCGCGCGGGAGACGGGCGCCGAGCCGGGGTTCTTCAGCTTCAACTCGGCCGGGGCGTGCGGCACCTGCGAGGGACGCGGGGTCATCCACACCGACCTCGCCTTCATGGACCCGGTGACGACGACCTGCCACGACTGCGGGGGCCGGCGCTTCCGGGAGGAGGTGCTGCGGCTGACCATCGACGGCCACTCCGTCGCCGACGTGCTGGCGATGACCGCCGACCGGGCCCTGGACTTCTTCACCGACCCGGGCGTACGGCGGCGGCTGCACGCCCTGCGGGACGTCGGCCTCACCTACCTCACACTGGGACAGCCGCTGTCCACCCTCTCCGGCGGCGAGCGCCAGCGGATCAAGCTGGCCACCCGGCTGCACCGCACCGGCGCCGTGTACGTGCTGGACGAGCCGACCGCCGGCCTGCACATGTCGGACGTCGAGGGACTGCTCGCGCTGCTGGACCGGCTGGTCGACAGCGGCAACACGGTCGTGGTCGTCGAGCACGACCTCGACGTGGTGGCACACGCCGACCGGGTGATCGACCTCGGCCCGGGCGGGGGCCGGGACGGCGGCCAGGTGCTCTTCGAGGGCACCCCGCGCGAGCTGCTCGCCGCCCGCGGGTCGAGCACGGCGGAGCATCTCAGGAGGGCCACGAGGGGATGACGGGGGGGTTCGTCCCCGCGCGCGAGGGCTACATGATGGCCGACCGGCGCCCCGACTCGGGCGCCGGGACAGCCGGCGCCGACGCGAAAGGTCCCTCGTGTACAGCAAGAAGGCCCTCGTCCGCCGACCCAGCCCCCGACTCGCCGACGGGCTGGTGACCCACCTCGAGACGGCGGAACCGCTCGCCGACCTCGGCCACGAGCCGGTCGTGGTCGACATCGGCGAGTTCGAGAAGCAGAGAAGCTGGAGGGTGTGTGACCTGTCTCTCGGTTCGGCTGCGGGAGCTGTACGGCCGAGCCCCGCGCGCGTCACCCGTTCGGCCCTGGGACCTGCGTGTCTCGCGGTCGGGCCGCACCCCGATGGACGGGGCTGATCAGGGGCCTTTACAGTGCATTTAACCTACGGTCTCGTAACCTACGGTTTCGTAGCCTACGATCCCGTAAGTTCCCCGGCACCGCTCGCCGGCTGCATTCCGCTTAGTCGCACGTCCCCTGGAGTTCTCTGTGACGATCGTCTCCCCGCACCTCAACAGTTCCGCCGAATGGACCGACGCCCGGCTGCTGTACGCGCTGGAGGAAGTGGTCGAGACCGAACTGAACCGGCACCTGAAGGTCACCAAGGACTGGATGCCGCACGAGTACGTGCCCTGGAGCGACGGCCGCAACTTCCCCGGCTTCTTCGAGGACGGCGAGGCCTGGGAGAAGGGCCAGTCCAAGGTCACCGAGATCGGCCGGATCGCCCTGGTGGTCAACCTGCTGACCGAGGACAACCTCCCCAGCTACCACCACGAGATCGCCAGCCTCTTCGGCCGCGACGGCGCCTGGGGCACCTGGGTGCACCGCTGGACCGCCGAGGAGGGCCGCCACGGCATCGTGATGCGCGACTACCTGCTCGCCTCGCGCGCGGTCGACCCGGACCAGCTGGAGCAGTTCCGGATGGCCCACATGAGCGAGGGCTTCGAGTCGGACAACCGGCACTCCATGCTGCACTCGGTGGCCTACGTCGCCTTCCAGGAGCTCGCCACCCGCATCTCGCACCGCAACACGGGCCACCAGTCCGGCGACCCGGTCTGCGACCGCATGCTGGCCCGCATCGCGACCGACGAGAACCTGCACATGGTCTTCTACCGGAACCTGCTCAAGGCCGCCTTCGAGCTCGCGCCCGACCTGACGATGCAGGCGGTGCGGGACGTGGTCGTCAACTTCCGGATGCCCGGTCACGGCATGCCCGGCTTCGAGCGGGCCGCCGCGCAGATGGCGATCGGCGAGGTCTACAACCTGCGCATCCACCACGACGACGTGATCCAGCCGGTGCTGCGCTTCCTGAAGATCATGGAGATCGACGGCCTGGGCCCCGAGGGCCTGCAGGCCCAGGAGGAACTGGGGCTCTACATGGGCGGTCTGGACGCGGAGGCCGCCAAGTTCGACGAGAAGCTCGCGGCGCGCAAGGCGCGGATGGCGGCCCGGGCGGCGGGCTGACCTGTCCGACCGGCCCCGCCCGCCCCGCCGTGACGGCGCGGGCGGGCGGGGCTCAGTACGTGGTGCGGCGCAGCACCAGCCGTTCCTTCTCCGACAGCCCGCCCCAGACGCCGAAGCGCTCGTCGTTGCTGAGCGCGTACTCCAGGCAGGCCGAGCGGATCGGGCAGAGGGCGCAGATCCGCTTGGCGTCACGGACGGAGCTGCCGGGCTCGGGGAAGAAGAAGTCGCCCCCGGTCTGTGCGCACAACGCCTCCTGCTGCCAGGCGAGGTCGTCGGGCGTCGCGATCGTCTCGATGTGCATGCTCAGAGCGTGCCGTGCGGCGAAAAACGTTCGATCAACGCCCGATCAACGCCGCGCGGCCGTGCCCCCGGCCGACCCGATGGTCCCCCGCCCCGGACCGAGGCGCACGGCGGCGCGCGGGAGCGGCTGTCGGTGGTCGGTGCAAGACTCGGCAGAGCAGGCAACGGGCCCCTTCCGAGGAGGGCGATGATGCTCACCACCCGTTACGTCACCGGCGCCCCGAACTGGATCGAGGTCGGCACCTCCGACGTGGACGGCGCCACGTCCTTCTACGGTGGCCTCTTCGGCTGGCGGTTCCGGCCGGCGGGCCCCGAGGCCGGGGGGTACGGCTTCTTCGAGCTGGACGGCCGGTCCGTGGCGGGCGCCAGGCGGACGGCGCCGGAGCAGGGCCCGCCGTCCTGGACGGTGTACTTCCAGACCCATGACGCTGCGGCCACCGCCGAGGCCTCGGAGCGGGCCCGCGGCGGTGTGCTCGTGCGGCCGGCGGACGCGCCGGGGCAGGGCACCGCGGCGATCCTCACCGACCGGACCGGAGCGCGGTTCGGCCTCTTGCAGCCGGGACGGCTGGGCGGCCTCGGCGTGGCCGGCGACAGCGGCGCGCTGTGCTGGGTCGAGCTGTACACGGCGGACGTCGCCGCCGCCGCCGCGTACTACCACGCGGTGCTGGGGCTGGAGACCTCCGCCGTACGCTTCCCCGGCGCGGGCACGTACACGTGCGTGAACCCGGCCGGGGAGGGCGAGGAGAGCATGTTCGGCGGTGTGGTTCCGCTCGCCGGAGACCCGGTGGAGTCGGAGCCGCACTGGCTGCCGTACTTCGCGGTGGACGACACGGACGCCGCGGTCGACCGGGCCGGGCGGCTGGGCGGCTCGGTACGAATGCCGGCCGCGGACATCGAGGGCGTCGGGCGCCTCGCCCGGCTCGCCGACCCGTACGGCGCCCGCTTCGCGGTCCTCAGACCATCGCCGCGGGAGCTCTAGACCGTTCCGCCGGTCCCGTCGACCGCCCGGCGGGCGGGGGCGGGACCTCGCGGGCAGGGCCGGCCGGAGGCCGGTACCGGACCTCGCCGACAGGCCCGGCCTGAAGCCGGGGCTCGGACCTGGCCGGCCGGGAGAGGAGAGCGCGCGGCGGCTCGGCAGGAAGAGGGCGCCCCACGCCGCGCAGGCGACCGGGGCGGACCGCCCGGGCCCGCGAGGACGCGCCGGGAGGGAGCGTCCTCGGCTCGGCGGGAAGAAAGCGCCCCACGCCGCGCAGGCGACCGGGGCGGACCGCCCCGCCCCGCGAGGACGCGCCGGGAGGGGGTGTCCTCGGCGCGGCCGGCGGTCAGCCGGGACGGGCCTCGGACCCCGGGTCACCGCCTCACGCGGTCGCGCGGCGGACCAGCGTGGTCGGCAGGACGACTCCCGCCGACGTGTCGGCCACGATCGCTCCCCCGTCGCCGGCCACGGCGCCGCGGTCCAGGCCGCGCAGCAGCAGACGGGCCATCAGCCGCCCCATCTCCTCGATGTCCTGGCGGACCGTCGTCAACGGCGGGTCGGTCTGCTCGGCGACGGGCAGCATGTCGTCGAAGCCGACCACGGCCACGTCGTCCGGCACCCTCCGGCCGCGCTCCCGCAGCACCCGCAGGGCGCCCGCCGCGGTGAGGTCGTTGGCCGCGAACACGGCGTCCAGGTCGGGGCACCGGTCGAGCAGCTCCCGCATCGCGCGCTCCCCGCCGCCCGCGGTGAAGTCACCGCGGGCGACCAGGTCCGGGCCGACGTCCGCCCGGACGTCACGGAAGCCGGCGAGCCGGTCGGCCGCGGAGGTCTGGTCGAGCGGGCCGGTGATGTGCGCGATGCGATCGCGGCCGAGGCCGGCCAGGTGCCGGACCGCCTCGCGGGCGCCTCCGCGGTTGTCGCTGTCCACGTACACCGCGTCGTCCCGGCCGTCGTCCCAGCCGGGCCGGCCGCCGAACACGGTCGGGACGCCGGCTTTGCGGACCAGGCCGGGCAGCGGGTCGTCGAGGTGCAGGGAGAAGACGAGAGCCCCGTCGACATGGCCGCCGGCCAGATAGCGCCCGACCCGGGCGTGGTCCTCGCGGCCCTCGGTGAGCAGCAGGACGAGCTGGTTGTCGTGGGCCGTCAGTTCCTTGCTGATGCCGCGCAGTTGCTGGGCGAAGTAGGGGTCGGCGAAGACCCGGGACTCCGGCTCGGCGGCGACCACGGCGACGGCGTCGTGGCGTCTGGTGACCAGGCTGCGGGCGGCCTGGTTGGGCACGTAGCCGAGTTCCTCCACCGCGCGCCGGACCCGCTCGGCCAGCGCGTCCCGCACTCCCTGCGCCCCGTTGACCACCCGGGACACGGTGGCCCGCGAGACCCCGGCGTGTTCGGCCACGGCCTCCAGGGTGGGACGCGGCGCTGTCTCGCTCACTTCGGGGCTCCTCGTCGGGCGGCTGCCGCCAGGATAGCGGCAGCCCCGCGAGGGGGTGAGAGCGCTCTCGGCGCTCCTCAGTGGTGGTGGGCGTGCGCGTCCGCGGAGGCCGCTCCGCTCTTCTCCGGGGCGCTCTTCGCCCCGCTCGCGGCGTCCTCCGACTGCCCGTGCGGGTGCTCGTGCGGGTCGTAGCCGGGGATCGTGCCGTCCGTCTTCTTCACCAGGAACAGTCCCACCATGCCCATGTCGGAGTGGCTCTGCACATGGCAGTGGTACATCCACGCCCCGGCACCCACCCCCTCCCCCGCGATGATCTGGAAGCCGAAGGAGTCCGCCGGGCCGGTGATCTTGTTGTCGATGACCTGGCTGGGGTCGTCGGGCCCGGTGAGCATGCCGGTGCGGTTGTCGGCCCAGCGGTGACCGTGCATGTGGAAGGTGTGGTAGTACTCGCCGTGCGTGATCATCACGATCTCGACGCGGTCGCCCACGGTGGCCTCGAAGTTGGGGCCCGTGTGGGGCTTCTGGTTGTTGATGAGCATGTCGTTGAAGACGATCGTGTGGGTCGCGTCCGGCAGTACGTCGCCCTTGCGGCGCACGATCACCGGCCCGTACAGGCCCTTGCGGATGCCGCCGGTGCCGTGTTCCGTGCCGACGACGTGGTCGTGGTAGTGCCAGTAACCCGCGCTCCCCGCCCGCCAGGTGCCGTCGTCGCGGCGGCCGGGCTTGTGGGTGCGCCAGGTGTAGGTGCGGGTGCCGCCGGGCTCGACGTCGCTCTTGTTCGCGGCGGTGCCGTCGCTGGAGATCTCGTAGTCCAGGCCGTGGACGTGCAGGCTCGCCCGCACGTCCATCGTGTTCGTGAACTCGATGTGCAGCGTGTCGCCCTCGTTGAGCTCGATCAGCGGGCCGGGGATGGACGCCTTGCCCTTCTCGAGGCCGTAGCCCATCTGACCGTCGGGCAGCTTCTCGGCGTACATCCTGATGTGTTTCACCGCGCCCCCGGCCGGTGCCGTCCTGGCGGTGACGCCCGTCGCCGCACCGGCGGCGCCGGCGGTCTCCGGAGCGATGGACAACGATGTCGCGACGGCCGCGCCGCCCAGCAGTACCCGTCGGTTGAAGCCTCGCCTGTCCATGCCGAACTCCCCACGCTGATCCGGTGTTTGCGCAGACGCAGCCGTGATTGGCTGTGATGAACCTGTGGGACGGTACCGGCTGCGACCGCGTTTATCCACACTCAGGACAAAGTTGGTTCCATCCCGGTCATACCTATTGGCGAACCGCGCAAAGAGGTCTAGCTTCCTTGGCGCTGCTGCCGTGACCGAGGAGGTGCCCATGCCCTTGAGAGGGTTGAGCGCGAGAAGAAGAGGCTGGGCGGCGTTCGCGACCGCCGGTTTCGTCGCCGCGGGACTGTTGTCCGGTCCCACAGCAAGTGCACGTCCGGCGCCGGATCCGTCCCTGACAACGATGTCGATCAAGTCGCCGCCGGGCGGCGCGAACGTACGGGTGCTGATCTTCTACGGGTCGGCCGCGGCCGGGGACGAGTCTCCGGTCGTCAACGCCGCAATCGCCGCCATCGAGCGGATCGGACTGTCCGGCCCGGAGAACGAGCGTTTCACGGTCGAGGCGACCGACAACGCCTCCGTCTTCACCAACGAGAAGAAGCTCGGCCGCTTCAACGCGGTCGTCTTCCTGACCGGCGGCGGTGACGTCCTCGATCCCTCGCAGGAGGCCGGGCTGGAGGCGTACATGGAGGCCGGCGGCGGGTTCGTCGGCGTCCACGACGCGGCGCGCGCGGAGCCGTACTCGGACTGGTTCACCGGTCTGGTGGGCGCCCGCCCGGCAGCCTCGAGCCCGACGAAGGTCCAGCGGGCCACCGTCGAGGTCGGTGACCGGCGCCATCCGGCCACCAAGGACCTGCCGGTGCAGTGGAAGCGGCCCGACGCGTGGCTGAACTGGGTGAAGAACCCGTCCGGCGACGTCCACACGGTCGCCCGGGTGCGCGAGTCGACGTACCAGCCGGGCACCGGCGCCAACGGCTGGGACCACCCGGTCAGCTGGTGCCGTGACTACGACGGCGGCCGGTCCTTCTACACGGGCATGGGCGGCACGGTGTCGTCGTACGACGAGACCGACTTCCGCGCCCATCTGCGCGGCGCGCTGATGTGGACGACCCGGCTGGCGCAGGCCGACTGCAAGGCCACCATCACCGGCAACTACCAGGCCGAGCGGCTCACCCAGGCCAACCAGCCCGGCCAGAACGACCAGATCGGCGAACCGCACGGCCTGGTCACCGCGCCCGACGGCCGCGTGTTCTACATCGGACGCGGCGGCGCGGACGCCTCCAAGCCCGTGATCACCGACTGGAACAACCCCGACATCGGCAAGGGCACGGGCGAGGTCCACGTCTGGGACCCGAAGACCAAGAAGGTCACCCTCGCCGGCGCGCTCACCGTCTTCGGCAACAAGGGCGGCGGCGACGAACTGGTCAAGGTCGAGGAGGGCCTGCTCGGCATCGAGCTGGACCCGCGGTTCACGGAGAACGGCTGGGTGTACCTGCACTACACGCCGCACTCCGAGATCAACCGCGACACCCACATGGCCGAGCGGCGGGTCTCCCGCTTCACGCTCGACCGGGCGACGAACAAGCTGGACCTGGGCAGCGAGAAGGTGCTGCTGAAGTGGCCGGTGCAGATCCACAGCTGCTGCCACGCGGGCGGCGGGATGGCCTGGGACTCCAAGGGCAACCTGTACATCGCGACCGGTGACAACAACTCCAGCGGCTTCAGCGACGGTTACTCGGGCAACAACCCGCAGCCCAACTTCAAGGGCGTCTCGTTCGCCGACGCGCGCCGCACCGCCGGCAACACCAACAACCTCAACGGCAAGATCCTGCGCATCCACCCGGAGCCGGACGGGACCTACACGCTCCCCGAGGGCAACCTCTTCACCGGGAAGGAGACCGCCGAGGGCGGTGGCAAGACGCGCGGGGAGATCTACGTGATGGGCGTGCGCAACCCGGCGCGCATCTCCGTCGACAAGGCCACCGACACCCTGTACGCGGGCTGGGTCGGTCCGGACGCCGGCGCCCCGTCGCCGACCTGGGGCCCGGCCAAGTACGACACGTTCGCCACGATCACCAAGGCGAGCAACCGCGGCTGGCCGTACTGCATGGGCAACAAGCAGCCCTACCGGGACCGGAACCTGCCGGACCCGTCCAAGCCGCTGGGCTGGTACGACTGCGACGCCCCGAAGAACGAGTCGCCGAACAACGACGGACTGGTCAACCTGCCGCCGGTGACCGGCAACAACATCTGGTACTCGCCGCAGGGCGGCGGCCCCGACTTCCCGCGCGACGCGAACGGGGTCCCGTCGTACAAGCAGGACGAGGCCACGTACCGGCTGCCCTGGCTCAAGGGCGGCGGGCAGGCCGCGATGAACGGTCCGCTCTACCGCTTCGACGCGGACAGCACGAGTGAGACCAAGTGGCCCGCGTACTGGGACGGCAAGTGGTTCGTCGGGGACTTCTACGACTCCGACCAGCCGCGCAACGCGGTGCTGATGGACCCGAAGACCCAGGGCGACGGCGGTCTGCCGGTGCACTCGGAGTCACTGAAGAAGATCGTGCCGATCGGGAACGACGGCATCAAGAACCTGATGGGCTGGAAGTTCGGCCCGGACGGCGCGCTGTACGTCCTCGACTACGGCCGCGGCTTCTTCACCTCGGACTCCAGGTCCGCCCTGTGGCGGGTCACCTACAAGGGCGGCGGGCCGACGCCGGCCGCCGGACAGCTGGCGAGGGGGTCCCGGTGATACGCGGACGAAGAATGTGGGCGGCCCTGCTGGCCGGCCTGCTGATGATGCTCGGTCTGCAGGTGACGTCCGCGTCCGGACAGCCCAGGGCGGCGGCCGAGGCCGCCGACCAGGTCCTGACCTGGACGGCCGGCGACGACATCACCAAGTACACGTCGGCTCCCGAGACGGCGGTGGCCGGCCCGGCCACCATCGTCTTCGAGAACAGCGAGGCGACCGGCAACACCACCGGCATGCCGCACACGCTGACGTTCATGACCAGCGATCCCGAGTACAACCAGGACGTCCAGCTGAACATCCTGGCCAACCCGGGCGACGACCAGGGCGGCAAGCACACCGCCGAGGTCACCCTGACTCCCGGCCGGTACATGTACCACTGCACGATCCCCGGCCACGGGCAGATGCAGGGCGTGCTCGTGGTGACCGAGGGCGGCGGCGAGGACACCACCGCGCCCGCGACCTCGGCCGAGGTCGGCGGCACGCAGAACGCCGACGGCGCCTACGTGGGCTCCGCGACCGTGACGCTCGCCGCCACCGACGAGGGCGGTTCCGGCGTCGAGCGGATCGAGTACGCGATCGGCGCGGACGGCGCCTGGCAGCCGTACACCACGCCGGTCGTCGTCGACCAGGTCGGCGAGCACACGGTGCGCTACCGGGCCTTCGACAAGGCGGGCAACGCCGCCGAGGAGAAGAACGTCACGTTCACCGTGGCCGCCCCGGACACCGACGACACGACCGCGCCGGAGACCTCGGCGACGGTCAGCGGTGAGAAGAACCCGGACGGCGCCTACATCGACATGGCGACGGTGACCGTCACCGCCTCCGACACGGGCTCCGGCGTCAACACCATCGAGTACGCCGTCGGTGACGGCGCCTGGCAGGCGTACACGGCGCCCGTCATGGTCCACGAGGTCGGTGAGCACACCGTGCGCTACCGCGCCACCGACAAGGCGGGCAACGCCGCGGCGGAGAAGAGCGTCGCCTTCACCGTCGTCGCCGCTCCCCCGCAGGACACCGTCCCGCCGGTGACCGGCGCGACCGTGGACGGCACCAAGAACTCCGACGGCGCGTACGTCGGCAGTGCGAAGGTGACCGTCAACGCCACGGACGAGGGCGGCTCGGGCGTGGCCGGCGTGGAGTACTCGCTCGACGCCGGGCCCTACCTCGCCTACGGCGCTCCCGTGGTCGTCGACCGCGTGGGCCGGCACACCGTCGCGTACCGGGCGAGCGACAAGGCCGGCAACACCTCCGAGCCGGTGACCGTGAGCTTCACGGTCGTCTCCGGCGGAGTGCCGGCGCCGCCCTGCCCGGAGTACGACGAGCGGCAGACGGTGATCGTCGGCTCGGTCGACACCGGTGTGCCGAACCGGGTCACGGACAACCGGTGCCGGATCAACGAGATGATCGAGGACGAGAAGGAGTGGTCGTCCCAGGCGCTGTTCCTCAAGCACGTGCGCGAGGTCATGGACGCGCTCCTGGACGAGGGTGTCGTCGACCGGCGGGAGTACCGGGCGGTCAACCAGGCCGCCCGGCAGTCGGGGATCGGCACGCCCGGCCAGACCGAGGGCTACCGCACGATCATGGACGGCACCGAGGCGTCGCTGGCCAAGTGGGAGCAGGTCGGCGGCGGTTCGTTCGCGCCCAACGGGGACGGGTCGATCACGTCCGGCACCACCACGCCGGGCATGGGCATGCTGTGGTTCCCGGAGCGCACGTACGGCGACTTCTCGCTGAAGCTCCAGTGGCGTGACGACGCGCCGGGCACCGGCAACGCCAACTCCGGTGTGTTCGTGCGCTTCCCGCAGGTCCACGACCACCCGGAGGAGTCCCGGCCGGAGTGGGTCGCCATCAAGTACGGGCACGAGATCCAGGAGTTCGACAGCCCGAGCGGCGACATGTACAAGACCGGCTCGGTCTACGGTTTCGACCGGGTGGGTCTCGCCGGGGCGGGGGTGACGGAGAAGGGCACCTGGAACGACTACGAGATCCGTGTGGTCGACCAGCACTACTCCATCTACCGCAACGGCGTGCTGATCAACGAGTTCGACAACATCGGCGGCCAGGACTTCACCCCGCCGCGCTCGGACGACCCGGGCACGGACGGGCGGCGGTTCTCCTCCGGCTACATCGGGCTCCAGGTCCACGGCACGACCGACGTGGTCTCCTACCGGGACGTGAGGATCAAGGAGCTGTAGCTCACGTCCCCTGCGGCCGCGGCTTCCTCGCCCGGCTCGGCTGTACCCGGCTGGGTTCCCCCGGCATCTTCGGATACTCGGGCGGGTACGGCAGATCACCGAGCCCGTGGTCGTGCTCGTCCTTCGTCGCCAGTTCCAGCAGGGCGTCGAGGGAGAACGCCTGATCGTCCATGCCCGCGTGCACGTCGCCGAGTTCGGCGAAGCGCGCGGGCATGGTCGTGATGTCGAAGTCCTGTGGGTGTGCGACGCCCACCTCGTCCCAGGTCAGCGGGGCGGAGACCGGGGCGTTCGGGCGGGGGCGCACGGAGTAGGCGGAGGCGATGGTGCGGTCCCGGGCGGTCTGGTTGTAGTCGATGAAGATGCGCTCGCCGCGCTCCTCCTTCCACCACTTGATGGTCACCCGGTCCGGCATCCGCCGTTCCATCTCGCGTCCCACGGCGATCGCGGCGCGCCGCACCTGGGTGAAGGTCCAGCGCGGCTCGATCGGCACGAAGACGTGGATGCCGCGTCCGCCGGAGGTCTTGGGCCAGCCTCGCAGCCCGCCGAACTCCTCCAGCACCGACCGCAGTTCGTGGGCGGCGCGGGCGGCGTCGTCGTAGTCGGTGCCGGGCTGCGGATCGAGGTCGATGCGCAGTTCGTCGGGATGGTCGACGTCGTCGCGGCGCACCGGCCAGGGGTGGAAGGTGAGGGTGCCGTACTGGGCGGCCCACAGCGCCGCGGCCTCCTCGGTGGGGCACATCTCGTCGGCGCTGCGTCCGCTGGGGAAGGTGATGTGCGCCGTCGGGATCCAGTCGGGCATGCCCTTGGGCGCGCGCTTCTGGTAGAACCACTCGCCGGTGATGCCGTCCGGGTAGCGCTGGAGGGTGGTGGGCCGGTCGCGCAGGGCGCGCAGGATGCCGGGGGCGACGGACTGGTAGTACCGGGCCACGTCGAGCTTGGTGTAGCCGTGCTCCGGGAAGAAGACCTTGCCCGGGCTGGACAGCCGCACGGTCCGTCCGCCCGCTTCCAGTTCCACCGCTTCCGCCATGCGAGCCACGGTAGGCGCACCGCGGGGACCTCGCACATCAGGCGGCGGGCCGTACGGGCGCCGCGCCGCCGGGCCCGTACGGCCCTGGCAGGCGGGGACCGGTGGCCGCTCCTACAGTCGGACCATGGATCTGCCCGTCATGCCGCCCGTGAAGCCGATGCTCGCCAAGTCCGTGGCGAAGATCCCGCCGGACATGCACTACGAGGCCAAGTGGGACGGGTTCCGGTCGATCGTGTTCCGCGACGGCGCCGAGGTCGAGTTCGGCAGCCGCACGGGCAAGCCGCTGACCAGGTACTTCCCGGAGCTGGTGGAGGCGGTGCGGGAGCGTTTGCCCCAGCGGTGCGTGGTGGACGGGGAGATCGTGATCGCACGGGAGGGGCACCTGGACTTCGACGCGCTCACCGAGCGGATCCATCCGGCCGACTCCCGGGTGCGGATGCTCGCCGAGCGGACGCCGGCCTCGCTGGTGGTCTTCGACCTGCTGGCACTGGACGACGAGTCACTGATCGAAGTGGGGCTCACCGACCGGCGGGCGCGGCTGGTCCGGGCGCTGTCCGGGGTCACGCCGCCCGTGCACGTGGCGCCGGCGACGGACGACATCGAGGTGGCCCGGCAGTGGTTCGAGCAGTACGAGGGGGCGGGGCTCGACGGTGTCGTGGCCAAGCCGCTCGACCTGCGCTACCGCCAGGACGAGCGGGCCATGTACAAGATCAAGCACGAGCGTACGGCGGACGTGGTCGTCGCCGGTTACCGCCTCCACAAGAGCGGTCCCGTGGTCGGCTCGCTGCTGCTCGGCCTCTACGACGGCGAGGGCGCCCTCCAGCACGTGGGGGTGAGCGCCGCCTTCACCATGAAGCGGCGTGCCGAGCTGGTGGAGGAGCTGGAGCCCTTGCGCATGGACGACGTGCGGGGTCATCCGTGGGCGGCCTGGGCCGAGGAGTCGGCGCACGAGTCGGCCCGGCTGCCCGGCGCTCCCAGCCGCTGGTCGGGCAAGAAGGACCTCTCCTGGGTGCCGCTGCGGCCGGAGCGGGTCGTGGAGGTGGCGTACGACCACATGGAGAACGGGGCGCGCTTCCGTCATACGGCCCGCTTCCGGCGCTGGCGCCCGGACCGGACACCCTCCAGCTGCACCTACGCCCAGCTGGAGGAGCCGGTCCGCTACGACCTCGCGGAGATCCTCGGCGGCCCTTGAGGGGCTCCTCCGCCGGGCGTCACGGTCCGCCGGGCGTCACGGCTTCATCAGGACCTTGACCGCGCCGTCCTGCTTCTTCTGGAACATCTCGTACGCGTGCGGCGCGTCCGTCAGCGGCACCCGGTGGGTGGCGAAGTCGTCGACGCCGAGCGGGTCCTCGTCCGTCAGGTAGGGGATGATCTCGTCGCTCCAGCGACGCACGTTGGCCTGTCCCATCCGCATCTGGATCTGCTTGTCGAACAGGGTGAGCATGGGCATCGGGTCGGCCATGCCGCCGTACACGCCGGAGAGCGAGATCGTTCCGCCGCGCCGCACCAGGTCGATGGCGGTGTAGAGGGCGGCGAGCCGGTCGACGCTGAAACGCTCCGCCAGCTTGCCGCCGACGGCCCGGGGCATCACCGCGGCGGCCTGCTGGACCAGCTTGGCGGCGGCGCCCCCGTGCGCCTCGGTGCCGACCGCGTCGATCACGGAGTCCGGGCCGCGGCCTCCGGTCTCGTCCCGGATCGCGGCGACGAGTTCCTTCTCGCTGTCGAAGGACCGCAGGTCGAACGTCTCGACGCCCCGCTCACGGGCGCGCCGCAGCCGCTCCGGCACGAGGTCCACGCCGAACACCCGCTCGGCCCCCTTGGCGCGGGCGACCCGGCAGGCCATGTCGCCGATCGGGCCGAGGCCGAGCACGGCGACGCTGCCGCCCTGGGGGACGCCGGCGTACTCGACCGCCTGCCACGCGGTGGGCAGGACGTCGGAGAGGTAGACGAAGCGGTCGTCGGCCGGGCCCTCCGGCACCTTGATCGGGCCGAACTGGGCCTGCGGCACCCGCAGGTACTCGGCCTGACCGCCGGGTACCGCCCCGTACAGCCGCGTGTAGCCGAACAGCTGGGCGCCCATGCCCTCGCCGGTGACCTGGGTGGTCTCGCACTGGGTCGGCAGACCGGTGCCGCACATGTAGCAGTGCCCGCACGCGATCTGGAACGGCACCACGACCCGGTCGCCCGGCTTGAGGCCGGTCACCTCGGCGCCGACCTCCTCCACGATGCCCATGGGCTCGTGGCCGAGGATGTCTCCCGGTGTCATGAACGGCGTGAGCACCTCGTACAGGTGCAGGTCGGAGCCGCACAAGCCGGTCGAGGTGACGCGGATGACCGCGTCCGTGGGCTCCTGGATCCTGGGGTCGGGCACCTCCTCCACCCGCACGTCCCGCTTGCCCTGCCACGTCACTGCCTTCATCGCCTCGCGCTCCCTCCGTCGCCGGTGCGGGTCGGTCCTGCGTGCGGCCGGGTACCCGGCCGCCCTCCCCCGAACCGCCCGCCGTTTCGTCCGAACAGCGGATCATGTGCCGCGCAGCGCGCGCCGTATCAGATTCGGTCAGGTATGGCGCTAAATGCTTCTAGAAGAACACAATCATTGACACGGGATGGTCGGGCGGGTGGTCGGAATGCGAAAAAGGAAGAACAGGCGGCGTGGGGGCGCGCTGCTGACGGCGGCGCTGGCCCTCTCGCTGGGAGCGGGCTGCACGGCCGGGCCCGGGGCGGAGGACGACCGCAGGGCACCGGAGGCGGAACGGTCGCACACCGCGAAGAGCCGGGCCCCGGTGCTCGCCGTGAAGGTCGACAACGTCCCCGCGTCCCGGCCCCAGTCGGGCCTGGCGGCCGCGGACGTGGTCTACGTGGAACCGGTGGAGGCCGGGCTGAGCCGCCTGATGGCGGTCTACGCGACGGAACTGCCCGAGTCGGTCGGCCCGGTGCGCAGCGCCCGCGAGTCCGATCTGGAGCTGCTGCGCCAGTTCGACCGGCCGACGCTGGCCTTCTCCGGTGCGCAGGGCAAGCTGCTGCCGCTCATCGACGAGGCGCCGCTGCACGCGGAGCCGCCCGGGGAAGGGACCGACGCCTATGTGCGCGACGAGGACCGCACCGCCCCGCACAACCTGTACCTGCGCCCCCGCCGGCTGCTGCCCGAGCCCCCGGGCGCCGACGCCCTGACCACGGGTTTCCGCTACGGCGAGGCTCCCGGCGGTGGCCGGGCCGAGTCCTCGCGCACGGTGCGCTACCCGTCGGCCTCCTTCGACTTCGCCTGGTCCGAGAGCCGTGACCGCTGGCTGGTCGCCATGGACGGCGCTCCGGCCCGGACGGCCGAGGGCGGGCGCCTGGCACCGGCGACGGTCGTCGTGCAGCACGTGAAGGTGCGCGAGTCCGCCTTCGGGGACTTCCGCGGCAACAACTCGCCCTACGTGGAGTCGGTGGGCTCCGGCAGGGCCGAGGTGCTGCGCGACGGACGCGCGTACGACGCGACCTGGAAGCGCGGCGGGGCCGCGGACGGCACGTCCTTCACCGGTGAGGACGGCGCGCCACTGGACTTCGCCGAGGGGCAGGTGTGGGTGGTGTTCGTCGACGCGGCGAAGGAGTCCTGACTCAGCCCGGGGTCACCGCGGGTTCGGCCGGGTTGCGGAGGCCTTCGGCGGCGTCCGCCACCCGGCGGATGAGGTCGAAGAAGACGGCCTGCTCCTCGGCGGCGAGCGGAGCCAGGAAGACCTGGTTCATCCTGGCCGTGCGCACGGCCAGCTTGCGGTGGGCGCGCAGACCCTCGTCGGTCGGGCGCAGCAGGAAGCGGCGGCCGTCCTGCGGGTCGCGGACCTTGTCCAGCAGCCCGCGGCGGCCCAGCCGGCTGATCACCTCGGCGATGGTGGAGCGGTCCAGGCCCACCCGCTCCCCCGCCGTGCGCTGGTCCAGGCCCGGCTCGGCGACCAGCGCGTTGAGGACGGCGAACTGCGGCGAGGTGATCTCCTCCGAGACCATCGTGTTCCACAGCAGGTAGTGCGCCTGCTGCAGCCGCCGGGCCAGGTGCCCGGGATGGGTGGTCAGGTCGACCGCTGCCATGTGCGCTCCTGTGGTCACTTCTGTTGGTGCACTGACGATACATCGGACGGACGACAACTGTCCGTAGACGCAGCGGACGATCTACCTCGTACTTTGTGAGCTCTTGACGCCCGGCTGGTCCGATGGCAGCGTGTGGGGAACCTCGCTGAAATACTCAGTGCCCTGACTAATTGGCGATCGATTCGCGGTTCCGGGCGCTTGGAAGAGATGGGGCTTCTCGGATGGACAAGGTGGTGGCCACAGCCGCCGGGGCGGTCGCCGACGTGCCGGACGGCGCGTCGCTCGCGGTGGGCGGCTTCGGGCTGAGCGGTGTGCCGAACGTGCTGATCCAGGCGCTGTACGAACGCGGGACCGGCGGACTCTCGGTCGTCTCCAACAACTGCGGGGCGATGGAGTCCGGGCTGGCGGTGCTGCTCGCCGCGGGGCGGATCGCGCGGGTGACCGGGTCCTACATAGGCGCCAACAAGGAGTTCGCGCGGCAGTACCTGGGCGGGGAGCTGGAGGTGGAGATGATCCCGCAGGGCACGCTGGCCGAGCGGCTGCGGGCCGGCGGGGCCGGGATCCCCGCCTTCTACACCCCGGCCGGGGTCGGCACCCAGGTCGCCGAGGGCGGGCTGCCGTGGCGCTACGACGGCTCCGGCGGGGTCGCGCTGGCCTCGCCGCCCAAGGAGGTCCGCGAGTTCGACGGGTCGGAGTACGTGCTGGAGCACGGCATCCGCACCGACTTCGCGCTGGTGCGGGCGGCGAAGGGCGACCGGCACGGGAACCTGGTGTTCAACAAGTCGTCGCGGAACTTCAACCCGCTGGCGGCCATGGCCGGCCGCGTGACGATCGCCGAGGTGGAGGAACTGGTCGAGCCGGGCGAGATCGACCCGGACGCGGTGCACCTGCCGGGGATCTTCGTGCAGCGGGTCGTCGCGCTGACGGCGGAGCAGGCGGCGGACAAGAGGATCGAGCGGCGGACGGTGAGTTCCTGATGGCCTGGACACGTGAGGAGATGGCCGCGCGGGCGGCCCGGGAGCTGCGGGACGGACAGTACGTCAACCTCGGCATCGGCCTGCCGACGCTGATCCCGAACCACCTCCCCGAGGGCGTGGAGGTGACCCTGGAGTCCGAGAACGGCATCCTGGGCACCGGCCGCTACCCCACCGAGGCCGAGGTGGACCCCGACCTGATCAACGCCGGCAAGGAGACCGTCACGGTCCTGCCGGGCGCCTCCTTCTTCGACTCGGCGCTGTCCTTCGGCATGATCCGGGGCGGGCACATCGACGTCGCCGTGCTGGGCGCGATGCAGGTCTCCGCCTCCGGGGACCTGGCGAACTGGGCGATCCCCGGCAAGATGATCACGGGGATCGGCGGGGCGATGGACCTCGTGCACGGCGCCCGGACCGTCATCGTCGTGATGACCCACAACGCCAAGGACGGTTCGCCCAAGATCCTCGAGCGGTGCGCGCTGCCGCTCACGGGCCGGGCGTGCGTGAACCGGGTCATCACCGACCTCGGCGTCCTCGACGTCACCGGCGACGGCCTGGTCCTGGTGGAGACCGCGCCGGGCGTGGGCGTCGACGAGGTCGTCGCCAGGACCGGCGCCGAACTCGTCGTCACGGAGGGCATGAAGTGAAGGACGTCTACATCGTCGACGCGGTGCGCACCCCGTTCGGCAGGTACAACGGCGGCCTCGCGGGCGTACGCCCCGACGACCTGGCCGCGCACGCGGTCCGTGAGCTCCTCGCCCGGACGCCCGCCCTGGAACCGTCCCGGATCGAGGACGTGTACTTCGGCAACGCCAACGGCGCCGGCGAGGAGAACCGCAACGTCGCCCGCATGGCCGCCCTGCTCGCCGGCCTGCCCACCTCGGTCCCCGGCGTCACCGTGAACCGCCTGTGCGCCTCCGGGCTCGAGGCGGTGATCCAGGCCGCGCGCGCCGTCGCCGTCGGGGACGCCTCGATCGTGCTCGCGGGCGGGGTGGAGTCGATGACCCGGGCGCCGTACGTGCTGCCCAAGTCGGAGGGTCCCTTCCCGGCCGGGCACGCCGAGCTGTACTCGACCACCCTGGGCTGGCGGATGGTCAACCCGCGGATGGACCCGCAGTGGACCGTCCCCCTCGGTGAGAGCGCGGAACTGATCGCCGACAAGCACGGGATCTCGCGGGAGCGGCAGGACGAGTACGCCCTCGCCTCCCACCGCAAGGCCGCCCGCGCGCGGTCCGCCGGGCTGTTCGACGCCGAGCTCGCACCCGTCCCGGTACCGCGGCGCAAGGGTGATTTGGTGGAGTTCGCCGCCGACGAGTGCGTACGCCCGGACGCCTCCCTGGAGGCGATGGCGAAGCTCAGGCCGTCCTTCCGCACCGCCGACGGCACCGTCACCGCCGGCAACGCCTCACCGCTCAACGACGGCGCCGCGGCGCTCCTGATCGTGGACGACGAGGGCCTGAAGGCCACCGGGCGCGAGCCGCTCGCCCGGATCGCCGCCACCGGCGTCTCGGCGACCGACCCGCACTACTTCGGGCTCGCCCCCGTCGAAGCCGTCGACCGCGCCCTCCGCAGGGCCGGCCGGACCTTCGCCGACCTGGACGTCCTCGAACTCAACGAGGCGTTCGCCGCCCAGGTGCTGGGCTGTGTCGCCGAGTGGCCCGAGTTCGACCCGGCGATCCTCAACCCCCAGGGCGGAGCCATCGCGCTGGGCCACCCCCTCGGTGCCTCAGGTGCCCGCCTCGCCGGCACCGTCGCCCACCAGCTCGCCCGCAAGGGCAGCGGCACCGGCATCGCCACCCTCTGCATCGGCGTCGGCCAGGGCCTCGCCCTGGTCCTCGACCGCTAGCCACCCCCGGGAACCCCCAATGACTCTCACCCAGCACGACATCGACGCGGAGATCGCGGCCGAACGCGCCGCCTACGACCGGCGGGTCGCCGACGGCGCGCCCGTCGAGCACCACCCGCGCCGCGACTACGCCCCGTACCGCTCCTCGGTGCTGCGCCACCCGAAGCAGCCGCCGATCGCCATCGACGTCACCAAGGACCCCGAGCTGGTGGAGCTCTCCTCCCCCGCCTTCGGGGAGCGGGACATCACCGGGATCGACAACGACCTGACCCGGCAGCACGCCGGGGAGCCGATCGGCGAGCGCATCACCGTCTCCGGCCGCCTCCTGGACCGGAACGGGAAGCCCGTGCGCGGCCAGCTCGTGGAGATCTGGCAGGCGAACTCGGCCGGGCGCTACGCCCACCAGCGCGAGCAGCACGACGCGCCGCTGGACCCGAACTTCACCGGCGTGGGCCGCACCCTCTCCGACGAGGGCGGCTTCTACCGCTTCACCACCGTCCAGCCGGGCCCCTACCCGTGGCGCAACCACGTCAACGCCTGGCGCCCGGCCCACATCCACTTCTCGGTGTTCGGCTCGGCCTTCACCCAGCGGCTCGTGACGCAGATGTACTTCCCGAACGACCCGCTGTTCCCGTACGACCCGATCCTTCAGTCCGTCACGGACGACGCGGCGCGGCAGCGGCTGATCGCGGCGTACGACCACAGCCTGTCCGTGCCCGAGTTCTCGCTCGGCTACCACTGGGACATCGTGCTCGACGGCCCGAACGCCACCTGGATCGAAGAAGGACGCTGACCCGCCATGACGAAGACCGACACCGGCAGCCCGGAGAACGTGCTGCCCACCCCGTCGCACACGGTCGGCCCGTTCTACGGGTACGCGCTGCCCTTCCGCGGCGGTGAGGACATCGCGCCGACCGGCCATCCGGACACGATCACGGTGCACGGGTACGTGTACGACGGCGAGGGCGGCCCGCTGCCGGACGCCCTCGTGGAGCTGTGGGGGCCGGGCCCGGACGGCGAGCTGCCGACGGCCGACGGCTCGATGCGGCGCGACCCGGCCTCCGGCGGCTTCCTCGGCCGCAACGGCGTGGAGTTCACCGGCTTCGGCCGCATCCAGACCGACGCGAACGGCCACTGGTACGCGCGGACGCTGCGGCCCGGGGCACGCGGGCGCAGCGCGCCGTACCTCAGTGTGTGCGTGTTCGCGCGCGGGCTGCTCGTGCACCTGTTCACCCGGATCTACCTGCCGGGCGACGAGGCGCTGCTCGCCGCGGACCCGCTGCTGTCCCGGGTGGAACCGCGGCGCCGCGACACGCTGATCGCCGCCGACGAGGGCAACGGGACGTACCGTTTCGACATCCGCCTTCAGGGCGAAGGCGAGACGGTCTTCCTGGAGTTCCAGTGACATCAGCTCCCGAGACGCCCGACGCGGGCCTGCTCGCCCCCGGGTGGACGGGCTCACCGGCCGCCGACGCGACCGGCGACCGTGCCTGGCTGCGGGCTCTGCTCGACGCGGAAGCGGCTCTGACCCGGGCCCAGGCCGGTCTCGGGCTCGCGCCCACCGAGGCGGCGAGCGCGGTGACCGGGGCGGCCGACCCGGACCGTTTCGACGTCCGCTCGCTGGCCGAGCGGGCCCGGAGCGGCGGGAACCCGGTGATCCCACTGGTGGCCGACCTGACGAAGGCGGTCGGCGAGGAGTACGGGCCGTACGTGCACCGGGGCGCGACCAGCCAGGACGTCCTGGACTCGGCGGCGATGCTGGTCGCCGCCCGCACCCTGGACCTGCTGCTGCCCGACCTCGCCCGCACGGAACGGGCGCTGGCCCGGCTGGCCGCCGAGCACCGGGACACGGCGATGCCGGGCCGGACGCTCACCCAGCACGCCGTGCCGACGACCTTCGGGCTGAAGGCGGCCGGCTGGCGGGCGCTGGTTCTCGACGCGCGGGACCGCGTCACGTCCGTGCGCGACGCCCTGCCCGCCCAGCTCGGCGGCGCCGCCGGCACCCTGGCCGCCTTCGGGGCGTACGGCGCGACGGACCCGACCGCGCTGCCCCATGCCTACGCCCGTGAACTCGGCCTGAAGGCGCCCCTGCTGCCCTGGCACACCCTGCGCACCCCGGTCGCCGACCTGGCCGGCTGCCTCGCCTTCGCCGCCGGGGCGCTCGGGAAGGTCGCGGCGGACGTGCTGACGCTCTCCCGCACCGAGCTCGGCGAGGTCGCCGAGGGCAGCGGCGGCGGCTCGTCGGCGATGCCGCACAAGGCCAATCCCGTGCGGGCCACGCTGATCGCGGCGGCCGCCCGGCGCGCGCCGCAGCTCGCGGCCACGCTGTACGGCTCGCTGGCCGCCGAGGACGAGCGGCCGGCCGGCGCCTGGCACGCCGAGTGGGAGCCGCTGCGGGACCTGCTGCGGCTGACCGGAGGCGCGGCCCGCGACGCCGCCGAGCTGACCGAGGGGCTCCGGGTGCGCCCGGAGGCGATGCGCGCGCACCTCGGTCTCACCCACGGCCTGATCGTCTCCGAGCGGCTCTCCGCCGAGCTGGCTCCGGTGCTCGGCCGGGCCCGTGCCAAGGCCCTGCTCACGGAACTGGCCCGCCGCACCTACGCCGAGCGACGCGGTCTGACCGAACTGCTCGCAGAGGTACCGGAGTTGTCCGGCCTCGATCTCGTCTCCCTGACCGACCCCGCCCATTACACCGGCTCCGCCGGAGCCCTGACCGACCGTGCTCTGGAGCGACCTTGACCCTGCTCAACCACCTGTCCGAAGGCCCCGCCTCCGCTCCCCCGCTGCTGCTCGGGCCCTCCCTGGGCACCTCGTACGCGCTGTGGGACCACGTGGCGCCCGAGCTGTCCACCGGGCACCGGGTGGTCCGCTGGGACCTGCCGGGTCACGGAGGCTCGGCCGCGGACCTGATCGGCCCGGGTGCCACGGTCGGGGACCTCGCCGGGCTGGTGCTCGCGCTCGCCGACTCGCTCGGGGTGGAGCGGTTCGCCTACGCCGGGGTGTCGCTGGGCGGTGCGGTGGGACTGCACCTGGCGGTGCACCACCCGGAGCGGATCTCGTCGCTGGCCGTCGTCTGCTCTTCGGCGCACTTCAACGGCGCGAAGATGTGGGAGGAGCGGGCCAAGGCGGTGCGCGCCGAGGGGCTGGGGAAGCTCGCGGAGGGTGCGGACGCCCGCTGGTTCACGCCCGGGTTCACCGTGCCGCGGCTGGTCCGGGACCACCGGGACGCCGATCCCGGGGCGTACGCCGCCTGCTGCGACGCGCTGGCCGCCTTCGACCTGCGGGACCGGCTCGGCGCGATCACCGCGCCGACGCTGCTGATCGCGGGCCGGGAGGACCCGGCCACTCCCCCCGCGCATCTGCGGGAGATCGCCGACGCCGTTGCGGGCGCCACGCTGACCGAGCTGCCCGGAGCCTCGCACCTGGCGCCCGCGGAGCGCCCCGAGGCGGTCCTGACCGCGCTGCGGGCCCACTTCGACGGCGACGCCCGGCGCGGCATGGCGGTGCGGCGCGAGGTGCTGGGCGACGCGCACGTGGACCGGGCGCAAGGACTGCAGACCCCGTTCACCGCCCGCTTCCAGGACTTCATCTCCCGCTACGCCTGGGGTGAGATCTGGACCGACGAGACGCTCTCGCGCCGCGAGCGCAGCATGATCACGCTGACGGCGCTGGTCGCGCACGGCCACTACGAGGAGCTGGCCATGCACGTACGGGCGGCGCGGCGCAACGGGCTGACGCCGGACGAGATCGGCGCGGTCCTCCTCCAGACGGCGGTGTACTGCGGGGTGCCGGCGGCGAACTCGGCGTTCGCGGCGGCCCAGCGGGTGCTGGCCGAGGAGGACGGCGCCGGCGGCTGACGCTCCCGCACGCCGTGGGGGCCGGGGCCGGCCTCAGCCCACGTGTCCGGCCGCCAGTGCCTCGCCGGCCCGCGCCGCCAGCCCGTCGGCGCCGCACGACTGGGCCAGGGCGAGGCCGCGGCGCAGCTCCGCCTCCGAGCGGGCGGCGATGCCGTACTCGACGCGGGCGGCGGCGTGCTCGTACTGGCAGGGCGAGGCCTCCAGGTAGGCGACGGCCTGTGCGGCGAGGCGGACGGCGCGCTGGCCGGTCTCCAGCGCGGCGGCGCAGCGCAGGGCCTCTCCTATCGCGGTGTCCGTGCCGAAGCGCTCGGCCTGCCGGCGGGCGTCGGTGACGAGCCGGGCGGCGCGGCCGGGGTCCTCCGTGGCGAGGGCCCGGGCCAGCTCGGTCGCCCAGGGGTGCACGACCGGGTTGTGCCTGCCGCGGGCGGCCGCCGCCTTCTCGGCGGTCTCCAGCTCGTTGACGCCCTCCTTGACGCGGCCGGTCGCGAGCAGCAGCCGGGCCCGCACGGGGCGCGGGTCGGGCAGCACGATCGTGGAGGGGTAGGGCGGGTCGAAGCCGTACCGGTCGGCGACGGAACGGGCCTCGTCGACGTGGCCGCGGGCGAGCAGCGTGTCGATCAGGTTGCAGGTCGCGGACCAGTACAACGGCAGTCCGCGGCCGACCCGTTCGGCGAGGCGCAGCGATTCGCGCAGGGACTTCTCGGCCTCCCGGAGCCGGCCCCGCCTGCGGTGGCCGAGGCCGACGTAGGCGTGCGCGAGAGCGAGGTGGCCGCCGCTCCAGCCCGCGGTCTCGTAGGAGCTGAGCGCTTCGGTGAACAGTGCCTCGGCGCGGTCGAGCCGGTCGGTGTACGCGTAGCAGTTGGCCAGCATCATCGGCAGTTCCAGACCCCACTCGGTGTCGGTCCAGCCGAGTCCGGCGGCGAGGCGGCCGTTGACGAGCGCACGGTCGCACAGCTCGGCGACCTCCTCGGCACTCTCGCCGCGGGTCATGGCGTCGAAGCCGCGCAGGATGAGCAGGGCGCGCTCCGCGTTGTCGCGGCCGGTGCAGGTGGCGGCGAGCTCGGCGAGGCGCTCGGACCGTCCGGGCGAGGAGGTCTCGCCGGGGTGGATGCCCTCCCACATGTACTGGACGGCCTGGAGCCGCAGCCGCACGGACGGGTCCGGGTTCCGGCCGGCCTCCGCCTGGACGGTGCGCACGGCCTCCTCGAGCTGGTCGTTGTGGAGGAGCGCCTCGGAGAGCCGGAAGACGGCGTTGACGCGCTGTTCGCCGTCCAGGCCCGGCAGGGCGAGGGCGGTGCGCAGGTGTCCGATGGTGGTGGCGGGCGCGGTGAGGAGGGTGGCGCAGCCCAGTTCGTAGAGGACCCGTGCGTGCATGTCGGGCAACGGCGGTTCCTCGAGGGCGCGTTCGAGGCAGCGGCGGGCCGCGTCGGGGGCGCCGACGGCGAGGTGCTCGCGGGCCGCCTCGCGCAGCTGCTCCACGACCTCCGGATCGTCGTCGGGATACACCTGGAGCAGATGGCGGGAGGCCGCCGCGGCGCCGAGACCGGAGTCGGTGACCAGCTGGGCCGCTATGCCGTGCATCGCCGTGCGCAGCGCGTCGGGGATGGAGTTGTACACGGCGGTGGCGATCAGCGGGTGGACGAACTCCAGGTCGCCCGCGTCCGGCTGCGGGGCCCCGGGGTCGGGCTCGGTGAGGATGCGGGCGTTGCACAGCAGTTCGGCGCAGCGGGCGGCGTCGTCGCGGTCGAGGGTGGCGAGCCGGGCCACCATGGCGACGGTGATGCCACCGCCGAGGATCGCGGCGGCCCAGGCGAACCGGGTGGAGTCGACGCCGAGTTGCTCCAGGCGGGCGACGAGGCCGCCGCCGCGCGCGGAGCGGTTCAGCGCGCGCAGTTCGTCGGCCTGCGCCTCGACCGGTTCCATCTCGCTGTCCTGGACCTTGGCGAGGAGTTCGACGGTCTCGTACGGGTTGCCGCCGGTGACGGCCCACACCTCGCGGCAGAACGCGGCGTCGGCGTGGTGGCCGAGCGTGGCGCGGGTGAGACCGGCCGCCGCTTCGGGGGTGAGGGCGTTCAGCGGGGCCAGCGGCCGGCCCGCGGCGGCGACCGCGTCCAGGTGGCGGGCGCTGTCGCCGACGACGTCGCCGGGACGGCGGGCGACGACGATCAGGACCGCGGTCTCGTCGAGCCGTTCGGCGAGCGCGGCGAGCCAGCGCAGGGTCTCCTGGTCGGCCCAGTGGGCGTCGTCGATCAGCAGGACCAGGGGCCACTCCCGGCGGGCGAGCCGGCGCACGGCGGCGACCAGGCCGTCGCACACGCCCTGCGGGTCGGCCTGCCGCTCGCCCGGGTCCGCTATGCCGAGGGCGGGGCCCGCGATGTCGTACCAGTCGCCGAGGTACTCCCGCGCCTCCTCCGGGAGCATCGACACCAGTGCGGGCTGGAGCAGTTGACGCACCACGTTGAAGGGGACGGACCTGAGGGTCTCGCCGCCGCGCGCCGACCAGACGGTGCAGCCACGGGCCTCGGCGATGCGGCGGGTCTCGGTGAGCAGCGCGGTCTTGCCCAGTCCGGCCTCGCCCCGGGCGACCAACAGGGTGCCGGCGGAGGAGCGGTCCGCGCACAGGGTCTCCACCGCCCCTGTGATGGTGGCGATTTCCTCGTCGCGCTCCCAGAGGGAGGCCGAGGCTGCGGCCGTCCGCCGTACCTCCGTCATCCCGCTACCTCCCCAAGTCGCCCGAATGACGTACCGAGCCTGAGCCTA
The DNA here is from genome assembly GCF_001267885.1 of Streptomyces ambofaciens ATCC 23877. Classification (NCBI taxonomy): domain Bacteria; kingdom Bacillati; phylum Actinomycetota; class Actinomycetes; order Kitasatosporales; family Streptomycetaceae; genus Streptomyces; species Streptomyces ambofaciens. The sequence continues at coordinate 6,842,957 of NZ_CP012382.1, read as the reverse complement.
TCCGGCCGATCGCGCGTGTGGTGGGCGGTCCGGGCAGCAGTTGCCGTGACGGGTGACATGCGGTAAAGCGCGGACGACGCCGCGGGCCCGTCATCAGCGGACGAGCGGGTCGGCGTCCGTCAACCCCCCGCGTGCGCGGGGCGCTCGCGCCGCGCCGGGGCCGGGCCTCTCATCCGGCTTTCACCGACGCCTCATACGGTGGGCCCATGACGCAGGCGACTCCCCCCGGGTGGTACCCGGACCCCGGGCAGAAGAATGACGGTCCCGCCACCGAGCGCTGGTGGGACGGCAAGGTGTGGACGGACCAGGTCCGCCCCACGGGGCCGGCCGCCGCGTGGGGACCGCCGCACGCGCAGCAGCCGACCCGGCGCCCGACCCAACCACCGGCTCAGCAACCGGCTTTCGACGGTGTGCCCGGGCCTTATCCCGTGCACCCTGGTTATCCGGGGTTTCCCGTCCAGCCGCCGTCCGCGCGGCGGCGGCGGCTGCATACCGGCATAGCCGTCGCGGCGGCCGTGGCCGTGCTGGCCGGCATAGGCGTCGGCGTGTACGTGCTGGCCGACGACGGTTCGGGCGGCGGCAGCGCGTCCTCGCAGCAGGACCGGCGCGGACCCGGCGGGCAGGAGGACCCGTTCGGCGGCTCGGGCGGGGGCGGCGGTGGCGGTGAGTCGCCCGCGCCGGACTCCCCGGGCGAGTCGGAGCCGCCCACGATCGACAGCGGCTCCGTCACGGACCCGGTCAGCGGCATCAGCCTGCCCATCCCGGACGGCTGGTCCGGGCAACAGCTGCAGGTCGGTGCGACGGTGACGTCGGACGACAGCTACAAGTGCCCCGGCGACACCTCCAAGACCTGCACCAAGGGCGGTGCCTACTCGGCCCCCGCCGTGGTGCTGGGCACCAAGGGCAGCACCGCCGAGGAGGTCGCGAAGGCGGACATCGAGGCGAACGCCGAGGAGTCCTACGGCGGCGAGTCCTACGGCGGGATCACCTCGCACGACGAGCTGGCCTCCAAGGCGGTCACGGTCGCCGGGCAGAAGGGCTACCTGGTCCGCTGGAAGGCCGTCACCAGCAAGGGCGCCGACGGGTACGTCGAGTCGCTCGCCTTCCCCTCGCCCGCCGATCCCGAGCGCATCGTCGTGGTGCGCTTCGGTGTCGACACCGGGGAGCGGCAGTCGGTCATCGACGAGATCACCGAGGGGATCGAGGTGGACTCCTCCGGGGGCGGCGGCGACGGTCAGGACGTCTGACCGCCTGCCGGAACAGCAGTCGGCCGGGTGGGGCGCCCTTCCGCTCAGAAGGCGTCCCACCCGGCCGGTGGTGCGCGCCGCCCCCGTCCCCACGGTGCGGCGCGGGCAGGCCGTCGTCCAGTCATCCCGTGGACGGCGGCCTGAGTATCAGGGGAGGCCCAGCGCCGGCAGCACGACGGCCTCCACGAAGCGCACGAGGTACTCCGCGTCGGCCTGCTCGCCCTCGACGACGGGCCGCATCCGCAGCATGCCGAACATCTGAGCCGGCACGTACTCCAGCGCCGGGTGGCCGGCCGCCACCTCTCCCCGGTCGACTCCGCGCCGGAGGATCTCCCGGAGCGCGGCGATCTCCGGCTCGACGAGCGCCTCGCGCAGCGCGCACTGGAGTTCCGGGTCCTGCATGACCGAGTGGCCGAGCGCCTGGAGCAGCCCGGTGTCCTTGCCGGCGCCCTCCCCCGCCGCCCGGGCCGCCTGGCGCAGGTCCTCGGCGAGCGACCCGGTGTCGATGCCGGTGAAGCGCACCCGGCGCTGCGAGCGCAGGGCCGCGGCCACGAACTGGGGCTTGGTCCTCCACTGCCGGTAGAGCGTGGACTTGCTGCACCGGGTGCTGGCGGCGATGCCCTCCATGGTGACGGCGTCGTAGCCGCAGGTCCGGATCTGTTCGAGCACGGCGTCGAAGAACTCCTGCTCACGCTCGGGCGTGAGCTTGGAGCGGCGCGACGTGCCGACCGTTTCCGGTCGGTCCTCGGCCTGCGACGTCATCGGCTCTGCTCCTCACTCCAGCGGCGGTACAGCGGCACTCGAGAAGCTCTTGCTCAAGTGTGTGCCATGCCCATCGATACGCCAGTGTACCGGTACCCAAGCGTATCGGTACACTGGCGTATCGGTACACTTCCGTATCGGAACGGATTCGTATCGATGAGACCTGTCACACACGTCCGTTCCTGTGCGTCATACACCTGTGGACCGCACGCACCACCGTCAGTGAAGGGGCCGGGGGATGAATGCCCGCACCGAGCCTGTAGAAGCGGGGCCGGACGTACCCGCGCGACCGCCGCTCGTCCGTGAGCTCCTGCTCGTGGCCGGGCTCTTCCTCGTGTACAAGCTCGGCCGGCAGCTGGTGGCCGGCCACACCCCGGAGGCCTTCCGCAACGCCCACCGCGTGTGGGACTGGGAACGCGCGCTCCGGCTGCCCGACGAAGGCACGGTGCAGTCCCTGCTCCTGCACGGCGACGCCGTGGTGCACACGGCGAACACCTACTACGCCGTCGTCCACTTCCCGGCCACCGCGGCCCTGCTGGTCTGGCTCTACCTGCGACGGCCGGGCCACTACGTCTGGGCCCGCCGGGTGCTGGCCGCGGTGACCGGCGCCGCGCTGGTGGTGCACCTGCTCTTCCCGCTCGCCCCGCCGCGCATGCTGGGCGCCACCGGCCTGATCGACACGGCCCGGGTGTTCGGTCCCTCGGTCTACGGACCGCCGCACACCGACCAGGTGTCCAACCAGTTCGCGGCGATGCCCTCGCTGCACTTCGGCTGGGCCCTGATGCTGGCGGTCGCCCTGATCGTCGCCACCCGGTCGCGCTGGCGGTGGCTGTGGCTGCTGCATCCGCTGGTGACGCTGCTGGTGATCGTGGGCACGGCCAACCACTACTGGCTGGACGTCGTCGTGGCCGCGGCCCTGCTCGGCGTCGCGCTGGCGGTGGTCCGTCCGCGGCGGAGGCCGCGGTACGCCGTGGTGCGCCGCGGCCCGGAACACCGTCGCCGGGTGACCGAGCGGCGCCGGCCCGAACTGGTCGGAGCGGGCCGGTGAACGCCGCCCTGGTCGCCGTCCTGCTGTCCCTGGTCTCGGCGTGCGCCTACGCCGCCGCGGCCGTCGCCCAGGAACGGCTCGCCTCGCGCAGCGCCGGCACCGGCGCGCTCCGCCTGCTGGCGTCCGGCGCCTGGTGGTGGGCGGTCGCCCTCAACGCCTCGGCCGCGCTGCTGCACGTCGTGGCCCTGCGGTACGGCCCGCTCACCGTGGTCCAGCCGCTCGGTGCGCTCACCCTGGTCGCGGCGGTGCCGTTGGGGGCGCGGCTGGCGGGCCGGCGGGTGAGCGCGGTCGAGTGGCGGGGCACCGGACTGACCCTGCTCGGGCTGGGCGCGCTGCTGCTGACCGCGTCCGGGCCCGCGCCCGACGACGTGCTGAGCGTGTCCGAGGCGGTGGCGGTCTCGGGCGTGACGGCCGCTCTGATCGGCATGCTCTCCTGGCCCGGCGCCCGGCCGGGGCTGCGGCACGCGACGGCCTCCGGCATCGCCTCCGGGGTCGCCTCGGCGCTCACCCAGACCGTCACGGTCGCCGCCACGGACCGCTCGGGCCCGCTGCTCAGCGTCCAGGTGATCGGGGTGGCCGTGCTGGTGGCGGCCTTCGCGGTGGGCGGACTGCTGTTGTCGCAGACGGCCTACCGGGGCGGGCTGGGTGCTCCGCTGGCGGTGGTGACCCTGGCCAATCCGGTGGCCGCCGCGGTGATAGGGCTGACGCTGCTCGGCGAGCGGCTGCGGGGCGGTGCGGGGGGTGTGCTGCTCGCGCTGACCGGTGCGGCGCTGGCCGCCTGGGGTGTCGTGCAGCTCAGCCGGGCGACGCCCGGGCGGCCTGAACCCGCCGCTTCCCCGGCCCCCGCGCGGGTGGCGGCGCCGGCACCGGCCGTGCGGCGCGCGCCGGGTCCGTACGAGCCGCCGGGGCCGACGCAGGCGGGGCCGACGCTGGTGCCCCGGCAACCGGAGCCGGGGCACCTGGACGCGGCGGTGACCGTCGCCGGCCGGCGACCGCGGCCGGCGACGGCCTCCCGTCGGTGACGACCGCCGTTCGGTGACGACCGTCAGTCGGTGACGATCGCCGGGTCGCTCACCCCGGGCCGCCCGTTCTCCACGTGCCCGGCGAAGCGCCGCAGGAAGGCGGGATCGGCCTCGGAGGTGACCGTCACGTCGTACCAGCGGCGGCTGCGCGCGAGGTCGACGGTGTGGTGGACCGTCGCCCCGGGACGCACGGTGACGGTTCCGGGCCGGCCGCCGTAGGCGTTCGCGACCCGCAGCCGGACCGTGCCGGAGCCGGTGTTGGTCACGGTCAGCCGGACGTCGTCGCCGGCGTGCCGGGCGGTGACCTCGGGTCCGGTGGTCTTGTTGCGGCCCCGGAAGACGCGCAGGAAGCCGTTGGGGCCGTGCACCGTCAGGTCGTAGGAGCCGGCGGAGTACGCGGAGTTCCAGGTGTCCGCGATGCTCTTGCCGGCCTCCGTGGTGTAGGTCCAGGGGCCGTCGGTGCGGTTGCCCGAGGTGACGAGGAAGGCGGCACCGGCTCCGGCCCCGGAGGCGAACGCCAGCCTGAACGTCCCGGCCGCCGCGTCCACGGCGCCGTCCACCCGCGGGGCGTACCGCAGGGGGCGGGCGGGGCGCAGGCCGCGCTCCTGCCGGGGCATGTCCGGGTCCGCGGGCGGGGTCGGGCGGTAGTCGGGGTGGCGCACGCGGTCCGGCGGCTCGTAGGCGTCGGTGTCCGGCAGGCCGGCCGGGCGGCTGTCGTGGCGGGAGAAGTCGAAGGCGGAGGTCAGGTCACCGCAGATCGCGCGCCGCCACGGGGAGATCCCCGGCTCGCGGACGCCGAAGCGGCGTTCCATGAAGCGGATGACCGAGGTGTGGTCGAAGGTCTCGGAACAGACGTAGCCGCCCTTGCTCCAGGGCGAGACGACCAGCATGGGCACGCGCGGGCCGAGTCCGTAGAAGCCCTCGCGGTGCTTCGCGCTGCCCTTGAAGACGTCCAGGGAGACGTCGACGGTGGACAGGCCCTGCGCGGCGGACTTCGGCGGCAGCGGCGGCACCACGTGGTCGAAGAAGCCGTCGTTCTCGTCGTACGTGATGAACAGGGCGGTCTTCGCCCACACCGCCGGATCGGCCGTGAGCGCGTCCAGTACCTGGGAGATGTACCAGGCGCCGTAGTTGGACGGCCAGTTGGAGTGCTCGGAGAAGGCCTCCGGGGCGGCGATCCAGGAGACCTGCGGCAGCCGGCCGGCCTTGACGTCGGCGCGGAGCCGGTCGAAGTAGCCCTCGCCGCTCTTCGCGTCGGTGCCGGTGCGGGCCTTGTCGTACCACGGGTCGCCGGGCTTCGCGTCGCGGTACTTGTTGAAGTACAGCAGGGAGTTGTCGCCGTAGTTGCCGCGGTAGGCGTCGTCGATCCAGCCCCAGGAACCGGCCGCGTCCAGGCCGTCGCCGATGTCCTGGTAGACCTTCCAGGAGACCCCGGCAGCCTCCAGGCGCTCGGGGTACGTCGTCCAGTCGTAGCCGAGCTCGTCGTTGCCGAGGACCGGGCCGCCGCCCTTGCCGTCGTTGCCCGTGTGCCCCGACCACAGGTAGTAGCGGTTGGGGTCGGTGGAGCCGATGAAGGAGCAGTGGTAGGCGTCGCAGACCGTGAAGGTGTCGGCGAGCGCGTAGTGGAAGGGGATGTCCTCGCGGGTCAGGTACGCCATGGTCGTGGTGCCCTTGGCGGGCAGCCACCGGTCGTACTTGCCGTTGTGGTAGGCGTCCTGGCCGTCGGACCAGCCGTGCGGCAGCCCTTCCAGGAACTGCATGCCGAGGTCGTCGGCCTCCGGGTGGAACGGCAGGACCTCCTTGCCGTCCTTCGCCTGGTGCCAGACCGACCTGCCGTTGTCGAGCGTGACCGGGTGCGGGTCGCCGAAGCCTCGGACGCCCCGGAGTTTGCCGAAGTAGTGGTCGAAGGAACGGTTCTCCTGCATCAGGACGACGATGTGCTCGACGTCCTCGATCGTCCCCGAGCGGTGGTTGGCCGGGAGTGCGGCCGCCCGCTCGATGCTGGCCGACAGCGCGCTGAACGCCGTGGTGGCGCCCGCGACTTGGAGGAACCGGCGCCGGTTGACTTCGGGCATGGGGTGAAGGGCCTCTCGCCTTGAGGGGGGTACAACCGGCGGGACGGTGCCGGGTGATGACGGAATGCGCGCGAAAGGAGTGTTCCAGGAGCAGCAAACGTCAGGGAAGGGTTCGGTGGCGCCGGTGTGAAAGTCGTCGGTACGTGAGGTGTGGCCGTCCTGACGTCCGGGGATGGTCGCGATCATGACAGGCATGCACACGGAAGCACCCCCGGTCCGACGGCCCGTACGCCAGCTTCTCGCCGCCTCGGTGGGCAACGCCGTGGAGTGGTACGACTGGTACGCGTACACCTTCCTGGCCACCTACATCGCCGACCAGGTGTTCCCGCAGGGCGCGGAGAACTCGCTGGTGCCGCTGCTGTCGACCTTCGCCGTCTTCGCGGTGGGCTTCTTCATGCGTCCGGTCGGCGGGCTGGTCATGGGCGCGATCGCCGACCGGCGCGGGCGGCGGGCCGCGCTGACGGTCACCATCCTGCTGATGGGCGGCAGCAGCCTGCTGGTCGGGCTGACCCCGACCTACGCGGCGGCCGGTGTACTGGCCCCGGTGGTCCTGGTCGTGGCCCGGCTGCTCCAGGGCCTCTCGGTGGGCGGCGAGTTCGCGGCCTCGACGACCTTCCTGGTGGAGTCGGCGGGGCCCGGCCGGCGGGGTCTGTTCTCCAGCTTCCAGTACGTCTCGACGACGGCGGGCCAGCTCGTCGCGTCCGGTGTGGCGACGGTGCTCGTGGACACGCTGAGCGAGGAGCGGATGAACGGCTGGGGGTGGCGCGTCCCGTTCGTGGTCGGCGCCGTCCTCAGCCTGGTCGGCTTCTGGATCCGCCGGGGCGCCGCGGAGACCCGCAGCGCCGAGCAGCGCAAGGGCCCGCGTCCCGGCCTGTTCGAGGCGCTGCGCCGCCATCCGCGCGAGTCCCTGCTGATCTGCGGCATCACGGCGGGCGGCACCCTCGCCTACTACACCTGGACGTCGTACCTGCCGACGTACGCGGAGCTCAACGTGGGCGTGGAGAAGTCGGACGCGCTGCTGGCGGGCACGATCTCACTGGCCTTCTTCGGGCTGCTCCAGCCGCTCGGCGGGCTGCTCTCCGACCGGTTCGGCCGCCGCCCGTCGCTGCTGTTCTTCGGTGTGGGCTTCGCGCTGCTGAGCGTGCCGCTGCTGCACGCCCTGCGCGACTCGTTCGCCGTCCTGCTGCTCGTGAGCTGCGCGGGCATGATCCTGCTGACCGGCTTCACGTCGATCAGCGCCGCCGTCAACGCGGAGGTCTTCCCGCCCCGGGTGCGGGCGGCGGGCATCGGCTTCCCCTACTCCCTCACGGTCGCCCTGTTCGGCGGCACGGCACCGTACGTGGGCACGCTCCTCAAGGACCTGGGCCACTCCGGGCTCTTCCCCTGGTACGTCGCCGTGCTCTGCCTGCTGTCCTCGCTGGTGTACCTGCGGCTGCCGGAGACGGCACACAGGGAGCTGGAGCGCTGATCCCCGGGCACGGGGACGGCCCGGGTGGTGGCCGTGCCCGTACGGGGCGCGCCGCGGTCGGGGCCACCACCCGCCCCCACGGGACGACTTCGTACGCGTCGCCCGCCGCCGGTCGGGGCGACGCGTACAACTGCTCGCAGGGTAGGCGCATTTCACGCCGAATTGGACGGCGACTGTTTCCGGCCTCCTCCGAGTCGTTCGAGGTTGTTCGAGTTTTCGCTCCGGGACGGCCGGCTCCGGGAACCGCGGTCGCCGCGCGGGGTGCCGGGCCGCCGTAACCAGGGCACGGGGCAGGACGGGCCCGACGGTGCCGGCCGGCCGTCGGAACCCGGACGGCCCGAGCGGACTCCCGACCGGAGTGTTATCCGCCTTGTTCCCCACGGGCGGACACCCTTGCACCTCCCCTGAGAGGGCTCTCCGACGGCCAATTGAGTGCGGTGCGGCTCGCACACGCGTGCGCTCCGTGTTCCGCCGGGTCGGATCAGGGCAGACGGCCCGTGGCGCGGGGGTGCCGGCCGCCCGGACGAGGCGGCCGCTGACGAGGGTGGGGGAGATGGTTCGTACCGTTGTGGTGCACGACGAGGAGCTGCTGCGGTCGGCACTGGTGCAACTGCTCAGATCCGACGACACGCTGGAGGTCACGTCCCTGTGTCCCGGCTCGCAGGAGCCGACCGGTGAGGAGTTGCCGGCGGACGTGTGTGTCGTGGACGGCGAGTACCTGCACGCACCGGGTGACGTACGCGGTCCGCGCCTGCGGGACGCGTACGGGGACCGGCTCGTCGTGCTGACGACCGCCAGGCGGCCCGGGGTGCTCCGGCGGGCGTTCGACGCGGGCGCGCTCGGGCTGGTCGACAAGAACGCCCCGGTGCAACGGCTGCTCACGGCCGTGCACACGGTCGCCAAGGGGGAACGGTTCCTCGACGAGACGCTCACCGTGGCGCTGCTGCAGGGTGCGGAGATGCCCCTGACGACCCGCGAGCTGAGCGTGCTCTCCCTGGCTGCCCAGGGGGCGCCGATCGCCGAGATAGCGGCGCGGCTGCACCTGTCCCGGGGAACGGTCCGCAACTACATGGCCACGGCGATCCGGAAGGTGGGGGCCCGCAACCGGGTGGACGCGATCCGGATCGTCCAGAGCGCCGGGTGGACCTGAGCCGTGCCGGGGCCGTGGCCACGCCCCACGCGGCGGGCGGCGGGCGGCGGGCGGCGGGCGGCGTCAGGCCTGTCCGAGCGGGCCCGCGTGCCAGTGACCCGTGAGGTCGCGGTAGAGAGGTGAACGGTCCAGGAGCTCCTCGTGCGTGCCGCACACCGCCTCCACGCCGTCCAGGACGAGCACCCGGTCGGCCCGGACCGCCGAGGACAGCCGGTGCGCCACCACCAGCACGGTTCCCGGCCGCCGTGCGAGGGCCTCCTCCGCCCGTGCCTCGGACGCCGGGTCGAGGTGGCAGGTGGCCTCGTCGAGCAGGAGCAGGGGCGCGGGCGACAGGTACGCGCGGGTCAGTGCCACGAGCTGCCGTTCCCCGTGGGTCAGTTCGGCGGGGCGCACCGGTGCGTCGAGCCCGCCGAGGCGCTCGATCAGCGGGCGCAGGCCGAGCACCCGGGCGGCGGCGTCGAGTTCCGCCCGGCACGCGTCCGGGCGCAGGTACGCGATGTTCTCGCCGACGGTGCCGGAGAAGACGTAGGCCTCCTGCGGGACGAGCACCCGAAGGGCGGCCAGTTCGGCGGTGGGCCGGCCGGTGACGGGACGCCCGGCCACCCGTACCTCGCCGCCGCTGGGCGCGAGCGTGCCCGCGATCAGGCGGGTGAGCGTCGACTTGCCGATGCCGCTCGGTCCCACGACGGCGAGGTGTTCACCGGGGGCGACGTTCAGGTCGAGGGAGTCGAGAACCGGTTCCGCCCGGACGCCGTAGGAGAGGGTGACGGAGCGCAACTCCACCGCGGCGGCGGGCCGGCCGGACGCCCGGTGCGCGTCGCCGGCCGGCAGCCGGACGTCGGCGGGCCGGCCGCCGAGGGGGTCTGTGCCGCCTGTCCGGTCCGCGCCGCCTGTCCGGTCCGCGCCGCCTGTCCGGTCCGCGCCGCCTGTCCGGTCCGCGCCGCCTGCGCGGTCCGCGCCGACCGCGGCCGGACTTGCGGGTGTCGGCCGAACGCCGTCCCTGGCCGCCGGCACCGGCACCGGCACCGGATCCCGCTCCGGCATCGGCACCGGCGCGGAATCCGGGCCGAGGATCCGGTCGAGGACGACGAGCAGCCGGGCCCCCGCCGTCCCCAGCGCGGTCATCAGCGTGTGCAGGGCCGGCAGCAGGGACTGGACGAGGTAGGTGAACGCGCCGAGCAGCACGCCCGCCGACACCCCTCGCCCGCGCAGCCACGGCACCGCCGCCAGCAGCGCCAGCACGGGCAGGTGGCCCGCGACACCGAGCGCCGCCGTGCGCACCGCCGCCCAGCCCGCCAGGAGCCGGGCCGCGGCGGCGGCGTCGTCGACCAGTTCCCCGCCGCGCCGCTCCGCCTCGGGTCCGGTCCCGCAGGCCGTGAGGTCCCGCAGCGCCGCCCGGGACCGCGCCGCGTGGTCGCCCAGCGCCTCATCGGCCGCCAGGGCGCGCCGCTGCGCCGCCGCCATGGGCCGCAGCGTCACCAGGAACAGCGCCAGACCGCCCGCCAGCGGCGGCAGCACGACCACGAGCAGGGCCGGGGCCAGGGACAGCAGGCCGAGCAGCGCTCCGGCCGCGGTGAAGACGAAGGACCGCAGGGTGAGGACGAGACCGGCGAAGCTGTCCCGGGCGATCTCGACCTGGTTCGTCAGCCGGGAGACGGCCGCGCGGTCCGTCCCGCCGGAGCCGGTCGCCGCCGCCCGGGCCATGGACCGGTCCACCGCGTGGCGCACCAGGCCGTCGCGCAACGGCTCCGTCAATCCGGCGAGCTGCGCGAACACCCCCCGGACGACCGGAGCGCCGGAGAGCACGGCGACCAGGGCCACCGCGAGCCACAGCAGGCCGCGGCGGGTGTCCCCGGCGAGGAACGCGTCGACGGCGTGGGCCACCCCGTATCCGACCAGGAAGGCCTGCCCCGACTCGGCCAGCGACCACAGCGCGAGCCGTACCAGGACCCCTTTGCGGCGACCGAGGAAGCGACGGGCCGACGGCGCGACGCGACGCAGCGTGCCGGCCCCGTCGTCCCGGCATCCGCGCGAGCCCTCGTCCCGGAACCCACCGGGCTTGCCGCCCCGGGACCCACGGTCCCGGAACCCCCCGGACTCGCCGTCCCGGAACCCCCCGGACTCGCCGTCCCGGGACCCGCCGGGCCCGCCGGCCTCCGGGGACGCTGCTCCGTGGTACCCGGCCGCTGTCATGGCCGTACCTCCTCGGGCCGCGGGGCGGCGGGGGTTTCGCATGCCGCTGCGGGGCCGGTGCCGCCGGTGGCGAAGACCGCGCGGTAACCGGGCAGCTCCCACAGTTCCCGGTGTGTCCCGACGGCCCGCACGCACCCGTCCTCCAGCCAGAGCACCAGATCCGCCCGGCCCGCGACGGACTGGCGGTGCGCGACCACCAGGCGGGTCCCGGGCCGCACCGAGCGGCGCAGGGCGCGGTCGACCTCGTGCTCCGTGGCGGTGTCCAGGCTGGAGGTGGCGTCGTCCATGACCAGCAGCCGCCCGGCGTGCGCGAACGCCCGTGCCAGCCCGAGACGCTGACGCTCCCCGCCCGAGAGCGGCGCCGACGCCAAGGGGGTGTCGTATCCGCGCGGAAGCCGGCGTACGAAGCCGTCGGCGCCCGCGGCGTGAGCCGCCTGCCGGACCTGCTCGGGCGAGGCCCGCCGCGCCCCGGCGGCGATCACCTCGGCGACCGTGCCCTCCCCCAGCTCCGGGCGCTCGAAGGCGAAGGCGACCTCGGTGCGCAGCTCCTGGCGGGTCAGCCGGTCGAGGCGGACACCGTCCAGCAGCACATGCCCCTCGTCGGGGTCGACGAGCCGCCCCGCCACGGCGGCCAGGACGGACTTCCCCGACCCGCTGCGGCCGACCACCGCGACCGTGGTGCCGCCCGGCACCCGCACTCCGTCGGCCCGCAGGACCTCCCTGCCGTCGCGCACCACACGTACACCGCGCAGTTCGAGCCCGCCCGGACCGTCCGGGGGCAGACGGAACGCCCCGTGGGCCAAGGGCGGCATCTCCTCCAGCTCCAGGGTCCGGCGCCGGGCCTCGCGGCCGCGTACGACCGCGCCCAGCAGGGAGGCGGTCCCTCCGACGCCGGCGGCCAGCTGCGCGTACCGGCAGGCGGCGAGCATGTCCCCCACGCTCAGGTCGCCGGACGCCAGGCGCAGCCCGCCGACGGCCGTCGCGGCCAGGGTCAGCAGCGGGACCAGGACGCCGCTCCTGGCGAGGGCCCGTCCGTGCAGGGCCCACATCTGCCGTCCCTGTCCAGCGAGTTCGGCGAGCGGGGCCAGCACCCGCGCGCGTTCCCGGGCGGCGGTCCCCGCGGCGGTGATCGTCGCCGTGCCCTCCAGGGTCTCCAGCAGCCGCGACGCGATCCGGGCCTGGGTGCGCTGGTAGGCGGCGACCGACGCGCCGGTGTCCCGGGCGAAGGCCCGCAGCACCAGCGCCAGGGCGGGCAGTCCGGCCAGGACGCACGCCGTCACCCACAGGTCGACGAAGGCCAGCGCCGCGAGCGCGCCCAGCGGGGTGACGAGCGAGGCCGCCAGTGACGCCTTGGCAGCGGGGGCGCCTCCCGCGTCGGCGGCGTTGAGGGTCAGGCGGGTGCCCACGTCCCCGGGTGTCCGGGCGCGTGCCCGGTCGGGTACGGCGCGCAGCAGTCCGGCGAGGGCCCCGCGGCGCACGGACGCCGTCCGCGCGGCGTTGCAACGGCCGGTGAACAGCGAGGTCAGGCAGTCGAACAGCAGCTCGCCGACGAGCAGCGCGGCGCTCAGGGCCAGCCAGCGTCCGGCGTCGCCGTCGCGCAGCAGCAGGTCCAGTGTCCGGCCGAGGACCACGGGCTGGGCCACCGCCGCCACGGCCGCCGCGACCGAGCACGACAGCACGAGCGCTTCGAGCCCCCGCCCCCGCTTCGCGCGGTCGGCCGCGTCCCGCGCGGAGGGCGGCCGTCGCTTGCGGGGTCTCGTCTCCGCCACCGGCCCCAAGCCCCTTCCGTTCGTCCCGTCGCGCCGGGACACCGGTCGCCCGCCGGTGGGGCGTGCGGCCGGGTCGTTCCTGCGCGCAGGCGTCGGCGCCCCGGGAGATCCCGGGGCGCCGTCACCGGGCGACGTGGCTCACCACGCCACCGCGGCGGTCAACACCCGTGTCAGTTACAGGTGGTGATGCTCAGGCTGCTGTCGCCGCAGAGCAGCAGGCTCGCGCGGCTTCCGGTCTCGACGTCCCCCATGGCCTCTTCCTTGGGGGTCTCCATCGACTGCAGGTCAAACAGGTTCATGACATCTTCCCTTCGTACGGCAACGGGTGTGCTTCGGTCACGACCCCTGACGGGGCCGAGTCTGTGGGCCGCTGTCCGGGGGCAGCGGCGGCAGGAACGGCAGGGCGGCGGGCTCGTCGCCGAGTACGGAGGCGACGGCCAGCAGGCATCCGGCCGTTCCCGTGGAGAGGTCCATGGACAGGCGCATCATCTGCTCGCCGGGGAAGGCGAGCCGGTCGCGGTAGGACATGGCGTGCCAGGCCAGGGCGTCGAGCTGGCGCCGTACGGCCGCCGGGCCGGTGCCGGGCACCGGGGCGGTGGTCCGGCCGAGGTGGAGCACCATTCCGGCGACACCCCGGTAGAGCCCCGGCTGGGCGTAGAACATGGCCTGCGCCGCCGCCACGATCTCGCCCCGCGCCCGGGCGAACTCCTCGTCGTCCCGGTGTGCCAGGTAGTCGTCGAGCACCATGCCGATGCCCACGCTGCCCGCGCCCAGGTAGGGCATGGTGCGCCAGCCCTCGTCCACCTGCAGCGCGCCGCCCGCGCCGCGGACGCAGCGCGCGAGGTCCTGGCGCAGCGCGTCGCGGGCGAGGTCGAGGAAGGACGGGTCCCCGGTGCGTTCGAAGAGCCGCACGAAGAGCAGCGCGCGTCCCGCGGCTCCGTACAGCAGTCCCGCGCGGGGCCGGCCGGAGCCCTCGCTCCCGGCGGACGTGCCGGCGGCGGTGAGCTCGGCGCAGCGCAGGGCCGCCGCGTGCAGCGCGCTCTCCCCGGTGGTGGCGGCCAGCGAGTCGAGGGCCAGGCCCAGTCCGGCCGTGCCACTGTGCAGGTCGGCACCCAGGTGGTCGAAGGGCTGGTCGAGGAGGAGTTCGACGAGATCGAGGGCGCGGTCGCGGTGGCCGAGACGCTCCAGGGTCCAGGCGAGGCCCGCGAGGCCGTCGTGGAAGCCGTGCGGCATGCCCGAGGGCGGTTGCTTGGTCCGCTCCAGCAGCCACTGCTCCCCGTCCTCGTCCCGTCCCGCCCCGCTCTCGGCCAGGGCGTACAGCACTCCGGCCGCCCCGTGGCCGAAGGCAAGGCCGCCGCCCGCCGTGGCGAACTGGGCGATGTCGCCGGGGAAGAGCCGGTCCGTGCGGGACGGCGTCGCGGATGCGCGGATGGCCTCGGCCATCGATTCCCGGCTGCGGGGCCAGTCGTGCGGCCGGACCGGCGCCACCGGGCCGGCCGGCCGCCGCTCCGGGCGGGCACCGTCGGCACCGGCCGTGATCTCGTCGACCGCCGCGTCCAGGAAGGAACGCTCCACGGGGAACTGCTCCGCGATCACGTCGGCGAGGTGGGCCGCCTTGCGCCGGTCGAGCGCCAGCAGACTGGTGAGCGGGAGGAACAGCGCGAGCCGCAGGCACGCCAGCGCGTACCGGTCCACCGCGACGCCCCGTCGGTCGGACGGCGCCACGAACCCGGGGTTCGCGACGGTCTGCCGGCCGGGTTCGTCGACGTGGTGCGCGGCCTCGAAGTCCAGCAGGGTGACGCTGTCGTCCTCGCGGATCATGATGTTGAACAGGTGCAGGTCGTTGAAGACCACGCCCCGGGCGTGGACGTCCGCCACGGCGCGTTCCACCCGTGCGTGGACCTCCAGGGCCCAGGCGGTGTACTCGGCCAGTCGCCGCGCGTCCGGGTCGGCCTCGATGAGCGGGTGACGGCGGGCGAAGAACGTGTTGAGCGGCTTGCCGTCGACGTGCTCCAGCACGAGGAAGTGATGCTCCCCGATCGTGAGGTGGTCGAGCACCTCGGGCGTGCAGTCGAGGCCCGAGAGGAGTTCCAGCGCCCGGCGTTCGCGGTGCAGCCGGGCGACGGCGTCGGCGCCGTCGGCCGCCAGACCGGCGTGCGGACGGGCCTCCTTGAGGACGACCTGCTCGCCGGTGCGGGTGTCGCGGGCGAGGTACACACCGCCGCCGTTGGAGAAGTGCAGCGCCGACTCGATGGCGTAGGGCAGACCACTCACGGTCACCGCGGCGCGGGCGTCGAGGTGCGGGCGCAGGAAGGCGGGCGGGCGCACCCAGTCGGGTATCCGGAAGGCCGGTCCGCGCAGGTCGGGCACCAGCACGCCGTCGGGGCCAGTGACGGCCGGCCGCAGCTCCCCGTTCGCGTCGTAGCAGTTGCGGCGGGTGAAGCCGCCGTACCGGACGTGCACGGGGCCCGCGCCGATCCGCAGGTCGCTCAGGATGTGCGGCCCGGGCTCGCCGGACAGCAGGCCGGACAGCTCGTCCACGAGCCGCTCGAAGTCCGCCTCGTCCGCCGGGTACACGGTGATGAACTTGCCGCTGCCGGCCCGGTCCGCGTACTTGGCGTTGCGCTGGTGCAGCAGGTAGCGGCTGGGGACGAACTTGAAGGCCGTGCCGCGCTCGACGCAGTGCCGCCACACCCGGTCGAGCACGCTCTCGGCGTTGTCGAGACAGGCCGCGACGTGGATCTTCCAGCCCTGGTCGGGCAGGACGGCGTCGACCGGACGCAGGGCGAGCCAGTCCCCGCTCTCGTTGCGCTGCCATCCCTCCGGTACGGGCCGGGAGGCCGCGGCGTACCGGGAGCGCCCGGCACCGGTCCGCGGGGACGTGCGGTGGGGGGCGTCGTAGAAGTACGGGTCCGCGTCGCAGTACACGGCGTAGCCCTTGTTCACGCCTACTCCCTTCCACCGGTCGCTGACGGAGATGACGGTGTCACGCGGCCCACGACCCCGCACAGTTGCCGCTGTCACCTCTCCGACGTGCGGAACGCACGGGTAACTTCGCGGGAGGGATCCCGGACGGAGGAGGTTCCGTCAGACGGAAGTCACGTTGTCCGGGCGGGACGGCGTGGCCGGCGTGGTGCCCGGCCACCGTCACCGATGACGGGACCCGGTCGCGCCGCACCCGACCGCGTCCGGCACCCCCGTGGAGCCGCAGGACCGCTGCCACCCGCCCTGCGCGGTCGGGGCGCGCTGTGCGTCGGTGCTCACCGAGGCGGACCGGGCCGACGGCGAGACCGTGCTCAGCCGCGTGTCCCGCCGTCGTGGCCGGCGGTTCGTGCCGGACCTGTGATCCTGAGGTCCGCGTCGATCCGGGCGGCCGTGGCCAGCAGGTGCGGCAGCAGGTCCCGGCGCACGGACTCCACGGAGTTGCGGCCGGCGTGCACCGCGATGCCCACGCCGGCCACCACCTCGCCGTCCCGGTCCCGCACCGGCGCGGCGACGGCCCTGAGGCCGTCCTCCAGCTCCTGGTCGACCAGTGCGTAGCCCTGGCGGCGGACCCGGCGCAGCTCCGCGCGCAGGGCGTCCGCCGAGGTGAGGGTGCGGGCGGTGTGCGGGCGCAGGTCCGCGCGGGCGATCCGGACCTCGGCCTCGGCCTCCGGCAGACCGGCGAGGACGACCCGGCCCACGGAGGTGAGGTGCGCCGGGAAACGGGCGCCGACCGTGATCGAGGCGGCCATGATGCGGCGGGCAGGGACGCGGGCGACGTGGACGATGTCGTCGCCTTCGAGGACGCACAGCGAGGACGACTCCCGTACCCGCGCCACGAGTCGCTCCAGATGCGGCTCGGCGATCTGCGGCAGGGTGAAGCCCGCCAGATAGGAGTAGCCGAGCTCCAGCACGCGCGGGGTGAGCCGGAACAGCCGGCCGTCGGTGTGGACGTAGCCGAGGTCGGCCAGGGTGAGCAGGAAGCGGCGGGCGGCCGCCCGGGTCAGTTCCGCGGCGCGTGCGACCTCGCTCAGCGTGAGTGCCGGATGGTCGGCGTCGAAGGCCCTGATGACGGCGAGACCCCGTTCGAAGGACCTCACGAAGTGCGGCGCGCGGACTGCGTCTTCGGGCATCGGGCCTCCGGGCGGAACCCTCTCGGCGAGCGCGTGCCGCACGGACGGGCGTACGCAGGGCGCACGCTACGAGTGCGCGTCCCGCACTGTCAACGACGCCCGGTCGAAGCATCAACCATCCATGCCGGCAAGGGCGTTGACCCGGAGCCCGGGCGGGCCCCACGTTCCCGCCGAGTACGTTCGTGCCGTCCGCGCACGGCCCGTCGGAGCACCCTCCCTGAAGGGCGGTCGTGCGTCGTCCGTCCGTCGGCCTCGCGGCGGTGCGCAGCACCGCTTGCCCGCGTGCACGAGCAGATCCGGGCGGTGGGACGCGGGGCCGGGCAGCCGGTCAGCTCGGAGGCGCCGCCGCCTCGCCGACGCGGGCCGCCCACATGCCGCGGACGTGTCCCAGGTGCCGCGTCATCACGGCGCGCACGGCCTCCTCGTCGCGGGCGAGCAGCGCGTCGAGGATCTCCAGGTGCTCCTCGGCGGACGCCTGGAGCCGCCCCTGCTCGACCAGCGCCGTCAGCCCGTACAGCCGGGAGCGCCGGCGCAGGTCCCGTACGACGTCCACCAGATGGGCGTTGCCCGCCAGTTCCAGCAGCCCGAGGTGGAAGCGCAGGTCGGCCTCGACGTACGCGATGAGGTCGCCGGCCGCGGCGGAGGTGACGATCTCCTCGGCGACCGGGCGCAGTGCCTCCAGGGCGGTGGGGTCGGCCGTGCCGGCGAGTGCGGCGGTGGTGGGGATCTCGATGAGTGACCGGATGTGCGTGTACTCGTCGAGCTGCCGGTCGGAGACGGCGGTGACCCGGAACCCCTTGTTGGGCACGGTGTCGACCAGCCCCTCCTTCGCGAGGTCGAGCATCGCCTCGCGCACGGGGGTGGCGGAGACGCCGAAGCGGGCGGCGAGGCCGGGCGCCGAGTGGACCTCGCCGGGGCGCAGTTCGCCCGCGATGAGGGCGGCGCGCAGCGCCTCGGCGACCCGCTCGCGGTGACTGGTCTTCCTGCCGCCGAGGACGGGCAGGGCGGGACCGCCGGCGTTCACAGCACGAACCCGGCGGGGAAGGGGTCCTCGGGGTCCAGGAGGTACTGGGCGGTGCCGGTGATCCAGGCCCGGCCGGTGAAACTGGGCAGCACGGCGGGCCGGCCCCCGACCTCGGTGGTGCCGAGCAGCCGTCCGGTGAACCGGGTGCCGATGAAGGACTCGTTCACGAACTCGGTGTGCGGCGGGAGTTCGCCCCGGGCGTGGAGCTGGGCCATGCGGGCGCTGGTGCCGGTGCCGCAGGGCGAACGGTCGAACCAGCCGGGGTGGATCACCATGGCGTGCCGGGAGTGGCGGGCGGTGGCGTCGGGTGCGGTCACCTGCACATGGTGGCAGCCGCGGATGGACGGGTCCTCGGGATGGACCGGTTCCTCCGCGTCGTTGACGGCCGCCATCAGGGCGAGGCCGGCGGCGAGGATCTCGTCCTTGCGGGACCGGTCGAAGGGCAGCCCGAGGCGCTCCAGCGGCAGGATCGCGTAGAAGTTGCCGCCGTAGGCGAGGTCGTACCTCACGGTCCGGCCGTCGGGCAGGGTGACCTCGCGGTCGAGGCCGGCGGCGAAGGAGGGGACGTTGCGCAGGGTCACCGCGCGGGCGGCGCCGCCCTCCACGGCGACCTCGGCGACGACGACCCCGGCGGGGGTGTCGAGACGGATGGTGGTGACGGGTTCGACGACCTCGACCATGCCGGTCTCGACGAGGACGGTCGCCACGCCGATGGTGCCGTGGCCGCACATGGGGAGGTAGCCGGAGACCTCGATGTAGACCACGCCCCAGTCGCAGTCGGGCCGGGTGGGCGGCTGGAGGATCGCGCCGCTCATGGCGGCGTGGCCGCGCGGCTCGTTCATCAGCAGCCGCTTGACGTCGTCGCGGTGCTCGCGGAAGTACAGCCGCCGCTCGTTCATGGTCGCGCCGGGGATGGTGCCGACGCCGCCGGTGACCACCCGGGTGGGCATGCCCTCGGTGTGCGAGTCGACGGCGTGCAGGACGAGTCTGCTGCGCATGAGGGCTCCCTACGCCAGTCCGGCCGCGAGGGCCTTCTCGGTGGCGGCGCGGACCGCGGCCTCCTGGTCGGGCTGCAGCGGGACGCGGGGCGGGCGGCAGGGGCCGCCGTGGCGTCCGGCGAGGTCCATGGAGTGTTTGATGGCCTGGACGAACTCGACCTTCGAGTCCCAGCGCAGCAGCGGGTGCAGCTGCCGGTACAGCCGCCCGGCCGTGACCAGGTCACCGGTGACGGCGGCACGGTACAGCTCGACGCAGGCGGCGGGCAGCGCGTTGGGGTACCCGGCGATCCAGCCCTTGGCACCCGCGATCGCCAGCTCCAGCAGGACGTCGTCGGCGCCGGCCAGCAGGTCTAGTTCCGGGGCCAGTTCCGCGAGGCGGTAGGCGCGGCGGACGTCACCGGAGAACTCCTTCACGGCCTGGATGTGGCCCTCGCCGTGCAGCCGGGCGAGCACCTCCGGCACCAGGTCCACCTTGGTGTCCACGGGGTTGTTGTACGCGACGACCGGCAGGCCCGCCCGCGCCACCTCCGCGTAGTGGGCGAGGACGGACCGCTCGTCGGCACGGTAGGCGTTGGGCGGCAGCAGCATCACCGCGCCGCAGCCGGCCTCGCGGGCCTGCTCGGCCCAGCGGCGGGCCTCGGCACAGCCGTAGGCCGCGACACCGGGCACGACCCGTGCCCCGCCGACCGCGGCGACGGCGGTCTCCACGACGCGGGTGCGCTCCTCGGGGGTGAGCACCTGGTACTCGCCGAGGGAGCCGTTGGGTACGACGCCGTCGCAGCCGTTCGCCACCAGCCAGGCGCAGTGCTCGGCGTAGGCGTCGTGGTCGACGGAGAGGTCCTCGTGCAGCGGCAGCGCGGTGGCGACGAGGACGCCGCGCCAGGGACGGTGGTCGGTCATGAGGGTCCTCTCTCGGTTTCCTGGGTCGCTCCGGGTTCCTCGGCCCGTGTCCGGGCCAGCACGCCGAGGGGCACCGGGCGGGCGAACGGGCGCCGGGCCGGGCCGGGTTCGCAGCCGGTGAGGCCGGCGACCGCGGGGGCGCACATCCGGCCCTGGCACCATCCCATCCCCGCGCGGGTCAGCAGCTTGACGGTGCGGACGTCGTCCGCGCCGAGTCCGTCGACGGCCTCCCGGACGGCGCCGGCGGTGACCTCCTCGCAGCGGCAGACGACGGTGTCGTCGGTGACCTGTCCGGTCCAGTGGGCGGGCGGGGGAAAGGCTGCGGCGAGGGCGGCGGCGGCCGTCCGCAGTGTCTCGCGCGCCCTCACGGCCCGCGCCCGTCCGGCCGGGTCGGGGTCGTCGCCCCGCAGCCGGGCCGCGATCGAGCGTCCGGCGAGATGTCCCTCGGCGAGTGCCAGGGCGGCGCCGCCGATGCCGGTGGCCTCCCCGGCCGCCCAGACGCCGGGGACGCTCGTGCGCTGCTCGGCGTCGACGGCCACGGCCGGACCGTCCAGGCGGCAGCCGAGGCCGTCGGCCAGGTCGGTGTGCGGGAGCATGCCGTGGCCGACGGCCAGGGTGTCGCAGGCGAGGTGGCGTCCGGTGCCCCGCCGGACCCGTCCGGCCGGGTCGAGGGCCGCGACGGTGACACCGGTCAGGCGGTCGTCGCCGTGGGCGCGGACGACGGTGTGCCGGGTGAGCGGGCGGACGCGGTGGCGCAGCAGTCGGGCGGCAAGGGCGGCGCCCTCGGGGAGCTTGCCGGCCAGGGCGCGGGCATGGCCGGCGACGCGCTTCGGGTCGGCCGACTCGACGAGGGCGGCCACCCGGACGCCGGCCGCCGCGAGCCCGGTAGCCACCGGGAGCAGCAGCGGCCCGGTGCCGGCGACCACGGCGGTCCTCCCGGGCACGACCAGCCCGCCCTTGAGCATGGCCTGGGCGCCCCCGGCGGTGACGACACCGGGCAGGGTCCAGCCGGGGAAGGGCAGGACGTGCTCGTAGCCGCCGGTGGCGAGCAGCACCGCGTCCGCGTGCACGTCGGCCGGTTCGTCCTGCCCGGGTCCGAGCAGGGCGCGCACCGTGAAGGCGCCGGACCGCTCCTCGACGAACCACACGTGATGCTCCGTCAGGACGCGTACGCCGCTGTCGGCGAGTGCGCCCCGCAGCCGTTCCCAGGTGCGCCACTGGCGGTGCAGGGCCTGTGGCCGCCGGGCGCCCAGCTCGGCGGCGGGCTGCCGGAAGTACTGCCCGCCGGGCTGGTCCCCGGCGTCGAGGACCGTCACCCGCAGCCCTCCCGCCGCCGCAGCGAGCGCCGCCGCGAGCCCGGCCGGCCCCGCCCCGACCACCGCCAGGTCAGTCCTCATGGCCGGTCCCCACCTGGGTGCGGATGGCGTCCCCGGGACGCACGGGGACCAGGCAGGCGCGCTGGTTGGGCCGGTCGTTGACGGTGACCAGGCAGTCGAAGCACACTCCGATCCCGCAGAAGACCCCGCGCGGGCGGCCCGATCCGCGGGTGGTGCGCCAGGAGGTGATGCCGGCCGCCCAGAGTGCGGCGGCGACGGTCCGGCCGGGCAGCGCCCGGGTCGGCCGGCCGTCGACGGTGACGGTGAAGGCGGGCGCGGGCCGCGCCCGGACCAGCCGGAGGGGATTCACGGGGCCTCCTCGGGAAAGCGGTCGGGACGGAACGCGGTGAGGTCGAGGGCCGTCCGCTCACCGCTCAGCAGCTGGGCGATCAGGTACCCGGTGCCGGTGGACAGTCCGATGCCCGCCCCCTCGTGCCCGCAGGCGTGGAAGAGACCGGGCGCCCTGGGGTCGGGGCCGATCGCCGGGAGGTGGTCGGGCAGGTAGGGCCGGAAGCCGGCGTAGGCGCGCACAACCCGCACACCCGCCAGGAAGGGGAACAGCCGCGTCGCGCCCTCGGCCAGCGCCCGGAGCGCCGGCACGGACACCGAACGGTCGAAGCCGACCTGCTCACGGCTGGCGCCGATGAGGACCGGTCCCGCGGCCGTCCCCTCCACGACCGGGGAGGTCCGCAGGGCGGCCGAGTCGCTGGCGACGTCGCCGACGTAGTCCGCGGCGTACACCTTGTGCCACACGCGGGGCGGCAGCGGTTCGGTGACGAGGACGTAGCCGCGCCTGGGCAGGACCGGCAGCCGGACACCGGCCTGGGCGGCCAGTTCGCCGGCCCAGGGCCCGGCCGCGTTGACGACCGCAGGTGCGTGCAGGTCGCCGCGGTCCGTACGCACTCCGCGCACGGCGTCGTCGGGGCCGCGCAGGACGCCGGTCACCGTCCGGCCGGTGCGCAGCCGGGCCCCCGACGCCCGCAGCAGGTGGGCGGCGGCCAGGGCGGGCATCACCTGGGCGTCCTGGGGATAGTGCACGGCGCCCGCCAGGCCGGGGGCGAGACGGGGTTCCAGGTCGTGGAGCCGGTCCGCCGGAACGGTCTCCGCCGCCACACCGGCCGCCCGCTGGCCGGCGGCGAAGGTCTCGAGGCCGGCCAGCGCCTCGGGGGTCTCGGCGACGACCACACCGCCCTTGGCCTCGTACTCGACGGCGCGGCCCAGCTCCCCGGCCAGTTCGCTCCACAGGCGCGCGGACAGCAGGGCGAGTTCCAGCTCGGGACCGGGTGCCTTGTCGGAGACGAGGAGGTTGCCCTCCCCCGCTCCCGTGGTGCCGCCGGCCACCGGGCCACGGTCCACGACGATCACGTCGAGCCCCGAGCGAGCGGCGGACCACGCACAGGCCGCACCCACCATTCCGGCCCCGACCACTACGACATCGCAGGTCAGCGACTCGATCACGCCAGTACTATGTCACACATCACATCTACTGGGAACAGGGCCGTCGCCGTCGCCGCGGCGGGTCACTCGGAGGCGGGGACCACCCTCAGGCGGGCGGCACCGCGTCGGGGGCGCGGAGGGCGGGGCGGTGTGCGGCGCGGCTCGCGCAGCACCAGCGTCAAGCGGCTGTAGCCCAGCTCCTCCAGCGCCCTCGGGGTCTCGACCACGACGCGGCACTCGGTGGCGCCCCAGCGCGGGTCGGGGTGGTGCAACGGCCGTACCGCGCCGTCGTGTTCGACGGCCTCGGCGCCGACCGCGCGCATCCAGTGCGGCAGGCCCTGGCGGTAGGCAGCCTCCATGATCGGATCCTGGGCGATCTCGCGGCGGACGGCCTGTAGACCGTGGTCGTGGCCGTACCGCTCCAGGGTGGCGGCGAAGTGCGCCAGCATGGGCAGGCACCAGCTCGACTCGTGCTCCCCGAGGACGTCGGACGCGTCCGGGTGGAAGAGGACGAACCGAAGGAAGTTGTCGCCCGGCATGGCCGTCGGATGCGGGCCGGCCCCGCGGAAGAGTGTCCGGAAGGCGCCGTTGGTCAGCACCACGTCCCAGCGGTGGTCGACGACGAGGGACGGGAAGGCGACGGCCTCCAGGAGCGCGGTGTAGTCCTGGAGATACGCCTGGGCGTCGGGGCTCGCGGGAACGGGCCGCGGCGCCGGCCGCTGCCCTCCTGCCTGAAATGCCATCGGGAGGTCACCCCTCTTGCCTATGCGGCCTTCTCGCGGCGTCCCGATCCTGGTGCCCCGGTGCGAGGCGTGTCAACTATCGTGGCATTTCGTGCCTGTTGACGGCTCAAATTGGCCACAGTTGTGGCGAGACCTGGATGTGAGTTCGAGCGGCAGGCTACTCTCCGGGAGTTCACGGCAACCGCTCGTGCAAAGCCTGTGAGGCCTGTGAGAGACGTAGGAGAGCTGTCGGTGACGGATGGCTTGGAGGGTCCGGATGCCATGCCGACGGCGGCGCTGCCCGCCGTCGTCGCCCGCGTCACCGCCCTCGCGGACCGGCTCGGCGTACCGCACGCCGAGGTCTTCGACGTCGGCCGCCTGTCCGCCGCCTCCGGCGTCCCCGAGTCCGTGGTGGGCGCGCTGCTCGGCGGGCGCCCGGCCGGCGAACCCGACGTGCAGGCCCGGTTCGTGCAGCGCCTGGACCTGCTGCGCCGCACCCGGCTGAAGCCGAACGGCCGCAAGTACACCCAGCAGGAGATCGCCGACGGCGCCGGCATGTCCCGGCAGCAGGCGGGCGCCCTCATCAACGGCGACCGGCGGCCCACCATGGAGCACTGCGACGCCATCCAGCGCTTCTTCCGGGTGCACGCCGGATTCCTGACCGCCGAGGACCCGGAGGCGCTCGCGAGCGCCCTGCAGCGCACCGAGCAGGAGCTGTTGCAGCAGCTCGCCGACCGGGAGCGGCAGGCGGCGGCCGTCGACGACGACCCCCTGGAGCGGCTGCTGCAGGACCACGGCGTACGCGGAATAGCCTGGCGGGCCGCGCAACTGCCCACCGACCAGCACCGCGACAAGGTCGCCGAGTGGCTGGACATGCTCCTGGAGAGCGTCAAACGACCGGAGTCGTGAGGCCGGGGAGAGGCCCCCGGGGACGGGTGCGCCGACCGCGCGGCGAGCCGGCCGGCCGCTGGTCCGCGGGGGACGGGTGAGCCACGGCACCGTGTGCGGGGCGGGGTTCGGCCGGATTGTCAGTGGGGGGCGGCAAGCTGGGAGTGTGCCGCCGCCGTGCGGGGGCGCGTGACCGCTGACGTCGTTGTGGGGAGAGCCGACCGATGACCACCGCCGTACTGACCGACCACGAGCGCACGGCCGTTCAGGCCTACCTGCGGCTCCTGCACACCGTGCGGGCCGGCTTCGACACCGCGGTGGGACCGGCGGACGCCCCGCGGCCACCCGTCGTCCCGCCCTCCGTACTGGCCGAGGCGGAGCAGGCGCTGGAGGCCGCGGGACTGACCGGGAACGAGGAGGCGTTCTTCCGGCTCCTGCGCGACTGGTGCCCGCGGCCGTGACGCGCACGCCGGCCGACCGCGCCGCCCGGCCCGGGGCGCGGGTCCGCCGGCACCGACGGCGCCCGGGGCTCGCGTCCCGGGCCGCGGGGCTCAGGCGTGCGGGACCGTGACCGCCGTGGCCACCAGGCCATGCCGGGCGGTCCAGCGGCCGTCGAAGTGGCCGACGCGCCGGCCGCCCACGGTGGGGCCCGGCACCAGGAGAGCGGCGCGCAGGGTGCCGCGGCGCGGGTCCACCGGGTCCACAGAGATCTCGATGTCGGCCTCCATGAAGTCCAGCCACTCCCCGGTGAGGGGGAACCACGCCTTGTACACCGACTCCTTGGCGCTGAAGAGCAGCCGGTCCCAGTGGACGCCGGGCCGCTCCCGGCCCAGCCGGCGCAGCCGCTCCGCCTCGGCGGGCAGGGACACTCCGGGCAGGACGCCGTCCGGGAGCGGCCCGTCGGGTTCGGCGTCGATGCCGACGGAGGCCAGGTCGGTGGCGCGGACCAGAGCGGCGGCGCAGTAGCCGTCGCAGTGGGTCATGCTGCCGACCAGCCCGGACGGCCACCGCGGCGCACCACGTTCGCCGTTGAGC
Source organism: Streptomyces ambofaciens ATCC 23877 (assembly GCF_001267885.1). Classification (NCBI taxonomy): domain Bacteria; kingdom Bacillati; phylum Actinomycetota; class Actinomycetes; order Kitasatosporales; family Streptomycetaceae; genus Streptomyces; species Streptomyces ambofaciens. The sequence continues at coordinate 6,817,728 of NZ_CP012382.1, read as the reverse complement.
ACGGGCTGGGCGGGCACGCCGAGTTTCTCCATGGCGCGGCGCGCGCAGGACCGTACCGCGGTGAACTCCCGGCGGCGCTTGTCGACCGCCCGCGCCACGAGCGCCTCCTCCTCCGGATAGAGGGGCAGGTGCCCGGCGTCGTCGTGGCCGTGGGCCTCCACGGTGACCACCGTGGCGGGCAGCAGGTCCTCGATCACCGGGCGGTCTCCTCTCCGGGCGGCGACGGCAGGATGCGGCGGAGCCGGCCCGGCGGCCCGGTCCGCTTGCGCCATTCCCGGGGATAGCCCACCGACACCTCCTCGAAGCGGACGCCCTCGTGCCAGGTGGTCCGCGGGATGTGCAGGTGCCCGTAGACCATGGTGGCGACCCGGAACCTGCGGTGCCAGTCGGCGGTCAGCCGGGTGCCGCACCACATGGCGAACTCCGGGTACCACAGGACCTCGGTGGGGTGGCGGTCCAGCGGGTAGTGGTTGACGAGGATCGTCGGCAGCCCGTCGGGGAGCGCGGCGAGCCTGCGCTCGGTCTCGGCGACCCGCGCCCGGCACCAGGCCTCGCGGCTCGGATACGGGTCGGGATGGAGCAGGTACTCGTCGTTGCACACGACGCCGGTGCCGTGGGCGTACGCCAGCCCCTCGTCCTTGGTCGCGCATCCCGCGGGCAGGAACGAGTAGTCGTAGAGCAGGAACAGCGGGGCCACGACCGCCGGACCCCCGGCGCCGTCCCACACCGGGTACGGGTCCTCGGGCGTCGTCACGCCCAGCTCGCGGCACATCTCGACGAGGTGCTCGTAGCGGGCGGCGCCCCGGAGGGTGACGGAGTCCTTGGGGTGCGTCCACAGTTCGTGGTTGCCGGGGGTCCAGATCACCCGCCGGAAGCGGTCCGCGAGGGTGCCGAGGGCCCAGCGGACGTCGGCCACGGTCTCCGCCACGTCGCCGGCCACCAGGAGCCAGTCGTCGTCGGACTCGGGCCGCATCTTCTCGACCAGTGCGCGGTTCTCCTCGTACCCGATGTGCAAGTCGCTGATGGCCCACAGCTGCCCCGGACCACCGACCGTCGCCGTCATCCCCACCCCTTCCGGACGCGCGTTCGAGATCACGAGATCACATCCCGGACCCGCTCACAAGGGCGGCTCGCCGGGCCGGACCGGCCTGCGCGCCCGCCCCGTCTCGGCGCGGGCGCATCCGTGTGACGCGCTTTGCGCTCACAGGCGCGGGACCCCCTATGATCGCCCCGACACCACCGCCACGATTCTCCCTCCGCGCAGGGCGGCTTGGTGTCCCTCCAACCCCCCTGGCCGGGCACGGCCTGCTTCGCCCTGCCCGTGAACCGTGAAAGGCGGCCTGCATGGTTTCTCCCGTACGCGTCTGGCTCAACCGCACGTACGCGGAGAACGTCTTCTTCATGGATCAGCTGCGGAGAAATCCCGCCGACCGGGCCGTCGAGATCCACGCCACGCACGGTGACCCGGACTCCCCCGTCCTGGCCGCGGCCGACACGGCCGAGCTGGAGCCGGAGGGCCTGTCCCCGGCCGGTTACGTCGAGTACGCCCTGGACCAGTGCGCGCGCCGGGGCATCCACGTGTTCGTGCCCCGTCTGCACCAGGCGGCGGTCGTGGCCCACCGTGCCGACTTCGAGGCGGCCGGTACGGCGTTGCTGGCACCGCCCCCGGAGGCGGTGGCCGTCTTCCAGGACAAGGTGATCGCCTACGAGGCGGTGCGGGCGATCGGCGTGCCGGTCCCGCCCTGGTGGCGGGTCCGCACGGCCGACGAACTCGTCTCCGCGGTCGAGGAGTTGGAGGCGCACGGGCACCGGGCGTGTTTCAAACCGGCGTCCGGCGCGGGCGGCGTGGGCTTCCGGATGGTCACCCGCGACCCCTTCTCCCTCGCCCACCTGAACGGCTTCCCGAGCCCGGACGTGCCGCTGCCGCTGGTCGTCGAGGCGCTGCGGGCGGCGGAGGAGCCGGTCGACTGGCTGGTGATGCCGCGGCTGGAGCAGCCGGAGGTCTCGGTGGACTGCCTCACCGGGCCCGACAACCGGGTGCGGCTGGCCGTGGGCCGCACCAAGAACGGCCGCCGCCGGGGGTTCACGCTCCACGAGCAGTGGCTGGCACCGGCCCGGCTGATCGCCGAGGCCTTCGGGCTGCACCACCTGTCCAACGTGCAGTTCCGGATGTACGGCGACCGGCCCGTCCTGATGGACGTCAACACCCGCCCGGCGGGTGGGCTGCACCAGCTGGCGCTGTGCGGTGTCAACGCGCCCTGGGCGGCGGTCCGGCTGGCCCTCGGCGACGACCCGGGCGAGCTGACCCCGCCGTTCCTGGGCCAGGACTACGCGGTGGTGTCCGGACCGCGTCCCCTGCGACCGGTGTCCCTCCCCCACCAGCGCGCGGAACTGCCCGGGGTACCGGCTCCGACCACCGCGTCCGTTTCGGCTTCCGTCTCCGCATCCGCATCCGCATCCACGTCCTCGTCCGCATCGGCTCCGGGCTCGGCTCCCGCTTCGGCTCCGGCTTCGGCTTCGGCTTCGGCTACGGCTTCGGCTACGGCTTCGGCTTCGGCTTCGGCGAGTCGCCCGTCGGTCGCGGCGCCGGCCGTCCAACCGGTGGGCGCCCCGGCACCCGAGCACCCGGCCGCCGGAGCTCCCGCGTAGAGGCGCGGCGGGCACGTGGGGTGACTCCCCTGACCGTGCCCCGCCGAGGGGAGGGCGAAAGCCGGGCAGGTCGCCCCGGGCGCGGTGCTCCGTCCCTACCCGAGATACGCCAGGCCGGGGTGGACCGCCGTGTAGCCGTCGACGAGGCGGCGGGCGACGTCGACCGAGTCGACCAGGGGATGCAGGGCGAAGGCCCGTACCGCCGCCGCGCGGGAGCCGGTCTCGGCCGCCGTCATGACCTCGCGCTCGACCGCCTTGACCGCGCAGACCAGCCCGGTGGCGTGACCGGGCAGCGGGTCGACGGCCACCGGGTGTGCGCCGTTCGCGTCGACCAGGCACGGGACCTCGATCACGGCGTCGGCGTCGAGCACCGCCAGGGTGCCGCGGTTGCGGACGTCGAGGATGAGGGTGGTGCGCTCGTCGCGGGCGACGGCCCGCATCAGCGCGAGCGCCACCTTCTCGTAGCCGCCGGAGAGGTCGTCCGCCTCGCGCTCGCCCGCGCCCGCCGTCTCCCGGTTCTCGGCCATGTAAGTGGCCTCGCGTTCGGCGCGGGTGCGGTCCCAGGTGGCGAGCGCCGGGGCGCCGGGGCGGCGCATCTCCTCGTAGAAGCCGGCCTGCTGGTCGCGCAGGAAGGCGCCCCGGGTGCGGTCGGCCTCCCGGTAGGCGCGGACGGTCTCCCGGTTGAAGTAGTAGTAGTGCAGGTACTCGTTGGGGATGGCGCCGAGGGAGCGCAGCCACTCGGGGCCGAAGAGCCGGCCCTCCTCGAACGAGCCGAGCAGCGCCGGGTCGGCGAGCAGCCGCGGGAGTTCGTCACGGCCGCCGACGCGCAGGCCGCGCAGCCAGCCGAGGTGGTTGAGGCCGACGTAGTCGACGAAGGCCCGCTCCGGGTCGGCGCCCAGCGCGCGGGCGACGCGGCGGCCGAGACCGACCGGCGAGTCGCAGATGCCGATGACGCGGTCGCCGAGGTGGCGGGCCATGGCCTCAGTGACCAGACCGGCCGGGTTGGTGAAGTTGATGACCCAGGCGTCCGGCGCGAGCCGGGCCACCCGGCGCGCGATGTCGACGGCGACCGGGACGGTCCGCAGCCCGTAGGCGATGCCGCCCGCGCCGACCGTCTCCTGCCCGAGGACGCCCTCGGCGAGCGCCACCCGCTCGTCCTCGGCCCGGCCTTCGAGGCCGCCGACGCGGATCGCGGAGAACACGAAGTCGGCACCGCGCAGCGCCTCGTCCAGATCGGTCGTGGCGGTCACCTCCGGCGCGTCCGGCACCCCGTCCGCCTGTTCGGCGAGCACCCTGGTGACCGCCGACAGACGCGCCGCGTCGAGGTCGTGCAGCACGACGTGCGTCACGCGTCCCTCGGCGCGGTCCCCGAGGAGAGCGCCGTACACGAGCGGCACCCGGAAACCGCCGCCGCCCAGAATCGTCAGCCTCACACCCGCATCCTTCCCTCGCCCGGCCGCACGTGCGCCTGGCGCCGATCATGGCACGCCGGGCGGCACGTCCCGCACCGTCTGACGGGCGCCCTGCCCGGGTGGGGCGCCCGGGTGCGGGACGGCTCGCCGCGACGACGGCGCGGCGACCGCACGGTGACGGCGTCTCAGCGCAGTTCGGCCCGGAACCCCGCCGGTGTCTGGTCCGTGTGCTGGTGGAAGAACTTGGAGAAGTTCGCCGCGTCCGGGAAGCCGACCGCCGCGCCGACCCGGCCGATCGGCATGTCGGTGTGGGCGAGGAGGCGCTTGGCCTCCAGGACGACCCGTTTGTCGATGAACCCCTTGGGCGTCTCACCGGTGGCGGCGCGTACCGCGCGGACGAGGGTGCGGCGGGAGTAACCGAGCGCGTCGGCGTAGGCGCTGACGCTGTGGTTGGTGGCGAAGCCCCGCTCGACCGCGTCCCGGAAGAGGGTGAAGGTGGTGTCGTTCGGCACGTCCTCCCGGCCCTGTCGCGCCGCCTGGGCGGAGCTGACCGCGAGATGGGCGAGGCGCAGGAGGAACGCGGAGAGCGTGTGGCGCAGTACGGCGGTGTGCAGGCTGAGGGGCAGGGTGGTGGCGTCCTCGTACTCGCGGTGCAGCTGGTCGAGCGCGGCCGTCAGCCCGGCGAGCCGCGCCTCGTCGGGGTGGAGCAGGGGCGGCAGGTCGTAGCGGTAGAGGCCGGTGGCCTCCACGGTGGCGCGGGGCAGGAAGCCGGGCTGCATGGTCAGCACGGTTCCGCGGTACTCGCTGTCCGGCGAGAAGCGGTGGACCTGTCCGGGCCGGATCCACAGCAGATCGCCGGCCGTCGCCTCGTACTCGGCGAAGTCGATCATGTGACGGACCGGGCCGCCGGTGAAGAGCATGACGACGTGGAAGTCGATGCGGTGCACACGGTGCAGCGGGGCGTGCGCGTGCCAGGTGCGCCCGGCGCCCATGGGACCGACCTGCACACCGACGCCGAGGAGGCTGAGATCGACCGGGAAGGGGAACGTGGCGATCCCGTCGCCGCCTCTGCCGGCGTCGCCGCCGTCACCGTCTTGGATGCTTTCGTCCGCCATGTCCTTCTCGTGCCGTCCCGCCCGTGCGCCCGGTCGCGCGGGCGTGTCCCAGTTTCACCACAGGCTGGCACACGACGACCTTCACTCACAAAAGTCAGACTTTTAAGTTTGAACACGTCAGACCGGCTACTTCGCTCCGATCGAGGACTTCTTGAAGATGAGCACGCACACAGTGGACAGCGCGGACCGCTTCGAATGGACCGAACTCGACCGGCGTGCCGTCGACACCGCCCGTGTCCTGGCAGCCGACGCCGTGCAGAAGGTCGGCAACGGGCATCCGGGCACGGCGATGGCCCTGGCCCCGGCCGCGTACACGATCTTTCAGAAGATGATGCGGCACGACCCCGCCGATCCCGAGTGGACCGGCCGTGACCGCTTCGTCCTCTCCCCCGGCCACACCTCGCTCACCCTCTACACCCAGCTCTACCTCGCCGGGTACGAGCTGGAGCTGGACGACCTGAAGGCCTTCCGCACGCACGGCTCCAAGACCCCCGGCCACCCCGAGTACGGGCACACCGCGGGCGTGGAGACCACCACCGGGCCGCTGGGCCAGGGCGTCGCCAACGCGGTGGGCATGGCGATGGCCGCCCGGTACGAGCGGGGCCTGTTCGACCCCGAGGCACCGGCCGGCGAGTCCCCCTTCGACCACACCGTCTGGGCGATCGTGTCCGACGGTGACCTCCAGGAGGGCGTCTCCGCCGAGGCGTCGTCCCTGGCCGGCCACCAGAGGCTCGGCAACCTCGTCTTCCTCTACGACGACAACCACATCTCGATCGAGGGCGACACCGCCACCGCGTTCTCCGAGGACGTGCTGGGGCGGTACGAGGCCTACGGCTGGCACGTGCAGCGCATCGAGCCCGCCGAGAACGGCGACGTCGACGTGCACGCCCTGCACGCGGCCCTGACGGCGGCGAAGGCCGAGACCGGCCGCCCCTCCATCATCGCCATGCGCACGATCATCGCCTGGCCCGCCCCGAACGCGCGGAACACCGAGGCCTCCCACGGTTCCGCCCTCGGCGACGACGAGGTCGCCGCCACCAAGCGCGTGCTCGGCCTCGACCCGGAGAAGACCTTCGAGGTGGCCGACGACGTCCTCGCCCACACCCGCCGGGCCCTGGACCGGGGCGCCGAGGCGCACGCCGCCTGGGACAAGCGGATCGACAAGTGGCGGGGCGCCCAGCCGCGGCGCGCCGACCTGTTCGACCGTGTGGTGGCCGGCCGGCTGCCCGAGGGCTGGGCGGACGCGCTGCCGGTGTTCGAGACGGGCAAGGCCCTCGCCACCCGCGCCGCCTCCGGCAAGGTCCTCCAGGCGCTCGGTCCGGTGCTGCCGGAGCTGTGGGGCGGCTCGGCCGACCTGGCCGGCTCGAACAACACGACGATCGACAGCACCAGCTCCTTCCTCCCCGAAGGCAATCCGCTGCCGGAGGCCGACCCGTACGGCCGTACCGTCCACTTCGGCATCCGCGAGTTCTCCATGGCCGCGGAGATGAACGGCATCGCCCTGCACGGCAACACCCGCGTCTACGGCGGCACCTTCCTGGTCTTCTCCGACTACATGCGCAACGCCGTGCGGATGTCCGCGCTCATGCAGCTCCCGGTGACCTACGTGTGGACGCACGACTCCGTCGGGCTCGGCGAGGACGGCCCGACCCACCAGCCCGTCGAGCACCTCGCCTCGCTGCGCGCCGTCCCGGGTCTGAACGTGGTCCGCCCGGCCGACGCCAACGAGACCGCCACCGCCTGGGCCGAGATCCTCAGGCGCCACTCGACCCGTCCGGCCCCGCACGGCCTCGTCCTCACCCGCCAGGGCGTGCCGACGTACGAGCCGAACCCCGACGCGGCCAGGGGCGGGTACGTCCTGGCGGACGCCTCCACCGGCACCCCGGACGTCGTCCTGATCGCCACCGGGTCCGAGGTGCAGCTCGCCGTGGCCGCACGGGAGGCGCTGGAGGCCGAGGGGACCGCCACCCGGGTGGTGTCGATGCCGTCCGTGGAGTGGTTCGAGGAGCAGCCGCGCGAGTACCGCGAGGGCGTGCTGCCGCCGTCCGTGCGGGCCCGGGTGGCCGTGGAGGCCGGCATCGGCCTGACCTGGCACCGGTTCGTCGGGGACGCGGGACGCATCGTCTCCCTGGAGCACTTCGGCGCCTCCGCCGACGCCACGACCCTGTTCACCGAGTTCGGCTTCACCGCCGGGCACGTCGCCGCCGCCGCCAGGGAGTCCCTGGCCGCCGTCCGCGGCTGATCCGGCCGGATCGCACCGGATCGCACCGGTCGGACCGGGTCCGGCCGCGGGAAGAACCAGCGAAAGAACCGCAGAAAGAGAAGATGATCACTGTGACCGAAGCAACCGCGACCGCGGGAGCACTGCGACGCCTGTCCGAGGCGGGCGTCTCCGTATGGCTGGACGACCTGTCGCGGCGGCGGATCGAGTCCGGCAACCTCGCCGAGCTGATCAGGACGAGGAACGTCGTCGGCGTCACCACCAACCCGTCGATCTTCCAGGCCGCCATCGGCTCCGGCGAGGGCTACGAGGAGCAGCTCGCCGACCTCGCGACCCGGGGCGTCACCGTCGACGAGGCGGTCCGCATGATGACCACCGCCGACGTCCGCGCCGCCGCCGACGTGCTGCGCGAGGTGTACGACACAACCGGCGGCCGGGACGGACGGGTCTCCATCGAGGTCGACCCGCGCCTCGCCCACGACACGCGGGCCACGATCGCCGAGGCCCGTCAGCTGGCCTGGCTGGTGGACCGCCCCAACGTGATGATCAAGATCCCGGCGACGAAGGCCGGCCTCCCGGCGATCACCGAGGTCATCGGCGCCGGCATCAGCGTCAACGTGACGCTGATCTTCTCCCTGGAGCGCTATCGCGAGGTCATGGACGCCTACCTCGCCGGCCTCGAGAAGGCGCGGGCGGCCGGGCTCGGCCTGGCGGACATCCACTCCGTCGCCTCCTTCTTCGTCTCCCGCGTCGACAGCGAGATCGACAAGCGCCTGTCCCTGCTGGGCACGGACGAGGCCCTCGCCCTGCGGGGGAAGGCGGCGCTGGCCAACGCGCGGCTGGCCTACGAGGCGTACGAGGGTGTCTTCTCCGGCGACCGCTTCACCGCCCTCGCCGGCGCCGGCGCCAACGCCCAGCGTCCCCTGTGGGCGTCGACCGGGGTGAAGGACCCGGCATTCCGGGACACCCTGTACGTGGAGGAGCTGGTCGCTCCCGGCACCGTGAACACGATGCCGGAGGCCACCCTGGCCGCCGCCGCGGATCACGGCGACGTCCGGGGTGACACGGTCACCGGTGGTTACGCCCAGGCGCGGGCCGACCTGGAGGCCGTGGAGCGGCTCGGCGTCTCGTACGACGAGGTGGTGCAGCAGCTGGAGCAGGAGGGCGTGGCCAAGTTCGAGGCGGCCTGGCAGGACCTGCTCGACGCCGTGACGAAGTCCCTCGACAGCAAGGGAGTTGACGGGGAATGAGCGAGGACCTTCCCGCTACGACGGTCCACGAGACCAAGGCGACGAAGGCGGCCAAGGAGGCCAGGACCGCGCAGGAGGCCGCGGGGCCGCTGCACGCCGAGGAGGCCGAGCAGGCCGCGGCCGCCGAGGCACCGAAGGCGGCGAGGACGACGAGGACCGCCCGGGCCGGCAGGAAGACCGGGACGGCGCGTGTCCCGAAGGACGCGAAGAAGGAGAGCGCGGCCGGGCAGGCCGTCGCGCCCGTGGCACCGCTCGACTGGAGCAACCCGCTGCGCGATCCCCAGGACCGCCGCCTCCCCCGGATCGCGGGCCCGTCCGGACTGGTCATCTTCGGCGTCACCGGTGACCTGTCCCGGCGCAAGCTCATGCCGGCCGTGTACGACCTGGCCAACCGCGGTCTGCTGCCGCCGGGCTTCTCCCTGGTCGGCTTCGCGCGCCGGGACTGGGAGGACCAGGACTTCGCCCAGGTCGTGCACGACGCCGTCAAGGAGCACGCGCGCACGCCGTTCCGCGAGGAGGTCTGGCAGCAGCTGGCCGAGGGCATGCGCTTCATCCCGGGCGACTTCGACGACGACGACGCGTTCGACCAGCTGCGCGAGGCCGTGGAGGAGCTGGACGCCTCCCGCGGGACCAGCGGCAACTACGCCTTCTACCTCTCGGTGCCGCCGAAGTTCTTCCCGAAGGTCGTCCAGCAGCTCAAGAAGCACGGGCTGACCGACGCCCCCGACGGCTCCTGGCGCCGCGCGGTCATCGAGAAGCCCTTCGGGCACGACCTGGACAGCGCCCGCGACCTGAACGCGCTGGTGCACGAGGTCTTCGACCCGGAGCAGGTCTTCCGCATCGACCACTACCTGGGCAAGGAGACCGTCCAGAACATCCTGGCGCTGCGCTTCGCCAACCAGATGTACGAGCCGATCTGGAACCGGTCCTACGTGGACCACGTGCAGATCACCATGGCCGAGGACATCGGCATCGGCGGCCGGGCCGGCTACTACGACGGCATCGGCGCCGCCCGCGACGTCATCCAGAACCACCTGCTCCAGCTGATGGCCCTGACCGCCATGGAGGAGCCCGCCTCCTTCGACGCCCCCTCGCTGCTCACCGAGAAGCTGAAGGTGCTCAAGGCGGTACGGCTGCCGGACGACCTCGGCAGGCACACGGTGCGCGGGCAGTACGCGGGCGGCTGGCAGGGCGGCGCGCAGGTGCCCGGTTACCTGGAGGAGGAGGGCATCGACCCGGCCTCCACGACCGACACCTACGCCGCGATCAAGCTGGGCGTCGACAACCGCCGCTGGGCGGGCGTCCCCTTCTACCTGCGCACCGGCAAGCGGCTCGGCCGCCGGGTGACGGAGATCGCGGTCGTCTTCCAGCGGGCCCCGCACTCCCCCTTCGACTCCACCGCGACGGAGGAGCTGGGCGAGAACGCCATCGTCATCCGCGTCCAGCCGGACGAGGGCATGACGGTGCGCTTCGGCTCCAAGGTGCCGGGCACCTCGATGGAGATCCGGGACGTGTCCATGGACTTCGCGTACGGCGAGTCCTTCACGGAGTCCAGCCCGGAGGCGTACGAACGGCTGATCCTGGACGTCCTTCTGGGCGACGCCAACCTGTTCCCCCGTCACCAGGAAGTGGAAGAGTCCTGGCGGATCCTGGACCCGATCGAGGAGTACTGGGCCACGCACGAGCGGCCCGCGCAGTACGCCTCCGGCGGCTGGGGACCGCGGGAAGCCGACGAGATGCTCGCACGAGACGGACGGAGCTGGCGCAGGCCATGAGGATCGACCTGACCGACACCACGGCAAGCAAGATCAACAAGGCGCTGGTGCAGGGCCGCCGGGCCATCGGCACCCCGGCCGTGGGCATGGTCCTGACGATGGTGATCGTCACGGACGAGGAGAACGCCTACGACGCCATCAAGGCGGCCGAGGAGGCCTCGCACGAGCACCCCTCGCGCACCCTGGTGGTCATCAAGCGGCACGCCCGCAACCTGCGCGACCGCACCCGCTCGCACCTCGACGCCGAGGTCCGGGTGGGCTCCGAGGCCGGCACCGGCGAGACGGTCGTGCTGCGCATGTACGGCGAGGTGTCCGAGCACGCCGACTCGGTCGTGCTGCCGCTGCTGCTGCCGGACGCCCCGGTCGTCGTGTGGTGGCCGGTGGAGGCACCGGACGACCCCGCGAAGGACCCGCTGGGGGCGCTGGCCCAGCGCCGGATCACCGACCTCTACGCGGTCGAGCGGCCGATGGAGGTCCTGGAGCGCCGGGTCCGCACCTACGCGCCCGGCGACACCGACCTCGCGTGGACCCGGCTGACGCTGTGGCGCTCCATGCTGGCCGCCGCCCTCGACCAGGCCCGGGTGCCGGTGACCTCGGCGACCGTGGAGGCCGAGGCCGACAACCCGGCGGCCGAGCTGCTGGCCCGCTGGCTGGAGGCCCGGCTGGACGTCCGGGTCGACCGGGTGGTCACCGACGGCCCGGTCGTCACGGCCGTCCGCCTGGGCACCGCGACGGGCGAGATCCTCATCGACCGCCCGGAGGGCCCGCTCGCCACGATGACCCTGCCCGACCAGCCCCCGCGGTCCCTCGCGCTGAAGGTCCGCTCCACCTCCGAACTCATCGCCGAGGAGCTCAGGCGCCTCGACGCCGACGAGATGTACGCCATCGCCCTGCGCGGCGCGGCCGGCAAGGAGACCCCTGTCCATGTCTGACACCCCCAAGCTCGACCAGCGGCCGGAGTGGACCGCGCTGGCGGACCACCGCAAGGACGCGCTGCCGCGGCCGGACCTGCGCCAGCTGTTCGCCGAGGACCCCGGACGGGCCGAGCGGTACGTCGTGCGCGTCGGCGACCTGCGCATCGACTACTCCAAGAACCTGGTCACCGACGACACGCTGGCCCTGCTGCGGGAGCTCGCCGAGGCCACGGGCGTGTCCGACCTGCGGGACGCCATGTTCCGCGGTGAGCGCATCAACATCACCGAGGACCGGGCGGTGCTGCACACCGCGCTGCGGGCGCCCCGGGACGCGGTGATCGAGGTCGACGGCGAGAACGTCGTACCGAAGGTGCACGCCGTGCTGGACAGGATGGCCGCCTTCGCGGACCGGGTCCGTTCCGGCGAGTGGACCGGATACACCGGCCGGCGCATCCGCAACGTCGTCAACATCGGCATCGGCGGCTCCGACCTCGGTCCGGCGATGGCGTACGAGGCGCTGCGGGCCTTCACCGACCGCTCGCTCACCTTCCGGTTCGTCTCCAACGTGGACGGCGCCGACCTGCACGAGGCGGTCCGGGACCTGGACCCGGCCGAGACGCTGTTCATCGTGGCGTCCAAGACGTTCACCACGATCGAGACGATCACCAACGCGACCTCGGCGCGGTCCTGGCTGCTCGCGGGGCTGGACGGCGAGGAGAAGGCGGTCGCCCGGCACTTCGTGGCCCTGTCGACGAACGCGGAGAAGGTCGCCGGGTTCGGCATCGACACGGCCAACATGTTCGAGTTCTGGGACTGGGTCGGCGGCCGTTACTCGTACGACTCGGCGATCGGGCTCTCCCTGATGATCGCCATCGGCCCGGACCGCTTCCGGGAGATGCTCGACGGCTTCCGCATCGTCGACGAGCACTTCCGAAACGCCGAGGCACCGGCCAACGCGCCGCTGATCCTCGGGCTGCTGGGCGTCTGGTACGGCAACTTCATGGGCGCCCAGTCGCACGCGGTGCTGCCGTACAGCCACTACCTGTCGAAGTTCACCGCCTACCTCCAGCAGCTGGACATGGAATCCAACGGCAAGTCGGTGGACCGCGAGGGACGCCCCGTCGAGTGGCAGACCGGACCGGTGGTGTGGGGCACGCCGGGCACCAACGGACAGCACGCCTACTACCAGTTGATCCACCAGGGCACCAAGCTGATCCCGGCCGACCTGATCGGCTTCGCCCGGCCCGTGGCCGAGTTGAGCGACGAGCTCAAGGCCCAGCACGACCTGCTGATGGCCAACCTGTTCGCCCAGGGACAGGCACTGGCCTTCGGCAAGACCGCGGAGGAGGTCCGCGCGGAGGGCGTGCCCGAGGAGCAGGTGCCGCACCGCACCTTCCAGGGCAACCACCCCACCACCACCGTCCTGGCCACCGAGCTGACCCCCTCCGTCCTCGGCCAGTTGATCGCGCTGTACGAGCACAAGGTGTTCGTCCAGGGCGCGATCTGGAACATCGACTCCTTCGACCAGTGGGGCGTCGAGCTCGGCAAGGTGCTGGCCAAGCGCGTCGAGCCGGCCCTCACCGAGGGCGCGGACGTGCCCGGCCTCGACCCCTCCACGGCCGCGCTGGTGGCCGCCTACCGTGAACTGAAGGAAGGGCACTGACATGCAGATCGGTCTTGTTGGTCTCGGCAAGATGGGCGGCAACATGCGCGAGCGCCTGCGCAACGCCGGCCACACCGTCGTCGGTTACGACACCAATCCCGAGCGGGCCGACGTGAACAGCCTGGTCGACCTGGTCGAGCAGCTGGAGAGGCCGCGCGCGGTCTGGGTGATGGTGCCGGCCGGCGCCGCCACCCAGGGCGTGATCGACCAGCTGGCGACCCTGCTCCGGCACGGCGACACCGTCATCGACGGCGGCAACTCCCGCTGGACGGACGACGAGAAGCACGCCGAGGAGCTGGCCAAGCACGGCATCAACTTCGTCGACGCCGGCGTCTCGGGCGGTGTGTGGGGCCTGAAGAACGGCTACGCCCTGATGGTCGGCGGCGAGAAGGAGGTCGTCGACGACCTCAAGCCGATCTTCGACGCGCTCAAGCCCGACGGCCCCTACGGCTACGTCCACGCCGGCAAGGTCGGCGCCGGGCACTTCTCCAAGATGGTCCACAACGGCATCGAGTACGCCATGATGCAGGCCTACGCCGAGGGCTGGGAGCTGCTGGAGAAGGTCGACTCCGTGGACAACGTCCGCGAGGTCTTCCGCTCCTGGCAGGAGGGCACGGTGATCCGCTCCTGGCTGCTGGACCTCGCCGTCAACGCCCTCGACGAGGACCACCACCTGGACAGGCTGCGCGGGTACGCGGAGGACTCCGGCGAGGGCCGCTGGACCGTCGAGGCGGCCATCGACAACGCCGTGCCGCTCCCGGCCATCACCGCCTCGCTCTTCGCGCGGTTCGCGTCCCGGCAGGACGACTCGCCGCAGATGAAGATGATCGCCGCGCTGCGCAACCAGTTCGGCGGCCACGCCGTGGAGGCCGCGAAGAAGTAGGCCGCCCGCCGAGAAGCAGGCCGCCGCCCGGAAAGCGCGTTGACGTGACCGGCCGGTTCGGGTCAGAGTCCCTCACTGATGGAGATCAACGACCTGACACCGGCCGAAGCACGCGTCTGGCGGGCGTTCGCCACGGGCACCCACGTGGACTTCCGCACGGCAGGCGACGAGGATCCGGCGGGCGGCGGCTCCTGGGGCCCGGAACGGACCGTACGCGCGGGCGTGCTGAGGGCGCTGCTCCTGGACGGCCCGCGGCAGGAGGGCGAGGTGGCGGCGCTCAGCCTGGCGGGCGCGCGCGTCACCGGCACCCTGGAACTCCAGTACGCGACGGTCGACCACCCCGTACGGCTGCGGCACTGCCACTTCGAGGAAGCGCCGAGGCTGTACGCGGCGCGGCTGCGCGAGGTGAACCTGAGCGAGTCGGCGATACCCGGTCTGACCGCCCACGCGGTCCGGGTGGAGGGCGTGCTGCGGCTGACCCGGGCCCGGTTCGGCGGGGTGGTGCGGCTCGGCGGCGCCGAGGTCACCGGAAGCCTGTACCTGGAGAGCGCGGACATCCACGCGCCGGACACCGAGGGCCCGGTGCTCCAGCTGAACCAGGCCGTGCTGGGCGCCGACCTGTGGGCGCCGGGACTGCGCGCCCGGGGCGAGGTGCGGCTGACCGGCGCACGGGTAGCCGGGACGGTCAACCTGGCCGACTCGGTCCTCGACCGGCCCGACGGCACCGCCCTGCAGGCCGAGACGCTCGCGGCCGAGGCCGACGTCCTGCTGCGGCAGGCCGACGTCCGGGGCCGGCTGGAGTTCCGCGGCGCGCGGATACCCGGCCGGCTGGACCTGTCGATGGCCCGCCTCGCCAACCCCGGCGGGACCGCGCTGCGCGCGAGCAGCACCGTGATCGGCGAGCTGTGGCTGCGCCAGTGCCCGAAGGTGGAGGGCACCCTGAACCTGCGCCGCGCCCAGGTGGACGTGCTGTTCGTGGAACCCGAGGCGGTACCGGGCCGGGTGCAGCTGAACGACCTCACCTACACCTCGCTCATCCCGCACGAGCCCGCCGAACGGCGGCTGCCCATGCTGGAGCTGGGCGAGAGCTACCTGCCCTTCACCTACGAGCAGTTGACCGCCGCCTACCGCCGGATCGGCGACGACGACGCGGCCCGGCGGGTGCAGCTGGCCAAGCAGCGGCGGCGCCGGCGCACGCTGCCCTGGTACGGCCGCCTGTGGGGACACCTCCAGGACGTCACCGTCGGGTACGGCTTCCGCCCGCTGCGGGCGGGCGGCTGGCTGCTGTCGCTGCTCGCGATCGGCTCGGTGGCGTACGGCCTGGACCATCCGGCGCCGCTGAAGCCGGCCGAGGCACCCGACTTCGACCCGGTCTTCTACACCCTGGACCTGCTGCTGCCGGTGATCTCCTTCGGCCAGGAGAACGCGTTCGCTCCCGAGGGCGGCCACCAGACGCTGGCGTACCTCTTGATCATCACCGGCTGGATCCTGGCCACGACGGTGATCACCGGTCTGACCCGCACCGTCAGCCGCCAGTGAACCCGCGCACCGCGTGCTGCGCGGCCAGCCGGACCGGCGCGTTGGCCGCCCCGTAGCCGCGGTAGCCGCCGTCCCGCTGGACGAGTTCGAAGAAGACCCGTCCGACGGTGTGCGTGTAGCAGTGCCGGAAGGTGCCGTGCGCGTCGCGGTCGTAGAGGATGCCCAGCTCCCGGTACGTCTCCAGCTCGCCGTCGGCGAACTCGAAGCGGGCGGCGAGGTCGTCGTAGTAGTTGGCGGGGATCGGCAGCAGCGGCCCGCCGGCGGCGCGGAAGCGGCGGGCCGCGCCGACCACGTCGTCGGTGGCGAGGGCGATGTGCTGGGCGTGCGCGGTGTCGTCGGTGGGGGCGGCGCCCACGGTCAGCACGATGCGGACGGCGCCGTCGTCGGTGGTGACGGCGCGGGAGCGCAGCAGGCCGTAGGGGTCGGCGACGTCGACGCTCTCTTGCGGGCGCAGCCCGAGCACGCCGCGGTGGAACAGGGTCGCCTCGTCGAACTGGTGCCAGGGCTGGGCGAGGGAGAGGTGGTCGACGCGCCAGGCCGCCGCGCCGTCCACGGCGTCCACGGCGGCCGTGCCGGTGTCCTCGAAGTCGGCCCGCCAGTCGGCCTGCCGGTCGGGCGATCCGGGGAGTTCGGAGCCTTCGGGGCCTTCGGGAGGTTCGGGGCTTTGGGGGGCGCAGAAGAAGAGCTCCGTGCCGTCGGGTGCCGCGACGGCCTCCAGCGGGGCGTCCCCGGGGGCGCGGCGGCGGGGCAGGACCGGAGCCAGCAGGGCCTCGGCGCGGCGGGCGGCCCCGGCGGGATCGGGCGACTCCAGGCCGACGGCGGCCAGCCGGGTGCCGTCGCGGCGTTCGGCCGGCCCCGTGTTGACCAGGACGCGGGCCTCCCCCCGCTGCCACAGGTCCACGGGCTTCCCGCGGTGCCGGGCGGTCCGGGCGAAGCCCAGCGCGCCGAGCACGGCCGCGACCGGTGCGGCGTCCGGGGTCACCAGTTCGGCGAAGGCGATCCCGGTGGGCGGCGCGGGCGCGGGCGGCGTGGTGAGGCCGACGGTCTCCTGGAGTGTCAGCAGCGAGCGCCGGGCGTCCACGGCCGTGGGACCGGCCTCGGACTGCCGGAAGACGTCGTTGAAGACCTCCAGCGAGAGCGGGCCGCGGTACCCGGCGCGCAGGACGTGCCGCAGCAGCCCCGCCACGTCGAAGCCGCCCTGACCGGGGAAGCAGCGGTAGTGGCGGCTCCACTGGAGCACGTCCATCGCGAGGAGCGGGGCGTCGGCGAGCTGGAGGAAGAAGATCTTCTCCCCGGGGATGTCCTCGATGCCCTTCGGGTCGCTGCCGCGCGAGAGGATGTGGAAGCTGTCCAGGCAGGTGCCGAGCGCCGGGTGCCCGGCCGCCTCGACGACGCGCCAGGCGTGGTCGTAGGTACTGACGTGCCGTCCCCAGGCGAGCGCCTCGTAGGCGACGCGGACGCCGTGCTCCTCGGCCAGACCGGCCAGCCGGCTCAGCTGCTCGGCGGCGAGGGCGTCGTCGTCGACCGCGTACGGGGAGACGCTGGAGCAGACCAGGACGGTGTCCGCGCCGAGCCTGCGCATCAGCTCGAACTTGTGCCGGGCCCGGCGCAGCGCACGGGCGAACTCGTCCTCGGGCAGCGCCTCGATGTCCCGCAGGGGCTGGTAGAGGTCGATGGTGAGGCCGAGGTCGGCGCAGCGGGCCCGGATCTCCTCCGGGGTCAGGGGGCTGGCCAGCAGGTCGTTCTCGAAGATCTCCACGCCGTCGAAGCCGGCCAGGGAGGCGGCGGTGAGCTTCTCGGTGAGGGATCCGCTGAGGGAGACGGTCGCGATGGACGTCCGCACGTGGCTACCTCTTTCCTACTGCGGGGCCCCGAGGGCGCCCGCCAGGTCGGTGATGTCGGCGAGCATCCGCACGGCGTCGGGTTCCCGCCCGGTGAACAGCCGGAACGCGTCCACCGCCTGGAAGACGGCCATGCCGCCGCCGTCGAGGGTGGCGCAGCCGAGCGCGCGGGCCGTGCGCAGCAGTTCGGTCTCCAGCGGGCGGTAGACGACCTCGGCGACCCACAGCGCGGGATGCAGCAGTTCGGCGGGCAACGGCAGCCCGGGGTGGGCGGCCATGCCGGTGGGGGTCGCGTGCACGATGCCGTCGGCCGTGGCCAGCAGCCCCGGGAGCGCGTCCGGCGCGGCGTGGGCGGCGCGGCCGTCCCCGAAGTGCCGGTTCAGTGCGGCGGCGAGGGCGGCGGCCCGCTCGGGCATCGCGTCGACGACGGTGACCCGGGCGGCGCCCAGGGTGAGCGTGGCGTGGGCGACGGCCGCGCCCGCGCCGCCCGCCCCGAGCTGCACGACCCGCTCCAGCGGGGCGTCGGGCAGCCCCCGGGCGAAGGAGGCGGCGAAACCGGTGACGTCGGTGTTGTGACCGGTGGCCCGGCCGGCGTCGTCGAAGACGACGGTGTTGACCGCGCCGAGCGCCTCCGCCTGGGGGGCGAGGGCGTCCAGGTGCCCGATGACGAGCTGCTTGCACGGGTGGGTGATGTTCAGACCGTCGAAGCCCAGGTCGCGGGCGGCGCGCAGCAGGTCGCCCACCGCCTCCGGCGGGACACCGAGGGCGTCGATGTCGATCAGCCGGTACAGGTAGCGCAGGCCCTGCCGGTCGGCCTCCCGCTCGTGCAGGGCCGGGCTGAGCGAGGGGCCGATGCCGGAACCGATCAGCCCGACGAGATACGAGTCCTTGGACACCGGGGACCTCCTGAGCGGCCCGGATCTCCATCCGAGCGCAATGTACGAACCAGTACGTTAGTCATAGCAGGAGGGTGGGGCGTCTGGGAAGCCGGAGGCTTCTACAATCACCGGCACGCCCCGCCCGCACCTCCCGCCCCGCAGCCGAAGGATCCCGATGACCAGCGTCGACGAACCGGCACGATCCGGCGCGCGCACCCGCGACGCCGCCCGCACCCAGGCCGAGATCCTCGACGTGGCCACGCGGGAGTTCGCCCGGGCCGGCTACGACGGGGCCCGCGTCGACGAGATCGCCGCCCGCACCCGCACCACGAAGCGGATGATCTACTACTACTTCGGCGGCAAGGAGCAGCTGTTCACGGCCGTGCTGGAGCGGGCGTACAGCGTGATCCGGGAGGCCGAGCAGCGGCTCGACGTCGAGCACCTGGACCCGGTGGCGGCCATCCGGCGCCTCGCGGAGGTCACCTTCGACCACCACGAGCGGCATCCCGACTTCATCCGCCTGGTCAGCATCGAGAACATCCACGACGCCGAGCACATCGCCTCCTCGGAGATGCTCGCCAGCATCGGCTCCCCGGCGCTCGACGTGATCCGCCGGATCCTGGAGGAGGGGCAGCGGTCCGGCCTGTTCACGGCCGACGTCGACGCCGTCGACCTGCACGCCATGATCAGCTCGTTCTGCTTCTTCCGGGTCGCCAACCGGCACACCTTCGGCGCCCTGTTCGGCCGCGACCTGGTGGACCCGGCCCAGCGCGAGCACTACCGGGCCATGCTGGGCGACATGGTGATCGCGTACCTGACGGCGGAGCGCGCCGCGCGCTGACCGGCGCGGCGCGGGGACGACGGCACCTCTTGACACGAGGGAAACGTGCGCGCAACATCCCTTCCCAACCGCGACTAACTACCCAGTGGGTTAATTAGCCGATCGGCACTTCTCCCCGCCGCTCACTCCGCCTAGCGTGGAGTCCCCCGAAGGAGCAACGCCGTGTCCGTCCCCGCCCCCGCGTCCCAGGGCGCCGCCCCGCCCGGCCAGCCGAAGAAGGCCGCGACCGCCGCCTGGATCGGCAGCGCCCTGGAGTACTACGACTTCTTCATCTACGGCAGTGCCGCCGCGCTGATCTTCCCCGAGATCTTCTTCGACGAGTCCGACCCGGCCACCGCGACGCTGCTGTCGCTGGCCACGTTCGGTGTCGCGTACGCGGCCCGCCCGGTCGGCGCGTTCTTCCTCGGCCACATCGGCGACCGCATGGGCCGCAAGAAGATCATGGTGTTCACGCTGATCCTGATGGGCGTCTCGACGTTCCTCATCGGCTGCCTGCCCACCCGCGACCAGGTCGGCACCCTGGCGCCGGTCCTGCTGGTGCTCTGCCGCGTCCTGCAGGGCATATCGGCGGCGGGCGAACAGGCCAGCGCCAACTCCATGACCCTGGAACACGCGCCACCGCGCAGGCGGGGCTTCTTCACCAGCTTCACCCTCAGCGGCACCCAGGGCGGGCAACTGCTCGCCACCCTGGTCTTCCTCCCCGTGGCCGCGCTCCCCGAGGAGCAGCTGCTGTCCTGGGGCTGGCGGGTGCCGTTCTGGCTGAGCGTCCTGGTCGCCGTCGTCGGCTACGTCATCCGCCGCAAGCTCGACGAGACCCCGGCCTTCGCGCAGCAGGCCGCCACGGAGGGGGTCGAGAAGATGCCCCTGGTCGTGCTGGCGCGGGACCACTGGGCGGACGTGCTGCGGGTGGTCGCGGGTGCGCTGATCGCCTCGGTCAGCACGATCTTCACGGTCTGGGCGCTGGCGTACGCCACCAGCGACTCGGTCGGCATGTCCCGTACCGCCATGCTGTGGGTGGGTGCCCTCGCCAACCTCGTCGCGCTCGCCGCGATCCCGCTGTGGGCGACGCTGTCCGACCGGATCGGCAGGCGCCCGGTGTTCCTGGTCGGCGCGGTCGGCAGCGCGGTGACGATGTTCCTGTACCTGTGGGCGATCTCGGCCGGGTCCTACCCGCTGACGTTCCTGACCGGCATCATCGCCTTCGGCGTCGTCTACAGCGCCGCGAACGGTGTGTGGCCCGCGTTCTACGGCGAGATGTTCTCCACCCGGGTCCGGCTGTCCGGGGTGGCGATCGGTACGCAGATCGGCTTCGCGGTGGCCGGCTTCGCGGTGACCTTCGCCGCGCAGATCGCCGGGCCGGACGGTGACGACTGGTTCGCGGTGGCGCTGTTCACGGCGGCGCTGTGCGTACCGCCGGTGATCGCCGCGCTCTCGGCCCGCGAGACGCACGAGGTGCCGACGGAGGAGCTGGGCGAGCGCGCCCGCCGGGACGCGGCACAGCCGGAGACCGTGACGGCCTGATCCAGCCCCCCTCCCGCTCACCGGCCGGGGAGACGGCCCACCGGGGCACGGCGGCGAGCCTCGCCGCCGTGCCCCGCGTCGTGGCGGTGCTCGGTGACTCGGGGCCGTGCCCCGTGCCGTCGTGGTGGCGCTCGGTGCCGTCGGGGCCGCCCCTCGCCGTGGTGGCGCTCCGTTTCGTCGGGGGCGTGCTTCTGTCGCCCGGCCGGCGCCCGTGTCGTCGCGGCGCGCGCACCGGCGGAAAGTGCCGGTCCGAGGTCTGAAGGCGCTCGCGCGGGGTAGGCCGCACGCACCTCGACGAACGACCAGGGAGGCGATGGGGATGGCACCGCTGCGACAGGAGGTCGACGCCGGCGCGGCCGGGCTGGACCCCGGGGCGCTGGACCGGCTCGACGAGCACTTCGCCCGGGAGGTCGACGAGGGGCGGCTGCCCGGGTTCCTGGTGGCCCTCGCCCGTGGCGGACGTGTGGCCCACCTGACCGTGCACGGCCGGCGGGACGTGGCGGCCGGCCTGCCCGTCACCGCCGACACCCTCTGGCGGATCTACTCCATGACCAAGCCGGTGACGTCCGTGGCCGCGCTGATGCTGGTGGAGGAGGGCCGGCTGTCCCTGGACGACCCCGTGGCCCGGTACCTGCCGGCCTTCGCCGAGCCCCGGGTGTACGTGGAGGGGTCCGCGGACGACGTCGTCACCCGGCCGGCCGCCGGACCGGTCCTGGTCCGGCATCTGATGACCCACACCGCCGGGCTGACCTTCGGCTTCTACCACGCCCACCCGGTCGACGCGCTCTACCGCGCGGCGGGCCTGGAGTCGTCGGTGCGGCCCGGTGCGGACCTGGCCGAGACGGTCGACCTGTACGCGGGTCTGCCCCTGCAGTTCGAGCCGGGCACGCAGTGGAACTACTCGGTGGCCAGCAACGTGCTGGGACGGCTCGTGGAGGTGGTGTCCGGACAGCCGCTCGACGTGTTCCTCGCCGGACGGGTTCTCGGACCGCTCGGCATGACGGACACCGGCTTCCACGTCACCGACGAGCAGGCCGGCCGACTGGCCGAGCTCTACGGCGAGACGGACGACGGCGGCATCGCCCCCGTCCCCGGGCTGCCGGTGCGGGGCAGGCCCCGGTTCCTGTCGGGCAGCGGCGGCCTGGTCTCCTCCGCGCACGACGTGCACCGCTTCACCGAACTGCTCCGGCGCCGGGGCGAACTCGACGGCGTACGCCTGCTCGCCCCCGCGACGGTGGACCTCATGACCCGCAACCACCTGCCCGGCGGCGCCGACCTGCGTGCCGTCGGCAGCCGCCCCGCGCACGACGAGCCGGGCAACGACGGTGTCGGCTTCGGCCTCGGCGTCTCGGTGGTGATCGACCCGAGCCGCACGCAGGCGCCCGCCGGGCTCGGCACGTACGGCTGGAGCGGGGTGGCGACCACCACCTTCTGGGTCGACCCGGGCCGTGACCTGACGGTGCAGTTCATGACCCAGGTGCGTCCCAGGTCCTCGCACTCGGTCTTCCGGGACCTCAAGCACCTCGTGCACGAGGCCGTGACGGACTGACCCGGACCGGTCCGGGCGGTTGCCGCGCGCTTCCGGTTCAGGACAGGTGCGCCACCGCGTCCAGGTGGGGCAGGACGTGGTCCATGCGCTCCCGCTTGGTGCGCAGGTAGGTGATGTTGCTCTCGCAGGGCGGTATCAGCAGCGGCACCTGTTCGGTGACCTGGATGCCGTGCCGCACCAACGCCTCGCGCTTGAGCGGGTTGTTGGACATCAGGCGCACCGAGCGCACCCCGAGGTCCTCGAGGATGCGGGCGGCCACCCCGTAGTCGCGGGCGTCCACCGGCAGGCCCAGGGCGAGGTTCGCCTCCACCGTGTCCAGGCCCTCCGCCTGCAGCGCCATCGCGCGCAGCTTGGCCAGCAGCCCGATGCCGCGCCCCTCGTGACCGCGCAGATAGACGACGACACCACTGCCGGCGGCGGCCACCGCCGCCAGCGCGGAGGCGAGTTGGTCGCCGCACTCGCAGTGCCGGGACCCGAAGGCGTCGCCCGTCAGGCACTCGGAGTGCAGCCGGGTGAGCACGCCCTCGGCGCCCGGATCACCGTGGACCAGGGCCACCTGCTCGTCCCCGCGCTCGTGGTCGAAATAGCCGAACGCCCGGAATTCTCCGTACCCGGTGGGCAGCGGTGTCACCACGACCCGTTCCACGTCCGTACGCTGCGATGCTTTCTTGCCGAGTACACCAATTTTTTCTGTCATGATTCTCGCGTTCCTCAACAGATGGCTCAACAGTTTTGCCGACCGAGACGAAAGGCCGTGCGGGAATGGATGTTTCACTGGTGCCGACGGACACGACCGAGGACGTGCGCGGGCGGGGATTGGAGGTGTCCCGGCAGATCGCGGTGCTGCCGGTGGGGAGTTACGAGCAGCACGGCCCGCACCTGCCGTTGGCGACCGACACGCTCGTCGCCTGCGCCATCGCCCGCGAGATCGCCGCCGCGTACCCGGTGCACCCGCTCCCGCCGGTGACGATCGGCTGCTCGCACGAGCACGCGGACTGGCCGGGGACCGTCAGCGTCTCCTCGGTGACCCTGCACGCGGTGGTGCGGGACATAGCGGACTCGTTGCGCCGCTCGGGCGTCGACGCCCTGGTGGTGGTCAACGGGCACGGCGGCAACTACGTGCTGGGCAACGTCGTTCAGGAGTCCTCCGCACGCGGTGAGCGGATGGCGCTGTTCCCGGCCGCGGAGGACTGGGAGGCGGCGCGGGAGCGGGCGGGTGTGGCCACCTCGCTGCTCACCGACATGCACGCGGGGGAAATCGAGACCTCCATTCTTCTGCACACGCATCCCGAATCCGTCCGACCTGGTTTCGAGGCCGCCGATTTCGTCGCGGACGACCGGCGTCATCTGCTCTCCCTCGGAATGTCCGCCTATACCGATTCCGGTGTCATCGGGCGTCCTTCACTCGGTTCGGCGGAAAAGGGGAAGGAACTGCTGGCGAGCCTCGCCGATTCCTTCGGGGCGTACTTCTCGATCCTGACCGCACCGGACGGGCCCGGGGCGGTGGGCGAGCACGGGTAGGGCCCGCCCGGCGCCGGGTGCGGCACCGCGCCCGGTACGACGGCGCCCTCCGGGGCGTTCGCGGGAGCCCCGGCGGCCCACCCGGGGCCGGTGCGCGGCGCCGCGTGCCGGCGGACGACGAGCACGACGACACCGGGCAGGCTCGCCACGAAGCTCAGCACCCCGTACACCACGGCCACGCCCAGCCCGGTGTCGGCGCCCAGCCCGGCCGCTCCGAACGCCCAGGCGGTGACGCCCTCCCGGGGCCCCCAGCCGGCGACGTTCAGGGGCAGGCCCATGGCGAGCAGCGCCAACACGGCCAGCGGTGTCAGTACGGCGACGGAGGCGCCGCTGCCGGCCACCCGGGCGGCGAGGACGAACATCGCGAGGTGCCCGGCCAGGACGGCGACGGACGACAACGCGATCCCCGGCAGGGCGCGCCGGGACAGCAGCGCGGCACGCGCCTCGCCGAGCGTCGCCCGCAGGGCCCGCCCCCGGCGGGAGGGTGCCCGGTTCATGCGGAGGGCGAGCCCGACGGCGAGCGCGCCGAGCAGGGCCGGCCCCAGGAGGGGCGCGATCTGCCGGGCCTCGTCCCGTACCGGCGACGGCAGGACGAGCAACGCCGCGACCCCGACGCCGAGCAGCGCGAGTTGTCCGGCGGCCCGTTCGAGGACGACGGCCCGCACACCCCTCCCCAGGTCGCCGGCGCTCCGCCCGTGCCGTACCGCGCGGTGCACGTCGCCGAGGACGCCGCCGGGGAGAGCGGCGTTGAGGAAGAGGGCCCGGTAGTAGTCGGCGACGGCGGGCCCGAGGGGCAGCCGGATGCCCAGCCCCCGGGCCACGACGGCCCAGCGCCAGGCACTGAGCACGGTGGTGACCAGCCCGAGGCCGAGCGCCGCCGCCAGCGCGGTCCCGTCCACCCGGCGCAGCCCGTCCCAGAGGACTCCGGTCCCGGTGCGCCACAGCAGGACGACGAGGAGGGCGACGCCCGCGAGGGTGCCCAGGCGGGTGCGCAGCGCGTGGCTCCGGCCGGGCGGGGTGCCGATCGGGTCGTGGGAAGCGGCGGTGTCCCGGGGGGCCGTCGCCGGCCGGGCGGCCCCCGTCCGCACCCGGACCGTCGGTGCGCTCACGAGGCTCCGCCCGTCGGCCGGCTCAGCGCCAGCAGGTCGGTGTGGTGCACGGTGACGCGCAGCTCCCCGGCGGCGCAGGCGGCCAGGCGCTCGTCCAGGTACCGGCCGGCCGGCTCCCCCAGTTCGGGGCGCTGCTCGACGGCCGCGCCCACCCAGCCCCGCAGCCACTGGGCGGTGAGCGCGGACTCGCCGGGGCCCAGCCGCCAGTGGCTGGGGTGCGCCCGCACCGTGGCACCGTGCGCCGCGAAGGCCTCGGCCGCCACCGTGACGGCGTCCGGGCCCAGCATGCCGGTCCGCCGCTGGTGGTCGTTGAACGCCTCGGTGATCTCCGCGTCCAGGGGATGGGCGGGGGCCAGCTCGACCCGCCCGGCGACGGAGAGGGTCAGCAGCGCGGGGCAACCGACCGCGGCGCAGGCGGCGGCGAGGGCGCCGACCTCCTCGGCGGTGAGCACGTCCAGCAGCGCGGACGCCGTCACCAGCCCGGCGCCGGCCAGCGCGTCCGGGGTGAGGCGGGCGAGGTCACCGCGCCGCGTCTCGACCGTGACGCGGCTGCCGTCGGCGGCCGAGCGCGGAGCGCCGACGGCGGCGAAGTGCAGGAGGTAGGGGTCGCGGTCGTGCAGCACCCAGTGCTGGGCGCCGTCGAGCAGCGGGGCGAGCCAGCGTCCCATCGAGCCGGTGCCGCAGCCCACGTCGTGCACGACCAGCCCGCCGGCCCGCCTCGGCAGGTCGGCCAGGCGGACGCGGAGCGGGTCGAGCAGTTCACGCGCCCGCGCGGCGGCGTCGGCGGGCTCCCGCAGCCGCAGCCACTCGGGGGCGAAGCGCGGGGGCTCGTCGGGGTGTTCCGGCAGCTCCTCGGGGCCACCTGACCCGAGCGGTTCGTCCGTCTCGCGCAGGCGCAGGGTGGCGCGCTCGGCGGCGGGCTGACCGGGGCGGTCGGCGAGCCGCTCGGCGGGACGGTCCGAGGACCGGGTCGCGGGAATGCCGGCGGGCCCGCTCCTGGCCGGGGCACCGCGCCGGTCGGCGCGCCCGCCCCCCGGGCGGTCCGCACGTTCGCTGCCCGCGTGGCCCGCGTGGTCCTCGGCCCGTCCGTCCGCGCGCCCGGCGGCGGAGGGCTCGACGATCGCTCCGGCGGCCCGGGAGGCGGGCCGTCCGGCGGGGCTGTCGGCCGGGACCGGCCCGGGGACGACGTCCCGGGCCTCGGCGGCGTCCTGCGGGCCGGGCCGGGCCGGGATCGCGCCCGCGGCCGGCGTCGTGGTCCTCCTCATGACGCCCTCCCGGGTCCGCTCGGCAGCCGGTGCAGTACCGCGGCGAGGCTCCGGGCCGTGGCCGCCCAGCCGTTGAGGGCCGCGCGGCGGCCTCGCGCCGCGGCCTTGAGCCGGCGCCGTACGTCCGCCTCGCCGAACCAGCCGCGCAGTTCGGCGGCGAGCGCGGCCGGGTCCTCCGGCGGGACGAGAATGCCGGGCACACCGCCGTCGGGGGCGCGCCCCACCGCCTCCGGGAGGCCGCCGACGTCCGTGGCCAGTACGGGGATGCCGCGCGCGAGCGCCTCCGTCACCGCCATGCCGTACGTCTCGGCGTACGAGGTGAGGACCATGAGGTCGGCGGTGGCGTAGGTGGCGTCCAGGTCCGGCCCGGACCGTGGTCCGGCGAGCACCAGCCGCTCCTCCAGGCCGTGCCGCGCGATCAGCCCCCGCAGCCGGCTCACGTACTGCGGGTCGTGTCCGAGCCCGCCGACGCACACGCAGCTCCACGGCAGGTCGGCGACCGCGGCCAGGGCCTCCACCAGCCGGTGCTGGCCCTTGCGGGGGGTGACGGCGGCGACGCACACCAGCCGGGAGACGCCGTCGGTGCCGGGCGCGAGGGGGGCGATGTCGGCGCCGGGCGCGGCGACGTGGACGCGGGCCGGGTCGAGTCCGTGGTGGGAGACGAGCCGGCGCACCGCCCAGTCGCTGGTGGCGACGACCGCGGCGACGGCACGCAGCACCGTCCGTTCGCGGGCGTCCAGTTCGGCGGCGACGGCGGGGTCGAGGCCGGTCTCGTCGCCGAGCGGGAGGTGGACCAGGACGGCCATGCGCAGCCGCCGCGCCTCCGGGACGACGATCTCCGGGACGCCGCAGGCGACCAGCCCGTCGAGCAGCACGACGGCGCCGTCCGGCAATCGGCGCAGGACGCGCGCGAGTTCCGTACGGGCGGCCTCGTCCGGCCGGGGCCAGGCCCCGTCGACGGGCAGCGCGCGCACCCGCCAGCCGAAGCCGGGCAGGTCGAGCCGGATGCGGCGGTCGTAGGCGTTGCCGCCGCTCGGCGCGGCCGGGTCGTCGACTCCGCCGGGCATGACGAAGTGCACGGAGCGCAGGGACATCGGGACGATCCCGCCGTTCCCCGGGGCGGCCGGAGTCTGCGCCGGCACGTAGGCGAGACGAGCGCGCCCCGTCGTCGTGGCGACCACCGGTTCGGTGGACGTGTCGGTCACAGCGCACGCTCGTAACTCGCCCAGGCGACGTGCGACTCGTGCAGGGTCACGGTGAGGCCGGCCAGGCCTTCCGCCCCCTGCCCGAGCGCGCCCTTGTGGACGCGTTCGGCGAGCCGGTCGGCGATGACCTTCGCCAGGAACTCCGTCGAGGTGTTGACGCCGGCGAAGTCGGGTTCGTTGTCGAGGTTGCGGTAGTTGAGCTCGCTGACCACGGCGCCCAGCTCCTGGGTGGCCAGCCCGATGTCGACGACGATGTTGTCGTCGTCCAGCTGCTCGCGCCGGAAGGTGGCGTCCACCAGGAACGTCGCACCGTGCAGGCGCTGCGCCGGCCCGAAGACCTCGCCGCGGAAGCTGTGGGCGATCATGATGTGATCGCGGACGGTGATGCTGAACAACGGACGACCCTCCAGGTGTGGCACGTCTGGTCCCCGCCGGTCGCTGCGCGGGTACCGTCCATTACGGCCCGGTGCCGTCCCCTGTTCAGCGTCCCGCACGTCTTTTGCTCAGCGGCCCGCACCGTCTTTCTCAAGGTCAGGCGCCGATGGCACGGCCCGCCTCAGTCGCCGTCCCCGCCGTACCGGATCCGGTGGCACAGGGCGGGGATGTCGCCGGCGGCCAACCCCGGCAGGACGTCGGGCAGTTCGGTGAAGGCGGACTCACCGGTGACCAGTGCGTCCAGCGCCGGGTCGGCGAGCAGGTCCAGGGCGAGGGCGAGGCGGTCGGCGTAGCCGCGGGTGGCGGCGCGTGCCGGGGAGACGGTGCCGACCTGGCTGCTGCGCAGGGTCAGACGCCGGGAGTGGAAGGCCTCGCCGAGCGGGAGGGCGACCCGCCGGTCGCCGTACCAGCTCAGCTCGAGGACGGTGCCCTCGGGCCGCAGCAGTTCCAGTGACCGGGCCAGGCCCGCTTCGGTCGCGCTGGCGTGGACGACGAGGTCGAGGTCGCCGTGGGCGTCGGCGGGGCGGGCGAAGCCGACACCGAGCGCCTCGGCGACGCCGGCCCGGTCCGGGTCGGCGTCGACCAACTGGACGCGGACGCCGGGGAAACGGGCCAGCAGCGCGGCCACGGAACAGCCGATCATGCCACCGCCGACCACGGCGATCCGGTCACCGACCAGGGGCGCCGCGTCCCACAGGGCGTTGACGGCGGTCTCGACGGTGCCGGCGAGCACGGCCCGACCGGCGGGGACGGCCGGGGGCACCGGGGTGACGGCGGCGGCCGGCACGACGTACCGGGTCTGGTGCGGGTACAGGCAGAAGACGGTGCGGCCGACGAGCTCCCGCGGCCCCTCCTCCACCTCCCCCACGTTGAGGTAGCCGTACTTCACCGGCCCCGGGAAGTCGCCGTCCTGGAACGGCGCGCGCATGGCCGCGTACTGGTTCTCCGGCACCCGGCCGCGGAAGACGAGCGTCTCCGTACCCCGGCTGACACCGCTGAAGAGCGTCCGCACGAGCACCTCGTCCGCCCCCCGGACGGGCAGTTCCACGTCGCGGATCACGCCCCGGCCGGGCGAGTCGAGCCAGAACGCACGTGCGGTGCGGGTCATCGGATGTCCTCCTGAACGATCGGGAAGCCGCCCACGTACCGAGGGATGCACAGGCCGCGCACAAGGTAGCGGCCTTGATCGACTCTGTCACTCGGCCGGAGGGTGTTCGGTGGCCCTGAACGACACGTACGACGCGAGGCCCGCTCAGCAGGAGACGGCGGTGGGGGCGGGAGCGCAGATCCTGGTCCTGGCGCTGCTCGGTACCGCGATCGGCATGGGCACGGCGGGCTGGCTGACCGGCCTCGCCTTCGCGTTCGCGACCTGGGCGGTGCTCTCCCGGGCCCTGCACCGCTCCCGGCTGCCGTCGTTCGGCCCGGCGAACCGGGTCACCCTCGGCAGGGCCACGCTGGTCGGCGGTGTGACGGCCCTGGTCGCCGACTCCTTCCGCAGCGCACCGCCCGTCTCGCTCCTCGTCGGTCTGACGGCCGTGGCCCTGCTCCTGGACGGTGTCGACGGCAGGGTGGCCCGCCGCACGGGCACCTGCTCCCCGCTGGGCGCCCGCTTCGACATGGAGGTCGACGCGTTCCTGATCCTGGTGCTCAGCGTGTACGTCGCGATGGACCTGGGTCCCTGGGTGCTGCTGATCGGCGGCATGCGGTACGTGTTCGTCGCCGCGGCCCGCGTGTGGCCGTGGCTGACGGCCCCGCTGCCGCCGAGCACGGCCCGCAAGACGGTGGCCGCGCTGCAGGGCGTGCTGCTGCTGCTCGGGGGTGCGGACCTGCTGCCGGGGCCGGTGAACGCCGGGGTGGTGATGCTGGCGCTGGGTCTGCTGGTGTGGTCGTTCGGGCGGGACGTGCTGTGGCTGTGGCGGACCTCGCGGGTGCGGGGCGGCGCCCGGGCCGAGGTGCTGCGGGAACTCGTCGCGCCGTGAGGCTTCCCGGTTGGTCCGCCGGTGAGCGGCGGGGCTCGCGGCGGGCCGGACCGGACGGGACAGGGCCGCCTCCGGCCCGGCCCGCCCGTCCGGCCTCGCCACAGGTCGCCACGCCTCGCTACAGGTCGAGCTGGTACTGGAGTGTCGTGTGCGTGGGCGCGTAGCCCAGGTCGTCGTTGACGCGCCTCATGTACGTGTTGCTCTCGGCGGTGTCGGTCACGAGACCGCCGAGCCGCGGGTGCTCGGCGCAGGCCCGGCGGATCGACTCGGCCTTCATCCAGCGGGCCAGGCCGTGCCCGCGGTGCTCGGGCAGGACGGCGGTGCCGTAGTGCTCGGCGTCGCCCGTCCGGTCGCCGGGGACGACGAGTTCCGTGAACCCGGCGATCGAGTCGTCGGAGGTGTCGATGGCGACGACGGTGTGCAGAAGGTCGCCGCGGTCGGCGACGGCCTTCGCCACCGCCCGGACCCGGTCCACGTCCCAGGCCGCGGTGTCGTGGTCGGCGTCGTCCATGGGCATGTCGTCCATGGCGCGTCGTGAGGCGGCGAACGTCCGGGCCAGGTCGTCGGGGACGACTCCCTCCCACGAGGTCAGCAGGTAGCCGGGATGCGGGCGCTCGACGATCTCGTCGAGGGCGGCGGCGTCCACGTCGGCCGGCGACAGGCGGGCGTACCGCAGGGTGAGTACGGTACGGAAGCCGCGCGCCGACAGGAAGTGGTCGCCGGGCGTCCCGGCCTCGGTGTGCGCGACGACACCGCGCCTGCTGTCGTCGCGGGCGGCGGCCACGGCGGCGTCGAGCAGCCGCGTACCCACCCTCCCGCGGCGCTCCACGGGGTGGACGTGGAGGGAGAGTTCGGCGAGGCGGGTCCGTCCGGCGTCGGTGGGCAGGCGCAGGAAGGCCGATCCCACGGGGTGGCCCTCGGCGTCGGACGCCAGCCAGGCGAGACGTCGGTGGCGCGGCCCGTCGGAGGGGTCGGTCAGCGGGGTGATGCGAAGCGACAAGGTGTCTCCGTCATGAGGAGGTGGAAGATTCCGGTACGCGGGCTCGACCGCCGGGCACTGCTGCGCATGTGCTCCACACCTCCTCGTGGACGACGCCGGCCGGAAGCCGGCACGGCTGGGAGAAGGTAACCGGGCCGCCGCCCGCCGGGCAAGGGATTAAGCCCTCGCCGTACCGGCCGGGGAGTCGGTGGGGCGCCGGGGCAGCAGGCCGACGGCCGCCAGCGGTACGGCGGCCAGGACCAGCCACGGGACGGCGGCCGGCAGCCCGCTGTCCAGCAGCAGACCGGTCGCGGAGCTGCCGGCCAGCACGATGAGCCCGGAGACGGAGGACAGCGCTCCCGTGTACAGCCCGAGCCGTCCGTCCTCCGCGAGGTCCGGCACCCAGGCGCGGGCGACGGGCGCGACGAGCATCTGCCCGAGGGTGAGCAGGACGACGAACCCGGCCGCGGGCAGCAGTCCGGCCGTACCCGTCCACCCGGCGGGCCGTGCGCCCGCGACGACGGCGAAACCGGCCGCGATCAGCGCCAGCCCCGCCACCATCGACCGGCGCGGCGCCAGCCGCTCCCCCGCCCACCGCGTCACCGGCAGCTGCGCGGTCACCACCAGCAGCGAGGACAGCGCGAACAGCCAGGCCAGCGGCGCCTGGGAACCCGCGGCGCGCTCCACCTCGGCGGGCAGGGCGAGGTAGAGCTGGTTGTAGGCGAGCAGATAGGCACCGTAGGCGCAGCACAGCGCGAGGAAACGCCGGTTGCGCAGCAGCAGGCGCGCCCCGCCCCTGACCCGGACCCGGGCCCGCCCGGGGATGTGCTGCGGCAGCAGCCACGCGTGCCCGGCGAGGACGAGCACGAAGACGCCGGCGCCGGCCAGGCACGCCGTGCGGAAGTCGACGGCCAGCAGCAGCGCCCCCAGCAGCGGCCCGACGAAGGCCCCGGCCTGCCCGGCGACGGTGAACAGCGCGAGCACCCGGGTCCGGTCGCCGCCGCTCTCCTCCTCCCAGGCGACGGCCTGCCGGGCCACCTCGGACTCGACGGCCGGCGAGAAGAGCGCGGCGGCGAACCCGATCAGCAGCACGGCCCCGAGGACGGCCCAGGTCCGCTCGGCGAACCCGAGCCACGCGAACCCGGCGATCCGCAGCACGCACCCGGCGAGGACGACCGGCCGGATGCCGTACCGGTCGGCCAGCGCGCCGCCGACCACGAA
The DNA here is from genome assembly GCF_001267885.1 of Streptomyces ambofaciens ATCC 23877. NCBI lineage: Bacteria > Bacillati > Actinomycetota > Actinomycetes > Kitasatosporales > Streptomycetaceae > Streptomyces > Streptomyces ambofaciens. The sequence goes on along the minus strand of NZ_CP012382.1, from coordinate 6,785,963 downwards.
CAGCCCCTGCTGGCTGAAGGTCCGCAGCCCCAGCACGAGACCGACCAGCCAGCCCGCCATGCCGATGCCCTGCCCCAGGTGCTCGGAGAGGAAGGGGAGGACGGCGAAGAAGCCGATGTTGAAGGCCAGTTGGGTGAGGATCAGCAGCCGGAGCAGCGGCGGGAGCGGGGCCGCACGCCGGGAGGCCCTTCGGGTCCGGGCGGTGAACAGCGAGGTCATCGTGCGGCGGCCGGTTCCTTCTCCGTCACGACGGGCTCTTCGGCGGCCTGCGCGGCGGTGCGTCGGGACCGGCGTCGCGGGCCGCGGAGCCCGCCCGCGGCACTGACGGCCAGCGCGCCGAGCAGGGCGAGGACGGCCGCCGGGGCGAGGACGGCCCAGGGGGCGCGCTCGGCGTAGGGCTGGTTCTCGGCGAGGAGCAGGCCCCACTCCGGGGACGGCGGCTGGGCGCCCAGGCCGAGGAAGCCGAGCGAGGCGAGCGCGAGGGCGACACCGGGCAGCCTCAGGAGGGCGTGACGCAGGACGGGGGGCAGCACGGCGGGCAGCAGTTCGCGGCGCAGCAGGTACCAGCGCCCGGCGCCCAGACCCCGGGTGGCCGTGATGTGCAGGGTGGCGCGTTCCTGCCGCAGCAGCGCCGAGGTGTGCGCGGCGAGCGGCGCCCAGGCGACGGCCCCCACGGCGAGCGCGGGGGTGGCCGCCCCGCTGCCGGCGACGGCCGTGACGAGGAGAGCGGCGAGCACGGGCGGTACGGCGTTGACGGTGTCGACGAGCGGCCCGGACACCCGGGGCACGAGTCCGAGGAGGACCCCCGCGAGCAGCGCGGCGGCGCTGATCGCGGCGGCGAGGAGCAGGGTGTCCAGCGCCCCGTGGCCGACGCGGGCGAGCAGGTCGCGGCCGAGGGCGTCGGTACCGAAGGGGTGGTCGAGGGAGGGTGCGAGCAGCCTCTCCCCGGTGTCGAGGGCGAGCGGGTCACGGGTCAGCCCGAGCCCGACCACGGCGGCCAGGACGGCGCCGTGGAGCAGCGGCAGCAGTCCGCCGGCGGGCGGGGCGGGCCGGTGCAGGGAGGACAGGGCGCCGTCGCGCAGGGCGGGACCGGTGAGCAGGCGGGCGGCGACGCGGGTGGCGCCGGTCGCGAGCGCCGCGAGGAGGACCAGGGCGAGGGTGCCGGCCTGGAGGACCGGCAGGTCCTGGGCGAGGGCGGCCTGGAGGGTGGTGCGGCCGAGCCCGGGAATGTCGAAGACCTGCTCGACGGCGACGGCACCGCCGGTCAGCCCGACGACGAACAGCCCGAGGTTGGGCAGCAGCGCGGGCACACACCGGCGCAGCGCCTGCCGTGCGATGCGCCGCCCGGTCAGCCCCCGGGCGGCGGCGGCCAGGGCCCATGGTTCACCGAACGCGCCGGGCAGCAGGTCGTCGAGCAGCCGACCGATCACGGCCCCGGCGGGCAGCCCGAGCGCGAGCGCCGGCAGCACGGTCCACTGGAGTCCGTACCATCCCAGCGCGGGCAGCCACCCCAGCTGCACCCCGACGACGGTGGCCAGCACGGAGGCGACGAGGAACTCGGGCAGCGAGGCGAGCACGGCGGAGGCGGTGCCGCCGGACCGCCGCCCGCCGAGCCGCCGGCGGGCGCCCAGCCTGAGCGTACGGGCGCAGACGAGTGCGGCGGTGAGCGCGGCGACGACGAGCGCGACGGCCATGAGCAGCAGGGACGCGCCGAGCGCCCGGAGCACGCCGGGCAGGACCTCGGTACCGGAGATCCACGACGTCCCCGCGTCGCCGTGCGCGAGCCCACCGAGCCACTGGGTGAGGGCGTGCGCCGGGCCCCCGTCGAGCCCGAGCTGTGCCCGGATGCCGGCGAGTACCTCGGGCGTGGGTTCCCGCTCGGCGGAGCGCGCCTTGAGGACGGTGTGGGCGGGGTCGGTGTGGCTGAGCCAGGGCAGCAGGCCGACCCCGCACACCAGCCCGGCCGCGAGCACGAACCGCCACACGGCGGTGGCCACCTGCTGCCGCACGGTTCAGCGCCGGGTGCCGGTGCCGACGAGGGTGCGCTCGTACGGGTCGAGGATCACGCCCTGTACGGAGCTTCCGACGCCGGTGATGATCCGCTGGTGGACGAGCGGCACGACGGCGTCGCTGCCGAGGATGCGGGCCTCGGCGGCCATGGCGGCGTCCTGCCGCTTCGCGGGGTCGGCGATCTTCTCGGCGTCGGCCACGGCGGAGTCGACGCCCTTGTCGCAGAGCTGGGCGATGTTGAAGCCGCCGTCGCAGGTGTAGTCGCCGGCGAGGACGGCGACGGGGTCGCCGGTGTCGAGGAGGGTGTTGCGGGCGAGGACGAAGGCGTCGAACTTCCCGTCCAGCGCGTCCCCCTCCAGCCGCGAGTACTCGCGCACGGTGAGCTTCACCTCGAAGCCGGCCTTTTCCAACTGCTGCTTGACCACCTGGGCCACCTCGGGCAGCTCGGGCCGGTTGTCGTAGGTGGCGAGGGTGATGGTCTCCCCGGCCGCCTTCCCGGCCGCCGCGCGTCCCACGGGCCGGGTCCGCTTCCCCTCGGCCCAGGTCACGGCGGGCCCGTAGATCCCGGCGGCGGGGTCGGCGTACCCCTCGTACACGTCCTCGGCGAAAACGGAGGTGTCGACGGCGGCCCGGGCGGCGGCCCGCAGCTTCGCGTCCTCGAAGGTCCCGGACTCCGCGTTGAGCAGCAGGCTGGTGGTCCGGGTGGTGGCGGTGTCGCGCCGGGTCTCCTTCTCGAGCGTCGCCGCCTGGGCCACCGGAACGGCCTCGGCGATGTCGATCTCGCCGGTGCGCAGGGCGTTGGCGCGGGCGGTGCCGTCGGCGATGAAGCGGGTGTCGACCCCGGAGGCCTGGGCGCGTCCGCCCCAGTAGTCGTCGAACCGGTCGAGGGAGGCCGAGCCGGCGCCGTTGACCTTGGTCAGCTCGAAGGGTCCGGTGGCGGTGCCGACGGGGTCGACGTGCCCGCTCTTCCCGTACGCCTTCGCGGAGAGGACGGCGAGGCTCGGGCTGGAGAGCCGCAGCGGCAGCACGGGGTCGGGCTCGGCGGTGGTGATCCGGACCACCCGCTCGCCTGCGGCCTCGGCGCTGAGGGTGACACCGGCGAGGGCGGCGGGCGCGGGCTCGGCGTCGGCGGCGTGGGTGAGGGAGGCGGCGACGGCGGCCGGGGTGACCTCGCCGCCGTCCTGGAAGGTGGCGTCGCGGAGGGTGAACTCCCAGGTCTTCTCCCCGTCCCTGCGCCAGGACTCGGCGAGGGCGGGGGCGGCGGAGCCGTTGGCGTCCAGCGCGGTGAGGCCCTCGGTGACGGCGAGGCGGCTGAGGAGGGTGGCGTCGGCGCCGTAGGGCGAGAGGTTCTCGGCGGGCGGGAAGGCGAGGGCCACGCGGAGGCGGGAACCCTCGCCCTCGTCGCCGGAGCCGGAGTCGTCACCACCGCCCGAGGCGAAGCAGCTCGATATGAGCGGCACGAGCAGGAACGGGGCGAGCAGCCGGGAGCGGCGGTGGAAACGCATGGTCCTCGGATCGATCGACGTCGAGCGGGTCGGGCGGGGTGACGGCACCGAGCGGAGCCTACATGACAATCATTTCCATGACGTGAGGGCCCCTGCTGATCGGCTTCACGCCATCGGCACGTCGAAGTGCACGATCCCCTGCCCGCCGCCGGCGTCCTCGCGCTCGTCGTGCACGACCTTGGCGAGCGACCGCCAGAAGGGTTCGGCGCCGGTGACGGCCGGGTCGGTGTGCAGGTACACGGCCCGGTATCCGCCGTCGGCGGCGGCGAAGGCGAGCAACTCGTCGACGAGCCGGCGCGCCAGCCCGCGCCGCCGGTGCTCGGGCCGCACGTAGACGCGGCGCAGCTGTGCGGTCACGCCGGACGGGTAGCGCTCGGCGACGTGCCGGGGGTTCGGGGGGTGTGCGGGGCCGCGCGAGTCGAGGGCGGCGGTGGCGACGACCTCGCCACCCGCGTCCTCGGCGACGAGGAGGGTGTGCCGCTCGGGGGTCAGATAGGCCCCCGCCAGGTCGATGACGTCACCGTGCCAGCGGGGCACGTACCCGGTGCCGAAGTCGCGGTAGACGGTGTCGAGCATGACGGCTCGTGCGGCGTCCAGGTCGGCGGGGGTGGCGGTCCTGATGGTGTAGTCGGTGGTGCGCACTTGCACATCGTACGCAATAACGGGAACCGGCTGATCAGCGAGCACCGGTATGGGCGGCGTCCGACCGCCGCCCCAGGATGACAAGCCGCTGCGGGCGTCATCGGACAACCTGCCGGTGAGTTCGACCCATGGGGAGGCTACGATCCGGATCAACGCGGCCGGCGGGTCTCAGGAACCCATCCCTTGCGATGGGCCCTTCGGTCCCGGGGACCTTGGTGCTGATCACACCGGGTGCCTGGGAACGGGCCCTGTGCTTGCACAGGGTGGCGGAGGGGTACAGCGGTCCGCCGGTACTGGGGCGGCTAAAAGATCAAGGTGAGGCTCGTCGGCGGTACGCACCGTTCAACGCGATGGTGGTCCACATCCAGAAGCCGGGGGCGCGTTACGTTCTGTCTTCCTCGGAATGGGAGTCGACGTACCGGCGGGTGCTCAAGCCCGGTGCCCAACCGCTGCTGATCTTCCAGCCCCGCGGACCGTACATGCTCGTCTACGACGTCGGGGACACCGAAGCCCTGCCGGGGGCCCTGCCTCTGCCCAAGGCGATCACGGCCCCGGTCTCGGTGATCGCCCGAGTCAGCGAGAAGGAGCTTGCGGATGTCTGGCATCACACCCGGATGAACCTCGCCCCCCTCGGCATCCGGCTCACTCTCGTCGACCACGGGGCGTCGGCGCCTGCGGGCGCACGTACCGCAGCAGGTCCGGCGGGTTCGTCGACCGCCCCGGGAGTAGGCCTGGTGACCGGCAAGAGAAGTATCCGACGTTGTTCGAGATCGAGGTGAACCGGAACCTGCCTCCGCTGGACCGGTACGCCACACTTGCCCACGAACTCGGCCACCTGTTCTGCGGGCACCTGGGCCCTGGCCCTGAGGACGCCTGGCCCGACCGACTCTCCCACAGGCCCGCGGAGGACCATGCGCGTAACGAGGTCGAGGCCGAGTCCATCGCCTACATGGTCCTCAAGCGTCTGGACCCGACTGTCCGGATGGGCGACTACATCACCGGGCACCTCGGTCCCGGCCGACAGGTCCCCGAGACCGTCGCCCTCAACCTCACGTTCAAGGCCGCCGGCTTGATCATCGACATGGGCAAGAGGCGCATCTCTGCCTCCAGACTTCGGAAGCCCAAGAAGTGATTAGCCGTCAAGTTCGAGTTCTTCGCCGCGTACTTCGAGGTTCAGGAGAAGGCAGGCGAACACGACGTGTCCCTCAGTCCCGACGGCCCCGCCGAGCTCGAGGGCTTCGGTGACGGCGTCGGCGGTGCGACGGACGCCGAGAGGCGGCGTCCGCCGTGCGGCTTGGCGGATGATCCGCCGAGAGGAAGGGCTGTACGACATCTGACACGACCGGGGCCCAGTGCGACGCGCGCATTGGGCCCCGGTCGTCGTGCGAAGCAAGTTCAGCGCTCGGCAGCCATCCGCAGGAAGTCGTCCCACGCTTCAGGGCCGAAGGCGAGCTTGGCCACTGCGGGCTGCTTTGAGTCCCTGACGATGAAAGCTCCGGAGACGGCGGCAACCTCAATGCACTCGCCACCATTGCCCGTGCTGTAGCTGCTCTTCACCCAAGCGGCCTCGGGCACAGCCGCCTTGCTGTGCTGCACGCTCATGTGTCTCCCATCAGTTGCTCGATGAACGCCACTGACTCGCTCGGTGTCAGCGCCTGTGATCGGAGGATGCCATAGCGCGCTTCAAGCGTCCGCACGTACGTGGCGTCGGTATAGAGGCGGCTGTGGTCCTGCACTTCCGCGTACGCGAGGCGCTGCCCTTTGTCTGTGTCGATCAACGAGAAGGGACCGCCCAATGCGGCGTTGTCCTCACGGTCGATCGGCATGACCTGCACCTCCACGTTCCTGGACTGGCCCGTGACGAGGATCTGTTCCAGCGTCTCACGCATGACCTTTGGACCACCGACAGGCCTGCGCAGCACCGCTTCCTCGATCACGAAGCTCATCAAGGGAGCGGGGCGTCGGCAGAAGATCTCCTGCCGCACCATGCGCGCCTCAAGCCTCTGCTCGATCACGTCGTCCTCCAGCAAGGGCCTTTGCATGTGGAAGACGGCGCGGGCGTAGTCCTCCGTCTGCAACAAACCCGGCACGGCGTACACCGCGTACACGTTCAGCGCTGTGGCCCTGGCCTCTAGCCGCGCCATGTCCCTGAAGAAGGCCGGATACTGAGCCTTGCCCACCTCCTCCTTCAGCGCCACAAGCACCCCACCCGCCCCCAGCACCTCATCCGCCTTCTCGATGAACCGGGCCTGTGGGATCCGCCTCCCCTGCTCGATCGACGCCACCGTGTCCGCCGAGTAGCCGAGCCTCTTGCCGAACTCGGCCCGTTCCAGTCCCGCCCGGGTCCGCAGCAGCTTCAGTTGTCGCCCGAAGGCGGTCACCACTCCCGTCCCCGGCTCGTCCTCCGGCCGTTGCTGCCGCTGCGGCGTTTCCTCGTCGTTCACCTCGGTCACTGCCCTGCCCACTCCCCTCTTCCAGCGCACCTCACCTGAGATCACGCTAGGCCACAGCCCGCAACCGGGAGTAGCGGTTCGCGAGCCGGTCACCCTTCGCGGTGAGGGGGTAGGAGCAGCCTCAAACCCGAGCGGCGACCGACTCCGTGAAGCGGACCATTGCCCGGTGATACGTGGCCCTCTCCGGGTTCGGGAACCGGACGTTGTGGCGGTGATAGCGGTGGAAGGCGATGATCAGCGCCGCGTGCTCGATCTCGAGGGGGAGGATCGAGCGGTCCACCGTGGTGAGGGGGCGAATTTTCTCGTATCCCTCGAGCAGGGCGTGGAGACGCTCGGTGTCCAGAAGGCCGGCCTCGTCCTGGGCGAGACCGACGGCTGCCATGCCGAGGTCGAGCAGGGGATCGTCGAGGGAGACCGTCTCCCAGTCCAGGACGGACAGGCCGCCGTCGTCACGGACGATGACGTTGTCGTCGAAGAGGTCTCCGTGGATCAGGCAGGGCGCTCGGTGGCTGTCGGCCTCGGCGCCACGAACTCGGTCGAGCCGGGACGTCAGCCACCGGGCGAACTCGTGGTCCGCGAAGCCGGGGACCGACGCGAGGTGCTCGGCGGAGAGACGGCGGGAGCCGATGGGGACGTCGTTCAGGCCTTCGGCGTCGGACGGAAGCTCGTGAAGGCGGGCGAGGAGGCTGCCGGCCTCGGGAAGGAGGGCGAGGGGCAGGGGCTGCTCGACCGTACCGGCGATCCACCTCTTCAGGACGAGGAGGCGGTCGTCGCTTGGGACGATGAGTGATCCATCCGTAGCGGGGACGATCTCGCTGGTCGGCAGGCCGAGCCGGTGGAGGGCTCGGGTGTGGCGGGCGAGGGTGTTCGCGGTGTCCTCGTCGTGGTTGTCGAGGGAGGTCAGCACGTACTCGCCCTGGTCGCAGGCGAGGCGGAAGCTGGAGTTCGCGGCGCCGCCCGAGAGCACGGTGAGGGACACGCCCGTCAGTCCGTACCCGTCGGCAACGCTGGAGAGGTCGATCTGGTCCGCTGTGGTGTAGTGCGCCACCTGGTTCAGGCTCCTTGCTGTGCTGCCGACTCGTGTCGGCGGTCCTCGACGAGGCCGACCCAGCGTGCCCGCACCTGAGGGACACTGTCCAGCCACTCTGCGCGCGGAAGGTCGGAAGGTGGTTCCTCGTCGGCCATCAGATAGGTCAGTTCGGCGAGGTAGGCGAACTCGACGCCGTTGACGCAGTCCTCCATCAGGCGCTCCCGGGCCCGGGCGAGCGCTTCAGGGGCGCCGTTCACGAGTGCATGCAGGCATTCGGCGAAGCGAATATAGGCGACCGACGAGGTCAGTCCCGCCTCCACGGCCTCCACCGCCACGGCCTCGGCGCGCTCCGGCAGGTCCGGCGCGATGCCCGCGTCCCTCACCAAGGCTGCGATGAGGGTCTGCGTTTCGGCCCATCGGATCGACACGCCCGCGAGCAGGTCCTCGGCCCGCGCGATCTGCTCAGCCGCGCGCGGGCGGTCCTGGAAGGCCGCGGCGAAGGCGAGACAGGCCTGCGACAGGGCGGCTTCGCCGACCTGCCCGGTGGCCAGTGCCTGATCGCGGCCGGCCGCATAGGCGGAGCAGGCCAAGGCGATGGATCCCTGAGGCCACCAGAGGTCACCGAGTACGCGGTCCTGGCGGCCTTCCGTGCCCAGGTGCAGTGCCGCCTCCCTGGCCTGCGGGAAGTCACCGATGCGGCGGGCCAGGTGGATCAGCCCCCGGCGGGCAGTCGCGGCGAGGCGGCCTCCCCGTTCCGCGACGCGCTGCATGCCGTTCAGCGACTCCTGAAAGTGGCCCAGGTCCCGGTCGCACTCGGCCAGGAAGTAGCGCGGCAGCTCGTCCAGACTCGGCGGCAGGACTCCGGCCCGCAGGACGTCGCGGAGTTGCTGTGCCGTGCTGCCCCGGTGCCGGCGCTGGCGCTGGGCGATGGCCGAGAGGGTCGTGGCGAGTGCTTGGGCCGGAGTGGGGGACGCCCCTGACAGGACAGCCGCCGGCGGCTCGACGGGCTCCCAGACGAAGTCGTCGACGTACTGGAAGGCTGCGTCCTCGAGCCAACCGAGCGGGAGATCGAACTGATGGGCCAGGGTGAGGCCTTGGCGGAGTGCGGACACCAGGCGCCCGCGGTGGGACTTGTCCTCCTGTCCGAGGGCCACGAAGGCGCGTCGCGCAGCGCGCTGCCAGTCGGCGGAGGTCCACCGGTCGTCGCTGGTCGAGTCCGCCTCGCGGACCGTGTCCCGGACCAGGGCGTGCAGGCGGTAGGGCCATGGCGCACCGGGGTCGTGATCGACGAACGGCCTGTCCACCAGGCTCTGGGCCGGAGCGTCGTGGTCAAAGCCTGCGGCCGCCGAGGCGAGCGGCACGGAGAAGGTGTCCAGGAGGCTGACGGACCGCACGACTCGTCGGACGTCCGGAGGCAGGTCACGGAAGGTCCGGGCGACCAGGGCGGGGAAGTCGAGGTTGAAGTCGTGCACGGAGGGAGCGTTCCCCGAGCGGCGGTACAGATCAAGGAAGCGCATCGCCGCGAGGTCGAGGTAGAGCGGCAGTCCGTGCGAGTTCGCCGTGATCAGTCGGCGGGTCGCGTCGTCCATCATCGGACGGCCGTCACGTGTCAGGCGCTGGGACAGATAGGTTTCGCAGTCTCCCGCGGACAAGTATCCGACGGTGTGCTGTCGGGGTTCACGCGTCGCACCGCCGACGAGCTGGGGCCAGCACTCGGGCCCTGCCCAGTCGAGTTGGCCCTCCAGCAGCGGATCGTCCCACTGGAGGCGATTGCGGCCCGTGACGATGAACAGGGCGTTGGGCATCAACCACACCAACCGCTGGACAAGGCGCTCCAGATCCCGGTGCACCCGGTCTCCCACGTCCTCGAACGTGTCCAGCAGCACCACCAGGGTTGCCCGGTGCTTGGCGGGCAGGCACGCCAGGTCCCACGCGAGGAGGTGCGGATAGTAGCTGAGTGCGTCCTGGTCGGGAGTGGCCTCCAGCAGGTCCGCGAAGCGACTGCACTCCGCGAGCGCCCGGATCCTGTGCTGTCGTTCTCTCAGCGCCCGGACGACCGTCCTCAGCCCGTGGCCGACCACCTGACCCACCGTGCCGGGAAGCGCCACCGCCTGCGCCACGTCCGCCAGCGCCGACTGCATCTGTGCCGACAGGTTCCGCGCTCCCGGAAGAGAGCTCAGTCGGGTGCGGCGACGGACGTACTCCTCGAGCGGTTCACCGGGATGGTTGTGTTCCCAGTACCGCTGGAGAGCCAGGTCGAACGTCGGCATCGGCTGCCCGATCTCGGCCGCGGCCAGTCGGACGGCCAGGATCAGGGACTCGAGATCGACGCCCGAGTCGCGCGACAGGTCCACCCGCACCGGCACGACGGGGCCGAGGCTCTCGTCGAGCGGCGGCCAGTGTCCCTGGACCGGCAGGTCCCCGGTGAGATGCTGCGCCACGCACCGGGACAACGTCGACTTGCCGATGCCGCCGACACCGTAGAACGTCAGCACATTGCGGCGGGGCGTCTCAAGGTCCTGCACATCGAAGCCATCGGCGCGCACTTCCGGGACGAGGTGGGCAAGGCTCCGCGCCACCGAGTCCCACTCGTCACGCCTGTCGGCGAAGTAGTCGACCGCCTTGACTTCACGATCGTTCGAGCGGAACAACGCCCTCAGATCCGACTGGCTCACCAGCGCCCCCCTTTGTCGACAACGGTGCCAGAAGAGCAGCCGACCTGAATAAGCGTCAAGTCGCCTTGGGAGCAGACAGACAGTTCCGGAACGCGCTCATGGTGGAGTGCTGGGCGGTACCACCTCGGAACCACGACCCAGTACCGCCTCGTACAGCGCCCGCACCCGCCCCGTACGGAGGGTAGACGTCAGCGCGTCACCACTGGTCACGCTGGGCCACGGGCCGCCACCGTGAGTGCATGACCACAAAGCGATCACCCCACACGGTGCACGAGTTCACGATGTGTTTCAGCTCCACCCCGCGCGGGGCCCGTCTGGCCCGGCGGCTGTGCGGGCACCGGCTCGATGCGTGGGGCGTCCCGTACGGCAGTGACGCGCACGACGTCGTCACGCTCGTCGCGTCGGAGCTGTGCGCCAACGCCGTACGGCACGGGCATGTCGCCGGACGTGACTTCCACCTGCTCCTGACCGCCGACCCGGTGGCCGGCACCGTACGGATCGAGGTGAGCGACACACGCGGGGAACGTCTCCCCCGCCTTTCCGCCGGCGTACCGGAGGACGGCGACGGCGGCCGGGGGTTGCTTCTCGTCGAGGCTCTGGCCGACCGCTGGGGATGCGGGCCCCGTTCCTCGGGCGGCCCCGGCAAGACGGTCTGGGCGGAGTGCACCGCACCCGGCCTGACCTGATCTTGTAGCTCCCCGGGCGATGCGGATTGCGGTCCGTCTTCACGACCGCGGACGTCGATCGTCTGACGCGCGCGGCACATCGGATTCACCAGCTGGGCGACTCTCCCCTCTTGCGACCGTCCACCGCGCTCGCCGTCGATGCCATCAGCCAGGCGTAGGGGCCGTCGCTCCCGTCGTCGAACGTTCAGCGCACCTCAACAGTCTTCGCATCACGGACCGGCCGGCGGCCCGTGCCCCGTCGTGCGCCCCCTCCCCGGCCGCGGCTCGAAGACCTGACGGCAGTGAGACACGGCAAGGGGGCGTTGTGTTCAGACTATTGACAGTGCATTGCACGGGCTTTACGTTCCGCCCATCTGAGAGCGCTCTCAGAAACTCCCCCTGTCACGACTTGAGGTGACACATGCCAGCCCCACGCACCAGACCGGCAACCGTTCTGCTGCTGGCCTCGGCCCTCGCCGTCGTCGGTCTCGGCCCGGCCGCCGCGCCGGCGTCCGCCGCCACCGTCCCCGTAGGCTCCGGCAGTTACTCCGACACCCGGCCACCCGGCACATCGGGTCCCACCACCAACACGGGAGCACCGGTCACGCCCAAGGTGACCGCGGCCGCCCGGAACCGGCCCGTGCCCACCAACGACTGGTGGTCCTCCCTCGCCTTCCAGCGCTACGGGGACAACCCGTACTCGACCCCCATGTACGGGCACCCCCTCACCTACCAGGCCACGGCCGGCGGGCTCGACGTCGGCTACCCGACGTCCCCCGCGATCGTCGGTGACGGCCGTCAGTACGAGTACGCCCACAAGCGCGACCTCACCATCGGACTGACCGGCCTCAACTCCCCCGACACCAAGGCCGACGACTGGTCCGACTGGACGGTCACGCCCTACTGGTCCGACGGTGCCCGCACGCTGCGCACCACCATCGGGCACGGTTCCCCGTTCGTGTACGCCAAGGGCTCCGGCGGCAACGCCCAGGTCACCACCGCCGGCGCACCCACCGTCTTCGCCGACCAGGGCAACGTGCTCGGCATCACCGTCGCCGGGCACCACTACGCCCTCTTCGCCCCGACCGGCAGCGACTGGAACGTCGCCGGGTCCACCGTCACCGCGGGTCTGGGGTCCAAGGACTACTTCTCCGTGGCCGTACTGCCCTCCACCGGCGCGCTGGCGACGTTCAAGAAGTACGCCTACAGCTTCGTCACGGGCTCCAAGGTGACCTGGGGCTACTCCGCGGGCGCCTCCAGGGCCACCTACACCCTCACCACCGAGGCGAAGGAGGGCACCGAGCGCGGCACGCTCCAGGCTCTCTACCGCCACCAGTGGCTGCACACCACGGACCCCCTCACCTCCTACACGTACGTCTCGCCGCGCGGCACCATGAAGGTCCGGGAGTCGGCCTCCTTCACCACCAGCCAGAAGGCGTCGGCGGTGCTGCCCGCGCTGCCGAAGTCGAACGGCGTGGACGCCGCCCGGTTGCGCGGATACCTCAACGAGGTCGTGAACGCCGCCGACCCCTTCTCCGGGGCCGCCGACACCTACTGGACCGGCAAGGCCCTCGGACGCCTCGCCCAACTCGTGCCGGTGGCCGAGCAGATCGGCGAGACAGGTGTCCGTGACCGGCTGCTCGGCCTGTTGAAGGGCAGACTCCAGGACTGGTTCACGGCGGGAGGCGCGAACGAGTTCAGCTACGACAAGGACTGGAAGACCCTCACCGGCTACCCCGCCTCCTACGGCAGCGACACCGAACTCAACGACCACCACTTCCACTACGGCTACTACGTCTACGCGGCGGCGATCGTCGCCCAGTACGACCAGGCCTGGGCCGCCGACTCCGCCTGGGGCGGCATGGTCGAGACGCTGGTGCGGGACACCGCCAACCCCAGCCGCACCGACACCGCCTACCCCTTCCTGCGCGGTTTCGACGTCTACGCGGGCCACAGCTGGGCCTCCGGTCACCAGGGCTTCGCGGCCGGCAACAACCAGGAGTCCTCCTCGGAGTCCACCAACCTCAGCGCGGCCCTGGTCCTGTGGGGTTCCGCCACCGGTGACACCGCACTGCGCGACCTCGGCACCTTCCTCCTGACCACCGAGTCGGAGTCGATCGCCCAGTACTGGTTCGACGCCGACGAGCAGGTCTTCCCGTCCTCCTTCGGCCACGACACGGCCGGCATGGTGTGGGGCAGCGGCGCCGCCTACTCCACCTGGTGGACCGCCAACCCCGAGGAGATCCACGGCATCAACGTCCTGCCCGTGACCGGCGGATCGCTCCACCTCGGCGGAGCGAAGGCCGCGATCCGGCGCAACATCGCCGAGATGGAGCGGGAGAACGGCGGCCCGGCCGTCGAATGGCGCGACATCCTCTGGGAGTTCCAGTCCTTCGCCGACCCCGGCGCGGCCAAGGCGAAGTGGGACGCGGGGCACGCGGGCTACACCCCGGAGCAGGGGGAGTCCAAGGCGCACACCTATCACTGGATCAACACCCTCGACGCCCTCGGCGCCCCGGATGCCACCGTCACCGGGGACATCCCCACCTCCGCGGTCTTCACCAAGGGAACGACCCGGACCTACGCGGCCCACAACCACGGAGCGACGGCCCGCACGGTGACCTTCTCCGACGGCAAGACCCTCTCCGTACCGGCCCGTTCCACCGCGACCGGCACCGGGTCGGGTTCGACGGACCCCGACCCCGATCCGGAGCCGCCCACCGGCAACACCTTCCAGCTGCGCGGCGGCGGCGTCCTGACCACGGCGACCGGGGGCACGGCCGGCAGCGACACGATCGCCTCCGGCGGCGGCGCCAACCACGACGGCACCCCCTACCAGCCCCTCGTCTACGAGGTGCGTGACGTCAACGGCACGCTCACCCCGGGCGCCTCGACCGCCTTCCGGCTCCAGGTGGACGCGGGTACCGCGGTCGGGCTGGGTCAACAGGCCCGCGTCAGCTACGACTTCACCGGCGACGGCAGCTACGACCGGACCGAGACGTACCACTACTTCGCGACCGACCCGGTCACCGGATGGGAGGAGTACACCCAGGCACGCGGCCTGAAGGCGTCCACGGGCACACCGGCCGACCTCGACGGTGGCACCGTACGCCTCGAGGTGTGGAGCGCCATCGGCAACGGCGCCGCCAGGCTCCAGACGGGCACGGACAAGTCCGTGCTGGTGATCCCCTACAGCTGAACCCTGGTAGGCGGGCAGGCCGCAACCCGGGGACGACCGCTCCCCGGGTTGCGGCATGCCAAAAGCGCTCGGGCGGAGCTCGGAAGCTACCTGCCCCGAGAGCCCTCCACCCCGAGGGCGCCGAGCAGCATGGGGAGCGAGGCGTGCAGCTCGCGCTCCCAGTACGGCCAGGCGTGGGTGCCCGGGCCGTAGAAGTGGGTGGTCACCTTCCTCGCCCCCACGCGCTTCAGCTCTGCGGCCAGCGCCTGGTTCTGCCGGTGGAAGTCGGCCTCCAGGGCGTTCGAGCTCCCCGGTGGGTCGAGCGGACCCGCCGTCCCGTCGCCGCAGGACAGGTACACCGGGATCGACCTGAGGCGCTCGGCGAGGTGGAAGGGGTCGTGGGCCCGCCAGACGCGGCGTTGCTCGACCGGGTCGCCCCAGACGCGGAGCGGGTCGTCGCCCTGGCCGGCGAAGAAACCCATGATGCGGTCGACCGACTCCTCGTCGAGGAGTGGGTGCGCGGAGCCCGAGTAGGCGGCTGTGGCCCGGAACATGCCCGGGTGGCGGGCGGCGTAGAGGAGGGCGCCCTGGCCTCCCATCGACAGGCCGGCGACGACGCGGTTGCCACCGGCGCCCCAGTCGCGTTCCAGGAGGCGGCGCAGCTCGACCGTGTGGAAGGTCTCCCAGGCCGGGTCGCCGCCCTTGCCGTGGTTCCACCAGTCGCTGTACCAGCCGTTCCAGCCGGCCTCCGGCATGACGACCAGCACGTCCCGCAGGCTGTCGGTCTCCGCCACGTCCGTCATGCTCGTCCACGACGTGTAGTCGCCGCAGCAGCCGTGCAGGAGCCACAGGGTCGGCCAGTGCTGTCGGCGCCGCTCGTGCGGGTTCCAGCCGTCGGGGGTGAGGAGTCGGACCTCGACCGTCCGGCCGCCCAGGGCCGTCGACCGTACCGACAGGTCGACCTGTCGCTCCGCGACCTGGGTGACGGCCACGACTTCGGCGCCGGGACGGGCGGTGCCCGGCGGCCCCGCGGCCAGTGCCGGGGCGGCCGGCGCAAGGGTGGCCAGCAGTACGGCCAGGACCAGGAGGATCCTGGCTCCGAGCGGGGTCGGGACGGTCGGCACGTGCGCGATCACGGCGGCTCCCTGGGGTGGGTTGCTGGTCGTCGCGGTGTGGTGCGGGCTTCTACGGCGGGCCTGGTCGTGAGGTCCTGGTTCCGCTCTCCTGTGGGCGGGCCTCGTCGTCAGTTCCTGGTTCGGCTCTACTGTCCGCGGGCCTCGTCGTCATTTCTCGCCTCCGCTCTACATGACCGCGGGCCTCGTCGTCATTTCTCGCCTCCGCTCTACTGTCCGCGGGCCTGGTCGTCAGTTCTCGCCTCCGCCCAGCTGTCCGCGGAGCTCGTCGTCAGTTCTCGTCTCCGCTCCCGCGGCCGCGGGGAAGGATCAGCAAGGCGTCGCCGACGGGGCGTTCGCCCGCGGCGTCCGACGGGGTGTTGACCACCTCGCCGTGCGTCACCATGGTCGTCGAGCCGCCGCCGTCCAGGTTGACCGCGTCGCGCAGTCCCAGTGACCTCGCCACCCGGGCGCTCTCGTCGATGCTGAGTCCGAGGGAGCCCGTGCCGCGTCCGTCGGCGGTGACGAGGACGGTGCGGCCGGCGGCGTCCACGCCGGCCAGCGTGCGCGGGTTGCGCTTGTGGACCCAGCCGTAGTACCAGCTCGGGTCGTCCGGGTGGACCATGCCGTCGGTGGCGGGGGTGACGTGGAGCCGGCCGTCGCGGACGAGTTCGGGCCCGGCGTTCACGACGTCCGTCCGGGGCGAGGGGGTGACATCGCGACCTCGTTCGTCGAGCAGGGTGGTGCGGACGCGCAGGCGGCCGCCCACCTGCGCGAGTTCGGTCAGGTCGGCGACGCGTCGGCCGGTCGCCTGGACGGAGCCGCCGCCGGGCGGGAGGGTGCCGCCTCGTGGTGAACGCAGTTCCACGACCCTGTCGTGAGCGTCCAGCACGGCTTCCAGGCCCTCGCCCTGTGGTGTGCCGCCGCCGTACTCGGGCGTGAACGCGACCAGTTCGTCGGAGTTGGTGCAGGTCACGTCATGCAGCGGGAGCGAGGTGGGGGCGTCGCTCCCGGTGCCCCCACAGTTTCGGATCAGGCCCGGGACACGGTTCACCCCGTTCAGCCGGAGGGTGGTGGCACGGCCGGTGACCCGGCCCCGCCAGGTGAGGCGCGTGACCGCCGTGCGCCGGCCGTCGGCGTGGACCACGAGGCTCGGACGGCCGGCGACGGGTTCGCTCAGAAGGCGCCCGTCGTACACGCCCACGCCCGCCGGGTCGCCCGGTGCGCCCGCCTTGGGGTCGAGGACGAAGAAGCCGCCGTTGACCGCCGCGGTGGCGCCGGACGACGTCGCGAGTGCGCTGGTCGTCTCCCGGTCCTCCAGGTCGGGACCGTACGACGCGCCCAGGCTGCCGCGGAACGTGCGCGGGTCGATGGTGAGCACGTCGACGTGCCACGGGCCGCGGTCCGTGGCAGCGCCGTCCCAGCCGGTGTGGACGGCCGAGCCCATGTGGCCGGCCGTCCGCAGGCGGGTGCGTTCGGACGTCGCGGCGGACTGCGAGTCGTACGTACCGACCCGGACACGCCAACCGAGTTCACCGCCGGCGTAGTCGGCCGTCCTCGGCGTCGTCACCTGCTCCACCCGGGCCCGGAAGCCGTCCCGGCCCAGCTCGGCGGCCAGTTCGTCGGCGCTCGCCCGGTCCTTGAGGACGGTGGGCGGTGCGTCGGGGTCGGGCGAGGTGCCGCCGCCCGGGATGGTGACCTCGACCGTCCAGTGCAGTGCGGGATCGGCGGCGTCACCGCGCACGATGCGGGTCAGGGTGACGCCCGGCTGGAGCGTCGTGGTGTTGCGGGTCTCGGGGAGGCCGGCGGGGCCCAGGGGCAGCGCGTGCCGGTCCGGCCCGGGCGCCGGGGGCGAGGCCTGCGCCGGTGCCGCACCCACCGTGGCCAGGACTACGAGGACGGCCACCGCACCGCACAGTCTCTTCTTCATCTGCACCACCTGGATCGAGGGCCGGGATCGAGGGCCGGGGACGAACACGCGTCATCCTCTCCGCTCTCGGCCGACACAGAAATGGACAGCCGCCCAACGTCCACTGCACAAGTAGCGACCGGTTCCGGCGTGCCGTCAAGGCGGCGTCGGTCGCCGGGGCCCGTTGTCAGTGCCTGCCGATAGATTCGGTCTCGTTCCGCCGAGGTGGCGTGAACTCCCCCTTCGTGTGCATGGGAGATGGTGCGTTGTCCGTCTGGGAGAAGTCGAGCACGGCACGGGTGGTGCCGCCCGCGCGGCCGAGGAAGCTGGCCAAGGTGCCGTTCGTCGAGCTGGCCGACGGGCGGTTGCAGGGTGTGGTGTCCAGTGGGTCGGACATCGGGCGCGTCTACGTGTCCTCGGTCGCGGCCGGGTCGTACGCGTTCTCGTGCAGCACCAACAACAACCGTCCCTGCGGTGGGGCGCACGGCTCGTTCTGCAACCACATACGCGCACTCGTCGGTGAGGCCGTGCTCCAGTACGGGGCGGAGCGCGTGGCCAGGTACCTGAAGGTCGACGCCGAGGACCCCACCGACGCGCACGCGCTCACCTCCGCCATGACGTCCTCGCGGCCCGGGCCCGGCGACAGTGCGGCGGCGGCCCAGGTGTTCAGCCGCTTCCTGCGGCACCTCGCCTACCTCGAACTCCCGCCCACCACGGCCCCGCTGCCCGAGATGCAGTGGTTCCCGACGACCAGGGCGGTGGCTGCCTGATGCGTGCCGATCTGCTTCTCGACTCCGTGGACGGCCTCGACGAGGCCCTTGCCGCCGTGGACGGCTTCGATGCCGCGCTGGTCGGCGGACTGATGCGCCCGCAGCCCGGGCAGGCCGGGGGGCTGGCCGGGCTCGCCGACGCCGTCGCCGGTTCGCCGCTGGCCTCGCGGGTGGCCGAGGCCGCCGACAAGACGGTCGCCGGGGCCGGTGACGAGGGGCACTTCGTCGCGCTCGCCGCCGCCCGCACCGCTCTGCTCGGCTCCGTGCACGACGCGCTCGTCGCCCGGGTGGAGGAGGCCGTGGGCCGGCCCCCCGATGAGGCCGCCGACGTCCCGCCGACCGGTGAGGAACACGCCGTCAACCTGCGCCTGGCCGCGCGCAGCTGGCTGTGCGACCTGGCGCGGGCCGGCTGGCAGGGCATCGACCACGAACTGGTCGGCGGGGCCGCTCCGGTCGTCTCCGCGATGCTGCCCGACCCCGCGCTGCGCCGGCTCGCCACGCTGCTCGACGGGTTCGCCGCCGAGCTCGCCGCCTCCTGTCCCGGGGCGACGCTGGAGCGGGTGCCGGTGCGCCGCTGGGCCGACCTGTGGTCGCGGGCCCTGCTGCTGACGCTCCCGGGCGCGGATTCCGGGCCGGTGGTGACCGGGGCGACCGGGCGGCTGCTGCCGCTCGGTGTCGACGTCCAGGAGCACGCCACCGCCGTGCAGGCGCAGGTGCACGCCGTGTTCGAGCCCGCCGACGGCGGTACACCCCGGCTGGTGCGGGCCTCGGTGTCCGCGCCGAAGCCCGACACGGTCGTCGGGGCCGGGCTGTGGCAGCTGCTGCGCCCGCACATGTCGCTGCTGGCCGCCGTGAGCGAGGGCCGTTCCATGGACCTCGACGCGATGCCCGTCACCGCCGAGGGCGACCTCGTCTGGGACGACGCCCACGCGCGTGCGGGTGAGCCCGCCGACGCCTTCGCCACCGCCCGGGTCGCCCTGCCCACCGCCGCCGCGTCCCCCGTGGCTCCCCTGGACCGGCATCCGGCCCGGATGGCGGTGCCGGTGCTGCTGGAGGGGTACGGCGTCGAGGACGGGGACGGCGGGGTCGTCGTGGAGGTGGCCGGGGGCCGTCTCACCGTCGACACCGACCGCCTTCCGGTCGCGGGGCCGCTCACTCCCGAGTTCGTGGCCTCCTCCGTCGCGTGTCTCGGGCTGCTGCGCTGGGACGCCGGGGAGTTCCTGCTCCAGCCGCTCGCCGTCGAGCGGCTGGTACGGAAGAAGGCCGTCGCGGTGCACGCCGGTTCCTGGGCCGGGGGGACGACCGACAAGGCGGGGGTCCGGGCCGAGAAGGCCGCCACCGACGCCGTCACCGTGCTGCGCGAGCGCGCCGGAAAGCTGCTGCGGAAATGACCGGCCACTCCCCCGGGCAAGATCCCGGTTCCGCCCCCGAGCCCGACGCGTCCGACAACCGCCGGCAGGTCCTCTACTGGCGGCTGCTGGCCCGGCTCTTCGACCCCGAGGAGCAGGCCGCACTGGAGTCGGCCAGTCTCGCCGTGGTCGAGGACATCGGCCTGCCCCCGGCGCTCCTGGACCCCGACGCGTCCGTCGGGTCCGTGGTGCAGCGGCATCCCGAACTCGCGGACGAGTTCGACGGGTTGATGACTCCCGAGCCGGAGGAGGACGGCGAGCGCGACCGGGCCGCCGAGGTGCGGCGCGCGGCGCTCGCGTCGAAGGTGCTGCTGAACGTCTTCGCCTCCCGCCCCGGCAACGTCACCGCCGACCAGCTGGCGCGCTGGCAGTCCGACGCGGAGTGGCTGGAGCGTGCCCTCGGCTGTCGCCCCGGCGAGCTGCGGGGCGGGCGGGGCACCGCACGCGGGGCCGGTGGCGGTGTCAGCCCGACCGGTACCGGCGTGGGCGGGCCCGCACCCGACCTCAGCCGTCTCCTTCCCGAGATCGGGCCGGAGCTCGGGGCCATCGAGGCCGGCCTCGTGCAGCGCATGCGGTTGCGCGAGGTACTGGCCGATCCCGCGCTGGCCGCCCGGCTGACACCGAGCATGTCCCTGATCGAGCAGCTGCTGCGCGACAAGGACAACCTCTCCGGTGTCGCGCTGGCCAATGCCAAGGCGCTGATCCGCCGGTACGTCGACGAGGTCACCGAGGTGCTGCGCACCCAGGTGGAGAAGTCCACGGTCGGGGAGCTCGACCGGTCCGTGCCGCCCAAGCGGGTCTTCCGCAACCTCGACATCGACCGCACCATCTGGAAGAACCTGACCAACTGGAGTCCGGAGGAGGAGCGGCTCTACGTCGACCGTCTCTACTACCGGCACACCAGCCGCAAGACGACCCCGCAGCGGCTCGTCGTGGTGGTGGACCAGTCGGGTTCCATGGTCGACTCGATGGTCAACTGCACCATCCTGGCCTCCATCTTCGCGGGCCTGCCGAAGGTGGACGTCCATCTGATCGCCTACGACACGCAGGCGCTGGACCTCACGCCCTGGGCGCACGACCCGTTCGAGACGCTGCTGCGCACCAAGCTCGGCGGCGGCACCGACGGCACGGTCGCCATGGCGCTCGCCCAGCCGAAGATCGCCGAACCGCGCAACACCGTCGTGGTGTGGATCTCCGACTTCTACGAGTGGCGCCGGCAGGAGCTGTTCGACAGCATGGCCGCCGTCCACCGCTCGGGGGCGAAGTTCATCCCGGTCGGCTCGGTGACCAGCTCCGGCCGGGGCAGTGTCGATCCGTGGTTCCGGGAGCGGTTCAAGGATCTGGGCACACCCGTGATCTCGGGTCACATCAAGAAGCTCGTGCACGAACTCAAGACGTTTCTCACCTGATCACCGAGCGCCCAACGCCCAGCGCCCAACGCCCAGCGCCCAACGCCCTGCGCCCTGCGCCCTGCGGCATCTCTCATCTTGTTGTGATCACCGCATGGAAAGGCCTTCCTCATGTCCGACCTGCTGCGCGCCCCCGCCGAGATCAAGTACGCGGAGGAGCTCGACTGGCTGGAGTCGATCGACGACAGCCCCAAGCCGTTCTCGTGGCGCCTGTCGCCGAAGATGGTCCGTCTGTTCATCCTCGGCTCCGAGCGCTCCGACGGCCTGGACCGGGAGATCTCGCAGAAGTGGTTCGGTGACCGGAGCTTCGTCGAGCGGTCCATCGTGACCCTCGCCTCCGACCGCGGTCTGCTGCTCATCGGCGACCCGGGCACCGGCAAGAGCTGGCTGGCCGAGCTGCTGTCGGCGGCGATCAGCCGCAACTCCACGCTGGTGGTGCAGGGCACGGCCGGCACCACCGAGGACCACATCAAGTACTCGTGGAACGTGTCGATGGTCATCGCCAAGGGGCAGTCGCGGGAGTCGATGATCCCCTCGCCGATCATGACCGCGATGGAGGCCGGTTCCATCGGCCGCTTCGAGGAGCTGACCCGGTCGACCAGTGACGTCCAGGACGCGCTGATCTCCATCCTCTCCGAGAAGTACATCTCCGTGCCCGAGCTGGAGAGCGGGAGCGGGGACGAGAACATCGTCTTCGCCAAACCCGGCTTCTCCATCATCGCCACGGCCAACAGCCGCGACCGGGGCGTCAACGACCTGTCCTCCGCGCTCAAGCGGCGTTTCAACTTCGTCCGCATCCCGGTCGTGACGAACAAGAAGAGCGAGGCGGAGATCGTCCGCTTCCGCACCGAGGAGCTGCTGCGCCGGCACTCGATCGAGCTGGACGTGCCCCCGACCCTGCTCGACGTGCTCCTGCGGAGCTTCGCCGACCTGCGCGCCTCGGCGGCCGCGGCCGGCAGCGACGACGAGAAGCTCGAGTCGGCCCTGTCGACCGCCGAGCAGATCGGTGTGCTGGAGGACGCCGTCCTGCACAGCAACTTCTTCGGTGAGCGCGCCCTGACGGCCCGTGCCCTCGCGTCCTCGCTGGTCGGCTCGCTCACCCGGCGCGAGCCCGAGGACCTGGCGATCCTCAACAAGTACCTGCACGGCGTCGTCGAGCCGCGCAGCAAGGAGGAGGGCGGCTCCTGGCCCGAGTTCCTGGAGGGCGGCCGCGACGCGATCGCCACGCTGTCATGAGCGGTCCCCAGGAGAGCACGTCGTTCGCCGCGCTGCGCGGCCAGTTGCAGGAGGCCGCCGCCACCTTCGCGGGCGGGCCGGACGCGCTGGAGGGCATCCTCCTCGGCCTGGTCGACGACGTCGACCGGGCGGTGCGCGAGCCGCTGGAGATCTTCCCCGTCTGCCACCACTCCCCCGCCTCGGCGACCGCCATGGCCCGACGGCTGCGCGAGAAGCAGCCGAAGGTCGTCTACGTGGAGCTGTGCGAGGACATGGCGCCGCTGCTGTCCGAGCTGCGCAACTGCCGGCTGCCGGTGGCGGTCCAGGCGTTCGCCGGTGACGTCGACGGCTTTCCCGTCGAGTGGGCGCCGCTGTCGGTCGTCGCGCCGATCACCGAGGCGTCCGCCGAGTACCAGGCCATCGCGTACGCGCTCGACACGCCGGGCGTAAAGCTGGTCCTCGTCGACCGGTCCGCGGACCACGTCTTCCAGTGGGACAGCAGGGGTCGGGCCGCGGCCGACGAGGCCTCCGCGGAGGGGGCCGCGGCGTCCGGGGAGCCCGAGGCCGCGCTGCACGGCGAGGCCGTCGGCGTCGAGATCGGCGACCTGCGTCCGCGCTTCGCCGAGCTGGAGGAGCACCTGCTGCGCCACGGCAAGGTGCGGCACTGGTCGGAGTGGTGGCACCAGTACGTCGAGGTACCGCTCGGCGCCGGCACCGGTGACGACGCCGCCGACCACGACACCTACCGCCAGGTCATGTTCCTCATCGGCAGCCTCTTCCGGCGGCTCGCCCCGGGCGACGGTGACCGGATCCGGGTGGACGAGGACCGCGAGCGGTACATGTGGACGCGGATGCGGGAGCACATGGCCGCGACCGGGACGGAACCGGCGGACGCGCTGTACGTGTGCGGGGCCTTCCACGCGGCCAGCCGGGTGGCGGAGTTCGGGGTGGACGGCAGCGACACGTTCACGATCTCGCCGCGTACCGCCACCGGCTGGCAGTACGGGCTGATCCCGTCCAGCCACGCGGCGATCGAGGCGCAGTTCGGCCTCGCCCCGGGGTCGGTGTCGATCGCGGCGACCGAGTGGGCGAAGAGCCTGAAGCGGACCCGGGTGAAGCCGTTCCGGCTGGAGGGCCAGGCCGGCACGAAGAAGTCCGGGAGGAAGCGGGCGGCCGCCGCCCCGGCCGTCTCGGCACCGCGGTCCGGGGCTGCCGAGGACCGGCTGTCCGGCTTCCTGCGCAGGCCGCCGGTGCTGGACGGCCTGGACGAGGCGGAGCTGCTCGGCTGGTCCGTGGACATCGTGCGCGCCGCCCGACGCAACGGTTACCTCGCCTCGACCGCCGACGCCATCGCCGTCTTCGAGACGTCGATCCTGCTCGCCGGGATGCGGGACCGGGCCAAGCCGACGCCGTACGACTTCCAGGACGCGGCGGTCACCTGCATCGAGAAGGACGTCGTCCCCGGGCGGCGGGACGTGCGGCGCCTGGTCGAGATCATGATGGGCGGCGACCGGGTCGGCCAGGTCGGTTACGAGGCGCTGCCGCCGCTCGCCCGCGATGTCCACGACCGGCTGGCGCCGCTCGGGCTCAAGCTCCAGCAGCGGGGCGTGCAGCGGGCACTGCTGGACATGGTCTCCCGGCCGGAGCTGCGGGCGTGTTCCGACGTGCTGTGGATGCTGCGGCGGCTGATGCCGCACGGTGCGGCACGCCCGATCATGGGTGAGCGGCGGCTCGGTGAGCGGTCCATCCAGGAGTCGTGGGACCTGGCGATCGGCACCCACCAGCGGGCCCTCATCGAGCTCGGCTACGAGGGCGTCAGCATCGAGCAGGTCCTGGAGCAGCGGCTGCGGCGGGACGCGTACGGGCCGCGGGCGACGACGGCGACCGTGCTGGCGGCGGTCGAGGACGCGACGCTGTACCTGGGCAGCCGACGACTCGCCGACGAGCTGGGCACCCACGCGCTGAAGGTCCTCGCCACCGAGCGCAGCGTCGACGGCGCGCCGGAGGTACTGCGCCGGGTGCGCGCGCTGCTGGCGTACTACCGGACCAGCGAGCCGGCGCTGCCGTCCTGGATCGAGTCGTTCGTCAAGACCGGCTACGCCCACTACTGCACGCTGCTGCCGACGGCGTTCCGGGACGAGGACGCGACGGTGGGGCAGGTCGCCGCGATGCTCGGCTTCCTGTTCAGCATGGAGAGCCTCGCGCTGTCGCTGGGGTGCGACCGGGCCCAGCTGGAGCTGGCGGTCGCCCAGTCGCACCCCGAGGAGCCGTCGAAGACGGCGCTGCTGTGGGCGGCGCAGGTGCAGCTCGGCACCCTGTCGCGGGCCCAGCTGCGGGAGCGGTGCGACGCGTTGCTGGGCAATCCGCTGGTGGTGCCCGCCTATCCGCGGTACCTCAGCGGCTTCGTCCACGCGCTGGAGCCCGTGCCGGGGCTGGCGGACGTGGTCGTGGAGGCGGTGTCCAACGCGTTCGGGCGGTTGCCGGACGCGGTGCTGCTGCCGTGGCTGCCGCTGCTCATCACCACGATGCGCTCGGGCGCCGCGGAACTCGCCCCGCTGCTGATCCGGGAGGCGGGGCGGATCTTCCCGGGCCGGCTGGCCGCCCTGGACGCGTGGGTGCCGCCGTGGCGGACGCCCGCCGTCCCGCCCGTGGTCCGCCGGGTGGGGGCCGAGGAGTCCGGTCCCCGTGGTGCCGCGCTGCTGCCGGCGCACCCGGCGGCCTGCGACGCGGTGGCGGAGCTGCTGGGCTGCGCCGGGGAGTGGGCACGCCCCGGAGCGCCGGCCGGGCTGTCGGGCGCCGCGCTCCTGGCCGCGCACCCGGCGGCCTGCGACGCGGTGGCCGGCCTTCTGGGCTGCGACGGGGAATGGGCCACCGAGGCCGTCTCCCCCACCGTCGCCACGGCACCCGGCGCCGCGCTGACGGCCCGGCACCCGGCCGCGGCGAAGGCGTGGGAGTCCCTGCTCGCGAGAGCCTGACCGGTGGGGTCGGCCCCGGAACCGTCCGGGGCCGACCCCACCGGAGAGCGCTCTCTGAGAAGGGAGTGTCGGGGGCGCGGCCAGAAGGTGTCAAGGGATGCGTCAGAAGGTCAACGTCCGCCGTCTGCGCACTTGTTGAACGCACCCCGAGAGAAACAGCCGTAACTCTTGACGCCTCGTGCACGTGGATGAAACATGCACATCCAGAGAGCGCTCCCCCACCCCCCCACTCCGTTCACTTCCCGAACAAGGAGAGCCGCCCCCCATGCCCTCTTCCCCCACAGGCCCCGGTGCGTCGGAGTCCTCCGGCGTGCGGCGACGCACCCTCCTCGGAGCAGCCGCCGCGGCCCCCCTGCTGTCCGCCGTGACCAGTGCCGCGTCCGCCTCCACCGACTCCCCCACCAGCCCGCGCGCCCTTCCCGGCGGTGGTGACCTCGGGCCCAACGTCATCGTCTTCGACCCGTCCACCGCGGACATCCAGGCCAGGCTGGACGAGATCTTCCGGCAGCAGGAGTCGGCCCAGTTCGGCAGCGGCCGCTACGCCCTGTTCTTCAAGCCGGGCACGTACCACGGACTCAACGCCCAACTCGGCTTCTACACCTCGATAGCGGGCCTCGGCCTCTCCCCCGACGACACCACCATCAACGGTGACGTGACGGTCGACGCGGGCTGGTTCGACGGCAACGCCACGCAGAACTTCTGGCGCTCCGCGGAGAACCTCGCCCTGGTGCCCGTCAGCGGCACCAACCGCTGGGCGGTCTCCCAGGCCGCACCCTTCCGGCGCATGCACGTCCGCGGCAGCCTCAACCTCGCGCCCGACGGCTACGGCTGGGCCAGCGGCGGCTACATCGCCGACAGCCGGATCGACGGCCAGGTGGGACCGTACTCGCAGCAGCAGTGGTACACCCGGGACAGCTCGATCGGCGGCTGGCTCAACGCCGTGTGGAACATGGTGTTCTCCGGCGTGGAGGGCGCGCCGCCGCAGAGCTTCCCGGACCCGCCGTACACCACCCTGGACACCACCCCCGTCTCCCGCGAGAAGCCCTTCCTGCACCTGGAGGGGGACGAGTACCGGGTGTTCCTGCCCGAGAAGCGGACGGGCGCCCGCGGGGTCTCCTGGGGCAACGGCACCCCGCGCGGCACCTCGCTGCCGCTGTCGCGGTTCTACGTCGCCCAGCCGGGCGTCCCGGCGGCCACGCTCAACCAGGCGCTCGACGAGGGTCTCAACCTGCTGCTCACGCCGGGGGTCTACCACCTCGACGAGACCCTCACCGTCGACCGGGCCGACACGGTCGTCCTGGGCCTCGGGTACGCCACGCTGATCCCGGACAACGGTGTCACCGCGCTGAGGGTCGCCGACGTCGACGGGGTGCGACTGGCCGGCTTCCTCGTCGACGCCGGCCCCGTCAACTCCGCGACGCTGCTGGAGATCGGCCCGCAGGGCGCGTCCGCGGACCACTCGGCCAACCCGACGACCGTCCAGGACGTGTTCATCAGGATCGGCGGCGCCGGCCCCGGCAAGGCCACCACCAGCATGGTCGTCAACAGCCGGCACACCATCGTCGACCACACCTGGGTGTGGCGCGCCGACCACGGCGACGGCGTCGGCTGGGAGACCAACCGCGCCGATTACGGCGTGGTCGTGAACGGCGACGACGTGCTGGCCACCGGACTGTTCGTCGAGCACTTCAACAAGTACGACGTGCAGTGGAACGGCCAGCGGGGCCGCACGATCTTCTTCCAGAACGAGAAGGCGTACGACGCCCCCGACCAGGCCGCCGTGCAGAACGGCCCGGTCAAGGGCTACGCGGCCTACAAGGTCGGCGACCACGTCACCGAGCACGAGGGCTGGGGCCTGGGCAGCTACTGCTACTACAACGTGAACCCGTCCATCGTCCAGCACCACGGCTTCGCCGCGCCGGACCGGGCCGGCGTGCGCTTCCACGGCCTGCTGGTCGTGTCGCTGGGCGGCAACGGGCAGTACGAGTGCGTCATCAACGACACGGGCGCCCCCACCTCGGGGACGTCGACCGTGCCGTCGACGGTCGTGTCGTACCCCTGACCCGGGCTCTGGTGCGGGGCCGGCCCCTCCCGCGCACGGGGAGGGGCCGGCCCGGCGTGCTACCGGGCGGCCGTCGGCGCCGCCGCCGGAACCGGCGCGTAGCCGGTGGGCCGGGCGGTGAAAGTGCCGCGGCCCTGGGTGCGGCTGCGCAGCCGGGTGGCGTAGCCGAACAGCTCGGCCAGCGGCACGGTGGCCGTCACGACAGCCGCGCCGGCCCGGGTCTCGGAGCCGGTGACCCGGCCGCGCCGGGCGGCGAGGTCGCCGAGCACGCCGCCGACCGCGTCGTCGGACACGGTGACCGTCACCTCCACGACCGGCTCCAGCAGGACCATCGCCGAGGCGCGCAGGGCGTCGCGGAGCCCGAACCGGCCGGCGGCGCGGAAGGCCGTCTCCGAGGAGTCCTTGACGTGGGTCTGGCCGTCGACGAGCGTGACCCGCACCCCCGTCACCGGGTGACCCCCGAGGGGGCCCTCGGCCAGGGCGTCCCAGCAGCCGGCCTCGACGGCCCGGACGAACTCCTGCGGCACGCGTCCGCCGGTGACCGCGGAGCGGAACACGAGACCGCGGTCCTCCGTACCCTGCCCCCACGGCTCCACGTCCAGCACGACGTGCGCGAACTGTCCCGCGCCGCCGTCCTGTTTGGCGTGCCGGTACACGAAACCGGACACGCCCTCACCGACCGTCTCGCGGTACGCCACACCGGGTCGGCCGACGGCGACCGCCAGACCGTGCTCGCGCCGGACGCGCTCCACCGCGACCTCCAGGTGCAGTTCACCCATGCCCGACAGCAGGGTCTGCCCGGTCTCCGGGTCGGTCCGCACCACGAGGGAGGGGTCCTCCTCCGTGAGCCGGGCGAGCGCGGAGGCCAGTCGGCCGGTGTCCGTGGAGCGACGTGCCTCCACCGCCACGTGCACGACGGGTTCGGCGACGCCCGGGGGTTCCAGGACGAGGGGGGCGTCCGGTGCGCACAGGGTGGAACCGGCGCGCGCGGACTTCAGCCCGACCACGGCGACGATGTCCCCGGCGACCGCCCGTTCCAGCGGGTCGTGGCGGTCGGCGCGTACCCGCAGGATGCGGCCGATCCGCTCGGTCCGGCCTGTGCTCGCGTCCCACACGGTGTCCCCCTTGTCGATGGTGCCCGAGTACAGCCGCAGGTACGTCAGCCGTCCTGTCGGGGTGGCGTTCACCTTGAACGCCAGTGCCGCCATCGGCGCCGCCGGGTCGGCGGGCCGTTCCCGTTCCGTGCCGTCGTGGGTGCCGCGTACCGGGGGTACGTCCAGCGGTGACGGCAGGTAGGCCACCACCGCGTCCAGCAGCGGTTCGACACCGCGGTTGCGGTAGGCCGAGCCGCACAGCACCACCACGCCGTCGCCGCCGCGGGTCAGGTCGCGCAGTGCGGCGGTGAGGGTGGCCGCGTCGAGCGTCTCCCGGTCGCAGAACTCCTCCAGCGCGGCCGGGTGGCGTTCCGCCACCGCCTCCTCCAGCAGCCGCCGCCTGTGCGCCGCCTCCTCGCGCAGGGCCTCCGGCACCGGCCCCTCCTCGGCCGTCTCGACGCCGTCGGCCCACACCAGGGCGCGCATGCGCACCAGGTCGACGACGCCGGCGAAACCGTCCTCGGCGCCTATGGGCAGGTGCACGACCAGCGGCGTCGCGTGCAGTCGCTCACGGATCGAGGCGACGGCCGCGTCGAGATCGGCGCCCGCCCGGTCCATCTTGTTGACGAACGCGATCCGCGGCACGCCGTGCCGGTCGGCCTGGCGCCACACGGACTCGCTCTGCGGTTCCACCCCGGCGACGGCGTCGAACACGGCGACCGCGCCGTCCAGCACGCGCAGCGAGCGTTCGACCTCGTCGGCGAAGTCGACGTGCCCCGGGGTGTCGATCAGGTTGATCCGGTGGCCCTTCCAGGAGCAGCTGACCGCCGCGGCGAAGATGGTGATGCCGCGGTCGCGTTCCTGCGGATCGAAGTCGGTGACGGTCGTGCCGTCGTGCACCTCGCCGCGCTTGTGGGTGGTGCCGGTGGTGTAGAGGATCCGCTCGGTGACGGTGGTCTTGCCGGCGTCGACGTGGGCGAGGATGCCCAGGTTGCGGACGGTGGTGAGAGGGTTCGCGTGGGTGCGCACGGCCCGTGGCCTTTCGCTGGTCTGTGCGGGGGGCGGCGCGATTCCCGGGACGGCACCGCTCGCGGCGACCGGTGACCCCGTGGTGGGACCACCGGCTGTGCCGGTGGTACGGGTGCTGCCGGTGGACTGCCGGTCGCCGAGCGGGCGTGGGTCAGTGGGTCGTCACGGGCTTCCGGTGCCGGCCGCGCAGCGGACACCGGACGGCCGGAGACACGAGGATCACCTCGTACCGGCACGGGGGAACGACGGCAGCGGTGCGGATGCGCACGGCCCGGCTCCCCTCACTCGGTCTCGATGTCGTGGTGAGTGTAGGCAAGCCGGAAGCGGCCCCGCATCGCATTTTCCCGAGCCGCGCGGACGGCGCCGGCGCACATGTCCCTGTCCGTGCCGGCGTCGGCGTCGGCGTCGGCGTCGGCGTCGGCGTCGGCGTCGGCGTCGGCGTCCGGGCAACGCGAGATGCCGGCCGGGATCTCTCCCGACCGGCATCTCGCCTGATCTTGTGTCCGAGGGGGGACTTGAACCCCCACGCCCGATAAAGGGCACTAGCACCTCAAGCTAGCGCGTCTGCCATTCCGCCACCCGGACCAGGTGTCCGCCGCTGAGCGGGGTGCTCCCCCGCGGCGACATGGACAACCATACCAAGCTTTCGCAGTGCCTTTCACCTGCGTTTCCTTCGCCTGAGCGGCGGTCCGGGACCGGCGGCTCCGGGGCACCTAGGGTCGGACCATGAGTGACTGGATGGTTACCCGGGGTCCGCGACCGCGCCGTCGGCCGCGGGCGTTGTCGCCGCTCAGGGAACATCTGCGGGACACGTTCTGGTTCGCGCCCACGGCGGCCATGGTGAGCGTCTTCGTGGTCTGGCTGCTGGCGCAGGAGCTGGACGCCGCGCTCGTCCGGGCGCTGCAGGACGACGGGGACTACGAGACGCTCGCCGAGCTGCTGCGGTTCGCGGACGACGCGAGGACGGTGGTGTCCGCGGTCGGCTCGGCGATGATGACGTTCATCGGCGTGGTGTTCAGCATCTCGCTGGTCGCCGTGCAGATGGCGAGCGGGCAGTTCACCCCGCGGGTGGTGCGGCTCTTCGTCCGCAGCCGGATCACGAAGGCGACCTTCGCCGTCTTCCTCGCCACGTTCGTCCTGACCCTCCTCGTCCTGACCAGTTACGACAGCACCCCCGATCCCCGTGACACCACGTCCGTGCCCCTGGTGCAGTCGGTGCTCACCCTTGCGATGGTCGCGCTCAGCCTGCTGCTGTTCGTGATGTACGTGAACGCGACCCTGCGGCTGATGCGGATCAGCCATGTGATCGCCCGGATCGCGGCGGAGTCCTTCCGGGTGGCGGCGCTGATGCCCGCGCCGGCGGACGGCGGTCGGGCGCCCGACCCCGGTCCGGTGACCGAGTGGGTCGCCCACGAGGGGCGTGCCGGTGTGCTGCGGGACGTGCACACCGCCCGGCTGGTGCGGGTGGCCCGCAAGCACGGGGTCGTCCTGCGGCTGGTTCCGCGGATCGGCGACTTCCTGGTGCCCGGCACTCCCGTCCTGGCGGTGCACGGCGGACAGGCTCCGCCGCGCCGGGTGCTGCGGTACGCCCTGGCGGTGGGGGTGGAGCGCACCTTCCACCAGGATCTGGCGTTCGGGTTGCGCCAGCTGTCCGACATCGGGCTGCGCGCCCTGTCCCCGGCGGTGAACGATCCGACGACCGCCGTGCAGGCACTGGACCGGGTGGTGCAGCTCCTGGCCGCCCTGTCCCGGCGGCCGCTGGACGCCGTGGAGCACCGGGACCGACACGGCACCGTCCGGCTGGTGCAGCCCGTGCCGGGCTGGACCGAGCTGGTGGACCTCGGGTTCGCCGAGGTCCGGGCCTGCGCCGTGGAGGCCCCGCAGGTCACCCGGCGCTTGCTGGCCGGGCTCGACGACCTGTTGCTGCTCGCCCCGCCGGAGCGGCGCGAGCCGCTGCTGCGCCACCGCGAGCTGTTGCGGCAGGCCGTCGTACGGACCGCGCCGAGCGCGGCGGACCGGGCCTTCGCCCTGTCGCCGGACCGGCAGGGCATCGGATGACGGCACACCCGCCGGGCCCGGCGGGTGTGCCGTCACCTCTACGGCTCCAAGCTCGTCTCCGGTCCGTGCACCGGTCAGCGGCGCCGCTTGCGCAGGGCCGCCAGGTTGTCGTAGCTGATCTTGGCTTCCCGCAGCGACTGCGCCGGGTCAGTGGCGCTCGGGGAGTTGTCGTCCTCGATCATCGGGTTGTGGTAGTTCCGCTCTCCGACCCGTGAGAAGAACGTCGTGTAGTCGATGACCCCGGTCCCGAAGGGCACCATGTCGTAGCCCATGCCGTTGGTCGTGCTGACGACGCCGTCCTTGGCGTGGAAGAGCGGGTAGCGCTTGTTGTTGCGGGCGACCAGGCCGGCCGGGTCGAAGACGTTCTTGCGGGTGGAGCCGTCGTGGGCGGTGTAGGTGTGGAACTTGTACTGGGCGACGTGTGCCCAGAAGATGTCCATCTCCAGCCAGACCAGCCTCGGGTCGGTGACCTTCAGGAAGTACTCCAGCTTCCGGATGCCGGAGCTGCGGGTCGGGCGGCCCTGGTCGTCCAGCGGGCCGCCGTCGAGCAGGAAGCCGTAGGCCCCGTCGTGGTTGTGCGTGTAGAGCTTGATGCCCTCGCGGCGGGCTATCGCTCCGAGGGCGTTCCACTTGTCGGCGGCCACGTCCCAGTCGGCACGGTAGGAACTGCCGGTGGGGTCGCCACCGGTTCCCATGTGGTCCATGCCGAGGATGTTGGCGATCTCCAGGTGCTTCTTGAAGGTGTCCTTGTCCGCCGTGGTGAGCGGCCAGGAGGACGGGATGAAGCCGTGGTTGCCCTGGGCGCGCAGGCCGTGGTCGTCGAGCCAGCAGCGCAGCAGCTTCGCTCCCTGGACGGATTCCAGGTCGGCGCCGCCGGGTGCGTTGGCGTGCTGGCGGTAGCCGGCGAACTCGACCTGGCGGTAGCCGTGGCGGGAGAGCTGCTTGAACACCTCGCGGAAGCCGGAGGGCAGGTCGGAGGCGAGGGGGTCGCGGGCGGTGGCGTCGCGGACGGTGTAGAGGATGATGCCGCGCTTGTCCGCCGGGACGAGGACCTGCCCGCGCCCGTGGCCGTGACCGTGGTCGTGGTCTCTGTCCCGGTCCTGGGCGAGGGCCGGAGCGGCACCGAAGACGGGGGCCGCGACGGCTCCGGCGGCCACGGCGGTGCAGGTGCTGAGGAAGCGACGCCGGTCCACGCCGAGGCTGCGGCGCAGGCTTTCGTCCGGGCCACCGGCCGCCGGGTCGGTGCCGGCGTCGGTGCGCGAGGGATCGGAGAACAGGGTCACGAGTGCCTGCCTTCTGGGTCGTGGCCCGCCCGGATGCGGCTCGGACGGGCCGTTGTCAGTGCCGTGTGTTTCACTCTCAGTAGCTGGATCTCGGGTGCCGTACGGGGTGGTGTGTCAGCCGATTCCGGCGAGCTGGAGGAGGAGTTGTTTCACTTCGGTGGCCGCGACGCGGTCGCCGAGGGCGTGGGGGGTGGAGCACAGCAGGAGTGGTCCGTCGTCGTCGCCGGCGGGGAGGCGGCCGTGGCTGCCGCGGATGGGTGCGGGGTCCAGGGGGACGACGGCCATGCGGTAGCGCATGCCGAGTTTCTTGCGGGCCAGGGCGCCGGCGGCTTTGACCTTGACGTAGGGGTCGTGGGGGTCCATGAACAGCTCGACGGGGTCGTAGCCGGGTTTGCGGTGGATCTCGACGAGCTGCGCGAAGTCGGGCGCACGCCGGTCGTCGAGCCAGTAGTAGTACGTGAACCAGGCGTCGGGCTCGGCGACGGCGACGAGTTCGCCCGCGCGGGGGTGGTCGAGGTGGTGGGCCTTCTTGCCCTCGTCGTCCAGGAGCTGCTCGATGCCGGGCAGGCCGGTCAGGGCGGCGCGGGTGGCGTCGAGGTCTTCGGGGCGGCGGACGTAGACGTGGGCGATCTGGTGGTCGGCGACGGCGAAGGCGCGGGAGGCCATCGGGTCGAGGTATTCCATACCGTCCTGGGTGTGGACCTCCAGCAGCCCCGCCCGGCGCAGGGCGCGGTTGATGTCGACGGGCCGGGTGACGGGGGTGATGCCGTACTCGGACAGCACCACCACGGTGCGTTGCTGGGCGCGGGCGTCGTCCAGCAGCGGGGCGAGGGCGGCGTCGAGGTCGGCGGCGGCTTTCAGGGAGCGGGCGTCGTGGGGGCCGTAGCGCTGGAGGTCGTAGTCGAGGTGGGGCAGGTAGGTGAGGGTGAGGTCGGGGTGGCGGGTGGCCATGATGTGGCGGGTGGCGTCGATGATCCACTGGCTGGAGACGAGGTCGGCGCCCGGTCCCCAGAAGTGGAAGAGGGGGAAGGTGCCGAGTTTGCCGGTGAGTTCGTCGTGCAGGGCGGGGGGCCGGGTGTAGCAGTCGGGTTCCTTGCGGCCGTCGGCGTAGTAGACGGGGCGGGGGGTGACGGTGAAGTCGGTGTCGGCGCCCATCGCGTACCACCAGCAGATGTTGGCGACGGTGTAGCCGGGGTGGGCGCGGCGGGCGGCGTCCCAGAGTTTGTCGCCGGCGACCAGGCCGTTGTGCTGGCGCCACAGCAGGACATCGCCGAGCTCGCGGAAGTACCAGCCGTTGCCGACGATGCCGTGCTCGGCAGGGTGCGTGCCGGTCAAAAACGTCGACTGGGCGGCGCAGGTGACGGCGGGCAGGACGGTGCCCAGGGGGGCGCGGGAGCCGGCCTGGGCGAGTTGTTTGAGGTGGGGCATGTGGTCCAGCAGGCGGGGGGTGAGGCCCACGACGTCCAGGACGAGGAGCGGGGTCGGGCGACCATCGCGGCCGGCATCGGTCTGGAGAGGATCGGTCATGGCAGTTCCTTCAGGCCGAGGTCGGTCAGCAGGTCGCGGGCCAGGGTCAGCTCGGCGGCGATCCCGTCGGTGAGCTGCGCGCGGGCGCGGGGCCGCAGCTCGGGCGGGAGGGCCTGCCAGGTGTAGGTCTCCACCTCGAGATGCCGGGTGAGGGGGTGCGGGCCGCCCACCAGGCGCGCCAGCGCGGCTTTGAGGACCTCCGTCGTCGAGGTCAGCGGCGGGGCCGGGGCCGCGTGGAGGGGGACGTGGAAGTGGGCGCGCCAGGGCGAGTTGTCAGGCAGCGGCCCACCGTCGGCCACGGCCTCATCCAGGTCGTCGGTGCCCTGGAGACCGCCGGACGCAGTGGTGCGGGTCTGGTGCAGGAACCGCGGCTCCGCGAACGTCGCCAGTGCGCGCCGGACTTCGGGCCGGGCGGGCTGCTCGGCGTGCAGGGCCGCCGACAGCTGGGACTTGACGACCGGGATGCGGGCGGCGGTCAGGGCGTCCAGGGCGGTGTCCGGGTCCTCGAAGGAGGTGGCCAGATGGCAGGTGTCGACACACACGCCGATACGGTCATGGCCCACCGCCATCAGCGGCGCAATCGCATCACCGGTCCGCTCCACCACACAACCCGGCTCCGGCTCCAGCCCGATGCGCACCGAACGGCCGGTCAGCTCCTCCAGGACGTCCAGGCGTTCGGCGAGGGTGACCAGCGCGGCACGGGACTTTTCGGCGCGAGCGTCGTCGTAGGCGGTGCGCCAGGCCAGCGGCAGCGTGGAGATGGTGCCCTCGGTGACGTCGTCGGGCAGCAGCCCCGCCAGGACCCGCGCCAGCGATGTCGTGTGCTCCAGGCGCTCGGGGTCGGCCCAGTCCGGCGTGTAGACACGGTACTTGACCTCCTCCGCGCCGAATCCCTCGTAGGGGAAGCCGTTGAGGGTGACGACCTCCAGTCCCCGCCGCTCCAGCTCGCCGCGCAGGGCGCGCAGGGCCGCGGGGTCGGTGACCAGGGCGTGGGCCGCGTCGCGGGCCAGCCACAGGCCGATGCCCAGCCGGTCGCGGCCCAGCCTGCGCCGGACCGGCTCGCAGTGCTCCCGCAGCTGGGCCAGCACCCCCTCGAGGGTCTCGGCGGGATGCACGTTGGTGCAGTAGGCGAGATGGACGGTGGACCCGTCGGGATGGCGGAAGCGCATGGCTCACTCCCCGCCGCGCAGGATGGAGTTGCCCTCGTGGGTGGCGTCGGCGGAGGTCACGTCCAGGTCGAGGCGTCCGCTGAGGCCGTAGAAGGCGACGGGGTTGCGCCACAGCACCTGGTCCACGTCGTCCTCGGTGAAGCCCTCGGCCAGCATCAGGTCGCCGACCTTGCGGGTCTTGAGAGGGTCGCTCTTCCCCCAGTCGGCGGCGGAGTTCACCAGGACCTTCTCCGGGCCGTACTCCTGGAGGAGGGCGACCATGCGGGCTTCGTCCATCTTGGTGTCGGGGTAGACGGAGAAGCCGAGCCAGGCCCCGCTGTCCTTGGCGGCCTTGACGGTGGTCTCGTTCAGGTGGTCGACGAGAACCCGGTCGGGGGGCAGCGCGGACCCCCGGACCACGTCGAGGGTGCGGTGGAGGCCGGCGAGCTTGTCGCGGTGGGGGGTGTGCACGAGGGCGGGCAGGCCGTGGTCGGCGGCCAGCTGGAGCTGCTGCTCCAGGGCGGTGTCCTCGGCCGGCGTCATCGAGTCGTAGCCGATCTCACCGACCGCCACCACCCGGTCCTTGACGAGGTAGCGGGGCAGGTCGTCCAGGACCGGCAGGCAGCGCGGGTCGTTGGCCTCCTTGGGATTGAGGGCGATCGTGCAGTGGTGGGCGATGCCGTACTGGGCGGCGCGGAAGGGCTCCCAGCCCAGCAGGGCGTCGAAGTAGTCACGGAAGGAGGCGGGCGAGGTGCGGGGCTGGCCGAGCCAGAAGGACGGCTCGACGACGGCCCGGACACCGGCGGCGTACATGGCCTCGTAGTCGTCGGTGGTGCGGGAGGTCATGTGGATGTGGGGGTCGAAGATGCGCATCAGGACTCCTTGCCGTGGGGGGCGGCCGGGGGGTGCGACGTCCCGGGCTCGGTCAGGGCCAGGACGCGGTGCAGGTCCTCGGGGACGGTGCGGCCCGCTGCCGTGCGTTCGGCGGCGTAGTCGGCGAGCATGCGGGCCAGTTCGGCGTCACCGCGGGCGCGTCCGGCGAGGTCCGCGACCTCGTCCAGGGGCACGCCGGTGAACAGGCACTTCAGTACGGCGTGCCGCCACTGGTGGGCGTCGAGGTGCCGGGCCGCGTACGGACCGAGGGCCGCGGCGACCAGCCGGGTGTCGTTGGTGCGCAGCGCGTCCTCGACGAGCGGCAGTGCCTCGGGACCGGGCACCAGGTGGGGCAGCGCGTGCAGGACGGCGCGGCGTTCGTCGGCGGTGCCCTGGGAGTAGACGCGGGTCAGAGCGTCGGTGTCCGCGTGGGCCGCGTGCAGGACGAGGACGCGTGCGGCGTCGGCGTGGGCGGGGCCGCAGCGGCGGCCGGCCTCGGCCAGGCGCAGCTCCCACACGGAGATGGGCCCGTGGGCGCCGGGGTGGGCGGCGGCCTCGTCCAGGGCCTGGTCCAGCCAGGCACGGGCGGCTCCGCCGAGCTCGGCGGTGAGGGCCGCGCGCAGGTCGGCGGGCGGGACGTGGGCCGGGGTGGGGCCCTGGTCCTGTCCGACGGTGGGGCCGTCCGCACCCTGGGTTTCGGGGGTGACGTGCCCGGCGTGTGGCTGCGTCATGGGTGTGGCTCCCTTCAGTGGGTGGCGGAGGGCTCGCCCGAGCGGCTGGTGAGGGGGGCCGCCGCCGCGGCCCCGCGCAGGAACGGGAGGGAGACTTCGGCGAAGTGCGGGCCCGCGTGGGAGTGGCGGGGCAGTTCGACGACGGTCAGGCCCTGGTAGCCGGTGTCGGCGAGGGCGTGGAGGACGGGCGGGAAGTCGATCTCGCCGTCGCCGAAGGGCAGGTGTTCGTGGACGCCGCGGCGCATGTCCTCGATCTGCACGTGCCGCAGCCAGGGGGCGGCCTCGCGCACGCAGTCGGCCGGCGAGAGGGGCTCCAGGCACTGGCAGTGCCCGATGTCCAGGGTCAGACCGAGGGGTGCGGGGTCGCCCAGGAGACGGCGCAGGTGGTGGAAGCCGGCGAGGGTGGCCAGCAGGTGGCCGGGTTCGGGCTCCACCGCGAGGGGCACGCCCGTGTCCTCGGCGGCCTCCAGGACCGGGCCGAGGGCCTCGGCCAGGCGTGTCCAGGCGGTCTCCTCGTCCGTGCCCGGCGGGGTGATGCCGCTGAAGCAGTGCACGGCGTGGGCGCCCAGGTCGGCGGCGACGCGCACGGCCCGCACCAGCAGGCCGGCCCGGCGCGCCCGGTCGTCGGGGTCCGGATCGAGAAGCGAGGGACCGTGTTTGCGGCGCGGGTCGAGCACGTAGCGGGCGCCCGTCTCGACCGTGACGTCCAGACCCAGCGCGTCGAGGCGGTGCGCGACCCGGCGGGTGCGGGCGGCGAGGTCCTCGGCGAGCGGGTCGAGGTGCATGTGGTCGAGGGTCAGGCCGACGCCGTCGTAGCCGAGGTCGGCCAGCAGGGCGAGGGCGTCGTCCAGGCGGAGGTCGGTGAGGCCGTTGGTGCCGTAGCCGAAGCGGAGAGGGAGGGCGGGGGTACCGGTGCTCACGTGATGCTCACCTTCCTCATGCCGGCCCTGCGCGCGAACAGCCGGCCGGCCGGGGCCAGGGCCGCGACCAGCAACGACGTGGCCGTCGCGCCGGAGCGGGCGGCGAGCGCCGCCTGGAGCGGGACCGTGGCCCTGATGCCGCCGCCGACGGCGCGTTGGGTGAGCTGGGGTGACGGGTTGAGCGCGGCGTGGACATAGGGCCGGGCGGCCGTGGCCGCGTAGGCGGCGGCCAGGGCGGTGGTGAGGGCGTCGGTGGCCCGGGGCGGGCGTCCGGCCGGGTCGGGGCCCGGCAGGCCGGGGGCGGCTGCTGCCCGCCGGCCTGCCGGGAGTCGGGTGCGGCGGAGCGTGACCAGCCGCGTCAGCGCCGCCGTCGTCGTGAGGGCGGCCAGCGGGGCCAGGACCGAGCCGCCGTCGGTCTCCCGGCGGGAGACGGCCGTGACCGCGAGGGTGTGGCTGCCGAGCAGCGCGGCGGAGGGCAGTGCGGCGCGGGTGCCGCCGCTGGTGGCGGCGGCGCCGAGGAGCAGGTCCAGTCCGCGGGCGGCGGCCATGGCCGCGGGCCCGGCGGGCGTGTGCTTCAGCGCGAGGTCGTAGGCCCAGACGGTCGCCGCCAGGGGCGCGGCCACCGCGAGGGCGGGCCGGCCGGCCCAGGCGGCGAGTGCCAGGCCGGCGCCGGTCAGGCCGCAGGCCGCCGTGAGGGCGGCGGCCGGACGGATACGGCCGGACGGCAGGGGGCGGTGCGGGCGCTCCACGGCGTCCTCGGCACGGTCCGCCCAGTCGTTCAGGGCCATCCCGGCCTCGTACAGGCACAGGGAGGATCCGATGGCGAGCAGGGTGCGGGGCCCGGGTCGGACGCCGGCCGCGGCGGCGCCGGCGAGGGCGTCGCCGGGGACGGTGAAGAGCGCGGGCAGGCGCAGCAGTTCGGCCCAGGCACCGGCGCGTGGGGCGCGGGCCGGGCCGGATCCGTGGGCCGGGGCTCCGTCGGCGCCCGACGCGGCGTTCTCGGCGGGCGGGCCGTCCCCCGCGGCGCCGGCCGGCGCGGAGGCGTCCCGGGCCACGGCGACCGTGCGGCTCACCGCTGCTCCCCCCGCTCGCCGGCGTCGTCCCGCAGCCGTTCGGCGAGGCCCATGAGCTCCGCGTACTGCTCGGCCAGTGCCGACGGGCCGTCCCCCACCGGGTCCTTGAAGTAGAAGCCGAGTTCGCGCAGCGGGCCGGACAGGCCCCTCTCGTGGGCGCGGGCGGCCAGCCGGGCCAGGTCGAGGACGAGGGGCGCGGCCAGCGCCGAGTCACAGCCCTGCCACGTGGTCTGGAGGGTCATGCGGGCGCCGAGGAAGCCGTCGAAGGCGATGTGGTCCCAGGCCGTCTTCCAGTCGCCGAGGGCGGGCACGTCGTCGATGTGCACCTCGCCCTCGGGTGCGGCACCGAGGGTGTCCGCGAGGACGCGTTCCTTGCCGGCGTTCTTGGCGGCGGCCGCCGCGGGGTCGGCGAGGGCGGCACCGTCACCGCCCCCCAGGAGGTTGGTGCCGGACCAGGCCCGCACGGTCAGGGCGCGCTGCAGGAACATCGGGCCGAGTACGGAACGCAGCAGGGTCTGCCCGGTCTTGCCGTCGCGGCCCGCGTACGGGAGCCCCGAGGACTCGGCGAGCGGGGCCAGTGCCGGGTGGTGCAGTCCGGTGGAGGGGGTGAAGTTGACGTAGGGGCAGCCGGCGCGCAGGGCGGCCGCCGCGTAGAGGGAGCTGGGCGGCAGGGTGCCGTCGGTGGGGGCGGGCTCGGTGGAGGCGACGTTCACCACGACGGCCCCGGAGAGGCCGAGGCGGTGGACGAAGTCGCGGATGTCGGCGGCGAACACGTCGATCCACTCGTCCTGGGTGCGGCCCGGCCCGCCGTCCGTGCCCCCGGACGGAGGGCCTCCGGGCCTGATCTCCCGGTCGGCGGCGACGAGTTCGGCGTGCACGGCGGACGGCAGGCCGTGCGGCAGGACGCCGCCCTCGGCCAGGTGCTCGGCGCGCTTGGGCAGCGGGCAGTCGAGGGTGTCGTGGCCGCCGAAGACGAGCGACGCCAGCGAGGGCAGACCGCTCGACGTGAAGGGCGGGGTCTCGGTGACCATGCCGGTCGGCGGATGGAGGCCGGCGGTGACGGCGGCGCAGCCCGCGACGGCGGTGGTGGCCACGGATCCGCGCGCCCCGATGAGCCAGACGCCGAGACGGGGAGCCGAGGAGGGGGTGGGCAGGGACGGTTCGGCGGACATGGGCAGCCTCCTTGTCGTACGCGAACCTGGTGCGAGTGCCGGGAGGGGACGAGCGGGGTGCCGGGCGCGGGCCCGGCGGGACGGCGGGCGGAGGTCCGGCGTCCTCCGCCCGCCGCCGTTCCGGTAGCCCTAGGAGGAGAGCTCCTTGAGCTGGATGTTGCGGAAGGAGACCTGGTCGTCGGCGCCGTGGTTCTGGAGGCCGATGTAACCGTCGGTCAGGCTCCGCTCGGGGTCCTTGTTGGTGAAGTCGTTGATCTTGACTCCGTTGAGGAACACCTGGAGGCGTTCGCCCTGGACCTTGATCTCGTAGGAGTTCCACTGGCCGGGCGGCCGCAGGACCTGGTCACGGGCCTTGATGTTCGCCGACTTGAAGGAGTAGACGGAGCCCGTGGTGCGGTCCGCCGCGTCGGTGGCGTCGATCTGGATCTCGTAGCCCTTGTTCACCGCGGACCAGGGGTCGTCGGAGGCGGGGAAGCCCACGAAGATCCCGGAGTTGTCGTCGCCCCGCATCTTCCAGTCGAGCTTGAGGGAGTACGACTTCAGCTCCTTGGCCTGGTACCAGAGCAGGCCCATGCCGCCGTTGGACTCCAGCGTGCCGTCCTTCACGTCGAAGGTGCCGGGGCCGGCCTGCTTCCAGCCGTCCCTGGTCTCACCGTTGAAGATGTCCCGGTAGCCGGTGCTGGGCTTGCAGTCGGCCTTGACCTGTCCGGTGGCGTACTGCATGCCGCCGAGCAGGTGGGCACGGAACGCCTCGTCGGCGTAGGACTCCTTGGTGTGGCCGCCGCCGGTGTAGAAGGAGCGGCCGCCGCCGTAGTTCTGGCACCAGGCGATCGGGTGGTCGCCCTTCATGGTGCCGCCGTCGTAGGTGGTCTCGTCCAGGGTGGCGAGGACCTTGGCCTGCTCACGCGGGTTGGTGCGGTAGTTGTACCACTCGTCGGTGCGCTCCCAGGTGTCGCCGAGGTGCGCGGTGGACGGGTGGTCGTGCTCCTCGACGCGTACGGTGGCCTTCTGGATGGCCGGGTGCGAGTCGAAGTGGGCGCCGACGAGGCCGCCGTAGAACTCCCAGTCGTACTCGGTGTCGGCGGCGGCGTGGATGCCCAGGTAGCCGCCGCCGTTCTTGACGTAGTCCTCGAACGCCTTCTGCTGGTCGGCATTGAGCACGTCACCTGTGGTGGACAGGAAGGCGACCGCGTCGTACTTGGCGAGGTTGGCCGTGGTGAACTGCTTGGCCTCCTCGGTCGCGGTGACCGAGATGCCGGCCGGGGCGCCGAGCTCCTTCAGCGCGGCGACGCCCTCGGGGATGGAGTCGTGGCGGAAGCCGGCCGTCTTGGAGAAGACCAGGACCTTCTTGCCGCCCTTGAACGGCTCCTTGGAGAACTCGAAGTCGTCCACGTCGTACAGCGCGCCCTCGCCGCCCCTGAAGACCAGGTAGATGTCGGTGGTCTTCTTGGGCAGGGCCCGCAGCGGCACGTCGACGTCCTGGAACGTCTCCCAGCTGCCGGTCGGCGGGATGTACGCCGAGCCGTGCAGCGGGCCGTCGGGCGAGCCGGTGCGCAGTTCGACGAAGCCGCCGGCGCCGCCGGAGGAGGCCCGTACGGTGAGCTTCTTCTGCCCGTCGAACTTGTAGGGGCTGAAGGAGATCCAGTCGCCGTCGTCGATGTTGCCGACGGTCTTGCCGCCGTTGGCGCCGGTCTTGTCGACGACCGTGACGCCCTGCTGGGCGGCGAAGTGCTCGGCCTGGCGGTGCAGCGGCTGGAGCACGGTGCGGGCGGTGCCGGTCAGGGCCTCCTGGCCGTTCGCCCCGCCGTCGGTGTAGCTGGCGCCGACGACACCGTAGATGTTGGCGTTGGGGTCGTGGCCGCCGTCGCCGGGCGGCGGGTTCAGGGTGCCCTCACAGCCCATCTCGCTGGTCAGCTCGTGGGCGTGGGAGTCGTGGCCGAGGCTGTAGGCGACCTTGACCCTGGAGCAGTCGACGGTCTCCTCGGGGTCGGTGACGGTCACCTTGAAGGGGACGGGCTCGCCGAAGGCGGCGAGGGCGCCGTTGCCCGGGACGTCGATCCTCAGCTTGGGCGCGGTGTTGCCGACCACGATCCGGACGCTGGCGTTGCCGGTGTTGCCCTCGGGGTCCTTCGCGGTGAAGGTCGCGGTGTAGGTGCCGACCTTCTTGTACTTGTGGGTGGGGGTGAGGCCCTCGCCCTTGGTGCCGTCGCCGAAGTCCCAGCTGTAGGTGAGGTCCGGGGAGTCGGCGTCCTTGACGGAGGCGGTGAACTTCACCTTGAGGCCGGCCGCTCCGGACGTCTTGTCGGCGCTCACCTCGGCGATCGGGGAGAAGCCGTCCTCGGCGTTCTCGATGCGGTACAGCGCGGAGTTCTCGTCGCCCTGGAACCAGGAGACGCCGTAGTCCAGCACGTAGAGCGCGCCGTCGGGGCCGAACTCCATGTCCATGATCTGGGTGCCGGTCCACGGGAAGTCGTTGATCTTCGCGACGGTGCCGTCGGCGTTCTGCTCGATCCGCTTGATCCAGCGGCGGCCGAACTCGCCGGCGAAGAAGTCGCCGTCGAACTCCTCGGGGAACTTCACGCTGGAGTCGAGCTCGGGGTCGTAGCGGTAGACCGGGCCGGCCATCGGGGACTCGGAGCCGGTGCCGAGCTCGGGCACGGAGCCGCCGTCGTACGGGATCCAGG
The DNA here is from genome assembly GCF_001267885.1 of Streptomyces ambofaciens ATCC 23877. Lineage (NCBI taxonomy): Bacteria > Bacillati > Actinomycetota > Actinomycetes > Kitasatosporales > Streptomycetaceae > Streptomyces > Streptomyces ambofaciens. Next base: position 6,743,352 of record NZ_CP012382.1, on the reverse strand, counting down.
CGGCCTGCGCGGGCGGCAGGTCGACCAGGCCGGTGTTGTGCCGCGAGGTGTTCTTGGGGGCGGCGCAGTCGAACTTCTCACCGGAGGTCTTGGTGGCGAAGTCGTAGTCGACGTAGGGGTCGTTGTTGCCCGTGCAGAACGGCCAGCCGAAGTTGGCGGCCTTGGTGACCTTGGCGAACTCGACCTGTCCGGCCGGGCCGCGGTTCGGGTCGGCGGCGCCCGCGTCGGGTCCGTAGTCGCCGACGTAGACGGTGCCGGTCTTGTCGTCGACGCTCATCCGGAACGGGTTGCGGAAGCCCATGGCGTAGATCTCGGGGCGGGTCTTCTCGGTGCCCGGGGCGAAGAGGTTGCCGTCCGGCACGGTGTACGAGCCGTCCTCGGCGACCTTGATGCGCAGGATCTTGCCGCGCAGGTCGTTGGTGTTGCCGGAGCTGCGGCGGGCGTCGAAGGCCGGGTTGCGGTCCGGGCGCTCGTCGATCGGCGTGAAGCCGTCGGAGGCGAACGGGTTGGAGTCGTCGCCGGTGGACAGGTACAGGTTGCCCTCGGCGTCGAAGTCGATGTCACCGCCGACGTGGCAGCAGGTGCCGCGGGAGGCCGCGACGTCCAGGACCTTCTTCTCGCTGGCCAGGTCCAGGGTGCCGTTGGCGTTGAGCACGAAGCGGGAGAGCCGGTTGACGCCGTCGAACTTCTTGAAGTCCTCGGCGGTGCCGGTCTCCGGGGCGTCGCCCGCGGGGGTGTCGAGCGGCGGGGCGTAGTAGAGGTAGATCGCCCGGTTCTTCTCGAAGTCCGGGTCGATGCCTACGCCCTGCAGGCCCTCCTCGTCGTGGCTGTAGACGTCGAGCTTGCCGGCGACCTTGGTGACGCCGCCCTGGTCGGTGAGGCGCAGTGTGCCGTCGCGGGCGGTGTGCAGGACGCTGCGGTCCGGGAGCACGGCGAGCGACATCGGCTCACCCATCTCGGGCTCGCCCTTGGCGAGCGGAACCTGCTGGAACTGCCCCTCGGCGGCCGCCGGTTCGTCGTGTTCCGGATGTCCGGGGTGGGCGCCGGCGACGGTCGCCGGGGTCCCCACCGCCAGCAGCAGGCCGGTGAACAGGGCGAGGGTGGTGCGGAGCCTGGGGCGCCTCGTGGTCCTGGTGCTCTTGAGTCTGGTTCTGTGCACGAAGTCCCTCCGGGAACGGGATGGGCCGTACGGAACGGGTGCGAAGACGTGCGGTGCGGCGGGCTCCGGGGTGCGCCGTCACCCCGGGGACGTGGGTGTCCTGAACACATCAGGGACGGTAACCGCGTTCTTCCGGGCCCAACACCCCTTGGACCCGGACTGGTTCAACTTTTTCCCAATCCAGGACAAAGCGGGATGCGGGCAGGCCGGACCGGGGACCGGCGAACCTGCCGGCCCCCGTCCCCGACCTGCCGTCGGGCGGTCTGATCAGCTGTTGAAGGCGGCGTCGAAGGACGCGCTGGGCGGGTCGAAGTCGAAGGCCTTGAGACGGGTGAGGGCCTCGGGGGCGCCCTGCAACCGGTCCATGCCGGCGTCCTCCCACTCGACGGAGACCGGGCCCTGGTAGTCGATGGAGCGCAGCATGCGGAAGACGTCCTCCCAGGGGACGTCGCCGTGCCCGGCCGACACGAAGTCCCAGCCGCGGCGCGGGTCCCCCCACGGCAGGTGGGAGCCGAGGCGCCCGTTACGGCCGTCGAGGCGCTTGCGGGCCTCCTTGCAGTCGACGTGGTAGATCCGGTCGCGGAAGTCCCACAGGAAGCCGACCGGGTCGAGGTCCTGCCACACGAAGTGGGAGGGGTCGAAGTTGAGGCCGAAGGCGGGCCGGTGGTCCACGGCCTCCAGGGCGCGCTGGGTCGTCCAGTAGTCGTAGGCGATCTCGCTGGGGTGGACCTCGTGGGCGAACCTCACGCCCTCGGCGTCGAAGACGTCGAGGATGGGGTTCCAGCGGTCCGCGAAGTCCTGGTACCCCCGCTCGATCATCGACTCCGGGGCGGGCGGGAACATGGCGACCAGGTGCCAGATGGCCGAGCCGGTGAAGCCGATGACGGTGTCCACGCCGAGGCGTGCGGCGGCCCGGGCGGTGTCCTTGAGCTCGGCCGCGGCGCGCTGCCGCACGCCCTCCGCGTCACCGTCGCCCCAGATGCGGGCGGGGAGGATCGCCTCGTGGCGCTCGTCGATGATGGCGTCGCAGACCGCCTGGCCGACCAGGTGGTTGGAGATCGCCCAGCACTTGAGGCCGTACTTGTCGAGCAGCTGGTGGCGGGAGTCGACGTAGGAGGGGTCGGCGAGGGCCTTGTCGACCTCGAAGTGGTCGCCCCAGCAGGCGAGCTCCAGGCCATCGTAGCCGAAGTCGCGGGCGAGGCGGCAGACCTCCTCCAGGGGCAGGTCCGCCCACTGGCCGGTGAAGAGAGTGAAGTTGCGCGGCATGTCGCTGCCAGCCTCCTCAGGGGGCGATCGGGGTGTAGACGGAGTTCTTCTCGGCGCTCTCCTCGACCGCCGCGAGGACGCGCTGCACCTGGAGCCCGTCGGCGAAGGAGGGTTCCGGCCGGCGCCCCTCGGCGACGGCGTGCACGAGGTCGCGCGCCTGGTGGACGAAGGAGTGCTCGTAGCCGAGCCCGTGGCCGGGCGGCCACCAGGCGTCCAGGTAGGGGTGCTCGGGTTCGGTGACCAGGATGCGGCGGAAGCCGGCGTGCTCCCCCTGCTCCGTACCGTCGTGGTACGACAGCTCGTTGAGCCGCTCCAGGTCGAAGGCGAGCGAGCCGCGTTCGCCGTTGAGCTCGATCCGGAGGGCGTTCTTGCGGCCGGTGGCGTAGCGGGTGGCCTCGAAGGAGACCAGGGCGCCCGAGGTGAGGCGGCCGGTGAACACGGCGGCGTCGTCCACGGTGACCTGGCCCATGGTGCCGTCCGCCGAGCCGGCCGAGAGCCCCCGGGCGGCACCGGCCGGAAGCGGGCGTTCCCGGACGAAGGTCTCGGTGAGGGCGGAGACGCCCGCGATCCGCTCCCCCGTCAGGTACTGCGCGAGGTCGACGATGTGCGCGCCGAGGTCGCCCAGGGCGCCCGAGCCGGCCAGTTCCTTGCGCAGCCGCCAGGTCAGCGGCGAGTTCGGGTCCACCAGCCAGTCCTGGAGGTACGTCACCCGCACGTGCCTGAGGCGTCCGACGCGGCCCGCCGCCACCATCCGCCGTGCCAGCGCGGTGGCCGGCACGCGGCGGTAGTTGAAGCCGACCATGGCCAACTGGCCGCGTGCGGCGGCCTCGTCGGCGGCCCTGGTCATCGCCTCCGCCTCGCCCACGGTGTTGGCGAGGGGCTTCTCGCACAGGACGTGCTTGCCGGCGGCGAGCGCGGCGAGCGCGATCTCCGCGTGGCTGTCGCCGGGGGTGCAGATGTCGACGAGGTCGATGTCGTCCCGTTCGACCAGGGCCCGCCAGTCGGTCTCGGTGCTCGCCCAGCCGTGCCGGTCGGCCGCGGTGCGCACGGCGTCGGCGTCCCGTCCGCAGATCGCGGCCAGGACCGGGTTCAGCGGCAGGTCGAAGACCCGGCCGGCGGTGCGCCAGCCCTGGGAGTGTGCGGCACCCATGAAGGCGTAGCCGACCATGCCGACGCGCAGCGGCGGTCTGGTCGCGGATGCCCCCGTCGCCCTGGTCCCGGTCCCGCTGTCGGTCCCGGTGCCGGTGGCTGCTGCCCCCGCTCCGGCCCCCTCGGGCTGCTGCGGCTGTCCCATCGGATGTCCTCCTCGTCGTCGTGGCGCGGTGGGGGTGGGCCCCGCCCCGGCCGGCTGGTCAGGCCGCTGCCGGGGCGGCAGCCGTCACTTGGTGCCCGTCACTTGAAGCCCGTGGACATGTACTGGTCCACGTTCTCCTTGTCGACGACGGCCGAGTAGCAGGTGACGGTCGAGGGGATCTCGAACTCGGCGAGCCCGCTGACGCCCTTGCCCTGACCGAGGGCGCGGGCGAGGTCGATCGCGGAGGCGGCCATGGTGGGCGGGTAGAGCACGGTGGCCTTCAGCACGCCGCTGTCCGCCTTGATGGCCTGGAAGGCGGAGAGCGCTCCCGCGCCGCCGACCATCAGGAAGTCGTCGCGGCCCGCCTGCTCGATGGCGCGCAGCGCGCCCACGCCCTGGTCGTCGTCGTGGTTCCACAGGGCGTCGAACTGGGACTGGGCCTGGAGCAGCTGGGCCATCTTGGCCTGGCCCGACTCGACCGTGAACTCGGCGGCCTGGCGGGCCACCTTCTGGATGTTGGGGTAGTTCTTCAGACCGTCGTCGAAGCCCTTGGTGCGCTGCTGGGTCAGCTCCAGGTTGTCCAGGCCGGCCAGCTCGATGACCTTGGCGCCGGACTTGCCCTTGAGCTTCTCGCCTATGTAGTGGGCGGCGTTGAGGCCCATGCCGTAGTTGTCGCCGCCGACCCAGCAGCGGTAGGCCTGCGGGCTGTTGAAGATGCGGTCGAGGTTGACGACCGGGATGCCGGCGCGCATCGCCTTGAGCCCGACCTGGGTGAGGGCCTTGCCGTCGGCGGGCAGGACGACCAGGACGTCGACCTTCTTGTTGATCAGGGTCTCGATCTGACCGATCTGCTGGGCGGTGTCGTTGGAGCCCTCGGTGACCTCGAGCGTGACGTCCGAGTACTTCTCGGCGCGCTTCTGCGCCTGGTCGTTGACGGCGTTGAGCCAGCCGTGGTCGGCCTGCGGGCCGGCGTAGCCGATGGTGACCTGCTTGCCGGGCTGGTCGTCGGCGGCCGGCTGCGTGTCCGCTGCCTTGTCGTCGCCGTCGTCGGGGTCGTTGCTCGTGCAGCCGGTGAGGACCACGCCGGCGGACACGGCGGCCGCTCCGAAGAGCAGTCCTCTGCGGCTCGGGAGGTTCGTCATGACGGTGGACCCTTTCCTCAGTGCGTGCTTGCGGTACGGCGCTGGACCAGCACGGCGGCGACGATGATCGCGCCCTTGGCGATCTGCTGCACGTCGGTCTGCAGGTTGTTCAGGGCGAAGATGTTGGTGATGGTGGTGAAGATCAGGACGCCGAGCACGGAGCCGAGGATGTGGCCCCGCCCGCCGGTCAGCAGCGTCCCGCCGATGATCGCGGCGGCGATGGCGTCGAGTTCGTAGAGGTTGCCGTTGGTGTTCTGGCCGGAGCCGGCCAGGACGATCAGCAGGAAGGCGGCGATGCCGCAGCACAGCCCGGACAGCAGGTAGAGGTAGAGGCGCTGGCGGCGGACGTCGATGCCGGCGAGCCGGGCGGCCTCGGCGTTGCCGCCGACGGCCACGGTGCGGCGGCCGAAGGTGGTGCGGTTGAGCACCAGCCAGCCGATGACCGTGACGGCGGCGAACACCAGGACCAGGGGCGGGATGCCGAGCACGTAGGAGTCGCGTTCGCCGAGGTCCAGGACGCTCGGGACGGTGACGACCTGGGTGCGTCCGTCGGTGATCTGGAGCGCGAGGCCGCGCGCCGAGGCCAGCATGGCGAGGGTGGCGATGAACGGCACCATCTGCCCGAACGCGATGAGCACCCCGTTGACCAGCCCGCAGCCCACGCCGACGACGACCGCCGTGAACAGGATGCCGACGAAGCCGTACTCCTGGGTGGCGACCGTGGTCGCCCACACCGAGGCGAGGGCGACGATGGCGCCGACGGAGAGGTCGATGCCGCCGGAGACGATGACGAAGGTCATGCCGACGGTGACGACGCCGATCACGGACGCCTGGGTGAGCACCAGCTGGAGGTTGCGGGTGTCCAGGAACGAGTCGGGCTGGGTGATGCCGCCGATGAGGACGAGTGCGGCGAGCACCCCGAGCAGGGTGAGGGTGCGGACGTCGGCGCGGCCCAACTGGACTCGCCAGGCGGGCGGGCCGTCCACCGGAGCCGCCTTGCCGGTGCCGTCCCGGGGCGGGGACACGTGCTGCGTCATGACGCCGGGCTTCCTTCCATCACGAGGTCGAGTACGCGGTGTTCGTCGAGTTCGCGGGCGGGGGCCTCGTGCACGACACGGCCCTCGCGCAGCACCAGCACGCGGTCGGCGAGGCCCAGTACCTCGGGCACCTCGCTGGAGACCAGCAGGACGGCGAGGCCCTCGTCGGCGAGGCGGCGGACGACCGCGTAGAGCTCGGCGCGGGCGCCGACGTCGACGCCGCGGGTGGGTTCGTCGAGCAGCAGGACCCGGCAGCCGCGCAGCAGCCAGCGGGCGAGGACCGCCTTCTGCTGGTTGCCGCCGGAGAGGGTGCGCACGGGCGCCGAGGGGTTGTCGGGCCGCAGGGACAGCTCGCGGGTGGCCGCGCGGGCCGCCCCGAGTTCGGCCCCCTGGTCGATCCAGCCGCCGCGCGAGAAGCGGGACATGGCGGAGACCGACACGTTGCGGGTGACGGACTCCAGCATCAGCAGCGCCTGCGCCTTGCGTTCCTCGGGAGCGAGCCCGAGGCCGGCGCGCACCGCGGCGCGCACGCTGCCCGGCCGCAGCGGACGACCGTCGACGAGGACCTGTCCGGTGCTCGCCTTGCGGGCTCCGTAGACCGTCTCCAGGATCTCGGAGCGGCCCGAGCCGACGAGTCCGGCGAGGCCGACGATCTCGCCGGGGCGGACCTCCAGGTCGAGGGGGGCGAACTCGCCCTCCCTGGACAGTCCCCGCACGCTGAGCACGGGCTCTCCCGCCGCCGGGGCGGCGGGCCGCTCCGGGAAGACGTACTCCACGTTGCGTCCGGTCATCAGCGCCACCACCTCGCGGGTGGGCGTCTCCTTGGCGGGCAGTCCGCCGGCGACGGCCCGGCCGTCCTTGAGGACGGTGACCCGGTCGCCGATGCGGCGGATCTCCTCCAGGCGGTGCGAGATGTAGACGACGGCGACACCGTCGGCGGTGAGGTCGGTGACGATGCGGAAGAGGTTGTCGACCTCGTCCGGGTCGAGGGCGGCGGACGGCTCGTCCATCACGATCAGCCGTACGTCGTGCGAGAGCGCGCGTGCCATGGACACGATCTGCTGCTGTGCCGCCGAGAGTTCCCCGACCAGCCGCCCGGGATCGACCTCCGGATGCCCGAGTCGCTTCAGGAGCCGCGCCGTCGACGCTTTGGCCGCCCGTGCCCGGACGACGAATCCGGCGGCGGTCGGCTCGTGGCCGAGGTGGACGTTCTCGGCCACCGACAGGTGCTCCACCAGGTCGAGTTCCTGGTAGATGGTGGCGATGCCGAGGCGCATGGCCGCGATGGGCGAGCGCAGGGTGACGTCCTCGCCTCGCCAGCGGATGGTGCCGGTGTCGGGCTGGTGGGCACCGGCCAGCACCTTGATCAGGGTGGACTTGCCGGCGCCGTTCTGGCCGAGCAGGCAGTGCACCTCGCCGGCCTGGACGTCGAGGTCGACGCCGTCCAGGGCCCGGACTCCGGGGAAGGACTTGGTGATGCCGGACATGCTGAGCAGCGGTGGTTCTGGTGCCATGTGAGGTCCCCTCGGCGGGCGTGCGGGCCGGTGTCAGGGCAGAGCGGGGCTGGGTGGGGTGGGGCGGGTGGATCGGAGCAGGGTGGAGCCGGGCAGGGTGGAGCCGGGCAGCGTGGAGCAGAGCGGGGTGGAACGCTGTGCCGGTGGGGCGCGTGCTGGTGGAGCTCGCGGGCCGGGCCGACGGGGCCCGGGACCGGATGACCTACGCGGGTGAGAACAGGTGGTCGCTGATCAACCGGGCCCCGCCGATGACGCCGGCGGAGGGCCCCAACTCACCGAGGACGATGGGCAGGTTGCCGGTCGCCAGGGGCAGCGACTGGCGGTAGACCTGGGTGCGGATCGCGGCGAGCAGGTTGTGGCCGAGGCCGGTCACCCCGCCGCCGATCACCACGAGACCAGGGTTGAAGAAGCTGACCAGACCGGCGATGACCTGGCCGGTGCTCCGGCCGCCCTCCCGGATCAGGTCGAGTGCGGTGGCGTCGCCCGCGGCGGCAGCGGCGGCGACGTCGGCGGCGCTCAGGCCCCCGTTCGCCTCCAGCCGGTTCGCGAGTTCGGCCGACAGTCCCTGCTGGGCGGCCTCCGTGGCGTCGCGGGCCAGTGCCGCGCCGCTGAAGTGGGCCTCCAGACACCCCCGGTTGCCGCAGGCGCACGGGCGTCCGTCGGGCACGGCCTGGATGTGCCCGATGTCCCCCGCGCTGCCCGTCGTCCCCCGGTAGACGTCACCGCCGACGACGATGCCGCAGCCGATGCCGGTACCGATCTTGACGACGAGGAAGTCGTGCTGGGTGCGGGCGACGCCCGCGTGCTGCTCCCCCAGGGCCATCAGGTTCACGTCGTTGTCGACCATGACCGGACAGCCGAGTTCCTGGCTGAGCGCCTCCCGTACCGGGAAGCCGTCCCAGCCCGGCATGATCGGCGGAGCCACCGGCACCCCCTCGGGGAAGCGGACCGGCCCCGGGACGCCGATACCGGCGCCGTCGAAGCCCTCCGCGAGTCCCGAGGCCCTCAACTTGGCAGCCATGGCGAGTACTTGCTCGAAGACCGCGACCGGTCCCTCGCGTACGTCCATGGGCTGGTTGATGTGGCCGAGGATCTCCAGCTCGGCGTTGGTGACCGCGACGTCGACCGAGGTCGCGCCGATGTCGACGCCGAGGAAGCGCAGTGCGGGATGGAGACGGATGTTGTGGCTGCGGCGCCCTCCGCGCGAGGCGGCGAGTCCGTCGGCCACCACCAGCCCCGTCTCCAGCAGCCGGTCCACCTCGACGGCCAGCTTGGACCGGGAGAGGTCCACCTGGTCGCCGAGCTGGGCGCGGGAGTTGGGCCCTCCGTCGCGCAGCAGCTGGAGCAGTCGGGCCTGGTGGGCGTTAGCGGGTCGTGCCGTCATGCGTCTCACGAGCCCCTCCCCGCCTCAATCGGCCTTCGAGTGTGCCGGTTCCCGGCCACGTCCTTGGCTTGCTTTCGGAGGGAACGTAGCAGTGGGCGCCGGGTGTGGGAAGAAGTCACGCACGAATTGCTGCGAACTTTCTCCACTGAGTGGACAAAGAAGCGCGGGGCGTTCGCCGTCCCCGGGCACGAGGAGGCCGCCCGGTCCACGCTCCGGGCGGCCTCGGCACGTCACCGACCCTGCCTCTGACCTCACGATTCTCCGCGCGCGTGGCACGAGCGCCGGGTGTGTTCGGTGTGCTCGCGCATGAGCCGGGTCGCGGTCCGCTCGTCCCGGCCGGCGATGGCGGCGATCAGCCGCCGGTGCTCGATCCGGGACCGCCGGCCTCGGCGGCGGGCGAGGGGCGTGGGGTACCAGCGGACCCGGCGGTCGACCGGTAGGGCGCGTGTCTTTCGTCTGCGGTCCACGGCCTACGGCGCACCGGGGCGAGAGGGCTCGGAGCAGCCCGTGTCACACCGCGTCCGGGGGAGGCGGGGCCCTGTCACGGGCAGCGGACGACCTGTCCGGCGTAGGAGAGGTTCCCGCCGAAGCCGAAGAGCAGCACCGGGTCGCCGGTGGTGATCTCGCCGCGCTCCACCAGCTTGGAGAGCGCGAGGGGGATGCTCGCCGCCGAGGTGTTGCCGGACTCGACGACGTCGCGGGCGACGACGGCGTTGACGGCGCCGATCTTCGCGGCGAGGGGTTCGATGATGCGCAGGTTCGCCTGGTGCAGGACGACCGCGGCGAGGTCGGCCGGCTCCAGGCCGGAACGCTCACAGGCCTGGCGCGCGAAGCCGGGAAGTCGTGTGGTCGCCCAGCGGTAGACGCTCTGGCCCTCCTGCGCGAACCTCGGGGGCGTGCCCTCGATGCGGACCGCGTTGCCCATCTCGGGCACGGACCCCCACAGCACGGGGCCGATCCCCGGCTCCGCTCCGGGCGCCGAGGCCTCCACGACGGCGGCCCCCGCCCCGTCGCCGACGAGCACGCAGGTGGTGCGGTCGCTCCAGTCGGCCACCTCGGACATCTTGTCCGCGCCGATGACCAGGGCCCGGCTCGACGAGCCGGCCCGCACGGCGTGGTCGGCGGTGGCCAGGGCGTGGGTGAAACCGGCGCACACGACGTTGACGTCGAGCGCGGCGGGGCCGGGGATGCCGAGGCGGGCGGCGACACGGGCGGCGGTGTTCGGGGAGCGGTCGATCGCGGTGGAGGTGGCGACCACGACCATGTCCACGTCGGCGGGCGTCAGCCCGGCCGCCGCCAGCGCCTTGGCCGCGGCGTGGCCCGCCAGTTCGTCGACCGGCTCCTCGGGTCCGGCGATACGGCGGGAGTGAATACCGACCCGGCTCCTGATCCACTCGTCGCTGGTGTCGACCATGCCCGCCAGGTCCTCGTTGGTGAGGATCCCGGCGGGCTGGTAATGGCCGACGGCGGTGATGCGGGAGCCGTGCATGTGGTGGAGTCCTCGCTGCCTCGGGTACGGGATCCACCAGTGTGATCAGTGACCGACGGGTACGACGGCAGGTGATACGACAGGAAACCCGCGCCCGCCTTGTCGGCTTCGGTCAGCACCCCGGGCGCCCCTGGGGCGTCACCCGGTGAACAGCTGGGTCGCCTTCCGGACGAGTTCGTACAGCCCGTAGGCGAGCGGCGCGCCCACCCAGAGCCAGGTGAAGGCGATCAGCGGCCGCCGGTCGGGCAGGTCAGGCGGACTCTGGCTGCTGTCGTCGGACATCGGCGGCCTCCTTCGGTGCGGGGGTGGCGGAGACGTGGTGGCGGGGGTGGACGGGACGGACGAGTTCGTTGGCCACGAAGCCGACGGCCAGCAGCCCGATCATGATGACGAAGGACGTCCCGTACAGGGACGCGCCGTGCCGCCCGGCCTCCTCCTGCCGGTCGGCGATCCAGTTCACGATCAGCGGTCCGAGGACACCGGCGGTGGACCACGCGGTGAGCAGCCGCCCGTGGATCGCCCCGACCTGGTAGGTGCCGAAGAGGTCCTTGAGGTAGGCGGGGATCGTCGCGAAGCCGCCGCCGTAGAAGGACAGGACGACCAGCGCGCACAGCACGAACAGGGGTTTCGAGGCGTCGCCGAACAGGGCGATCAGGGTGTACATCACCGCGCCCACACCGAGGTAGACGCGGTAGATGTTCTTGCGGCCGATCAGGTCGGAGGTCGAGGACCAGCCGATCCGGCCCGCCATGTTGGCCGCCGACAGCAGGGCCACGAACCCGGCGGCGGCGGTCGCCGACACCGGGGTGGAGGTGTCGGCGAAGAAGTCGGTGATCATCGGCGCGGCCTTCTCCAGGATGCCGATGCCGGCCGTGACGTTCATGCAGAGCACGAGCCACAGCAGCCAGAACTGCGGGGTGCGCAGGGCACCGCGCGCCGAGACCTGGATGCCGCCGAGGGCCGCCGCCGAGCCGTCCGCCCCCTTCTTCGGGCGCGGCACCCGCACGAGCAGCACGCCCAGCAGCATGAAGACGGCGTACGTCAGCCCGTGCACGAGGAAGGCGAGGGCGATCCCGGAGCTGTCGGTGCCGAAGGACTCCAGCATCTGCGCCGACCAGGGCGAGGCGATGAGCGCGCCGCCGCCGAACCCCATGATGGCGATGCCGGTGGCCATGCCGGGCCGGTCCGGGAACCACTTGATCAGCGTGGAGACGGGCGAGATGTAGCCGATGCCGAGGCCGATCCCGCCGACGAAGCCGTAGCCGAGGACGATCAGCCAGTACTGCTCCACCGCCGCGCCGAGCGCGGAGAGCAGGAAGCCGGAGGAGAAGCAGACCAGGGCGACGGTCATCGCCCAGCGCGGCCCGTGCCGTTCCACGAGCGTGCCGCCGAACGCGGCCGACAGGCCGAGCATGACGATGCCGAGCTGGAAGGGGAGCGCGCTCTGCGTGCCGCTGAGGCCGAGCGAGGACTCCAGGGGCGGCTTGAACACGGACCAGGCGTAGGCCTGGCCGATGGAGAGGTGGACCGAGAGGGCGGCGGGGGGAACGAGCCAGCGGCTCCAGCCCGGGGGTGCGACAGGGGGACTCATGGGTCCCCAACCGTAGGGAGACACGTGGCGGTTGAGAAGACGGTTGAGCAGACAACCACTGTCCTTGCACAAAGCCTCGGGCGTGGTCCACGCGGCGTCGGAGTGCGGCATGCGGGCGGCGGGCACCTGGTACGGGACACGACAGACGGAGACGACGACGGTGTGTGCGTACTGCGGAGCGGGCTGCGACCTCGCTCTCCACGTACAGGACAATGAGATCGTGAAGGTCACCTCGCCGCACGGCGATCCGGTGACCCACGGCAACCTGTGCGTCAAGGGCCGCTTCGGCCACCAGCACGTACGGAACCGGGACGACCGGCAAGGGGCACGGACATGGGACGAGTCACGGAACGACGCAAGGTGATCCGGATCCGGGACGGGGCGGTCTCCGCCCGCCCGGACACGCTCGTCGCCGAGGAACCGCTGGAGATCCGGCTGAACGGCAGGCCCCTCGCCATCACCATGCGCACCCCGGGCGACGACTTCGCGCTGGCCGCCGGGTTCCTGGTCAGCGAGGGCGTGCTCGCCGAGCAGGACGACCTCCAGAACATCGTCTACTGCGCGGGCGCCACGGCCGACGGGGTGAACACCTACAACGTGGTCGACGTGCGGACCGCCGCCGGAGTGCGGATCCCCGACATCACCCTGGAGCGGAACGTCTACACGACCTCCTCGTGCGGACTGTGCGGCAAGGCGAGCCTGGACGCGGTGCGCACGACGGCCCGCTGGCCGATCGCCGACACTCCCCCGGTCCGCGTCACGCCGGAACTGCTGGCGGGCCTGCCCGACCGGCTGCGCGGCGCCCAACGGGTCTTCGACCGGACCGGCGGACTGCACGCGGCGGCCCTGTTCACCGAGGGCGGCGAGCTGGTGGACGTGCGGGAGGACGTGGGCCGGCACAACGCCGTGGACAAACTGGTCGGCCGTGCCCTGCGCGACGGCGACCTGCCCCTGTCCCGGTCCGTCCTGCTGGTGTCGGGCAGGGCCTCCTTCGAGCTGGCGCAGAAGGCCGTGATGGCGGGCATCCCGGTGCTGGCCGCGGTGTCGGCGCCGTCCTCGCTCGCGGTGGACCTGGCCGCCGAGACGGGGCTGACGCTGGTGGGCTTCCTGCGCGGCACCTCCATGAACGTGTACGCGGGTGAGGACCGCGTCGCCCTGCGGGCCGCGGCCGCCCAGGGCTGACCCTGGTCCCCGCGGCACGGCGGCGGGGCCCCGGCCGGCGGGGAGCGCCCCCTGCGCCGCGGGGCCCCGTCCCGACCCCGTTTCCGCGCGACCGGCCACGTGCCGTCGGACGACACGCGCGTGATCACACGGGGCGGAGAAGGCCTGGCACGTCCTGATGTACTGATGCCCTGACGACCGGCTCCCGACCAGCCGCCCGAAGGGCAGACCGATCCATGCCGTCACCTCCCCGCGTGCGTCCGCGCTCCCCCCTGCTCGCCCTCGTCTCCCTGTGCGCCCTGGCCGCCGCCCCGCTCCCCGCCCACGCCGAACCCGGGAGCGGGGCGGCCCGGTTCGAGCAGCAGATCCTGTTCGAGGCGGGCCGGGACCCGGGCGGCTACGCCTGCTTCCGCATCCCGGCGATCGTGCGGACGACGGAGGGCACCCTGCTGGCCTTCGCCGAGGGCCGCGTCCTGAACTGCGGGGACGCCGGCGACATCGACATCGTCGTCAAGCGCTCCACCGACGGCGGACGCACCTGGGGTCCGCTCCAGGTCGTCAACGACGGCGGCGGCGACACCCACGGCAACCCGGCCCCGGTCGTGGACCGCACCACCGGTCGCGTCCTGCTGCTCGAGACGTACAACGCGGGCCGTACGGACGCCGCCGGCTGCGCGGTGCCCTGCGCCCGCACGCCCCACCTCCAGTACAGCGACGACGACGGCCGCACCTGGTCCGCGCCCCGCGACCTGAGCGCCGGCATCCTGCCGCCGGACTGGAACTCCTGGTACGCGACCGGCCCTGTGCACGGCGTCCAGCTCACCGGCGGCAGCCGTCCCGGTCGGCTCGTCGTCGGCGTCAACGCCGAGACCTGGGACGGCGAGCGGGTCACCGCCCACCACGCGGCGCTCGTGGTCAGCGACGACGGCGGCGAGCACTGGAGGGTGGGTGCCACCGACACCTGGCCCGTCGCCGCCGACGGCACCTTCCGGCAGAAGCCGTCCGAGGTCGCCCTCACCGAACGCGCCGACGGCTCGCTCCTGGTCAGCGGCCGCGAGGAGAACGGCACCGACCTCGGCCACCGCACGCAGGCCGTCAGCCTCGACGGCGGTGACAGCTTCGCCGGGCCCTTCCGGGCTCTGCCGGACCTGTACACCCCGCAGGTGCAGGGCTCGGTGCTCCGCCTGGGCGACCGGCTGCTGCTGTCCGCCCCCGCCGACCCCGACCGCCGCCGGACGATGACGATCCGCTCCTCCTACGACGGCGGCGCGACCTGGGACGGCGTGGACCGCGGCACGGTCGTCACCCGGGACTGGTCCGGCTACTCCGACATGGTGGCCGTCGACGACGGGACGGTGGGCCTGCTGTACGAGGCGGGAGCGGTCGACGCGCGCGACGAGATCCGCTTCGCCCGTTTCACCGAGGACTGGCTCCAGCCGCGCCGGGCCGCCGGTCCCACCACTGCCGACAGGGCCCCGGGCGCCGCTCCGGCGGCCGTCCTGGGCGGCGCCCGGGTGACGGACGGCGCGGTGGGCGGCGCCCTCTCCTTCGACGGCGCCGACGACGCCGTACGCCTGCCGTTCGACGAGCGGCTTCCGCTCGGGGAGGGGGACTTCACCGCCTCGCTGCGGTTCCGGTACACGGCGGCGGACGGGGAGCATCCGCTGCTGTGGATGGGCGGGGTCGGCCCCGCTCAGCCCCAGGTGTGGCTGCGTGCCGAGCCGGGCGACGACCGCGTCCAGGGGCTGATCACCACCCGCGACGGCGGGTCCGCCCCGCGCTCGGCCCGGGTCCGCACCGAACGCGCCCACAACGACGGCGCCTGGCACCACCTGGCGCTGCGTCGCGGCGGCGGCCGGCTCACGCTCTTCCTCGACGGCTCGGCGGTCGGCGGCACGGCGGACGTGCCCGGCTCGGTCAGCCGGAACTCGCCCTTCGGCGTGCACGTCGGGGAGCGGGTGGACGGCCGGGCGCGTTTCACCGGCGCGATCGACGAGGTACGCGTGTGGAACCGGGCGCTGACCGACGAGGAGATCGCCGCCGGCGATCCACCGTCGGCCCTCGGGAACACGGTGCTGCACCTGCCCATGGACCGGGTGGACGCGAACGGCTGACCGCACCCGACGACTCAGCGACCAGGCCGACCACACCCCGACGACTCTCCGACCGGGCCGACCCCATCGCGGCGTCGCAGTGGCCCGCCGCGCGCAGGCGGCTCAGCGGCCGGCGGTGCCGACCGCGGCGCGCGCGGGAGCCGCGGAGTCGTCCGCGGTGGCCGCCTCCGGATCGTGCGAGCGGCGCTTGGCGATGACCGCGCACACCATCAGCTGCATCTGGTGGAAGAGCATCAGCGGCAGCACGGCCAGCGAGGCCTGGGCGCCGAACAGGACACTCGCCATCGGCAGCCCGGCGGCGAGCGACTTCTTCGACCCGGCGAACTGGACGGCGATCCGGTCCGCCCGGCCGAAGCCCAGCGCCTTCGCCCCGTACCAGGTCAGCAGCAGCATCACGGCGAGCAGCACGGCCTCCACGGCCAGCAGCCCGAGGAGCCGGACCGGGCTGACCCGGTGCCAGATGCCCTGGACCATGCCCGCGCTGAACGCCGTGTAGACGACCAGCAGGATCGAGCCGCGGTCGACGAGCCCGAGCACCTTCTTGTGCCGGGCGACGAAGCCGCCGATCCAGCGGCGCAGCAGCTGGCCGGCCACGAACGGCACCAGCAGTTGCAGCACGATCTTCACCAGCGCGTCGGCGGAGAACCCGCCCCCGCCGCTGCCCAGCAGGGCGGCGGCCAGCAGCGGGGTGACGACGATGCCGACCAGCGAGGAGAAGGACCCGGCGCAGATCGCCGCCGGCACGTTGCCGCGGGCGAGGGAGGTGAAGGCGATCGACGACTGGATGGTCGACGGGACCAGGGTGAGGAAGAGCAGGCCCTGCTGGAGGGGGTCGGTCAAAAGCACCGGGACCAGACCGCGGGAGGCGAGTCCGAGCAGCGGGAAGACGACGAAGGTGCAGGCCAGCACGGTGACGTGGAGCCGCCAGTGCCGCACGCCGTCCATCGCCTCACGGGTGGAGAGCCGGGCACCGTAGAGGAAGAAGAGGAACGCGATCGCCGCGGTGGAGGCGCCGGAGGCCACGTCCGCACCCGCGCCGCGGGCGGGCACCAGCGCCGCGAGGCCGACCGTGCCGAGCAGCAGCAGGATGTAGGGGTCGACCGGCATCCGACGTGGCCGTCGCAGGCGTTTCACGGTTCTCCACTTGCTCGTTCGCTGTCGTCCGAAGGGCGGGAACGGGCGTCATGGCCCCCGCCCCCCGCTCTATCGTGCTCCCTCGCTCCGCGATCGGGAATCCGGTATACCGCTCTGACTGCCATCACGATCGCCGATAGGCTGACGGGATGTACGACCCCTCCCACCTGCGCACGTTCCTCACGGTGGCCCAGACGCTGAGCTTCACGCAGGCGGCCCGGCGGCTCGGGCTGCGCCAGTCGACGGTGAGCCAGCACGTGCGGCGGCTGGAGGACGCCACCGGCCGGCAGCTGTTCAGCCGCGACACGCATTCGGTGGAGCTGACGGAGGACGGGGAGGCCATGCTGGGGTTCGCGCGCCGCATCCTGGAGGTGCACGAGCAGGCGACCGCCTTCTTCACCGGCACCCGGCTGCGCGGCCGGCTGCGGTTCGGGGCGTCGGAGGACTTCGTGCTGACCCGGTTGCCGGAGATCCTGGAGGGCTTCCGGCACGAGCACCCCGAGGTGGACCTAGAGCTGACGGTGGAGCTGTCGGGGACGCTGCACGAGCAGCTGGCCGCCGGGAAGCTCGACCTGGTGCTGGCCAAGCGGCGGCCCGAGGACCCGCGGGGCGAGCCGGTCTGGCGCGACCGGCTGGTGTGGATCGGCGCGGAGCGGCTGCGTCTCGACCCGGACCGTCCCGTCCCGCTCATCGTCTACCCGCCGCCGGGCATCACCCGGGCGCTGGCGCTGGACGCCCTGCAGCGGCAGGGCCGTGACTGGCGCATCGTGTGCACCAGTGGCAGCCTCAACGGTCTGCTCGCCGCCGCCCGCGCGGGTCTCGGCGTGATGGCGCACTCCCGGGGACTCGTCCCGCCCGGCCTGGTGCGGGTGCCGGACCGGGCCGGGCTGCCCGAGCTGGGCCGGGTCGACTTCGTGCTGGTGCACGGCCGCCGCCACCCCTCGGCACAGGGCGCGGCGGACGCCCTCGCGGCGGCGATCCTGACGCGCGGCGACCGGCTGCAACGGCCGCAGCGCGCGGGTCTCGGATAGGCGGGCCGCACGCCCCGGCCCGCATCCGGTGGCCCGGCACCCGGCTCCGTACCGGCGGTAAGCGGGGCGTACAGATTCGGTGGAGATTACGGCACCGAAACTTACTCATCCGTCAGTAATCTGTCCGACCCTTCCCCATGTGAGCGCATTTTGCGTCGTTGACCAGCGCGAACATGAACGCTGTTCGACTCAGGCACCCCTCCCGCCCCCGTCCCGGGTGGGGTAGCTTTCACCGCGCTGTGCGGGGGCTCATCAGAAGCGGGGAGCGGGGTTTGCGCGAGTTCACCAGTCCTCCGTCGACGTCGGCACCACCGGTGGGCGGTCTGGCCGACGTCGTCTTCCGCCATGCGCGGGAGGACCCGCAGCACATCGCGCTGGGCCGCAAGGACGAGGCCGGGCAGTGGAGGGACGTGACCGCCGGAGCCTTCCGCGACGAGGTGCTGGCCCTCGCCAAGGGCCTGCTCGCCCAGGGCGTCCGCTTCGGCGACCGAGTGGCCATCATGTCCCGCACCCGCTACGAGTGGACCCTCTTCGACTTCGCCCTGTGGACGATCGGCGCCCAGGTGGTGCCGGTGTACCCGACCTCCTCGGCCGAGCAGTGCCTGTGGATGCTGTACGACGCCGAGGTGACGGCCGCGGTCGTGGAGCACGAGGACCACGCGATGACCATCGCCACCGTCATCGACCGGCTGCCGCACCTGCGGGGCCTGTGGCAGCTGGACTCCGGCGCCGTCCAGGAGCTGTACGACGCGGGCGCCCACCTCGACGACGAGGTGGTGCACCGGCACCGGAAGGCGGTCACGCCCGACACGGTCGCCACCGTCATCTACACCTCGGGCACCACGGGCCGCCCCAAGGGCTGTGTCCTGACGCACGGCAACTTCATGTACGAGGCGGACACGGTCATCGAGCGCTGGGAGCCGGTGTTCCACTCGAAGAAGGGCGACGAGGCGGCGACCCTGCTGTTCCTGCCCCTCGCCCACGTCTTCGGCCGGATGGTGGAGGTCGCGGCGATCCGCGGCCGGGTCCGCTTCGGCCACCAGCCGCAGCTCAACGCCGCCGTCCTGCTGCCGGACCTGGCCGCCTTCAGACCGACCTTCATCCTGGCCGTGCCGTACATCTTCGAGAAGGTGTTCAACGCGGCCCGGCGCAAGGCGGAGAAGGAGGGGAGGGCGGGCGCCTTCGAGAAGGCCGTCGAGGTGGCCGTGAAGTACGCGGAGGCCGTGGAGGCGAGGGCCTGGGGCATCGGCCCCGGCCCGTCGGCGGGCCTGCGCATGCAGCACCAGCTCTTCGACAAGCTCGTCTACGCCAAGGTGCGGGCCGCGATGGGCGGGCGCATCCGCAACGCCATGTCGGGCGGCTCGGCGATGGACCGGCGGCTCGGCCTGTTCTTCGCGGGCGCCGGTGTGCAGATCTACGAGGGCTACGGCCTGACCGAGTCCACGGCGGCGGCCACCGCCAACCCGCCCGAGCGCACCCGCTTCGGCACGGTGGGCCGGCCCGTTCCGGGCGTCACCGTGCACCTCGCGGACGACGGCGAGATCTGGCTGAACGGCGACAACGTCTTCCAGGGCTACCTCAACAACCCCAAGGCCACCGACGAGACCCTGCACGACGGCTGGCTCGCCACCGGTGACCTGGGCGCGCTGGACGAGGACGGCTACCTCACCATCACCGGCCGCAAGAAGGAGATCCTGGTGACCTCCGGCGGCAAGAGCGTCTCCCCCGGTCTGCTGGAGGAGCGCGTCCGGGACCATCCGCTGGTCAACCAGTGCATCGTCGTCGGCAACGACCGCCCCTACATCGCCGCCCTGATCACGCTCGACACCGAGGCCGTCGACCACTGGCTGGCGATGCGCAACAAGCCGCGGATGTCCCCGGCCGAGCTGGTGCACGACGCCGACCTGGAGACGGAGGTGCGGCGGGCGGTCGTGGCCGCCAACACGCTGGTGTCGCAGGCCGAGTCGATCCGCACCTTCCGCATCCTGGCCCAGCCGTTCACCGAGGAGCACGGCCTGCTGACGCCCTCGCTGAAACTGAAGCGCAAGGCCATCGAGAAGGCCTACGGCGTGGAGGTCGAGGCGCTGTACACGGCCTGAGTTCGCCGGTCAGGAATGCATCACGGCCCGTGATCGTTGACGATGTGAGTACCACCTGACCACAACCGAAGGATCAAGAGCTCGTGAGCAAGGTCCCCCCGATCATCCTGAACAACGGCGTCGAGATGCCCCAGCTGGGCTTCGGCGTCTGGCAGGTGCCGGACGACGAGGCCGAGACGGCCGTCGCCCAGGCGCTTGAGGCCGGGTACCGCAGCATCGACACAGCGGCGATCTACGGCAACGAAGAGGGCACCGGCAAGGCCGTCGCCGCCTCCGGCGTGGCCCGCGAGGACCTCTTCGTCACCACCAAGCTCTGGAACAGCGACCAGGGGTACGACTCCACCCTCCGCGCCTTCGACACCTCGCTGGAGAAGCTCGGCCTGGAGTACGTGGACCTCTACCTGATCCACTGGCCCACGCCCGCCAAGGAGCGGTACGTCGACACGTACAAGGCGTTCGAGAAGCTGCACGCCGACGGCCGGGTCCGGGCCATCGGCGTCTCCAACTTCCTGCCGGAGCACCTGGAGCGGCTGATCGGCGAGACGTCGGTCGTCCCGGCCGTCAACCAGATCGAGCTGCACCCCCACCTCCAGCAGCACGCGCTGCGCGAGTTCCACGCGGAGCACGGCATCGCCACCGAGGCCTGGTCGCCGCTCGGCTCCGGCAAGGGCATCCTCGAGATCCCGGCGATCGTGGCGATCGCCCAGAAGCACGGCCGCACCCCGGCCCAGGTCGTGCTGCGCTGGCACCTGCAGACCGGCAACGTGGTGATCCCGAAGTCCGTGACGCCGTCGCGGATCGAGGAGAACATCGACGTGTTCGGCTTCTCCCCGGACACCGAGGACCTCGCGGCGATCAGCGCGCTGAACGAGGACCGGCGGCTGGGCCCGGACCCGGCGGAGTTCAACGGGGCCTGACGTGCCCGCGAAGGGGCCCGGCCGGTGGCGGCCGGGCCCTTGCGCGTCAGGCCGGCCGTACCGCCGTGTAGACCGTGTGCGCCAGCAGCACGAACACGTCCTGGCGGCGGTGGACGCCCGCCTCGTCCGCGGGGTCGAGCAGCCGGTCGAGGGTGGCCCGGTCGGTGGCGTCGAGGCCGTCCGCGATCCGGTCGCGCAGCCGGGACAGGGAGGTGGCGACGTACGCACGGGCCTCGTCCGTGAGGGGCGCGGGCAGGTCCAGCAGGAAGCTGCGGGTGCCGGTGTGCTTCAGGCCCGCCGCGGTCAGCAGCGCGGCCCAGTCCTCGGTCTCCGCCACGGTGCCGGGCAGTGCCGCGCGCATCTCCGCGAAGTAGTCCTCCTCGACCGCGTGCATCCGGGCCTGGAGCCCGGGGCGTCCGATGCCGAGGTCGCGGGGCAGGAAGCGGGCCGGGAGCCCGCCCTCCAGGACGGCCAGTGTGCCGCCGGGGGCCAGGTGTCCGGCGAGCGCGGCGAGGGCCGCGCGCTGGTCGCCGAGGTGGTGCAGGCTCTGGCTCGCCCACATCAGGTCCGCCGGGTGGTCGAGCTCGCCCAGCACGCCGGGCAGGTCGCCGGCGAGGGTGCCGAAGCGGTCGGCGAGGCCGAGCCGGGCGGCGCGGTCGCGGGCCCGGTCCAACAGCGGTGCGGCGCCGTCGGCGGCGACGACGCGGGCGCCGGGGAAGGTGTCGGCGAACAGGCAGGAGACGACGCCGGGGCCGCTGCCGACGTCGACGACCAGGCCGGGCTCGGTCACCTCCCGCGCCAGCCAGGCCATGGCCTGCCGGTACAGCGGCGTGTACAGCTCCGCCTGCGCCTCCAGCAGCGGTGCCAGGTCGGCCCAGTCGATGTCCGCGTGGTCGTGGGCGTGACCGTGTTCGGGTCCGCGGTGGTCGTGCCCGTGCTGGTGGTGGTCGTGCGCCATGGTGGTCGGCCTCCCGTTCGCGTTGCCGTCAGCGTGCGACGACTCACCACCGGGAGGCAAGTTCCCTTGCCGCAACCGCAAAAAGCGCGTCGCCGGGGCCCGGCCGGCCAGGGCCGGACCCCGACGGCGTCAGCTACGCCGGAGTCCGCTCAGGACAGCGGCGGGTAGGCGTTCTTCATCAGCTCCTGGAACTGCGCGGAGAACCAGTGGCCGGACACCGGGGCGTCGCCCAGGGCGCCCGAGGGGCTGTTGCCGTTGCGCGCGTTGCCCTCGTACGTGGGGTCGCACATCCGGTCGAAGCCCTTGCCCTCGTCGTTCGGGATCTCCTTGCTCGCGCCGTCGGACTCGCCCGGGGGCTTCATCCAGACGTACGCGTCGATCCCGGCGGCGGGAGAGGCCTTCGGGCGTTCACCGAGGCCGGCTCCGGCCTGGTTGCACCAGTTGCCGAGGTGGATGCGGCGGTCGTAGCGCCCGCCGTTGACGTAGGTGTCCACGTTGGTCGTCGCGCCCGGTCCGGTGGGCCGGGCGGTGCCGCCCCAGCCGTTGCGGGAGGTGTCGATCAGCATGCCGAGGTTCTGGTCGAAGCCGAGCGAGACCAGCTTGTCGCGCATGGCCTGGGCGTAGGACAGCTCGTCGGTGTACTGGTTCCAGTCGACCCACTTGGACTGGCGCACGGAGGTCCCGTTCACCGAGTCCGTGATCTTGAAGTTCTCCTCCTTCAGGGCGCTGTAGTTGGCGGTGTTGACGATGAAGCCGTGCACATCGGAGACGGTCGCGCCCTCGGTGGTGGCGGCGGTCTTGAACATGTCGGCGGAGGGGCCGAAGTTGCTGTCCCAGCCGAGCCAGCCGTGGTGTCCGGCGTCGACGTAGTTGTAGACGTTGTCGATGTCGCCGAGCTTGTTCAGGGCGTAGCCGACGCCCTTCTGGTAGTTGCCGTTGGCCTTCATCACGTCGCAGTTCGGCGTGGCGGTCGGCCGCCCGGAGACGTTGGTGACCAGGTTGGGCAGCGAGTCGATCTCCACGGTGGTGACGATCCTGAGGCCCGCGTACTTCGGGTCGGCGAGGATCGCGGCGATCGGGTCGATGTACTGCGTCTTGTACTTGTCGATCTCCGTCGGGCCCAGCTCGCCGTTGGAGGCGAGGGCCGCGCAGTCACGGCCGGGCAGGTTGTAGATGACGAGCTGCACGGCGAGTTCGCCGGAGCCCTTCTGCGTCAGCGCCTCGTCGAGGTGGTCGCGCAGCCCCATGCCGCCGTTCACGCCGTTGATCGCGGCGATCCGGTCGAGCCACACGCCGGTGGGCTGGTTCGCGATACGGGAGCCGCCCGGCTCGGCGGCGGCCTTCTCGGACCACTCGGGGTTCACGTAGACCTTGGCACCGGCGTAGGGGTTGTTCACCCGGTCGGAGGGGCCACCGGGGTCCGGCGGATCGGTCGGGTCCGGGTCGGTCGAACCGCCGTCGTCGACGTTGCAGGTCACACCGTTGAGCTTGAAGGTGGCCGGGACGGCGTTGCTGCCGCTGTAGGTGCCCTGGAAACCGAAGCTCGCCGAACCCCCCGTGGACAGGGTGCCGTTGTAGGACTCGTTGGCCACGGTGACGGCGGCACCGCTCTGACTGACCTTCGCGTTCCAGCTGTTGGTGACCTTCTGGCTGCCGGCGTACGTCCATCCGAGCGACCAGCTGGAGGTGGCCGCACCGTTGTTGGTGACGGTCACGGCGGCGGTGAAGCCGCTGCCCCAGTCGTTCTGCACCTTGTAGTCGACGGTACAGGGGACGGCTGCCGCGCCGGCGCTCGCGGAGTGGGCGGCGAGAGCGGTGCCGGAGGCCCCTGCGACCAGCGTCAGGGCGGCGAGCATCGCGGTTCTGCTACGGGTCATGAGTACGCATTCCTTCTTTCGTGGGGGTGCGGGTGCTGTCGTCCGGGACCGCGCGCCGTCTCGGGCGCGGCCCGTCGCCGGACGGCATGGGGGTGCCGCCGGTCGGGGGAGCTCAGGAACGACCCGCGGGCACGGTGCAAGCGCCCGGGGGCGGTACGGGCCGGCGGGCCGGCCGGTGACGCGTCGGACGGGCCGCACCGGCGGCTAAAAGTCCTGAACGCGGAAGATGGAGCGGGGGGTGGCGCATGAGCGACTCCTCGCAGTTCAGGCGCGCCGTGACCAACGCGTCGACTGATGGAACCGCTCCCACTGGTTCAGCGAAGGTAGCGCCAAGTGACGGCAAAGAACAGAGGAGTTACCAACTTTCTCCCGCCGCCGACTGTCGAATCTTTTCGACTGTTCACACATCTTGACCGCTTCGGGCGCCCTCTTCACTATGGGAGCGCTCCCACTGGTTCAAGGCTTGTCGCTCCTCCCCCACCCTCCCCGAGCCGCAAGGAGGAACCAGCACCATGCATCCCGGACACAGACCCGGACGCCGCACCGCGCGGCGCCTGTGGACGGCCGCGCTGGCGGCCCTCGCCTTACCCCTCACCCTGCTGGGCACCGGTTCGTCCCCCGCCCAGGCGGCGGCACTCCGGTGCAGCGTCGACTACAAGACCAACGACTGGGGCTCCGGCTTCACCGCGGAGCTGACGCTCACCAACCGGGGCTCCGACGCCATCGACGGCTGGACCCTGACGTACGACTACGCGGGCAACCAGAAGCTGACCAACGGCTGGAACGGCACCTGGTCCCAGTCGGGCCGGACCGTCACCGTGAAGAACGCCTCGTACAACGCCCGGGTCGCGGCCGGCTCCGCCGTCACCGCCGGCGGCCAGTTCACCTACAGCGGCACCAACGCCGCGCCGACGAGCTTCGCGGTCAACGGCACCGCCTGCGCCGGCGCGCACCAGCCGCCGATCACCGTACTCACCAGCCCGGAGGCCGGCGCGGTCTACTCGCAGGGCGAGGCGGTCCCGCTGGCGGCCACGGCGGCCGCCGCCGACGGCGCCACGATCAGCAAGGTCGAGTTCTACGACGACACGCGGCTGCTGGGCACCGACACCAGCTCGCCGTACACGTACTCCGCCTCTGGCTTGACCGTGGGCAGTCATTCCCTGGTGGCGAAGGCGTACGACAGCACGGGTGCCTCCGGGGACTCGACGCCGGTCGGCATCACGGTCGCCTCGGGACCGACCGTGGTGGCCACTCCGGCCCAACTGGGCGTGCAGCAGGGCGAGTCGGGGACCTACGAGGTCAAGCTGTCGAAGCAGCCGGCCGCGAACGTCACCGTGACGACGGCCCGCGCGAGCGGCAACACCGGCCTGACCGTCACCGGCGGCGCGAGTCTCACCTTCACCCCGGCGAACTGGAACACCGCCCAGAAGGTGACCGTCGCGGCCGACGCCTCCGGCAGCGGTTCGGCGGTCTTCGAGTCGACGGCACCGGGGCACGGCAAGGCGGCGGTCACCGTGACGCAGCTGGCCGCGGCGAAGGACTACGACGCCCGGTTCCTGGAGCTCTACGGGAAGATCACCGACCCGGCGAACGGCTACTTCTCGCCGGAGGGCATCCCGTACCACTCGGTCGAGACGCTGATCGTCGAGGCCCCCGACCACGGCCACGAGACCACGTCCGAGGCGTACAGCTACCTGCTGTGGCTCCAGGCCATGTACGGCAAGGTGACCGGTGACTGGGAGCGGTTCAACAACGCCTGGGAGATTATGGAGACGTACATGATCCCCACCCACGCCGACCAGCCGACCAACTCGGCCTACAACGCCTCGAAGCCGGCGACGTACGCCCCCGAGCTGGACACGCCCGAGGAGTACCCGGCCAAGCTGGACGGCGCGGTCTCCGTCGGCCCCGACCCGATCGCCGGCGAGCTGAAGTCGGCGTACGGCACGGACGACGTCTACGGCATGCACTGGCTCCAGGACGTCGACAACACCTACGGTTACGGCAACTCGCCCGGCAAGTGCGAGGCGGGTCCGTCGGACACCGGCCCTTCGTACATCAACACCTTCCAGCGCGGCGCGCAGGAGTCGGTGTGGGAGACGGTGCCGCAGCCGACCTGCGACGCCTTCAAGTACGGCGGCAAGAACGGCTACCTGGACCTGTTCACCGGTGACGCGTCCTACGCCAAGCAGTGGAAGTTCACCAACGCCCCGGACGCCGACGCGCGGGCCGTGCAGGCCGCGTACTGGGCGGACAAGTGGGCCGAGGAGCAGGGCAAGGGCGACGAGATCGCCGGCACCCTCGACAAGGCCGCCAAGATGGGCGACTACCTGCGCTACGCCATGTTCGACAAGTACTTCAAGAAGGTCGGCAACTGCGTGGGGCCGGCCGGCTGCCCGGCGGGCACCGGCAAGGACTCCTCGCACTACCTGCTGTCCTGGTACTACGCCTGGGGCGGCGCGGTGGACACCTCGGCGGGCTGGGCCTGGCGCATCGGTTCCAGCCACACCCACGGCGGCTACCAGAACCCGCTGGCCGCGTACGCGCTGAGCACCTACGACGACCTGAAGCCGAAGTCGGCCACGGGCGCGTCCGACTGGGCCAAGTCACTCGACCGCCAGGTGGAGTTCTACCGCTGGCTCCAGTCCGACGAGGGTGCCATCGCGGGCGGCGCGACCAACAGCTGGGCGGGCCGGTACGCGACCCCGCCGGCCGGCACGCCGACGTTCTACGGCATGTACTACGACGAGAAGCCGGTGTACCACGACCCGCCGTCCAACCAGTGGTTCGGCTTCCAGGCGTGGTCCATGGAGCGGGTCGCCGAGTACTACCAGCAGAGCGGCGACGCACGGGCCAAGGAGGTCCTGGACAAGTGGGTCGACTGGGCGCTGTCGGAGACGACGGTCAACCCGGACGGCACGTTCCTGATGCCCTCGACGCTGAAGTGGTCGGGCAAGCCGGACACCTGGAACGCCACCTCGCCGGGTGCCAACGGCGACCTGCACGTCACCGTCGCGGACTACACCAACGACGTGGGCGTGGCGGCGGCGTACGCCAAGACCCTGACGTACTACGCCGACCGCTCGGGCGACACGGAGGCGGCCGCGACCGCCAAGGCGCTGCTCGACGGCATGTGGGAGAACAACCAGGACGCGCTCGGCATCGCCGTCCCGGAGACCCGCGCCGACTACAACCGCTTCGACGACCCGGTGCACGTCCCCAGCGGCTGGACCGGGACCATGCCGAACGGCGACAGGATCGACGCGTCGTCGACCTTCTCCTCGATCCGCTCCTTCTACCAGGACGACCCGTCCTGGTCGAAGATCGAGAGCTATCTCGCGGGCGGTGCCGCGCCCACCTTCACGTACCACCGGTTCTGGGCCCAGGCGGACATAGCCCTCGCCATGGGTTCGTACGCGGAGCTGCTCGAATAGCCCCCGCGAGGCGCTCCGCGGGTGGGGCGGTGTTTCGGCTGCGGGCCGTGCGTGGCCGGTCGCGCAGTTCCCCGCGCCCCTGACGGGGGCGTCACGGGCAACGTCCCACCCACGGTGGCGTCTGACGGCTCCGTGTGCTCGGTTCCGCCACCGGACGGCGGGACCACCTGCCGGGCGGCCCTCGTCCACGCCGAGGCCGCCCGGCCCTCGCATGTGTTCTGCTCCTGACGGAAGGACGGTTCCCCACCGTGCGAAGAACCCGGATCCTCACCCTCCTGCTGGCCCTGGGAGCCGGCCTCCTCACCGGCGGTCCGCCCGCCGCGCTGGCCGCCGACGCACCGAAGGCGGCCGTCGCCGCCGACACCTACACCTGGAAGAACGCCCGCATCGACGGCGGCGGCTTCGTCCCCGGCATCGTCTTCAACCGCACCGAGAAGGACCTCGCCTACGCCCGCACCGACATCGGCGGCGCCTACCGCTGGCAGGAGGCGACCCGGACGTGGACGCCGCTGCTCGACCACGTCGGCTGGGACGACTGGGGTCACACCGGCGTGGTCAGTGTCGCCTCCGACTCCGTCGACCCGGACCGGGTGTACGCGGCGGTCGGCACGTACACCAACGACTGGGACCCGGGCAACGGCGCGGTGCTGCGGTCCGCTGACCGCGGCGCTAGCTGGGAGAAGACCGACCTGCCCTTCAAGCTGGGCGGCAACATGCCGGGCCGCGGCATGGGCGAACGGCTGGCCGTCGACCCGCACGACAACGACGTGCTGTACCTGGGCGCGCCCAGCGGCAACGGCCTGTGGCGGTCGACGGACGCGGGGGTGACCTGGTCCGAGGTGACGGCCTTCCCGAACCCCGGCAACTACGCGCAGGACCCCTCCGACGCGAGCGGCTACGCCTCCGACAACCAGGGCATCGTCTGGGTGACCTTCGACGAGTCGACGGGCTCCGCCGGCGCACCCACGAAGACGGTCTACGTCGGGGTCGCCGACAAGGAGAACGCGGTCTACCGCTCGACGGACGCGGGCGCCACCTGGCAGCGCGTCGCCGGGCAGCCCACCGGGCACCTGGCCCACAAGGGCGTGCTGGACGCGGAGAACGGCTACCTCTACCTCGCGTACAGCGACACGGGCGGCCCGTACGACGGCGGCAAGGGCCGGCTGTTCCGCTACGCGACGGCGACCGGCACCTGGACGGACATCAGTCCGGTCGCGGAGGCGGACACCTTCTACGGCTTCAGCGGCCTGACCGTCGACCGGCAGAACCCCGGGACGGTGATGGCGACGGCGTACAGCTCCTGGTGGCCGGACACGCAGATCTTCCGCTCCACGGACAGCGGCGCGTCCTGGACACAGGCCTGGAACTACACGTCGTACCCGGAGCGTGAGAACCGGTACACGATGGACGTCTCCTCCTCCCCGTGGCTGACCTGGGGCGCGAACCCGACGCCGCCCGAGCAGACGCCGAAGCTGGGCTGGATGACGGAGGCACTGGAGATCGACCCGTTCGACCCGGACCGGATGATGTACGGGACGGGAGCGACGATCTACGGCACGGAGAACCTCACGAACTGGGACTCGGGCGGCAAGTTCGCCATCGAACCGATGGTGCGCGGCCTGGAGGAGACGGCGGTCAACGACCTGGCCTCTCCGCCCTCCGGGGCCCCGCTGCTCAGCGCGCTGGGTGACGTCGGCGGCTTCCGGCACACGAGCCTGACCGAGGTCCCCTCGATGATGTTCACCTCCCCGAACTTCACCTCCTCCACGAGCCTGGACTTCGCGGAGGCGAAGCCGGACACGGTCGTCCGGGCGGGCAACCTGGACTCCGGCCCGCACATCGCGTTCTCGACGGACAACGGCGCCACCTGGTTCGGCGGGACCGACCCGGCGGGGGTGAGCGGCGGCGGCACGGTCGCGGCGGGCGCGGACGGCAGCCGCTTCGTGTGGAGCCCCGAGGGCACCGGGGTGCACCACACGACGGGCTTCGGCACGTCCTGGCAGGCGTCGAGCGGCATCCCGGCCGGCGCGGTGGTCGAGTCCGACCGGGTGGACCCGAAGACCTTCTACGGCTTCAAGTCCGGCACGTTCTACGTCAGCAAGGACGGCGGAGCGACCTTCACCGCGTCGGCGGCGACCGGCCTGCCCGCCGGTGACAGCGTCCGCTTCAAGGCCCTGCCGGGCGGCGAGGGCGACGTGTGGCTGGCCGGGGGCGCGCCGGACGGGCCGTACGGCCTGTGGCACTCGACGGACGGCGGTGCGACCTTCACCGGGCTCCCGAACGTCGAGGCGGCCGACACGATCGGTTTCGGCAAGGCGGCGCCGGGCGCCTCCTACCAGACCCTCTACACCAGTGCGAAGATCGGCGGTGTCCGCGGCATCTTCCGCTCCACCGACCAGGGCGCCACCTGGACCCGCGTCAACGACGACGCCCACCAGTGGGGCTGGACCGGGGCCGCCATCACCGGTGACCCGCGGGTGTACGGGCGGGTGTACGTGGCGACCAACGGCCGGGGCGTCGTCTACGGCGACACGGCCGGCACCGGTCCCGGCCCCGACCCGACGCCGACGGCCGCCTGCGCGGTGACGTACACGATCACCAACCAGTGGTCCGGCGGCTTCCAGGCGGACGTCCGGCTCACCAACACCGGTACGGCCCCCTGGACGGGCTGGTCCCTCGGCTGGCCCTTCGCGAACGGCCAGCGGGTGACCCAGATGTGGAACGCCGAGCACTCCCGGTCGGGCACCACGGTGACGGCGAGGAACGTCGACTGGAACCGCAACGTGGCCCCCGGCGCCTCGGTGAACTTCGGCTTCACGGGGAGCTGGTCGGGGACGAACGCGGTGCCGTCCGTCTTCGAGGTGGCGGGCGGGAAGTGCTCGGTCGCCGGCTGACCCGGCCCGTGAAGATCGCCGTCTCCGACTCGAAGTCGGGGGCGGCCTCGATCCGGATCGGCTTCTCGCCCGTCGGCGGTTCGCAGCCCCTCGGCACGCTGACCGACCGGCCGGCGAGAAGCCTGGTCCGGGGCCGCACGGCTGAGGCCGCCCCCGGTGGTGATTCCGCCGGGTCACCGGGGGCGGCGAGGGTCCCGAGGATGAGCCCTCACCCCGTCCTTCTCCCTGCGCCCGGCCTGCGGATGCACCCGGACGGCAGCGGGCCCCGCCCGCGTGACCGGACGGGGCCGCTCCAGCTCAGCGCCGGCAGGGGCTGATGGATGAGTGCAGCCTACGAGGTGCCACTGACATCGCTGCGCCGCGGCGACCGCTCACCGAGGCCGCGCAGCGGCCCGGCTCGGAGGATCGGCGGGCGTCCCCTGCCCGGCTCGGCGGGTCAGGGCGTGAACACGGTGGGCCTGGGTGCCGTGGCCATCCCGCCGCCGATGAAGAAGCTCGGGTGCGGGGGCTGATTGTAGGCGGTGTTCTGCCAGGCCAGGGCCGTGCGGTACTGGGGGTCGTGGAGCAGGGTCGTGATCCTGCGGTCCGTGTCGTGCGGGGTGGAGTAGATGCGCAGGGCCGTGTTGTCGGCGGTCCGCCAGACGACCTCCTCGCGCCAGTCGCCGAGGAGGTCGCCGGCGAGGACCGGGGTGGCCTTCGTGCCGTTGTTGGACGCGACGCCGGAGCCGGTGAGCAGGCGGGTGTCGCCGGAGGTGCCGTACTTGTCGACCCGGGTGCCGTCGAGGAGTTCGCGGACGGGGTCGCCATCCCACCAGGACAGGAAGTTGGCGCTGGAGGGCTTGCGGCTGTTCACCACCGTGCCCTTCGGGTTGCGGATGCCGCTCTCGGCCGACGACCAGGACTCGGCGCCCGCGCTGCCGGACCAGATGTCGGCGGCGACGCCGCGGCCGTTGTCGCCGCTCGCACCGGTGGCCCAGAGGATCTGACCGGTGCGCGCGTCCGCCATCCAGGAGGAGGGCTTCGAGCTGTCCTCGTCGACCTTGAACTCCTCCAGGCCCGCACGCGACGGATCGAGGTCGCCGACGTGCATGGCGTCGCCGTGGCCGTTCCTCGTGGTCCACAGGGCGTTGCCGTTGTCGTCGACGGCCATGGCGCCGTACACGATCTCGTCCCTGCCGTCACCGTCGACGTCGGCGACGGACAACTGGTGGTTGCCCTGGCCGTCGTAGCCCTTGCCGGCGTTGGTGGAGGAGTTGGTGTCGAAGGTCCAGCGGCGGGTGAAGGCCCCGCCCCGCCAGTCCCAGGCGGCGATCACCGAGCGCGTGTAGTAGCCGCGCGCCATGATCAGGGAGGGGCGGGAGCCGTCCAGGTAGGCCGTGCCCGCCAGGAAGCGGTCGACGCGGTTGCCGTAGGAGTCGCCCCATGAGGAGACGGTGCCCCGGGCGGGGACGTAGTCGACGGTGCCCATGGCCCTGCCGGTGCGGCCGTCGAACATGGTCAGGTACTCGGGGCCGGAGAGGATGTAGCCGGAGGAGTTGCGGTGGTCGGCCGAGGCACTGCCGACCACCGCGCCGGTGCCGTCCTTCGTGCCGTCGGCCGTCTTCATGGCGACCTCGGCCCTGCCGTCGCCGTCGTAGTCGTAGACCTGGAACTGCGTGTAGTGGGCGCCGGACCGGATGTTGCGGCCCAGGTCGACGCGCCACAGCCGGGTGCCGTCGAGCTTGACGCCGTCGACGATCGTGTTGCCGGTGTACCCGGACTGGGAGTTGTCCTTGGCGTTGGTCGGCTGCCACTTGAGGACGAGGTCGAGCGCGCCGTCACCGTCGAGGTCGCCGACGGAGGCGTCGTTGGCCTCGTAGGTGTAGGAGACGCCGTCGGGGGTCGTGCCGCCGGCGGGAGGACTGAGGGGCACGTCCTTGTAGCCGGCCCTGAACTGGATCGCGTGCACCGAGTCGCCCTGCTCCGTGCCGTTCACCACGGCACGGACGGTGTAGTCGGCGTGGGAGGGCGCGCCGGCGTGGAAGAAGGTGGTGGTGCCGGTGACCGGCGCGGAGTTGACCTTCGTACCGGCCCGGTAGACGTTGAACGAGACGTTGTCCGGGTCGGTGCCGAGCCAGCGCCAGCCGACCAGGTTCCCGTCACCGGTGTGGACGCTGACCACGCCCCGGTCGAGGGCCTCGACCTGCCGCGCCGTGGCGGCCTCGGCGGTGTCGGTGGTGAGCGTCGTCAGGCCGGCGCCGAGCAGTCCTGCGGCGACGAGGCCGGCGGCCAGGGCGCGGGGGCGTCTGCGGATCGTGTGGGGGTGCCTCACGGGACCAACCTCCTGGAGGACGGATGAGTTCCGCCTCTCAGTCGCCGCCCGGCACGCCGGGGTTGCCGCCCCGGGCCCGTGGCTTCGCGAACGCCCGCAGGGTGAAGACGGGGTCGGGCCGGGGCCGGTCCTGGTCGGGGAGGTCCGCGAGCCCGGCGGCGAAGTGCTCCGCGCGCGGGTCGCCCGGTGGCAGCGTGACGAACCAGCCGCGTCGCAGGTCGGCGATGGTACGGCGGGGGCTGCGCCCCTGACCGTGGCCGGTGAAGCGGGTGGACCCCGCGGGTACCAGGCCGTGCGCGCGGGCGTAGCTCTCGACCTGCCCGGCGGTGTCGTGGGCGGTGCTCGGCGGGCGGGAGGCGAGCACGGCGTCGATGTCGCTGCCCACGTTGTGCGAGGCGCCCTTGTCTACCGTCGTCACGTAGACCCCGCCGGGCCGCAGGACGCGGGCGCATTCCCCGACGACGGCCCGCACGTCGTCGGCGCCACCGGCCAGGTGCAGCAGCCAGACGCTGGTGACGGCGTCGAACTCCCTGTCACGGAAGGGCAGTCGGCGGCTGTCGGCCAGGACGACGGCACCGGGCAGCCGGGCGGCGGCGTAACGGGCCATGGTGGGGGCGAGGTCGGCGCCGGTCACCCGCAGGCCGTCCCGTCCGGCGGCCAGGCGCCGGGTGACGATGCCGGTGCCGCAGGCGACGTCGAGCAGGCTGCGCGCCCGCGGCGGTACGAGGCTCAGTACGGCCTCGGCGGCGGCCGCGGCCCGGGGCTCGCCACCGCGGGAGGCGTCGTACCGTTCCGCTTCCTTGTCGTAGTCGAGCACGTCCGTCAGTGTGCCCCATGGCCGGCGGCCAGGTCCTCCACCCTGCGGGCGAGCTGGACGTTCTTCTCGGTGACGGCTCCGCCCGCGCTGTGGGTGTGCACGGCCAGGGAGACCGTGTCGTAGCCGAGGGTCAGGTCGGAGTGGTGGTCGAGCTCCTCCTGCACCTGGGCGACGTGGACGACCATCGCGGTCGCCGCGAAATGAGAGCCGAGCCGGTAGGAGCGGGTGAGGCGTCCCTCGTCGAGGGACCAGCCCGGCAGCTCGGTCAGCCGCTCCTCGATCTCCTGCTGCGACAGCGGTACGGCGGGCATGGGCTGTGCTCCTCACGCGTGGGTGGCGGCTACGGTTCCAGCCTGCCACGGCGCGGCTTCCCGCACCCCGGTCGACGGCGTCGGCGGGGCCCCGGCGCGCTTCCGTGTCGACTACCGTTCGGCGTATGACCGCACTCACGTCCACCGCCGCACCCACCGCCCAGGGCGTGGGCCCGCTGCTGCGGGCCTGGCGGGAGCGGCGGCGGGTCAGCCAGCTCGAGCTGGCGCTGCGCGCCGGCTCCTCCGCCCGGCACATCAGCTTCGTCGAGACGGGCCGTTCGCGGCCGAGCGAGGAGATGGTGCTGCGCCTCGCGGAGCACCTGGAGGTCCCGGTGCGCGAGCGCAACGCGCTGCTGCTGGCCGCCGGTTACGCCCCGCACTACCCGGAGACGCCCCTGGACGACCCGGCGCTGGACGCCCTGCGCGAGGGCATGGAGCGGCTGATCCGGGGGTACGAGCCGTATCCGGCGCTGGTCGTCGACGCGACGTACCAGGTGCTGGCCGCCAACCGGGGCATCGCGATGCTGATGGACGGCCTCCCGGGGCACCTGCTGGAACCGCCGCTCAACGC
The DNA here is from genome assembly GCF_001267885.1 of Streptomyces ambofaciens ATCC 23877. Lineage (NCBI taxonomy): Bacteria > Bacillati > Actinomycetota > Actinomycetes > Kitasatosporales > Streptomycetaceae > Streptomyces > Streptomyces ambofaciens. Next base: position 6,709,847 of record NZ_CP012382.1, on the reverse strand, counting down.
CATGCGGCTGACCCTGCACCCCGAGGGACTGGCGCCGCGCATCCGTAACCTGCGCGAGTGGCGCGGGCACCTGCTGGAGCAGATGCGCCGTCAGATCGCCCTGCACCGTTCACAACCGCTGCGGGCGCTGTACGAGGAGGTCGCGGCGTACCCGGTGCCGGACACCGCCCAGGGCGGGGAGCCGGCCGAACCGGTGCCGTACTTCGCGCTGCCGATGCAGATCGAGCACGAGGGGCGCACCCTGTCGTTCATCTCGTCCATCTCCACCTTCAACACCCCGATGGACGTGACGGTCGCCGAGCTGGCCATCGAGACGCTGCTCCCGGCCGACCCGGCGACGGTCAAGTACCTTCACACACTGCTGTCCTGACGCTGCTTCAGGGCGACGTGCTGGAGCAGCCCGAAGCCGGCGACGACGAGGGCCTGGAGCACCGTCCACACCGCCCCGGCCGTGGTGGGCGCGAGCCAGAGGGCGAGGGCGGCGAGACTGAGCACCGTCCAGGCGAGGTTGGCCTCCACGACGGCCCGCACCCAGGCGGCCGGCGGCGCGGGGCGCGCGGCCAGCAGGGCGACGCACCCGGCGTACACGGCCAGGAACGCGCCGATCGTGAGCAGCAGCCCGGAGCCGACGCCGAGGAAGCGGCCCAGGGGCCCGGAGAGCGTGAGGTAGGCGACGGCGTTGCCGCCGGTCACCGCCGCGTCCAGCGCCAGGAAGCGGCGCAGCGCCAGCTGCGGCTCGGCGGTCCGGGCGAGTGCGGCGATCTGGTTCGTGGACATGGCGAGTCACCCTCCGTCGGGTCGGACAAGGCTGTGGGAGCCGGGTTCCGGGCCGGAGTGCGCCGGCCCGGAACCCGGTGAACCCAACGATCCCGTCCGGACCGCGCCCGGTCGATTACCCGCCGGGTCATGACGTCGGTTCACGGCTTCCCCTTGTGAGGGCCACGGGGGTACATGACAGACTGCGGTGTGACTTGGGCGCGTTGGGGAGGCGTGGCGTGAGTGAGCGGCGGGCCGCACCCACAGTGGGCCAGGTGGTCCTGGGCAGGCGGTTGCAGGAACTGCGGGAGAGGGCGGGTCTCAGGCGAGAGGAGGCCGCCCAGGTGCTCCGGGTGGCACCGGCGACCGTGCGGCGCATGGAGACGGCCGAGGTCGCGCTGAAAATACCGTACGTCCAGATACTGCTGACGGCGTACGGAGTGCCCGCGGCCGAGGTGTCGGCCTTCGTCGCCCTGGCCGAGGAGGCGAACCAGCCCGGCTGGTGGCAGCGGTACCACGACGTGCTGCCGGACTGGTTCAGCATGTACGTGAGCCTGGAGGGCGCCGCGCGGATCGTCCGGTCCTACGAGCCCCACTTCGTGCCCGGGCTGCTGCAGACCGAGGACTACGCACGCGCGGTCCTGGAGGCGGGCACCATCGGGAACTCGGGAGGGGACGCGGTCGAGCGGCACGTGTCCCTGCGCATGGAGCGCCAGCGGCTGCTGGAGCGCGCGGACCCGCCCCACCTGTGGGTGGTGATGGACGAGACGGTGCTGCGGCGCCCGGTGAGCACCGACGGGCGGGTGATGCGCGAGCAGTTGGACAAGCTGCTGGAGTTCTCCGTCCGGGACCGGGTGACACTCCAGGTCGCCGAGTTCGAGGACGGCCCGCATCCCGGGACGTACGCGCCGTTCACGCTGTTCCGGTTCGGCGAGCCGGAGCTGCCCGACATGGTGTTCACCGAGTACCTGACGGGCGCCCTGTATCTGGATTCCCGTACGGAGGTCTCCGCGCACCTGGAGGTCCTGGACCACATGACGGCGCGTGCCGCCTCGACCCAGCGCACCGAGAAGATCCTGCGCGAGTACCGCGAGTACCACTGACCCCGCGCCCCCGACTCCCTTCCCCACCCCGGCCCCGAGGAGACGACACCGCATGACCGGACCCGACGCCGCCCCCCTCGACACCAGCCGCCCCCATCCGGCCCGGGTCTACGACTGGTGGCTGGGCGGCAAGGACAACTACCCGGTGGACGAGGAGCTGGCCCGCAGGATCCTCGCCGCGGACGACACGGCGGTCCGCGGGGCCCGCGCCAACCGCCGGTTCATGCACCGGGCCGTCCGTACGCTCGCCGAGGCCGGCATCCGCCAGTTCCTGGACATCGGCACCGGTATCCCCACGGAGCCGAACCTGCACCAGGTGGCGCAGGCCGTGGCCCCCGAGGCGCGCGTGGTCTACGCCGACAACGACCCGATCGTCCTGCGGCACGCCGAGGCGCTGCTGCACGGGTCGGCGGAGGGCTCCACCGACTACGTCCACGCGGATGTCCGGGACCCGGACACGATCCTGCGGCTGGCCGGCGAGTCGCTGGACCTCTCACGGCCCGTCGCGCTGTCGCTGGTGGCCCTGACGCACTACCTCGACGACGCGGCCGACGGCGACGACGTCCACGGCCTGCTGCGGCGGTACGTCGACGCCCTCGCACCCGGCAGCCACCTGGTCCTGTCCCAGGTCACGCCGGATCTGAACCCCGAGGCGGTGGGCCGTGCCGCCGCTCTCTTCACGCGGAGCGGCACGCCGTTCCACCCGCGCTCGCTGGGCGAGTTCTCGCGCTTCTTCGACGGGCTGGAGCTGCTGGGCCCCGGCGTCATCCCGGTCACCGGATGGCGGCCCGACTCCCAGGACGTGGCGGTCCAGGCGGAGGGTGTCGTGCCGGTGTACGCGGGAGTCGCGCGCAAGGTCTGACCGCTCCCCCCATCGGCCCCCTGACCCGTACGGGCCCCGCGAACAGGTGCGCTCCCGCACCCGCCCCTAGGTTCGGAAAGGCAGGACCCGGGCGATCGAGGGAGCAGCGCACGTGACCGACACGCGGACACCGCCGACCGAGCCGGGCGCGGCCCTGCTGCGCGCGGGGCGGTTCTTCCGGCCCGGTACCTCCGCCCCCGACCTGCACAGCATCGGGCTGGTCGGCGGCCGGGAGTCGGACGCGTTCTACCGGGACCGCTGGAGCCACGACAAGGTGGTGACCTCCACGCACGGCGTGAACTGCACCGGTTCGTGCCGCTGGAACGTGTTCGTCAAGGACGGCATCATCACCTGGGAGACCCAGGCGACGGACTATCCCTCGGTCGGCCCGGACCGCCCGGAGTACGAGCCGCGCGGCTGTCCCCGGGGCGCGGCGTTCTCCTGGTACACGTACTCGCCGACCCGGGTGCGCTACCCGTACGTGCGCGGGGTGCTGCTGGAGATGTACCGGGAGGCGAAGGCACGCCTGTCGGACCCGGTGCTGGCCTGGGCCGACATCCAGGGCGACCCGGAGCGGCGACGGCGCTACCAGCGGGCGCGCGGCAAGGGGGGCCTGGTGCGGGCGCACTGGGACGAGGCCGTCGAGATGGTCGCCGCGGCCCACGTCCACACCATCCGCAGCCAGGGGCCGGACCGCATCGCGGGCTTCTCCCCCATCCCGGCGATGTCGATGGTGTCGCACGCGGCGGGCGCCCGCTTCCACTCCCTCATCGGCGCCCCGATGCTGTCGTTCTACGACTGGTACGCCGACCTTCCCGTCGCGTCCCCGCAGGTCTTCGGCGACCAGACGGACGTCCCGGAGTCCGGCGACTGGTGGGACGCGGCGTACCTGATCATGTGGGGCTCCAACGTCCCCGTCACCCGCACCCCGGACGCCCACTGGATGGCGGAGGCCCGCTACCGGGGCCAGAAGGTCGTGGTCGTGTCGCCCGACTACGCCGACAACACCAAGTTCGCCGACCAGTGGCTGCACCCGCACCCGGGCACGGACGCCGCGCTGGCCCTCGGCATGGGGCACGTGGTCCTCAAGGAGTTCTTCGTCGACCGCACGACGCCCTTCTTCGACGACTACGTCCGCCGCTTCACCGACCTGCCGTTCCTGGTGACGCTGACCGAGCGGGACGGGGCGTACGTCCCGGCGAAGTTCCTGCGCGCGGCCGACCTGGGGCAGGAGGGCGAGGACGCCCGCTGGAAGACGGTGGTGCTGGACGAGGCGTCGGGCCGCGCGGTGGTCCCGAACGGCTCGCTGGGCTTCCGCTGGAACGAGGCGGACCAGGGGAAGTGGAACCTCGACCTGGGCGAGGTGCGCCCGCGGCTGAGTCTGCACGGCCACGAGATGGCCTCGGGCGTCGAGGTGCTGCTCCCCCGCTTCGACACCGAGGGCGGCCCGCACGCGCAGGGCCGCGGGGACGTGCTGAGGCGGGGTGTGCCGGCGACACGGCTGGGCGGGGCGACCGGACCGCTGGTGACGACCGTCTTCGACCTGCTGCTGGCCCAGTACGGCGTGGCGCGCCCCGGGGTGCCGGGCGACTGGGCGGCGTCGTACGAGGACGCGGACGCCCCCGGCACCCCGGCCTGGCAGGAGACGCACACCTCGGTCCCGGCGGCGGCCTGTGTGCGCATCGCCCGGGAGTTCGCGCGGACCGCCGAGCGCTCCCGGGGGCGCTGCATGATCCTGATGGGCGCGGGCACCAACCACTGGTTCCACTCCGAGACGATCTACCGGGCCTTCCTGGCCCTGCTCCAGCTCACCGGCTGCCAGGGCCGCAACGGCGGCGGCTGGGCGCACTACGTGGGCCAGGAGAAGTGCCGTCCGGTGACCGGCTGGGCGACGCTGGCCGCCGCGTCGGACTGGTCGCGCCCGCCGCGCCAGATGATCGGCACCGGGTACTGGTACCTCAACACCGACCAGTGGCGCTACGACCGCTTCGGCGCCGACGTCCTGGCCTCGCCGCTGGGCGAGGGACGGTTCGAGGGGATGACGGGCGCGGACTGCCTCGCGCTGTCGGCGCGCACCGGGTGGATGCCCTCGTACCCGACCTTCGACCGCAATCCGCTGGAGCTGGGCGAGGCCTTCGGCGATCCGGTGGCGGGCGCGGTGGCCGAACTGCGCGCGGGCACCCTGAAGTTCGCCTGCGAGGATCCGGACGCGCCGGGGAACTGGCCCCGCATCCTGACCCTGTGGCGGGCCAACCTGCTCGGTTCGTCGGCCAAGGGCGCCGAGTACTTCACCAAGCACCTGCTGGGCACCCACTCCTCGCTGCGCGCCGAGGAGGCCGCGCCCCACGAGCGCCCGCGGGACGTGGTGTGGCACGACGAGGCGCCCGAGGGGAAGCTCGACCTGCTGCTGTCGCTGGACTTCCGGCACACCTCGTCGACCCTGCTGTCCGACGTGGTGCTGCCCGCCGCGACCTGGTACGAGAAGCACGACCTGTCCAGCACGGACATGCACCCCTACGTGCACGCCTTCTCCCCGGCGGTGGACCCGCCGTGGCAGACGCGGACCGACTTCGACACGTTCAAGGTGCTCGCGGAGAAGCTGAGCGAGCTGGCCGTCGGCCATCTCGGCGTGCGCAAGGACCTGGTGGCGGCGCCGCTCCAGCACGACACCCCGGGCGAGATCGCCCAGCCGGGCGGGGTGGTACGGGACTGGCGGCGCGGGGAGTGCGACCCCGAGCCGGGGAAGTCCATGCCGAACCTCGTCGTCGTCGAGCGGGACTACACGGCGATCGGCGCGAAGTTCGCGGCGCTGGGGCCGCTGGTGGAGGGCAAGGGCCTGCCGGCCAAGGGCATCACCCTGAGGCCGGACGAGGAGGTGGAGCGGCTGCGGCACATGAACGGGGCGGTGCGCGGCGGCCCGGCCGACGGGCGCCCGGCGCTGGACACGGCGGTGAAGGCCGCCGACACCGTCCTGGCCCTGTCCGGCACGACCAACGGCCGCCTTGCCGTGCAGGGCTTTCACACGCTGGAGGCGAGGACGGGGCAGGAGATGGCCCACCTCGCCGCCGAGCACGAGGGCAAGCGGATCACGTACGCGGACACGCAGGCGGCGCCCGTGCCGGTGATCACCTCTCCGGAGTGGTCGGGCAGTGAGGCCGGCGGGCGCCGGTACACGGCGTTCACGCTCAACACCGAGCACCTCAAGCCCTGGCACACCCTCACCGGCCGGCAGCACTTCTTCCTCGACCACGACTGGATGCACGAGCTGGGCGAGGCACTGCCCGTGTACCGGCCGCCGCTGGACATGAACCGCCTGTTCGGCGAGCCGCGGCTCGGCCCCGACGGGCACCGCGAGGTGACGGTCCGCTACCTCACCCCGCACAACAAGTGGTCCATCCACTCCGAGTACCAGGACAACCTGTTCATGCTGGCGCTGTCCCGCGGCGGCCAGACCGTCTGGATGTCGGCGCAGGACGCGGACGCGATCGGGGTCGCCGACGACGACTGGATCGAGGCGGTCAACCGCAACGGCGTGGTCGTGGCCCGGGCGATCGTCTCGCACCGCATGCCACCCGGCACGGTGTACATGCACCACGCCCAGGAACGCACGGTCAACGTTCCGCTCGCCGAGACGACCGGCATGCGCGGCGGCATCCACAACTCGCTCACCCGGCTGATCCTCAAGCCGACCCATCTCATCGGCGGCTACGCCCAGTTGTCCTGGGCGTTCAACTACCTCGGCCCGACGGGCAACCAGCGCGACGAGGTCACCGTGATCCGCCGCCGCAGCCAGGAGGTCGAGTACTGATGCGCCCGATGGCCCAGGTCGCCATGGTCATGAACCTCGACAAGTGCATCGGCTGCCACACCTGCTCGGTCACCTGCAAGCAGGCGTGGACCAACCGGCGGGGCATGGAGTACGTCTGGTTCAACAACGTCGAGACCCGCCCCGGACAGGGCTACCCCCGCCGCTACGAGGACCAGGAGAAGTGGCGGGGCGGCTGGGAGCTGAACCGGCGGGGCGCGCTGAGGCTCAAGGCGGGCGGCCGGCTGAAGAAGCTCGCCGGGATCTTCTCCAACCCGAAGCTGCCGGAGATCAAGGACTACTACGAGCCCTGGACGTACGACTACAAGAACCTCACCGACGCCCCGCTCGGCTCCGACTACCCCGTCGCCCGGCCCGTCTCCCAGCTCGACGGCAAGCCGATGAAGATCGGCTGGTCCTCGAACTGGGACGACGACCTGGGCGGCGCCCCCGCCTACGGCGACCTGGACCCGATGGTGGAGCGCACGCGGCGGCAGGCCTCGGAGAAGGTGCGCTTCGCCTACGAAGAGACCTTCATGTTCTACCTGCCGCGCATCTGCGAGCACTGCCTCAACCCGTCGTGCGTGGCCTCCTGCCCGTCCGGGGCGATGTACAAGCGCTCGGAGGACGGCATCGTCCTGGTCGACCAGGACCGCTGCCGGGGCTGGCGGATGTGCGTGACCGGATGCCCGTACAAGAAGGTGTACTTCAACCACCGCACCGGCAAGGCCGAGAAGTGCACCTTCTGCTACCCGCGCATCGAGGCGGGCCAGCCCACGGTCTGCTCGGAGACCTGCGTGGGACGGCTCAGATACCTGGGGGTCGTGCTCTACGACGCCGACAAGGTGACCGAGGCCGCCGAGACCCCGGACGAACAGGGGCTGTACGAGGCCCAGCTGGGCGTCTTCCTCGACCCTCAGGACCCGGCGGTGCGGCGGGCCGCGGAGGAGGCGGGCATCCCCTTCGACTGGATCGAGGCGGCCCGGCGCTCCCCCGTGCACGCCCTGGTGAGCAGGTACCGGGTGGCGCTGCCGCTGCATCCGGAGTACCGCACCATGCCGATGGTCTGGTACATCCCCCCGCTGTCGCCGGTGGTGGACGCCCTCACGGAGACCGGGCACGACGGCGAGGACGCGGGCAACCTCTTCGGCGCGATCGACACGCTGCGCATCCCGCTGGAGTACCTGGCCGAGGTCTTCACGGCGGGCGACACCGGGCCGGTGCGGGCGTCGCTGGAGAAACTGGCGGCGATGCGCGCCCACATGCGGGCGATCAACCTCGGCGAGGCCCCCGACCCGGCCGTCGCCACGGGCGTCGGCATGAGCGCCCAGGAGATCGAGGACATGTACCGGCTGCTGGCCATCGCCAAGTACGAGGAGCGGTACGTGATCCCGACGGCCGCCGTGGGAGACGCGCACCGGCTGGAGGCGTCGGCCCTGCCGGACACGTGCAGCCTGGACACCGAAGGCGGGCCCGGCATGGGCGGCGACGGCCCCTTCGGCCAGGACTCGGGACGCCGGCGGCTGCCGCTGGTGCCGGTGGAGAACTTCCACGTCCTGCGCCGGCGGCAGACCGCGGACGACGAGAGGGAGGTCTGATCCGATGCCCGGGTTCGAGGTGCTGTACCAGGCCGCGGCGCTCTGTCTGACGTATCCCGACGACGACTTCCGCGCCCGGCTGCCGCTGCTGCGCGAGGCCGCGCCCCCGCTGCGCGGCTTCACCGACCACGCGGCCGTGACGTCGCAGGGCGACCTCCAGGCGCACTACGTGGAGGTCTTCGACTTCAAGAACCGGCACAGCCTGTACCTGAGCTGGTGGACCGACGGCGACACCCGCAACCGCGGGATGTCCCTGGTGCGCTTCAAGGAGCTGTACCGCGCCCACGGCCTGGAGTTCACCGGCGAGGAACTCCCCGACTTCCTCCCGGCGGTCCTGGAGTTCGCCTCCCGCACCGGCGACATCGGCATGCTCACGGAGCACCGCGAGGCCCTGGACCGACTCCGTTCCCGGCTGACCGCGTTCGGGACGCCCTACGCGTGCGTCCTGGACGCGGTGTGCGCCACCCTGCCGCCCGCCTCGACCGGAGCACGCCGATGAACGTCTTCCTCTGGGGAGTCCTGCCCTACGCCGCCTTCGCCCTGCTGATCGCCGGCCTCCTCTGGCGGCACCGCTACGACCGGTTCGGCTGGACGACCCGCTCCTCCCAGGTCTACGAGTCGAAGCTCCTCAACATCGCCTCGCCGGTGTTCCACTACGGCATCCTGTTCGTGCTGGTCGGCCATCTCATCGGCCTGTTCGTCCCGGCCTCCTGGACGGAGTGGGCCGGCGTCAGCGAGCACGCCTACCACCTGTTCTCGCTGTACGGCGGCACCCTGGCCGGCGTGCTGACGGTGGCCGGGATCGGGATGCTGGTCTACCGGCGCCGCACCAAGGCGCCCGTCTTCCGCGCCACCACGGCCAACGACAAGTTCATGTACGTCTTCCTGGTCGGCGCCATCGTCCTGGGCATGATCGCCAAACTTTCGGACACCTCGGGCGACGGCTACGACTACCGCAGCACCATCGCTCCCTGGGCCCGCAGCCTGTTCGTGCTGAACCCGAAGGTGGAGCTGATGGAGGGCGTGCCGGTGCTGTACCACGTGCACGCGGTGATCGGGATGGTGCTGATCGCCCTGGTGCCCTACACCCGGCTCGTGCACATGTTCAGCGCGCCCCTGCAGTACCTGACCCGGCCGTACGTGGTCTACCGGTCGCGCGACCCCAGGCAGCTGGGGCCGCGCCCGGACCGGCGGGGCTGGGAGCGCGCGGGCTCCTGACCGGCTAGGCCAGCTTCGCCGTGAGGGTGATGGTGGTGCCGGTCAGGGCCTGGCTGACCGGGCAGTTCTTCTTGGCGTCCTCGGCGGCGGCGACGAACGCGTCGTTGTCGAGGCCGGGGACGGTGCCCTCCACGGTGAGGTGGATGCCCTTGATGCCCTCACCGGGCTGGAAGGTGACGTCGGCGGAGGTGGTGAGCTTGGTGGGAGGGGTGCCGGCGCCGGCCAGGCCGTGCGACAGCGCCATGGAGAAGCAGCTGGAGTGGGCGGCGGCGATGAGCTCTTCCGGGCTGGTCTTCCCGTTGGCCTGCTCGGCACGCGAGGGCCACGACACCGGCTGCTCGCCGATGCCGGACGAGTCGAAGGTGACGACACCGTTGCCCTCGAGCAGGTTGCCTTCCCAGACGGTGTGTGCGGAGCGCGTGGTTGCCACGGCGGAGTCCTCTCGAATTCTCTTGCTGTACTGGGGCGGTGGTAGCCCGTGCCCGGGTTCCCGCCCCCATCCGATCACACTCCGGCCCGGCGCACGCGGAACACCGGCCCGCCGGACCGTGAACGGCGGCCGTCCCCACCGCGGGAACCCTGCGGTGGGGACCCGACGGGTGTGCCCGTGCCCTGCCGTGCGGCCGGGTCACGGTGCGGTCCGTGCCTCCGCACGCCGCCGGCGGGCCGCCATCACCGCGTGGACCAGCACGCCGGCGAAGAGGAAGAGCACGCCCTGGTAGACCGCCGCGTAGCCGGCGCCCGCGACCAGCCACAGCGAGAAGGCAGCCGCGACGGACGCGATCACGCCGTCCCGTACGAGGCGGGCCCGGTCGACCTTCTCGCCCTGTCCGGAGACCAGGTGGAAGAGCTGGGCGGCGGTGGCCAGGAGGTAGGGCACGGTCGCCGTGAAGGTGGTGACGAGGACGAGGATCTCGAAGACCTTCGCCGAGCCCGACGTGTAGTTGTACACGGTGAGCAGGGAGGCGAGGACGACGGTGACGCCGACGCCGACCGTCGGCACCCCGCGCCGCCTGCGGGCGAACGCGGCGGGGAAGAGCCCGTCCTGCGCGGCGGCGTAGGGGGTCTGGGCGCTGAGCAGCGTCCAGCCGTTGAGGCAGCCGGTCATCGACACCAGGGCGGCGAGCGCCACGGCCCAGCCGCCCCAGGCGCCGCCGAACATGGCGTTCACGGCGTCCGAGAAGGGCGCGGTGGAGGTCACCAGGCGGTCGTGGGAGACCGTGCCGAAGACCGCGAGGGTGCCCAGCAGGTAGACGAGGGCGGCGCCCGCGGTGCCGATGACGGTGGCCCGGCCGACCGTGCGGCGGGGGTCCTTGACCTCGCCCGCGCTGACGGCGGCGGACTCCACCCCGAGGTAGGAGAAGAGCAGGATCGCGGCGGCGGCGGTGACCGCTCCGACGCCGCTGCCGCCGCTCGCGTTGAACGGGCCGAGGTTGTCCGGGTCGAAGAAGAACAGTCCGCCGACCGCGACCAGCAGCAGCGGCACGAACTTGAGCACGGTGGCCACCAGTTGGACGGCCCCCACGTACCGGGTGCCGGCGAAGTTGGCGAGCGCCGGCAGCCACTGGACGACGAGCGCGGCCAGGCAGGCGGTCCAGCGGTGGTCGTTCACCGGGATCAGCACGTCGAGGTAGCCCACGGCGGCGACGGCGAGCGCCGCGTTGGACACCCAGGTGGTGATCCAGTACGCCCAGGCGGCGAGGAAGCCGGCGAAGTCGCCGAAGGCCTCGCGGGCGTAGACATAGGGGCCGCCGGTGCGCGGGTCGCGTGCGGCGAGGCGGCCGAAGACCAGGGCGAGCGCGATGGCGCCGACGGTCAGGACGCCGAAGGCGAGCAGGCTGATGGTGCCGAAGGGCGCGACGGAGGCCGGGAGCAGGAAGATGCCGCCGCCGATGATGTTGCCCATGACCAGGGCGGTGGCGACGGGGAGCCCGAAGCGGCGGGCGTGCCTGCCGTTGCCGGGAGCGGGATCGGGGGCCGCGGGGGTCTCCCGCGGGTCCGGAGCCGGTGGGGGGACGGTCCCGGTGACGTGCATGGGGTGGGGCGCCTTCCTTGGAACTGGTGCCCGGGATCGCCGGGACGGCGCCCATGGTCGGGCACCGTCCGCCATGGCTCCAAATCAGGCGCTTTTGTCCTGCGCGACCCCGCCCACCACGGGAAAAGGTGCACTGTCGACGGCCCTCGACCGTGAATCGTCCACGGGTACCTGCGGGCCGTTCGACTCCCGCAGCCAGCGGCGCAGGATCCGGTGGACCTGTTCGGCGCCGACGATCTCCTCGCCCTCGGCGACCGGCGCGGACAGCACGGCCGGCGACAGCAGGAAGGCGCGCGACTGGGCGCCGCCGAGTCCGCCGTGGGAGCCGATCTGCTCCTCGAAGGCGAGGACCTCGCCGTCGACCGGGTCGTGGAAGGAGTTGACCATGATGTCGGCGGTGTGCGGGAAGGAGTGCGTGCGGCGGACGGCGTCGGCCGCGCCGGGTCCGAAGACGGCGAGCGGGCCGGGGTCCTCGTCGAGCCGGTCCAGGGGGATCTCCGCGCCGCGCGCGCCGAGCACCACACCGCCGTGCCGCTCGCTGCGGACCAGCAGGAAGCCGACGCCGGGGTGGTTGGCGAGGGTCGGCAGCAGCGCGGGGTGGCGGGCGTCGATCTCCTCCCGGGTCATCCGGTGCGGCACGTCCGGGAAGGAGACCAGGCCCAGGTTGCCCGAGGCCAGCACGATCGGTTCCGAGCGGCGGCCGGTGGGGGTGTCGGCGGGGCGCTGCTGCTCCGCGCCCTCCTCGACGGGGCGGTGCAGGGCGGCCCGTACGGTGTTGCGCGCCTCGGCGCCGCTGCGGGTGCGCTGGGCCCGGCGCGGCACGGGCAATCCGCAGCCGGCCCGCACCAGGTCGCCGAGGGTGAGGCCGTAGCGGGTGCGGAAGGTCTCGCCGGGGCTCTGGCCGTGGTCGGACAGGACGACGATGCGGTACTTGCGGGGAGCGTGCTCGGTGACCGTCTCGATCAGGGCGAGGCACCGGTCCAGGCGCCGGAGCACCTTCGCGGCGTCCCGGCCGGCCGGTCCGGAGTGGTGCGCCACCTCGTCGTAGGCCACCAGGTCGGCGTAGACGGCGGTGCGTCCGGCGAGCATGTCGCCCATCACCGCGGCGACCACCACGTCGCGTTCGACGACGGTCGCGAAGGCGCGGACGAAGGGGTAGAGGCCGCCGCGCGAGACGCGGGGGCGGACCTTGTGCAGGCGGGCCCGGGTGGACTGGCCGATCTCCCGGCCCACCTCGGCGACGAAGGACATCGCGGTGCGCACGGCGTTGGCCGGGTCGGAGAAGTAGGCGAAGTAGCCGGAGCGGGAACGCGTCTCCGGGCTGCGGCGCCGGGTGGCGATGGACAGCACGAGTGCCTGTTCGTCGGCGCCGCCGCCGAACAGGTTGCCGCGGCTGGCGCCGTCGAAGGTGAGCAGCCCGCCGTCGCCGGTGCGCTCGATGGCCCGGCGCTGCAGTGCGGCGGCGCTGGTCGGGCGGTTGCAGACCACGACCTCGCCGCTGTCCTTCTCGTACCAGCGGAAGGCGGGGACGTCGTGGTTGCTGCCGTGCAGGATGCCCAGCTGGCTGGCGCCGGTCTGGCTGGACCAGTCGGTGTGCCACACGGCCAGCCGGTGGGTCGCGGACCGGCCGTCGCGGCCCAGCCAGCGGGCGACGGTGGGCATGGCGCCGCTGTCCACGGCGTCCAGCAGGACGTCGTGGCCGACGCCGTCCAGTTGCAGGAAGACGGTGCCGGGGCCGGCCGGGCAGGGCGGGCCGGATCTGCGGCGGCGGTCGGCGAGGCGGTACAGCCGGCGCCGGTAGGCGTCGTCGTCGCGCACGGCCAGGGCACCGCCGGTGGCGGAGGCGACCGCGGACATGACGGCGGCCACCACGACCGCCGTCTCGGGGGCGACGCCGCCGCGCCCGGCCGGGTTCACGTCGATCGCGAGGAGCAGCAGTCCGCCGTTGAGGAAGAAGACCAGCAGCCCGAGGACGAGCGCCGGCACGAGCAGCAGCATCCGGACCATCAGCGGCCACACCAGGGCGGACAGCAGGCCGAAGGCGCCGGCCCCCACCGCGGCGGTGACGGCGATGTCGGTGGCGCTGTCACCGTCGGGCGACTGGAGCCGGAAGTCGGGGAGGATGCCGGCGAGCGCGAGCATGGTGACGGTGGACACGGCCCACACCGCGACACTCCGTCCGATCTGACTGGCGACCCGGCGCCAACGCCCTGCACCCACGCTCCGCACACCTCACGTCCCGGCCCGTTCTCGGCGCGGGCCCGCCCCACCCTGTCACAACGGTCCGGAGCGCCTGTTTGTCCCCCCGGGTCCGGTTCACACCCCGCGGCGCGGTCAGCGGCCGTCGTACCCGGCCGTCGGCATCGACAGTCTCCGGTGGACGCACGCCTTCATCCGGGCGTCGTAGGACGGTTCGGCGTGACCGGCCGTCTCGACGCGGGCCCCGCGCCTCGCGCACTCCGCGGTGAACTCCTCCACGGACGAAAGGGCACTCTCCAGCACCCGCCGGCTGGGCGCCACGAACAGGTCCTGCCCGGGACGGACGCCGTCCCACAGCGCGTCGTGGTCCGGTCGCAGACCGCGTACCAGCAGTTCCCTGGCGACGACGTAGCCGTGCTCCGCGGCCCAGCGGGCGCACATGGCGTGCTGGCTGCGGGAATCGACCAGGAAGGGGTCGTCGTCCAACTGTTCCAGCGGCGTCAGACTCGCGATCGCCGTCACCCGCACCAGACCCATGATGTCCCCCTCACCTCCCGTTTTCGCCGCCGACCCTACTCCTGGACGTAGGCTTCGGGGAGTCGCGCGAAGGAGGCAATGAGGTGCCGGTGGAGCTCACGTGGTGGGGTCACGCCACCTGCACGGTCGAGGACTCGGACATACGCGTGCTGACCGACCCCCTGTTCGCCCGCCGGCTCGCGCACCTGCGCCGCCGCCGGGGCGCGGTGCCGCCGCCGGACGCCTGGCGCGCGGACGTGGCGCTGGTGTCCCATCTGCACGCCGACCACCTGCACGTGCCCTCGCTCGCACGGCTCGCCCCGGGCACGCGCCTGCTCGTGCCCCGGGGCGTACGCCGGTCGGTACCGGGGCTGCGCCGGCTCGCGCACCTGAAGCTGACCGAGGTGGCGCCCGGCGACGAGGTTCTGGTGGGTGACCTGCGGATCCGGGTGGTGCCGGCCCGGCACGACGGTCGGCGGCTGCCGATCGGACGGCAGCGCTCCCCCGCCCTCGGCTACGTCGTCGAGGGCGAGGCCCGGACGTACTTCGCCGGGGACACCGGCCTGTTCGACGCCATGGAGAAGGAGGTCGGGCCGGTCGACGCGGCCCTGCTGCCGGTGGGCGGCTGGGGACCCAACCTCGGCCCGGAGCACCTGGACCCGGGGCGGGCGGCCGAGGCGCTGGCCCGGCTCGCGCCGCGCACGGCGGTGCCGGTGCACTACGGCACGTACTGGCCGATCGGGATGGACGCCGTGCGCCCCCACGAGTTCCACACGCCGGGCGACGAGTTCGTGCGCCTGTCGGCGCTGCGCGCGCCGGGGGTGGCCGTGCACCGGCTGGGGCATGGCGAGAGCGTGCGGGTGGAGGTCGTGCGGTGAGCTGGCTGGACGCGGCGGTGAGCATACCGACCGAGCCGACGCAGCAGGCGTTCGGCTATCCGTCGCTGTTCCTGCTGGTACTGATCGGGGCGCTGGTGCCGGTGGTACCGACGGGAGCGCTGGTCAGTTCGGCGGCCGTGGTGGCGACCCACCAGACGCTGCCGTACTCGATGCTGATGGTGTTCGTGACGGCCTCGCTGGCCGCGTTCTGCGGGGACATGGCGCTGTACTGGCTGGGCCGGCGCGGCGTCGGTTCGAAGAACGGCTCGCGCTGGCTGGAGGCCATCCGGTCCCGGGCGCCCGAGGACCGGCTGGCGCAGGCGCAGGAGAAGCTCGCCGACCACGACGTGGCGGTGCTGGTGCTGTCCCGGCTGGTGCCGGCGGGGCGGATACCGGTGATGCTGGCCTGTCTGCTGGCCGAGTGGCCGCTGCGCCGGTTCGCCCACGGCAACCTGCCCGCCTGTCTGGCCTGGGCGGTGACGTACCAGCTGATCGGCATTCTCAGCGGCGCGCTGTTCGACCAGCCGTGGGAGGGCGTGGCCGCCGCGATCGCGCTGACCGTGCTGGTCAGCGTGGCGCCGAGCCTGTGGCGGCGGCTGCGGGGGCCGGCGAAGGCGTAGCCGCCCGGCGCCCTCCCCCGACCGCGGTCACTCCAGCACGCGGGAGCCGCCGACCGGCAGGTCCCACAGGTGCTCCCGGGGCAGTCCCGCGCGCTGCCAGGCGGCGCGGACACGGGTCAGCGGCTCCAGCACCGGCTCGGCGGAGAGGACGAACGTGCCCCAGTGCATGGGGGCCATCCGCCGGGCGCCGACGTCCTGCGCGGCCCGCACCGCCTCCTCCGGGTCGCAGTGCACGTCACTGAGCCACCAGCGGGGGTCGTAGGCGCCGATGGGGAGCAGGGCGAGGTCGATGCCGGGGTAGCGGCGGCCGATGCGGGCGAACCAGTGGCCGTACCCGGTGTCGCCGGCGAAGTACAGGCGCCTGCCGTCGGGGCCGGTGAGCACCCAGCCGCCCCACAGCGTGCGGCAGGTGTCGGTCAGGCTGCGCTTGGACCAGTGGTGGGCCGGTACGAAGTCGAAGCGGACGCCGTCCAGTTCGGCCGCCTCCCACCAGTCCAGCTCGGTGACGCGGGTGAAGCGGCGGCGGTGGAACCAGCGGCCGAGCCCGGCCGGGACGAAGACGGGGGTGTCCCGGGGCAGCCGTCGCAGCGTCGGGGCGTCCAGGTGGTCGTAGTGGTTGTGGCTGATCACGACGGCGTCCACGCGGGGCAGGGCGCTCCAGGGGACGCCGACGGGAGTGACCCGGGCCGGCGTGCCGAGGATGCGGCGGGACCA
Source organism: Streptomyces ambofaciens ATCC 23877 (assembly GCF_001267885.1). Classification (NCBI taxonomy): domain Bacteria; kingdom Bacillati; phylum Actinomycetota; class Actinomycetes; order Kitasatosporales; family Streptomycetaceae; genus Streptomyces; species Streptomyces ambofaciens. The sequence goes on along the minus strand of NZ_CP012382.1, from coordinate 6,693,543 downwards.
GACCGGGTCGGTGAGCACGGTGAGCCCGCCGATGTTCACCACCCAGCTCGCGTGCCCCGCCCAGGTGACGGCGGTGGTGCCGGCGTCCACGCGGGGCGGCCGGCCGGGTGCGTACGGCAGCCGGGGGATGTCGGCGAGCCCTTCGGGGCCGGGTCTCACCGCGCCCTCGCGGGCGAATCTCGCGAAGGACTTCAGACCGGGCAGCGGTGCGGTCAGCCGGTCGTGGAAGGTCCGCGGCCACACCCGGTGCTCGGCCAGCGGCCGGGGTTCCGCGAGCGGCGGGTCCGAGGGCGTCGAGGGGGGTGTGACCGGCGGCGCGTCGGTGTCCTTGACGGACGTGGAGGTGCTCGTGGTCGACCGGGGCTGCTGCGTCATCGAGGAGGCTCCCATCGCTGAGCGTCGCGGAGATCGTCGAAGACCGACTTCAGACCGATCAGGGCGCGTTGCACGTGTGGCAGTTCCAACGGGTCGGGGACGGTGGGACGTTCTGTGCGCTGCTCATCAGTACCACCGTCGGCCACAGGACCGGTCGAGAGCCGGACGCGCAGGGCCTGGAGGTCGTCGCCGAAGCGGTGGCCGCCCGGCGCGGGCATGCCGAGGCGGGCGGTGAGGAAGTCCTCCAGTTCCTGGGCGTCGCCGACCCCCTGGGCGCCGAGGGCGTCGCGCAGCGGGCCGAGGTCGGCGTACAGGTGGCGGCCGGCCTGCGGAGGCCGTGCGGTGGCGCCCACGCCGACGACCGTGGCGTGCACGGCGGCGGCCAGGCGCGCGTGCAGGCGCACGGTGGCCGACCGGCGGGCGGTGACCGCCTCGGGTTCGGCGAGCGCGTACCCGGCGGCGGCGGCGACGGGCGCGGCGACGCGGGCGCCGAGCGCGGTGAGCACGTCCAGCACGCGGGCGTGCAGGCCGTCCCCGGTGGCGGACGCGGGGAAGCGGGCGACCGCGGCCGGCCAGCCCGGCGGCAGCAGCGCGCCGGCCAGGTCGGTGACGACGGTGACCCGTTCGGGCAGCATCTCGGCGGGGCTGAGCAGCACGGTGGCGTGCGGGTCGTGCAGGGTGTCGCGCCAGGTCTCGTCGCTGACCAGGTGCAGCCCCTCGGCGGCGGCGGCCTCGACGGTCTCGTGCAGCAGTTCGGGCGGCGCGACGGTGCCGGTGGGGTCGTCGGCGACGGACAGCACGAGCAGGCGTGGGTCACCGCCCTCGGCGCGGACCCGCCGGACGGTCTCCAGCAGGGCGTACGGATCGGGGACGCCGCCGGACTCGGCCGGGGTCGGGACGTGGAAGACGGGCCTGCCCAGCAGCCGTGCGTACGGCGCCCACCAGGCCGCGCAGGGGCGCGGCACCAGGACGTCGCCGCCGAGCACGGCGGTCAGCGCGAGCAGCAGGGCGTTGGCGCCCGGGGCGGCGGCCACCCGGCCGGGGTCGGTCGGCAGGCCACGCCGGTCCCAGTAGCCGCTCGCGGCGGCCAGGAGGGCGGGGGCCCCGCCGGCCGGTTCCTCGCCGCCGCGGCCGGCCGCGGCGGCGAGCACGGCGGACAGTTCCGGCAGCACGGCCAGGCCGTCGTCGGGCAGGTGCGGTCCGAAGCGGACGGGGCCGTGTCCTTCGGGTCCGTGTCCTTCGGGTCCGTGGCGCGCGGGGGCCCGGTTCCGGGAGTCGTGCCGCGCGGGGGCGTGGCCGTCTCCGGAGTCCTGCCCTTCGGGGTCCGTGCGCCGCATGCGTGCCTCCGCGCAGTCCGTGGTGCCGTGTCCTGTCGCCGCCGGCCGGGTGCCCTTCATCCCAGGTCTTGATCGGTCTTCCTCGGTTCGTTGCTGAACGTACCCACCGGGGCGCGGCGGCATGGCTGTGGTCCGGGTCGCGTGGAAGCGCGACGGTGCTGCCCGGGGGTCAGTGCTGCTCCGCGTCCCCGCGCAGCCGGAGCCGCAGCCGGTGCGCGGCCGCGGCGCCGGCGCCCGCGATCAGGACGCCACCGGCGACCAGGGCGGGCACCGAGTCGGAGAAGGCGCCGCCCGCGCCGGCCCGCACACCGTGTTCCGCCGCCGGGCCGGCGCAGGGCTCCTTCCGCGCGGAGGCCTCACCGTGCGGCGCGGCGGGCTCGGGACAGGCCGGCTCGGGGGCACAGGAGGCACCGGGCGCGGGAGCCCGGCCGTGCGCCGGGGCCTCGCCGCGCGGGGCGGGCTCGGGGCACGGCGGTGCCACGGCGGCGCCCTCCTCGCCCGGCTCCGGCGCGGTGATCGTCGCGCTCCAGGGGTCGCCCTCGCCGCCGGACTCCTCCGGACAGGCGCCGTCGACGGTCCAGGCGTCCTCGGTGTCCGCCGCGTCGGGGATCTCCGGAGCGAGCGGGGCATCGGGGGCGTCCGGAACTTGCTCGACGTCCTCGGTGGCTGCGGCGTCTTCGGTGGCTCCGGTGTCTCCGGTGGCTCCGCTGCCCTCGGCGTCCTTCGCGACGGCTATGCGCGCGGTGCCGCGGTAGGCGGGCCCGGACGTCGTCCCCGCCACGCCCGGGACCTTGCGCAGGGCGACGGTGCCCTCCTCGAAGGCCGGTGACGTGGCGTCCAGCGTCGCGGGCGCGGGGGCGCCGGTGGGAGCGCAGGAGACGGAGACGGTGACGGTGCCACCCGGGACGGCGTCGGCCGGGCTGACCTCGGCGACGGGTCCCCCGGAGGCCGCGGAGGACCCGGAGCGAGCGTCGGGCGCGGAGGGAGCCTCGGGCGCGGAGGGAGCCGCGGGGCGCGCAGGCACACCGGGTGTCGCCGGCGGGGACGGAACACCGGGTGCGGCGGGTGGGGAGGGGACGCCGGGTTCGGCGGGTGGAAGGGGCGCACCTGGTTCGGCCGAGGCGGCCCCGGTGAAGACGCCGAGGGCGGCACCGGCCAGGACGGCGGCGGACAGGGCGCGGGCGGTGCGGCGCATGGGGGCGGGCTCCTTCGAGCGACGGCTGCGGGGCACGGTGCTCGCGCCCCTGCGGCCATCACAGCCCGCCCGGCACCACCGCGCGCGCCGCCGTGCGCCGTTCGCGGGAACGAGGCGCCCGAGCGGGTGACCGCCGGGTTTCGCACCCTCGATCACCGATCCGGTTTTCGCAGCCCGGGCCCCCGGTCAGGTTCTGGCACCCTCGACCGTCGGCCCGGTCTCCACATCCCCACCGCCGATATCCGGCCTTGGCACCCGGCCGCCGGTCCGGCCTTGGCACCCCCCGCCGCCGGCCCGGTCCGGGCACCCCGATCGACCGCCCGGCCTTGGCACCCCGGCCGCCAGCCCGACTTCCGCACCCCGACCGCCCGCCCGGCCTCGGCACCCCCCGCCGCCGGCCCGGTCCGGGCACCCCGATCGACCGCCCGGCCTTGGCACCCCCGGCCACCGGCCCGACTTCCGCACCCCGACCGCCCGCCCGGCTTCCGTCGGTTCACGCCGCCTGGTCCCGCAGCACCTGCTCCCGTACCCGGTTGCAGCACCGGCTGAGCAGCCGGGAGACGTGCATCTGGGAGATGCCGAGCTCCTCGGCGATGCGGCTCTGGGTCATGTCGTCGAAGAAGCGCATGTAGAGGATGGCGCGTTCCCGCTCGGGCAGGGCGGCCAGGCGCTCCCTGACGGCCTCGCGGTCGACGACCGTGTCGAGGGCCGGGTCGGGGCCGCCGAGCGCGTCGCCGAGCGAGTAGCCGTCCTCGGTGCCGGGGAGCTCCGCGTCCAGCGACAGGGCCGTGAAGCTCTCCAGGGCCTCCAGTCCGACCCGGACGTCCTCCTCGCTCAGGTCGGCGCGCTCGGCGATCTCGGTGACGGTGGGCCCGCGTCCCGAGACGGTCTGGGACAGGTCCTGGCCGGCGACGCGCACACGGTTGCGCAGGTCCTGGACCCGGCGCGGCACGTGCAGGGTCCACATGTGGTCGCGGAAGTGGCGCTTGATCTCGCCGGTGATCGTCGGCACGGCGTAGCTCTCGAAGGCGTTGCCGCGCTCGGGGTCGTAGCGGTCCACCGCCTTGACCAGGCCTAGGGCCGCGACCTGGCGCAGGTCCTCGTGGCTCTCGCCGCGGCTGCGGAAGCGTCGCGCGAGCCGCTCGGCCATGGGCAGCCAGGCCTCGACGATCCGGTCGCGGACCGCGTCGCGCTCCGGGCCGTCGGGAAGGGCGGCGAGCCGGCGGAAGGCGTCGGCGGTGTCGGGGGCGTCGTCGTGCGGATGCTTCACGCTGACGTGGATCGGCATGTGCGTCGCAACTCCTTCGGAGCGCGGGGACGCTTCGTCGCGCCGGGCGGGTGCCCGGTCGGTACGGCCGGTGCGCGGAGCGGCGGGGGCTCGTGGAAACCTCCGGCGCCCGGACCGGGACGGCACCGGTCCGACGACGCGGCCCTGGGGTCGGGCGGTCACCGCGGGAGGGCGTCCGGCACACGGACGGCCGTCCGGGGCGGCTTGGGCGCCGCTCCCACGGACGTGCCTCCTGTCCGAAGCACTGAGAGTGCGCCTGCCCCTCGGCCCCCTTGCCAAACCCCCCGATGTTTTCCGGCTCCCGTCGGGGACACCCGAACGGACGGCCGTCGTCCGTCCCCCACCGGTCCGGGAGGTCCGCTACATGAGCACCAAGGTGTCCGACCACGTCCTGCAGCGACTGCGCGAATGGGGCGTCGAGCAGGTCTTCGGCTACCCGGGCGACGGGATCAACGGCCTGCTGGCCGCCTGGGGCCGCGCCGAGAACCAGCCGCGCTTCGTGCAGTCCCGGCACGAGGAGATGTCCGCGTTCGAGGCGGTCGGATACGCCAAGTTCAGCGGACGTCTGGGGGTGTGCGCGGCGACGTCCGGCCCGGGTGCGATCCACCTGCTCAACGGGTTGTACGACGCCAAGCTCGACCACGTCCCGGTGCTGGCGATCGTCGGGCAGACCCACCGGACCGCGATGGGCGGCTCCTACCAGCAGGAGGTGGACCTGCACACGCTGTTCAAGGACGTCGCCTCCGAGTTCGTGGAGACGGTGACGGTCCCGGAGCAGCTGCCGAACGTGCTGGACCGGGCGATCCGCACCGCGTACGCGCGTCGCTGCCCGACGGCCGTCATCATCCCCGGCGACGTGCAGGAGCTGGACTACTCGCCGCCCACGCACGAGTTCAAGATGGTGCCCTCCAGTCTGGACCGCGGCTCCTGGACGGCGGTCCCGTCCGACGAGTCGGTGCGGCGGGCGGCGGAGGTCCTCAACTCCGGGGACAAGGTGGCGATCCTCGTCGGCCAGGGGGCGGCCGGGGCGCGGGAGCAGGTGGAGCGGCTCGCCGAGAAGCTGGGCGCCGGGGTGGCCAAGGCGCTGCTCGGCAAGGACGTCCTCAGCGACGAGCTCCCCTACGTCACCGGATCGATCGGCCTGCTCGGCACGCGCCCCTCGTACGAGCTGATGCGGGACTGCGACACCCTGCTGACCATCGGGTCCTCCTTCCCGTACTCGCAGTTCCTGCCGGAGTACGGCAAGGCGCGGGGCGTCCAGATCGACATCGACCCGCACATGATCGGGATGCGCTACCCGAACGAGGTCAACCTCGTGGGCGACGCGCGGGCCACCCTGGACCGGCTGATCCCGCTGATCGAGGGCGGCCGGGGGCGCGAGTGGTACGACACGGTGTGCGACAACGTGACACGCTGGCGGGACGTCATGAAGCGCCGGGCCGGGCTGGAGGCGGACCCCGTCAACCCGGAGTACGTGGCCGCCGCCCTCGACCCGCTGCTGCCCGACGACGCGATCGTCACGTGCGACTCGGGTTCCACGGCCAACTGGTACGCCCGGCACCTGACCATGCGGCCCGGCATGCGCGGTTCGCTGTCCGGCACGCTGGCCACGATGGGCTGCGGGGTGCCGTACGCGATCGGCGCGAAGTTCGCCCATCCGGACCGGCCGGTGGTCGCCCTGGTCGGGGACGGGGCGATGCAGATGAACGGGCTGGCGGAGCTGATCACGGCGGCGAAGTACCGCGATCTGTGGTCGGACCCGCGGCTGGTCGTGGCCGTCTGGAACAACCAGGACCTGAACCAGGTCACGTGGGAGATGCGGGCCATGGGCGGCGCGCCGTCCTTCCTGCCCTCGCAGTCGCTCCCGGACGTGCGCTACGCCGACTTCGCCCGGTCCCTGGGGCTCACCGGCATCCGCGTGGAGAAGCCGGAGGACGTGGAGGCGGCCTGGCGGGCGGGGCTCGCGGCGGACGGTCCCGCGGTGCTGGAGTTCCTCACCGACCCCGCCGTGCCCCCGGTGCCGCCGCACGCCACCTGGGAGCAGATGGAGTCGACGGCCGCCGCCGTCCTCAAGGGCGACGCGGACCGGGGGTCGATGGTCAAGCAGGCATTCAAGGCGAAGGTGCAGGAGTTCCTGCCGAGCACCGGGAGGGAGTGACCGCGCGGCGGGCGGTCACCGCTCGCGCGGCCGGCTGAAGCGCAGCATGTTGCCGGCCGGGTCGCGGAAGGCGCAGTCACGGACGCCATAGGGCTGGTCCACGGGCTCCTGGAGGACTTCGGCGCCCGCGGCGCGGATCCGTTCGAAGGTGGCGTCGACGTCGTCGGTGGCGAAGATGACGCCGCGCAGCATGCCCTTCGCGAGCAGTTCGGCCATGGCCTCCCTGTCGGCGGCGGAGGCGTTCGGGTCGGCGAGCGGGGGTTCGAGGACGATGTCCACACCGGGCTGGGCCGGCGAGCCGACGGTCACCCAGCGCATCCCCTCGAACCCGACGTCGTTGCGCACCTCCAGCCCGAGCACGTCACGGTAGAAGGCGAGCGCCTTGTCGTGGTCGTCGACGGCGATGAAGCACTGCGAGAGGTTGATGTCCATGCGCTTCACGCTACGGGCGGTCCGGCGGGCTTCGCTTCTCCGTTCCTGACCGGTCGCGTGTAGATCTTGGCAACGCAGGCCGGGACGGCGGCGCCGTCGGCGTGGTCGCGGGCCCGGTAGGCGCTCGGGCTCTCGCCGACCAGTTCGGTGAAGCGCGAGCTGAAGGAACCGAGCGAGGTACAGCCGACCTCGAAGCAGACCTCGGTCACGCTGAGGTCGCCGCGCCGCAGCAGCGCCTTGGCCCGCTCGATGCGGCGGGTCATCAGGTAGCTGTAGGGCGTCTCGCCGTAGGCGGCGCGGAAGCTGCGCGAGAAGTGGCCCGCCGACATGAGCGCCACGCGCGCCAGCGCCGGCACGTCGAGCGGCTTCGCGTACTCGCGGTCCATCAGGTCACGGGCCCGGCGCAGCCTGGCCAGGTCCTCCAGCGTCGTCACCCCACCACGATCCCACAGCGCCGCCGCCGGCGGCGGCGCCGCGGGGTCGGTTCCGCGGTCAGGCGCCGACGTAGGCCGCGAGGTGCTCGCCGGTGAGGGTGGAGCGGTCGGCGACGAGGTCGGCGGGGGTGCCCTCGAAGACGATCCGGCCGCCGTCGTGGCCGGCGCCGGGGCCGAGGTCGATGATCCAGTCGGCGTGTGCCATGACCGCCTGGTGGTGCTCGATGACGATGACGGACTTGCCCGAGTCGACGAGCCGGTCCAGCAGGCCGAGCAGTTGCTCGACGTCGGCGAGGTGCAGGCCGGTGGTGGGCTCGTCGAGGACGTACACGCCGCCCTTCTCGCCCATGTGCGTGGCCAGCTTCAGCCGCTGCCGCTCGCCGCCGGAGAGCGTGGTGAGGGGCTGGCCGAGGGTGAGGTAGCCGAGCCCGACGTCGGCGAGCCGCTCCAGGATCTTGTGGGCGGCCGGGGTGCGGGCCTCGCCGGCGCCGAAGAACTCCTCGGCCTGCTCCACCGACATCGCCAGCACCTCGCTGATGTCCCGGCCGCCGAACCGGTACTCCAGCACCGAGGGCTGGAACCGCTTGCCCTCGCAGTCCTCGCAGGGAGCGGAGACGCCCGCCATCATCGCCAGGTCGGTGTACACGACGCCGGCGCCGTTGCAGGTGGGGCAGGCGCCCTCGGAGTTGGCGCTGAAGAGGGCTGGCTTCACCCCGTTGGCCTTGGCGAAGGCCTTGCGGATCGGTTCGAGCAGTCCGGTGTACGTCGCCGGGTTGCTGCGCCGCGAGCCCTTGATGGGGCTCTGGTCGACCGATACGACGTCCGCGCCGGCCGGGATCGAGCCGTGGATCAGGGAGCTCTTGCCGGAGCCCGCCACGCCGGTGACCACGCAGAGCACGCCGAGCGGGACGTCGACGTCGACTCCCTGGAGGTTGTGCCGCGTGGCGTCGCGGATCTCCAGGGTCCCGGTGGGCTTGCGGACGGTCTCCTTGAGGGAGGCCCGGTCGTCGAGGTGGCGGCCGGTGACGGTGCCCGCGGCCCGCAGGTCCTCGACGGTGCCCTCGAAGCAGACGGTGCCGCCCGCCGTGCCGGCGCCGGGGCCGAGGTCCACGACGTGGTCGGCGATCGCGATGGCCTCCGGCTTGTGCTCGACGACGAGGACCGTGTTGCCCTTGTCCCGCAGCCGCAGGAGCAGGTCGTTCATCCGCTGGATGTCGTGGGGGTGCAGGCCGATGGTGGGCTCGTCGAAGACGTACGTGGTGTCGGTGAGCGAGGACCCCAGGTGGCGGATCATCTTGACGCGCTGCGCCTCGCCGCCCGACAGCGTGCCGGCCGGCCGCTCCAGCGAGAGGTAGCCGAGGCCGATCTCCACGAACGAGTCGAGGGTGTCGCGCAGCGCGGTGAGCAGGGGTGCCACCGACGGCTCGTCGAGTCCGCGGACCCACTCGGCCAGGTCCCGGATCTCCATCGCACAGGCGTCGGCGATGCTGATCTTCCCGATCCGCGACGACCGGGCGCCCTCGCTGAGCCGGGTGCCGTCGCACTCGGGACAGGTCGTGAAGGTGACGGCCCGCTCGACGAACGCCCGGATGTGCGGCTGCATCGCCTCCTTGTCCTTGGACAGGAACGACTTCTGGATCTTCGGGATCAGGCCCTCGTAGGTGAGGTTGACGCCGTTGACCTTCACCTTGACCGGCTCGCCGTGGAGGAAGTCGCGGAGCTCCTGCTCGGTGTACTCGCGGATCGGCTTGTCCGGGTCGACGAGGCCGGACTGGGCGTAGACCTGGACGGTCCACTGGCTGTCCGACTTCCACCCGGGGATGGTGAAGGCGCCCTCGGCCAGCGACTTGGAGTCGTCGTAGAGCTGGGTGAGGTCGATGTCGGAGACCGTGCCCCGGCCCTCGCAGTGGGTGCACATGCCGCCGGTGCGCTCGTAGGTGGCCTTCGTCGTCTTCTTGTCGCCGCGCTCGACGGTGATCGCGCCGCTGGCCCGGACGGAGGCGGTGTTGAAGGAGTACGCGCTGGGCGGACCGATGTGCGGGTCGCCGAGCCGGCTGAAGAGGATGCGCAGCATGGCGTTGACGTCGGTGGCGGTGCCGACCGTCGAGCGGGGGTCGGCGCCCATCCGCTGCTGGTCCACGATGATCGCGGTCGTGAGGCCCTCGAGGACGTCGACCTCGGGCCGGGCCAGGGTCGGCATGAAGCCCTGCACGAAGGCGCTGTACGTCTCGTTGATCAGCCGCTGCGACTCGGCGGCGATCGTGTTGAACACCAGGGAGCTCTTGCCCGAACCGGAGACGCCCGTGAACACCGTCAGCCGGCGTTTGGGGATCTCGATGCTGACGTCCTTGAGGTTGTTCTCGCGGGCGCCGTGCACGCGGATCAGGTCGTGGCTGTCCGCGACGTGCGGCGCGGCCTGCCGCGTGTTCGTTCTCCTGGCGCTGCTCATCGGGTCTCCTCCGTCGGCGGGTCGGCAGTGACACGCTAGACGGGGCGCGACGACTCCCGCTTCTCGATTACTGATCGGCCGGGCCGCCCACGGCCGCCTCGGCCTCCTGAGGCTCGGGCGCGGGGCCCGGAAGCAGCAGTTCCTCATAACGGCCGAGGGCCAGGACCACGCCGAGCATGAGGACAGGGATGAACACAGCGAGCAGCACCGCCATGGTCCGTCCTTCCCGAGAAGGGGTGGGCGTGGGGGGTGGTGCGCGGGCCGGGTTCCCGCGCCGCGCCGGGCGAACCCACGGTGCGCGGGGGTTCACGCACCGTGTCGGCGGGAGGCCGGGCGGAATCGGACCGGACCCGTCCGGACGAATCCGTGTCGGCCCGCGGTGGCCGGGTACGCGGTCGGCACCCCGAAGGATCTGGAGGGAGACATGCAGCGAGGCAGCGACCGGATGAGCGTCCACCGCGACGACGAGATGAAGCACGAACTCCAGGGTCTGCTCAGGTCCGGGCACCCCACCCGCACCGAGGAGTGGAACGACCCGGAACCGGCTGCCGAGGACGACCCGGACGTCACGTACGGACCGGTGACACCGGGCCGCGGACCGACGTACCTGGAGGCCCTCCGGCTCGAACTGGCCCGGAACCTGACCCGGGGCACCTTTCCCGCGGGCCCTCGGGAACTGACCCGGGCACTGCGCCGCGGCCACGCGCCGGACGCCCTCGTCGAGGGTCTGGAACGGCTGCCGCACAAGGCGCGCTACGACAACGTCCAGGAACTGGCGATGGCCCTGACCGACAACGGCGGGTCCGGGTCCGCCGGCCCGCGGGGCGCCTAGCGCCGGGAGGGGTGGGCCGCACATGGCCGAGTACGTGAGGGACGTCATGACCCCGGGCGTGGCCGCCGTCCGCCCGGACTCCTCCCTCGTCGAGGCGGCGCGCCTCATGCGCACGCACAACATCGGGCACGTGGTGGTCGCGGACGGGCAGGACGTCGTGGGCGTGCTCACCGACCGTGACATCACGGTCCGGGCGGTGGCGGAAGGCCTCGACCCGATGGCGGTCGCCGTCCGGACGGTGTGCACCCGCGACCCGCTGACGGTCTCCCCGGGCGACCCGGCGGCGGACGCGTCGGCGCTGATGCGCGAGCACGCCGTGCGCCGGCTGCCGGTCGTGGAGGACGGGCTGCCGGTGGGGACGGTCAGCCTCGGCGATCTGGCCGAGGCCCGCGCCCCCGCCTCGGCCCTCGCAGACATCAGCCGGGCGGCGCCCGACGAGCGGTCCGGCGGCTGACCACGCGCCGGACGGCCGAGGGGCCCGACAGAGACACACGGCCCCACCAGCACATGGCCGGAGAACACACGGCCGAACGACACAGGCGCTCCAGGCGGCGACACCGGCCGGAGCGCGTCCGGAAAGGAGTCCGAACCACATGCGTATCGCATTTCTGAGCGCGCCCGAGGGCGTGGAACAGGTCGAGCTGACCGAGCCGTGGCAGGCGGCGAAGGACGCGGGTCACGAGCCCGTGCTCGTCTCCACGCAGTCCGGTGAGATCCAGGGCTTCAACCACCTCGACAAGGCGGACACGTTCCCGGTGGACGAGGTGGTGGGCGACACCTCCGCCGACTCCTTCGGCGGGCTGGTCCTGCCCGGTGGTGTGGCCAACCCGGACTTCCTGCGGATGGACGAGAAGGCCGTGGCGTTCGTCAGGGACTTCTTCCGGCAGGGCCGTCCGGTGGCCGCCATCTGTCACGCCCCGTGGACGCTCGTCGAGGCGGACGTGGTGCGCGGCCGGGTGCTGACCTCGTGGCCGAGCCTGCGGACCGACCTCGGCAACGCGGGCGCCACCTGGGTCGACGAACAGGTGAAGGTCTGCGACCACGGTGACAACGTGCTGATCACCAGCCGCAAGCCGGACGACCTCAAGGCGTTCTGCGAGACGTTCCTCGCGGAGTTCGCCAAGGCCGGCGGCTGACGGAGGGCCCGGAGCCGCGCCGCGGGCCCGGGCCGCCGGGGCGCCCCGAGCGCGCCGGAGGGCCGGGTCCGCCCGTGTGCGGGGAGGCAACCACGCCGACGCTCAGGCGCCGGGTGCGGTGGCCTCCCCGCAGCCGCGTTCCCGGGCGCCCTCGCGGGTGCGGCCCGCGGCCACCGAACGCCGGGGGTTGCGGCGCAGCCACTCGCCCTCCAGCTGGGCCATGCGGTCGTTGTGGACCCGCAGCGCGTCGTTCGACCCGTACAGCAGGGTGTCGTGACGCGTGCGGTGGATGGTCTCCAGCTCCTTCATGAGCTGCTGGTCGTCCAGGCGGCCCGGGTCCACACCGGTCGCGGTGGCCTCACGCGTGTCGTGTTCGTTCATGCGGTCCGGGTACCCGCCCCCGAGCACTACCACCCCCGAGCGGCACCCGGGAGGGCAGCCCCATGGATCTCTCGTTTCTGCACCCCCTCTACGAGCATCAGGGGCCTTGGGCCTCCGTGTACGTCGATCTGTCCCGGCACGCGGAGGACACCGCCCACGAACGTGAGCTGACGGCCGCCGCGGTGGCCCGGGAGCTCGCGGCCCAGGGCGCGGACGAGGCGACCTGCGAGGCCGTGCGGGAGGCCGTGGACGGGCTGCGCCACGCCACCGATCCGCACGGGCGGGCCCTGTTCGCGTGCGGCGGCCGGGTGGTCCTGGACCCGCCGCTGGCCCGGCCCCCGTACGGCGGGACCACCGCCGACTGGGCGCCGCTGCCGCACGTGGCGCCGCTGCTGGACCTGGCCGGCGAGGACCCGGTGTGCGTGGTGGCGTACATCGACCGCAAGGGCGCCGACTTCGAGCTGCGCAGTGCGCTGGGCAGCTCGGACGCGGGCGGCGTGACCGGCCGGCAGTGGCCGGTGCACCGGACCAGCAGCGCCGACTGGTCCGAGCGCCACTTCCAGCTGCGGGTCGAGAACACCTGGGAGCACAACGCCGCGGAGATCGCGGACGCGCTCGCCGTGTGCCAGGAGGAGACGGGCGCGGACCTGATGATCCTGGTGGGCGACGACCGGGAGCGGCGGTCCGTGCACCAGCGGATGCCCAAGCGGCTGCAGGACCGGATCGCCGAAGCCTCCCGCGGCGCCGGGAGCAGGCTGCTGGACGAGGAGGTGGAGGGGCTGCGCGTCGACCACGTCCGCTCGCGCGCGCGGGAGGACCTGGAGCGGTTCCTGGCCGCCCGCGCACCGGACGGCGAGGGCCGGGCCGGTGCGGCGGAGGGCGTGCCCGCGCTGGTGGAGGCGGCCCGGGAGCACCGCATCGACGAGCTGCTGATCATCCCCGACGGTCCGGACACCCACCGCGAGGTGTGGGTCGGCGAGGACGCCGACCAGCTCGCGGTGCGCCGTACGGAGCTGACGACGCTCGGCGAGCAGACCTCCTGGTCAGCCCGCGCGGACGACGCCCTGCTGCGCTCGGCGGTGATGACCGGTGCCCCGGCGATCTCGGTGACGCCGGCCCTCCCGTCCGAGGCGGCGGACAAGGCGCCGGTGGGCGGTCTCGGGGCGCTGCTGCGCTGGAAGTGACCTCCGGGCCGCGTCAGCGGGCCCGCTCCACCCGCCGTTCGTCCCAGACCGGCTCCGCCGTCTCGCGGACCCGGCCGTCGCCGCCGAAGACCAGGTAGCGGTCGAAGGAGCGGGCGAACCAGCGGTCGTGGGTGACCGCGAGGACCGTGCCCTCGAAGCCCTCCAGGCCTTCCTGGAGGGCTTCGGCCGATTCCAGGTCGAGGTTGTCGGTCGGCTCGTCGAGCAGGAGGGCGGTGACGCCCTGGAGTTCCAGCAGGAGGATCTGGAAGCGGGCCTGCTGGCCGCCGGAGAGGCGGTCGAAGGTCTGCTCGGCCTGCTGGGTCAGCTCGTAGCGGCGCAGCCGGGACATGGCGGCGCCCCGGTCCTGGGAGTGCTCGCTCCACAGGATGTCCAGGAGGGTGCGTCCGAGCAGTTCCGGGTGGGCGTGGGTCTGCGCGAAGTGTCCGGGCACGACGCGCGCGCCGAGCTTCCAGTTCCCGGTGTGCGCCACCTCGCCGCCGGCGAGCAGCCGCAGGAAGTGCGACTTGCCGGAGCCGTTGGAGCCGAGGACGGCGACCCGTTCGCCGTAGAAGACCTCCAGGTCGAAGGGTTTCATCAGGCCGGTGAGTTCCAGCTGCTCGCAGGTGACGGCGCGTACGCCGGTGCGGCCGCCCTTCAGGCGCATCCTGATGTCCTGCTCGCGCGGCGGCTCGGGCGGCGGGCCGGCCTCCTCGAACTTGCGCAGCCGGGTCTGGGCGGCGGCGTAGCGGGAGGCCATCTCGTGGCTGACTGCGGCCGCCTGACGCAGCGTCAGCACGAGCTTCTTGAGCTGTGCGTGCTTCTCGTCCCAGCGGCGGCGCAGCTCCTCGAAGCGGGCGAAGCGCTCGCGCCGGGCCTCGTGGAAGGTGGCGAAGCCGCCGCCGTGCACCCAGGCGTCGGCGCCCGCGGGGCCCGGTTCGAGGGAGATGATCTTCTCGGCGGCGCGGGCGAGCAGCTCCCGGTCGTGGGAGACGAACAGCACGGTCTTGCGGGTCTCCGCGAGCCGCTCCTCCAGCCAGCGCTTGCCGGGCACGTCGAGGTAGTTGTCCGGCTCGTCCAGCAGCAGCACCTCGTCGGTGCCGCGCAGCAGGGCCTCCAGCACCAGCCGTTTCTGCTCACCGCCGGAGAGGGTGCTCACCTGCCGCCACTGGGCGCGCTCGTAGGGCACGCCCAGCGCGGCGGTGGTGCAGATGTCCCACAGGGTCTCCGCCTCGTAGCCCTGCGCCTCGGCCCAGTCGGCGAGCGCCTGCGCGTAGCGCATCTGGGCGGCCTCGTCGTCGACCGTCATGATCCCGTGCTCGGCGGCGTCGACGGCGCGCGCGGCCTCGCGGATCCGGGGCGGTGCCACCGACACCAGCAGGTCGCGGACGGTCGTCTCGTCCCGGACGGAGCCCACGAACTGCCGCATCACCCCGAGCCCTCCGCCGACGGTGACGGTCCCGCCGTGCGGCTTGAGCTCCCCCGCCAGCATGCGGAGCAGGGTGGTCTTGCCCGCTCCGTTCGGTCCGACGAGGGCCACGACGGCCCCCTCCCCCACCCGGAACGACGCGTCGCCGAGCAGCGCCCTCCCGTCGGGGAGGTAGTACTCCAGGTGTGCGGCTTCGAGATGGCCCATGGGACCGGATTCTGCGGCTCCCACCGCTTCCCGGGCAAACCCATTTCGTCCGCCGCGGACGTGGGCTCGGGCACGTCGGGCGCGCCACCCGCAGGAAACGCCGCCCGCAGGGTAGGCGGGAGGCATGAGCCCCGACGTAGACCTCACCGCCCTCACCCCCGGCCCGCACCCGGTCCGCAACGGTTTCCTGCGCCTGGACCAGCGTGCGTTCGAGGCCGTCGCCGCCCGTACCTGGCCCGGTGCCGATCCCCTGCTGCCCCGGCTGAGCCGCGGCGCCAACCACGGCGTGCTGTGGTTCGCGGCAGCGGCGGCCCTGGCCGCGTCCCGCACGCCGAGGGCCCGTCGCGCCGCCGCCCGGGGCCTCGCCTCGCTGAGCCTGGCCTCGCTGACGATCAACACCCTCGGCAAGCGCTCGGTCCGCCGGGCCCGCCCCGTCCTCGACCCGGTGCCGCTGGTCCGGCAGCTGAAGCGGCAGCCGATCACGACGTCCTTCCCGTCCGGGCACGCTGCGTCGGCCGCCGCGTTCGCGACCGGCGTCGCGCTGGAGTCGCCCGCGTGGGGCGCGGCGGTGGCCCCGGTGGCCGCCGCGGTCGCCCTTTCCCGCGTCTACACCGGCGTCCACTTCCCGAGCGACGTGCTGGCCGGTGCGGCCCTCGGGGTGGGGGCGGCGTTCGCCGTACGGGGCATGGTGCCCACGCGGGCCCAGCTCACCCCGCCGGCCCGGCCGCGTGCCGAGGTGCCGGCGCTGGCCGGGGGCGAGGGGCTGGTGATGGTGGCCAACATCGGCTCGGGCACCTCGGAGCGGGTGCGGGCGCTGTGCGACGCGCTGCCCGAGGCGGAGGTCGTCGAGTGCGAGCCGCAGGACGTCCGGGCGGAGCTGGAGAAGGCTGCGGGCCGTGCCCGGGTGCTGGGCGTGTGCGGCGGCGACGGCACCGTGAACGCGGGGGCCGAGACCGCGCTGCGGCACGGGCTGCCGCTGGCGGTGCTGCCCGGCGGCACGCTGAACCACTTCGCCTACGACCTCGGCGTGGAGGACGTACGGGACCTGTGCCGGGCGCTGGAGCGGGGGGAGGGCGTGCGGGTGGACGTGGGCCGGTTCGCCTCCGGCGGGCAGCGCGGCGTCTTCCTGAACACCTTCAGTCTCGGTGTGTACCCGGAGCTGGTGCGCGAGCGGGAGCGCTGGTCGTCCCGGATCGGCGGCTGGCCGGCCGGTGTGCTCGCGGCCGTACGGGTGCTGCGGGCCGACCGGCACCCGCTGGAGGCCGAGGTGCGGGGCCGCAGGCGGCCGCTGTGGATGCTGTTCGCGGGCAACGGCACGTACCACCGCCGGGGCATCGCCTCGGGCCGCCGGCTGGACCTGGCGGACGGGCAGCTGGACGTGCGGGTGGTGCACGGCGGCCGCCGGCCGGCGCTGCGGCTGCTGTCCGCGGCCCTCGCGGGACCGCTGACCCGCTCCCCCGCGCATGCCGCGGTCCAGGTGGGCCGACTGCGCCTGTCCGGGGTCGCGCCGGGCACGCTGATGGCGTTCGACGGTGAGCTCACGGAGACGGAGGGCGACCTGACGCTGGAGAAGCTGCCCGAGGCGCTCACGGTGTACCGGCCGCTGCCCGGTGGCGGACTTCTCTCCTGACGCACTCCCCGTTCACTGACGCTCCGTCAGTCCACATGGCGATATCGGGGTCTCAGCATCCGGCCGAGGGGCGTACGGTGACCGCACCGTCGGGAGAGCCGGGAGACCTACCATGCCGAAACCGCGGGAGACCGCCGTCTACACGCACGGGCACCACGAGTCCGTGCTCCGTTCGCACACCTGGCGCACCGCCGCCAACTCCGCCGCCTACCTGCTCGGTTCACTGAAGCCCCACATGAGGATCCTGGACGTCGGCTGCGGTCCGGGCACCATCACCGCGGACCTCGCGGCCCTGGTCCCGGACGGGCACGTCACCGGCGTGGACCGGGCGCCGGAGATCGTGGAGCGGGCCCGCGCGACGGCCGCCGGGCGCGGGGCGGCCAACACCGACTTCGCGGTCGCCGACGTGCACGCGCTGGACCACCCGGACGACACCTTCTGCGTGGTCCACGCCCACCAGGTGCTCCAGCACGTGGGCGACCCGGTGCGGGCACTGCGGGAGATGAGGCGGGTCGTGAAGCCGGGCGGGATCGTCGCCGTCCGCGACGCGGACTACGGGGCCATGACGTGGTACCCGGCGTCGCCGGGCCTGGACGACTGGCTGGATCTGTACCGCGGGGTGGCCCGCGCCAACGGGGGCGAGCCGGACGCCGGACGCCGACTGGAGGCCTGGGCCCTCGAAGCGGGCTTCACGGACGTCACCTGCACCTCCGCCACCTGGACCTTCTCCACCCCCGCCGAACGGGAGTGGTGGAGCGGCCTGTGGGCGGAGCGCACCCTGGCGTCGGCGTACGCCGGGCGCGCCGTCGAGGGCGGCCACGCGACGACGGAGCGGCTGCGGGCCGTCTCGGCGGCCTGGCGGGAGTGGGGAGAACGGCCGGACGGCTGGTTCAGCGTCCCGCACGGGGAGATCCTGTGCCGAAAGGAAGTCCGGAACGCGCCTGATCGGTAGATTTCAGGACATCAGTACGACAGGAGGTTCACCATCATGGTTCCACTTCTGCTCGTACTGCTTCTCGTGATCGTTCTCTTCGGCGTCGGATTCGCCGTGGAGATCTTCTGGTGGATTGCCGTGGCAGTCCTGGTCCTGTGGCTGCTGGGCTTCCTGGCCCGCGGGACGACGGCCGGCGGCGGCAGGGGCCGCTGGTACAGGTGGTGAGCCAGGACGGCGCACCACACCGCACACGACGAGGCTGCCGCCCCGGGAGGCTCACTCCCGGGGCAGCAGCGGTCCCAGCGGCCCGAGGTCCAGGTTCAGGTCCTCGGGCCGCAGTCCGTAGCGGTCGCGCAGTTCGGTCATGCGGTCGTCGAGGAGCATCAGGGTGAGCCCGATCCGCTCCTCCTGCTCCTCGCTCAGGTCGCCCTCGTCGACCCGGCGCAGCGCCTGGCGCTCCATGAGCTGGCGCAGCAGCTCGACCACGGTCAGCACCAGCTTGACCAGGTCGCGCTCGACCGTGTCGGGGTCGAGGTCGAGACGCTTGCGGGGCTCGGGATGCTCGCTCACGTCAGTCCCCGAACGGCGAGGGTACGGTGCGGTTGACCGAGCTG
The DNA here is from genome assembly GCF_001267885.1 of Streptomyces ambofaciens ATCC 23877. NCBI lineage: Bacteria > Bacillati > Actinomycetota > Actinomycetes > Kitasatosporales > Streptomycetaceae > Streptomyces > Streptomyces ambofaciens. The sequence continues at coordinate 6,675,531 of NZ_CP012382.1, read as the reverse complement.
ATCAGCGCGTTCAGATCGATGCGGACCAGGTCGACGTCGGCTATGCGCAGGGTGACGTCGCCGGTGATGACCACTCCGCCGGCCAGCAGCCGGTCGAGGAGGTCCACGAGCGCGATCTCACGGCGTTCGACGACGGTCACGGTCCCTCCCCGGGGCTTTCCTCGCCGGCGAAGGAGTAGGCGGCCCACGGCCCGGTGAGTTCCACCCGCATCCCGGGGACGTCGTCCTTCGTACGGTCCACGTTCTCCACGAACTCCTCGGAGGCGTCGCGCCGCACCAGGTAGGCGGCATTGAGCACGTTCCGTCCGGCGGCCCCGGAAAGACTCGGGTTCTGCGGCGCGTGCAACCGCGCGTCGTCGGCCCGCGCGGACAGCGTCTCGTGCAGGCGCGTCGCGAACTCCTCGGCCCTGGTCCACAGGTCCTCGTCGGCTCGCGTCTGCATGCGCCGCTGTCGCAGGTAGTCCCGGCCCGAGGCGGGCTTCGGGGCGGGCTGCGCCGGCCCCGAAGCCTTCTCCGGTTCCGTCTCGACGTACACCTTGACGCCCCATTCCACCCGTCCGTCGAGCCGGTCGAGCGTGCGCCGGAAGGCCTCCTCCCGCTCCTCCATCATCACGCGTACGCCGCTGTCGTCCCGGAAGACGGTGGCCAGCCGGAGCGGCAGCGGGGTGGTGACGGCGGTGAGCGCGTCGATGACCTGCTGATGGGCACGGGCGGTCCCGGAGAGCCAGTCCAGGTCCTCCAGGTGGGCGCGCAGCGCCTCCTCGGAGAAGTCGGCCTCGGGGACGTGGCTGACGACGGCGACGAGGCCGCCGTGGGGCAGCAGGCGGGGCGGATCGCCCGCCACCCCCGTCAGCTGGGTCTTGAGGACCGCGTCGAAGGGGCGGCAGACGGCGTACACGTACCGCAGTCCGGTCACGGCGCCTCCCTCGGTACGCGGCCCGGGTCGAGCTCGCGCAGGCGTTCACGCAGTTCGGCGTTCTCCCGGGTGAGTTCGTCGCGCCGGGCGCGCGAGGAGAGGGCGGGGTCGCTCTCCCACCAGTCGATGCCCATTTCCTTGGCCTTGTCGACGGAGGCGACGATGAGCCGCAGCTTGATCGTGAGCAGCTCTATGTCGAGCAGGTTGATCCGGATGTCGCCGGCGATGACGACTCCCTTGTCGAGCACCCGCTCCAGGATGTCGGCGAGATTGGCGCTCTGTCCCTGGCCATAGGGATCGGGCAACCGGCTGGGTGTGGTCATCGACGACTCCCGCTGTCGGCGTCCTCGTGCTCCTCACGGGACGCGTACTCGTCCTCGCCGGCTTCCTTGTCCTCCTCGTACTCGCCCTCGGGCTCCTCGTACTCGCCCTCCGGCTCCTCGTACTCCTCGTACTCCTCCTCGGGCTCGCCCTCCGGCTCCTGCTCGTACTCGGCGTCCGCCTCGCTCTCCTCCTCGGCGTGCGGCTCCTCCTCCTCGCCCTCGTACTCCTCCTCGGACTCCTCCCCTTCCGGGCCGTCCTCCTGCGCCTGCCCGTCCTGCTCCTCCCGCTCCTCCTCTTCCTCGGCGACGGCGTCCTCGTGGCTGCGGACGACCTCGCCGTCGCGGATCTCACCGCGCCAGCCGTCGTCCGCCTCGCCCTTGAGGGTGATGTGGCGGACGTAGTTCTTCAGGTCGAGGCGGGCCCGGCGGCCCTGGGCGCGCCAGATGTTGCCGGTCTTCTCGAACAGGCCCTTGGGGTAGTACTCGATGACCAGGATCACGCGGGTGAGGTTGTCGGCGAGCTGGTGGAAGCTGACGACGCCCTTGGTGGTGCCCTTGGCGCCCTCCGACGTCCAGGAGATCCGGTCGTCCGGCACCTGCTCGGTGGTCTTCGCCTTCCAGCTGCGGTTGGACCAGAAGACCTTCAGCTGCCAGTCGGACGACGTGTCGTCGGCGCGGTTGGCGCTCTTGACCCCCTTGGCGAAGGTGCTGAAGTCCTGGTACTGGGTCCACTGGTCGTAGGCCGTGCGCAGCGGGACACCGACGTCGACGTACTCGATGATGACGGTCGGCTTCTGGCCGCCGCCGCCCTTCTTCCGCCCCCTGCCGCCGGTCAGGTTCTTGAAGGCGCCGACCACGTTGTCCTTCACCTTGCCGGCGCCGACCTCGAACGCGGCCCGCATCGGGCCCTTGCCCTCGGCGAGCTTGCGGCCACCGTCGAGGGCGAGCTTGGCGAATCCGGGGCTGTTGCCCTCGGCTATGTCGTTCAGCTTGCCGGTGGTCTCGCCGAGCTTGGTGCCGACGCCGGTCAGCAGCCGCGTGACCTGGGCCGCGAGGTACTCCTGCACCTCCGCCTTGAGCCGGTCGGCCGCCTCGCTCTGGGCCACGTCGGCGAGCGGGTTCTTCTTCGCCGCCTTGCCCGCGGTGGAAGCCGCGGAACCGAGGGTGTCGGTCATCGCTCACCACCGCCCTTCGTCTGCCGGGGGCCGGCGCCGCGGGCGGCGCTCCTGGCCCCGGCGGCCTTCTTGCCCGCCGCCTTCTTGGCGGGCTGGGCCCGCTTCGCGGCGGCCTTCTTCGCGGGTGCCTTGGCCGCGGTCTTCTTCGCCGGCGCCTTCTTGGCCGCCTTGCGCGCCTCGGGCGGAGCCTTCTTCGCGGCCCGCTCGTTCCGCGGCTCGCGGCGTTCCCGGTCCCGTCCCTCGGACTCGCGCTCGTCCTCGTGCTCGTCCTCGGGCGGCTCGTCCTCGTGGTCGTCGTCGTGCTCGTCCTCGTCGTACTCCTCGTACGGCTCCGAGTCCTCCGAGTCCTCGGAGTCGCGGGAGTCGACGCCCGGCGCCTTGGACGCCACGCCGGAGAGCTGGTCGCGCACCTGGGCGGTGCGCCCGTGCAGTCGATCGGCGAGCGCGTCGATCTGCCGCTCGACCATGGCACCCGAGGCCGCCTTGCCCACGCCTCGCAGATCCGTGCGCAGCTGGTCCCCGATCTCCTTGAACTGGGGGTTGTTCTGCAACTGCGTGGAGACCAGCTCCGCGATGCCCTTCGGGGTCAGGTTCATCTTCTTGCCCGCCACCATGGTGCCCACGGCGACCGCGAGTTTCAGTTTCTTCGTACGTCCCAGCAGATAGCCGGCCCCTACCGCGAGGCCGAGTCCCACTCGATTCATGGCGCCGTCCCGTTGCCCAATCCCGCGCTCGTGCGCGTAGCGATCTCCAGCCGGTCCAGAAGCCCGTCCTCCTGTCGGTCGAACTCCTCCTCGGTGATCTCGCCGGCCTCCAGCTGCTCCTCCAGCCGCGCAAGTTCGGCGCGGACCGTGGCGGGGTCGTAGTAGATCCGCTCGGCCTCGTTCAGCACCTGTCTGATGGCCCAGGCACCGCCGCGCGCCGGGGCGAGCGGCAGCATCAGGACCTCCGAGATGAGTCCCACGTCCTCACTCCGTTCCGACATCCATCCCGCCGGCCGCGGTGCCCGCGGGCTCGGCCGGACCGGGCTCGACGAAGCTGTACGGCGGCAGGGGGCCGTTCACGCGCACCTCCAGGTGCGGCATGTCCTTACGGGTCCGTTCCACGGCGGCGAGGAACTCCTCGGCCGCGTCCTGCTTCACCAGGTAGGAGACGTTGGCCAGCCACCCGGTGGACTCGGGACCCACGCTCACGGCGTCGGCGACCGGTTCCAGGGCCCGCTCCAGCGCGAGGGCGTCCTCGCCCTCCTTGCTCTGGACCGCCGCCGCGACCATCTCGCCGAGCTGGATCTTGCTCTCGTAGCTGCCGCCGCCCGACTGCCGGTTGGACTCGGCCAGCGCCCGGATCTCCGGGTTGTCGGCCATCACGTGGTGCAGCACGGCCTCTTCGACGTGGTTGGCCTTGACGTTGTACTCGACCCGGCCGTCCAGCGCCGCGAGGCGCTCCTTGTAGTGGTCCGCCCGCTCGGCGAGCACGCCCGTGACCGCGCCGTCGTCCGGGGCGACGCTGCCGAAGCGCATGGGCAGCACACAGCCGCCCGCGCCCGCCTCGCTGAGCACGTTCTGGTGGGCGAGCAGCTCCCTGCGCTTGGGCCGCAGGCCCTCGGGCGCGTCGCTGACGACGGCCGCCAGCTCGCCCACCTTCAGGATCCGGACCTCGCGTGGCGGCTCACCGACACCGGCGATGCCCTCGGGGAGCGAGGGGTGCGAACCGGCGGTGATGCCGTAGACGTACGTGCTCACTCCTGCTCCTCCTTACGGCGCGAGGGCGCCGACTTGCGGGCCCGCGGTCGCGAGGCGGTCTCCCGCTCGGAACCACCCTCGTCGCGGGCCTGCTTGAACGCGTCCGAGATGGTCTCGGCGGCACCGGACAGCGCCCCCTTGGACTTGCCCTTGGCGCCGGACTCGGTGATCGATCCGACCAGGTCGGGCAGGCCCGGGTCCTTGCGCGGCCCGGCCTCCAGGTCGAGCCGGTTGCACGCCTCGGCGAAGCGCAGGTAGGTGTCGACGCTGGCGACGACGACACGGACGTCGATCTTCAGGATCTCGATCCCGACCAGGGACACGCGCACGAACGCGTCGATCACGAGCCCCCTGTCCAGTACGAGCTCGAGCACGTCGTAAAGGCCGCTGCTGCCGCCTCCGCCGCCGGTCTGTTGTGCCGGTACGACAGTCATGCCAGCAATCCCTCCATCTCGTCTGTGGGTGTGTGTGTCCGGTCGGACGGCCTAGCGGCCGCCGCGCGTGTCCGCCCGGCCGCGCTCGTAGCGCCTCACGCGCCGGTAGCCGGTGAGCTGTCCGTCGGGGTCCAGCTCGACCTGGTAGCTCGCCATCAGGCTCATCGTGTCGGGGACGCGCTCGAGCTCGAGGACCTCGACCTCCAGCGCCCATCCCTCCTCCGTCTGCTCGAAGGACGACACCGACTCGGCGGTCATACCGGTCAACTCGGCGAGCTGGGCACGCGCCTCGCGCAGAATCTCCATCGGCCGGGGCCGACGCGTCTCCTGTGTCTCCTGAGACTTCTGCGTGTTACGCGACTTCTGTGACTGTTGTGTCTTCTGTGATTCCTGTGAACTCTGTTGCGAGTCTTGTGATTCGGATGTGTTGTTCGTGTTCGCCATGGCCACCTCCCCTCCCGTGTGGCCGCAAGAGTGTTCGCCAAACCTCCACGGGCGCATGCATGTGCCACGCGCGCCGACGCGCCCCCGACGGTCCGACGGCCCCGGGCCGGTCAGCCGCGCAGGGCGTTCAGCCGTCGCCGGGCGGGGCCGAGCGCCCGGGCGCGGCTCATGATCCCCTCCCAGGGCTGGGTGCGGGCCTGGTCGACGGCGTCCGCGATCGTCCAGCGGCGGGCGTGCAGCCCGGGGTCGTCGAGCTGGTCCCAGGAGAGGGGCGTCGCGACGGGGGCGCCGGGCCGTGCGCGGACGGTGAGGGGGGCGACCGCGGTCTGCGCGTAGGCGTTGCGCTGGATGTCCAGGTAGAGCCGGTCGCCGCGGTCCTTCTTGCGGGCGGCGGTGGTGAGCCGGTCGGGGTGGGCCGCGGCCAGCACCTCGGCGACGTCCCGGGCGAACTCCCGTACGTCGTCGAAGTGCTGGCGGCCGTCCAGCGGCACGACCGCGTGCAGTCCCCGGGATCCGGTGGTCATGAGGCCCGAGGGCAGCTTCAGTTCGTCCAGCAGCTCGCCCAGCAGCCGGGCGGCCTCCCGGACCGCAGGGAAGTCGTCGCCGGCCGGGTCGAGGTCGAAGACCATCCGGTCCGGTCGGTCGACCTGCCCGCGCCGGGACAGCCAGCGGTGCAGGGTGAGGGCTGCCTGGTCGGCCAGGTAGAGGAGGGTGGCGGTGTCGTCGCACACGGTGTGGCGGACCATGCCGCCCTCCTTTCCCACCTCGACCCGGTCGATCCAGTCCGGATAGTGCTCCGGGGTGTTCTTCTGCATGAACCGCGGTCCGTCGACGCCGTCCGGGTGCCGCTCCAGCATCAGCGGGCGGCCCCGCAGGTGCGGCAGTATGAACGGGGCCGCGGCCCGGTAGTAGTCGACCAGATCGCCCTTGGTGTACTCCCGCGCACGTCCGTCGCCGTCGTCGCCCGCGGGGAACAGCACCTTGTCCGGCCGGTGGACCTCGACCGTGTGCCGGCCGGCCCGGACGGTCCGCACGGCGCCACCGCTCACGGGACGATCGCCTGCTCGACGAGCATCCGTACGGCGGCCGCGACGGAGTCCGCGTCGATCCCCGCGGCGCGCAGTTCCTCGGCCGGGCTCGCGGAGCCGGGCATCGTCTCGACGGCGAGCCGGACCAGGCGGGGCACGGGCCGTCCGTCGCAGAACGCGTCCAGGACCGCGTCGCCGATGCCGCCCTCCCGGCGGTGGTCCTCCACGGTCAGCAGGCAGCCGGTGTCCTCGGCGGCCTGGCGCAGGGTGGCCCGGTCCACGGGCTTGACCGAGTACAGGTCGATGACGCGGACCTGGATGCCGTCCTGCTCCAGGGCGTCGGCCGCGGCGAGGGCCTCGTGCACGGTGACGCCCGCCGCGACGACGGTGAGCCGGTCGCGGTCGGAGGAGCGCAGGACCTTGCTGCCACCGACCGGGAACTCCTCGTCGGGGCCGTAGACGACCTTGCTCCCGCCGCGCGAGGTGCGCAGGTAGCGGATGCCCTCCAGCCCGGCCATCGCGGCGACGAGGCGGGCGGTCTGGTTGGCGTCGCACGGGTACAGCACGGTCGAGCCGTGGACGGCCCGCATCATCGCCAGGTCCTCCAGGCCCATCTGGCTGGGCCCGTCCTCGCCGATGGCGACGCCGGCGTGGGAGCCGACCAGGTTGATGCCGGAGCCGCTGATCGAGGCCATGCGCACGAAGTCGTGCGCACGGGTCAGGAACGCCGCGAAGGAGGTGGCGAACGGCACCCAGCCGCGGGCCGCCATCCCCACCGCGGTGGCGACCATCTGCTGCTCGGCGATGTAGCACTCGAAGTACCGCTCGGGGTGTTCCTTCGCGAAGTACTCGGCGCGGGTGGAGTCGCCGACCTCGCCGTCGAGGGCGACGACGTCGCCGCGGGCGGTGCCGAGGGCGGCGAGCGCCTCACCGAAGGCGTTGCGGGTGGCGACCTCGTCCCCCAGGTCGTAGCGGGGCAGTTCGATCTCCCCGGTGCCGGCCGAGTGCAGCGCCCGGGCGGCGGGCGGCTCCTGCACCCGGACCGTGAGGTCGCGCGGACCGCCGAGTTCGGCGATCGCCTCCTCGGCCTCGGGCAGCGGCTTGCCGTGCTTGCCCTCGCGGTCCTCCACGGCCTGGACGCCCTTGCCCTTGAGCGTCCGGGCGATGATCGCGGTGGGCTGGCCCTTGGTGGAGAGTGCCTCGCCGTAGGCGCGGTCGACGGCGTCGACGTCGTGGCCGTCGATCTCGATCGTGTGCCAGTCGAAGGCCCGGAAGCGGCGCGCGTACGCGTCGAGGTCGTGGCCGTGCCGGGTCGGGCCACGCTGGCCCAGGCGGTTCACGTCGACGATCACGACGAGGTTGTCGAGGTGCTCGTACCCGGCGTGCTCCGCGGCCTCCCAGACCGAGCCCTCGGCCATCTCGCTGTCGCCGCACAGCACCCACACGCGGTAGTCGGTGCGGTCCAGCCGCTTCCCGGACAGCGCGATGCCGACGCCGACGGGCAGCCCCTGGCCGAGCGACCCCGTGGCCGTCTCGACCCACGGCAGCCGCTGCGGCGTGGGGTGCCCCTCCAGGCGGCTGCCCAGCTTGCGGAAGGTGAGCAGCTCCTCGTCGTCGATGGCGCCGGCCGCCTTGTAGGCGGAGTAGAGGAGGGGTGAGGCGTGTCCCTTGGAGAGGACGAGGCGGTCGTTGCCGGGGTGGGCGGGGCGCTCGAAGTCGTAGCGGAGGTGGTTGGCCAGGAGCACGGCCACCAGGTCCGCGGCGGACATCGACGACGTCGGATGGCCGGAGCCCGCGGCAGCGGACGCCCGTACGCTGTCGACGCGCAACTGCTGTCCGAGGTCGACGAGTTCACCGGTGTTCATGAGTCTCCTTCCACGGCACGGCCGTCGGTGCGCTTGACGGGGCCGGGGGCGATGTCGGGTCCGGCGGGCGGCTGGTCCGCCGGGGGTTCGGGTCCGGGGTCGGCGGGCATGTCGGCGGACCGCACCGGGCCGGGCGCGGCGCCGGCGGGCCGTGGTCTGCCGGGCTCGGCGCCCGGGCGGGGCTGGGCGGTGGCCCGGGCGGTCCCGGCACCGGGCGGCCGGCCCTTCCCCGGCGCCCCACCGGCTGACCGGCCGCTGCCCGCCTTGTCGCCCGACCGCTTGCCTGGGGCCACCTCTCCGGGCCGGTTCTTGGCCGGCTCACCACCGGGCTGGTTCCTGGCCGGCTCACCACCGGGCTGATTCCTCGCCGGCTCACCACCGGGCTGATTCCTCGCCGGCTCACCACCGTGGTTCTTGGCCGGCTCACGTCCGGACCGGCTCCTGGCCGGCTCACCACCGGACCGGCTCCCGGCCGGCTCGTCGCCGGGCCGGCTCGGCGCGGCCTCGCTCGCCGGGCCGCCTCGTCCGGGCGCCGCGCTCCGCGGTTCCGTCCGTCCCGGCACCCGCGCCACCTCCGGCGACGCCGACTCCAGGGGCACGGACCAGGAGCGTACGAGGCCCAGCTGGACGGCCTGGCGGGGCAGCACCGCGTCCAGCAGCCAGTCCGCGGCGACCCGGACGCGGTTGCCGGGCATCGCCGCGAGGTGGTAGCCGCGGGTGACCGCGCCCGCCGCCGGGCCGGACATCGGGACACCCAGCGGGTTGGCGGCCGCCTTGGCGCCGCCCAGGTCCACGACGAACCCCAGGTCACGATGGCGGTAGGCACGCCGCTCGCCGATACCGAGTGACGCGGCGACGTTCTGGGCGCAGACCTTGCCGTGCCGCCAGGCGTGCTGCGCGGTCATCGGCGTGTACTGGCCGGGCCGGCTCAGGTCGGGCACCGCGGCCACGTCACCGCAGGCGAACAGCTCGGGCCGCCCCGGCACCTGGAGGTGGGGGTCGACGAGCAGCCGGCCGCGTTCCACGGGCAGACCGAGGGACTCCACCAGGGGATCGGGCCGTACGCCCACGCACCACACCAGCGTGCGCGTGCCGACACTCGTGCCGTCGGTGAGCAGCACCCCGTCGTGCGTGGCCTCCTTCACGGAGACCCCCATCCGCACGTCGACGCCCCGCTGCCGCAGCACCCGCTCGGCGGTCCGGGAGAGCCGCTCGTCCATCTCGGGCAGCACGCGCGGCGCGACGTCCAGCAGCATCCAGCGGGGCCGCATGCCGGTGCGCATCGGATGCCCGCGCACCTGCGCGTCGGTGTACATCTGGCCGTGCGCGGCGACCTCGGTGCCGGTGTAGCCGGCGCCGACCACGACGAAGGTGCACCGCGCGGCGCACTCCTCGCGGTCGTCGGCCGCGGCGGCCAGCTCCACCTGCCGGGTCACGTGGTCGCGCAGGTACAGCGCCTCGGGCAGCCCGCGGAAGCCGTGGGCGTGCTCGGCGACACCGGGGACGGGCAGCAGCTTGTTGACGCTGCCCGCGGCGAGCACCAGCCGGTCGAAGGAGAGCGTGCCCTCGCCGCCCTCCGGTCCGCTGTAGTGCACCGTGTGCCCGTCGAGGTCGATGCCGTCGGCCTCACCGAGCACCAGCCGGACCCGCGGCAGCGTGCCGGACAGGGACACGGTGACCCGGCGCGGCTCCAGCACTCCGGCGGCGACCTGGGGCAGCAGGGGAAGGTACAGGAAGTAGTCGGTCGGGTTGAGCAGGGTGATGTCCGCCTGGTGCCGGGTGAGCCGGGACAGGGTGCGGGCCGTCCGGTACCCGGCGAAGCCGGCGCCGACGATCACGATGCGGGGTCGGCTCACGGTTCGCCTCCGGGCTGTCGCGTACCTCGTGAGCCTTCCGCGTCCCCTTGGCCGGGGCACCCAAACGTCCGCGGGGGCGACCACCGGCCCGGTTTCCCCCCTCTCGCCCGGGTACCCGGCCCGGGACCCACCCGCCCCATGTCCCGGAGGCAGCCCCCCATGCCCGAGTACGGCTATTTCCTCTCCTGCGAGCAGTACGGTCCCGCGGAACTGATCGAACAGGCGCGCATGGCCGAGCAGGCCGGTTTCCAGGCACTGTGGATCTCGGACCACTACCACCCCTGGAACGGCGAGCAGGGGCAGAGCCCCTTCGTGTGGTCGGTGATCGGCGCGCTGTCGGAGGCGGTGTCCCTGCCCGTCGAGACGGCGGTGACCTGCCCGACCGTGCGCATGCACCCCGCCGTGGTGGCGCAGGCCGCGGCGACCAGTGCGGTGATGACCAACGGACGCTTCCGGCTCGGCGTCGGCACCGGCGAGGCACTCAACGAGCACATCCTCGGTGACGCCTGGCCCGCCGCGCACGTACGGCTGGAGATGCTGGAGGAGGCCATCCTGATCATGCGCCGGCTGTTCACCGGCGAGGAGGTCAACCACCACGGCACGCACTACACGGTGGAGAACGCCCGTCTGTACACCGTCCCGGACGAGCCCGTCCCGATCGACATCTCCGGCTTCGGCCCGGCGGCGACCAAGCTGGCCTCCCGGGTGGGCGACGGCTACATCACGATGATGCCGGACGCCTCGATGGTGGAGCAGTACCGCAAGGGCGGGGGCGGCGGCAAGCTCGTCAGCGGCGGCACCAAGGTCTGCTACGACACCGACAGGGACGCGGCGGTACGGACCGTGCACCGGCTGTGGGCCAACGAGTTGCTGCCGGGCGAGCTGGGCCAGGTGCTTCCCTCGCCGAAGCATTTCGAGCAGGCCCAGACCCTGGTCACCGAGGACATGGTCCGGGACAACCGGGTCTGCGGCGACGACGCGGACGAGCACGTCGCGGAGCTGAGGGGGTTCGCCGACGCCGGCTTCGACCGCGTCTACGTCAACCAGATCGGCCCCGACCTGCGCGGCTTCTTCGACTTCTACCGTACGAAGGTGCTGCCGCGGCTCCAGGGCGGCTGACCCCGTCCCCACCCGCACCGCGGCGCCCCCGGACCTCGTCCGGGGGCGCCGCGGTGCGGGTGCGGTGACGGCAGGTCAGCCGCGGCCGTGCGGGGCACCGGAGCCGGTGTCGTCCCCGCGCGGGGCGGTCCGGCCGGCGGAGCCCGGTGCGGGCATGCCGGCCGCCGGCACGTCGGGGGCGACGGGCGGCTTCGGCGGGACCGGCATGCCGAGGCCGCCCGGCGCCGAGGCCGCGTCGCCGGCGGAGGCGGCGCCGTGGCCGGAGTGCGGCCGGGCCGCGCCCCGCAGCAGATAGGCCGCGACGCCCAGCAGGGCGGCCGTGATGAGCGCGGCGGCCCAGCCCGGCAGGCCGATGGCGAGGACCAGGCCCACGGCGAGGGCGAGGGCGGCGCCCGCGTACAGGGCGGCCGCACCGGACGCGGCGTACAGCGTGGCCTTGCGGCGCTGCTTGCGCGTCTGTTCGCGCAGTTCGTCGCGCACGGTCTCGCGTGCCACCTGCGCCAGTTCGTCGACCAGGTGCTTGTCCAGGTGTTCCAAGTGATCCATGCGGTCCATACCTTGCGGGTACCCGCGCGGGCGGCTTCCATGGGCCGGGCCGCGGGCACGGCCCCGGCATCCCCAACTAGGCTCGTCCGCATGGACATTCTGGGAGCCACCCTGCGCATCTACGTCGACGACCTGGAGAAGGCGATCCCCTTCTACGAGGGGCTGGCCGGCGGCCCGGCCCTTCGTTTCGAACGCGGCGGCGTCCAAGTCGCCGCGGTCGGCTGCTTCCTGCTGATGAGCGGACCCGAGTCCCAGCTCGAGGTGTTGCGCAAGGTGGCCGCGACGATCGCCGTGGCGGACGTCGAGGAGACCCACCGGGTCCTCACCTCCCTGGGCGCGGACGTCATCGCGGGACCGGTCCCGACGCCCGCGGGCCGCAACCTGATCGCCCGGCACCCGGACGGGGCGATCTACGAGTACGTGGACCGGCGGGCGTAGGACCGGGCCGGGCGGGTCACTCCCCGTCCGGCCGCATCCGGAAGTCGTGTCGGGCCGGGAGGGGTTGGTCGCCGAGCCGCGCCCACAGGCGGCCGATGACCTCGTCGCCCTCCCTCAGGTCGGCGACCTCGAACCCCTCGTCGAAGACGGCCCGTGCCTCCCCGTGCCGGCCCTCGGCGACCAGCAGCGCCGCCTCGGTCAGCCGGAACCGGCCGCGGGCCCGGGTCTCGGGACGCAGCCGCTCGTACACCGCGCGGGCGTCCGCCGTACGTCCGGCCGCGAGCAGTGCCTCGATCGCCTCGCGGCCGAGCGCGGCGGTGACGGCCGCCCGGTCGTCGCCGCCGCTCGACCCGCCGCTCGCGCCGGGCTCGTCCCACGGCTGCTCGCAGAGGTCGTCGAAGGCGGCGGCGTACCGGTCGGCGGCCCGCTCGTGGTGGCCGTCCTCCTGGTCGGCGACGGCGAGGCAGCGCAGCAGCGGCCAGCCCGCGTCGGCGGTCTTCAGGCCGCGTTCCCAGCTGCGCACCGCCTGCGCCCGGTCGCCGCCGTGCCACTGGGCGACGCCGAGGTGGTACTCGGCGAGGGGGGTGGCGGCCGTGGTCTCCAGCATGTCCCGCCAGGGCCGGGCGACCAGCGTCCCGCCGGGCGCTTCACGGCCCTCCGGCTCGGGCAGCGCCCCCGCGCGCAGCAGTTCCAGCCAGGGCCGCTGCTCCTCGCCCAGGGTGCTTTCCGCGAAGGGCGTGCCGGGCAGCTTCCAGCCCGCGCGCAGCACTTCGAGGGCGCCCCAGCCCGACCCGGCGGCGAGACTCTCGCCGGGCTCGGCGTCGGCGTACGGCTGCCAGGCCGCGTACGCCGCCTCGACGTCGGCGCGCGGCAGGGCCGTCTCCAGCCGGTCCTCGGCCTCGCGCAGCACGGCGTGCCACTCGCCCTCGGGAGACGCGTCGAGCGGTCCGTACGCCTCCAGCCAGGACACCTCGCTCTCCGCCTCCAGCCTGACGTGCTCCAACTGGGTGCGGGCGAGTCCGGCCTGGATCTCGCAGTAGCCGCCGGTGCCGGGCTCGGTGAGCCACTCCTGCCAGCGCCGCCCGCCGGGCCCCGTGCCCCACACGAAGAGCTTGCGGCCGCGCAGCACGTCGGTCGACGTCTGGACCAGCCCGTGGCCCGCCTCGTCGAGCGCGGCGATCCAGCGGCGCCGGCCCTCCGGCACCTCGTAGAACCAGTCGGCGGGGTAGCGGCTGTTCTTCGGGTACGTCCGGTCGGCTCCGTCGTGGGCCGGCACGGGCACCCGGCGCAGCCGCCGCTCGTAGCCGAAGAGCCACGCCTCGTCGGCCGGGGCCAGGACGCGCCGTTCCTCGGGGACGGCGATGTTGGACCACCAGTACGTCGCCGCCGGGCGCTCGTGCGGGTTGCGGATCCGGGCGCCGACGTACAGGAAGTCCGAGCCCTCCGGCAGCCACAGGTCGACCTGGAAGGGCAGGTCGCGCAGCCGCTCCCACTCCCACAGGCGCAGCATCTCCCCGCCGTCGGGGGCGGGCACGCGGGCGGCGTGCACGGGCGAGCAGGAGAGGGTGGTGTGCCCGGTGGCGCCGATGTTCCATTCGATGCCGCCGGAGTACCAGGCCCCGTTGAGGGCGAAGTTGGCGGGTTGGAACACGGGGTTGACGTAGAGGAGTTCGCGGTCGGTCGGCTTGTGGTGGAGGGAGGCGACGCGACCGCCGAGACCGGGCAGGACGGTGGCCCGCAGCCGGTCGTTCTCGATGACGAGGGCGTCGAACTCCCGGTCTTCCCGCACCCGGTCGTAGCCGTCCCTGACCCGCAGGGGCAGCAGGCTGCGCAGCGGCTCGTGGCCGACCTGGCGGGCCATGTCGCGGGGCAGGCCGGCCCGGTCGCGCTCGTCGATGCGGTGGGCCTCGTCCAGGGGGCGCAGCGGCGGCAGGGGGTTGTCCGGTCCCAGCGGCGCGGCGGGCAGGGTCAGTACCTCACGTCGGATCGTCGTCACGCTTCCCCATGGAAGCCGCTCACCGGTGCCGTGAACAGGGGCGCCACCGGTCGCGTCGGCGCGATGTGGCTCACGTTTGACCGCCTGGGCGCCGTGCCGGTGGCGGCGTAGGGTCGGGCGGTCGGCACGGTGACGAGGAAACGGCACGTCGAGGAGGGGCACGTGAGCGAGCAGCACACCTACCGGGTGATCGTCCGGGGGACCTGGGAGGGGCTGACCGGACAGGCCCGTGACCGGTTGCTGGCCGAGGCCGCCGACCACGGGATGGCGAGTATGCGGTTCACCGAGGAGGGCTCCCTGTCCTACGAGCCCGCGCCGCTGAAGCACTTCTCGATGCGCTACGTCGTGGTGTCGGACGCCGCGGACGGCGAGGAGATGGCGGGCGCGATCGCCGAGGACCGGGCGGAGACCACCCTGCGCGGGCTCGGCTACGGGTTCCGGGAGCTGCGGTCGACGGTGACGGACCTCGACACGATGAAGATCAACCGGAGGTCACGGTCTCGGCGGTGATCGCCCAGCGCTGATGGTCCCGCCAGGCCCCGTCGATGAAGAGCATCCGCGGCGAGAAGCCCTCCAGGTGGAAGCCGCAGGCGCGGGCCAGGGCGATCGAGGCCGCGTTGCCCGGCTGCACGTTGATCTCCAGCCGGTGCAGCCGCATCGGCCCGAAGGCGTGGCGCACGACGAGGTCCAGTCCCTCCCGCATCAGCCCGCGCCCCGCCGCGTGCGCGAAGGCGCCGTAGCCGAGCGCGCCGCTGAGGAAGCCGCCCTGGACGATGTTGTTGATGTTGACGAACCCCGCGATCGAGCCGCCGCCGGCTTTCACAGTGTCCTTCTCGCACACCAGGAACCCCGCCTTGGTCGGGTCCTCGATGAGCCGGGACGCGTAGGCGTCGTACGCCTCGGCGCTGTCCGGCGGGAAGAGCCAGGGGTGGTGCAGGTCCTTGCTCTCCCGGGCCCGGGCGGTGAACTCGGCGCCGTCCTCGTGGGTGAAGTGCCGTATGCCCACGCGAGGGCCCTCGGCGAGGTGGCGGGGTGCGTTGTGCGGCATCCCGCCAGCCTACGACGCCGTACGGCCGCGCGCGGGGCCGGTCAGCGCAGGGCGGGCCGGTCCAGGGTCAGGGTCGCGGCGTCGGTGTCGAGTTCCGCCGTCACGCCGAACGGGACGGTCAGCGCCCCCTCGCAGTGGCCGAAGCCGAAGTCCTCGACCACCGGTACGCCGAGGCCGCCGAGCCGGTCGGCCAGCATCGGCCGCAGCCGCGCGGAGGGTTCGCACGCGTGCCAGGACCCGAGCAGCACCCCGCCGACGCCGTCGAGCCAGCCGGCCCGCAGCAACTGGGTGAGGTAGCGGTCCAGCCGGTAGGTCTCCTCCCCCACGTCCTCCAGGCACAGCAGCCCGCCGCGCGCGGAGGGACGGGCGTGCGGGGTGCCCAGCTCGGCGGCGAGCAGGCACAGGCAGCCGCCGAGGGTGACGCCCCGCGCCCGGCCGGGCACCAGCGGCGTACCGCCGGAGGCGATGACGCGTACCGTCTCCGGGGCGAAGAGGGTGGCCTTCAGGTGTTCCTGCGCGCGGGCGTTCTTCAGGAAGTCGATGCCCGCGGCCATCGGCCCGTGCAGGGTGACCAGGCCCAGCCGGGTGGCGAACGCCTCGTGCAGCGCGGTGATGTCGCTGAAGCCGACGAACACCTTCGGTCCGGCCGCGCGCATCGCCGCCCAGTCGAGCAGGTCGGTCATGCGCTGGACGCCGTACCCGCCGCGGGCGCACAGCACCGCGTCCACGGACGGGTCGCACCAGGCGGCCTGGAGGTCGGCGGCCCGGTCGGCGTCGGTGCCGGCGAGGTAGTCGAAGGTGCCGTGCCGGTCGAGGACGTGCGGGGCCACGACCGGGTCGAGGTCCCAGGCGCGCAGCACGTCTAGGCCGGCCTGCAGCCTCTCCTCGGGCACGGGCCCGCTGGGCGCGACGACGGCCACCCTGGCGCCGGGTGCGAGCCGGGCCGGCCGGGTCAGTTCCCTCACCTGGTCAGCTCCAGGGTCGGGACGTCCGGCGGGGTCAGGCCGAAGACCTGTGCGTAGAGGGAGAGTTCGGCCTCCAGGGCGCGCACCATGGTGTCCGCCCGGCGGAATCCGTGTCCCTCGCCCTCGAAGGCGAGGTAGGCGTGCGGCACGCCCCGGCCCGCGATCCGGGCGAGGAACCGCTCGCACTGGACGGGCGGGCAGATCACGTCGTCCAGGCCCTGGAGCAGCAGGAAGGGCGCGGTGACGCGGTCGGCGTGCTCGGCGGGGGACCGCTCGGCGTAGCGGGCGGGCACCTCGGCGTAGGGGCCGATGAGGCTCTCCAGGTACCGCGACTCGAAGTCGTGGGTCTCCCCCGTGCCCCAGCCGGTCAGGTCGAGGATGGGGTAGATGACCGTGCCGCAGGCGTAGACGTCGGTCGTGGCGAGGGAGGCGGCGGCCGTCCAGCCGCCCGCGCTGCCGCCCCGTACGGCGAGCCGCTCCCGGTCGGCGGTGCCCTCGTCGGCGAGGGCGAGGGCGACGGCGGCGCAGTCCTCGACGTCGACCACGCCCCACTGCTCGCGCAGCCGGTTGCGGTACTCCCGGCCGTGCCCGGTGGAGCCGCCGTAGTTGACCTCCGCGACACCGATGCCGCGCGAGGTGAAGTAGGCGATCTCCAGGTCCAGCACCAGCGGCGACCGGCTGGTGGGGCCGCCGTGCGCCCAGATCACGTACGGCGGCCGTTCGCCGTCCGGGGCCCGGCAGCCGGGGTGGTGCGGCGGGTGGAGGTGGGCGTGGATCTCGCGGCCGGCGGGTCCGGTGAAGGTGCGGGTCCGCGGCTCGGGGTAGTACGCGGGATCGACGGCGTCGTGGTGCGGGGCGCCGATCACCCGCGCGCGGCCGGTGCGGGTGTCCAGCTCGACCACCTCGTAGGAGGTGCGCGGGCTCGCGCCGACGGCCACGATCCGTTCACCGTGCGCGGCGAGGGTGGCCGCGAACTCGGTCCAGGGGCCGGCCGCGTCGACGACCTCGCCGGTCGCGGGGTCGAGTATGCCGAGGGCGGTGGCGCCCCGGCCGTGCACGACGGCGACGAGGCCGCTGTCCAGCGGGGTGAACCAGCGCTGCCCGAGCTTCCACAGCGGCCCGCCGAACTCCTCCTCGCGGGCGCACAGCGGCTGCCCGTCGCGGTAGAGGTTCCACCAGCCGGTGCGGTCGGAGGCGTACAGCAGGGTGCCGTCGGGTGCCCACTCCACCTGGGCGATCGACTCCTCGGGCCCGCCGGCGACGGTCCGGCCGTCGCGGAGGACGCCGTCGCCGGTGACCTCGGCGACGATCAGCTCGGTGCCGTCCCAGGGCATGCGCGGGTGGTCCCAGGCGAGCCAGGCCGCGCGCCGTCCGTCGGGCGAGAGGCGGGGACCGGTGACGAAACGGTGCCGGGCGCCGGTGAGTTCGCGGACCGCGCCCCGGTCGTCGGCCGCCGAGCCGTCCAGCGGCACCGCGACCGGGACCCGCCGCAGATCGGTGGGCCCGTCGCCGGTGAACTCCTCCAGGACGCACCACACCTCGCCGCGCTCGGGGCGCAGCTCCGGCTCGGCCCAGCGCAGTCCGCCGCCCACCGTCGAGACGGGGGTCAGGGGGCGGGGCTCGCCGCCGCCCGGCTCGTAGGCGTACAGCCGTTGGTCGGCGAAGTTCACGAAGACCAGCAGCGGCCCGGCGTCGCCCGGGTGCGCGGCCCAGGGCCGGCCGCCGTACTCGATGACACGGCTGCGCACGTTCCACGGCGCGGGCAGGACCGACTCCTCCACGCCGTCGGGGCGCCGGCGCACCAGCGTGCGCCGTCCGCCCTCGGCGGGCCGGGGCGCGGTCCACCACACCTCGTCGCCGACGAAACCCACGTCGTCGGGCCGCCCGTCGTGCGCGGCGGCCAGCGCCGCGTCGACGGGCGAGGGCCACGATCCGTACGCCAGTGTCTGCACCGACTGCCCCACTTCTCCTCCAGCTTCGTTTCTGGGCCGTGCGCTCCGGGACCGTGCGGTCCTAGGCCGTGCGCAGGAACCGGTCGAGGACGCGGACACCGAAGTGCAGCGCCTCGACGGGGACGCGTTCGTCCACACCGTGGAAGAGGGCCTGGTAGTCGAAGCCCTCGGGCAGCTTCAGCGGCGCGAACCCGTAGCCGGTGATGCCGAGCCTCGAGAACTGCTTGGCGTCCGTGCCGCCGGACATGCAGTACGGCACCACGTGCCCCTCGGGGGCGAACTCCTCGACGGCGGCGCGCATCCCGGCGTAGGTCGGTGAGTCCACCGGCGCCTGGAGGGCGACCTCCCGGTGGACGAACTCCCAGTCCACGTCCGGCCCGGTGAGCTGGTCGAGGGTGCTGCGGAACTCGTCCTCGTGACCGTGCAGGAAGCGCCCGTCGACCTGTGCGACGGCCTCGCCGGGGATGACGTTGACCTTGTAACCGGCGTCCAGCATGGTCGGGTTGCTGCTGTTGCGGACGGTCGCCTCGACCAGCTTGGCGGCGGGCCCGAGCTTGTCCAGCAGGGCGTCGACGTCGTCGAGGCCGCTCTCGATGCCGTAGACGGCGGCGAGTTCGGTCAGGGCCGCTCGCACGGTGGGGGTCAGGCGCAACGGCCACTCGTGGTCGCCGATGCGGGTGACCGCCGCGGCGAGGCGGGTCACCGCGTTCTCCCGGTTCACCTTGGAGCCGTGGCCGGCCCGCCCGCGGGCGGTGAGCTTGAGCCAGCCCGTGCCGCGCTCACCGGCGGCGATCGGGTAGAACTGCCGGCCGGCACCGTCGTGGAAGGTGAACGCGCCGGACTCGCTGACGCCCTCGGTGCACCCCTCGAACAGTGCGGCGTGGCGGTCGGCGAGGAAGCCGGAGCCGTCCTCGGCGCTGGCCTCCTCGTCCGCGGTGAACGCGATGACGACGTCCCGCCGGGGCCGTACGCCCCGCCGGGCCCAGTCGCGCACGACGGCCAGGATCATCGCGTCCATGTTCTTCATGTCGACGGCGCCGCGCCCCCAGACGACCCCGTCGCGGATCTCCCCGGAGAACGGGTGCACGCTCCAGTCGGCGGCCTCCGCGGGCACCACGTCCAGGTGGCCGTGGACGAGCAGCGCGTCGGCCGACGGGTCGGTGCCCTCGATGCGGGCGACGACGTTGGTCCGGCCCTCGGTCCGCTCCAGCAGCGTGGGCTCGACACCGGCCTCGGCGAGCCGCGCGGCGGCGTACTCGGCGGCCGGGCGCTCCCGGCAGTCCCCGCCGCCCCGGTTGGTCGTGTCGATCCGGATGAGCTCGGAGGTGAACCGGACGACCTCGTCCAGTGCCTGCGCGCCGGTGTGCCCGGTCTGCTCAGCCATACTGCTCCTCCACGGCGGCGGAGGCGATCGTGGTGACCGCCTTGAACGTACGGATCGCGTCGAACATGGTGTCGTGGGTGTACGCCACCTTCCGCTCCCCGGTCCGGGCCACACCCGGCACCACGGTCGAGGCCGCGGCCAGGTGCTCGGCGTCGAACTCCACCGCGACCGTGAACGGACCGCCGCTCACCGGCTCGTGGCGCACCGCGAGGGCCGCCGCCTCCTTGGCCGCCGCCCGGATGTCGGCGGCGGTCCTGGCCGGCGTACGGCACACGGCCGCGTACCGCGACACATGGTCCTTGACGGCGACCTTCAGCGCCCCGGGCGCGTATCCGAGCGCGTCCTCGCAGGCCACGTCGTCCCCGGTGACCAGGACCACCGGCACGCCGTACTCGGCGACGACGTGCGCGTTGAGCAGACCCTCACTGGCCCGTACGTCGTTCAGCCACACGCCGGTGATCTGGTTGGCGAGGTAGGTGTGCGCGAGGACACCCTCCATGCCGGCGCCCGCGTGGTAGCCGATGAACGCGATGCCGTCCACGTCCCCGTGCTGGACGCCCTCCACCATGGAGAGGGCCTTGTGCCGGCCGGTGAGCATCTGGGTGCGCTCGTCGAGCTGCTCCAGGAGCAGGTTGCGCATGGTCCAGTGGGCCTCGTTGACCAGCACCTCGTCGGCGCCGCCGTCCAGGAAGCCCAGCACGGCGGCGTTCACGTCCGAGGTGAACATCGACCGGCACCGCTCCCACTGCGGCGTCCCCGGCAGCACGTCGGCCGGCCAGGTGACACCGGTGGCGCCCTCCATGTCGGCGCTGATGAGGATCTTCATGGGGCGTCACGTTACGCGCCGAAGCGGGAGGCGGCTACGAAGAAGGGGGAAAGGGTCTCCACCGGTCGGGCCGGGTCGGCAGGGACCGCCCCCGCCCCCCTCGGCACCGAGTTCCGGCACCTCGGCGAGGACGGGCTCCGGGGGCCGGCGTCCAGGTCGGGAGGCCCGCGGGCCGCGCGCCACGACGGGCAGGCTGTGTCACCCCGCTGCCGGGCCCGCCACCACCCACGTCGACGGCAGCTCGATCCTGGCGCCGTCCGGCGTGTACTCCGTGGTGAACAGCGGGAGTTCACCGCTCGCCAGGACGGTCAGTCCGGCCGCGCGGAGGTGCTGCGGCACCGCCTCGTCGGGGGCGGCGCCGGGGGTCAGTCCGTGGCGCAGGACGGGGGCGAGTTTGGCCGGCGGACCCTCGGGCTCCCGGGCCAGCCCCGCCAGGACCGTCCCGGCGGCCTGGCAGGGCTCCACCAGGAAGGCTCGCCCGCGTGTGCCGACGAGTACGGCGAGGGCGTCGGCCAGCGGCTGCCGGTCGTCGGGCTCGCACTGGTGCAGGACACCCCGCACGTACACGTTGGCGTCGCCCAGCTCCGCGTGCAGCGTCTCCGCCTCGGCCTTGTCGGCGGCGTCCAGCTGCCGGTAAGCGGCCCGGCCGGCGGGGTCGGAGCGGCGGGCGTGGTCGAGGGCGGCGGTGCTCAGGTCGGCGCCGACGACGTGCGGGAAGCGGTCGGCGAAGAAACGCGTCTGGGTGCCGTTGCCGCAGCCGAGGTCGATCAGCGGCAGACCGGGGTCGATCAGGTGCGGCTCGAAGTGGGCGAGGTGGCGGCCGGAGGTCAGCATCGGCTCCGCGTCCCAGAACACCGCCCCCTGTCC
Organism: Streptomyces ambofaciens ATCC 23877; assembly: GCF_001267885.1. Taxonomy (NCBI): domain Bacteria; kingdom Bacillati; phylum Actinomycetota; class Actinomycetes; order Kitasatosporales; family Streptomycetaceae; genus Streptomyces; species Streptomyces ambofaciens. Next base: position 6,654,607 of record NZ_CP012382.1, on the reverse strand, counting down.
CTCCGGCACCTCGTTCCAGAAGCTCTCCCAGGCGTCCCGGTACCGGCTCGTCACGCTCATGCCCGTCTCCCCAGGTGCGACGACGTACAGCCCGTCGGAGGTGACGGACCCGTACGGTGTACCGCGCCCGGCGCACTGCCACAAGCGCCCGGCGCATTCCTTCACCGGACGTGCAAACGGCGCGCGCCCCTCGGGCCGCTGGCGTGCTCAGCGGGGGCGGGAGTACTTAGCGGGGGGCGAGGGCGGGCTCAGCGGCGGGGCGGCGTCAGCGCGAACCAGAGGGTCTTGCCGGCCTTCGTACGGCTGGCGCCCCGTTCGCGGGCGAGGGTGCTGACCACGCGCAGTCCGCGCCCGGTCTCGTCGTCGGTGCCGGCCCCGCGCAGCGCCGGCAGCAAGATCTGTGCCGCCGTCACCACGGTACGGCCGTGGCCGGCGGCCAGGTGCGGCAACGGGGGAACTGGTGGCGCGCGGAAACACCGGCGCGCACGCGCGCGCCGGTGTGCCGGTCTCAGTCCTCGTGCCCGAGCTGGAGGTCGCGTTCGGTCCGGCCGCCGCCGGCCACCTGGAGCACGGTGGCGACGGGCGGGTAACCGGCGGCGATGACGGTGTACTCACCGGACGACAGGTCGACGAACCGGAAGGTGCCGTCGGGCCCGGTGGTCAGCGTGTCCACCACGTTGCCCGCCGCGTCGAGCAGGGTCACGCGGGCGTCCTCCACGACCCGTCCGGCACTGGCGCGGACGGTGCCGCGCAGCACCGCGCCACCGGCCAGCTCGACGTCCTGGCGGGTCTCCCGGGCGGCCTGCACGCTGACGGGCAGGGCGGCCGGGCGGAAGGCGGGGGCGCTGGCGGCGAGGGTGTACTCGCCGGCCACCAGCTCGGTGATGACGTAGCCGCCCTCCCGGCCGCTGCGGGTGGTGGCGACGACCTCTCCGTGGACGTTGGTGAGCGTGACGATCGCGTCGCGCACGGGGCTGCCGTCGGCGGTGAGCACGCTGCCGGCGAGGCGCCCGGCGCCGCCGAGGACGACGTCCAGGTCCACCGGGCGCTCGCCGACGGTCACGGAGACCGCCTGCGGCTGGTGGCCGCCGGCCGCGGCGATCAGGACGTACGCCCCCGCGCCGGGCGTGGCCAGCGCGTACCGTCCGTCCTCGCCGCTGGCGCCCCGGCCGATCTGCTGACCGCCGACGTCGATGAGGGTGAGCGCCGCGCGGGGCACGACGGTGCCGTCGGGATGCTGCACCGTGCCGCAGACCGGAATGCCGGCGGCGTGGGGCGACCGGGCCTGCGGGACGGGGGCGACGGGCGGAGCGGTTCCCGGGTCGGTCACGGGGGCGTGGTGGGACACCAGTGGTTTCTCCTTGAGGAAGAGGGCGATGAGCAGCCCGAGGACGAGCACCGGCACCAGGTAGAGGAAGATCCGCGGCATGGCGTCGGCGTACGCCCCGATGTAGGCGTCGCGCAGCGCCGGGGGCAGGGAGTGGACGAGCTGGGGGGTGATGGCCTCGGCGTCGGGCAGGGCGGCGCCCGCCTCGGCGGGGACCCGGTCGGCGAGGGCGTCGGTGAGCCGGTCGGCGAAGAGCGTGCCGAAGACGGCCGCGCCGACGCTGCCGCCGATCTGCCGGAAGTAGTTGTTGGCACTGGTGGCGGTGCCGAGGTCGGCGGGGCGCACGGAGTTCTGCACGGCGAGGACCAGGACGGGCATCACCATGCCGATGCCGGCGCCGAGGACGGCCATCCAGATGCTGTAGTGCAGCCGGGGCGTGTCGGCGTCGAGCCGGGACAGCAGCCACATGCCGATGACGGACAGCACGCTGCCGAGGATCGGGTGGGACCGGTAGTGCCCGGTGCGGCTGATCATCTGCCCGGAGATGATCGAGGCGCCGACGATGCCGCCCATCATCGGGAGCATCAGCAGGCCCGACTCGGTGGCACTGGCGCCGTCGACCATCTGCAGGAAGGTCGGCAGGTAGCTGGCGGCACCGAACAGGGCGATACCGACGACCAGGCCCACCAGGCCGGTGACGTTGAAGACGGAGTCCCGGAACAGCCGTAGCGGGATCAGCGGTTCGGGCGCGAAGTGCTCGGCGACCAGGAAGAGGACCGTGGCGGCGACCGCTCCGGCCGCCAGGCCGAGGATGACCCTCGAACCCCACGCGTACTCGGTGCCTCCCCAGCTGGTGAGCAGCACCAGACAGGTGGAGGCGGTGGCGAGCAGCAGCGCGCCGAGGACGTCCAGGCGCGGCTTGGCCTGCGGCTTGGGCAGTTTCAGGACCACGGCCACGACGGCCATGGTGACCAGGCCGAAGGGGACGTTGATGTAGAAGCACCAGCGCCAGGAGAGGTGGTCGGTGAAGTAGCCGCCCAGCAGGGGGCCGGCGACCGAGGCGAGCCCGAAGGCGGCACCGATCAGGCCCATGAACCGGCCGCGTTCGCGGGGCGGCACGATGTCCGCGATGATCGCCTGGACGCCGATCATCAGCCCGCCCGCACCGACGCCCTGCACGGCGCGGAAGGCGATCAGCTGGTCCATGGTCTGCGCCCGGCCGGCGAGCGCCGAGCCGACGATGAACACCACGATGGCGAACTGGAAGACGCCCTTGCGCCCGAAGAGGTCGCCCAGCTTGCCGTAGATGGGCAGGCCGACGGTGGAGGTGAGCAGGTAGGCGGTGATCGCCCAGGACATCTTGTCCAGGCCGTGCAGCTCGCCGACGATCTTCGGCAGCGCCGTGGCGACGATCATCTGCTCCAGCGCGGCGAGCAGCAGCGCCAGCATCAGCCCGACGAAGACGAGCCGCACCCGGCGCGGGCTCAGCCCGGCTCCGGGCTCGGGCCCCGGTGCGGGGGGTTCGGGAGGCGTCGGGGGTGCGGCGACCGGTTCGTCCTGCACCAGAGTGATCCCGCCCATGTTCCGCTCCCCTCGCCACACCTGCTCACATTTGCCGCCTGATGCGGCAACTGCGAACAAGTGCGACGAGTTACGGAAGCGCGGTGGTTTCGGGCGGAGATCACTCGAACCGGTGAGGCGGCCAACGGCCGCCCCGGGCTTGCGCTTTGGCTACTTCTCGACCTCGGCCGCCAGCTTGACGAGCATGGCGTCGTAGATCCGGGCGAGGCCCTTGGGCGCGAAGGTCTTCTCGAAGAAGCCGCCGACGCCGCCGGCGCCCTGCCAGGTGGTGACGACGACCACCCGGGACCTGCCCTCGCCGGCCGGGGTGACCCGCCAGGTGGTGACCATGGAGGAGTTGCGGTCCTTCTCGACGAGCTCGCCGTCGGTCGGCTCGGTGACCTCCAGCAGGCAGTCACGGACGCGCTTGCTGGTGGCCTGGAGCTTCCAGTGGACGAGGGTGCCCTCACCGTCGCCGCCCTCGCGGACCTCGTACTCGCTGAACTGCTCGGGCAGCAGTTTCGCGCGGGTGCCGCTGTAGTCGGCGAGGGTGTCGAACACCGTCTCCGCGTCCGCTGCGACGATCCGCTCGGTAGTCGCCTCGACCTGCGCCATCGGGTTCCTCCAGGGCCTGGTTCTCGGGGTCCGGGCAAGCCAACCACCCCGCCGCCCGGCCACCAAATCCGGGGGCGTGAAGCGGCCCCGCGCGACTCGTCCGCACGATCAAGGGAACACGTGTTCTATTGTGGGGGCAGTGCTACCGAGGAGGCGTCAATGCGCTGGGAGAACCTCACGGACTCCGACCACGCCCGGGCCGCCGATCCCGCGCTGTTCGGCGCGGACGCGGTGACCACCCGCACCGTCGACACACCCGAAGTGCTATCCAGCACGCATCACCGAAGGACGTAAAGAAGCCCCGCCCATCTCCACCACGGAAGAGGAGATGAACGGGGCTTCGTCCGCCCTCTACCTCCGGCTGGACGCGGAGGTGTCGGCGTTGGGCGGACCTTCCTCGCCCCAACGGAGGAGGAGACGCCGGGACGAGGGTTTCGGACGCGCACGGGGGGTGCTGAGGTTGGTGCCCTGCCGACCTCAACGGAGGCACCACACCCCCCGTCGCGCCCACCGCGAGCCGGACGCACCCGGTCCGGTCCGCGGGCCTAGGAGACGGCTGGGAACAGTCCCGGCGGGCTGCCCGCCGGTCCGTTGTCGGCCGTCACGCTGAAGTTCACGATGCGCGTCGTCCGGAACCGCGTGTGCCATGGCCTCTCCGCGGTGTGCTTCTTCGCCCACTCCACGGGGTCCTCGCCGTTGTGCAGCGGGACCATGTCGACACAGCCGACGCATTCGACGTAGTGGCCGGCCCATACGTCGTCCAGCTCCTCGCCGGAGGAGACTTCAGGGAAGGGATTCGTGGTCACGAGCGCCCCTCCCCGTGCGGGTGCCGGCCGATTTCGACGAGAACGTCAGTCGCCTTTGACGGGTTGTACTCGGGGTTGCTCGGGTTGTTGAACGTCGCGTACTGACTCGCGAGGGCCCCGCACACGTCACACCCCGGCGCCGGTTTCGGACCCCACTCCAGCGGATCGCTTAAGCAGATCGGCTCTTGAAGCGTTCGCTCGTACGCCATTCCCCCACCTCCCGGAATCAGGCACACGTCACAACGAAGCCCCGTACATTCGGTGACTCGCCGTGTGCGGAATGGCACGTCTAGTGTGTCGCCAGAACTCTCGGAATTGCAACCCGACAGACCAAGACTGCAAAAATGCAGTCCGATCTAGGGTCGGCGTCCCAACTATGGGAGGCTGTGTAGCCGCGTCGCTCCAGCGGCGGGAAGATGGCGCAGAGACGAGGAATCGGGGACGAGTTGGGCGCAGTAGGTGAGCCGACGGTGCGCAAGCGTCAGCTTGGGGCGAAGCTGCGTCAGTTGCGCCAGGCCAAGGGGCTGAAACTCGAAGACGTCGCCGCTCGCACGTCGATGCCCGAATCGAAGGTCGGCCGCGTCGAACTGGGGCGCCTGGGCATCAAGCCTGACGATCTTGACGAGCTTCTGGACCTCTACGACGTCGAGGACGAGTCCCTTCGTACCGTCCTCCGCTCCATCGCGCGGCATGGGAGCCGGCGCGGGTGGTGGCAGACCTACAAAGACTTGATCTCCCCGGCGTACGCGGACCTGATCAGCCTGGAGGCTGACGCACAGTCGATGCGCTCGTACCAGTCCACCCTCATCCCGGGACTCCTCCAGACGGTCGCCTACGCTCGCGCGACGCTGAGCGCCACGGGTATGACGTCGACCCCCGACGAGGTCAACCGGCTGGCAGAGGTGCGGATGGCTCGTCAGTCCGTCCTTACCCGCCCGGACCCTCTGGAGCTGTGGGCCGTCATCCATGAGGCTGCGCTCCGTCCGCGGGTCAAGAGCCACCCGAAGATCATGAAGGAGCAGCTTCAATCGCTGCTCGACAGACAAGAGCTTCCGAATGTCTCGATACAGGTGCTTCCGCTCGATGCCCCGCCACACGTGGGGATGATCGGAAGCTTCGTACTGTTCGGCTTCCCCGAGACGGCTGACCTTGACGTCGTCTATCTGGAGAACCTGACGAACGCCTTGTATGTCGAGGACCATACGGAAGTGAGCCGTTACGGCAGCGCCTTCGAGCGGCTGAGGGCCGCAGCGTTGCCGTTCGACGACTCAGCCGACCTCATTGAACGACTGAAGGACTCCATCTGATGATGATCCCCAACTCTTCCGCCTTGCCCTTTACCTGGACGAAGTCGTCATACAGCGGCAACCAAGGTGACTGCGTCGAGGTCGCCCACGGTGCCGTTCCCGCGGCTCTCCCCGTGCGCGACAGCAAGCGTCCCGCCGGCCCGGCGGTCGTCTTCTCCGCTGACACGTGGTGGGGCTTCGTCGACGCTGTGAAGCGTGGCGACGTCTGATCTAGCCTGAACGCAAAGAAGGCCCCTGCCTGATGGCGGGGGCCTTCGTGGTGGTGCTCAGTGTCCGCGGTGGTCAGCGAGAGCGCGACGTCCGACGTCGCTGATACGCATGCGCCCGGGGCCGGAGTTCTCGACGTAGCCGGCGGCCATGAGGTACTGCAAGAGCGACGCAGACCGGCCGTGCGTCGCCGTGAGCGGTGCGTCTTCGACGTGCTCCAGCCCCTCCAGCGTGTTCCGAGTATCGTCGTCGAGCTTCATTCGTCCTCGTCTCTACTTCTTACCCTGCCGCTCACGGACCGGGGCCAGGCACTCCGGGCAGAGGGGGTTCCCTCCGGGTCCATAGCGGATGGTGGGCTCGTGGCACTTCGTGCAGGGTCCGGTCTGGGCGCTCATGCCGCCATGGTACGAGGCGGGCAGCAGTACGTTCGGTCGCCGCACTCGTCCGACGGGTGCCAGTCGCCCCGACACCCGCAGGTGCAGCCTCCCAAGAGGCCCCGGGACTCCAGCCGGCGAGCCTTCGCCATGAGGAGGTTGGACGGGATCTCATGACCCATGACGGCTTCCAGTGCCTCGTGGACGTCCCACCGGTTCCGCCATCCGATTGCGGAGGAGGCAGGGGCGGTGCGGACGGCGTCGAGGAAGGTGGCGTCGGGGATGTCCTTGCACTGCATCAGTCGGCCTCCCCCACCTGCGAGCGGACCCACGCGACCACGTTCCGCGTCGCCCGGCGTCGCTCCGTCACCGTCATGCCGTACTCGTCCTCGCGCTCTCCACGGCGCGAGCGGAGGACGTGCCCGCTCCAGGTGACGATCTCGACGTCGTCCTCCCGCTCCCGCCGGCGCAGCCTTTGACGCCCCTCGCGCTCAAGCGCATACGAACGCCTCCAGTGGCACGGCAGCTCACACCCCATCTTCGGCCCGTTGTGGTGCTCGCACCACTCCCCCGGGTGCAGCGTGCGGTAGTCCGCGTCCCAGCGGAGGCGCCATTCGTGGTGCCACGTCTCCAGGGCCTTGATGCTGCGGTCCAGCTCGACGAGACGGGCCTCCTGAGTCAGGCCTTCGCCGTTCAGCAGCCGGGCGGCCTTCTGCGCGTCGCCCTCCGACCGGTGGAGCTGGACGCGCTTTCCGTTACCGTCCCCAGCGTCCACGTCAGCCGCCGGGAAGATTGACAGACGATGACGCACGCGCCACGGCAGGAGGGTTGAGTTGGAAGGTCTAACGACATAACGCTTCATCGTCTCTCCTCACACGCCCGCAGGGCGCTTGCTGTAGACCTTACGGACCTCGTCGAGGTCGACGCGCGGTCCCTGGTTCGTCTCGTACTTCGTCAGTCGGGCCTTCGGGCCGTTCGCGGCGCCGCGGATCGTCTCGGGGGCGACGTCGGCCATGGCCGCCGCTTCCGCGTAGGTGACGAGGTTGGGCCTCTGGGGCTCCTCCACGGGCTCCGGGACCACTTCCTCCACCGGCTCCCCCGCAGGCTCTCCAGCGGCCTCCTGCGGCCCCTCAGTGGCCTTCGTGGGTGCCTTGCGGGAGTGGACGAGGAGCGAACCCCCGAAGAACGCCAGCACCGGCCACGCGGCGACGAGGACGCGGAGCATCGTCGGGGGGTGCTCCAGGTCGATCACGCCGGCCGTAGCCACGTTGGCGCTCATGGACGCAGCCAGGGAGAGCCAGAACCACAGGCGCGCGGCGGCGATGGACTCGCCCTCCTCCGCCTCCCTGACGCGCTTCCAGGCCATGACGAGGAGGACGTCGACGGAGACGGGGTAGGCCCACGCCTTCCATCCGCCCTGTCCCGCAGCCTCCGCGATGTCGTGGATGTGGGCGAAGGAGAGTGCGGCGGCGATGATGGCTTGGATCAGAAGGGGGTCCAGCCGGCGGAGTGCTCTCATGGCTCCTCGTTCAGTGTGCGTGAGTTGTGAGTGTGAACCGGAGCCCCTGTCACCGGAATTGACAGGGGCTCCGAGTGTGCCTAGCGATGGCTCGCGCACCACTTGTGCGAGCAGTCCCACTCCGGCTTGCAGACGGGGGCGTTACGAACCCTTCCGTCGATGCAGACGTCACAGAGGTCGTAGTTCGGGTTGTCCAAGATCACCTGCGGGCGGCGCCCGAACTGGTCGATCATGGATGCGGGAGCGGCGTTGCCGCAGTGCCGGTAGAGGTCACCTCGCCCGAACCACGTCCACGTGCGGCCGTGGCGGTCGACGATGTCCGGGTGCTCCGCCCGCTCGATCTCCGCCAGTTCGGCACGAGCCGCGACCCACTTCCCTACCAGCTTCGAGACCGTCTCAATTGCGGTGCTCATGCCCAATTCCTTCGCTAGTGCCTTACGCTGTGCCCTCAGCATGACACAGGTTATGTCGACCACACAACCCCGTCGCGTAAAACGACTCACGCGACTTCCGCAATGATCGCCACCCGTCGCACCCGTCGGCCGGCCAGGGTGATGACGTGGCCTCCGCGGACCCGGGTCAGCTCGTCGCCCCGGCGCTTCGCCAGGCGGAGGAAGTGGAGCCGCGCGTCCTCGTCGACGAGGAAGGAGAGGCCGTCCTCGAAGGTCAGGCGGAACATGCCGCGTCCTGCCGGTGCACCATGACGGGGTCGGAAGCCGTGAACACGGCCTCCTCCCCATCCGTGAAGGACACGAAGACGTGGTGCAGCAACCGGCCCATCCGGGGCGGTTCGCTCACCGCCCTCTGCGCGCCCTTGAACTCCAGTGAGTCACCCTGGCGGATGGCCTCAGCCATGATCAAACGACGGTAGTCGCGCATGGTTCCTCCAAACGAGAACTGAGCGAGCCCCTGTCACCGGAATTGACAGGGGCTCACATGGTGAGGGGTGGTCAGTAGCCCCGGCGCGCGGAGCGGAGCTGCGCCCGGAGACGGTGGATCTTGAAGCCCATCGCGCGGGCCGGACCGTCCTCCGTCATGCCGCCCAGGAGGCGGGAGAGCATCCGCTCCGACAGGTCACCGACGCTGCCGACCTCCGTCATCTCCCGCTTCATGACGAGGCGGGTCTCCGTCTTGGCGTCGCCGGCGCCGTAGAACCAGACGAGGAAGGCCGAGTCGCCGAAGGTGTCGACAACGAGTCCCTTGCGGACCCCGGTGGACACGGTCGCCACGACCCGCGGGGCGCGAACGATGGTGCCGGCCTCGATGGTGTTGGTCGTGGCGTTCATGGTGACCTCCGGGGAGGTTTGGGAGAGACCGTGTGTCCCTCGCGGTGCCCTAACTATGACACAGGTTATGTCGACCACACAACCTCATCGCGTAAAACGACTCACGCGACGTCGCGACGTCTCCACCCGGAGAGCGTCCAGTAGATCCCCTTCGCCTTCCGCTCCTCGCAGATGGGGTGCCAGCAGTGTTCCGTACTGCCGTTGCTTAGTGTCTGGTAGCCCCTGCACATGCTGACCCATCGCCACGCCCAGGAGCTTGCCGTCTCCTCCTCCGGGTTGAGGCGGTCGTCTCGCGCTATCGCGGACTCCAGATCCGCCGCGGACCACGACGCCGGACACTGCCCGCCGGCCCGGGGCCGGTCGTGAAGGGCGAGCAAGCCGTCACGCCACACTGTCGTGAACCCTCCGCACGCATGGCACGTTGCGTAGTCGCCGAAGTCCGTCGAGACGCGGACCCCCGGCGGAGGTGGGTTGTAGTAGTCGTATTCCGTCACACCGCCTCCCCGTCGCGGTTGACGACGAACTCCGTGTCGTCCGACACGAGGGCGTAGCCTCCGTCCTCGAAGGTCAGGCTGACGCTGTGGTCTCCCCACGGCCAGGCTCCGTCAGAAGCCGTGCGGCGGAAGCCATGGAGGCTGAAGCGGTCGCCCTGGCGGATGTCGCGGGCGGGGATGGTCAATACGGGCATGGCTCCTCCTGTGAGTGCCTCGTGGCTGAGTTGACACGGCGCCAGGTTCGTGGGCTACCGTCCTCCCCGGAAAGTGAGAAGAGGCGTCGCCGCCAAAGGCGCCATCGGAAAACTGGAAAGATCTCGTCCCTGGGACAGTTTCCCCGGAGGACGAATGGGGCTTCTGAACGCCCCTCGTAGGGACAGACGTTGTGGCCAATGCCTGTCCGCCCGCGCAACGCAGTACCGCAGTACCGAAGATCGGGAGTATCGACTTCAACGAATCCGCTCCGGCGGAGCACGGCCTAGCGGGCGCCGTGTCTGACAGGCACAACTGTCCTTCGTTGAGGTTGCAGCGTCGCCACGGGGCGGCGCCCTCTCCGAAGGCATGGCACGAAGGGTTCGTCATGTCGTTCGCTGAAGCTCTGCCGTGGGTCCTGCTCGCCCTCGTCCTTTGCGTCCTCGTCGTCGTAGCCGGCGGCATCATCGGCCTGCGCATTGCTCTGCGCGGGACGTCGGAGGACGCTCGCCCCCACATCATCCGCGCCCTGGGGGACTACTTCCGCTCCCTCGTCGACGCGGTCTTCAGGTGGAGGCGCAAGTGACTGGCGCCTAGAGCCCCTGTCACCGGAATTGACAGGGGCTCCAAAGGGTCTAGAAGAGGGTGAGCGACTCCGCGGCCTCCTCCGTCGCGTAGTGGCCCGGCTCGATCTCGACGAGGTAGGCGGGGACCTCGTCCGTGAACTTGACCGGGGGGAACGGCTTCAGGTCCGACGCCCACGGGGAGGTGTGGGAGTAGAGGGTCCCTCGCTCCGCCCGACGAGCGATGTTGCGCGCCCGCTTGGCGTCCTCCTGAGTGAACCACGAGCCGGGGTTCTTCTTTGCGCTAACCTCCGCAGCATTCGCGGCCTCCTGGAAGCCCGCCAGGTTCGCCTTACGCATCTCTACGAGGGCCGCCTTTACGGCCTTCGTGTGCGCCGCTTCGAGCTGCTTGACGGTGCGGACACGGCCTCCCACCTCCGTGCGGATGACGCGGTCGACGCCCGCGACGGTGACCGTGGTCTCCCGGTGCTCGACGGCCTCCGCCGGCTCCTCGTCTGCGATGACCTCGAAGCCCTCCCCCGCGTGCTCCTCGCACATGTAGATGATCCACCCGGAGGCGCCGGAGTCGTCGGCCGTCTTGCGGAAGTGCGTCGCCGGCTTGCCGCACTCCGGCTGACCGAACACCCACGTGGTGCCGTAGTGCTTGGTGACCTTGCGGCGGGTGGAGGTGCAGAGGTTCATTTCGACTCCTTCGTGAGTGAGTGCCTTTCGCTGTAGCGACTATCGCACGGGTTATGTCGACCACACAACCCCTACTCGCCAACTCGCGTAAAACGACTCACGCTCTTGCGCCAAGCGTGCCGCTCCCTGCGGCGCTGCGCCCGACGGGCAAGGGTCCTCCCCCTCCCCGGCGGCTGTCCGCAGCAGTAGCAGTCACGGCCGCCAGGACCGTCGGGGCAGAACCGTCCGAGCATCATCACGTGGACTCCTACTCGTCGTCGTCCGTCGAACTGCCCGTCAGGCAGTTACGGTCGTGAGGCTGGGCACCCGTGCGCGGGCACTCCCAGAACTCGCATTCCCCGGCGTCACGGAGGTCGTTGAAGAACTGATCAAGGGAGTCGGCGAAGGTGGGCATGATGGCTCCTCTACGAGCGTGGTTGGCGTGGCTGTTGATCAGACCCGACGTAGCAGCGAGAACCCCGTCCCCTCCCCCTCGCACGTCTGGAGCACGAGGTCCGGGCCGCCGCTGAACGCCGGGATCTTGCCGCCCTGGCGGTCGATGTACTGGTGGCCGTAGACCCGGTACGTCCCCGCGAGCGGGCCGGAGATGACGCGGACCGTGCGGCCGACGGGGACGCGGGAGAGCCACTGATAGCCGTCGTAGTTGTGGCCGGCCAGGATCTTGCCCGCGTACATCGTCAGGGTGCCGGCGTCGATGCACTGCTGAGCGTGGCCGGTGCAGTCGCGGTAGAAGCTGATGCGGATGTCGGCCGGCGGCTTCGCGATGGGCCGCTTCACGGCGGGCGTCTTCGACGGCTTCGCGACCGTCGGGGAGGGCGTCGGCGTCAGTGTCTTGCGCGGCTCGTCCCGCGTCGTCTGACGGGGCTCTCGCGGCTCCGGACGGTACGGCGACGGAGAGTTCGGGGAGGGCGTCACGACGGGGGCGGAGACGACGTCGGACAGACGCGGGTAGTCGGGCGCCTGCGCGTCGGGGGCGATGGTGAACGCCAGGGCAGCGACGGTCGCCGCAGAGGCCGTGACGACGGCTGCGCGGAACGGGAGTCGGGAGGGCCTCGGCATGGTCGGGTCTCCTACTTCGCGCGGGCGGACGAGGCGAGCACGACGGAGCTGTACCGGTGGAGGTTGATCTTCTCTCCGCGACTCAGCACACGGGCCAGCTCGTTGTAGGCCCCGATCGCCTCCGACGGGTTGTCGTACTGCTCGACGTCGACCTTCCCCTCCGCCTTGACGTGCTCGACGATGTAGTGCTCCTCGTACTGCGTGGTCACTTCTCCTCCTCCTGCGGCACCGGTCCCCCGGCGCGCTTCATGTCGGTGTGGAGCTGGGCGACGGCCGACTTGCGGGACGTCGACGCCGTGGTGTGGAAGCGGTCGAAGGCGGCGCGGATGGCGGAGTCGTTGGGGTTGTGCTTCACGGTCACCGCTCCAGCGCGGACGATGGCAGGACCGCGATGCTGTGCAGGAGCGCCGCGACCTCGTCGGAGGTCTGGTATCCCTCGACGTCGCCCGTGACCGGGGTGTCGTAGGTGACGTGCCCGTCCGCGTCCAGCACGGCCACCTCGTAGAGCCCTTCCTCCGCGCCGTATCCGTCGGTGATGACCGACGCGCCGAAGCCGTTGGGGAAGACTAGGCGGAGCTGACGGGCGCTGTGCGTGATCGCCGTGGGGTGCAGGTCGGCGATGCGGGAGATCTCGAACAAGGTTGCTCCTTTAGTGAGTCGGTAGGTCTGTGAAGTGCCCCGCCGCGGATTCGAACCGCGCGCCCGCCGGCACTGGGGGTACCGGGTAGTCGGGCTTGCCTATGCGGGGCGCCAGCGCCGCGGAGGGCGCTTCGGCTAGTTGGTCAGGCGAAGCAGGGGACGGAGTCGGTGACATCCTCCCCGCGCTCGTCGACGACGGCGATGTTCCACGCTTCGCCCCGGTCCGCAGCGCGGGCGACGAGCCGGCCGACGCTGCGGTTCAGCAGGGTGCGGCTGACCGTCTTCGTCTGCGTCCCGCGCTCCGTCTCGTAGGTGAGCGTGAGGGTCGGCTCCGGCCCCAGGTGCGATCCGCTGAGGAAGCCGGGGATTTGCTCCCTGCACTCCGATCGGACCGGGCGGGTGCGGTCGGTACCGACCCGGGCCACGCCTGTCTCGCCCGACAGGGTGCGGTACGAGATCAGGTGAAAGGTGAGTGCCATGACGTCCTCCCCTGGGGCGCCCCGTGCGGAGCGCCCCTTCCGTGTGTGCCTTGCGATGTGATGACTATGGCACGGGTTATGTCGACCACACAACCCCTGCGGGGAAAGTCGCGTGAAACGACTTACGCGTCAGCCGGCCAGGAACTCCGCGAGGCGGACTATGTCTGCGGCCGTGGGGTTGGTGCCGTCGAGTGCGGCGCGGGCCTGGGAGACGAAGTCAGCGCGCGGGGAGGTGGCGGAATCGCTGGAGATCTTGCGGACTCGCGTCGCCCAGGCAATGAACCCGCCCGCCTCGTCGTCGACTCGGTACGGCATGTCGTCGTTACCGCTACGGTCGACCTTACTGACGACTCCCACACGGCCAGCGGTGGTCGTGTTGTTGGCGGACGGGAGGATCTCCACCCGGTCACCTACATTGATCGACCCGTCGGTCAGCGTCTCCACGCTCTCCCCCGTCCCTGCCAGGACGGCACGGGCGAAGGCGGCGAACTCTGTGGGGCGGCCGTAGACGAAGGCGGAGGTGTGCTGACCCATGTGCACCTCAAGGCGCACGTCGCCGTCCGCGTCGATGTGCGCCTCCGCGTAGTCCCCGTCGGTTACACGGCACCTCAGTGTGTGTCTAGTCACGGTCTCTCCTCGTGTGTGGTTGGTGTCGCGTGAGTCGTTTTACGCGGCTAGGGGTGCTCCGACAGCTCCCGGGCCAGGGCGATGACGTCGGTGCCGGTGTGGTCGGTGCCGGCGAGGAGCTTCTTCGCCTCGTCGACGTAGCGGGCGAAGGGGGAGGGGGTGGCGTCCTCCGGCTCGTCGACCTTCCGAACCTCTGCGGCCCACGCGACGAAGTCGCCTGCCTCGTCGACGATGCGGTATGGAAGGCGGTCGTCGTTGTCGTCGACCTCGTCCACGATGCCCGTGCGGCCGTCCTCGTCGCGGGCGCTGTACTCCGCGCGCACGATCGTCACGAGGTCACCGACCTTGATCGGGGCAGGGGGCGACGCGCTCTCGATGAGGTCGCGCTCCCAGCCGGCGAGTCCCGGCTCGTCGAGGGGGTGAGCCGGCTCGTCGGTGACGGGCTCCAGGCCGTCACCGATGCTGGAGAAGCCGAAGTGCCACCGTCGGCCGTCGGCGCACGGCGTGGTGCGGAACGACTCATCTCCGGTCAGTTCGCCCACGGCGACGATGTCACCGACGTGGACACCCGCGCACTCCAGGAAGTCTTGCGTGACGCGGAACCGGTCGCCCACCTTCGGGCGGGAGTCGGCCGGCGCGCTCTCCACGTACTCCACTTCCGCGCACCACCAGCCGTAAGCGTCGTCCGTGAAGGACACACGGTGCGACTGGGCGTCTTCGGGGGTGACCTCCTTCAGCACCCCCACCCGACCGATGTTCTCGGCGCCCTCGAAGCTGTAGGCGTTGCGCACGACACGCACCCGGTCACCAACCTTCGGGGTACGACTCAGGGCCGGCACCTCCTCCGCCTCTCCCCCGTCGATCTCGTCGGCCAGGGCGAGGATGCCGCGGGCGAAGGTGCGGGCAGCGTCGGAGCGGAGGGAGACGTCGCCGTTGATGGTGTGGTTGGTTCGGTGTTCGATGTGCACGGCGTCGCCGGAAACCTGCGCGCGCAGGTGGTCAGCGGCGGCCCAACGGCACGTAGCGATGTGCTCGGTCATGTTCTCTCCTCTGTCCGTAACTTCGAGTCGCGTGAGTCGTTTTACGCGGCGGTGCGTACTACAGGGTGTCGATGGTGAAGCCGTCGAACGCCTCGCCGTCGCTGCGGGCCTCCACGAGGTAGCGCACGTCGTCACCCCAGAGGGCGGCTTCGTCGAGGCGGACGCCGGAGAGGTCGTAGTCGTCGAGGGAGGGGAGTCGGTTCATGGTCGTTGCTCCAGTTCGGTTCGGTTGGGTGTGTGATTCACGCGGTCACGTCGTGCGCGTCTGCGACGGCAAGCGCGCTGCACAGTCCGCGGGAACGGAGCTTGCGGAGGGCGGCCGGCTTGACGGTCAGGTCGTCGCACGTTTCCGCGTCCTCCTGCTTCGTCATGCCGACGCCGTAGAAGGCGCGAAGCGCGTATGCCTGGCGCTGTGGGATCTGCGTCATGAGCCACCGGGCCAGGTCGCGGCGCTCGATGGAGTCGGTGGCTTCCGACAAGGGGTCGGGGAGGACGTCGGAGAGCGTGAGGCCGGAGCCGTCGCCGTCTTCTCCGCCGGTGGGGGCGTCGAGGCTCGTCACCTCCGCGAGTGCTTCGATGACCGAGACGAACATCTCCCGGGAGATCTTGTGCGTGGCGCTCCGCTGCTCCTCCAGCTCCGCCCACACCTTCTCCGCGTCGCCACCGTGGCGCCACAGGAGGTGACGGACGACGATCGCGGCCGATGCGGGAACGGAGACGGGGCACGAGTTGGAGATGTGCGCCTCCGTCACCGCGCGACGGGCTGCCTGATAGACGTAAGTCATCAGCGATGCCGACGACGCGTCGGAGTCGAAGTCCTTGATGCGCTGGATCAGGACCACCCGCGCCTCCTGGAGGTAGTCCTCCGCGTCCTTCTCGTTTGCCGTCGGGGCGACGCTGCGGACGATGCCGCGGAGAGTCGCGTCCAGACCCATGACGATCTGCCACATGGCGTCACTGTTGCCACCCTGTGCGGCGCGGATCTGGTCGGCGTTGATCTGGTCGCGGCTCATGTGAACTCCTCCGTGTGTGCCTTGTGCTTGTGTTGTGTCGTAATCCGAGGCGGATGTGACGCTGATGTTTTGTGACGTGGGTCACACAGTGATTCAGGTACACGAAAGCCCCCGTCCCTCGCTGGAACGGGGGCGTCGCGTGAGTCGTTTTACGCGGGTGTCATGCGGCCAGGAAGTGAATCGCCATGCCGGCGGCTTCCGCGAGCGTCACGTCAGCTACGGCCGTCGGGCACTTCTCCCAGCCGGTGAGGCAGTAGAGCGCTGTTGCCGTCGCCCACTGGAGTACTGCGGCGAACGCGGGGATAGCTCCCAGCAACCCCGCCATCTCCGCCAGGAATCCGACCTCTTCGTCACTGCCCTGCGGCCCCGTCATGATGATCAAGTTGTCCCCCTGGGAGCTGGAGGGTCACGTCCTCCCCTTCCCAATGGGTGAGGGCGCGATCCATGGATGCGGAGACGCCGCGAGTCGCTGCTACTGCGTAGGCGAGCCAGTCGGCGCCGTTTTTCAGTTCTGTGCGGAGGGCCAGCCGGCGCCCGTCCAGCGCCGTCGCCTCCGTTGGGCGGGAGGGTCCGGTCGTTGCTGTCCGGCCCGTTCCGTCCGCATCCACGTCGGGCCGCCTGCCCGGCATGGTTACTGCGTCGTCGTAGGCGGAAACGAACTGCCTGACCTCGTGCGCCGCCTGAATCAGCGCCTCGATCAAATCGGTCATCCGTTGTCCGTCAGTGGCGTGATCAGGACTGTAAGTCACACAACCTCCACAGGCAATGAGCAAGCGGCCGGATCAACCCCGTTGTCTGTACCGCTATGTGATGTAACGTCCGTTTCGGTTCGAGCACGTGATTGAACGACTTATGTCGGTCGACCAATCTCACCTGCGGTTATGTCGGTCGACATGTCTTATGGTTCAACCAATCCCCGTTACCGAACTGTGACCGTGTGGAGGACTTGTGAAGCCTCCACACACCCCTCTTCGTCGCCTTGCGTGACTATGCAGGTGACGTTGGTGAGGCTCTCACCTGTGCTTTTGTGCGAGCCAAGACACGACATCCGTGTCCGCCTTCGCGCGGTTGCAAGCGGCGCACGCGGGCGCCAGGTTGGCCCAGTCGTGAACGCCCCCCTTCGCAAGCGGACGTATGTGGTCCACCTCCGCTACAACCATTTGCGTAAACGCGGCGTCACAGTAGGCACAGGACCACTCCTCCGACTCCTCCCACCGTCGCAGAACGTCACGACGGGAGGGGAAGAGCGGAGGCTCAGGCGGGCGCAGGGAGGGCGTGGTGTGCATGGGACGAGGCACGGGCCGCACGGCAGAGGGACGGAATCCCGCCACCGTGCGGCCAACTGCGGTCGTGCGCCCCAGGGTCGGGGGTGTGAGACGTGCGGGGGTCACGCTGCCGCCGCTTCCGGCTCCCGCATGCGGTGCGCCTCCTCCGGCCGGCTCGCGAAGTACGGGTCGTGCTCGATGAGTAGCTCCGGGAGGTACTTGTCGTCCGGGTCCTTCATGTACAGGCTCCCCCAGCTCTGTCCGCTGACGTCGGGGTCCGAATCGATGGGCACGCCAAAGAGGTTGAACGTCATGCACTCACCGATGGCACGGGCGACGTCCTCCGCCTCCCGCTCCGGTGCCGACGCGATGACCTCGTCGTGAACGGGGAGACGCAGGTACGGCAGGAGGCCCGCCTCGTCCATGTTGATGAGGGCCTGGCCCAAGCAGTCCCGCGCCGCACTCTGAACCTGGTAGTTCGTCACGGCGTAGGTGCGGTCCCGGTCCAGCGGGAGGCGACGCCCCGTCACAGACGTCGTCACCATGCCGTTCGCGAAGGCCTCACGCTGCCATCGGTTCGCCGCCCGGCGCACCTCCGGGTACGCCCGGTGGTAGGCGGCGACGGCCCGCTTGACCTCCTCCATCGGGGCGCCGGTCTGGCGCTGAATCGTATTGGCGCCGCCTCCATAGACCACGCCGAAGCCGATCGCCTTACTGATCTTGCGGTGCTTCTTCGTGAAGCCGGGCCCGAAGACGAGTTCCGCCGTGAAGGAGTGGAGGTCACGGCCGGCGTTGATGGCCTCCTTCATCTTCGTCACGCCCGCCAGGGCCGCAAGAACGCGCAGTTCGACGGCCTGGAAGTCGACGCTGATGATCCGCTCCCCCGGCTCCGCGAGGAACGCCCGGCGGATCTTCCAGTCGCCCGACGGGAGGGTCTGAACCGCGGGGTTCGTCACGGACATGCGCCCCGTGCGCGCCTGCATCGTCCGGATGCCCGGATGGATGCGGCCGTTGCGGTCGACCGTCGAGAGGAAGTTGTCCGCGTAGGCCGTGCGCCACTTCGCCGCCCGCTTCGCCTTGATGACGGCAACGGCGAGCGGGTTGGGGGTGCGGATGTGCAGACGCTTGCCGTAGAGGTCGGTGTCCGCGAGTGCACAGAGGACCGACTTGTCAGCCTTGATGGCTCCGCCGGCCGTCCGCTCCGGCGCCGACTTGCCGGGCATGATGAGGGACTCCCCCATGCCAAGCAGCGCTTCGACGATCTGAGTCGGAGAGCCCAGCTTCTCCACGCCGTAGGAACGGACGATGCGGGTGTTGGTCTCCTCCTCTTCCCTCAGCTCGTCGGCCAGGTGGCGGGTGTAGTCAGGGTCCAGAAGGAAGCCGCGGATCTGCATGTGCCCGCAGATGCGGGCGACCTCGTGTTCGTAGTCGACGAGACGCTGAGGAACGCCGAAGCGACGGAGTTCCGCCTCCAGTTTGGAGAGCAGCCGTGCAGTCAAGATGACGTCGAGTGCGGCGTACTCGACGTAGGTCGGGTGGAAGAGCGGGATTCCCGCCCACCCTGTCTCCTTCGTCAGCTTCAGCGTGCGGAACACGGCCGTGAGGTCGCCTTGTGTATCGGCGGCCGTCGGGTCGATGTAGTGGTCTGAGAGCGGCTTCAGCGAGCTTCCTATGCCACCCTCGTGGACCGCGCGGGGGTCGACGAGCTTCGACAGAAGCATGGTATCCGTGGCCTTACGGCACAGCTCGTCGTAGTCCATGCCTAGATACGCGTGAAGCGCTGGCGCATCGTAGGCGTGGTAGTTGTGCCCCACGATGCGAGGCAGGGCGCGGAGGACGTCACGGACAGCAACGCGGAACGGCTCCCCCAGCTCGACGGGGATGACGAACGCTTCTTCCTCGTTGCCCATCTGCACGAGACGGATGTACTCCGGGTCGCCGCTGAGGATAGCGAGCCCCTTCGTCTCGCTATCCACGGCAACGGGGACACGTTGGCGGAGGCCCCACTTTACGAAGGCAGGGAGATCTTCGACGCGCTCCAGGACGTGACCGGTCCAGGGACGTCCTGCGAGCAATCCACGGACCTCACGCATCGAGGTGCCTCCAGTTTTGACGATGGATGATCGACCAGACGGTCTGATGCGAGAGCCCGTATGCCTCTCCCAGCATTGCTTGGGTGAGTACGCCCTCCTCGTATTCAGCGCGAATTCCTCGTACCTCGTGCGCCGTCACCTTCGCGGAACGGTGGTCCTCTCCACACACGCGCGCAGTTCTTCCATGTCGGTCACGGTCGGCGGCGTTGTCCGCGTACGTTGCCCATCGGAGGTTGCCTGGGGTGTTGTTCCGCGGGTTGCCGTCGCCGTGTGCAACAACTGGGCGGCCCTCCTCGTCCGGACCAAGAAAGGCGAGTGCCACCGCCCGGTGTACTTCCACGTTCTGCTTCCGCCCACCTGCGTACAGGGTCACCTTCTCGTACCCGCCCCGCCCTACCGCAGGAGACAACTCCCAACCTCGCCGCCCCCGGATGCGCCCGGAGCTGCTTGCGAAGTAGCCGGGGAACCCCGGTATCTCCCGCCACTCGTCGCTCACGCTGCCTCCTTCGACTGATTGAAGATGTCCGTGTCCTCGCCCGGCTCGTCGGCCGGCGTGTTCTCCGCTGCGTTCGCCTCCTGGATTTCTTCGTCGCTCTTCAGTCGCAGCCCCTCGAAGCCCCAGCGCCCGGAGCGCTTGACCTTCGCGAAGTCGCGCGACTCCAACTCCACGCCCAGCGCCCAGCCGGAGAGCACCTCCTTCCGGCTCAGGCCGGCGTCCTCCGCCCATTCCTGGTAGGCGCGACGGATGGCCATGGGAGCGACCCGCGTGCCCGGCTCTTCGACGCACCGGGCGACGAGGAACTCGGCAAGGCGATCCTCCGACTCCCGGTAGTCCTGCGTAGCCGTGGCGATGGAGTCGGGCTCCTGAAGGCCGCTCGCGTACCACTCCGCGGCTCCGTCGATGGCCCACGCGAGGATGCCCTCCCGCTCCGCGCGGAGGCGGGCGGCAAGGTTGAGGTCTGCCTTCGCCCCGCGGAAGGACGCTTCGAAGGGCACGAGCTTCACCCGACGCCAAATTCCGTAGTCCTGGCTCAGGATGGCGGGCTTGTAGTTGCCGGCGACGAGGAGGAGGAAGCTAGGCACGTAGGTGAACGGCGCGCCGTAGAGCATCCGACACGTCACCGGATCACCGCCGGTCAACTGCTTGATCAGCCCTTCCGCAAGACGGGAGTACTTCTCCGTCTCGCTCGCCGTCACGAGCCTCGCCCCGCGGAGCGCTGCCACCTCCGGTGACGCCTGGCCGACGCCGACGCGGCTCTCGAAGGTGCTGAACTCCGTCGACTTCGTGACGCCCTTGAAGGTGTCGATGAGCGCGCCCAGGAACTTCGACTTCCCGTTCTTGCCGTCCCCGTGGAGGAAGACGAAGCACTCCTCCGCCGTCGACCCGGTGATTCCGTAGCCGATGAGCCGTCGCATGTACGCCGGCAGCTCCGGGTGATGGGGGAAGATCTCGTCGAGGAACTGGAGCCACCTCTCCGCCTTCGCGCCCGGTCGGTACGCGACGTCAAGGCGACGGGTGATCATGTCCGCGGGATCGTGCGGGCGCAGCTCCTTCGTGCGGAGGTTGACGGTCCCGTTGGCGACGGACAGAAGCTCCGGGTCCGAATCGAAGTCCGCGGCCGACGCCGGGACTCCGGGCACCGACGGCAGAACCTTGATGATGTCCTCGATGGCCCGGTTGGTCAGCGCTCGTAGCGCGATCTTCCGCGCCCCGTCGTCGCCCGACGCGATGAGTTCCGCGCCCATCTGAAGGAGCGCCGTCCGCACCTCGTCGTTCCCCGGCGCCCAGACCTTGCCGTCCCACACGAGGAAGCCAAGTCCGCTCGCGTAGCGCACTCCCCCGCCAGAGCGGGCCATGTAGTCGCGGAGGCGTACCGCGATGCCCACGTCCGTCAGGTCGAAAGCCTCCCGCGCGGACTGGGACATCGTCTGAAGGGCGGCGTCCGTGGCGGAGACGTCTGCCTCCTCGTCGGCGTCCTCCTTCACAGGCTCCGCCTTCGTCTCCTCCAGCTCCACGACGGTGGCCGCACGCACGGCGGCATGGAGCTGCCCGGGGAAGGCCTCCGCGTCCCGCTCCCTCCAGTCGGTGAGGTCGTCGCCGTCGTTCGGGATCTCCAGGCGACGCACCATGACGCCCGCCTTGACGAGGGCCACGGCCAGGGAGTCGGTGAAGCCTGCGCCGGCACGGTCCCGGTCGCCGGCAATGACGACGTCCAGGTCCCGGAGGCCGTCCGCCAGTTCGGCCACCAGAGCGGCGTTACGGGCGAGCCCAGCGCCGCGGATGGCCACGGCGTCATAGCCCGCGCCGACGGCCGTCAGAGCGTCGCCAGGACCCTCACAAATTAGGACCGTGTCGTAGCCGGCGCCACTCCTCATCACGCCGTACTTCGCCCACTGCTTGCCGTCCACGTTGGTCAGGGAGACCCACCGGGCGGGGCACTTGCCAGAGAGGTCGCGCCCCTGGAGGCCGCGGACCACTCCGTCAAAGCCGGCGAGCGGGACCGTCAGTCGCGGGTACCGGGTGAAGCCGCGGGAGAGCCACGGCTGAGGACGAGGCCCGGGAGCCGCGTAGCCGACGCCCAGGTCTTCCGCCGTCTCCAGCGTGATGCCGAAGCGGTCGAAGAGGTAGGAGGCCGCTTCCGACTCCGGCTCCAGGGCGGCCGACGTCTCGTCGACGAACATGCGGAGGCCGGCTATCTCCCCCGGGCCGACGCTCTCCGGTGCCTTCGCGCTGATGGTCGACGCGCCCAGGTCATTGATGACGTCGAAGAGGTCGGACTCCCGCATTCGGAGCCTCTCCAGGACGTCGCCCTTCGGGCACCCGGTGCGGCAGACGAGGAGGAGCTTGCCGTCCTCCTTCAGCGTGAGCTTCAGGCTCTGGTTGTTGCGGTCAGCGTGCACGGGGCAGAAGGCAAGGTGCCCGTCGTGGTCTTCTTCGACCCCCGCAAGTCGCCCCAGGATCTCCGAAAGCCGCACTAGACGTCCCTCCTCTGCTTCCGCTTGACGATTGCGTAGATCTGCTGCTTCGTGACGCCGTACTTGTCCGCGAGTCGCTGGTAACTTGTCTCGCCCTCCGCGTACTCCGTGCGGATGCTGAGAACCTGTGCATCGGTCAGCCGCGCACGCGGGTGCCGTTCGCCGTTGTGCCGGGCGCCGTTCCGGTATGAATCCGCAACGTTCTCCGTCGGTGTCCCCGCCGCAAGGTTGCTGAGGCGGTTGTCCGTCTCATCACCGTTTAGATGCCGAACGTGAAGGCCCGCAAGCACAGGACCGTGGAACGCCTCGAAGACGGCCCGGTGAACGTTCTTGGTCCGCTGCCGGTTATCAGGGGCTCGGTACGTGAAGGCTAGGTACCCGTGCCCCCGCTGGCGCCTCCTGACTTTCCCACACCGAGGAGTGGGCTTCATCTGCCCGCGGGGACCGTAAACCCCGCCCTCACTGTCGACGTAGTAACCGCGTTTAGCTCCCGGTACCGGAGCAAAGCTGATCCCGCCCATCCCTCTCCCCTCTCGTGCATGCGGAAGGGGCGCCCCGGAGGACGCCCCTTGTGTCAGTGCTTAGCGGTGCTGCCGCGTGAGTCGTTTTACGCGGCTACTCGTCGTCGCCGACGGCTTCGACCATGCGCAGATCTGAGCCGTGCAGGGTCCACCCGTCGGCATGCTTGTCGCCGTACAGGAGCGCCTTACGCACCCAGTCGGCAGCGTCGACAGGGCTCATGTCTGAGGCGCCCTCGACGTCGAGGAACGCCGTGAACTCGATCCGCGTCTTCACGCTGCCTCCCTGTGCTCCGTGTCGAGGTCGCTCCATCGGTCGTAGTCGACGTCCTGGAGCGCCTCCTCCATGTCCCGCAGCCGATTCACCAGCCTGACATCCGTCCCCACGTCCCTCACGACGTAGCCGTCAGCGGTGCCCTTCATCCGCCGCTTCACCACCGCGCAGCCGAAGGGCTGGCCGGCGTGGATGGCTTCGCGGTTGGCTTGCGCGATGTAGTCGGAGAGCGTGATCGACTTCTCTGCCTTCAGCTCCGCAGCATGGAGGTAGTAGCCCGACACGTCACCAATGTCCGCGCGGCCCATCTGTACGTTTCGATGGGCCGCCGGGTTGTGGTGCTCGCGGATGTAGTTGGTCCACGCGGTTTCCCACGCGGTGCCCTTAGCCTTCGCTGGATTTGCCGATGGACTCACCTCTCTTGACCCACACTTCGACGAGGATCGAGTCCCCGTCCTCGTCGACGAAGACGGGCGCCGTCTCGACCTCCCACGTCTGCCCGCCGTACGTCAGGTGTCCGCGCTGTTCGTCCGCCATGTGGAGCCCCTTCCCCCGCGCATATGCGCATGCCATACCCGGTGCGTGTGTCGTACAACCTCAACGGATGGAACGCTTGTTTGGTTACGGGAGAGCACGGAGTCTCTACAGATGTGTAGCCGTCGTGGAGGAACTGTCAGCCTTCCTCCGTCTCCCTCATCAGCTCTTCCGTGATCCACGAGGCGTACACGCTCCGCGGCTTGTCGAACTCCACGGGCTCCTGATCGGGGAGGGCGTGGACGATGCGCATGTCGGGCTCGCGGACGATCATTCGGCTTCCTCCTCGTCGAGGCCGTCGATGTCCCCGTGCGAGAGGTCGCTCACGACATCACCCGTGGCGAAGTGGACCCACACCGTCTCGAACGCCTTCACGTCCGAACGCTTGCGCAGCGTGGCGACGAAGCCGCGGACGTCGTCGGGGTAGTGGTCGCTCTCGTCGCCGTCCCGCGTGAGAACCCTGACACGGTGCGTCCCACCGTCGAAGACGCCCATCAGCCGCCCTCCCCCGCCACGACCGACGGCACCGTGCCGTCCGCCTTGCGCAGGACGAGGACGTTCGAGCCGACCTCACTGCGCCGGGCGGCGCCGCTCCAGTTCGACCGCGTGACTTCCATCATCAGTCGGCCCGACTGCGCCAGGTAGACGACGCCCAGCTTGAAGAAGCCGCTGGAAGATGCGGCCGACAGGACGTAGTCCCCGGCTTCGATGCGGGTGCCGAATGAGTCCCTCATGTGTTCTCCTCTCTCCTCATAACAACCACCTGCGCTCCCCGCACGAACGCTGTACCGGCCGCCTCCCAGTACTTCGGGAAGTCCTTCCGGCTCGTCGCGTCGGGGAGGATGTAGACCAGATCACCGGGGCCGGCGCTGCGGACGTCGCCCAGTGCGGGCGCCATGGCGGCGTCGATGGTGTGGAAGGCGCCGGTCATCGACGGACGCCCTCCAGGTCGTTGAGCAGGTTCAGCGCGTCGCTGTCGTCGGCCCCTGCCGCCTCGTAGGTCCGGTAGCACCGGAGCCCCACGCGGATCAGTTCCAGTTCCGCCGTGGTCATCTCGACGATCACGACATCGGGCTTACGGATCGTTGCCATGTGCCCTCTTCTCTCTCGGTCCTCCTACGCCGAAAGCCCCCGGGACCGAAGTCACCGGGGGCTGAGGGTCAGACGCGGGTCAAGGGGCCGAAGTTGCGGACAGCGGACTCCAGCGGGTCGCTGTAGGAGCTGATGTGCTCGGAGTTGTCCCGGTCGTAGCTACTGCACTCGCCCCGGACAGTGCCGTCGACGTCCTTGAACGTCCAGTAGTCGCCGTCCCGGTCCCGGTAGCGGGCGGTCAGGTCGTAAGTCACGCCGTCGACGATGGCCTCGTCCTTCGCCGGCTCCGGGGTGACGGTCAGGAGGTCGTCCTCGTCGTTGTTGGTGACCATGCCGTCGGTGCTCTCCGTGGCGTACCACGTACGACCCGCGGGGCCCCGGTACGGCCCGCCCACGATGGTGTAGACCCGACCGGAGTAGGTCCCTTGCGCCTTGTTGCCGACCTTGAACTTCGCGGCCTGTGTGAGCGCCTCGCCCGCCGTCAGCGCGTGGGCACCGTCGTGCTCCTGCTTCATCAGGTAGAAGTCCGAACCCATGGTGTGCTCGAACGGGCCGAAGACGACTTCGCCCTTGCCGAAGGTCCGGTGATCCACCTTGTCGCCAACCTTGAACGCCATGCTCTCTCCTCCGTGAGTAGCTCGTGTGAGGGCCCCGGATCGTCGGTGTCCGGGGCCGCGGGGTGCGGGATGGTCAGTCGGTGATCCGGGTGAGGGGGCCCCAGGTGCTCGCGACGGTCGCCAGGGTGTTGCTGTCCGTCGTGGGGTCCTCCTCGCCGTCCCACCGGGCGCGGACAATGCCGTTGACGCGCTTCAGGCGCCACACGTCGCCGTCCCGGTCCCGGTACTTCGCCACCAGGTCGTAGACCATGCCGTTGTACTCGTAGGTGTCCTCGTCGGTGACGGGCTCAACTTCGGCGGCGTAAACGCTATCGGAGCCGTCGTCCACCACATAGCGGTGGAGGTCTCCCAGGTTCTCCCGGAAACGCTCAGTGGTTGACGTCACCGTTCCGACCCGCCCGAGCCAGTTGCTCACGGCAAAGGCACGCGTCACCCGCACCCGGTCACCGACCGCGACGGCCGGCGTCTCCACCTTCCGCATGACACTTGCGAGCGCCGTAAAGGTGCGGACGTCGTCAGGGTCAGACGGTGCGTCGACGAGCTTCACGACGTAGACGTCCCGGTCGTCGAAGGGACCGTACTCGACGGTTGCGAGTGAATCCCGCGTCGTCAGCGTCACCGTGTCCCCCACGGCGAAGACGGGCAGCGTGGGAACGGCGGCCAAGTGCGATTCCCGGTACAGCCGCTCGATGCCACGGACCCGCACCACGTAGCCCGTGAAACTGCCGAAGGTGCTGCGGAACGGGCCGTAGGTGACCTCTCCCTCCGCTTCGCCAGGGACGCGGACCTTCTGCCCTACCTCGAAGACGTCGCTCACTTGCTCTCCCCCTTCGTGTCACCGATGACGACCATGCGGTCCGCGGCGACCGTCTGAACGGCCAGTGTCTTGCGGCTGATGAAGCCGGAGTCGCGCCCCGTCGGCCTCACCTTGACGAGCGGCACGACCACGCCGGCCGCCTTGTTGCTCTCCAGCTCCAGGACGACGGCCTCAGAGAGGCGGACGAGGTTGCCCTGTCGCGTCGCGTAGGAGACGAGGGCGCCGGGGCGGATCTCCGCGCCCGTGTAGTCGGTCAGTCGGGCCTTGCCCATGTCAGCTCTCCTCTGTGTGCTGTTCCGTGTGTGCCTGGTGTTCCATCAGGGACTTGAAGGCGTAATACGCCTGCCGGGGCACCACGCCGTTACCGATCGCATGCAACTGGTTGCCCCGGCTCAGCCCCGGAGTGTCTGTCACCCAGCCGTCAGGAAGGCCCATGAGCCACTCGGCGAACCGAGCAGCCAGACGCCGTCCTCCGCGCGGCCCCACCTCCGTGGGGATTGGCGCTTCGCGGTCCATCCACGCTTCCTGACGTCGGATGGCCGGCTCATAAGGCCCCCAGTCCTGCACTAGGCCGTCCGGCTCGGGAATCAGGTACGTGACCTCATCGTCCAGTGTCGGGCCGTGTCCTCCGGCCTTCCTCTTGTCCGGATGCTGCGCGGCGCCGTTGGTCCCCAGGTTTGCCGTGGGTGTCTTGAGCAGAACCACCTGCGTCTCAAGCCGGCTCTGGTTCTTGGGGTTGTCGAGCCGCCCGGGTCCGTTGGCTGATGACGCCCTTGGCGTGCCAAAGAACTTCGTCGGCTCCGCAAGTGTGAGCACCACTTCGTTTAGCGGACGAGAGTTCCGGCCGTGCAGGTTTGACGCCCCGGACTTCCAATCGCGTGCTGTTGGTGTCGGCAGAAGCACACGAACGGCGTCCGTCAGGGTGGGACCGTACCCGCTCCCGTACGGCGTGCCGTCCGCGCGGAAGTTGGCAGTCCCTCTTGCGTCGGCCGCCGTCGGTGTAGGGAGGAGGTGCACCACCATGCTCGGCAGCGCGTCGTATTCGCCATTCCCATTGCGCTGGTTGAGTCCTCCGTGCGGCCCGTCAGATGCCTTCGGGGTGGGAAACAGCGGGAGTCGCGAACCCGAACCACCGGCTCCGATGGTGGGCGGCACCGATGTCGGAAGCTCGTAGAGTCGTCCACCGGAGGTCATACCCGACTTCGGCCAGGTCCTGGGCGACAACGTCGAGCCCCCGAGTTCGGAGGACTGCGACGTTCTCCAGGAAGACGTACTTCGGTCGAAGTGTCCCAACAGCTTCGGCGACTTGCTTCCAGATCCCCGACCGCTTCCCATTAATGCCCTCTCTCCTGCCGGCGTTGCTGATGTCCTGGCAGGGGAACCCTGCGGTGATCACGTCGATTCGGCCGACGAGGGCGCTCCAGTCGTACTTCGTGACGTCCCCGATGTTCTCGGCTCCGGGGAACCGGTCTTCCAGGATCTTGCAGGCGTGCTTGGTTACCTCAGCGACGTGGGTGACTTGTCCGTCGATGAGGGGCTCTACAGCCAACCCGATGCCCCCGTATCCTGCGCAAAGTTCGAGGATCTTCGGCTGACTCGTTTCAGGTTCGGACACTGCTTCACCTCAGTGTGCGTAGAATCGTGGGAGGCGCCGCTCCCAGTGCCGGAATCATTGGGAGCGGCGCCTTGCGTTGCTCGCGGTGCGTGTGGTGCTTACGCGGCCTGGCTCAGGCCCTCGTCCTCCGCGACCTCAGCGGCGACGGGGCCGAAGATCTTGATGACCGGCTTGTTGTAGCTCACTGTCTGGCCGGCGCGGGGCCCCTTCTTCGGAACGTAGGTGACGTTCTCGATGGTCAGTGACGCGCGGGTCGGGACACCGTCGACGCCGTTCTCCTCGTCGCCCGCGTTACCGTGCTTGTCGAGGTCGGCGAAGAGCGGGCCCAGGGCCTCCACGAGCTTCCAAGAGCCGCTGTTGAACCTGAACTTCCCCAGGTCCGGCGCGTCCGCCATGCGGAAGGTGACGTCGACGCTGGGCTTCGGTCCGCGGAGCTTGTCGGCGGCCGTCTTGCGCTCCGCGATGTACGACGGGCAGCCGCAGGGCTGGCCCTTGTCCTCGTCCGGGGACAGGTACTTGAAGCCGTCGCAGTGGTGCGTCATCCCAGCACCCGGCACGAACTGCTTGAAGCTCGCGTCGACGCCGTCGGGCTCGATGATGATCTGAACCGTCTTGGCGTCGGTGAGGATCTCCAGGTTGTCTTCCCGGTCCGTCTCCCACGACTCCGGCTTCCCGCCCAGGATCTCCGCGACCTTCGCTGCGACGCTGGGGTCACCCGTGGTGACGCGCCACTCGTTCAGGCTCTCCGGCGTCTCCGTCCGCCCCGTCTTAACGAGGCGGCCGGACCGGAAGCGGCCCGCGATGTCGTCGGAGAAGGAGGGGCGCTCCTTCGGAGCGGCGTCGGGGTCAGCGTCCCAGATGTTCGCGAGGTTGTTCGCCATGTGTGAGTGCCTTTCGTTGGCGGTGTGCGTGGTGTGTGCGGCCTTGTTCGGCCTTACACATGGGTTATGTCGTAATCCCGGGCGGATGTGACGCGGGGACTTCGGCGAGTTTCACGACGCTTCCGCCCTCCCCGTCGGGACCCACGTCGACGAGGGACGCGTGAGTCGTTTTACGCGACGCCTCCAGATCTGCCGCCAGGCGCTCGTAGCGCTGCCGCCACCGGTCCCGGTCGGCGCTGAGGTGCTCGACCGCCTCCGTCGCCATGACGGACTCACGGGCTACTCGCCGTCGGGCGGAAAGCCAGGCGAGGCGGTAACGGCGAGCGTCAGTCATGGCGTTTCCTCTCTCGGTATCTACGTTGGCGAGCCCGGCCCGAGGCACGAGAACACCGGCTGCATCGCCGATGTGGCGACCCGTCCGCCTCAGTGCCATGGACGTCGTAGGGATGCCCCTGCGGGCAGGCTGTCTTACGCGCGTTCTGCGCGGTCGGCCCCTCGCCCCGCAACGCGTTCTCCCGCTCGGTAACGGGCTCCAAGTGCCAGGGGTTCACGCAGCCCCGACTACGACAAAGGTGGTCCAGGTCCAACCCCTCTGGTATGTCTCCCCGCTCCAACTCATACGCCAAGCGGTGAGCAAGGACGTTCACCCGCTGAAGCGCAAACTGCCCGTACCCTCCCCGCGTCACGGTGCCGCCTTGCCACCGTCAGCACCGCTCTTCGTCATGCGGGTCGAAGTCAACCTTCGCCCAGAAGCGTTCCTCTACCTCCACTCATCGCCTCCCAACGAGCAGCCGATTAAGGTCCCCGGGGGTCACGTCGCCCGGGATGCGCTCGTCGGCGAAGAGGTCCACGCCGGCACGGCGGTACACCTCGTCGACGAGCTGGGAACAGATCATGTGGCCCGTGGCGGCGACGTAGTCCCGTACCCACTGAGGACGGATGCGCCAGTGAGCCAGCGCTATGGACGCGTAGTCGAGGAAGCTGTACGGCGTCCCGACGAGGCTCCGCGCCTCGTAGCAGATCCGCATGCGCTCCGCGGCCGTCAGGTTGAAGGCGCCCGTCGACCACAGGACCGGCTCCGACGCCTCGTCGAGACGGATCTTCTCCGCCCCGCCCGGCATAGCCTGGACGATGTAGCCGTTGCCGACGTAGACGAAGGCATGGTGCACGGGTGCGCCGTCGCCTACGAGGTACTGGCCGGCGGAGACGAAGGCGCCGGTGATGCCCTTGATACGGGTGAGGGCGAAGTCGCCGGGTTGAGGTGTCATCGCTTCCTCTCCATTTGCAATGTGAGTCGTGCGCGCTTGCGTCGTCGCTCAGCCTCAGGCATGGGCTCCGTCAGGAAGTGCAGTGCCGGCGCACGCTCGACGATCCGCTGAAGCCGGAGCCGCTGGATATGGCGGACGAGCATCCGCACCTTCGCCCGCTCCTGCTCCAGCTCCCACGCCTGGCGGTAACGAAGCTCGTCGACGTAGCGGAGCCCTTCACAGCTCGTGCAGCGGGCCGCACGTCCGTGCCAGGGAGTCTCGCGGAAGTCGTTCCGGTCCTTGCGCCGCCGGCACAGGCCGACGCAGAGGAGCGTGTTCTTGCCGTTCGGGTGGGTGCGCTCGAACTCGTCGCGGATGGCGTCGGCGAGGGTGTAGGTCATCGCCCGCCCTTCGGGTCGTGGTCTCCGATGTACTCCGACACGGCGCGGTACGACGCGCGCACTGCGTCGGCCTCCTGCCAGTCTTTGAACGCACGTGCGCACGCCTTGACGATGGACTCCTCCGCCGACTCCTCCAGCTTGTCGAGAACCCACGTGTCGGCCACGGCGCGAGACCTGAAACGCCGCTGCTCGCGGATCTCCACCTTCAGGGAACGGATGCTCGTTGTGTGCACCCGGTAGAAGTAGCCCTCCGGCAGTTCCGGGGCGCCGGCTGCGACGAGTTGGGCCATGCTCATTCGTCGCCCTCCAGCCACTTCGCGACGCTCAGGACGTCGTACACGGACGGCTTCTCCTCGTCGCCCCACGCAAGGCCCGTCACGAGGGCGTGAGCGCTCTGAAAGACACTCGCGCGACTCATGACCCCTTCGACCGTCGGGAGGACGGGAGAGGGGGCTTCCTGGGGTTCTGCGGGGGTGTCGCCCGGAGCGAACGGACCCCACTTCTCCTCCGCGGCGTCCCGGTCCCACGGCTCCGCGAACTTCACGGGCTCGCCGCCCATGACGACGATGCGGACGATGCCGGCCGACACGTCCTCCCAGGTGTCGCCGGATCGGTCGATGTACTTCACTGGCTCTCCTCCTGCTGCTTGTCGATGGCCTCCAGCCACTTCACGCCCACGGCGACGGCCTGGAGTAGTTCCGCGCGGAGCTTGACGGGGTCGGACTCCGCCATGGCTTCGAACACTTCCTCCAGGAAGACGTGCCGGAGGGTGCCCTCTCCAGCCGCGAACGCTGCATCACAGGCGTACCGATAGCGGTCGGCTAGTTGCTTCATCTCCTCCGCCCCCGTGCCGTTCGGTAGGTCGTCCTGCCGGCCGAAGAGGGCGTCCTGTGCGTCGCGCTCCTCCAGGATTTGGTTGACGATGATCATCTGTCGGGTGACGTGGTCCATCATGAGGACACCTCCGGGTCGATACGGTTTAGAGCGTCGTGCCAGCCGGCGACGTAGCGCGTAACGTGGTCCGGCTCGCCCAGGTAGGCGCGGGGACCGACAAACTTCCGGCCCTCCTCCGCCAACTCGTGCGCTCCCTCCGCCAACACCTCGTCGACGAGCCTCTCCGCCCTGGCGTAGTGCTCCTCGTAGCGGCCGATGCCGGAGGTTGCCAGGGAGCCGGCGAGGGTGAGGATCAGTGCTTCGCGCTTCGTCATGCCGCCTCCCGGCTGTCGCTGTCGGACGCCTGCCAACCCGGATTCAGAACACGCACCCATCGCTGTTTGTCCTCCGTGGGGTGCGTGTCCACGCGAGGACGGGACTCGCACGACCACGACCGGCCCCGGGTGGTCCCGTCGAGCACCCACCCGGAAGCGCGCAACGAAGTGCCAGGCTCCGACGCCAGGGTGTACGTCTGAATGCGCTCGAACCCCATCGCCGACGCCGCCCGCGCAGCTGCCGCGTAGAGCATCGAGCACGCGTTTTTGTGCCCGTCCGTCACAAGTCTTGTGACCTCCGCGACGGCGCTTTGATCTACGGCCCGCGCCACAGGCCGGCCGACTATGGCCGCTCCATGAGGGGCGCCTCCCTCGTCGAACACACCGATGCTGAATCGGTGGCCCACCACGGGACGGTGATGCCGATGCCAGGAGCCGACGAGGGCGTTAGCTTCCTTCAGGGTCAGCGGTCGCACGTGCAGACTCATGCCGCCTCCCACTCCACCGTCGTGTGCGCGTCCAGCTCCTCGTAGAGGGCGTCGAGGTCGTCCTGATTCATGACCACCGTGGCGACGGTCTCGCCCCTGGCGTTACGGACGTGGAGGTCGTACTCCAGGCCCCGCGGGGTGACGTTGACCGTCGATCCGTCGGCCGTGTGGATGGTGGTTCCGCCGTTGATCATGTCTCTCCTCTGTGTCGTCCTACGCCGAAAGCCCCCGGCGCCGTGGCAACCGGGGGCTAGGCCGTGCGTGTGTGGTTGGCGCTACTTCTTCGGCTTGTGACTGGACGCAAGCAGGAGGATCAGGGCAATCAGGATGACTACTCCGGCGCCTTCCATGTCACTTCCTCTTCGTCGGGATGCGCAGTGCGGGGGCGGTGATCTTCGGGCCCGTCGGCTTCTTCACCTTCGGAGCGTCGACGTCGACCTCCACGCACGACGGCTGAGCGGTGTCGTCGATGTCGCAGGCCGCGAGCATGGCCAGGGCGGCGACGAGGGCCAGGACGACGGCCAGGTGTCGCGTAAGTCGTTTCACGCTCTCCTCCTGTGTGCATGCGAAGCGGGGCGCCCGGTGTGGACGCCCCGCGTGTGCGACTGGTGCTACTTGCGGAACTTCGACGTCACGACCGCCAGTGCGTCAGCGCCCAGGACGAGGAGGAGCGTCGTTCACCATTCCTGCGCCTCCGCTTCGTCGGCCATCTTGATCAGGCGGAGCCCGAGGAGACGGGCCTCGTCGGGATGGATACTCGTGTGACTGCTGCCGTCGTAGTCCTCGATGCTGACGTTGATGAGTCCCGATGTTGCGAACGGCTCGCGCACGCCTTCGCCGTACTTGCTCACTCGCTCTCCCCCTTCAGTCGCGCGATTTCCCGCGCCTGGCTGACGATGACGGCCTTCAGCTCGTCGACTTCGTCCGGGCGCCCGTACTGCTCACGGACGTACTCCGCGTTCGCCTGAGCGCCCTCGAACCGACCATGCCAGTAGTCGCGCTCGCGCTTGACGCTGTCCAGCTCCGTGCGGAGCGGAGCTGTGTTGTCCTGACGTGCGGCGAGGGACTTCCAGAGGTCGGCTTCCTTCTGCCGGCTCTCCGCCTCTTGCTCCCAGTGGTCGCGGTCGTCGCTGAGCCGCTCGATGGTACTCCGGGCGTCGTCGAGAGACTTCTCCAGCTCCGCACGGACGGGATCAGTGTCGCGGATGTGGCCCCGAAGCGCGTACCACGACATTCCTGGAATATCGAAGGTCCAGCGCTGCCCGCTGGAATTCTCCTCCATCGCAACAGGGCCGCGCCCCATGGTGGTCAGCTCCACACGGACCGGGTCGGTGTACTCCGTCAACGTCGTCTCATGGCCCAGGTAGGTGCTCTTCGTCCCGCTCACGCCGCTCTCCTCTGAGTGCCGGTAACGAACTCTCCACCGGAGGCAATCGGCTTGCCGATGACCTTCTTCTTCCCTTCCTTCTCCCAGTCGAAGACGCCGCGGAGGTGGAGGAACGTGTCGAACACCGTGCGGTCGCACTTCACCGGGTGCAGCGCCCAGCCCTCCGGGCGGACGTGCAGGGCGGCTCCGCCGACCATCTCCGGGACATCGACCGACTCCCCCGACTCCGCGAGGATGATGCGGTCCGCGTAGCGGTAGGCGGAGAGCTGGAGGGCTACGGAGTCGTAGATCGACTTCGACGTCTTCCAGTCGAGGATGACGACCTCCCCGTCCACCTTCGCGATGGCGTCGAAGGAGCCGGCGTAGCGGTGGCTGTCGCTCCACACCGTCTCCTCCATGTAGAGGAACTCCGGCTGAACCTCCTGGAGGAACTCGCGGAACCACCTGACGTGAGGCTTCACGTCCATGTGGACGGAGCGGTCGTTGACCGTCTCGCCTCGCGCGAGTCGCTCGAAGTAGTCGTGCGCGGCGGTGCCCAGGTCACTCGCGGCCTTCGACTTCCGCCGGTGCGCGTTCTTCAGGTAGTCGGCGGCGCCGGCAGGGTCACGCTGGACGAGCTGGGAGACGATGTCCCAGTTGGTGACGGCCGCCTCCGCAGCCTCCTTCGCGGACCAGTACATGAGGTAGTCCTTCGGCAGCATGCTGCCGACACTGGTCACGCCCGGGACCTTGATGTCGCCGTCGTCGGGGTCGATGTAGAAGCGGCTGTCGCCGCGCTTGATGGTGCTCACGCCTGCCATGTGGCTCCCTGTGCAGTCCGTCAGTGGCTTACACATGGGTTATGTCGTAATCCGGAGCGCATGTGACGCGGGCCGTCGAAGATCTTCCGCGTCCTCCTCCACTGGCCAGACTGAGGCCAAAAATGCAAACTAACCCCTACTTTCAACTTTTCTCTAACGCGCATAGAGAGAAAGTGAAAGTAGGGGTTAGTTCGACACTTTGGCCTGGAGTTTGGCCCGCGGAGGACGGGGAGGCTGGTCGACGGGGAGGCGGATCAGTCCTCTGACCTGCGAGTTTTCAGGTGTCGGCGCAGCCGGCGGACGGTGCGCTCCATCTCCGCAAGCTCCTCGTCGAGTCTGGCACGCTGACCGTCGGTCATGTGCCCGTCGATGACGTCGACGTCGAGCTTACTGACGATGCCGGCCGCGACCTCAGCCAGGCGTAGGTGGTCGGCAGTCGCCTTGACACCGGTACCGGGACCTCCGCCCTGCGTGGGGACGATCTCCTCCGCGGCCTGGCCCTTCGGCTTCTTCGCTGCCTTCGACGTCTTCGGAGTCGAAGCCTCCACGTCAGCCGCCACTTTCGTCGCGCGGAGAATGGCTGTGTCCGTCGCTCGCCGGTCCTGCTGACGCTCCAGTGGCGAGGCGTCTTTCAGCTCTAGCGCCTTCAGCTCCCGCGGGGTGAGGTGGCGGCGCACCATGTTGCCGACGTGGTAGCGCACGTTCGCCTGAAGCCGCTTCAGTTGCTCTCGATCCCTGATGTTGGCAGCGCTGTAGACCTCTGCCGCATCACGTCGGTAGTCACCCATCCGCCCAAGCCAGTCGTCATGACGCTTCCGCAGCGCCAGGAGAACCACAGCAATGTTCTTCGCGAGTAGCTCTGGCTTGTGTTCGATGGCGGCGTACTCGCGAGCGTAGGCGGCACCACGAGCGATGAGCGTCGGAGTCGCTTCGTTCTCGATGGTTTCGAGGTCGAGGGCCTGGACGCTCGCAGCACTGACGCGCTTTACAGCCGCATCGTCACGCAGTCGGGCAACTTCCTTCGGGCTCATCTCGACCTCTCCCTAGACGCACCTCCGCCAGAGGCAGAGTACCGTGAAGCACTGACTTTAGGGAGACCTTACCCCACGGTAGCTCTAGTTGATCAGTCCTCCGTGAAATCGTTATCGCATACGGCGCAGTGAATAGCTCCCTGAGCTGCGATGGTCCGGGAGATACGGAAGCTCCGTGCCGGCTTGCACTTGCAGCGGAGCGTGAGGCGATCGACGCGGCCTCGGTTCGACGTCGGCGGCAACTCCAGATGCGGAAGGACGAGAGGGATAGCCTCCTCCAGCTCCCTCATGTTCTCCGCGTACCGCTCCTTTGTCTCAGGGGTGAGGACGGGCGTGTGATAGCCCTTCCCACGCACGCGTGTGGCGTCCTCCGGCCATGTCAGTCCCACCTCCTCCGCGGCCGTCAGGAACTGGGCGTTGTGGTAGACGCCGTGCATGGTCGTCTCAGCGATCCCCCGCGTCCAGCACAGTATGTGCGCCGCATCGTGGAGGATCATGTCTAGGGCGCACTCAGGGCCCTCTTGCAGCACATCGACGGTAAGAACGAGGCCCGATACTCGTCCCTCCTCGTCGCGTGCCCACCGCTCTTGGCCGTGGTCCAGTCGCCGGGTGGTCGGCGACACGGCGGGGACAATGTCGGGTAGATCTGGCACGTTGCTCCTTAGTCGCTGCCATAGCGTGCTGACAGCGGATAGAAGCGGGCCGGGTGAGGTCGGCATGTCGCGGAGTATAGGACGTATGTCGACCACACAACCTCCCAAGTTCTGGTCAAGCACGTGAGTCGTTTTACGCGTGCGGTGTGCATGAAAGCCCTCTCCTCCCTTGATATGAAGAGATGGCCGGTGCGGGATTCGAACGGGCGTTTGTATAGCGTCTTTCGCCACAACGCAAAAAGCCCCCTGGCTCCGAAGAACCAGGGGGCTCAGATGCTTTCAGTGCAGCTCAGTTGTTACTCCGTCGGCGTCACCTTCCGTCGGGCGTTCTCACCGACGAGGACGGGCAGGACGACGGCCGCTACACCGCCGACCATCGACGCAGTGTGTTCCTGCGCCAGGCCGGGGACGAAGACTGCGCCGGCCAGGGCGAGCGACGTCAGGGCCGCACGCAGGCGGACGGGCTCCTGCGCGGCGAAGATCTGAGCACGGACGTAGGCCCGGAGGGTGAGGTCGTTCAGGTAGGTGCGGAGCTTCTTCAACATGAGTGCCTTTCGTGGTTAGAGGCGGTTGACATGGCGGGCGGACTCGACGCGGTAGACGTCGTCCCACAGGGCTTCGACCATGCGGTGAAGTTCGTCGACGTCGCCCGCGTTGTGGATGTAGTCGTCGGCGTCCGCAGGTGTCAGGGAGTTTTCCGACGCGTGGTCCATCCGAGGCACCCCAGGGCGCTCCATGTAGACGAGGCGGAAGCCGGCGCGCTTCAGGGACGCAGCCTCGTTGGGGTAGCGGACGTCGGTGATGACCACGGGGACACCGCCGTCGTTGGCCTCCATGACCGTCTTCATCGCGGCACGGAGCCAGAAGTCCTCGTCGATGGCGCGAACGGCTGCGCCGAGTTCCTGGAGGAAGCGGCGGACTTCGGGAGTTTCCTTGGCCAGCTCCCAGCCAAGCGTGCGGACGATCTCCCCCAGCCGCACGGTTGTCGCAGCGTGCGTGTCCTCGTCGGCGAAGCAACCGATGATCGGGTCCACCTTCAGCGCCGCTTCCTTCAGCGCGTCCGCAAAGGCGACCCGCCGGTACCCGCGGTTGTCGACGAGCCACTTGCCGGCGGTGTCCTTGCCGACCCGTGCGCGGCCGATGATGCCGATGTTCATGCGTCCTCATCCCCTCTGCGTCCTGTCTCTGGGGTTGTGTCGTAATCCGGGACGGATGTGACGCAGAGGAGCGAAGATCTTCTAGGACATCAGTAGAGGGAGCACTTGGTCCGCGATGTACTGGTGGCCGGCGTCGGAAGGGTGGACCGTGTCCGCCCCTGCCGCTCCGGGGTTGGTTGCGGTGCCCCAGTAGCCCAGCTCACTCCAGTAGGTGTAATTGTTGCGCCCCATCGGCCAGAGGTTGATGAGGGCGGCTCCGTACTCCTCCGCGATGCCCCGCGCCCTGGCGCCGTACTGCGAGTACGGGGTGCTCG
The DNA here is from genome assembly GCF_001267885.1 of Streptomyces ambofaciens ATCC 23877. Taxonomy (NCBI): domain Bacteria; kingdom Bacillati; phylum Actinomycetota; class Actinomycetes; order Kitasatosporales; family Streptomycetaceae; genus Streptomyces; species Streptomyces ambofaciens. The sequence goes on along the minus strand of NZ_CP012382.1, from coordinate 6,617,430 downwards.
CGAAGCTCCCGCGGTGCTGGAGGAGGATCAGGAGATCCGTCGCACCGTTCCCCGCGCCCTTGATGGTGTTCAGGATCTGATACGTGTTGTTCGCCCACGTGTCGAGCGCGACGCTCTGGTTGGCGTCGTTCAGCCCCAGGGAGTAGACGACGAGGTCAGCGGGGTTGAGACTGCCGCCGTGCCATAGGGTGTTGCCCGTGCCGCTGACGGCGTAGTGGTCAGAGCGGACTCCGGAGCGTCCCGCGTTGTCGACCACCACGCCCGTGCTGTTCTCGGCACTGACGCCGATGAGCTGGAGTCGGGCTCCAGCGGAGCCGTTGTAGGAGATGACCACGGTGTGGTTTCCGGCGGAGAGGCCGGTGACGGTCGTCGTCCTCGTCGACCCGGAGGAGAGGCCCGGGTCAGGGACTGCGACGGGAGCGCCTCCGTCGATGGAGTACGTGTAGCCGGCGTTCGGGGTGTTGACGCCCGCCAGGGTGTAGATCTTGAGCGTGGTTCCGCGCACGGAGAACGTGGCGGTTGCCGCAGCCGTCGCGTAGATGCTGGAGATGCCGGGGCCGTAGTAGAGGTCGGTATCCGTCCACGTGCCCGTGGTGGCGATGATGGAGCCGTTGGCCGACCACGCAGCCACGGCCTCCGGCTTCGCGCCGACGATGGCCGCGGACCGGTTCACGGAGTAGAGGCCCGACCCACCGTCGCCGTAGGCGGTCTGGAGGGCGGTCCGGATAACGCCCGGGTAGCTCTTCGTGACGAGGTTGCTGACGTAGTAGCCCTTCGTCACGGAGTCACCCATGAAGATGATCTTTGCCTTGCCCGCTGCGGCAGCGTCTCTCTTCGCCCGCCAGTGCTCGCCCCAGCCGCGCGGAACGTAGACGCCTCTGTCGGGCTGACGTCCCAAGGAGATGCCGGCCGTGGGCCAAGTGCCCCCCGCCTTCGGGCCGTAGAGCGTCGGGTCCCCGGGCGTGGTGTCGACGTAGAAATCACCGTCGGCGCCCTGTCCGTTCGTCGGTGCGCCAGAGGCGCTCAGGAGCTGCGTGCCGTCCTCCCCGTCCGCCCCCGCGGGGCCGGTGATGAGGACGTAATCTCCGTGCGCAGGGTCTGCGGGGGCGATGTCCGCCAGGTCGACGGCAGGCGTGGCGGAGGGAAGTGCGACGTGGTAGGTGCGCTCTGGCGCTCTGGCCATGCGCTCAGTGACGGTGTACGTCCAGTCCTCCGGCTGCATCCCGGGGACGTCGGTCGCAATGAGCGTCACCAGGAACGCGCCGTCACCGTCCAGCGCCACCGTGGCAGCGCCCGCGCTGATGGTGTCAGCGTCGGGGAAGGTCAGGCGCGGAGGTGGTTCGAAGGTGACGGTCCCCGTCAGTGGCGACCCGTCGGGGCGGATGTATCGGCCCGTGACGACAACCGTCGCGATGCCGGCGGGGATGGCCATTCATTCTCCTCGTGGTGGCTGGGTGCGTCCGATGAGCAGGTGTTCGGCGTCGTGGCCGGCCTGCCATTCGCGGACGCGCGCTAGGTTTTCGCGGACCTCGTCGAGGTCGTCGCGGACGTCTTCGATGCGGGCATTGAGCTGGGACCCAAGGGCCGTGACGGCTTCCGCCACGGCCTCCCGGGTGACGACGCCCTCCGCCTCCACAGCCCCGCGTGTGCGGCGGTTGATGAGGGGGATGGACGCCGTCACTGCCGCCGCACCCATGACGCCGATGGCGCCGATGATGGCGATCAGGATTTCCACGAGGCGCTCACGCCTTGACCTTGAAGCCGCGCTCCGCGCCCAGCTTTTCGAGGGACGCCTCGCCGGGAATCCCGTCGGCCGCGGAGCCGGTGTAGCCGCATCGCTGCTGCCACTTGCGGTACGCCGCAACGGTCGTCGAGCCGAAGGAGCCGTCGCCCGCGTAGGTCGAGGAGAGGAGGCCCTCCGCCTTCAGCGCTGCTTCGACGATGCGGACGTCAGCCGCGTGGGTCGTGCCGCCCTGGCGGAGGCCCGGGTCACGACGTGCCGCAGCGACCACGTTGGACAGGTCGACGGTGGGCTTCGCCGGAGGCTTCGGAGCTGCCGGCTTCGAGGCTCCGGGCAGGGTGCCCAGTAGCCGCTTCAGGGAGGACTCCCCCGGGACTCCGTCGGCGTCGGTGCCGGAGTAGCCCAGCTTGCGTTGCCACTTCTGGTAGCTCTTGGTATCCGCGTCAGTCCACTTCGGCCCCGGGCCGTCGGAGTAGGCGGAGCATCCCTGCGCGACGAGAGCCTTGCCCACGGCCGTCACGTGCGCGCCCTCGGCGCCGTAGCCGTACTTCAGGCCACCGATCGTCACCTGATAGCGGGCGACGGACGAGCCGCCGGAGCTGCCGCCCTGCGGAGCCGTGCCGCTTCCTCCCGCGGCCTTCAGGATGGCGGAACGGTCGATGTTGCCCGGGTCCCAGTGATCGTTACCCGGGATGTGGCAGTGACCGTAGTGCCCTCCTCTCGTCGCCCACGTGGTGCGGGGGCGAGAGGCGCCGGGGGCGCAGGAGCCGGCGGGCCAGGTGTCCGGGACTCCCCACGAGCGGATGGCGCGCATGAGGGCGCGGAAGTTTGGGCCCGGCTTCCAGTAGCTGGTGAAGGGCTTGCCGGCGCGGGCGAGTACCTCGATCTGGATGCAGACGCGTCCGGTGCGGTTCGTCCTCGTCGACCCGTCGTTCGCCAGGGCTCGCGCCGACTGATTCAGTGGGCCGTACTGCGCCAGGCGGTCCGTGGTGGGGTCGTAGAGGATGTGCGGCTCAGAGGCCGCGCGGATGAGGTAGGAGCCGACGGCGTTGAAGGCTGTGTTACCGGCGCCCGACTCCGTGGTGTGCCAGACGACGCGGGGTGGCGCCGACGGGGTGTCCATCGATCCGCCGATGCTGCCGTCTCCCAGCCGCTCCGCTTCCGTGATCCATATTTCGGGCATGCGCGATCCCCTCCAGGGCATGAAAAAGGCCCCGTCGCTGCGGGGCGTGATGCGGTGTGTGGTGGCGTTTAGTCGAGAGAGAAGCGGACGACGTCGAGGCCAATCCAGTTACTCGAAGACTTGAGCGGCATAATGTAGTTGATGGTGCCGTCGGGGGCCACGCCGATTCGGGCGCTGAAATAGCTGACGCCGCTGACGTTGGTGAACTGCGTCGGGGCTAGGAAGTAGCGCCAGGCCGTCGGACGGGCTTCCGCCGGGAGCGTTCCGAGCGACGTTTCGGTATTCAGCACCAGGTCCGCGCCATTCGTCCTCCGCACCACTCCGCGGAGCTGGACTTCACCGTTGATGATTCGATAGGCAGGCGCGCCGGTGTGCGCGCTGTAGCCCGACGCAAACGAGAACGGCTTCCACGGCCCGGGGGACAACGGTCGCCAAACGTTATCGCCGTCCCGTCTGTCGAAGCGGTCCTCAGCTATCAGGTAGGTGACCATTCCCGGAACGGGAGCCGTGGCACCTGACAACGCCGCAGAACGCGCGTTGGCGTTGGCGAAACGCATGATGGTCTTAGGAACGATGCCGTCGACGATGCCCTTAGTGGCCTCTTCGATGTCTGGCGCGTCGCCGAGTACCGGCGACTGAATTCCCTGGCCGTACAGATCCTTACGGGGCATGTGTGTGGCGCCTCCTCCAGCGCTTTACGAATAGATCAGGCAAGAGCGCCGTCGACAATCCAATTGCCGTCCGCGTTACGCGACACCTTGACGACGTCGTTCACCGCCGGGGCGGAATAGGACTTCAGCCGGCGGACACCCGCGACGGGTCCGCGTGCGGTGTCGATGTCGACGGTCCCGTTGGCGTTCACGACGGTCACCTTGGCCAGGAACCACGACGCCGCGCGCTGCTCGACGGTCTGGACTACGAGGCGCTGAACTGCGTCTCTGAGCTGTGTGGAGAGCCTCACGGGGCCTCGTCCTCCTTCCCTCCGCGGAGAGTCACGGCGAAGTCCGCGTCGGCCGTCAGAGGGACCGTCAGGGACTGCACTAGGTACCGCTCCTTTCGGCCTGCGTGGGCAATGCGGACGATGTCGTTACCCTCCAACGCGGGGTTGGGGAGGGAGTCGAGAGAGGTCTCTACATTCGGCGCCGTAGCGTCGAACAGAGCGAAATTCGCGGCGCTCAGGCAGTCGCCCGCTGTAATCCATAGGGCAGACGAAATGAACTTCGTCACCTTGCCGAATGGGCCGCCCCATCTCGTCGGACTTCCCGGGTCAGTGTCGCGGGCGGTACCGCTTACTGGAGCTGACCCGGATGCACTGTTCTCGCCCGACGCGACAACGGCGTTGTAAACGCCCGTTCGTGACACAGAACGCGCGGAAGAGATGAGCGTTCCGCCCTCCCCCTCCGTGATGTCCCACGCAACGGGACCGTTTACGACGTCGGGTAGGTCGGTGACGACGAAGCGGTCCAGAGCATCGACGTATATCTCCGCACTCATCGCGCGAGCGATTTGCGTGATGGCGTCCCAACGGTCGTTTCCGGCGTCCCACGTCGCCACGGCGACACTCGGATTGCGGTTGCCGGTCGTCATGTTCGTGACTACGGCGTTGGGGAGCGTCTGACGGATGAGCGTCGTCATTGCGTCGACGCATCCGCCCAATCCCCGAGTGGTGGTCGGGACTTGGAACTTGTCGTCGATGATTGCCGACTCCATCGACGTCCCCGACACGGTTATCGGGCCTAGGTGGACGTCACCCGACGGATTGTCGACGCGGAATGTGCCGAGTGGGACCCACTCCTCCGCGCCGTTCGTGTAGCGAATGCCGCGGGACACGACGAGCTGTTGACCGTAGGGAGCGAGTACGTCCGTCTCACCCCAGGGCAGGAGCGAGGGATCGGGGATGGTGAGGGACAGCTTGCGCCGGCTCTTGCTTCCGCGGTCGACGGTGACGGAGCCACTGTCGAAGGGGAGGTTGGAGCGCACGAGCTGACCGCCGAAGTAGGCGTCGACCCTGGCGACCATCGTGTGGGATGTCGCCAGGGTTCGGAGGAACGTGGGGCTGACGGGGTACATCAGTGCCTCACGCTCCCGTGTAGATGTCGAGCCACGATGTCTTGCCGGAGAGGACGTCCGCCCAGGTGGGCCCGGCGTCCTTGACGAGCTGCCACGTGCGGGTCGCGCTGCCCGTGACGCCGCCGATGGGCCGGTCGACCTCCGTCAGCGGGAGGACCCATGTCCGGTCGTGGAACGCCGCGTGATCGGCGACCGGTGCGGCACTGACGTCACCGACGGACACGTACATGTCCTCTTCCCCCCAGCCCGGGGGCCACTGAAGGAGGAGGATGCTCCCGGCGCTCAGGACCCATTCGAGGGCCTGGCGCTCCGCGGTCGTCTCCGTGACGACTGTGAGGTCGCCGGTTTTGCCGCCCCGCACGTCGCTGATGACGACGGGTAGTCGCCGGCCGCGGACCTGACTGACGCCCTGGCGGGCGGTCGTGCGCCACGTCGGCATGGGCGTGCCCACGGTTAGCTGGACGCTGCGCTGCGGGAGACCCGGGTCTTTCAGCCAGACGTCCGTGTCGTCCGCCAGCAGGGTGACCGGGTCGCAGGTGTAGTTCCGCCACGAGGCGCCGGACGGGGAGGTGATGGTGACGCGCCACGTGACGGGCACGCCAAGGGGCGCTTCGTAGTCGGTGATGGCGGCGATGTCGCCGGTTACCGGTTGGTCGGTGAGGTCCCCCGTCCATCCACGGACGGGAGCTGTGCCTCCGTCCCCGTCCAGCCGGACGAGGGTCCATGTCCAGTCAGGCCCGCCAGAGGACAGGCCGCTGACCACGAGGGCGGCTCCTCCTCCCGCTGCTGGTGTGGCAGCGACAGTGAGGCCTCCCGGGACGATCTGTACCCGGTCGACGTAGAACGTGTGCCCGCCGGGCACGTCGACGAGGCCGACCGACACGCGGACGGAGACAGCGCCTTCCGGCGCAATGTCGCCGGAGGGTCCCAGGTACCAGCCACTTGAGTCAGTGACTACCCAGCTCTGCCACCGGTCGCGAAGAACGGCCCCAGTAGCGTCGAGCCACTCGAACCGCGTGGTGAAGGGAAGGGCGCCGGAGGGGGACCTCGTGGGCACCTTCAGTTGGTAGGACTGCCCGGGGATGATCGGAGTCACGGGCGTGACGTCGAGGGCGATGGTCAGATCTCCGCCGGCTGCGACGATAGCTGCGGAGTAGTCGCCGTTGTAGGCGTAGGCGGTGCTGAGCGTCGCCGTTGCTCCGGTCACCGTCCACCCGGTGATGCCGCCCTCCACGTCACTCTGTGCGTAGGGGATCAGGTTCCCCGGCACGAGGGCGGGCGTCAGGTTCAGGAAGCGCATGATGTCGCAGGTCCACGCCTGGCCTCCGGCCGTAGCGGTGGGCGCGATGACCAGTCGTGCGGTTGCAGCGTCGAGCGGAGCAACGGCGACCGTGTTGCACGGGGTCCACGCCGACGAGCTGAGAGTCCACGGGTTGCCCGTGGTCGTCAGGATCTGCGTACCTACCGAGTCGTACCAGTAGATGTCTACGCGCATCGGCGGAGAGGCGTTCCGCGCCACCATCTGAGCCATGTACGTAGTGCCGGGAGTGACCGACACGGCGGGGCCCATGGCGCGCATCTGCCCGGCGGCCGTCGACGTCAGGACGAGGCTGTACCAACCCTCAAAGGCGAGTGCTGTGGTGCGGGTGAGGGTGGTGTTCTCCAGGACCGTCCATTCGGACGCGTCCCCCTCCACGCTCGACGCCGTGTAGGGCATGACGTTGTACGTCTGGTTGTTGTTCGGAAGTCCGAAGGTGATGCGGTCCACGGCCACCTGAGCACCGGAGCCCAGCCCGGTGACCGTCACGGTGATGGCGGCGTGAGTGGCTCCAGCGGGTGCAGCGGCAGTAACCTGCGGCGGAGGGGTGTTCCACTCCGTCGTGGTGGTCAGCGTCGTCGCTGTGCTGGTGGACGTCGATATCGCCGACCCGCCGGTCGGGGCGGAGTACCAACTGATGCGGATCGTCGACGTCCGGCCCGCTATCGCAACGAGGTTCACGAAGTAGGCGTAGGCCTGATAGACGCTGCCGGCCGTAACGGCGACGCGTGATGCCGTCGTCGCCGTCACTGTGCCAGCCGCGGAGGCTTGCAGCCCGAGTGAGGCGGCCCCCGCGTAGAAGCGGGTGGACTTGAAGAGCGTTGTGTTCGCTCCCGCAGTCCACCCGCTCACGTCCGTCTCCACCGACTCCACGTTCGCGCTGAGGAGGTTGGTGGGGACGCTCATCCGCCTTCGGCCCCCCGCTCACCGGGGGTGTACGGGAGCGGCTCCGCGGGCGGGTCCGCCGGCACGGTGCCGTAGTCGACGATCGGCGGCACCTCTACGGTGACCGGCGGCTCCGGGGTCGGCTCCGTCGGAGTCTCGGGAGTCTCGTCGGACATCAGTCCCACCTTCCGTTGTTGAGATCGGTTGCAGTCGCGGAGTCGTAGGTGTCGATCTCCGTGCGGACGATGTCGGTGATTTCGCGGTCACCGACGAAGACACGCACAGCGGCATTGACCGTCGCCGGTCCGCCTCCGCTCTTCGCGGCGCGGATGTCGGCCCACTGAGAGCCGGTGAAGACGGGCTCAGGGCGTCCCGTGCCATTGGCGACGAGGGAAAGACCTGGCTGGAGGTAGCCACCGTCGTCGTACCAGTGCGGGGAGCGAGCGAGCCATTTCGAGTAGGCCGCGGACGGGGAGCCGTAGTCCGGACGGCCCTTGATGTAGTCGAGGCCCCACCGGATCTGCGTCTTGTAGTTCGTCCGCCAGTCCGCGCCGGCCGCGGCCATCTTTGACGCGGGGAGTGCCTGCGGGATGCCGTAGGCGCCGGAGGACGGGTTCTCCGCGTTCCAGCGCCAGTTGGACTCGCCCTCCCACAGCTTCTTCAGCGGGGCGAACTGCGAGGAGCCCCAGCCGTAGTTGTCCAGGATGGACTTCGCGTACTTCTGCGCTGCGCCGACGGCTGCGGCTCCTCCGCCTCCCCCACTCAGGTACTTCATGGGGTCGACGGCACGGCCGTTCAGCCTCGCCTCCAGGTGAAGGTGAGGGCCCGTGGTGTTGCCCGTCGCGCCCACGTCGCCGATCCGGGAGCCCCCGTTATGGTTCTTCGGAAACGTCGTGCGGATCTTGGAGAGGTGAGCATAGAGCGACTGGAGTCCCCCGCCGTGATCGATGATCACGTGCTTGCCGTAGGGGCCTCCGCTTGCGGCCTTCGAGACGCGTCCGTTTGCCACGGCCTTGACCGGCGTCCCCGTCGCTGCGGGAAAGTCGAGGCCCGTGTGATACCCGCTGGACCACATGGCGCCAGGTACGCCGAACTTGGTTCCGATGCCGGCGTTCACAGGCTTCTGCCACTGTCCGCCCCATCCCCCGTTTTCGGCGGTCAGGGAGGTCACAGCGTCGATCAGCTTATCCCTTAGGCCACCGACCATCTTGACGGGGAGCTTCCCCAGGGTCTTGCCGTAGGGCGAGTCACCGACACCGTCAGCCACCTTTGCCAGGACCGGCTTCGTGAGCCTGTCCCAGATCTTCGACGGGTTGACCATGAGGTCCGCGGCTTGCTTCGCCCAGTCAATGCCCGTTCCTATGACGTCGGAGAAAGTGTCCTTCGTCCAGTCCCACGCACCGCCGATGATGCCGCCGTCCTCTAGGAGCTGAGTGCCAGCCTGAGCGTGGAGAGCGACCGCACGAGAGCGGTACTTGGGGTCCGTCGGGATGACGAATTCGGGGTACCGCGGGTTTCCCTCACCGACGATTGCCGTCGGTCGGTTGACCTTCATCGGCTTCGCTACGCCCCAGCCGTCGCCGACGGTTCCGCCGGCTTCGAGGAGCTTAGGACCGGGCGGGAGCGGGTCCATTCCGACGTACTTACCGACGCCGTCGAAGAGGGCCTTGATTCCCTTTGTGTAAACCCACTCGATCAGGAAGTTCACGGGCTTTTTGGCAATGTTGGAGATCTGTCCCCAGTTTTTGCCAATGGCGTCCTTGGCGTGCCGGAATCCTTCTCCGACGAGCCTTACGCCTTCCTTGATCTTGTCAAAGGCCGGCTTCAGTCCCTTGTTCCAGAGCCACGAAACCTTGTCACTGATGAAGTCGACGTGCGGCTTCACGCCCTTGTCGTAGAGCCATTTGAAGACTCCACCGACGGCGCGAAGGATATCCATCACGAAGCCGAAATAGCGCTTCACGATGTTGTTCCACCACCACACAATCAGCTCACCGATGAAGCCGATGATGGGGCGCCAGAAGTGATCCCATACCCACTTGAGGACGTCGCCGACGCGCAGCCAGTAGGCAATGAGGAAGTCAATGTAGGGCTTCAGGAGGTTATCCCAGACCCACTTGAATACCTCCCCCACCTTCGTCCAGTAGGCAATGAGGAAGTCGATGTAGGGTTTGAGCCAGTGGTCCCACACCCACTTGAAGACTTCGCCCACCTGCTTCCAGTAGGCGATCAGGAAGCCGATATACGGCCTGATCACGTGCTCCCAGAGCCACATGACGATAGCGCCGAACCACTCGAAGAACGGCCGGAGATAGCGCTCCCAGATTTCTACCGTCTTGTCCCGGATGGCGTTCCAGGCTGCGGTTACGACCTCCCGGAATCCCTCGTTGTTGTCCCAGAGGTACTTGAGCCCCAGGGCCAGAAGGGCGATTCCCATGATGACGGCGCCGATGGGATTCATCGCCATGGCCAGGTTCCACAGCTTCGTCGCGACCCACAGGCCGTACAGGAGCTGAATTGCCCATGGCGCATTCTCGGCGACGTACCGGATTGCGTCGGCTACATTCCCGAGAGTTTCGAGAATTATCCGGGACAGGGGCTCCAGCGACTTCGCCAGGTCGAACAGTGCGGCGCCGAGTTTCCTCAGCGTCTCGGAGACGAATGGGCCCATCTCCTTCGCGTAGCTCAGGAAGTCTTCGAATTCCTTGGACCCGCGAAGGCCCGTGCCCCAGTCAGCGAACCTCTTCGTGATCCGCTGCATGCGCTCCGATATGGAGTCCATGTGCGGGAAGAACGCTTCCAGGACGCCGGCCATGCCCTTGAAGACATTGCCGAACCCAATTCCCAGACCTTCGATAGCGGGCTTTGCCGCCGTCGAAATACCCGTCTTGAAGCGCTGCCAGAACGGCTCCTTCAGGTCCGCACTCGCGCGGTCCATTACCTCCTGAATACCGTCGGAAGTGCTCTTGACGAGCGGCGTCAGGCCGGGGAGTGCCCGCTTCGCGCCGTTGACCATCCGCGTGAAGATCGGGAGGACGTCGGGCTGAAGGGACTTCGACCATTCCTTGAATGCCGGAATGAGTCCCTGGGGGCCCGCGAGCGAGTCGTAAAGCGCCCGCTGTTCCGGCGTCAAGTTCGCGAGTGCCTTACGGTACTCGTCCGCCTTCGTGACGGCCTTCGCCGTGGTGTCGATGGACGACAGGCGAGCCGCTTCGACGCCCCGCTCCGCGGAGGTGATGGAGTCCGCGGCCTGAACCTGCGTGTCGGCGGCGTTCTGCACGGCGTCGGACAGGGCCCGTTGTGCGTCCGCGACGGTCTGAGCCGCCTCCACCTGCGCTCGGGCGGCGTCGGTCTGCGCGTCAGCAACGGCTTCCGCCTGATCACGCACGTTCTGCTGAGCGTCCACGACGGCCTGGAGCTGATCACGCACGTTCTGCTGCGCGTCGGCCAGGCGCTCAGAGGCGCTCTTGACCTCGTCGCTCCCGTCGACGCCGGCCTTCTTCGCGGCCTCCGCATCCTTCTGGAGCTGCGCGTAATCCTTCTTCTGCTGCGCCGCAGCCTGAACGGACTGGTCGTAGGCGAGCTGGGCCCGCTGGAGCTGAAGTTCCGTCGCCTTGCCGGCGTCGAACTCGCGCTGAACTCGGTTGAGTTCCTCCTGTGCCTCACGGACGCGGAGAGTGGCGTCTCGCTCGTCAAGCTTGCCCCGCTCCAGCTCGTCGTTCAGGTCCGCGAGCTTCTGCGCAGCATCCTGACGGGCACGGGTGAGATCCTGCTGAGCCTGTGTCGCGTCCTCCTGCGCGTCGATCAGGGAGCGCTCTGCCGCCTGAACGGCGCGCTTGGAGTCGGCAAGCGCACGCTCCGCGCGCTCGACGGCCTTGGCTGCTTGCTCGCGCTGTTCCATGGCACGCGCTGCCGCCTGGCCAAGGGCGCGCTCTGCGTCCTCCACCTGGCGGTTAGCCTGGGCGATGGAGCGGGCGGCGTTGCGGTGAGCGGCGGCAAGGGACTGCTGAGCAGTCGCCATCTGGAGGGCGTTCTGTGCGGCTTTCACGCTGGCAGCAGCGCCATTGTCCGTCGCGGTTGCGGCTTCCTTCTCCGCAGCCGTCTTCGCCTGTATGACCTTGGTTACCCCTTGGACGGCGGGAATTGCCGCCAGGGCGAAGGCTCCGACGCCAGCGCCGGCCGCGAGTGCCGCGGATGCGATAGCCCCGATACCTGCGGCCAAAACCGGGATGGCGGGAATGATGGCGATCCCCGCAAGCGACGCCGACAGGGCGAGGAGGGAGGCCTGAGCCTGCGCCGTGTTGGCCCTGACCTTGATGTTGACGTCGTCGCGGTCTACGTCGTTGATCTGCCGCTGAATCGCGGCTAGCTCAGCGCGGGCCGTGGCGATATCCGCGCGAACCTGCACGTTCGGGGAGCGGGAGCCCAGCGCCGCAAGCTGGGCGTCGATGGTCTCGATCTCCGCCGCAGCCGTCGCCACGTCAACGTCAATGCCGATGCGCTTCCCGCTCAGCGTCTCCATGCGGGCGCGGACGCGAGCAAGGTCGGCGTCGAAGCCCGTTGTCGAGAGGCGGACGTCAGGACGCGGGAGGGAGCGGAACGCCACCTGAAGGCGGTTCTTGAAGGCCCGCCCGAAGGCGCCAGCGTTGTCGTCGCCCTGTCGCGTTGACGCTGTCCGTGCTGCCCGTCCGCCGTTGTTGATGGCGGACGGGATTGCCACGGTGATGTGGCGCGACATGGCGTCGCCGAAGGCGCGGCCCGCGTCCTCACCAGCGCTTCTAGCGGCGGGGAGGGCAATGGCCTTCAGCTTCTCGTGGAAAAGCGGCGCGACGGGTACGACGTCCACGCCCACGGTTCCGACAATGTCCAGGCCTGCGGCCATGGGCTACGCCTCCTTCTCCGGCTGGTTTCTCAGCCGCGGGTCGAGGGCGCGGCGCTGCTCATCACTCAGTCGCTTGTGCTTGGGCTTGTGCTTGGGCGGGATGCCGGGGCGTGGCGTCGGCTGGAACTCGCCAGGCTTGCCGCCGTTGACGGCGATGAGCGCCAGGCGCAGCTTCACAACCTCGTCCTTGACGGACGCGAGGAGCGTCTCCGTCCCACTCCACGGAGCCAGGTCGGGACGGCCTTCGTCGGTGTGCTCCTCCAGCACCTTTTGCGGGATGCTCGCGCGGATGGCCGTCTTCGTCGCACTCTCCGGCGGCAGATGCTCGATCCAGATGCGCAGCGTACGGAGGGAGAGCCTCCCGCGGTACACGTCCAGCACGGTCCAGCCGGGGTAGTACCGCGGGATGTCAGCCTCTAGCGCTTCCGCGTGCTGCGCGAGGAGCGCGCACGTGCGGTGGACTTTCCCACTGGCTCACCAACGGCTTCACTGGCCTTGCCGACGAAGTCGAAGATCTCAGCGAAGGTCGCGTCGAGGTCGATGAACTTCTCCACGTCCTCCTCGTGCAGGACGCCAGCCGCCCAGGTGTCGAAGTCGCTCTGTCGCAGGGCTCGCATGTGCGAGGGGCGCCAGTGCAGGGCGCTCTTCACGCGAAGCTCAGTGCCGCACAGTTCAGCCGTGGCGTACTCCTCCGTCGCCTCGTTCTCCTGCGCCTCAGCGGGGCTAGTGGTCTCGGACATGCGCGGGTCTCCTAGGTCTGTTGCGTGAGTCGTTTTGCGCGGGTCGAAGAGATGAAGCGGGGCCCGGACCCGCGCAGATACGGGCCCCGCTGGTCACTTACGGAGCCTCCGGGAAGAAGTCCGTCACGTCGGCCGCTCCGTAGTCGATGAAACGGGTCACGGCCGCAGCGTTCGACGCGCCCTTGTAGAAGCGCATGGTCATCTGCACCGACATGACGTCCTCGGTCTGGGGCTGCTCGTCCCCGCGCTCGATGACCTTGCCGTTCGGCATGTAGTACCTGAGCTTCTTGTCTCCGTCGATGGTGTCGAAAACAAAGGCATACCGAAGATCGTTCGGCTTGTCGGGGAGGTCGTAGGTCGCGATGCCGCTCGTGGTGTCTGGACGCAGCGACTCAAGTGGGACGTTGTCGTAGAGGCTGCGGACGAGGGGGTTGAGACCCTCCAGGAAGGTGACCTGAAGGCTCTTCGTCGACCGGGTCATCAGGGTCCGGATCGGCTCCAGGGAGCCGGCGGCGTTGACGTCCTGGCTCTCCTCCTCGATGGTGAACGTGCCGCCATCGGTCGTGATCCACCCGAGGCACTGCCACGGGGTCGCGGGGTCCGCGAAGTCAGCCGGCTTCGTGGCGTTCATCGGCGCCAGGTGGACGAGGTAGTCAGTTGCGCCGAACGTCAAATCCGCGTTGCGGGTATCCGCCATGAGCCCTCCAGGGCATGCGAGAGACCCGCGCGTCACAATGGACGTCGGGTCGGGGTGTCAGGGGGTTACGCGTCCCGGAAGGACACGGTGTAGGTGGCGCCTCGTCGGTGAATCAGCTCGTTAGTCCACGGTTGCCGAGAGGGGCCGGAGTCACATCGGACGGAGCGGATGACTGCACCGTTCACCGGGCCGTGAAGGAAGAGCAAGGCATCCCGCAGGGCGTTGGCGAGTGTCCGCGCCTCGTCCGCCGTGGCGGCGAAGACATCGACGAACACACGCGGGTGCGACGAGAACCGTGCGTCGGCTCCTCCGTCGCGCTGAATCCGAATGCGCGGGAGCCTCTTCTCCAGCTCCGGCGGAGTCTCCGCGCCGGCCTTGACGCCGGTCAGCGCCTCCGCCCAGGGGTTCAGGACAGCTTCGATGTCAGCCATGGGCAGCCTTCATCGTGTCGACGGCCTTGTGGAGGACGGCGTACCGGGGAGTCTCCCCGTTGCCGTACTCGACGTGACGGGCGTGGTCGCTCGTGTTGACCAGCCGTGCGCCGGCACGCATGCGAGGCTTGCCCTTGAAGGGGATGTTCTTCCAGAGCGGGGCGACGTCGAAGCTCGATGCGTACTCGCCCGTCTCACGGGGTGAGCCAGCCTCCGCCACTTCCTTCATCTGAACCGCGAATTTCCGCACGCCACGCTGCATCCACGGACGCTGGAACATCCGGCCGATGCCGCGGTAATTGCCCCGGTAGGTGGGGCGGGGTCCGTTCGTCATCCGCTCACCCGCTTCACATAGATCTCCACCCGGGCCAGCGACGTCAGGGGGAAGGCAAGGGGCTCGCCCTCCGCCTGCCACACCTCGTCACCCCGGAGGATCTTGTCCGCGGGTCGCACGTCGGTGCCTAGTGGAGCGGCGAAGACGCGTCGGGTGTCGATGACCGTCGATGCGTCGTGAGTCTCCGTCGAAGAGCCGACCGTGACGCCGTAAGGGCTCATGATCGATGAGTTCTCGACGGTGATCCGGACGGGCGGACCGGGGACCTCCGACCCCGTGGAATCCCGGACGGGCTCCCCGGGGCGCTCGATGATGAGGGTCTCAGACATGAGCTGGGCTACCAGGCTCACAGCGCCCTCCAGACCCTCACAGGCGGGCAGTAGTCCTCCGGAGCGATGTCCAGGGACGAGGCGCCGGCCGCCATGCCGACGGCACGTCGCAGTCGCTTACGCTCGTCCTCCGAGAGCATGACGCCTGTCTCGGAGTCGGCGTAGCTGACGAGCATGCCGCCCGCTTGCTCCGACCGGACCCCCGCGGGGTTCGTCAGGATGCGGGCGGCGACGGCCAGGGCGACGGACTTGACTCCGCGCTGAGGCGGGTCCGTCAGCCGCTCCCCAACCTCACCGTAGAACGCGTCTTCGGTGAGGTCGTGAGCAAGCGTGCACTCGTCGGCCGTGAGGGGACGCTTCAGGAGCGTGCGGAGTTCAGCCTCACTGAACAGTGCCACTGCCGCCCGCCTTCCGCCGTGGCGCAGCGCGCTTCGCAGCGGGCTTCGCAGACGGGGCGGTGACGCGTGAGTCGTTTTGCGCGACTGGCGCCTCCGCCCACGCCTTCGGGTTGGTGATGAGGGCCTGAGCCCACGTCGGGACCTCGTCCGCGGGGCCGAACGCGTGGGGGCGGCCCTCGTCGTCCGTCACGTGGACGAAGGTACGTAGCTTGGCCACGGTTCGGGCTCCTTCAGGATGGGAGGTCGGGGAAGTACGGCGAGAGCAGAGCTTCTACGAGGTCTTCTGCCTCAACGACGGTTGCGAACGGGCCGACGGTACGGACGCCGTCAAGTTCCACGTAGTAGCCATCGGCGATGCCCGTGCTGTTTGCGACGCCGCGCACGGTCACAGTCGACACCTTCGAAACATCCCTGAACGTGATCACAGGACGAAGAGGGTCAACCGTCGACTCGCTGACGCGGACCCAGCGTGCTTCACTCACGCAATCACGTCCGCGACGAAGGTCAGGTCAGGGTTCGCAACGATCGGAAGGGCGATGGCAGTCGCGCGAGTCCACACGGTCTGTGGGTCCTCCGACTTGTAGCCGCCGACCGCGATACCCGCAGCGTCACCGGCCAGGCCGTAGCGCGGGTCGTTCGCCTCCACCGGCACACCCCACAGGGTCTTACCGGCCGCGTCACCCTGCTCGGGCAGGAAGAGAAGCTTGTCCTCCGGAGTGATGCGCGTGGTGGCGCCGCTGACGCTCACCTTGGCGTCGTAGATCTCGATGGGCGGGATGTCGTACTGACCAAGGACGCTGTTCAGCCCCTCGCGCGTCAGGACACCCGGGGCGGAGGCAGAGCCAGCGAACGCGAGTTCTCGGATCTGCTTGTTCTGCCGCAGGAAGTTGTACACCTTGCGGGACATCAGGGTGTACGCCGGAAGATGGCCGTTCGTGTCGTTGTAGACCTCTAGCCACTTCTGGAGGTCGTCGTACGCCTTCGCAGCCTCGGTCTTGTCCCACTGGAGCGCGCTGTCGGCGATGGTGACCGAGTGGGTCGCCGACCGGCCGAAGTCCACGGACGCCTGGACGCCGTTTTCGTTCAGGGTGACGGAGCCGTTGAAGAGGGCCTGTCCGCGGGCAAGCTCCAGCCGCGCGGCGATCTGCGCGACGAGCTTCACGGAGTCGGACTCCATGGCGTCGCGGATCTCGGCGTTCTGCGTGTCGACGTTCCGCATGCGGATCTGCTCGTACTCGCCAACGGGCATCTTCCGCGAGATGGGCGGCAGTTCGCCGCTCACCCGGGCCCCGCCGGAGCGGGTCGCAATGTCCGACTCAGCGTCGAAGGCGCGGAAGTTCGCCGCCTCCGTGAGTCCGCCTCCGCCCCGGTTGAACCGGAACGTCAGGTCGTTGATGGTCTCGTTGGGGAGCCACCGGTTCAGGTTGAGCGCGTTCTCCTCGCGGAACCGGAGCGCCTCGCGGGCGTAGCCGGTGAGTTCCGCGGGAGTCGCGTACTCAGTGATGAGCTGCATGTATCAGGGCCTCTCAGACGAAGATGATGCGGCCGGCGACGTCGGTCTTTCCGGCAGCGTCGACGGCGACGGGGAGCTTCGCCTCACGGATGAAGCAATGGATGAGCATCGACCCGACGACGGAAGTTGACGCCACCTTGCGGGCGTCGACGTCCTGGGCGGTGAAGAGGAAGCCCACGAGGGTCTGTCGGCCGTCGGTGGCCGTGTCGTCGTAGGGGCCGTACTTGCCGCCGGTCGTGATCTTGCCCAGCGGCAGACCCGACTTGATGTAGCCGTCCGGGTAGTGAGTGGCCTTCGTGAACTTCGAGACGTCGAGGGTCACGGAGACGGGGGCGTCGGTGCCGTGAGCGGACCCCAGCCAATCCCGGCGGTCCTGAGTGAAAGACTCAACCTTCAGGTTGAGGTCCATGTGTCCTCCAAGAGGTGGTGGTTACTTGCCGTGCTTCTGGCGGAAGCGCTCAGCACCCGTCGACACGCCGCCGGAGTTGCCGACGTCGCCTCCCCGGTTGCCGCCAGAGCGAGGGACGGGGGTCCCCTGTCCGCCGGTCGAGCCGAACTCCGCCTTCAGCGCGTCGGCGTCGGCCTCCAGCTCCTCCTTCGTGGAGCCCTGGAGGCGCGCAGCCTGCGCGGGGGTCAGACCCTTGTCCGCGGCGACTTCGAGGAGGAGTGCCTTGCGCGCTGCGGCGTCGCGCTCCGCCTTCGCGGTAGCGGCTTCTGCGGCGGCTTCGTCGCGCTCCTTCTGGAGTCGCTCCGTCTCGCTCAGCTCCGCGGCCCTGCGGGTGTTCAGCTCTGCCTCAGCGGCCCGGAGGCGCTCCAGCTCCGCAGCGTCGGGGGCCGACTTCGCCGCAGCCTCGTGCTTGCGGGCGTGGTGCTTCCAGTAGGCGACCTGGTGTTCCGACGTCATGTCGGCGACGGGGGTCGCGTCGGGGTACCCGTGCTCGTTGACGGACGTGCCGCCTCCACCACCTCCCCCGCCGGCTCCCGGGTCGTCCTCGTAGAGAGTCCACGGCTCGTGCGCCAGGGTCAGAAGGTTGGTACGGCGTGCGAGAGTGCGTCGAGGCATGCGGTATCCCCTGTCGGGAGTCGTCGGCCCATGGCGGGCGTCAGGTCGGAAGGTTGATGTCGTCGGGCCCGGTGAATCGCTGGCCCTTGAAGCCCAGAACGGGCCCCATCTCGCCGTGATCGTTGGCGACGATGATCTTTCGGTAATCGACCGCGCGTCCTCCGCGGTCCGCCTTGCCCACGGCCTCCTCCACGAGGTCGTGAAGCCGCTCTAGCGTCTCCTCGTCGATGACCTGGCCCGGGTCGTAGTCGGCGGTGACCGTCTTGACGAGGCAGTCACAGCCGGGGTGGATCGGGGCTAGGTTGCGCTTGTGGTAGCGCTGCGTGGAGGCGATGATGCAGAGGGCGCAGTCGTATTCCCCTTGCAGCTCACGGACGGTGTACGTGAAGCGCGGCATGTCGGCCGACACTTCGCGAACAGTGTGCGTGCGAGCAAGTTGCAGGTCCGTCTTCACGAGGGTTTCGAGACGGTGAGCGCCCCGGTTGACGGCCTCGTCGAGGGAGACGTCATCGCCCAAAGCGGCGCGCAGTTCCTTGAAAGGCCGTTCGTAGACGTCGGAAGGGTCGACGCCACGGAGGGCCTGGCCCGTCACAGCGTCAAGGTCGAGCCGAGCACGGCGGCCCCGGGGGTCCTCGTCCCTGTAGAGCTGTTCCAGGTAGGACGCCGTCAGCGTCGCTACTTGGCGTTCGCCGGCCAGGATGATGGGGAGAGCCTGTCGCTGGAAGCGGCGCATGTCCGCGTCACGCCACGAGCCCAGCCCCAGGAAGGACCGGTTGGTCCTTCCCAGGACGCTCGTCCAAATACTTCGGACCGCGGAGCCGTAGCGCCGATCAAGCGGCGTTAGCGGCATCGTCGTCGTCCTCTCGTCCGATCACCGGGCGCTGATCACGTCGTGCGCGAGCGTCGTCAAGTGAGGCCGGAGGCGGCATGGTCGGGTCGACGGCTGTCTGAGCATTCATCGCGTCGGCCGCCCGGTCGATCTCCATGCGGGAGATCTGCGCCGGGGTGTAACCCATGTCCTCCATGCGCTGACGCCACGGAACGCCGGCAGTGCTCTTTTTCACGGCAGCGTCGGCAAGCTCCGCGATGCTGCGGGATTCCGGGTCACGCCAGAGGGTCTCAGCGGTGAAGGTCGTCGCCTTCGCCTCGTCGCCCAGGACGCGGAAGGCCAGCCTCATGGTTTGCTCCCAAGATTCGCCGAAGGAGCGCTGACGGTCCCGAACCTTGCTGATCAGACCCGTTTCCGCGGCCTTCAGGGCGTCGCCGGAGACGTTGACGACTGCACCAATCAGGTAGTGCGGAGGCGTCCGCGAGATAGCGGCGAGATCCTGCACGGCCGCCTGCACGGCTGCGACGTAGGGCTTGAGATCGGTTGCGGCGAACTCGCCGAACTTCACTTCGGGGTCGTCCGTCGTCCAGAGCCGGCGAATGTCGAGCTGGAAGGGCTCGATCGCCCTCCCGGTGACCGGGTCCTCCCCGACCTCCAGGCCGGCCGCCCAGCGCTGTCGGAAGGCGCCGTACTTCATCGCGGCCATGAGGTTGATCAGGCTGAGGTTGATCCGATTCTGAATGCTGAGAACGTCCTCGTGCTCAGCGAAGCCGGTCAGACGCCGGTTACGGCGGTTGATGAAGGGGACGAGCGGGACCATGCCCAGGTCGTTGGGTCGCTCACCGTCGGGACGATCAGGGAGGACAAGGGCATCCCAGCCGCGAAGAGTTGCCGCGCGACCGGAGAAGGTCACGAGGTCCGATCTGGAGACGAAGTCGTAAATCCGGTCCGGTGTCCAGAGCGTCGCCCGGGTGTTCCCGGTCCAGTCGTCGCGCCAGAGCTTCAGGCCCGCAGCGAGCTTCCGCCGGCTACCCTGGACGTGCTCCACGGCCACCTGTCGGGGCGTCTCGTGCGTGATGACGGGACGTCCCTCGTCGCCCTGCTCGACGAGGGCGAAGGCCCGTCGCTGGGAAAGTGCGCCGTAGTGGATGAGGTCCGCGTCCGCGTCGAGGCTGTTCTCCTGCCAGATGCGGTTGGCTTCGGTGTCCGCCTTGCGGGCGTCTTCGCTGTCGTCGTTGGGATCGCCGAAGCGGAAGCCATCGACGTGCATGCGCTCTGTCGGGGAGTCGAGGACGAGCGCGGTCCAGTTGGTACGCGCGTCCTTCATCCACTCTCGCGCCTCGCGCGGGTCGACGCCCAGGACGTGCGGAACGGGCGGTCGACCTTCGGCGAAGTCCCGGAGGGTGTCGAGCCCCGGAGTCTTCTCGCCGCTGGCGTCGGTGACGTCCTCCCGCTCGTCGAGGAGCTTCTTACCAAGGCGCTGAAGCCACCATCCGGGAGACTCCACCTTCGATGCATCGATAGGCACTTACGGACCTCCCTCAGAAGGCGACTAGGCGACCGGTCTTTTTCTTGCGCTTCGTGATGCCCGCGGCAACCGCATCCGCGCGGCATTCGTAGGCGAGCACTGCCGCCATAGCGGCGTCGATTTTCTTCGGACTTTTGGGGTGCTCCTTGCCGATACCCATGTGATTTCGGCCCATCGGCCGGCGCTTGGCGTTGAGGACGTGGCGGGTGAGCGTGGCGCCCAGCCGCGAGAATTCCTCTTCGTCGTCCGCCTTAGCGGTGCCGGCGAAGGAGAGGGCTTTGTCGTCAACGGCTTCGACGAAGCGGTCAAGCGCGTGTTCCATGGCCGTGGGGCGGTTCGTCCACCATTCCAGCGGGCGGGATTGCACAGCGCTTATCTGGAGCCCTTCGGCGTACTCCGACGTCCACTTGTCCACGTAGTCTTGCCAGTGGGGCGGGTCGCAGTAGAAGCCGCAGACCTCGTAGCGGTCAAAGGCGCGAGCAACACAGTTGTCTACCGCTTCGCGGTCGACTTGCCAGCCTTCGCCTTCGTGCCCTTCGGGCTTCTCCCAGACTCCTAGGAGCTGGAGGTGACCGTCAGAGACACGGCAGGCGACGAGCGCCGTGGCGTCGTCACGAATGGAGCCGTCGAAGCCAAGAGTGACGAGGTCACCGGCCTGGAGCGGCTCCGGTCGGCGGCAGACCTCCCACGCGTCCGGCTCCATCCACGAGTCGCTGGAGGAGGTCCGGGAGTTGAGGAAGTACCGCTTGCCGTCGGCACTGTCGTTACGCAGGTCGTAGAAGTCATCGACCAGCGTCTCCAGGTCCATCCACTCCATGGCGTCGCCGTAGGAGTCGATGAGGGCCGCGCGTAGTTCGGCCTCGTCTTTCAGGTTCTTGCAGACGCCGTAGCGGTGATCGTAAAGAAGACGAGCGCGACCGCGCTTCTTCTTACCCTCGCGGATGGCTTCGGCTTCCTCGTAGGTGCGCTCAGCGACGGAGTCTTGCCCGGGGGCGAACATGGTGGTTGTTTCCAGATACCACGTTCCGGCACCCTTCTTCCGCTTGCGGAGGTTTCGGGTAACCGTCGCGTACATACGGCGAAGTTCGGGCGTGTTATAGAGATGGGTTTCGTCGAAACAGACCCATGTTTCCTTGCCGCCATCTTTCGAGGAGGAAGAAGCGGTTGACGGGGTAATTTCCCCGCCGTCAGGGAGGTTGATTTTGGTAAGGCCCGGGTCGACTCCCGGGATTTGACTCAGCGGCGACGCCTCGTCGGTCAGGTTGAAATGGATGGTGTCGTAGACGTTGCCGGTCTGGCCTTCCTCCGTCGCCATGATGCGGAGGTACGGGACCTTGACTGGTCGGCCCATCGGCTCGCCAGGCTCGTAGACGTACTCGAAGCCCAGTCCCCACGGGTCGCGGTAGACCTCTCCGCCCTCAGCCCAGCCGTCGAAGCGGGAGGGGCCGAAGGCTTCGAAGAGGCCGATGCGGGCGCCTAGGCCGGACTTGTCACAGCCCTTGGGGCGGGAGAAGAAGGCGGAGTCGTAGAGCATCTTGCCGGCGTGCTCGTCGACCGCGTAGCAGTCCACGACGAAGCCGGTGTATTCGTCTCCGTGACGCACCGGCTCGCCCTGGACGTCGCCAGGGCCGTGCACGACGAAGTACTCCATCCACGCGACCGCCATCCACCCGAGCGAGCGGGAGCGATCGTGACCGGGGGCGCGCACGGTTACGTGCGGCACGAAGCCCCCTCCTAGCCTGTGAGACGCGCTCTGCGCGAGTTGATGTCCGAGACGTTGTCCGCGCGCTGAACGGGCGTCTGACGGCCGCTCAGCGGCTCGTCGACCTTCAGCTTCAGGCGGGCGCGGTCCTCTGGCGTGGCGCCGAACTTCGAGGAGCGCATGCGTACTTCAGAGAGGAACTCCCACTTGCCCTTTGTCCACGCCGTGTGGTGCATCAGGGCGGCATCGAGGAGGAAAGCCCAGTCGGTGTCGAGGAAGGTCGCAGCCATCGGCGACGTGCGCCAGGTGTGCCACCAGTTGACCGTCATGGGGTGCCACTCCTCGTCACCGGGGAGGACGCCCTCCGGGAGGTCGGGGCCGCGGAGTTCACCGTCGTTGGCGATGACAGTCTCCGGCTCAGTGGCGTTGCGGCGCCTCCGCTTCGCGGGGTCCTTCGGGGCGGGTCCGCGGCCGGCCATCAGTAGTTCCGATCGTGGATGAAGGTGATCGGCTCCGACGGGTCAAACGCCGCGAGCATCTCGCGCATCTGGTCCAAGGTGAGGACGCATGTTTCTTCGGGATATGAGACCCACGACGTGACCGGCGCGAGAATGCCGCCGTCTTCGTAGGGGACGACCTCGTCATCCATGGGGGTACCTCCCAGGTAAGGAACGGCCGTGCCGTCCCCTGTCGGGAGGTACGCCGTCAGTCGTCGTCAGGGAGCCGTTCGGCCTTCCCCTGGTCAATCAGGTCGCGGAGGTAGTCCCGCGCATCTCGGTCGCCCATGTCGGCGGCACGGCGCCACCATCCGACGGACATCGGCATGTCGCCAGGCTGGTCAAGGAACTCGAAGCACTCCGCCACGCGGCGGGCGACGGCCGGGTCGGATACCTGGTCCATTAGGATCAGCGACAGCTCCTGTACGGCCCGGAGGGTCTCACTAGGAAGCGTCGGGTTCGGGCGGTCAGTCACGAGTGGTCCCCTGTCGGGATCTTCGGGTGCGCCGTCAGCCGGGCAACGAGGGAGGACAAGTCCCCCAGGATAGAGGGGCTAGAACCGTGCCGGCGCCCCGTCATTGCGATGTACCGGCCGGTCCCGTAGATCTCCACGGCCGTTCCGTCAGGGCGTCGGATGCGCCGTCCCTGTCGGACGTGGGCGCGGCCCCAGATGTGCAGTCCATCGCCGGACGGGGACACCTCTACGTAGGTGGCGCCCGCGTCGCGCACGATGGCTGCCGCCCACGGGGCAAGTCGCCCGGTGAGCGGGTTGAGACAGTGGTCGAGGTCGATACAGACCACGTCGTCGGCGTCGGAGAGGACGAAGCCCAGCCCGACGCCCGCCACGGACTCCGCGGCGTTCTTGTAGGTGCTCCACGTGCTCGCGTCAGTGCTTGACGCGGCCCTGCCGGTCGTCGTCAGCGGACGCTTGTCGCCGGCTCGACGTACCCACCTGTCGCGGGACGTCAGCTCGACGGGGAGCGAGCGCGCAGCCTTCGCGGCAGCGCGGGACAGTGCCTTTCGGCACCGGGGCGAGCACGACCGCGTATGCCGCCTGGCCATGATCGGCAGGGGCTTCGCGCAGTGCTCGCAAGTCTTGGGCACGTCTCTATCGTAGTGGCGGCCGGTCACACTTTCAAGCCTCCCACCTGCGGAAACGTAGTTGATGAAGAGGGCCGGCGCGTCACACTTTCTCGGCCCCCGCGCGGCTCAGATGCCCCTAGGAAGCCCTGTGCGGCCGTCTGCCGCCCTCCCGCGCGATGGGGCGAAAGTGTGACTCGTTGGGTCCCCAGACCCGTACAGAGCGCGAGACCCAGCACCTTAACGATGCTCAGGGTTTCCGGGAGGGGATCACCCCCCTGCCCCGGGGGCTAGTCGATCTTCGAACCGAAGCCGGCGCGCGCCTCTCGACGATCACCGTCAGCGTGCTCGCCTCTGATCTCCAGGCGGCTGGGCACGAGCGTGAGCGTCACCGTTGTGCAGCGTCGCTCTGTGCCGACGCTGATCTTCGGTGCCTTCGCGAGCCGACCAACATCGATTCCGTTGACGATCACTCGCGTGATGCTGACGCCTTGCTCGCCCGTGTCGTCTGCCTCCTCCAGCACCACGTGTGCGCCTGCCATGCCTAGTCCTCCAGGGCCGGGTGTGTGGGCTTGGGTCGGTCCATACGCACGCGCGTGAGGGCTGCTGCCTTGCCGCCTTCACTGGCGCTCTTGCGTGCGTGGCACCACGTGCACAGCGCCTGTAGGTTGGCCATGCTGTGGTCGTCACCGGGCTCTATGTGGTCCACGTCTGTGGCCTCTGCCCCACACAAGCGCCCGTCAGAGAAGGGCATCTGACACAGGCCCTTGTCCCTGCGCAGGACACGGCGTCGAAGTGAGGGCCAGTTCGCGGGGAGTCGGCTTCTGCGTGTGCTTCCTTCCCACGCCATTGCGCCTCCTCGTCCTACGCCTGTGCCTTACGCTGTGGGCTCCGCGTGGCCAGGGGAGGCCACTGATTCATGGGGGGATGCGCTATGCGCGCCTACATTCGCCGTGCCGTGGTGCCAGCCGTCGTCCTGTCCTTCGCCCTCGTAGCGGGGTGCTCGTCTGATGACGGAGGCGGGGCGGAGGCGTCGAAAAACGAGCCTGCCGCGGAGGCCTCTGTCGAGCCGGCGGATGCTCCGTCGGAGGAGCCGTCCTCGTCCGCTCCTGCGGCTGAAGCGCCCGTCGTCAAGGTCGGTGAGACGAAGACTTGGGACTACGGCGAGACGGACGACTACGGCCAGAACTACAAGGTCACGTCGAAGATGTCCGTCACTGTCGTCAGTGCGAAGTACGTGACGCCGGCGGAGGTCGACACGACGAACGAGCCGGAGCACGGTCAGTACGTGGAGCTGACGTTGACGCTGAAGAACGTGGGCCAGGCCCCCGCGGACGTCATGCTCTACGGGATGCTGGAGTGGCAGGACGCCGAGCACGCCGCGCAGGACGCCACGACGCTGGAGGGCGTCGGAGAGGGTCCGGACCTGGATACGACGTACAAGCCTGGTCAGTCCGTCACGGGGAAGGTGGTGCTCGACGTCGCCGCCAAGGGCGGGACCGTCAGCTACACGGGGACGGACGATCCGAACGCGGAAGCGGCTTTCGTCGTGGAGCTGCCGTCCTCCTGAAATGCGTCCGCCCCGCTCCCGGGAACTCTCCTCCGGGGCGGGGCGTGTCTGTTAGCGTGGAATACGCAACACCTCCCCGCCGACGCGGGGGTGGCCCGCGTTACGGGCACAGCGTGATCCTTTTCCCCGCCGATGCGGGGGTTAGAAGGGCCCAACCGGGGTGGCTGCGGTTGGGCCCTTCGGCTGTGTCGGGACGGCGTGGATCGAACACGCGCTCTCCCGCTCCCAAAGCGGGCGCCTTACCTCTTGGCTACGTCCCGGAGACTGCCTGTACCCACGGGGAGAGTCGAACTCCCAGACTCCCGGGCCTGAACCGGGCGGCTTTGCCAGTTTGCCTACGCGGGCGGGGTGCTGTCCGGGTCCCGCCGTCGGAAAGCGCTGCACGTCATTGGAGCGGGATTTGAACCCGCGTCCCCCGATTGCGTCGGGTGCTCTCGGCCACTGAGCTATCCACGCACAGCTACGTTCGGGCGCGTGCTGATCAGTCACGCACGGGACGCCCCCAGCTCCCCGCACAGGATTCGAACCTGTAGCTACCCACTCCAGAGGCGGGCGTGTTGCCGGTTACACCAGCGGGGAAACGTCCGGACCGTGAGGCCCGGGTGTTGATCGTCACGGGGCCTCGCCCCTACGGCCTCTGTCCGCGGCAAGTAGCCCCGTTCCCGGCGCCTCGCGGTACAGCGCGGGCGTCAGAGGCTCTCCGCGAGAGGTCCCGCGGCGCTTGACGTCCTCCCCGTCCGCGTCTGCATGCCGACCCTCGATGAGATCCGGCGCACGCTGCCTGACGGACGGGAAACCTTGGACGGCCGGACCGCTGCAACCGCGCTTCAACCCGGAGGAGAGTGCGGGGAGCACGGGAGCGGTGCCGGCCGTCGGGGAGGGAAGCGGGCCGCGCGCTACTCGTCGCGGTCGCCTCGTCCTTCCCTCCTACTATTGTTATGTCGTAAGTGTGACGCGGGAACGATCTTGGTAGGCCCCTGGTCAGACTGCGGTCAAACATGCAAACTAACCCCCTATTTTCATTTTCTACCGACGCGCGTTAGAAGAAATTGAAAATAGGGGTTAGTTCGACACTTTGGCACCCAGTCTGACCACTACGGCTACAGTGAGTAGCAGTTTACACCCCGTCACTCACCCTCCGCAGTTACCCACAGGCCCCTGTGGAGGACGCGGCGCCTGTGCGACGTCGACGAGGAGGGCGACGAGGGCGCGGGGAGGGCCCGAGAGCCCCGGAGGGGTGACTCCGGGGCTCTCATGAGTGTTATCTACTCGTTACCTAAATGCTCTCCTGGAAGGCCACATCGTCCCGCTCGGCCCATCGGTACGAGAGCCTCTCGGGGTCGAACCCCTTCGGCCCCCGTCGCCCAGGGCCGACGATCAGTTCATCGAACGCGCTCTCCAGTAGCTCCCGGCGATCGTCGATGAGCGCGCCCTCCCAGAACTCCGCCATGGTCTGGCCCGTCGCCACCATCTCCGACCGACGGCCGGTGTCCCGGGTCGACAGCTCTGCCTGACGTGCCTGGAGCTTCTGCAGCCTGGCGAACGTCTCTGCGTCCGCAGCCGTGGCCAGGTCCGCCAACGCTTCCTTGATCTCCTCCTCCACCGACGCCAACTCTTCCAGTCCGGAGACGATCGTCCGCTCCTTGTACATGGGGAAGCTGCCGACGGTGTCCAGGTACAGCCTGACGACGAATTCCTCAATGGGGCCGGCAGTTACCGTCACGGGTTGCTCGCACACCCTGCCCTGGCTTCGCGACTCGCATCGGTAGGAGACTCTCGGCGGCTTCCCTTCTACCTTCTGCTTTCCGTCACGCGTGCGCACTGATGCATGATGGACGATGAGGTCAGACAGACAGGAATGGCAAGAGAGAAGGCCGGAAAGCACCCGCGCGGGATGTCCTCCGCCGTTCGACGTCCCGCCTTTCGGCTTCAGCCGGTCGCGCAATGCGGATACCTGGCTAAGGGAGAGAACCGCCGGAAACGGCGCCAGGATTTCCCCCTCCTCGTCGCGCAAAAGGCGTCCGTTCTGACTGACGCGTCCCAAGATGTGGTCCCCCGTGAGCACCCTCTTCAGCGTCACACGGGACCATGCCTTTGCTCGACGAGGCGGCACGCCCTGATGATTCAGTCGCCGTACAACACGCGTCAGCGGGTCCGGGGGATTCTTCAGAACCGCCTCTGCCGCCTCCTGTACGGCTTTCGCTTCTTTCGGCTCCACGTCGAGCACCCAGCCAGGTCCGTCAGGGTTGGCTATCGCCCTGTACCCGAAGGGCGGCGTCCCACCTCCCCATCGGCCGGCGCGACGGAGGTTGCGTGCCCGCTTTCGGGAGCGGGACCGGATACGTTCCCGCTCCGCCCGTCCCACCTCCGCTTGAATGACGAAGCGGAAGCGGAACGCGTCACCGTGCAAGCTGTCGAGCCCGTTGCAGTCGATGAGCCGTACAGGCGGGTGTGCGAGCCTGCCGGTTGCCGGGTCCTTGCCCTCCACGACGTCCAGAATCGTCGCTGCGACGTTCAGGCCCTCACGGGTGAGCCGGTCGGTCACAGGGTTGACGAGGACGTCGCAGGCGCCTGTGCGTGCGTCGTTCAGCCAGGCTTGGAATTCGTCCCTGTCCCGGCGTCCACCCGACCTACCATCGTCGATGTGTAGGGCAACCTCTTCGAAGCCCTCACGGTCACACAGTGCGCGCATGTCGCGGATCATGCCGTCGAGTGACAGGTTCTCAGCGTCGGCAGCGACGGACAGCCTGGCGTAGAGGCTCGCACGCTTCCGCGGGCGGGACGTCGCTGGGACGTCAGTTGGCGTCATGGCCCCATGATAGAGGCTCTGATGCGTGTTAGATGACAGAACCGACACACCCGAGTTCCGCGGCATCACCTTCCACGAGGTGCGGGCCCGCTCGATCCTCAACCGGGTGCCGGGCGCCTCGCGGATGCCGTTCGAATGGACCGTGAACCCGTACCGGGGCTGCACGCACGCGTGCGTGTACTGCTTCGCCCGCAAGACGCACAGCTACCTGGACCTCGACACGGGACTCGGCTTCGACTCCCAGATCGTCGTGAAGGTGAACGCGCCCGAGCTGCTGCGCCGCCAGCTGGCCTCGCACCGCTGGCAGGGCGAGCACGTCGCGATGGGCACGAACGTCGACTGCTACCAGCGCGCCGAGGCGTGTTGTACACCCCCCGAAGTACCTCTGACCTGCGGAAACTAGATGCGCTCCACAGCGCGAGGCGGGGCCGTCCACTCCCGTCCGCCCCCCTCTGGCCAGAGGAAAGCGAGGGTCTGTTTGCGGCGGTCCGGCGGCAGCTTGGCCGGGTCCTCCCAATCGGTGAGTACAGCGCGCAGGATGCCGACCCTTCCCGCGCTGTCCTTGACCCGCTGGCCCACGTCCTTGTCAGTGACCATCGGGGTGCCGTCGCAGCAACACATTGGCGTCGGTGATCGTCGCCTGATCGTTGACCACACGCGCACGGGCCCGGACCTTGTCCAACTCGGCGCATCCTGCGCAGCCTTCGACCGGCACCGGCTCCAACTCCGCTTCCCTCATGGGGAGTTCAACCGGCGCAGTGGGGTACGTCCTCGGCTTGGTCATGCGGACCATGATCGGGAATTGCAATGGTCACGCGGGAGTTGACCGAGGTTGACTAATCTGGATGCACAGCCGGTCAACCCCCAGAGGTTCGCAATGCGTGACGACTTCCCTGACCTTGCCCGCCGTGCACTCCGCGACGCCGGATATTCGATGAAAGCCGCAGCACGGGAAATGCACTATGACCCGGCATACCTCTCGCGTGTCCTCAACGGCAAACAGCGCCCGTCGGAAAACCTCGCTCACGCGCTGGATTCCCTCGTTGGTGCCGGTGGCGCATTGGCCGGAACACTGCTCGGGGAGGACGACGCGGAACGCGTGGCACGCAGCGCTGAGAATCCCTCTCGACTGGACGCCGGAACCGTTGACGCTCTCGCTGGCGTACTGGCCGCATACCGCCGCCTAGACGACACAGCACCCCCGCGCAGCGTCATTCCGGCGACCATGACGCAAATGCGGGAGGTTACGCGGATGCTCAAGGAAGCGCGCGGCCCGCAAAGGGACCGACTTTCTGACGTAGCGTCAGAATGGGTCCAGTTCGCAGGATGGCTATTCGCACAAACGCGCGAATACAAGGACGGCGTACGGCTCTTGAATGACGCCGTGGAACTTGCCGACGAGACAGGAAACGGAACCCTTGCCGCGCAGGCCCTCAATTTCAAGGGCTACATTGCGCGACAGCAGGGGCGACCCCAAGGAATTGCCCGCTGGTTCGGTGCAGCGGCGAATACCCCCGGCGCGCACCCCGCACAGCGAATCGGTGACTACCTGCAATCAGCGGCCGGACTCGCGGAGTTGGGCGACGCAGACGCAGCGCTGCGGACTGTGGAGCAGGCGGAAAAGCTCATGGATAAAGCCGCAGCGCTCCCGCCACCGGCAACCGCGTATTGGCTCACCCCGAGTTTCAACCGACTGAACATGGGGCTAGCCACTCTCGCACTCGGCAGATACAGCGAGGCGGCCGACCATTTGAGGACCGGTCTCGCTGGCTTGCCCGAGGAACTGCGCGACGCCCCTTGGTCGTGGGAACACAAGGACGCTTTGCGCCGAGCGGTCGAAGCAGCCTAAGAATCGAAGGTGCCGAAAACCCTTGGTATTGCTGGGAAGTCGGCCCCCAAGCACCCACGGCCGGCGAGGATACCCGCCTTTTAATCCAAGGCAACGAAAACGCCCCTGACAGCGGGAAGCCATCAGGGGCGTTACACCACCCCGTAACGTTACGGGGAGGTCATCCGAAGAACATTCGACCGTCGCGCTTGGGAACCTCCAGCTTTCCAGCCTCGGCCAGTCGAGTACGCGCTAGGTCTGCCAGCAACAGAGCGGCGTAACCGTCCACCTTCTTGCGGGAGTTGGGATTCTCCTTGCCGAAGCTGACGCCGTACCGGTTGATCCGGCGCTTAGCGTTCATGACGTGACGCCGTAGCGTCTGGTTTCCGGTGTGCCGGACGTGGCCATTCTCGATTGCCGCTACAAGCCGCGCATTGGCGTCTGTCAGCTCCCGCTGTTGTCCGCCCGAGCCGTCCATGCGTCGGGCCACTGCGGAGCCCGTAGAGGCCCGTACAGCGAATCGGTCCCGGTACTCCTCGGACCAGCGGGCAATGTGCCCTTCCCATAGCACGGGGTCAGCGAAGAATGCCGCTACGTCGAAGCGCGCGAACGCGTGGTGTACGGCGTCCTCCACCTGATCGCGGGGAACTTCCCACCCTTCACCCGAGGGACCGTCCGGCCGCTCCCAAATGCCGAGCGGTTCAATCAGCCGGTCTGTTACGCGCATGGCGATTAGGGCTGTTGCGTCGTCGGTCTTTCCACCATCGAACCCGAGCGTGATTCGGTCGCCCTCTTGGATGCTGTCCGAGACTGCGAGGGCATCCCAAGCAACCGGCGAAATGAGGGAATCCTCATCGGTCACTAGCTGATTGAGGAACATTCGACGGGACTGGTACGCGGGATACGTGCCGCTGTAGATCGTGGAAATGATCCAGTCAACGTCTAGCCAATCGGCGTCACCTCGGGCAGCGATGATGCCAGCGCGGAGAGATTCCCGGTTGCCTAGCTCCACTGATGCCGGAGCCTCTACGGAGTCGTAATAGGTGCCAGCCTGACGGGGAATATCCGAACCCTTATCGCGCAGCTTGGACCACGCGTGAAACGTGCGCTCCGCTACCGAGTCTTCACCGGGCAACGGGGCGTTTGTGATCTCCAGTGTGCGAGCACCACCACCACGAGACTTAGCCACGTTTCCGGCAATGGTCATTGCCATGTCGTGGCCGCCGTTGGACTTGACCCAATGTTGGGTTTCGTTCATCAGCGTGAAAGTGGCGCGGCGACCTTCCAGCGCTCGGGCCGATGCGGTAACGGCTTCAATCCGTCCACCCGTCCCGCTGTAAATGATCTCCTTACCGAGGTCGATTCCGTACGCGATAAGGGCCGACTTAGAGAACATGCCAGGGAAAAGCGCCATTGTGTTCTGCGCCTGATCCTTGGAAGTAGCGGCGACCTGAACCCATGCGGCGGGGTGAGGAATTCCAACCGGATTCCCGCTGTCATCCCAACCGCCGAAACGGCACGGGCCGACGAACTCAAAGGCACACAGCGCAGCAGCGAACGGGTCCTTACCGGCACCCTTGATTCGCCGCACGGTTCCCTGTCGGTAGACGAATGCGCCGCTGTCGTCTATCTCGTACCAGCGCATAACCGTTCGCGCTTGCTCTCGCGTGAACTTCCATCGGCCCCCGGCATCCGGGCCGTCCGGCTGTCGTAGGTACTGCGTGCACCAGCGGATAGCGAGATCCCCGAGGGTGCGATTAGCGGGCGGGACAACATCAGGAATTGTGCGTACTGGTTCCATCAATCGTCCCGGTACGTGCTTAGTAGGTCATCTAGGCCCGAGTCGATATCGGCAGATGCCGACTTGGTTAGCTCCACCCCGAGGCGACGGCGGGCCCCCTCGGTGGTCATCAGTTCCGAAGCAGCGGAGATGACCGAGGCGAAAAGCTGTCCGCTTACGCGCTGTCCCTGGTTGAGATTCCGGCTCATCACCTCGGCCACGTATCGGGCCTGCGCGATATCGGAGCGCTCATAGAAGAAAGACTGTCCCGACTCAAACAGCGACTCGAACCACTCAATAGCGATGGGGTGCCAATTCGGATCAGGGGCCGGATTGGACGGACGCTCACCAGCGGGAGCACGGGTAATCGGTGTGCTCGGCTCATTGGCGCGACGGCGCATGTCGGAACGCTTAGGAATAGGGCCGTGTGTGCCCATGACGAACCCCCAGGGGAAAGGACAGAGAAAGGGAAATGGGCACACTGCGTAACCGGCAGCCGGCCTGGATATCGGGGCTTTCCGTGGATTCCAAGGGAAGGGGTCCACCTGAGCGACCCCTGAACCCGTAAAGAGTCACCGCCTACACGTTTACGGTGCCCGTGACGGTCGAATGGGAGGGGGTGCCCAGGGGTCGCCTTGGAATCCACGGAAGCGCGTTCGGTCAGCGGTTACGCTGCGTCGCTTTCGCTGCGCTGCTCTCGCTGCTCGTTGAACGCTCGGACGAATGCGCGCCGTTGCTCCTCTCCTGACCCTGGGGTGTCATTCCAGAGCCGGAGGTATTCAGTTCGCTTGGCCTCATCCTCGGGCGGAAGCGAGACGCCACGGAACAGCGGGAGCGTCTGACAGTGGCAATCAGGGTGGTACTGATCCGGGTTGTCGTCACCCTTGAATGACCGAGTGGACCGGGACGAATTCCGGTCCTCGGTATAGGCAGCGCCACGACTGGCCAGCATCGCGCAGAACCCGCACGGGTCGGCATCCGTCTTGCGGTAGTAGCCGATTACCTCGGGGTCGTTCTCGCGTGCGTCGGCCAGCGCATCCCGCCCGCCATCCTCGGCCAGTCGGCCAGCATCACGGGAAAGGTTCGTGCCAGCGCGAGACATAACGTCGTCTAGCTCTGCGAGGAATTCCGGGTCATCCAACCGGCCCCGCTTGATCTCCCGAGCGACCGGCGCAGTGTGGACAAAGAACGATGCTGCCGCTTGTCGGGTTTCCGACTCGGTGTCCCGCTGACCTCCCCGGAACGTTACGGGGTGCTCTAGTGCCAGATCCCGCACACGGTTGTGATAGTCGGAACCGGCCGCAAAGGACCGGCCCCGAGCATCACTCACCATGTCGCGGTATTCCTGCCACAGCGCGTCAGAGTCGGATTCCACAGCGCGCCAACTGAGCGTTGACCACCATTCCATGACCCGCTGCATAAGCGTGCCGGAAATGGCCAACTGTTCGTTGTAGTAGGCCCGAGACGCGCGGTCGATATCCGCTTGCGTCATGCGGCCACCGGCTCAATCACGGACTTTGCCAGCGCGTTAGCCATCTTGGTTGCCGGGTCCAACTCCTCGGCCAGCGTGCGCCATTCGGCAAGCTGAGCCGGGGTCATGCCGGGCACCATCTGCCATGCAGCCTCGGGGGGAACACCCATTGCGGAAACCATCTTGCCGAGTGCGTCAACGGTTGCCGGGAAGCTGCGCGGAGTGCAGTCACGCCACACAATGTCAGCGTCGGCGGGCAGGGACTCGCCGGTTAGCTCGGCCACCGTTTGGAATACGCGACGCCATGCGCCACCGAATCCCCGCTGTCGGTCAAGAACCTTCTTGCGTAGGGATTCCTCCGCAGCCGCTAGAGCCTCGGCGCTCAGGTTCACCATGTCACCGGTGATGAAATGCGGAGGCAGCGAACCGATAGAGGCAAGGTGCTTAACGGTGTTGTTGTACGCGTCTAGGTATGGCCCAATATCTGTCGAGTCGTACTGACCAGTCTTGGTGTCCTTATCCGGGAAAACGATCAGACGCGACGCGGAGAACTCAATTGCCCGCTTACGGAAAGCACCCTTCACCCAATCCCATACGCCTCCGTTTTCCTTGGGAGGCTCGACACCGGCCACCCACTTCTGACGGTGTGCGCCGTACTGAATGGCAATGGCGGTCGATAGCTCAATGTCGTTGAGTCGGTCCTGAATGGGGATCAGTGGCTCAACCTCCCCGAGCGAGGGGACGTTAGGCGACGTTGAAGCCACGTTGCGGAACCGGATGATTGGGCAGTGAGAAAGGCCGTGCTTTAGCTGCTCGACAACAACGAAATCCGAAGCGTCGGGGGTGTCGCCTTCTTCCTTGCTGACGAGACGGAATACGAATTCGTCGTCATACAGGTCTACGGTCGCGCGACGCTCACCACCGATGAACGTTGAACCGTGGACAGCAGCGGCTACCGGGAAGGGATCGTTCGGCCGCTGGAATAGGGCCGTGACGGACAGCGGGGAAAGCGGTTCGATTTCGGGGCCGTTCGCGCCGGGGAGGACACGCACGTAAGCCTCACCGAATGCCAGCGCGTCACGGTGAACGGCTGCCTGAGCCTCTACCATGCCGTTCCGGTCCCAGGACTCCCACGCGGGGAAGTTATCGCCTCCACCGGCCGCACGGAGGCCGTCAACGTAGAGATTCGACGCGACCGCATCGACCACCAGCGGAAGGAAGTTCTTCACGCTGCGCTCACGGAACATCTGGAACTCATCGGCCGTCGCCTCGGGCAGATATGCCGGTGCGTGGTGACCGTGTAGGTACTGCTCCACCCGCTCTAGGCGGGGGTAGGTCTCGCGGTACTTCCCGAGGATTGTGTCTAGGACCGGCCCCATTGTGGGCGAGTCCGTACCCTCGGGGCCGTCCGGCCGAGTGAGCCGGGCATCAGGGGATAGCCACACGTCCATTAGCGCGCTCCATCAGAGACGATGGACGGTGCGCCGATGAGGTCAGGATTGCGGCCCGTGCGCGTCTGCTCGTACAGCCGGTCAACCATTGCTGAGTCGTAGTTGATCGCCTCAGCACCGCGACGGTTTCGAGAATTGGCGCGGGAAGTGAACCAGTCGTCAACCTCTCGTGTTAGGCGCTCCATAGCCTTGTCACCCAAGAGCATGTCGAAACCAATTCCAGTTCCGCCCACACCGTGGTCACTACGGCCCGACGGCATCTTTCCGTCACGCTGCCGATCACGGTAAGTCTTCTGCCATTCCTTGGCGTGCTTATCAAGAATTCGCTTAATCCCAGCCGGCATGGGGTCGTCCTCATCATCGAAAAGGTTTAGCGACTCCATAAGTTCGCTGCGAATCTGCGCGCGGGAAGGGCCTGCCTCTACGCGACGCTTGGAAACGTCAGCGCGCTTGGCGTCGATCTCCGCAAGCTGCGTGCGTAGCTGCTCGGCAAGGCTGGCTAGTTCGTTGTCCTCGGCGTCGAACGTGGCCGGGTCAATATCCTGGTCAGCCTCGGGTGCGGAGTTCGGGTCAAGAAAGCTCATGGATTACCCCCAATAGGTACGGTGACGGAAAGCGGGAACGATCTGCGCTCGCTCGCAAAGGTCGTAATCAGCGCCAACGGCGACCGAGGTAATGCCGCCACGTCCCAGGTACCGGGCGATCTGCTGCTTTTCCTCGCGGGTTAGTACGGGCTTGCCGAGAGTCGCGGCCCCGCCGTATTGGTACTGGTACTCACCGGCCATTTCGGAGCGGTAGCCCTCGGGGTTGCGGAACCAGCGGATAACGGCCGTCGCGCAAATCATGCGGAACAGGTAGGGCAGCGGATCGGGACGGATACCGTCGATCCACGCTGCCTCAAGGTCGATCAGCTCGGAGGTATCGAGAATTCCCGTGCTGATCATGTTCCGCTCGGCGTCGGCAAAGGTCGTGCCCATGCGCGCCTCTACGTCGTCAACGGTGCACATGGGTACCGGCTCAATTGGTGTCGTCACGCGTGAGCCTCCGGAGATCAGCGAGCAATTCAGTTAGGGGAGTAGGGCGACCGGCCAGCACATCGGCTGCCTGCCCTCGGATAAAGGCCGTGGCGATTGCCCAAGCGGCGGGGTCGTCGGCAAGCAGCGAGGTAGCAACGTCACGGTCAATGCGGATTGTGATTACGTGCACGTTGAACCCCCCGCGCGGAACCGGCGCTGTCGGATGCGAGTGGAAACCCGCTTGCATTCCTGGGAGCAGTGTTCGGAGGGAATACCGCCGTGCCGGATATCCAGGAACCGTGAGCCACAGATGCGGCAGCGGGAACGGGAGAGGGAAATTGCGGTCACGCAGTGACCCCCTTTCTGGTCTGTGACTCAAGGGGAAAAAGAAAGGCCCCTCGGGGGGAGGCGGACCGAAACCGACCGAGGGGCCCCGCCGCACATGCGCACGCTCAACCGGCAGGAGAGGGGCCGGGAGCGAACAGCGCACGGGCGAGATTTAGAGAGGCACCCCGTAACGTTCCGGGGAGGTCAACGCGAAACCCTGGGACGCCAGGACAACGAATCGCGCGCGAGTGCCTACACGTATGAGAGATCGAGTGGCTTGCGCCTGCTACTTACTACGAGCGAGTTTGTGAAGTGCATACGCGGTCGGAACGGACATAGGCCGCACGGTCGTTACCGATTCGTTATATGGATTGGAAATGCCGCCTATTCCAGCGAGGGGGAATCGGCACGGCTCAGAGAATCGACACAGCGACAGACCCCCTCTGACCTGGGGTTATGTTGTGAGTGTTGATTCTGAGACACAAACCAAGGAGTACATAGGGTTTCTATAGGGCTTGCCAAAGTGCCTCTCTGAAACAGCACTCGACACACTCGCCCCCTCCCCGCTGTGTTACGGCGCTTTTCCCGCCCGCTGCCCTCCGAGGCTCTGTACGCCTCTCTGACGGCCTCTCGACGCCTCTCCGGTACTCGGTCCCACCTCGGGGCTGTAAGGCGCTCAGACGGCCGTCTGTGGCTTCCTAGGGCATAGCAAAGGGCCCCGCCCGGATCACTCTCCGAACGGGGCCCTTGGTTCTTGCTCAGGCAGCCGTGTCCCACGCGGGCTCGTCAAGCCAATTGATCTCCATGCGGGAATCTCCGTCGAACTGGACTCCCCGCTTGGGTGCGCGCCGCACTCGGATTCGGCGGATCGCCAGTCTCAAGAGATCGCGCTTAAGCGGGAGGTCTGCCGCTTCCCACGCTTCCCGCTGCTGCTCTAGGTCCAGCAGGAACGAGATATCCACCGGCCCCGTGCCCCGTATGCCGTCGAGGGCCTTTTGCGCTGCCATGACGGCCGCGTTCGCCTCGGTGAGTTGCGGGGCGAAGAACCGCTCTGAGGGGCCGTCGAACAGTCCTGCGCGCCGGTCCTGCCAGAGGCGGGAGAGAACGCGCTCTGCGTCCGCCAGAGCGGCCCTAGCGGTCTGCTCCTCCTCGGATGCCTGCGGGTCCTTTCGGGCCGCCCAGCGCTCCGCCACGATGACCAACAGCGGGTCGTCTAGGTCGGCCGAGTGGAGGCGGGCAGACCAGCGCTGGAAGACGTATTCCTCAGCGCTGTAAGCCGCAGCGTTCGCGGGGGCGGGGCACACTCCGCCAGCGCGGGAGCGCCAACAGGCGTACGACGTTCCGGCGCTCGGCATGGACGAGAAACAGCCGCAGCATTCGAGTAGGTCAGTCAGCAGGTGCTTTGCCTTCCACGACTCGGCGTCTGCCGGGGGCCCATTTCCGCGCGATGCTGCCTGCGCCTCGTTGTATTCCTCATCGGTGAGCAGCGGCGGGCCGACCATGACGCTGACCTTTTCGCCGTTCTCGTTGAGGTAGAGCATTCGACGCGACCGGTTGTCGGAGCGTCCGGTTATCTGCCATCCGGCGTACGCGGGATTTCCGATCATGTTCGCAACGGTACTGAATGCCCAGTCACCGCCCGTGGGCGACGGAACACCGCGCTCATTCAATCGGCGTGCCATCTCTCGCTTAGTCACTCGCGCCACCGGCCATTCGTACGTAACCAAGCGGGCAATCTCCATCTTGGTTACCTGGGGCTCACCCGGAATACCTGCGGACGTTTCCGGGTCTCGCTGTAGCTTCCGTTCCTCTATCTCCTCGCCGTCCTCATCGAACGCGGAGACAGTGACGACGCGCAGACCGTAAGGGGCGACCCCGTTAAGCCACTCTCCATTTTCGAGCTGGAAAGTCTTGGTGTTCCTGACTCGCTCGCTCAGTACCTCGGTTTCCTCGCGGGCGTCCTCGGCGCGGCGGATGAGTTCTGAACGGTCCCGAGGGTTAGCGCTGTCCAGTCCGATACCGGGGTTGTCGGCGTCGCCGTTGTCGATCAGCAAGCGGCGGGGTCGGCCGTCTGCGGGCTCTACGATTGAGAGAATGGCACCGGCACCCCGGCGGGTCCATCGGTCCAAGCGGAACACCCACAGGGCCCCGATTTCGCCACGGTCCAAAGCCTGTAGCGCGAGATCCTGCTTAGGCACTTTCTTGGACCGGCGAAAGCGGGATGCCGACCCAACCTCGCGCCATACATGACGAACAGTCAGGCCGAGTAGTTCGGCCGTCTTGCGGCCTCGGGCTTCCTGTGCGCTGACCGAGATTTCCCGGCGGCCGGTCTTGCTCTTGACCGCCTGACTCTTCCGACACACCAAGTCGATGAGGTGGCTTGTGTCGTCCGTCTGTGTGTTCATGCCGGACATATTCGCAGGTCAGAGCCGCTTAGGGAAGTGTGCAACCCTCCGAGGGCCGCTACCGGCTGATGCCGGGCATCATCTCGGCCCTCACCGAGCGGGCGAACCCCTTCTCGATCCTGACCAAGGGCACGCTGATCCTGCGCGACCTGGACCTGCTGACACGGGCCGCGCGGGTGACCGACGTCGGGATCTCGGTCTCGGTCGGCTTCACCGACGACGAGCTGTGGCGCACCGTGGAACCGGGGACGCCCGCGCCGGAGCGCCGCCTGGAGGTCGTCCGGACCCTCGCCCGGCACGGCATCGGCTGCGGGGTGCTGATGGCGCCGGTCATCCCGTTCCTGGGCGACGAGCCGGCCCAGCTGCGTGCGACCGTGCGCGCCGTCGCCGCCGCGGGCGCCACGTCCGTGACACCCCTGGTGCTGCACCTGCGGCCGGGCGCCCGGGAGTGGTTCATGAGCTGGCTGGGGCACCACCACCCGCACCTGGTGCGCCGCTACGAGCGGCTGTACGCGGAGGGCGCCTACGCCCCGAAGTGGTACCAGCGCCGGATCACCCGCCAGGTGCACGACCTGGCCGAGGAGTACGGCATCGGCCCCGCGCGCGGGGGGACGCCTCGGCGGATCGCCCGGCCGGAGCCGGGTACGGGCCT
The DNA here is from genome assembly GCF_001267885.1 of Streptomyces ambofaciens ATCC 23877. NCBI lineage: Bacteria > Bacillati > Actinomycetota > Actinomycetes > Kitasatosporales > Streptomycetaceae > Streptomyces > Streptomyces ambofaciens. Next base: position 6,578,901 of record NZ_CP012382.1, on the reverse strand, counting down.
CGCGGCGGCCGGGCCCTCGGCCTCCGGGGCCGCGCCGACCGAGCCGACCGAGCCGGTCCAGCTGTCGCTCCTCTGAGCATTCGAGGGCATCTACCGACCCAATTGGGTCAAGTATGAACAGAAAGCGTTCTTCTGGCGGCGCTCGCCGGGACGATGCGGCGAGGACCGCGACCCGCGCGGACCGCAGCCGCTCCGCCCTGGGAGTCCTGGGAGAACGCCATGAGACAACGCGCAGCCGTGCTGTGCGGCGCCGCCGTCATCGCCGCCGGGACCGTCACAGCGCTCCCCGCCGAGGCGAGCGCACCGCACCGGTCGGACGCCTCGCAGGCCGCGAAGCCCAGCTGGAAGAAGTGCGGCACGAGCGACTACCCCACCCTCCAGTGCGCGTCCCTCTCGGTGCCGCTCGACCACGACCGTCCGGACGGGCGGCGGATCACGCTGGCGCTGTCCCGCATCCCGCACACCGGTGCGGCGTACCAGGGCCCCTTGCTGGTCAACCCCGGCGGCCCGGGCGGCAGCGGACGGACGCTCGCCGGGTTCGTGGCGTCCTCGCTGCCCCCGGAGGTGGCCGCGCAGTACGACGTCATCGGGTTCGACCCGCGCGGGGTGGGGAAGAGCGAGCCCGCCCTCAACTGCCTGCCGGGCCACTTCGATCCGGTGCGCCCCGACTCCCTGCCCGCCGATCCGGCCGTCGAAGAAGCCAACCTCGCGCGCGCGAAGGGCTTCGCCGACGCCTGCGGCGCGAAGTACGCGGACGTGCTGCCGTACATCGACACGGTCAGCGCCGCGCGGGACGTGGACGCGATCCGCGCGGCGCTCGGCGCGGAGCGGATCAACTACTTCGGGTACTCGTACGGCACCTATCTGGGCGCCGTCTACGCGAAGCTCCACCCGGACCGCGTACGGCGCCTGGTCCTGGACTCCGTCGTCGACCCGACCGACGTCTGGTACGACGCCAACCTCAACCAGGACCACGTCTTCGACGACCGCCACCGGGCCTTCCTGGCCTGGATCGCCGAGCACGACGGGGCGTACGGGCTGGGCACCGACCCGGAGCGCGTCGAGACCGCGTGGTACGCCATGCGGACGGCACTGGCGAAGGAGCCGGCGGGCGGGAAGGTCGGCGCCTCGGAACTGGAGGACACCTTCCTCCCCGGCGGCTACTACAACGGCTACTGGCCCTATCTGGCGGAGGCGTTCGCCGCGTACGTGAACGACGCCGACACCGGCCTGCTGGTGGAGGCGTACGAGAACTTCGGTGCCGTGGACGCCTCCGGGGAGAACGGCTACAGCGTCTACGCCTCCGTGCAGTGCCGCGACGCCGGGTGGCCGCGCGACTGGGACGAGTGGCGCGACGACAACGAGGACGTGTACGAGAAGGCGCCCTTCATGACCTGGAACAACGCCTGGTACAACGCGCCGTGCGCCTTCTGGCCCACCGCGTCGCGGCGGCCGGTGGACGTCACCAACCGGGAACTCCCGCCGGCCCTGCTGTTCCAGGCGACCGGCGACGCGGCCACCCCCTACGAGGGCGGCGTCACCGTGCACCGGCTGCTGCGCGGCTCCAGCCTGGTGGTCGAGGAGGGCGGCGGGAACCACGGCATCACGCTGAGCGGCAACACCTGTCTGGACGAGCACCTGGCCGCCTACCTCGCCGACGGCACCGTGCCGCGCGGCGACGGCGAGGCGGACGCCGTGTGCGCGGCGCTGCCCGCGCCGAAGCCACTGGAGTCCAAGGCGGCGTCCGCATCCTCACGCGGCTCGACGCTGCACGGGCTGCTCGGCTTCCGGGGGTAGCCCTCCCCCGCCGGACGGGCGGGCCGACGGCCCGTCGGGGGCGTTGTCGGACCCGTGGTCCACCATGGACGCATGAGTGAGCTGACCAGGATCCCCGCTCCCGAGGGCGTCGCGCCCGCCGCCCAGTACGCCCATGTCGTCCTCGGTACCGGGCGGTTCGTGGCCGTCTCCGGTCAACTCGCCCTGGACGAGGACGGCGAGGTGGTCGGCGCGGGCGACCCCGCGGCCCAGGCCCGCCAGGTCTTCGAGAACCTGCACAGGTGCCTGGCGGCGGCCGGCGCGACCTTCGACGACGTGGTGAAGCTGACCTATTTCGTCACGGACATGGCGCACATGCCCGCGATCCGCGCGGCCCGCGCCGCGTACATACCCGACGACCGGTTGCCCGCCGCCTCCGCGGTGCGGGTCGCGGGCCTGGTCCGGCCGGAGTTCCTGATGGAGATCGAGGCGTTCGCGGTCGTCGCCCCGTGAGCGCGGCTCACGTCCGGGAGATGAGGCTCGCCGACTGCGACCGGGTGTCCGAGATCCGCGTCCCAGGCCCGAGGCGACTGACCGGCTGAGGGCTCATCGCCGGCCCGGGATCCGCGCCAGCGCCCGTACCGCCGCCTCCGCCAGGGCCGGGTGGGCCAGGGCCTCCTTCAGGACGGGTTCGGCCCGGCGGTCGCCGAGGGTGCCGAGCCCCTCGACGCAGGCGAGCGCCACCCGCCGGTACGGGTCGTGCGGACGCAGCCGTCGCTTCAGCGTGGTGATCAGGGCGGGCACGGCCTCGGGAGCGCGCAGCTCGACCAGCAGCCGTACCGGGTGCAGGGCGTAGGCGACCCGCAGTTCGTTGGTGGCGAGGGCGGCGGCGGCGCGGGCGGTGCGGGGGTCACCGAGACGGGCGAGGGCGTGGGCCGCGGCGGCGCAGCGCGGCGGGTCGCGGTGGTTCAGCAGCAGCACGAGAGCCTCGAAGGCCCGCGGGTCGCCCGCCACGCCCAGCCGGAACGCGGCCAGTTCCCGGGCCCAGAGCTGGTGCCCGGGCTCGGTGAGCACCGCGGCCAGCTCGTCCGGGTCCTCGGTCGCCACCAGCCGGTCGTACGCCACCGGACCGTCCGGTCCCGGCGCGTCCGCTTCGGCCCGTAAGCGCTCCGTGAGCGTTCGCAACTCTTCGTCCATAACACCGAGGTTAGGGGCGTCGTGGGCCGCGTGGGACGTACATCACGAACACCGGGGGCTGGCGCGCTCGTTACCCGCGAGTTAATCTCAGACGAGCGAGTTACCCACTCGCGGTACTCCTCACGGCGGTTTGGTGACGCAGCCGCGGTGAGAGCAGTCGGTCCGGTACCGGGCACTCAGGTACCGCAGCGCGACCGCGCCCCGGGACAGGGCCGGTCGGACACCGCCGCCGCGCGGGCGTGTGCACGCCCTCCGCGCCGGCACCGGGCGTGTGCGCCAGTCAGCCCGGCAACACCCGCACTCCTTCCCTCACGCACCCCGTCGCGCCCGTGGCGCGTCCGGGGACGTTCCCGTCGTCACCCTCATTCCTGGAGTCCCGCGATGGCCACTCCCCTGTCCCACACCTCTCTGTCCCCGTTCCGGACCATCGCCGTCGTCGGCCTCGGCACCATGGGCACCGGCATCGCCGAGGTCCTGGCCCGGGCCGGCCGCGACGTCGTCGGCATCGACGTCAGCGAGGCACAGGCCACGACCGCCGTCGCCGCGCTGGAGTCCTCGACGGCCCGTTCCGTCGAGCGCGGACGCCTCACCGAGCAGGAGCGCGCCGAGGCCCTCGCCCGCGTCCGCACCTCGACCGACCTGCGCCAGGCCGCCGACGCCGACCTGGTGATCGAGGTGGTCCCGGAGTCGTACGAGATCAAGCAGCAGGTCTTCCGGGAGCTGGACGGGATCGTGCGCCCCGAGACGATCCTGGCGACCGGCACCAACGCCCTGTCCGTCACGCGGCTGGCCGCCGAGTCGTCCCGCCCGGAGCGGGTGCTCGGCCTGCACTTCTTCAACCCGGCCCCGGCGATGAAGCTGGTGGAGGTCGTCTCCTCCGTGCTCACCTCCCCGGGCGCCGTGGCGGCGGTCACCGATCTCGCCCTCGACCTCGGCAAGGAGCCCGTCGCGGTCGGCGACCGGCCCGGGTTCGTCGCCGACGGTCTGCTGTTCGGCTACCTCAACCAGGCCGCGGCGATGTACGAGGCGAACTACGCCTCCCGCGAGGACATCGACGCCGCGATGCGGCTCGGCTGCGGACTGCCGATGGGGCCGCTGGCACTGCTGGACCTGATCGGAGTGGACACCGCGCGCACGGTCCTGGAGGCCATGTACACCGCCTCGCACGACCGTCTGCACGCCCCCGCCCCGATCCTCCGCCAGCTCAGCGAGGCCGGCCTGACGGGCCGCAAGGCCGGGCGCGGCTTCTACACCTACGAGGCGCCGGGCAGCGCGGTCGTCGTCCCCGACGCCCTGACCCCGCGGGCGGGCGACACCCCCGTCCCGGGCCGTCCCGTGCGCTCGGTGGGCGTCGCCGGTTCCGGCACCATGGCGTCCGGCATCGCCGAGGTGTTCGCCAAGGCCGGGTACGAGGTCGTGCTCGCCGCCCGCAGCGCGGAGAAGGCCCAGACGGCCAAGGCCCGGATCGGGAAGTCCCTGGCCCGGGGCGTCGACAAGGGCCGGATCACCGCCGAGGCCGCCGCGCGGACGCTGGAGCGGATCACGCCGACGGGCACCTACGACGACTTCGGCGACGTCGATCTCGCCGTCGAGGCGGTCGCGGAGGACCTGGAGGTCAAGCGGCAGCTGTTCGCCACGCTGGACAAGGTCTGCAAGCCCGGCGCGGTGCTCGCCACCACCACCTCCTCCCTGCCCGTCGTCGCCTGCGCCCGCGCCACCTCGCGCCCGCAGGACGTGATCGGCATGCACTTCTTCAACCCGGCGCCGGCCATGAAGCTGGTCGAGGTGGTCCGCACCGTGCTGACGGCCGACGACGTGCACGCCACCGTCCGCGAGGTCTGCGCGAAGATCCGCAAGCACGCCGTGGACTGCGGCGACCGGGCCGGTTTCATCGTCAACGCGCTGCTCTTCCCGTACCTGAACAACGCCGTGAAGATGGTCCAGGAGCACTACGCGACGCTGGACGACATCGACGCGGCGATGAAGCTGGGCGGCGGCTACCCGATGGGCCCCTTCGAGCTGCTCGACGTGGTCGGGCTGGACGTCTCGCTGGCCATCGAGAAGGTCCTGCACCGCGAGTTCCGCGACCCGGGACTGGCTCCGGCGCCACTCCTGGAGCACCTGGTGGCCGCGGGCTGCCTCGGCCGCAAGACGGGCCGCGGTTTCCGCGAGTATGCCCGCCGCTGAGCGGCCGGGCGACTGGTTCCGGCCCGAGGAGGACTGGGGCGGCCTGCTGGATCCCGCCGGGTCTCCCCCGCCCCCTTCGGGCGGGGGAATCCCCGGTCACGCGCATGATTGCGTGCACATGCAGTACGTTCGGGTCATGTCCCAGCCCGCCAGGTCCTCACGTACACCAGCCACGCCCGACGCGCCGGAGAGCGCGGCCGGCGGCCGAGCCGCCGCCCAGCGGCTCAAAATGCGCCGGGAGCTGGCGGCAGCCGCGATGGAGCTGTTCGCGACCAAGGGGTACGAGGCGACCACGGTCGACGAGATCGCGGCGCAGGCCGGGGTCGCGCGCCGGACCTTCTTCCGGCACTTCCGCTCCAAGGAAGAGGCGATCTTCCCGGACCACGACGACACCCTGGTCCGCGCCGAGGCGGTGCTCAACGCGGCGCCCGCGCACGAGCACCCGCTCGACACGGTGTGCCGCGGCATCAAAGAGGTCATGAAGATGTACGCGGCCCGGCCGGAGATCTCGGTCGCCCGCTACAAGCTGACGCGCGAGGTGCCTACCCTGCGGGAGGCGGAGATCGCCTCCGTGGCCCGCTACGAGCGCCTCTTCACCCGCTATCTGCTGGGCCACTTCGACGAGCACGCGCACGACGACGACGCCAACGACGACCCGCTGCTGGCGGAGGTCGCCGCGTCCGCCGTGGTCACCGCCCACAACCACGTGCTGCGGCGCTGGCTCAGGGCGGGCGGGCAGGGGGACGTGGAGGCCCAGCTCGACCACGCCTTCGCGATCGTGCGCCGGACGTTCGGTACGGGCATCGGCGCCGGACGCTCCACCACCGCGGCACGGCCGGCCTCCGCCTCGGCCGCCGTGCAGGGCGAGGTGCTGGTGACGGTGGCGCGCACCGACGCACCGCTGCACGAGGTCATGCGCACCATCGAACAGGCCCTCAAGGAGCACTGAACCCCCTTCTCCCGCTGTGACGACGGCCACCCCTCGGGTGGCCGTTTTTGCATGTCAGTGCCCCTTTTCACCGGCGCCGGGACCCCGGTTCGATCGATCATCGCTCATCTGTCGGGTAAAGAATTCATCTGAGAGCAGGTTCTGGCACTCAGTGCCTTGCGGGGTGACACGCGGTGTCATACGTTGAAGGTGTTCGGGCTGTCCCCGCACCTCATCCCCTGCGCGTCCGAACGCCTGCGTCACAGGCACCCTCACCCACCCTCATCAGCACCGACGTAACCCTCAGCGCCCCTCCCTCAGGGCGCTCACCGCCGGAGGCAACACCGTGAAGGACATCCTGGACGCGATCCAGTCGCCCGACTCCACGCCGGCCGACATCGCCGCACTGCCGATCCCCGAGTCGTACCGCGCGATCACCGTGCACAAGGACGAGACCGAGATGTTCGCGGGCCTCGAGACCCGCGACAAGGACCCGCGCAAGTCGATCCACCTGGACGAGGTGCCGGTGCCCGAGCTGGGCCCCGGTGAGGCTCTGGTGGCCGTCATGGCCTCCTCGGTCAACTACAACTCGGTGTGGACCTCGATCTTCGAGCCGCTGTCGACGTTCGGCTTCCTGGAGCGCTACGGCCGCACCAACGAGCTGGCCAAGCGCCACGACCTGCCGTACCACATCATCGGCTCCGACCTGGCCGGCGTCGTGCTGCGCACCGGCCCCGGCGTCAACGCCTGGCAGCCCGGCGACGAGGTCGTCGCGCACTGCCTCTCCGTGGAGCTGGAGTCGTCCGACGGCCACAACGACACGATGCTCGACCCCGAGCAGCGCATCTGGGGATTCGAGACCAACTTCGGCGGCCTCGCGGAGATCGCCCTCGTCAAGTCCAACCAGCTGATGCCCAAGCCGGGCCACCTCAGCTGGGAGGAGGCCGCCGCCCCCGGCCTGGTCAACTCCACCGCGTACCGCCAGCTGGTCTCCCGCAACGGCGCCGCCATGAAGCAGGGCGACAACGTGCTCATCTGGGGCGCCAGCGGCGGTCTCGGCTCCTACGCCACCCAGTTCGCGCTGGCCGGCGGCGCCAACCCGATCTGCGTCGTCTCCTCGCCCCAGAAGGCGGAGATCTGCCGCTCCATGGGCGCCGACGCGATCATCGACCGCAACGCCGAGGGCTACCGGTTCTGGAAGGACGAGCAGACCCAGGACCCGAAGGAGTGGAAGCGCTTCGGCAAGCGCATCCGCGAGCTCACCGGCGGCGAGGACATCGACATCGTCTTCGAGCACCCCGGCCGCGAGACCTTCGGCGCGAGTGTCTTCGTCACCCGCAAGGGCGGCACCATCACCACGTGCGCCTCGACCTCGGGCTACATGCACGAGTACGACAACCGCTACCTGTGGATGTCCCTGAAGCGCATCATCGGCTCCCACTTCGCCAACTACCGCGAGGCCTGGGAGGCCAACCGCCTGATCGCCAAGGGCAAGATCCACCCCACGCTCTCCAAGGTGTACTCCCTGGAGGACACCGGCCAGGCCGCCCACGACGTCCACCGCAACGCCCACCAGGGCAAGGTCGGCGTGCTGTGCCTCGCCCCCGAGGAGGGCCTGGGCGTGCGCGACGAGGAGATGCGGGCCCAGCACCTCGACGCCATCAACCGCTTCCGGAACATCTGAGGAGCGTCGCATGAGTGAGCGTCAGAAGGACCGGCCGTGGCTGATGCGGACCTACGCCGGTCACTCCACGGCCGAGGCGTCCAACGAGCTGTACCGGCGCAACCTCGCCAAGGGGCAGACGGGTCTGTCGGTCGCCTTCGACCTGCCGACCCAGACCGGCTACGACTCCGACCACGTCCTCGCCCGCGGCGAGGTGGGCCGGGTCGGGGTCCCGGTCGCGCACCTCGGTGACATGCGCCGGCTGTTCCAGGACATCCCCCTGGACCAGATGAACACCTCGATGACCATCAACGCCACGGCCATGTGGCTGCTGGCGCTCTACCAGGTCGTCGCCGAGGAGCAGGGTGTCGACATCACCAGGCTCCAGGGCACGACCCAGAACGACATCGTCAAGGAGTACCTGTCCCGGGGGACGCACGTCTTCCCGCCGGGACCGTCCCTCCGCCTGACGACGGACATGATCGCGTACACGGTCTCCCACATCCCGAAGTGGAACCCGATCAACATCTGCAGTTACCACCTGCAGGAGGCGGGCGCCACGCCGGTACAGGAGATCGCGTACGCGATGTCCACCGCGATCGCCGTGCTGGACGCCGTCCGCGACGGCGGCCAGGTGCCCGAGGAGCGCATGGGCGACGTCGTCGGCCGCATCTCGTTCTTCGTGAACGCGGGTGTCCGGTTCGTCGAGGAGATGTGCAAGATGCGGGCCTTCGGCCGCATCTGGGACCGCATCACCCGCGAGCGCTACGGCATCGAGGACCCCAAGCACCGCCGCTTCCGCTACGGCGTCCAGGTCAACTCCCTCGGCCTGACGGAGGCCCAGCCGGAGAACAACGTCCAGCGGATCGTGCTGGAGATGCTGGCGGTCACCCTCTCCAAGGACGCCCGCGCGCGTGCCGTGCAGCTGCCCGCCTGGAACGAGGCGCTGGGCCTGCCCCGCCCCTGGGACCAGCAGTGGTCGCTGCGCATCCAGCAGGTGCTGGCCTACGAGAGCGACCTGCTGGAGTACGGCGACCTCTTCGAGGGCTCGAAGGTGGTCGAGGCGAAGGTGGACGAGCTGGTCGAGGAGTCGTTCGCCGAGATCGAGCGCATCCAGGAGATGGGCGGCGCGATGGCCGCCGTCGAGTCCGGCTACCTCAAGTCCCAGCTGGTCTCCTCGCACGCCGAGCGCCGGGCCCGGATCGAGTCGGGCGAGGAGAAGATCATCGGTGTCAACGCCTTCGAGGGCACCGAGCCCAACCCGCTGACCGCCGACCTGGACACCGCGATCCAGACCGTCGACCCGGCGGTGGAGGCCCGCGTCATCGCCTCGCTCCAGCACTGGCGGGACACCCGCTACCAGCCGCCCTTCAACCACCCGCGCCCCTGCAAGGCGCTGGAGAAGCTGAAGGAGGCCGCCAAGGGCACCGACAACCTCATGGAGGCCACCCTGGAGTGCGCCCGCGCCGGCGTCACGACCGGCGAGTGGGCCGGGGCCCTGCGCGAGGTGTTCGGCGAGTTCCGGGCGCCGACCGGCGTGTCGTCGGCGCCGGTCGCCCTGCCCGCCGAGGAGGGCTCGGCGCTGGCCCTGGTGCGCCGCAAGGTGGAACTGACGGCCAAGGACCTCGGCGTGGGCAAGCTGCGCTTCCTGGTCGGCAAGCCGGGCCTGGACGGCCACTCCAACGGCGCCGAGCAGATCGCCGTGCGCGCCCGGGACGCCGGCTTCGAGGTGGTCTACCAGGGCATCCGGCTCACCCCGGAGCAGATCGTGGACGCGGCCCTCGCCGAGGACGTGCACGCGGTGGGCCTGTCGATCCTCTCCGGTTCGCACGCCCAGCTGGTGCCGGACGTACTGGAACGGCTGCATGTGGCCGGTGCCACAGATATTCCGGTGATCGCCGGTGGCATCATCCCAGGCGGTGACGCCGAACAGCTGCGGGCCGCGGGAGTGGCCGCGGTCTTCACCCCGAAGGACTTCGACATCACCGGAATCATCGGCCGCATCGTCGACGAGATCCGCAAAGCGAACAAGCTCGACCCCCTGGAGGTCCCCGCATGACCACGGTCAACCGCCTTCGCCCCCGGCGTTCCTGCCTCGCCGTACCGGGGAGCAACCCGCGCTTCCTGGAGAAGGCCCAGGGCCTCCCCGCCGACCAGGTCTTCCTCGACCTGGAGGACGCCTGCGCGCCGCTCGCCAAGCCGGAGGCGCGGCACACCATCGTCAAGTTCCTCAACGAGGGCGACTGGACCGGGAAGACCCGCGTCGTCCGCGTCAACGACTGGACGACCGAGTGGACGTACCGCGACGTCGTGACGGTGGTGGAGGGCGCGGGCCCGAACCTGGACTGCATCATGCTGCCGAAGGTCCAGGACGCCCGGCAGGTGGTGGCCCTCGACCTCCTGCTCACCCAGATCGAGAAGACGATGGGCTTCGAGGTCGGCCGGATCGGCATCGAGGCGCAGATCGAGAACGCGCAGGGCCTGAACAACGTCAACGAGATCGCCCAGGCCTCCCCGCGGGTGGAGACCATCATCTTCGGCCCGGCCGACTTCATGGCGTCCATCAACATGAAGTCCCTGGTCGTCGGCGAGCAGCCGCCCGGCTACCCGGCGGACGCCTACCACTACATCCTGATGAAGATCCTCATGGCCGCCCGCGCCAACAACCTCCAGGCCATCGACGGCCCGTACCTCCAGATCCGCAACGTCGACGGCTACCGCGAGGTCGCGCAGCGCGCCGCCGCCCTCGGCTTCGACGGCAAGTGGGTGCTGCACCCTGGCCAGGTCGAGGCGTCCAACGAGATCTTCTCGCCCTCCCAGGAGGACTACGACCACGCCGAGCTGATCCTGGACGCGTACGACTACTACACGTCCGAGGCGGGCGGCAAGAAGGGCTCCGCGATGCTCGGCGACGAGATGATCGACGAGGCCAGCCGCAAGATGGCCCTGGTCGTCTCCGGCAAGGGCCGCGCCGCCGGCATGACGCGTACCAGCACGTTCGAGATCCCGGAGGCCTGACAGCCATGCAGTTCGGACGCACCTACGAGGAGTTCGAGGTCGGGGCGGTGTACAAGCACTGGCCGGGCAAGACGGTCACCGAGTACGACGACCACCTCTTCTGCCTCCTCACCATGAACCACCACCCGCTCCACCTGGACGGCAACTACGCCGAGCGGACGACGGACTTCGGCAGGAACGTGGTGGTGGGCAACTACATCTACTCGCTCCTGCTCGGCATGTCGGTCCCGGACGTCTCCGGCAAGGCCATCGCCAACCTGGAGATCGAGTCGCTCAGGCACGTGGCGCCCACCTTCCACGGCGACACGATCTACGGCGAGACGACCGTGCTGGACAAGTGGCCGTCGAAGTCGAAGAACGACCGCGGCATCGTGCACGTGGAGACCAGGGGCTACAAGCAGGACGGCACGCAGGTCTGCGTCTTCCGCCGCAAGGTGATGGTGCCCACCGAGACGTACATCAAGGAGCGCGGCGGCGAGCAGCCCGGCCGGCCCGAGCCGAAGGAACAGGAGAAGTAGATGAGCCGCCTCGCCCAGACCCACGGCCTCACGGACATCCAGCGGGAGATCCTCTCCACCGTCCGCGACTTCGTGGACAAGGAGATCATCCCGGTCGCGACCGAGCTGGAGCACCGCGACGAGTACCCGCAGGACATCGTGGACGGGCTCAAGGAGCTGGGCCTGTTCGGCCTGATGATCCCGGAGGAGTACGGGGGCCTGGGCGAGTCGCTGCTCACCTACGCGCTGTGTGTCGAGGAGATCGCCCGGGGCTGGATGTCGGTCTCCGGCATCATCAACACGCACTTCATCGTGGCGTACATGCTCAAGCAGCACGGCACGCAGGAGCAGAAGGACCACTTCCTGCCCCGGATGGCCGCGGGCGACATCCGCGGCGCCTTCTCGATGTCGGAGCCGGCGCTGGGCTCCGACGTGTCGGCGATCTCCTCGAAGGCGGTGAAGGACGGCGAGGAGTACGTCCTGAACGGCCAGAAGATGTGGCTCACGAACGGCGGAACGTCGTCGCTGGTGGCCGTTCTGGTGAAAAGTGACGAGGGTCACCCGGACGGCACGGCGCCGCACAAGTCGATGACGACCTTCCTGGTGGAGAAGGAGCCCGGTTTCGGTGAGGTGCGGCCCGGGCTGACCATCCCCGGCAAGATCGACAAGATGGGCTACAAGGGTGTCGACACCACCGAGCTCATCATGGACGGCCTGCGCATTCCGGCCGATCGGGTGCTCGGCGGGGTCACCGGCCGAGGTTTTTACCAAATGATGGACGGCGTCGAGGTCGGCCGCGTCAATGTGGCGGCGCGTGGCTGCGGCGTCGCTCAGCGTGCCTTCGAGCTCGGCGTCCGGTACGCCCAGCAGCGTCACACTTTCGGCAAGCAGATCGCCCAGCACCAGGCCATTCAGTTCAAGCTCGCGGAGATGGCTACCAAGGTGGAGGCGGCGCATGCGATGATGGTGAACGCTGCACGCAAAAAGGATTCGGGCGAACGAAACGACCTGGAAGCGGGGATGGCCAAGTACCTCGCCTCCGAGTACTGCAAAGAGGTCGTCGAGGACGCCTTCCGGATCCACGGCGGGTACGGCTTCTCCAAGGAGTACGAGATCGAGCGCCTCTACCGCGAGGCCCCGATGCTCCTGATCGGTGAAGGCACCGCCGAGATCCAGAAAATGATCATCGGCCGCCGACTGCTCGAAGAGTATCGATTCCAGGGTTAGATGTCCGGATACGGGGTGTTTTCTTGGAGAAGAAGGTCACACCCCGTAGGCAGTGCCCGGCCGCCGACTCGGCTTCCTGGCTTACCCAGTTGCGGCGGGAAGCCGCTACGATCGCCGGAAAGCCGCCGTCCCCCGTCAGTGTGCGGCATCATCCGCTACGAAGGTCATCCATGCCCCACAGCCAAACCTCTGCATCTCGCGACAGCCTGGCCGGCGTACGCCTCGCGCGCGGAGCATCGCCGTGGCTTCTGCCGACCGTCGCCACCGCAGCCGTCAGCCTCCTGCGCGCCCGCCGTTCCGGCGCCGCCAAGGCCGTCGCCGTCCCCGCCACCGCGCTCGCGGCGGGGATGCTGTGGTTCTTCCGCGACCCCGAGCGCGAGATCACCCAGGGCCGGGTCATCTCGCCCGCCGACGGTGTGGTGCAGAGCATCATGCCGTGGAAGGACGGCCGCACCCGCGTCGCGATCTTCATGAGCCCGCTCAACGTCCACGTCAACCGCGCGCCCCTGTCGGGCACGGTCACGTCGGTCGAGCACGTGCCGGGCGGCTTCGTTCCCGCTTTCAACAAGGAGAGCGAGAACAACGAGCGCGTCGTGTGGCACTTCGACACCGAGCTCGGTGACATCGAGATGATCCAGATCGCCGGCGCGGTGGCCCGTCGCATCGTCCCGTACGTGCCGCAGGGCACGAAGGTCGAGCAGGGTGACCGGGTCGGTCTGATCCGCTTCGGCTCGCGCGTCGACCTGTACCTGCCGGAGGGCGTGGAGGTCGCGGTCGAGGTGGGGCAGAAGACGGTGGCTGGGGTGACTCGCATTGACCGTGGTTGATCCGCAGACCCAGGCCGGCTGGGTGCCCGAGGCCGACGAGGTGGACGACGAGGAGGAGATGCCTCTCTCGCTCCGCCTGTCGATAGCGGACACCCTCACCCTCGGCAACGCCACGTGCGGCTTCATGGCGGTGTACTTCACCACCACCGGCATCCTGATCCCGCACCTCATGGGCAGCGACGAGTCGGGCATGGCCCGGCACAGCGCGGCCACGGCGGTCATCCTGATGCTGTGCGCGGCGATCTTCGACCTGTTCGACGGCCTGGTGGCGCGCAAGCTGCGCAGCTCGCCGATGGGCGCCGAGCTGGACAACCTCTCCGACCTGATCAGCTTCGGGCTGGCACCGGCGTACTTCGTCCTCGTCTACGGCATGGTCGCGGACGACGCCTACCAGCGCGTGGCGGCGGTGGGGGCGATCGTGGTGCTGCTGGCGGTGGTGCTGCGGCTTGCGCGGTTCTCCTGCGTCACCGTGAAGGACGGCACGTTCCAGGGCATGCCGTCGCCGTTCGGGGCACTGACGGTGGTGTCGATCGTGCTGCTGGAGCTGCCCTTCGTGGCGACGCTGCTGGCGATCATCGGCACCGCCTGGCTGATGGTGAGCCGGGTCGAGTACCCGAAGCCGCGGGGACGGCTGGCGGTGGCGATGCTGTCGTGGATCGTGCTGTCGATGGGCCTGCTGGCCGCGTGGGCCTTCGACGCGCCGAGCGGGCAGCTGCTGCTCCAGACGGGGTGCGCGCTGCAGCTGGTCATGGGCGCGGTGATCCCGCTGTTCGCGACGGCCCGCAAGGTGAACAACTTCAGGGACAACCGGCGGGAGGCGCGAGCGGCCCAGCCGTGACGCCACCGCTGAGCAGGGCCCCGGACCCGGGTCGGGTCCGGGGCCCTGCTGTCTGTGCGCCTGCGGCCAGCCGGTGCGTGTCTGCCGGGGGCGCCGCTCCGGGCCCCGGGCCTGTGCTGCCCACCCACCGCTCACCGACCAGGGCTGGACTGGACCGGGCAGGGGACGCGACGACCCGCCCGGCGACGGAGGGCGAGGCCTTCGGGCCGAGCGGGGGGCGGGGAGTGGTGTCGGGGCAGTCCGGAAGCGAAGTCCGGGGTCGGCCACGCGGCGAGGCGCGGGGGCGAAACACCCCCACGCCTACCCCCACAGCTGCGCCTGGGCCTACGCCTACGTCAGGAAGTCCCGGGCGATCCCTTCCGCCACCCGTTCCAGGATCGGCCCGGCCTCGGCGATGCACTTCGCCACGTCCGGCTCCACGTCCGTGAGCGGATACGCCCGCCGGATCCCGGCCCGCCCCAGCACCTCCGGCGCCAGCGCCAGCCGCCCGCACACCGCGACGACCTCCTTGCCCGCTGCCCGCGCCGCCGCGGCGACACCGGCCGGGGCCTTCCCGTGCAGGGTCTGCTCGTCCAGCGAGCCCTCCCCCGTGATCACCAGGTCGGCCCGCTCCAGCGCCGGCGCGAAGCCGAGCACGTCCAGCATCACCTCGATGCCGGGCCGGAACCGCGCCCCGAGGAGCATCGCGCCGAAGCCGATCCCGCCCGCCGCGCCGGCCCCCGGCGAGGCGGCGTACTCGGCGGCCCGCGCGCCCACGGTCTCCGTCTGCTCCAGCACCTTCGCGAAGTGCGCGAGGGCCGCGTCCAGGGCCTCCACGTCCCGCGGAGAGGCGCCCTTCTGCGGGCCGTAGACCGCGGGGGCGCCCTTCGGCCCGGTCAGCGGGTTGTCGACGTCGCTCGCGAGCACCAGCTCGACGCCGGCCAGCCGCGGGTCCAGCCCCGTCAGGTCGGCCGAGGCCAGGTCGGCGAGGCCGCCCCCGCCCGGCGCGACCGGCGCACCGTCCCGGCCCGTGAACCGGGCGCCCAGCGCCGCCAGCATCCCGGCGCCGCCGTCGGTGGTGGCGCTGCCGCCGACGCCGAACACGATCGTCCGCGCCCCCGCGTCCAGCGCGGCCCGCAGCAGTTCACCGGAGCCGAACGTGGACGCCGTCAGGGGCGCGAGGACATCTTCCGGAAGCCGTTGCAGGCCACTGGCCTCGGCCATCTCCACCACCGCGGTGTCACCGCGCAGCGCGAACGCGGCCGTCACCTCGTCGCCGAGGGGCCCGGCGACCCGTACCTCCCGGCGCTCGAACCCGGCCGCGACCGCCGCGGCCACGGTGCCGTCGCCGCCGTCGGCCACGGGTAGCGCCTCGACCCGGACGTCCGGCACGACACGGCGCAGCCCGGCCGTCACCCGCTCGGCGACCTCCACGGCCGTCAGCGAACCCTTGAACTTGTCCGCGGCGACGAGCACCCGGCGGGCCCCGTCTCCTGCAGCGTCAGCCACCTTGCTCTCCCCTTGCTCTCCGAGCCTTGCGCACGTCAAGGCAGTCGCGCCGCTGCGACCATAACCGGAGGACGGCCACGCCGTCATGCCCTGCCCGCACCCTGGAACGGCCGGGGCGGGACCGGGGCTCGCTACGCTTTCGGGATGAGCACTGCTGACTACGCCGCCTACATCGCCGGGCTCCCCCGCGTCCTCGCCGGCGCCGCCGCCCTCTTCCGCGACGCCGAGGGGCGGGTCCTGCTCGTCGAGCCCAACTACCGCGAGGGATGGGTACTGCCCGGTGGCACGATCGAGTCGGAGGACGGGGAGACGCCGCGGCAGGGCGCGTGGCGGGAGACGGTCGAGGAGATCGGACTGGACGTCCGGCTCGGCCGGCTGCTCGCGGTGGACTGGGTGCACGGGACGAGCCGCCCGCCGGTCGTCGCGTACCTCTACGACGGCGGAATCCTGACCGAGGACGAGCTCAAGGCGATCCGCTTGCAGGAGGAGGAACTGCTGTCCTGGCGGCTGGTGCCGCGCGAGGAGCTGGGCGCCCACCTGCTCGGCGCGCTGCACGGCCGGGTCCTGGCCGCGCTGGACGTGCTGGCGGACGGCTCCGGGACGGCCGAGCTGGAGAACGGCGTCCGCACCGACCGATAACCGTTCGCCGCCCGCACCCCCGCGTCCTACCCTCGACCGCATGACCAGCAAGCCCCTCGTCGCCGTCCTGAGCGGTGCCGGCATCTCTACGGACTCCGGCATCCCCGACTACCGCGGGCCGAACGGGCTGTGGCGACGCGATCCGGAGGCCGAGAAGCTCGTCACCTACGAGTACTACATGGGCGACCCGGAGATCAGGCGCCGCTCCTGGCGGATGCGGCGGGAGACCGGGGCCCTGCGGGCCGAGCCGAACGCCGCGCACCGCGCGGTGGCGGAGCTGGAGCGGTCCGGGGTGCCGGTCCGGGTGATCACGCAGAACGTGGACGGCCTGCACCAGCTCGCCGGACTCTCCGCCCGCAAGGTCCTCGAACTGCACGGCACCGCACGGAGCTGGGTGTGCACCGGCTGCCACGCCCGGGGCCCCATGGAGGACGCGCTCGCCCGGGTCGACGCCGGTGAGGACGACCCGCCGTGCCTGGAGTGCGGCGGCATCCTGAAGCCGGCGACCGTGATGTTCGGCGAGCGGCTCGACCCGGTGGTGCTCGGCGAGGCGGCCGCCGTCAGCAAGGCGTGCCAGGTGTTCATCGCCGTCGGCAGCAGCCTCCAGGTGCAGCCGGCGGCCGGACTGGCCGGCGTGGCCGCCGACCACGGCGCCCGCCTGGTCGTCGTCAACGCCGAACCGACCCCGTACGACGACCTCGCCGACGAGGTCGTCCGGGAGCCGATCGGGACCGCCCTGCCCGAGCTGCTGCGCGGGCTGGCGTCCGGGAGCGACGGAGCGGGTGGCTGAGAACGTGGACGAGGAGGTCGTTCCGGTCCTGCGTGTGGCCGACGCCGCGGCGGCCGTGCGGTGGTACGCGCGGCTGGGCTTCGTCGAGCAGTGGGAGCACCGTTTCGAGCCGGGTCTGCCGGCGTTCGTGGAGGTCGCGCGGGGGCGGGTGCGGCTGTTCCTGTCGGAGCACACCGGGGACGCCCGGCCGGACACGCTGGTCTACCTGCGGGTGGCCGACGTCGACGCGGTCGCGGCGGAGTTCGGCGTACGGGTCGAGGAGGCGCCCTGGGCGCGCGAGACCGAGCTGCGCGACCCGGACGGCAACCGCCTGCGGATCGGCACACCCCGCGAGTCGCCCGGCGAGTGAGGGCGACGGTCCGCGCGGGGTGCGCGGGGTGCCCGGGGACTAGAACAGCGCCGCACCCCGCTCGAAGTCCAGCAGGCGCTGCTTGCGCTCCAGGCCGCCGCCGTAGCCGGTCAGGCCGCCGCTCGCGCCGATGACCCGGTGGCAGGGGACGATGATGCCGATCGGGTTGCGGCCGTTGGCGAGGCCCACGGCGCGGGAGGCGGTCGCGTTGCCGAGGGCGGCGGCGAGTTGGCCGTAGGTGCGGGTCTCGCCGTAGGGGATGCGGCGGAGCTGGTCCCAGACCGCGCGCTGGAACGGGGTCCCGTTCAGCCGCAGGTCGAGGGTGAAGTCCTTGAGCTCACCGGCGAAGTACGCCGTCAGCTGCTCCTCCGCCTCGGCGAACGGTCCGTCGTCGGGCGTGCCGAAGCTCTCCTCCGGCGGGCGGTGGCGCTGGTCGGTCATGTAGAGGCCGCACAGGGCGCCGTCCTCGGCGACGAGGGTGAGCGCGCCGTAGGGGCTGTCGATCACGGTGTGCTGTTTCACGGCGATTCCTCGCAGGGGTTCGTACGGTCACACGGGCAGGACGTTGATCGGGTGGCTGTCGGTCGCCCACAGGTACTGGACGGCGTACGCCCGCCAGGGTCGCCAGGCCGCCGCGCGGGCGGTGAGCGCCGCCGGTGTGGAGGGCAGGCCCAGCTCCCCGGCGGCGCGGCGGACGCCGAGGTCGGTGGGGAGGAAGGCGTCGGGGTCGCCGAGGGCGCGCATGGCGATGACGTCGGCCGTCCAGGGGCCGAAGCCGGGGAGGGCGAGGAGCCGGGCCCGGGTCTCGGCCCAGTCGGTCTCGACGCCGAGGCCGAGTGAGCCGTCGGCCAGGCGGGAGACGAGGGAGGTCAGGGTCGTGCGGCGGGTGCGGGGCATCGCCAGGGTCTGCGGGTCCACCTCCGCCAGTGCCTCCGGTGACGGGAAGAGGTGGGTCAGGCCGCCCTCGGGGTCGTCGACCGGGACGCCGTGTGCCGTGACCAGGCGGGCGGCGTGG
Source organism: Streptomyces ambofaciens ATCC 23877 (assembly GCF_001267885.1). Lineage (NCBI taxonomy): Bacteria > Bacillati > Actinomycetota > Actinomycetes > Kitasatosporales > Streptomycetaceae > Streptomyces > Streptomyces ambofaciens. The sequence continues at coordinate 6,560,483 of NZ_CP012382.1, read as the reverse complement.
GTGCGGGCGGCGGCGGTGGAGACCTGCTGGCCGAGCACGGCCCGTACGGCGAACTCCGCCTCGTCGACCGTGCGCGGCACGCGCCGGCCGGGCGCCTTGTCGACCAGCGGCGCGAGCAGCGGGTCGGCGCGCAGCTGGTCGTCGACGGCCGTCGGGTCGGCGTCCAGGTCGAGCAGGCGACGGCAGCGGCTGATCGCGACGGTCAGGTCGCGCAGGTCGCCGAGGGTGAGGCGGCAGGCGATGTGGTCGGGGTGGGGGGTGAGGGCCACGATGCCGTGACCGTACGGGAGGCGCAGGGTGCGGCGGTACGCGCCCTCCCGCCACTCCTCCACGCCGGGTACGGCGGTGGCGGCGAGGTGCCCGAAGAGGTTGTCGGGGTGGAGCGGGGTGCGGAACGGGAGGCGGAGGGAGAGCGTGCCGGGGGCGGCGCCCCGGGTGGCGGGGGCCGGGCGGCTCTTCGGGACGCGGGTGCGCAGCTCGCTCGGGGAGAGCGCGAAGACCTCGCGGACCGTGTCGTTGAAGGTGCGGACGGAGGAGAAGCCGGCCGCGAAGGCGACGTCCGCCATCGACAGCGGGGTCGTCTCGATGAGCAGCCGGGCGGTCTGGGCGCGCTGCGCGCGGGCGAGCGCGAGGGGTCCGGCGCCCAGCTCGGCCAGGAGCTGGCGTTCGACCTGCCGGGTGCTGTAGCCGAGCCGGGCGGCGAGGCCGGGGACGCCCTCGCGGTCCACGACGCCGTCGGCGATCAGCCGCATGGCGCGGGCGGTGAGGTCGGCGCGCAGGTTCCACTCCGGGGAGCCGGGGCTGGTGTCCGGGCGGCAGCGTTTGCACGCCCGGAAGCCGGCCTGCTGACAGGCCGCCGCGCTCGGGTGGAAGGTCATGTTCTCGGGCTTGGGCGGCACCACCGGGCAGCTGGGCCGGCAGTAGATGCGGGTCGTCAGGACGGCCGTGAAGAACCAGCCGTCGAACCGTGCGTCCTTCGACCGCACGGCGCGGACGCAGCGCTCGGTGTCGGTGTGCATTCCCGTCTGCATGCGTCCAGGATGGCCCGCCGGCCCGGTGCGGGCTGGCGGGAATCCGACATGGACGTCACTCTTCCTGGGCCGGTGCGGATCGCCACGCCGACTCGCGCAGCAGCCGCAGCCCGTTGAGACCGACCAGCACGGTCGAGCCCTCGTGCCCGGCGACGCCCAGGGGCAGCGGGAGATGTCCGATCAGGTCCCACAGCACGAGGACGGTGATGCACGTACCCGCGATGAACAGGTTCTGGACGACCAGCCCTCGGGCGCGCCGGGACAGCCGCACGACGGCGGGTACGGCCGTCAGCTCGTCGCGCACGACGACCGCGTCCGCGGTCTCCAGGGCCAGGTCGGAGCCGGCCCGGCCCATGGCGAGGCCGGCGTGCGCGGCGGCGAGCGCGGGAGCGTCGTTGACCCCGTCGCCGACGAAGAGCACCTTGCGGCCCGCCCGCTCCCACTCCCGTACGGCCTCGGCCTTGTTCTCGGGCAGCAGCTCCGCGCGGACGTCGGTGATGCCGGTCGCGGCGGCCACGCGGGCGGCGGCCGGGGCGTTGTCGCCGGTGAGCAGGGTGGGGGCGGTGCCGGTGAGGGCGGTCAGCGCGGCGGTGGCCCCGGCGGCGTCGGCGCGCAGGCGGTCGGCGAGGGCGAGGGTGCCGACCGGGGTGCCGTCGCGGGTGACCCGGACGGTGGTGTCGGCGCCCTCGGGGGTCTCGGCGCGGCCGACGTGCACGGTGCGGCCCTCGACCACGGCCGTCACACCCCGGCCCGGGGTCGCCGTGAAGTCCGCCGCGGGCGCGAGGGGCAGGTCCCGGGCGCGGGCGGCGGCCACGATCGCGCGGGCCAGCGGGTGCTCACTGGGGTGCTCGGCCGCGGCGGCGAGCGCGAGGAGGGCGTCCTCGTCGAGCCCGGATCCGGTCAGCGGGCGTACGGCGGTCACCTCGGGGGTCCCCTCGGTGAGGGTGCCGGTCTTGTCGAGGGCGGTGGTGTCGATCTCGCCGAGGCGTTCCATGGCGACCGCCGACTTCACCAGGACGCCGTGCCGGCCCGCGTTGGCGATGGCGGACAGCAGGGGCGGCATCGTCGCGAGGACCACCGCGCACGGCGAGGCGACGATCATGAAGGTCATGGCGCGCAGCAGGGCGTCCGTGAGGTCGGCGCCGAAGGCGAGCGGGATGCCGAAGACCGCGAGGGTGGCGACGACCACGCCAATCGCGTAGCGCTGCTCGATCTTCTCGATGAACAGCTGCGTCGGCGCCTTGGTGCGGGACGCCTCCTCGACCAGGGTGACGATTCGGGCGATCACCGAGTCGGCGGGGTCGCGCGCGACGCGGACGCGCAGCGCGCCGGTGCCGTTGAGGGTGCCGGCGAAGACGTCGTCGCCGGGGCGCTTGAGGACGGGGACGGACTCACCGGTGATGGTGGCCTGGTCGACCTCGCCGGTGCCGCCGACGACCGGGCCGTCGGCGCCGATCCGCTCCCCCGGACGGACCAGGATCAGGTCGCCGACGGCGAGCTCGGCGGTCGGGACGGTCTCCTCGCGTTCTCCGTCGAGGCGGGTGGCGGTGGTGGGCGCGAGGTCGAGCAGCCCGCGCACGGAGTCGGCGGTGCGGGCGGTGGCCAGGGCCTCCAGGGCGCCGGAGGTGGCGAAGATGACGATGAGCAGGGCGCCGTCGAGGACCTGCCCGATGGACGCCGCGCCCAGTGCCGCGACGATCATCAGCAGGTCGACGTCCAGGGTCTTCTCGCGCAGCGCCCGCAGGCCCTCCAGCGCGGGCTCCCAGCCGCCGGCGGCGTAGGCGAGGGCGTAGAGCGGGCCGTACGTCCAGGCGGGGGCGGAGCCGAGGTCGAGCGGGAGTGCGGCGAGGAAGGCGAGCAGCGAGGCGAGCGCCCAGCGGGCCTCGGGCAGGGCCAGGACGCGGGTGCGGCGGCGGGGGGCCCGGTGGACGGGCGCGGGGAGCCGGGTGGGGGCGAGCGTGGTGGACACGCCGGACACCATACAGGAACGAATGAAGACTCCTTCATGCGTTCATGTGTGGTGGGTAGGATGAACCGCATGGGTCACGGAGCCGCCACCACCGCGCAGGACGCCACCGCACGCGTGCGGCTGGACGCGGACAACGTCGCCAAGGTCGCCACCACGCTCCAGGCCCTGTCCACGCCCTCCCGGCTGCTGATCCTGGCCCGTCTGCGCGAAGGCCCGCTGCCCGCGACCGAATTGGCGGCGGAGGTCGGCATGGAGCAGTCGGCCTGCTCGCACCAGCTGCGGCTGCTGCGCAACCTCGGCCTCGTGGTGGGTGAGCGCCGCGGCCGGTCGGTGGTCTACGCGCTGCACGACCACCATGTCGCCGAGTTGCTCGACCAGGCCGTGTACCACGTGGAACACCTGCGGCTGGGCATCAGCGACACGGCGGAGTGAGCAGCTCCCGCATGGTCTCGGCGGCGCGTACGGCGGCGTCCGCGCAGCAGTTGTTGAAGAGCACGTGCAGCTCGTCCGCCTGCCGGGCGGCGCGTCGCAGGCGGGGTACCCAGGCGGCGAGTTCGGCGGCGGAGTAGTCGTGCCGGAAGCGCTCCTCCTTGCTCCCCCTCCCCCACGCGCGGCTGCGCCCGTGGAAGCGGACGACGGCCAGGGCCGGCCGGGTGACCGGCGCGACCGGCGGCAGGGACGCGGGCAGGTCCTGGGCCATGTCGGTGCCGACCGCCGACGCGCCCAGTGCGGACAGCAGCGCGTGGGTGGTGTCCGCCCGCCGCGGCGCCCACCACTGCGGGTGCCGGAACTCCACGGCGAGCGGCCAGCCCTCCGTGCGCCGGGCGCACGCCTCGAGCGCCGCCTCGGCATCGGGACCGGGCGCGAACCATGGCGGGAACTGGAACAGCACGGTGCCGAGCCGCCCGGCCTTGCGCAGCGGTTCGAGCGCCTCCGTGAAGCGGCTCCACACCTCGTCCAGCAGGCCCTCGCCCGCCCGTCCGCGCCTCAGGGCGGCGGGGTCGGCCCCGCGCAGGTCGGGAGGCAGCGCCTCCACGCGCGTGGGGTGGCCGGTCAGCAGGGAGAAGGCCTTGACGTCGAAACGGAACCCCTCCGGTGTGCGCTCCACCCACAGCTCGGCGTTGCGCCGGCTCGGCAACGCGTAGTAGCCGGCGTCCACTTCGACGACGGGCAGCCGCGAGGCGTAGTGCCGCAGCCGCCCCTCGGCGTCCCGTCGTCCGCGCGGGTACCAGCCGCTCGCGACCAGTTGGCGGTCCGTCCAGGAACAGGCTCCCACCAGTACGTCGTTCATGGGGGTCCGGGTTGCCCCGGACTCCCCGTTCATCCCCGGGTCATCCGGTCGCCGTGGGCCGGCGCGAGGCGGCCATCGCCTCCCCCACGTCCGTCAACGGGCGCAGCCGGTAGGTGTAGGAGTAGTCCCGGTCGGCGAACAGCTTGAACTCGTCGTGCGTGTGCGCGCCCCAGCTGTTGTCACCGCCGACCCCCATCTGCCGGTGGTTCAGCCTCAGGACGACGGCGTCCCGCGGGGTGAGCTGGTAGTCGTGCCGCGCCCCCGCCGACAGGTCCTCCGGCGTGAAGTGGGACGCGTTGGCCTCCAGCAGGGGCTCACCCGAGGCGAGCAGGCCGACGCCGTGGCGGTCGGTGAGGGCGATCCAGCGGACGTCGGTCTTGTTGCCGTTCTCCTGCGGGCGGATGTACGGCGTCCACTGCTCGGCGACGGTCCCGGAGTAGAGGCCGACGTCGGTGCCGGTGTTGCGGTCCCAGTGGTTCTCCTCGGGGCCCCGGCCGTAGTAGTGCAGCCGGTCCAGGCCACGCGGCAGGAACAGCAGGGTGCCGACCTCGGGGATGTACGGCAGGTTCGCGGCGCCCGGGTGCAGGGTGTTGTCGACCTTGATCTCGCCGTTGCCGAACACCGTGTACGTGGTGGTGTACGTCGACTCCACGGTGGTGGGCAGGGTGCCGGCGACCTCGATGACGACGGCCCGGTCGCCCAGGGTGCGCACGGTGACGTCCGTGACCTTCCGCCGGGCACCGGCGTCGCGCCAGGTCTGGTTGCGGGTGTGCTGGCCGTTGCCGTGATCGTTGTCGGTGGGCGCGCGCCAGAAGTTGGGCACGGGCCCGGAGGTGATCAGCCGCCTGCCCTTCGCCTCGTACGAGGTGAGGGTGCCGGCGCGCTTGTCGACGGTCACCGAGAAGCCCCGGCCGTCGACCGTGACCTCGTCGTCGCCGTCCCGGTGGCGCAGGGCCGGCACCCGGTCCAGCGGCACGGGCGTCACGACGCGGACGTCGGCGTCGAGGGCGAGCTGCGCACGGGCCACCTCGAAGCCCGCCTTCGCCCAGGGTGCGGATTCCTTGGTGGTGAAGGACAGCTGGAGGAAGTACTCGGTGCCGGGCGCCGGGTCGTCCGGCAGCCGTACGGGCACCGTGATGTCCTTGCTGGACAGCGGTTCCACGTCCAGCTGCCGGCGGGTGAGCCGTCCGCGCCGCACCGTCTCGCCGTCGGCGACGAGTTCCCAGTGGCCGTCGAACTCGCGCAGGTTGGTGAAGAGGTACTCGTTGACGAGCGTGACCGCGCCCGCCTCCCCGGGGCGGGGCTCGACGCCGACGGCCTGGTAGACGCGTTTGACCTCGGCGGCCTTGCCGGTGTGGCCGCGGTCGGCGAGGACGACGCCGTCGGCGACGAAGCAGCCGTCGTTGGGGTTGTCGCCCCAGTCGCCGCCGTAGGCGAAGAAGTTCTTCTCCTTCGGCCGCTTCCGCTCGACCTCCACGGTCTGCGCGTCGAACCAGAACCGCACCCCCTCGTCGCCGGGGCCCCGGTCGTCCTCGGCCAGTTCGGCGGCGGTGAGGGCGCGGGCGTGGACGCGGGCGCGGCGGATGGTGCCGCTGAACTCGCGGACCTGGTTGTCGGCGTCGGTGGCGAGGGCCAGGGAGGCCGTGTTGCCGGTGGGCCGGCGGTCGGTGGTGCGGGTCGCCCGCACCTCTCCGTCGACGTGGAGGGTGAGGGTGCCGGCCTGGGCGTCGAAGACGCCCGCGATGTGGTGCTCGCGGCCGGTCCAGTCCTCCGGCACCGTCCAGGTCGCGGTGATCCACTGGCCGCCGGAGTGGATGAAGAACTCCAGCGTCCGGTCGTTCTGCTTCAGCGCGTACTGGGTGTCGCCCTTGGTGAGGATCGGCTGGTGGTAGCCGGTCACGTGCGGGGTGACCCAGGCCTCCAGCGTCAGCGAGCCGGTGAGGTCGAGGCCCTCGTCGCGGGCGAAGACCGTGCCGCCGGACAGGCCCTTGCCGCGCTCGAAGGTGCCGGAGGCGCCGAGGATCTCGCCGCGCAGCCCGTACGGCCCCGCCTCGGTCAGCAGGGTGCGCTCCGGGACCGGCCAGGTCAGCGACTGGTCGACGAAGTCCCAGATCCAGCCGCCCTGGAGCACGTCGTGGGCGCGGACGACGTCCCAGTACTTCTTGAAGTTGCCGGTGGAGTTCCCCATCGAGTGGGCGTACTCGATCATCACGTACGGGCGGGTGTCGGAGGTGTCCTTGGCCCGTTGCTCGACGCGTTGCGGGGTGTCGTACATCTCCGAGCGGATGTCGCTGATGCCGGGGCGGTCGTCGCCCTCGTACTGGATGACGCGGGTGGGGTCGTAGGAGCGGATCCAGTCGTGCATGGCGGTGAAGGTGCTGCCGCCGCCCGCCTCGTTGCCGAGCGACCAGATGACGACGGACGCGTGGTTCTTGTCGCGGTGCACCATGTTCTGGGCGCGGGCCACGCAGGCCTCGGTCCACTCGGGGTGGTCGCCGGGGTACTCCTCGCGGATGCCGTGGGTCTCCAGGTTGGTCTCGTCGACGAGGTAGAGGCCGTACTCGTCGGCGAGTTCGTACCACAGCGGGTTGTTCGGGTAGTGCGAGGTGCGGACGCTGTTCATGTTGAGCCGCTTGATGATCCTGATGTCCTCGACCAGGTCCTCGCGGCTGAGGGCCGTGCCCCGGTCCGGGTGCATCTCGTGCCGGTTGGTGCCGCGGAAGGAGACGGGCCTGCCGTTGATGCGCATCAGCCCGTCCTTGAGCGCGAACTCGCGGAAGCCGACCCGGTGGGACAGGGTCTCCACGACCTTCCCCGCGGGGTCCCGCAGGCGCAGGACGGCCGTGTAGAGGTTCGGGTGCTCGGCCGACCACAGCCTGGGCCTCGGTACGGCCTTCGCGGCCCGGACGGTGACGTCCTGGCCGGCGCCGACGGTGCCGAGGTCGGCGGCCTGCTGGAGCGGGCGGGACCAGACGGCGTGGCCGCGCGCGTCGTAGAGCTGGGTCTCCACGGTGTACCGGCCCGCGCCTGCGCCCTCGCCGTAGGCCCGTACGCTCGCGGTGACCGCCAGCTCGGCGTCGGTGTACGTGTCGTCCAGCGGGGTGTCCAGCTTGAAGTCCCGCAGGTGCACGGCCGGCGTGGAGTACAGGTAGACCGAGCGGAAGATGCCGCTCAGCCGGATCATGTCCTGGTCCTCCAGCCAGTCGCCGTCGGCGTAGCGGTAGACCTCCACGGCGATCTGGTTGGTGCCGGGCTTCAGGTGGTCGGTGATGTCGTACTCGGAGGGTGTGTAGGAGTCCTCGTCGTAGCCGACCAGTTCGCCGTTGATCCACACGTAGTGGGCGGACTTGACGCCCTCGAAGTGGAGGAAGGTGCGGCGGCCGTCCCAGTCGCGGGGGACGGTGAAGGTGCGCCGGTACTGGCCGACCGGGTTGTAGCGGGTCGGCGCGGTGGGGGGCTGCGGGTCCTCGCCGCGGCCGTTGGGGCCCCAGTAGGGGTACGTGATGTTCAGGTAGATCGGGAAGTCGTGGCCGTGCAGCTGCCACACGGACGGCACCGGGACGCTCTCCCAGTCGCCGTCGTCGGTGTCGGTGCGGTGGAAGTCGGCGTCCCGGTCCTCGGGGCGGTCGGCGTAGGCGAACTTCCAGGTGCCGTCGAGGCTCATCCGGTACGGCGAGCGGGTCCGGTCTGCGGCGAGGGCCGCTCTCACGTCCGCGTACGGCATGAGCGTGGTGTGCGGCGGCTCGGTGCCGAGCCGGAAGACGCCGAAGTCCTCCCACTCCGGGGGCTCGTCGGCCGCCGCCCGCGGGCCGGCCGCGCGCGCCGCGACGGGCGGGGCGGACAGGGCGAGCGCGCCGAGGACGGCGGCGCCGCCCTCCAGGAGGCGTCGGCGGCTGACGAGCGGGCGGGGGCGGGGGGCCGGGAGTGCGGCGGGTGACACGGGCGGGTGCGGCATGACCGTGGCCTTCCGTGGGCTTCGGGGGCGGCTCAACACACGGTGCTGTGACAGCAGTTGAGGTGGGAATGGGGCACAACTGCCGGTGACGCGGCGACTACTGAGTCAGGCACACCCTAGGACCCGAACACAACCGAATCAATTACCCCGTCGGACTTTGTTGGTTCCTGAGAGGCAACGGCAGGGCTGCGCTCCGGACACGCGGCCCGCGCGAGACCGGCCACAGGGTGGGCACGGTCGGCACGCACCCGCTCCGGCGTCGTCAGGAGCGCGCCAGAGCGGCCCATTCGACGGTGCGGTCGCACCAGCGGTCGAGGAGGACGCGGTCGTGCCCGACGGCCAGCAGGCCCGCGCCGGTGGCGGCGCGGTAGTCCTCCACCACCCGGACCAGGGCGGCGGTGGTCGAGGCGTCGAGCATCGCCGTCATCTCGTCGCACACCAGCCAGCGCGGGCGCAGCACCAGGGCGCGGGCGAGGCAGGCGCGTTGCAGCTGCCCGTCGCTGACCTCGTGCGGACGCCTGCCCAGCAGGTCGGTGGTCAGCCCCACGGTGGCGGCCAGTTCACGGACCCGGTCGGCGATCCCCGCCCGGCGGCCGGTGGCGCGCAGGGGTTCGGCGATCAGGTCGGTGAGGGCGAGCCGGGGGTCGGCGGAGAGCCGGGCCTGCTGAAAGACGACACCGAAGGCGGTGCGCTGCTCACGCGGGGCTCGGTGGCGCCAGCGCCGTACAGGGGTGCCGTCGACCACCAGGGTGCCGGCGTCGGGGTGGTGCAGCAGGGCCGCCACCCGCGCGAGGGTGGACTTGCCGCAGCCGCTCGGGCCGAGCAGTCCGACGGCCTCCCCGGGCGCGACCGACAGGGAAATCCCCCGGATCACGGGCGTGTTCCTGTCGTACCCGGCGGTGATGTCGGTCAGTTCAAGCACGGTCGGCGGCCTCCGTGAGCACGGCGTGCGGGTGATGACAGGCGACCGTGCCGGTCAGCTGCGGGAGCGTGGCGCAGGAATCCGACGCCCGCTCGCAGCGGACGGCGAAGGCGCAGCCGTCGGGGAGGGCGCCGAGTTCGGGCGGCAGCCCGGGGATGGGGGTGAACGCCCGCTCGGGCAGGGCGTCCAGCAGCCCACGGCTGTAGGGGTGGCGGGGGCCGGGCGTGCCGAAGAAGTCGGCGGCGTCGGCCAGTTCGACGATGCGCCCCGCGTACATGACGGCGATCCGGTCGGCGATGCGTTCGGCGGCGGCCAGGTCGTGGGTGATCATCAGCAGGGCCCGGTGACCGTCCGGGCCGCCGGCCTTGCCGAGCGGGCCGTCGGCCTTGCCGGGGTGGGTGGTGCCGCGGACGGTGCGGGTGGTTTCACGGACGGTGCGGGGGTTGTCCCGGATGTCTCCGGTGGTGTCGCGGATGTCTCCGGTGGCGTCGCGGGAGTCTCCGGTGGTGTCGCGGATGTCTCCGGTGGCGTCGCGCACGTTGTCGACATGTCGTCGTAGCTCGTCGACCGTCCGGTCCACGAGGTCCCGGTCGAGTCCGGTGGTCGGCTCGTCGGCGAGCAGCAGCGGGGCGTCGCCGACCAGGGCCAGGGCGGTGGCCGCACGTTGGGCGAGGCCGCCGGAGAGTTCGTGCGGATGGTGGTCGAGGTGGTCCGAGGGGAACGCGGCCCGCTCGGCGGCGGCCTCCGCGGCCTCGCGCAGGGCCGCTCGGCCGCGGACCGCGGTGAGTTGCGCGACCGTCTCCTCCAGCTGGGAGCGGATCGTGCGGACCGGGGTGAGGTGGGCGGCCGGGCTCTGCGGAACGAGGCCGATCAGCCGGCCCCGTACGGTGCGGGCGAAGGTCCGCTCGTCGGCGGTGAGCAGGTCCAGCTCGCCGAGCAGCGCACTGCCCGCGATCCGCGCGTTGCCGGGCAGCAGGCCGAGCAGGGCGGAGGCGAGGACGGACTTGCCGCAGCCGCTCTCGCCGATCAGGGCCAGGCACTCGCCGGCCGCCACGTCGAAGTGGGCGTCGGTGACGGCGGCGACGCTCCGCCCGCCCGGCATCAGGAAACGCACCGACAGACCGCGTACGGACAGCACGGGGGCTCGCTCGGTCACAGCATCAGCTCCGATCGGCGGCGGGGGTTGATCCGCTCCCGCCAGGCGCCCGCGAGACCGGCGACGGCCAGCGTCGGGACGATGATGAACAGGCCCGGGAAGAGGGTGGGCCACCAGTGCCCGGCGAGCAACGACCCCCGCGCCTCCTGGATCAGGTTGCCGAGGCTCGCGGTGTGGGTGGGCAGCCCCAGCCCGAGGAAGGACAGCGCGGACTCGTGCCACATGGCGTGCGGCACCATCAGTACGGCGGCCAGCGCGGCCTGGGGCAGCACGCCCGGCAGCAGGTGCCGTACCGCCACCCGCCACCGGGAGGCACCGCCCGAGACGGCCGCGTCGACATAGGGCCGCGACCGCAGGGACAGCACCTCGGCGCGGACGATGCGCGCGGTGGACAGCCAGTGGGTCAGCGCGACGGAGACCACCACCGGCCAGACGCCCGGCCGGAACATCGCGACGATGAAGATGCCGAGCAGCAGGTGGGGCACGGAGGCGATGGTGTCGACGACCCGCATGACGCCGCGGTCGACCCAGCCGCCCAGCACTCCGGCGGTGGCGCCCACGGCGGTGCCGACCACCGTCGCGGTCAGGGCCGCCGCCACCCCGACGAGCAGGGAGACGCGCAGGCCGTAGACACAGCGCAGCAGCAGGTCGCGGCCGACGTCGTCGGTGCCGAACGGGTGCGCCCAGCTCGGTGGCCGCAACTTCGCGGCGAGGTCGACGGCCTGCTGGTCGAGCTGGACCAGCGGCGGCACGAGCAGCACCGCGAGGACGGTCACGGCCAGCAGCGCGGCGGAGGTGCGCAGGCGCAGGGTGCGGGTGGAGCGGCGGTCGGTGCCGTGGGTCCGCCACACGGTGGGCCGTGCCGTCTTCTCGGCTGTGATCTCAGCCATGGGACTCACATTTCACTGAGCTTCACCCTCGGGTCGAAGAGTCCGTAGAGCAGGTCGGCGAGCAGGTTGCCGGCGAGTACGGCGGCGGTGGCGAGGGTGGTGAGGGCGGCCAGCAGCGGGAAGTCGACGGCGGTGGCCGCCTCGACGGTGGCCGCGGCGATGCCCGGCCAGCTGAAGACGCTCTCCACCAGCAGGGCGCCGGTGATGAGTTCGGGGACGCGGGAGCCGATCAGGGTGAGTACCGGCAGCAGCCCCGAGCGCAGGGCGTGTCCGAACAGGACGGTGCCCTCCCCGATGCCGCGGGCCCGCGCGCCGCGCACCGGGTCCTCGGCCAGGGCGTCGCCGACACCCTGGCGCACGTAGAGCGTGAACCAGGGCAGCTGGGAGACGGCGAGCACGCCGGCGGGCAGCACGAGGTGGCTCGCGACCTGGCCGGGGGTGACCTGTTCGCTGGCGGTGTCCGTCAGCCCGCCGGCCGGCAGGACGTCCCACTGGAGGGCGAACAGCCACACGGCGAGCAGGGCGATCCAGAAGACCGGCGCCGCCTCCAGGGTGTACGCGACCGAGGTGACGGCCCGGTCGAGCATCGAGCCGGGGCGGCGGGCGGCCAGCACTCCGAGGAGCGTGCCGACCAGGACGGCGACCGCGAAGGCGACGGCGCACAGCAGCGCGGACCACACGAGGCGTTCGCCGATCACCTGGGCGACCGGCTGGCGCAGCACACCGGAGTGGCCGAGGTCGCCGGTGAGCGCCGAGGTCAGCCAGTTCCACCAGCGGACGACGAAGGACTGGTCCACACCGAGGTTGTCCCGCAGCCGGTCCAGGGTCTCCTGGTCGGCGCCGAGCGCGGCGGTGCCGGCGTACGCCTTGACGGGGTCGAACGGGGAGGCGGCGGCGATGGCGAACACGCCGAAGGTGACGACGAGGACGACGGGGACGGCGAACAGCGCCCGCCGTCCCGCGAGGCGCGCCATCGCCCCCCAGGGCAGACGCCGGGGAGACCGGTTCACTTCTTGGGCTGCCAGTCCTCGATGTTCCACCAGGGTCCGCTCGCGAAGCCGTGTTCATGCGGCTCCAGCTGGGTGGTCAGACCCTTCCAGCGGTCGGTGAGGACGTAGAGGTGGTCGATGTGGGTGAGGAAGGTGTAGCCGGGGTTCTCGACCAGGGCCTGCTGGATCTCGTCGTAGGCCGCCTCGCGCTTCTTCGGGTCCTGAGTGCGCCGCCCGGCGTCGAGCGCCTCGTCCACCGCCGCGTTGTCGTAGCCGGCCATGTTGTTGAAGCCGTCGTTGGCGAGGGAGGAGTGCAGCAGGGTGTAGAGGCCGAAGTCGGGGTCGCCGACGCTGCCGAAGCCCGCGAGCACGGCGTCGTGCTTCATGCGCGGCTCGATGACCTCCCAGGTGGCGCCCTCGACCTTCACCTCGATGCCGGCCTTCTTGGCGTCGGAGGCGTAGGCGAGCGCGTGGTCCTGGCGGACCTTGTCGCCCGAGGGGTAGTACAGGGTGAACGAGGCACGCCGTCCGTCCTTGGCGCGGACGCCGCCGGAACCGGGCTTCCAGCCCGCCTCGTCGAGGATGTGCCTGGCCTCGGCGAGATCGTGCGGGCGCTCGATGCCCCGCGCGTACCAGGGGTCGTCGGCGGGCAGCGGCCCGTACGCGGGCCGACCCGCGCCGTCGAGGATCTTGTCGACCATGGCCCGGCGGTCCACCGCGGCGTCCAGGGCCCGGCGGACGGCCCGGTCGCCGGTGACCTCGCCCGTGGTGGGCAGGGTGACGGCCCGGAAGTCGTAGGACTTCGCCTCGTAGGTGCGGCGGCCGTCGTCGTCCTTGAAGGTGGCGGCGAGGTTGGGCGGCAGGACGGCGCCGTCGAGGTCGCCGGAGCGCAGGCGGGTGGCGCGCACGTTGTCGTCGGCGATGATCGCCGTGGTGAACGACTTCACCGCGGGCTCGCCGCCCCAGTAGTGCGGGTTGGCCTTGAAGGTGAGCTTCTCGCCCTTGCTCCAGCCGGCCAGGACGTACGGGCCGGTCCCGACGGGCTTGGTGTTGAAGTCGCCGGTGTTGGGGTCCTGTCCGCCCGCGACGTGCTCGGGGACGATGGGCAGCACCGTGCGGGCGGCGAAGGCCGCGTACGGGTACTTGAGGGTGAAGACGACGGTGTCGTCGCCGCTCGCGCGGACGTCCTGGACGGCGTCCAGCTCGCTGCGGGCGGTGTTGTTGGTCTTCGCGTCGAGAACGGTGCGGTACGTGTAGACCACGTCCCGGGCCGTCAGCGGCTCCCCGTCACTGAACTTCACGCCCTCGCGCAGGGTGTACGTGTACGTCCGGCCGCCGTCGGCGATCTTCGGCAACGCGGTCGCCAGGGCCGGCTTCAGTCTGAGGTCGGTGTCGCGGGCGAGCAGCCCGTCGAAGATCTTGGAGTTGCCGTCCTTGCCGTAGCCGAGCAGCGGGCTCAGGGTGTCCGGCTCGGAGGCCACGCCGATCACGACGGACTCGGCCGCCTCGGCGTCGTCGCCCTTCCCTCCCCCGGGCGCGGAGCAGGCGCTGACGCCCGCGGCGAACGCCGCCACGACGGCGGCACTTCGTATCGGACGGATCCGACGGGTTGTCATGTCTCCCCCACGCTTGTTGATGGTGCGGGGTTATTGCACATCAGTCGCAATTGAAGCGTCAAGCCAGGTGGGAAAGGATCCAGGGGTGGGACGGAGGAAGTGACGGCCGGCTCGAGGGCCGGTCAGCCGATGCGTGCGGCGAACGCCTCGTACGCGCGGTCGTCGAAGAGGACGAAGCGCGCCTCCGTGACGGACGTGTCGGTGGTGCGGACCGTCTCTACGGCGATGCGGGCCGCGTCGTCCATCGGCCAGCGGTAGACGCCGGTGGAGATGGCGGGGAAGGCGACCGTGCGGGCGCCGAGTTCGTCGGCGACGCGGAGGGACTCGCGGTAGCAGGAGGCGAGGAGGGCGGAGCGGTCCTCGGTCGTGCTGTGCACCGGGCCGACCGTGTGGATCACCCAGCGCGCGTCCAGTTCGCCCGCGGTGGTGGCGACCGCCCGGCCGGTGGGCAGCCCCTTGCCGAGGTGCCCCGCGCGCAGCTCGCGGCACGCCGCGAGGATCGCGGGGCCGCCGCGCCGGTGGATGGCGCCGTCGACGCCACCGCCGCCGAGCAGCGAGCTGTTGGCCGCGTTGACGATGGCGTCCGCGCTCTCGCGGGTGATGTCGCCCCGGACCAGCGTGAGGGCGGTCATGTCTGCCGCAGTCTGCGCCAGACGGCCTTCGCCGCGTTGTGCCCCGACATGCCGTGCACTCCGGGGCCCGGCGGCGTGGCGGAGGAGCAGATGAAGACCGCCGGGTGCGGGGTGCCGTACGGGAACAGGGACAGCTTGGGCCGCAGCATGATCTTGAGGCCGGAGATCGCGCCGGAGGCGATGTCGCCGCCGACGTAGTTGGCGTTGCGGGCGGCGAGTTCGGGCGGGCCGGCGGTGGCGCGGGCGAGGACGCGGTCGCGGAAACCGGGGGCGAAGCGCTCCAGTTGGCGTTCGATGGCGTCCGTGAGGTCGCCGGTCCAGCCGTTGGGGACGTGGCCGTACGCCCAGAAGACGTGCTTGCCCTCCGGTGCCCGGGTGGGGTCGACGACGCTGGGCTGCACGGTGATGAGGAACGGCGGGTCGGGGGCGCGGCCCTCCCGGGAGGCCGCGTTCAGCGCGGCGCCGATCTCCGCGCTGTCGGCGCCCACCTGCACGGTGCCCGCGATGCGGGCCTCCCGGGCGGTCCAGGGGACGGGGCCGTCCAACGCGTAGTCGATCTTGAAGACGCCGGGGCCGTACCGGTAGCCGGCGTAGTGGTTCCCGAGGCCGGCGATGCGGGCCAGGGCGGTGGGCGAGGTGTCGAAGACGTAGGCGCGGGCGGGCGGCAGGTCGTCGAGGCGCTTGACCTCGTAGTCGGTGTGGACGGTGCCGCCGAGTTCCTTGAGGTAGGCGGCGAGCGCGTCGGAGATGGCCTGGGAGCCGCCGCGGGCCACGGGCCAGCCGCGGGCGTGCGCGGCGAGGGCGAAGACCAGGCCTATGGCGCCGGTGGCGAAGCCGCCCAGCGGGGCCATGACGTGCGCGACGAGGCCGGCGATGAGGGTCTTGGCCCGCTCGTCCCGGAAGCGGCGCATCAGCCACGTCGACGGGGGCAGGCCCGCCAGCCCGAAGCGGGCCAGGGTCACCGGATCGCGGGGCAGTGCGGTCAGCGGCAGGGACATGAAGTCGCGGGCGAGCGTGTCCCACCTGGGGAGGAAGGGCTCGACCAGCCTGCGGTAGGCGCCCGCGTCACGCGCTCCGAAGGACGCCGCGGTCTCCCCGACCGACCGGGACAGCACGGCGGCCGAGCCGTCCGGGAAGGGATGCGCCATGGGCAGCCCGGCGTGCAGCCACCGCAGCCCGTACCGCTCCAGGGGCAGGGCGCGGAAGGCGGGCGAGTTGATGCCGAGCGGGTGTGCGGCGGAGCACGGGTCGTGCCGGAAGCCCGGCAGCGTCAGCTCCTCCGTGCGCGCCCCGCCGCCGACGGTGCTCCGCGCCTCGAACACGGCCACCGAGAAGCCGCGGCGGGCCAGCTCCACGGCAGCGGTCAGTCCGTTCGGCCCCGCACCCACTACGACCGCATCGAGCATCGACGGCACCTTCGGACTCCTTCGTCAGCCGATGGCCACTCGGGATCAGGATATGCCCGGGGTCCGACAGCCCGCGGTCGCGGGTGGGGCGGGAGGGACGCGGAAGGGACGTGGGAGGGAGGCGGAGGGCACGTGGGAGGGACGGGTGGCGGGGCCGGGCCGGGGATCAGGCCTCGCCCGACAGCAGGGCCACCACCCGGCGCGCCGTGGCCGCGTCGCGGGCCGCGGTGAACGGCAGGTCGTTGTCGCCCGTGACGCGGAAGGGCTCGCCCGTGCGGGTCAGGTGGGTGCCGCCCGCCTCCTCGACCAGGAGCAGGCCCGCGGCGTGGTCCCAGGCCGCCTCCCAGGAGAAGGCCGTGGCGTCGGACTCCCCGCGGGCGACGGCGAGGTACTCCAGGCCGGCCGAGCCACAGGCGCGGGGTGCCACGCCCGGGGTGCGCAGGCCGGTCAGGGCGTGCTTCTGCTCGTCCGTCGTGTAGTCCGGGTGGGACGTGGCGACCCGCAGGTCGCGGCCGGGCTCGGGCGGACCGGCGTACAGCCGCTCGCCGTCCAGGTAGGCGCCCCGGCCACGGATCGCCGTGGCGAGTCGGTCCAGGGCGGGGGCGTACGTCCACGAGGCGTGCACCACTCCGCGGTGGGCGAGCGCGACCAGCGTGCAGAAGCCCGGGTCGCCGTGCACGAACTGCCGCGTGCCGTCGACGGGGTCGACGATCCACACCGGTGCCTCGCCGCGTATCGCCTCGTACGACGCGGGATTGGCGTGCACGGCCTCCTCGCCGACCACGACCGAGCCCGGGAGCAGGGCGGCCAGGACCTCCGTGAGGTACAGCTCCGCCTTGCGGTCGGCGTCCGTCACCAGGTCGTGCGGTCCGGCCTTCTGGTCCACCTCGTGTGCCGCGAGCCGACGCCAGCGCGGCATGATCTCCTGGGCGGCCGCCTTGCGGACGGCCTCCTCCACGTCGTCGGCGTGCCGGGCGAGAAACTCGTCGATGGTTTCGTTGCTCTCGATCATGACTCCATGAGAGCACGCGCCACTGACAGCCCCCACCCGGGTGGTGGATTCCAGGTGGAATCGGGGCGAACACGGGGCTCGGGTCAGCGGCCGACCGCGTACCCCTGCATCCCGCGCGGATTCGCCGCCGCCGACAGCACGCCCGTCCGCGGGTCCCGCGCGACGGCGCACAGCCGTCCCTCCGACCAGGCCCCGCCGACCGTCACGTCGTGCCCGCGGCGCCTCAGCTCCTCGACGACCTCCGTCGGCATGCGCGACTCCACGGTGACGCTTCCCGCGCGCATGCCGCGCGGGAAGAACGACCCGGGGAAGCTGTCGTTGTGCCAGTTCGGCGCGTCGATCGCGCCCTGGAGGTCGAAGCCGCCGCGCACCGGGGCGCGCAGGGCGACCGCCAGCAGGAAGTGCAGTTGCCACTGGTCCTGCTGATCGCCGCCGGGCGTGCCGAACGCCAGGACGGGCACCCCGTCGCGCAGGGCGATGGAGGGGGTGAGCGTGGTGCGCGGGCGGCGGCCCGGCGTGAGCGAGTTCGGCAGGCCGTCCTCCAGCCAGGTCATCTGGAGCCGGGTGCCGAGCGGGAAGCCCAGTTCGGGCACGACGGGGTTGGACTGGAGCCAGCCGCCGCTGGGCGTGGCCGAGATCATGTTGCCCCAGCGGTCCACGATGTCGAGGTGGCAGGTGTCTCCGCGGGTGCCCCCGTCGGCGGTGACGTCCGGTTCGCCCGGCACCGGGGAGGCCGGGCTCTTGGCGACCGTCGGCTCACCGACCCCCAGCGCGTCGAAGCCCTCGCCCTCCACGGCCGCCACGCGCGCGTGGGCGCTGAGCCGCGGGACGCGCCCACCCGGGCTGCCGGGCCGCAGCTCGAAGGACGCCTTCTCGCCGACGAGCGCCCGCCGGGCCGCGTTGTACTCCGGTGACAGCAGATCGTCGAGCGGCACCCCCTCCGCACCGTCCGCGTCCCCGTACCAGGCCTCCCGGTCGGCCATGGCGAGCTTGCAGCCCTCCGTCAGCAGGTGGACGTAGTCGGCGGAGCCGTGGGCGGGCAGTTCGGGCGGGAGGAGGGCCAGTTGCTGGAGCAGGACGGGGCCCTGGCTCCACGGGCCCGCCTTGCACACCGTCCACCCGTTCCAGTCGTACGTCGCCGGTGCCTCGTAGGTCGCGGACCAGCCGGCGAGGTCGGCGGCCGTCAGGGTCCCGGTGTGGCGCTCACCGCTGGTGTCCAGGGTGGGCCGCCCGGCCTGCCGTACCAGGGCCTCGGCGACGAACCCGGTGCGCCACACCTCCCGTGCCGCGTCGATCTGCGCCTCCCTGTCCCCCGCGCCGGCGGTCTCCGCGAGCAGCCGCTTCCAGGTGGCGGCGAGGGCGGGGTTGCGGAACGGCTCACCGGGGCGGGGCGGACGCCCGTCCGGCAGGTAGACCTCGGCCGCCGAGGTCCACTCCGTCTCGAAGAGTTCCCGCACGGTCTCGACGGTCTCCGCGAAGCGTTCCACGGGCGGGTGTCCGTGCTCGGCGTACTCGATGGCGTACTTCAGCAGGTCGGCCAGGGACTTGGTGCCGTGGTCGCGCAGCAGGAGCAGCCAGGCGTCGAAGGCGCCGGGCACCGCGGCGGCGAGCGGCCCGGTGCCGGGGACGAGATCCAGCCCGAGCCCCCTGTAGTGCGCGACCGTCGCCCCGGCCGGTGCGACCCCCTGCCCGCACAGCACCCGCACCTCGCCGCCCGCGGGGGCGAGCAGGATCGGCACCTCGCCGGCGGGGCCGTTGAGGTGCGGCTCGACGACGTGCAGCACGAAGGCGCCGGCGACGGCGGCATCGTAGGCGTTGCCCCCGTCCTCCAGCACCGCCATGGCCGACTGGGAGGCCAGCCAGTGGGTGGAGGACACCATGCCGAAGGTGCCGCTCAGGGTGGGACGAGTCGTGAATCGCATGTCTGACCTCGGTGTTCGGGTACGTCGGTGAGCCAGTGCGGCAGCGGGACCCGCCGCGGAGACCCGGAGGTGGGGGGTGCGGGGCCGTCTCCTCCTCACCGCCCTTCGTCCTCCGCCGCCCTGACCGGGTGGCGAGGTCCACCGCCGCCGCGCGCGGAGCCGCTGGGCGCGTCGAACCGACGCTATCCCCTCGGGCCGGGCCGGCTGAATACCCGGGCGAGTGCCTGGACCAGGGGGGTGGGCCCGGCGTCGTCCGGTGCCGGTGATCGCGGGTGCGTGGCCCGGCGCGCGGAGTGGCGGGCCGTTCGGCGGCTCAGCGGGCGTCAGGTCTCGGTCGGCTCAGCGGGCCTCGCGCGCCTCGGTCGGTTCAGCGGGCCTCGCGCCTCGGGCGGGCGGGGGTCTGACAGGGTGATGCGGGCCGTGATGCGCTTGCCGGTCGGCTCCTGCTCGATGAACAGATCCTCGGTGACGGCCTTGACGATCTCCAGGCCGTGTTGGCCGATCCTGGCGGGATCGGCGGGCCGGGCGGTCGGAACGGTGGGGTCGCTGTCCCACACGACGATGTCCACGCGTCCGGCGGTGATACCCAACTCCAGCAGGACGGGACCCGGGGCGTACTTGCGCGCGTTGGTGACGAGCTCGCTGACGACCAGTTGGGTCAGGTCCCTCGCCCGTGCCGTCACCGGCAGGCGGTGGTCGGCGCGGGCCCGGTCCAGGAAGGCGGTGGCGTGGTTCCGGGCGTCGGCGATGCAGCCGTCGTCCCCGTCCAGGGCGAAGGCCGCGCGCATCAAGTGCGCGTTCGCTCCCGCACGACCGCCGCCGTCGCCATGGGATCCCACAGGCATCGCCCTCATTCCCCGTTCACCCGCGCACCGGTACCCGCGATGCGGTCACCTATTCCACGGCGGTGTCGTCCGGCAGCCGCACGGGCTCGTCCGGCCGGGCGGTGGAGCGGCAGGGCCCCGCGCGCATCCCTCACCGGGAGAGAGCAGGACGCGCACCCCTGACCGGGAGCAAGCGTGGACGCGGTCGAGGAGACGGCGGCCGAGGGCGGGCAGCCGGGCCGACCGGACGTCGCGGGCTGGCCTGCCGGACGTCGCGGGCTGTCCTACCGTGCGTCGCGGGCTCGGGCCGACCGGGCGTCGCGGGCTCGGGCCGCACGTCACCGGGGGTCGGGCGTGGTGGCACCACGGCCGCGGCGGCTCTCCCGGCGGTTGCCGTGCCAGTCCAGAACCAGTGTGGTCGCGTCGTCGAGCAGCGAGCCCTCGCACGCCTCGTAGACCGCCGCGGTCAACGCCCGGACCACTTCGCGGGGGTGCTCGTCGCGGGTGTCGTGGATGAGGGCCGGCAGGTCGACCGCGGCCGCGGCGCGGTCGTGCATACCGTCGGTGATCAGCACCAGGCGGTCACCCGGTTCCAGGCGCAGCCGCTGCACCTGGTACGTGACGGGAGCGGGCACCCCGAACGGCATGTTGACCTTCATGGCCAGCTCCTCCACGCGGGAGCCGCGCAGCCGCAGGGGCCAGGGGTGACCGGCGTTGACCAGCTCGCAGTCGCCGGATTCCAACCGGACCCGCAGCAGCTGTCCGGTGGTCATGCCCCGCGCGTGGCTGGTGATCGCATGATGGGCGGCGTACGCCTGGTCGAGGAGGCCGTGCCCGGCGCGGCGTGCTCCGCGCAGTGCGTTGACGGTCAGCGTGGCAAGCAGCGCGGAGGCGGTGTCGTGCCCCATCGCGTCGGTGATCGACAGGTGCAGGACGTCCTGGTCGAGGGCGTAGTCGTAGGTGTCGCCGCCGATGTCGTCGGCCGGGACCAAGCCGCCGACCAGGGTGAACTGCTCCGCCTCGCAGCAGGCGGCCGACGGCAGCAGTTGGTGCTGGATCTCCGCGGCCAGGGACATGGGCGTGGTGCGGCGGCAGCAGTGGTACAGGTCGGTGAAGCGGCGGTCGGTGACCACGATGTACGCGAGCGCGTGCGCGGCCTGGGCCACCGCGTCGCGGACCGTGTCGTCCGCGTACGGCACCACCAGCTCCAGCACGCCGACGCAGTCGCCGCGGTTGGTCACCGGGGCCACCAGCCGGCAGCCGCCCTCGCCGTCGTCCTCCTGGTGCAGGCGCTGGGAGCGCAGTACCCGGTCGTACACGCTCCCCGCCAGCTCGAGTCTCTCCGGCTCACCACGCTCCTGTTCCGCCGTACCGGCTCTGGGCAGCCGCAGGGCTTCCCGGCCGAGCATGTCGACGAACAGGAAGGAGACCTCCCTAGCCGAGAACCGCTTCTCCAGGTTCCGGGCCACCACGTCGACCGACTCCACCGGAGCGGCTCCCTCCGCCGCCCGCAACACATCGTCCAGGCCCAAGCCTTCACCGTTCAGCACGCCTACCTCCCCGGTCTATCCACATCGATTGCCCGGCGACCTGCACCTACACGCGTCAGCCTGTCGAGTGGGCGCGAGTCCGACGCGATGAGCCACACCCGTGTCGCCGTCGGTGCGAGGAGTGTTCCTTTTCGATCACTGACGGGTGGGCCGGCCCCCGCCGACGGCCCCAGGGGAACGCGACCCCGTCGTGGGCGGGCGTTAAAGTGCCTGAGGAAGTATGTGCGCGTCTGTCCGATGTCCGAGCGTCCGGCTCATGACCCGTGCCGCGCGCCGGAAGGGAACGAAAGCCGTGCATGGCGAGTACAAGATCCCCGGCGGCAAGCTGGTCGTCGTGGACGTGGAGTCCGAGCAGGGCGTGCTGCGGCACGTGCGCGTGGCGGGCGACTTCTTCCTGGAACCGGACGAGGCCCTGGACGCCGTGAACGGCGCGCTGGAGGGCGCCCCGGCGGACACCGACGCGGCGGGACTGGCCGCGCGGATCGACGCGGCGCTGCCCGAGGGCACCGTGATGTACGGCCTGACCTCGGAGGGCGTCGGTGTCGCGGTGCGCCGGGCCCTCGCGCACGCCACGGACTGGACGGACTACGACTGGCAGCTGATCCACGAGGGTCCGCAGTCCCCCGCCCTGCACATGGCCCTGGACGAGGTACTCACCGCCGAGGTCGCGGCGGGCCGGCGTCCGCCGACCCTGCGGGTCTGGGAGTGGGGCGCCCCGGCGGTGATCATCGGCAGCTTCCAGTCGCTGCGCAACGAGGTGGACGCGGAAGGGGCCGCGCGTCACGGCATCGAGGTGGTGCGCCGGATCTCCGGCGGCGGCGCGATGTTCGTGGAGCCCGGCAACACGATCACCTACTCGCTGTCCGTGCCGGAGGCGCTGGTGCAGGGACTGTCCTTCCAGGACAGCTACGCCTACCTCGACGACTGGGTGCTCGGCGCCCTCGGTGAGATGGGCATCCGTGCCTGGTACCAGCCGCTGAACGACATCGCCACGGACCAGGGCAAGATCGCGGGCGCCGCGCAGAAGCGCGTCGTGGGACCGGGCGGTGGGCCCGGCGCCGTGCTGCACCACGTGACCATGTCGTACGACATCGACGCCGACAAGATGTTGGAGGTGCTCCGCATCGGGCGGGAGAAGCTGTCCGACAAGGGCACCAGGAGCGCGCGGAAGCGGGTCGATCCGCTGCGCCGGCAGACCGGGCTGGCGCGCGAGGCCGTGATCGAGCGGATGATCGGCTCGTTCGCCGGTCGCTACGGGCTGACCCGGGGCAAGGTGACCGACGGGGAACTGGCCCGGGCACGCGAACTGGCACGCGCCAAGTTCGGCTCCCCCGAGTGGACGGCGCGGGTGCCCTAGACGGGCCCGGGCCCGTGGGTTCGCCCCTCGGACGGGGGCCGGCGGCGTGCCTCCACCAGGCCCGACTCGTACGCGAACACCACCAGTTGCGCCCGGTCCCGGGCGGCCAGCTTGGTCATCGCCCGGCTGATGTGCGTCTTGGCGGTCAGCGGGCTGATGACCATGTGCGCGGCGATCTCCTCGTTGCTGAGCCCGCGCGCGGCCAGCGCGGTCACCTCGCGTTCGCGGCGGGTGAGCCGGTCCAGGCCGGGGGCGCCGGCCCGGTCCGGGGGCCGGGCGACGAACTCGCCGATCAGGGTGCGGGTGACCGACGGCGAGAGCAGGGCCTCGCCGCGCGCCACCACCTCGATGGCCTGGAGCAGGTCGGCGGGCTCGGTGTCCTTCAGGAGGAAGCCGCTCGCTCCCGCCCGCAGGGCCTCGAAGACGTACTCGTCCAGCCCGTAGTTGGTGAGGATGACCACGCGCACGGCGGCGAGGGCCGGGTCGGCGGCGATGCGTCGGGTCGCCTCGATGCCCGACATCACCGGCATCTGCACGTCGACCAGCGCCACGTCGGGCACCCGCGCCCGTACCAGTGCGACACCCTGCTCGCCGTCCGCGGCCTCCCCGACCACCTCGATGCCCTCCTCGGCGTCGAGGAGGGCCCGGAAGCCGGCCCGCATCAGCGCCTGGTCGTCGACGAGCGCCACCCGCAGCACCTCGCTCACCCCGTCTCCCCCAGCGGCAGCCGGGCCCGCACCGAGAAGCCGCCCTGCCCGCGAGGTGCGGCGAGCAGGGTGCCGCCGAGGGCCGTGACGCGTTCCCGCATGCCGGTCAGGCCGGTGCCCGGCGCCGGCGGCCGGGCCGGGTCGGCGGTTCCGTCGTCGTCCACGCCTATGGTCAACTCCCCCTGGTGCCAGGTGCCGTAGTCGAGGTGGACCGTCACCTTCGCCGGTCCCGCGTGCCGCGCCGCGTTGGTGAGGGCCTCCTGGACGATGCGGTAGGCGGCCAGGTCGACGGCCCGTGGCAGCGGGCGCTCCTCGCCGGTGACCGTCAGACCGACGGACAGACCGGCGGCGCGGGCCCGTTCCACGAGCAGCGCGGGGGTGCCGGTGGGCTCGTCGGCGCGCAGCACCTGCAGGGCGGAGCGCAGTTCGCGCATCGCCTCGCCACTGGCCTCCTGGATGGCGAGCAGCGCGGGCGGCACCTCCTCGCCGCGCTTGCGGGCCAGGTGGACGGCGACACCCGCCTGGAGCTTGACGATGGAGATGCTGTGCGTGAGCGAGTCGTGCAACTCCCGGGCGATCCGCAGGCGCTCCTCCCCGGCGCGGCGCAGGGCCGCCTCCTCCCGGGTGCGTTCGGCCTCCAGGGCGCGCTGTTCGGTCTGCCGCAGGTACGCCTGCCAGTTTCGGTCGGCGAGCCCGGTCACCACCGCGCACAGGAACCAGCCGGCGAGCAGCCCGGCCTGCTCGGCCACCTCCTGGGTCCCGGGGCCGGTCGCCACGTACCCGGCCAGGAACACCGCGCCGCCGGCCGCGGCGAGACCCCGGTGGCCGACCCGGGCCGCGGTGTGCACGGCGCCGAGGACGGGCAGGGCCGAGAGCGGCCCGGGGTGGGCGTGCACGACGTACGCCGTGCCGAGCACGGTGGCGACGGCCAGCACCGCGCGCGGGGCGGTGCGGTGGAACGCCAGGGAGGCCGAGGCCAGGGCGATCAGCGCGTGGTCGACGGCGGTCGTGTCCGCGTCGAACGCGGCGACGGTCATGCAGAGGGCGCCGACCACGGCCGCGAGGACCGCGTCGGCGAGCCGTCCACGATCGATCCGACGCCCACTCATGCCCGCACCCTAGACGGCTCGGCCGGCGACCGCGTCCGCCCTGTGGACGGCTTGCGGACTACTCCCGGCGGCGTAGTGACCGCCCGGACCGGGCCCCGGCGGCGCAGATCCGACCGCATCCGGCGGTACGACGACCGCGGGCACCCACCGGGCGCACGCTGCTGTCCATGCCCACACCCTTCCGTCACACCGAACCGATCCCCCCGAAGGCGGCCACCGGCCGCGTCGCGGCGGTCTACGAGCAGATCAGCCGGGACTTCGGCATTCCCGAACCCGCTCCCTTCGTGGTCCTCTCCTCCGCGCCCGAACTGCTCGCCCCCGCCTGGGCGCTGATGCGGGAGTCCCTGATCGCCGGCCCCGGCGGCCGGACCGGCAAGGAGGTCGCCGCCTTCGGGGTGTCGCAGGCCAACAAGTGCCGGTTCTGCGTGGACGCGCACACCATGCTGCTGCACGCCACCGGCGACCACGCCCTCGCCGAACGCCTCGCCCGGGGGCGGGAACCGCAGGACGAGCGGCACGCGCGCGTGCTGGAGTGGGCACGGCGCACCCGGATCCCGGGGGCGGTCCGGGAGCCGTACCCGTTCCCGCCCGAGGAGACGCCCGGCTACCTGGGCACGGCGCTCTCCTTCCACTTCGTCAACCGTGTCGTGTCCGCGCTCGTCAGCGAGAGCGTGTTCCCGGGCGACGCCCAGCGGCTGCGACCGGTACGGAGTCTGGCGGGCCGGTCCCTGTCCCGCGCGGTGCGCCGCCCCGCCGTGCCGGGCGCCTCCCTGCCGCTGCTCGACGACCCCGCCCCCGGCCCGGGGCCCCGGTGGGCGGCGGGCACACCGGTCGGCCCGGCCTACGCGGCGCTGCGCACCGCCGCCATGACGGGCGCCGGCCTCCTCGACCCCGACGACCAGGCCCTGGTGCGGCGGGCCCTGCGTGACTGGGACGGGTCCCATCCGCCTCTCACCCCGGACCCGTTCCCCGGCCGGCGGGAACGGCCCGGCGCCCGGCTGGCGCTGCTGGCCGCGCTCGCGCCGTACCGCGTCACGGCTGAGGACGTCGCGGCCTGGCGCCGGCCCGAGCACACCGACCACTGCCTGGTGCGCCTCGTCGCGTACGGCGCGTTCGCCGCCGTGGACCGCGTCGAGACCGCCCTGTCCGCACCCGACGCCCCGTCCCCCACCCGGCACACCACCCAGGAGACCTCATGACGTTCGTCGCCGACCCCCGTCAGGCCGCAGTGTGGAACGGTCCCGTCGGCGCCCACTGGGCCGCCCACCAGGGCCGCTACGACGCGATGCTGGCGGGACTGAACGACACCCTGTTCGACGCGGCCGCCGTCACCCCCGGCGACCGTGTCCTCGACGTCGGCTGCGGGGCCGGTGCGACGACCCGGATCGCGGCGCGGCTGGCCGCCCCCGGGCAGGTGGTCGGCGTCGACATCTCGACGCCACTGCTGGAGCGGGCCCGCGCGAGCACCGCCGCCGAGGGGATCGCCAACGCCGCCTACGAGTGCGCCGACGCGCAGACGCGTCCCTTCCCGGCCGGCGGGTACGACGTGGTGCTCAGCCGGGGCGGGGTGATGTTCTTCGCCGATCACGCCGCCGCCTTCCGGAACCTGGCGCGGGCGCTGCGGCCGGGGGGCAGGCTCGCGTTCGTCTGCCCGCGGCCGCCGGGCCCGCACTCGGAAGAGGGCCGGGTGCTCGGCCTGTTCGGGCGGCTCGTCGACGCGGAGCCCGGCCCGGACCAGGTCGCCGCGCGGACCGCGATGGCCTCGCTGATGGACCCGGACCGCATCCGGGAGGTCCTCGCCGGATACGAGGAGGTGGCGGTCGACCCGGTGACCGTCGAGGCGGTCTGGGGCCGGGACGTGCCGGACGCCGTGGAGTTCCTGCTGTCGCGGGTCCCGGGCGGCGCGCTCCCCGCCTCGCGGCTGGCCGAGCTGGAGGAGGCGCTGCGTCCCTTCGCGACCGACACGGGGGTGCGGTTGCGGGGCGGGGTGTGGCGGGTGACGGCCGTGCGGCCGTGACCGGTCCAGCCCCCGCTCCCGCCCCCGGTGGAGGTCTCCCGTCCGTCTGCGTCACCGCGCGGGCACGGACCGAGTTCGCCCTTCCGCCCCACGGGGACTCGTGTGAGACTGGCGTCCCGTCCGCAGTGCGGACCCTCTCCGCACCGTCCCCCACGAGAAGTGCGCCGTGCGTTCTCTTCCTCTGCCGCTCGCCCTGACCGCGCGTCTGGCGCCGGTCGCCGTGCTCGCCACGGCCGGCTGGGCGCTGTCGTCCGGACCGGACACCTCTCCGGCCGCCCAGGAGCGGACGTCGCCCGACCCCGCCCACCGGTCCGCCTCCGCGCCGGCGACGCAGGCGGTGACGAGGACGTACACCGCCGCCCCCGCGCCCTGCGAGAGCCTGGCCGGCAAGTCGGTCGGCTCCCTGGTGCCGGGGGCGAAGGCGGCCGGCAAGGAGATCCCGTCGACCGACAGCAAGGTGCGCCGCACCTGCTCGTGGAACGCGCTGAAGGGCTACGACTACCGCTGGCTCGACGTCTCCTTCGAGGTGATGGCGTCGGACGAGGCGGCGCGGAAGTCGTACGAGGAACGGGTCGCCGACCGCAGTGGCGGTGGTGAGGTCCCCGGGCTCGGCGACGCGGCCTACTCGGTGGTGAACCTCACCACCGAGGACAAGCAGCAGACGCGCGAGGGCACCGTGCTGGTCCGGGCGTCCAACGCCCTGGTGATGATCACGTACAACGGCAGCGACTTCGAGTCGAAGAAGGCCCCCGGCACGGACGAGATCAACAAGGGGGCCATCAAGGCGGCCAAGGAGGCCCTGGCCGCCTTGGCCGACGGCTAGGGCCGCACCGTCGCGGCGCCCCGGCCCGGCCGGGTGGCGGGCAGCAGCATGAGCGCCAGGTACAGCACCATGGAGGTGCCGAGTCCCACGGCCCAGCCGTAGTCGGCCAGCGGTTCCAGGAACGGCACGGGCCGGCCGTCGATCAGGGGGTGGAAGTCGGCGCCGCCGACGGCCAGGACGCCACCGACGACGAGGGCGACGACCGCCCGCCAGTTCCATCCGGCGTCGTACCAGTAGCGTCCGCCCGCACGGTACAGGTCGACCAGGTCGAGACGGGCGCGGCGCAGGATCCAGTAGTCCGCGACGAGGATTCCGGCGACCGTGCCGAGCAGTCCGCCGACCAGGCCGAGCCAGGTGAAGATGTAGCCCTCGGGGTCGGAGTACAGCTTCCACGGGAAGATCAGCACCGCGAGGACGCAGGTGATGAGCGCGCCGGCCCGGAAGGTCACCTTGCGCGGCGCGACGTTGGAGAAGTCGAAGGCCGGTGAGACCAGGTTGGCCGCGATGTTCACGGACAGGGTGGCGACCAGGACGGTGACGAGGGCGAAGAGCAGCCCCACCGCGTTGTCCGTCTTGGCGGCGAGTTTCACCGGGTCCCAGATCGGCTCCCCGTACACCGCCTGGGAGCCGGAGGTGACCATCACGGACAGGAAGGCGAACAGTGTCATGGTGGTCGGCAGGCCCAGGGCCTGACCGCGGGTCTGCGCCTTCTGGCTCTTCCCGTAGCGGGTGAAGTCCGGGATGTTCAGGGACAGCGTGGACCAGAAGCCGATCATGCCCATCAGGGAGGGCCAGAACAGCTTCCAGAAGTCGCCGCCCCAGCCCAGTCGCGACGGCTGGTCGAAGAGCGGGCCGAAGCCTCCCGCCTTGTCGGCCATCCACCACAGCATCACGAACGCCCCGACCAGCACGAAGGGCGCCGCCCAGTTCTCGAAGCGGCGGATCGTCTCCATGCCGCGGTAGATGATGGCGACCTGCATCGCCCAGAAGATCGCGAACGACAGCCACATCGTCCAGGCGTACCCGCCGAAGGCGGCCGCGTCCGTCCAGCCGTCGCCGATCAGCTTGCCGGCCAGGAAGTAGATCGCCTCGCCGCCGATCCAGGTCTGGATGCCGAACCAGCCGCACGCCACGAGCGCCCGCACCACGGCCGGCAGGTTGGCGCCGCGGATGCCGAAGGAGGCGCGGGCGAAGACCGGGAAGGGGATGCCGTACTTGGGGCCCGCGTGCCCGGTGAGCAGCATCGGGACGAGCACGATGACATTGGCCAGGGCGATGGTGAGCACCGCCTGCTTCCAGTCCATGCCGACGGCGATCAGGCCGGAGGCCAGGGTCCAGGAGGCCGTGTTGTGGGCCATGCCGACCCACAGCGCCGAGAAGTTGTACGTGGTCCAGGTGCGCTTGCCGACGGGGACCGGCAGCAGGTCCTCGTTGGCGTAGGGGCCGCTCGGCGGCGGGGAGCCGGGGGCGAGCTCCACGCGCCCGTCGGGGAGGATGACTTGGGCGGACGGCGGTATCGCCGTGGGCGCGGTGTCGGTCATGGGCAGGCCAATCGTGCGGCGGGACGGGAGAGGCCGTGCGGGAGGTGCCGAGGGGGGTGCGCGGGTGCGCCCTGGGCCCCTCCCCCGAGCGGGGAGGGGGTGCGGGGTCAGGTGTCGAGGGCCGGGATGACGTGGGTGCCGTAGGCGTCGATCACGGCTTCCTGGGCGTCGTGCATGTCGTAGAGCGCGAACTGGTCGACGCCGAGGGCGCGCAGGGCCTTCAGCTTCTCGACGTGCTTCTCGGCCGGACCGATGAGGCAGAACCGGTCGACGACCTCGTCCGGCACGAACTGGGTGTCGGGATTGCCGCTGCGCCCGTGGTGGGCGTAGTCGTAGCCCTGTCGGGCCTTGATGTACTCGGTGAGTTCGTCGGGTACGGCGGCGGAGTGCGCGCCGTACCTGTCCACCAGGTCGGCCACGTGGTTGCCGACCATGCCGCCGAACCAGCGGCACTGCTCGCGCGCGTGGGCGAGTGCCTCGGGCGAGTCGTCGGCGGTGACGTAGGCCGGGGCGGCGACGCAGACCGTCACCTCGGACGGGTCGCGCCCGGCGGCGACGGCGGCGTCCTTGACGGCTTTGACCATGTACTCGGTGAGGTAGAGGTCGGCGAGCTGGAGGATGAACCCGTCGGCCTGCTCACCGGCCATCTTCAGGGCCTTCGGGCCGTACGCCGCCATCCAGACGGGCAGTTCGGCGCCCGGCCGGACCCAGGGGAACCTGACGACGGTGCCGCCGCCGAGGTCGGCCTCCTCCCCGCGGGCCAGCGCCCGGATGACCTTCATCGCGTCGCTGATGCGGGCGAGGGTGTTGGGCCTGCGGCCGGCGACGCGCATCGCGGAGTCGCCGCGGCCGATGCCGCAGACGGTGCGGTTGCCGAACATGTCGTTGAGGGTGGCGAAGGTGGAGGCGGTCACCTCCCAGGTGCGGGTACCGGGGTTGGTCACCATCGGACCGACCGTGAGCCGGGTGGTGCTGCCGAGGATCTGGCTGTAGATGACGAACGGCTCCTGCCACAGCACGGCGGAGTCGAAGGTCCAGCCGTAGCGGAAGCCGCTCCGCTCGGCCCGTTGCATCAGGCTGACGACACGGGAGGCCGGCGGGTCGGTCTGGAGGACGAGTCCGAAGTCCATGAGCGGGGCTCCTAGCTGAGGTACTGGCAGGTGGAGCGCGGCGTGTAGACGCCGTGGCCCTTGCGTCCGGTGTACTCCCGGTCGGTGAGGACCGCTTCGCCGCGCGAGAGCACCGTCTCCACCCGGCCGGTGATCCGCTTGCCCTCGTACGCCGAGTAGTCGACGTTCATGTGGTGGGTCTCGGCGGAGACGACCTGCTCGGCGTGCGGGTCGTAGACGACGATGTCGGCGTCGGCACCGGGCGCGATGGTGCCCTTCTTGGGGTAGAGGCCGAACATGCGGGCCGGGGTGGCGCAGGCGATCTCGATCCAGCGGCGGCGGCTGATGTGTCCGTCGACCACGGCCTGGTGGAGCAGGTCCATGCGGTGCTCGACGCCCGGCATACCGTTGGGGATCTTGGAGAAGTCGCCGCGTCCCAGCTCCTTCTGGCCGCTGAAGCAGAAGGGGCAGTGGTCGGTGGAGACGACCTGGAGGTCGTTGGTCCGCAGGCCCCGCCACAGGGCCGCCTGGTGCTCGCGCGGGCGCAGCGGGGTGCTGCACACGTACTTGGCACCCTCGAAGTCGGGCTCGGCGAGGTTGTCGGTGGACAGGAAGAGGTACTGCGGGCAGGTCTCGCCGAAGACGTTCAGGCCCTCGTCGCGGGCCCGGGTCAGCTCGGCCACCGCCTCCTGGGCCGAGACGTGCACGACGTACAGCGGCGCGCCGGCCACCTGGGCGAGCCTGATGGCGCGGTGGGTCGCCTCGGCCTCCAGCAGGGCCTTGCGGACCTCCCCGTGGTAGCGCGGGTCGGTCTCTCCGCGGGCGAGGGCCTGCTCGACCAGGACGTCGATCGCGATGCCGTTCTCGGCGTGCATCATGATCAGTCCGCCGTTCTCGGCGGCACGCTGCATGGCCCGCAGGATCTGGCCGTCGTCGGAGTAGAAGACGCCCGGGTACGCCATGAACTGCTTGAACGACGTCACCCCCTCCTCCACCAGGAGGTCCATCTCCTTGAGCGTGTCCTGGTTCACGTCGGAGACGATCATGTGGAAGCCGTAGTCGATCGCGCAGTTGCCCTCGGCCTTGGCGTGCCAGGCGTCCAGGCCCTCGCGCAGGGAGTGGCCGACGCTCTGGACGGCGAAGTCGACGACGGTGGTCGTACCGCCCCACGCGGCGGCCCGGGTGCCCGTCTCGAAGGTGTCCGCGGCGTAGGTGCCGCCGAACGGCATCTCCATGTGGGTGTGTCCGTCGACGCCGCCCGGGATGACGTACTTCCCGCTCGCGTCGATCACCCGCTCGGCCGAGAGGGCTCCGGCGGCGGGGGTGCCGCTCGCGGCGAGGGCGGCGACACGGCCGTCCTCGATCAGGACGTCGGCGTGGATCTCGTCGGACGCGGTGATGACGAGGCCACCGCGGATGACGGTACGGCTGCTCATGCTGTTCCCTCCTGTCAAAGGCCCGGCCGGTCAGGGCGCGTCAAAGGCCCGGCCGGTCAGGGCGCGGTCAGCGGGGCGTACGCGCCGGGCGCCCGGTCGCGGTAGAACTGCCAGCGGTCGCGGACCTCGCGCAGCCTGCCCATGTCGAGGTCCCGCACGACGAGTTCGGTCTCCTTGTCGCTCGCGACCTCCCCGACGAACCGCGCCTCGGGGTCGACGAAGTACGAGGTGCCGTAGAAGTCGTTGTCGCCCAGCTCCTCGACGCCGACCCGGTTGATGGCGCCGACGTAGTACTCGTTGGCGACGGCCGCGGCGGGCTGCTCCAGCTGCCACAGGTAGCGGGACAGGCCCCGCGAGGTGGCCGACGGGTTGAACACGACCTCGGCGCCCTGGAGGCCGAGCGCCCGCCATCCCTCGGGGAAGTGCCGGTCGTAGCAGATGTAGACGCCGACCTTGCCGACGGCGGTGTCGAAGACCGGCCAGCCGGAGTTGCCCGGGCGGAAGTAGAACTTCTCCCAGAAGCCGCGCACCTGCGGGATGTGGGTCTTGCGGTACTTGCCGAGGTAGGAGCCGTCGGCGTCGATGACGGCCGCGGTGTTGTACAGGACGCCGGGCTGCTCCTCCTCGTACATCGGCAGGACCAGGACGACGCCGTGCTCGCGGGCGAGCCGCCGGAAGCGCTCGACGACCGGGCCGTCCGGGATGCGTTCGGCGTAGGCGTAGAACCCGGGGTCCTGGACCTGGCAGAAGTACGGTCCGTAGAACAGTTCCTGGAAGCACAGGACCTGTGCGCCCTGGGCGGCGGCGTCGCGGACCGCCTGCTCGTGGACCCGGATCATCGATTCCCTGTCGCCCGTCCAGGCGGTCTGGAAGAGCGCGGCACGGATCACTCGGCTCATCTTCGGCCTCCACTCGCTCGGTGTGGGGCGAGCCTAGGAAGGACGGCCGGTCCGGATGAGTGGCACGGTGTCACGTCTGCGGGGGTCGGGCATTGCACGGTGTCACCCCTGTTGTGCGTCGTGGGCGAGGAGCGCGATGTGGACGGAGGCGGCCTGCTCGAAGTCGTCGAGGTTCACGCCGAGCCGGCCCTGTATCGCCTCCAGGCGGCGGTAGAGGGCCGGCCGGGACACGTGGTGGAGCTGGGCGGTGCGGGACTTGTTGCGGCCGGTGGCGAGGTAGGTGCGCAGGACGGCCAGCAGGTCCTCGTCGGGGCCCCGGAGCAGCCCGTCGAGCTCCCGCTCGGCGAAGGTCTGCACGTGCGGGTCGTCACGCAGCAGCCGGACCAACCCGCGCAGGTGGATGTCGCGCAGGCGCACGACGGGCGGCAGGTCGAGGGGGGCCGCGGAGACGGCGACGGCGTCGGCCACGTGCCGGGCCTCCCGCAGGCCGGCGGGTACGTCGTCCCAGGCGCAGCGGGCGTCGGCGGCCGCCACCACGGCGTGGGCGGACTCCGGCTCCGCGCGCAGCCGGGCCGCGAAGCGCGCGGTCAGCGCTCCGGCGTCCTGATCGGGGGCGAGACTGAGCAGGACGGCGCTGGTGCCGTCGGCGAGTTCGGCGACGATCCCGGACAGGCCCAGCATCCGCAGCACGCGGGCCGGCCGGGCGGGGTCCCGGCCGCGGACGACCAGCGGGACGAAGACGCGCCGGTTGACCGGCAGCCCGGCGGCCCGTGCCCGGGTCAGCAGTTGCCGTGCCGGTACGGCGCCACTGACCAGGTCGGTGAGCAGACTCCGCGCGGACTGCTCCTCCCAGGAGTCCCAGGCCCCGGCCGGTCCCGCGGAGGTCCCGGCGCGGGCCCCGCCGGGGCCGAGCATGCGGTGCAGGACGAGGGCCTCGGCGGCGCGGTCGGCGAGCAGCCGTCCGGCGGCCCGGTCACCCCGGTAGCCGCACAGCACCAGCCTTCCCCAGCGCTCCCCGCGGCAGCTCAACTCGGCACGGATCCAGTCGTCGGACGCCTCGGCACCGGCCTGTCGGGCGATGCGCTCCCAGTCCCGGAGCACGTCGTCGACCGCGGGCCGCTCCCCCGCCGTGGCGAGGACGCGGTGGGCGAGGTTGGTGACGACGACCGGGCAGCCGCCGTGCCGGGCCACCTCGTCGAGCAGGCGCTGCACCGGGGCGCCCGCGGTGATCAGGCCGGTCAGCTCGGTGCGTACGGCCTCGGAGAGGCTGACGGCGGCGAACTCGCGCCGCAGCAGGCGGGACTGCACCTCCTCGGTCAGCTCGGCGAAGGGGAACGGGCGGTGCAGGACGACCATCGGCAGCCCGCACCGCTCCGCCACCCGGCGCATCACCTCCGGCGGGGTGGGGAAGGCCCGGCCGAGGCCGAGCACGACGGCCGCGGCCTCCGCCCGGTGCAGGGAGCGGACGTACTCCCCCTGCTTGTCCTCGTCGCCGGCGAGCAGCACTCCGGTGGTGAGCACCATCTCCCCGCCCCTGAGCATCACTCCGACGTCGGCTGCCTCGGCGACGTGCACCCAGCGCACGGGCCGGTCGAGCCGGTCCGCGCCGGCCACGACCTCCGGCTGCCCGGCGAGCACCCGCTCCAGGGTGAGGACCTGGCGGACCGACAGGGCGGGCTCCCAGGACTGCCGTTGCGAGGCCTCGGTCGCCTCCGACGGGCCCGGGGCTTCCCGGGCTTCCGGGTCCTTCGAGCCGTCCGAGGTGTTGGAGGTGTCCGAGGTGCACGAGGTGTCCGAGGTACATGAGGTGCACGAGGTGTCCGAGGTGGAGGTCATGGCGGCGGTTCCTCTGCTCGGGGCGCTGCTGTCAGATGCTCCGCAGGGCGCGGTCCAGGATCGCGGCGCCCTCCTCGGCCTCCGCGACGGTGAGGGACATCGGCGGTGCGATGCGCAGGACGCTGGTGCTGTGGCCGCCGCCCTTGCCGATGAGCAGCCCGCCCGCGCGGGCCTCCTCCAGCACGGTGGACGCCGCTTCGGGGGCGGCCTCGTCGG
The DNA here is from genome assembly GCF_001267885.1 of Streptomyces ambofaciens ATCC 23877. Taxonomy (NCBI): domain Bacteria; kingdom Bacillati; phylum Actinomycetota; class Actinomycetes; order Kitasatosporales; family Streptomycetaceae; genus Streptomyces; species Streptomyces ambofaciens. Next base: position 6,526,268 of record NZ_CP012382.1, on the reverse strand, counting down.
TGCCGGGCCGGGTCAGCTCGACGCCGATCATCAGCCCCCGCCCGCGCACCTCCCGCACGTGCGGCACCTGGGCGGCGACGCCGCGCAGCCGCTCGATGAGCAGTCCGCCGACGCGCCGGGCGTTGCCCTGGAGGTCGTGTTCCAGCAGGTAGGAGAGGTTGGCGAGGCCGGCCGCCATGGTGACCTGGGTACCGCCGAAGGTGGAGATGCTGTTGGCGTCGAGGCAGTTCATGATCTCGGCGCGGGCGATGACGCCGCCGATCGACATCCCGTTGCCGATGCCCTTGGCGAAGGTCACGATGTCGGGCGGGCCGCTTCGCCCGTGGGCCTGCCAGCCCCAGAAGTGCTCGCCGGTGCGGCCCCACCCGGTCTGCACCTCGTCGGCGATCCACAGGATGCCCCGCTCGTGCAGCACCTCGCGGAAGGCCGCGTAGAGCCCGTCGGGCGGGGAGGTGAAGCCGCCGACGCCCTGGACGGGTTCGGCGATCAGCGCGGCGGGGGCGCGGGTGTGCCCCAGCAGGTCTTCCAGGTCGGCCACGCAGGCGTCGATGAACGCGCGGTCGTCCAGGTGCGCGTAGGGGCCGCGGGTGCGGACGCCGCCGTGGACGTACAGCGTCTGGAGCGGGGTGAGCGAGGTCGGGGACCAGCCGCGGTTGCCGGTGATGCCGACGGCGCTGAAGGAACGGCCGTGGTAGCTGTTGCGCATCGCCAGGATGGTGTTGCTGCGCCGGTGGGCGGTGGCGAGCAGCAGGGCGGTGTCGTTGGCCTCGGTGCCGGAGGTGGTGAAGAAGACACGGGCGTCGGGGATGCCGGAGACGTGGGCGACGCGCTCGGCGAGTTCGACCATGGGCCGGTTGAGGTAGAGGGTCGAGGAGTGGATGATCCGACCCGCCTGCTCGCTCACCGCCTTGGTCACCTCGGGCAGGGCGTGCGCGGTCATCGTGGTGAGGATGCCGCCGAAGAAGTCGAGGTACTTGTTGCCGGCGGCGTCCCAGACGTGCCGGCCCTCGCCGTGGGTGATCTCCAGCGGGTCCTCGTAGTACAGGGCGAGCCAGTCGGGCAGGACGGCCCGGTGACGGCCGAAGAGGTCCTTGGTCACGGCCGCACCAGCCCTTCGTAGGCGTCGGGGCGGCGGTCGCGGTAGAAGGCCCACTGCTGCCGCACCTCCTCGATGAGGTCGAAGTCCAGGTCGCGGACGACGAGTTCCTCCTCGGTGTCGCTGGCGGTCTCGCCGACGAACTGGCCGCGCGGGTCGACGAAGTACGAGGTCCCGTAGAAGTCGTTGTCCCCGTACTCCTCCTGCCCGACCCGGTTGATGGCGGCGACGAAGTACTCGTTGGCGACGGCCGCGGCGGGCTGCTCCAGGCGCCACAGGTGGGAGGAGAGCCCGCGGTGGGTGGCGGAGGGGTTGTAGACCAGCTGGGCGCCGCCGAGGCCGAGTTGCCGCCAGCCCTCGGGGAAGTGCCGGTCGTAGCAGATGTAGACGCCGACCTTGCCGACGGCGGTGTCGAAGACCGGCCAGCCCAGGTTGCCGGGGCGGAAGTAGAACTTCTCCCAGAAGCCCTTGACCTGCGGGATGTGGTGCTTGCGGTACGTACCGAGGACGGTGCCGTCGGCGTCGATCACGGCCGCGGTGTTGTAGTAGAAGCCCGACTGTTCGACCTCGAAGACGGGGACGACGATCACCATGCCGGTCTCGCGCGCGAGGGCCTGCATGCGGCGGGTCGTCGGGCCGTCGGGGACCGGCTCGGCCCAGCGGTAGTGCGCGGGGTCCTGGACCTGGCAGAAGTAGGGGGCGTTGAAGACCTCCTGGAAGCCGATGACCTCGGCCCCCTGACGGGCCGCCTCGCGGGCGTGCTCCTCGTGTTTCGCCACCATGGACTCGGTGTCGCCGGTCCAGGTGGCCTGGACCAGAGCGGCACGTACGACGTTGGCCATGAGCTGCTCCTTCGACACGACGTCAGAGCCTCTACGCCCGTAGAGCGGACCGTAGAGGGACGAACGTATGCCTGGCCGGCGGGGCTTGCCAAGACCATCGTCGCCAAGCCGGGGTGTCGATCGCCTTTCGCACTCCTGTGGGTGAGTGGTGGGGCGGGTGGGGCGGCTGTGACGGCCCTCGGGCCGCTCGGGCCGTGCCCGTCGGGCGGTGTCAGGCCGCCCCCGGCACCGCCGTCAGCACGCAGCGACCCACCAGGTCGTCCATGGACAGCCCGAGCGCGCGGGCCAGCGCCGCCACCGTGAAGAAGGCCGGGGTGGGCGCGCGACCGGTCTCGATCTTGCGCAGGGTCTCGGCGGAGATGCCCGCCACCGCCGCGACCTCCGTCATGCTCCGGTCGCCGCGGGCCAGGCGCAGCAGCCGGCCGAGCTGCTCGCCGCGTTCACGCTCTTCGGGGGTCAGGGGGGTGCGCACCATGGCGTCATTCTAATACCGGCTTCCCGTACCGGACCCGCGTCGGTCGGCCGAGTGATCGACCCAATTCAAATACCGGTATAGTAATTGGCATGGTGGAACTGAAGACGGACTCATCGATCGATGCCATGTACGCGGCCGGCCAGGTGGTCGCCCGCGCCCTGACCGCGGCCCGGAACGCCGCGGACGTGGGCGTGTCCCTGCTGGAGCTGGACGCGGTGGCACGGGAGGTGCTGCGGGAGGCGGGCGCCGGTTCGCCGTTCCTCGGGTACCGGCCCTCCTTCGCGCCGGTCCCGTTCCCGGCCGTCCTGTGCGCCTCGGTGAACGACGCGATCGTGCACGGCATCCCGGACGGTTACCGGCTGCGCGACGGCGACCTCGTCTCCCTCGACTGCGGAGCGACCCTGGGCGGCTGGGCCGGCGACTCGGCGGTCAGCTTCGTCGTGGGCACCCCGCGCCCGGCGGACCTGACGCTGATCGAGACCGCCGAGCGGGCCCTCGCTGCGGGCATCGACGCCGCCGTCGTCGGCAACCGCATCGGCGACATCGCGCACGCCATCGGCACGGTGTGCCGGACCGCCGGCTACGGGATCATGGAGGACTTCGGCGGCCACGGCATCGGCCGCAGCATGCACGAGGACCCGGGCGTGCCCAACGAGGGCCGGCCGGGACGCGGGCTGCCGCTGCGCCACGGCATGGTCATCGCCATCGAGCCGATGCTGATCGCCGGCGGCCGGGACGACTACCACTGCGCCCCCGACGGCTGGACCCTGCGCACCAACGACGGCTCCCGGGCGGCCCACGTGGAGCACACGGTCGCCATCACGGACGGCGGACCGCGCGTCCTGACGTCACGGGACGCCTGCTGAGGCCTGCGCGTCCGCCCGCGCGGAAGCGTGCCGGGGCCTGTGCGCCCCCACCTCGCCAGAGACCGGCTGGGATCAGGGGTCCCACCTCGCCGGAGACCGGCTGAGATCAGGGGTCCCACCTCGCGGGAGACCGGCTGAGATCAGGGGTCCCATCTCGCCGGAGACCGGCTGAGATCAGGGGTCCCAACCTCGCGGGAGACCGGCTGAGATCAGCGGTCCCACCTCGCGGGAAGCCTGCCGAGGCCAGGTGTCCGATCGCGCGAACGGCCGTGAGCCTGGGGGTCCGCCGGGTACGGGAGGCCTGGCGGGACCAGGCGCCCGACCGGCCGGGACGCCTGCCGAGACCTGCGCGTCCGCTCGCGCGGGGCGCGACCGGGGCCCGCGGTGCCCGGGCTTCCCGGACATGCCCGCCGGAACAGATCGTGTCATGTTGGGCATGACCGCGCCCCGGCCGGGTTACCCGGCCCCGGCACGTCGATCAGCGATGCAGCGGAGGTCCGTACACGATGACCAGCGGCTTCATGGGACCGGAGGGCGACCCGTTCGCGGAATTCCTGGCACGCTTCTTCGGCGGGCCGAGGCCGCGGCAGATCGACATCGGCAGGCTGCTCAGCCAGCCGGCCCGGGAGCTGGTGCGCGGCGCGGCCCAGTACGCCGCCGAGCACGGCAGCCGGGACCTGGACACCGAGCACCTGCTGCGGGCCGCCCTCTCCACCGAGCCGACCCGGGGCCTGCTCAGCCGGGCGGGCGCCGACCCGGACGCCCTGGCGTCGCAGATCGACGAGCGGACCGGCCCGGTGCAGCACCCGCCGGGCGAGGTCCCGCCGCCGACCTCGCTGTCCCTCACCCCGGCCGTCAAACGCGCCCTGCTCGACGCGCACGAACTGGCCCGCTCGACCGGCACCGGGTACATCGGCCCGGAGCACGTGCTCAGCGCCCTGGCCGCCAACCCGGACTCGGCCGCCGGGCACATCCTGAACGCGGCCCGCTTCGCCCCCTCGGGCCTGCCGACGGAGCCGCAGGACACCGCGAAGGGCGGGCGCGCCGAGGGACCGCGGGCCACGAACACGCCGACGCTGGACAAGTACGGCCGCGACCTCACCGAGCTGGCCCAGCAGGGCCGGATCGACCCGGTGATCGGGCGCGAGGAGGAGATCGAGCAGACCGTCGAGGTGCTCTCCCGCCGGGGCAAGAACAACCCGGTCCTGATCGGTGACGCGGGCGTCGGCAAGACCGCCGTCGTGGAGGGGCTCGCCCAGCGCATCACCGACGGCGACGTGCCCGACGTGCTGGTCGGGCGCCGGGTGGTCGCGCTGGACCTGACGGGCGTGGTCGCCGGCACCCGCTACCGCGGCGACTTCGAGGAGCGCATGAACAACATCGTGGGCGAGATCCGCGCCCACTCCGACCAGCTGATCATCTTCATCGACGAGCTGCACACCGTCGTCGGCGCGGGCGGTGGCGGCGAGGGCGGCTCGATGGACGCCGGGAACATCCTCAAGCCCGCCCTGGCCCGCGGCGAGCTGCACATCGTGGGCGCGACGACGCTGGAGGAGTACCGCAAGATCGAGAAGGACGCGGCGCTCGCCCGCCGGTTCCAGCCGATCCTGGTGCCGGAGCCCACCCCCGCCGACGCGATCGAGATCCTGCGCGGCCTGCGCGACCGCTACGAGGCCCACCACCAGGTCCGCTACACCGACGAGGCGCTGGTGGCGGCCGTGGAGATGTCCGACCGCTACCTCACCGACCGCCGGCTGCCGGACAAGGCCATCGACCTGATCGACCAGGCCGGTGCCCGGGTGCGCCTGCGGGCCCGCACCAAGGGCACGGACGTGCGGGCGATGGAGCGCGAGGTCGACCAGCTCGTCCGGGACAAGGAGCAGGCGGTCGCGGACGAGCAGTACGAACGGGCCATGCAGTTGCGCGACCAGATCTCCGGGCTGAAGCAGCGCATCTCCGAGGCCACCGGCGGCGGCGAGGCCGACGAGGGCCTGAACCTGGTCGTCCGCACCGAGTCCATCGCCGAGGTGGTCTCCCGGCAGACCGGCATCCCGGTCAGCAGCCTCACCCAGGAGGAGAAGGAGCGGCTGCTGGGTCTGGAGTCCCACCTCCACGAGCGGGTCGTCGGCCAGGAGGAGGCCGTACGGGTCGTCTCCGACGCCGTACTGCGCTCCCGCGCCGGACTCGCCAGCCCCGACCGGCCCATCGGCAGCTTCCTCTTCCTCGGCCCGACCGGCGTGGGCAAGACCGAGCTGGCCCGGGCGCTGGCCGAGGCCCTGTTCGGCAGCGAGGACCGCATGGTCCGCCTGGACATGAGCGAGTACCAGGAGCGGCACACCGTCAGCCGGCTGGTCGGCGCCCCGCCCGGCTACGTCGGGCACGAGGAGGCTGGTCAGCTCACCGAGGTGGTCCGCCGCCACCCGTACTCGCTGCTCCTGCTGGACGAGGTGGAGAAGGCGCATCCGGACGTCTTCAACATCCTGCTCCAGGTCCTCGACGACGGGCGCCTCACCGACTCCCAGGGCCGGACCGTGGACTTCACCAACGCGGTCGTCGTGATGACCAGCAACCTGGGATCCGACGTGATCACCCGGCGCGGTGCGGGCATCGGCTTCGGCGCCGGCGGTTCGGAGGCCGACGAGGAGGCCCGGCGCGAGCAGGTGCTGCGTCCGCTGCGCGAGCACTTCCGGCCCGAGTTCCTCAACCGCATCGACGAGATCGTCGTCTTCCGCCAGCTCAGCGGCGAGCAGCTGCGGCAGATCACCAGCCTGCTCCTGGAGCAGACCCGCCGCATGGTGCACGCGCAGGGCATCACCGTCGAGTTCACCGACGCGGCCGTGGACTGGATCGCCGAGCGCGGCTACCAGCCGGAGTACGGCGCCCGCCCGTTGCGTCGCACCATCCAGCGCGAGGTCGACAACGAGCTGTCCCGGCTGCTGCTCGACGGCCGGGTCGCTGAGGGCGGCCGGGTGACGGTCGACGCCGAGGACGGGCGGCTGGCGTTCCGGACGCCCGAGCGGCCCGTCCCCGAACTGTGAGCGGGCCTGGGGCCCGCCCCACCGGCCTCAGCGCGCGGGCCGCACCACCATCGCCGAGCCGCCGCCGCGTCGTTCCTTCTCGGCGGCGGCCAGCCACCTGCCGTCCGGCAGCCGCTGCACACCGGTCGCCGCGCCGATCTCCGGGTTGAGCTTGAAGGAGTGCCCGAGCGCCTCCAGGTCCGCCCGCACGCCGCTGTCGTACAGGCCGGGTTCGAGCTCGGTCTGCGCGGCGTTGCGCTGGCTGGCGCGCGGTGCGGCGATCGCGTCGACGAGCGGGAGGCCGCGGTCGAGGAAGCCGGTGAGCGTCTGGAGCACGGTGGTGATGATGGTGGCGCCGCCGGGCGAACCGACCGCCACGACCGGCCGGTGGTGCCGGTCCAGGACGATCGTCGGCGCGATCGAGGATCGCGGGCGCTTGCCGGGCCCGGGCAGGTTCGGGTCGTGGACGGCCGGGTTGGCGGGGGCGAAGGAGAAGTCCGTCAGCTCGTTGTTGAGCAGGAAGCCGCGACCGGGCACGGTGATGCCGCTGCCGCCGGTCTGCTCGATGGTGAGCGTGTAGGCGACGACGTTCCCCCACTTGTCGGCGACCGTGAGGTGCGTGGTGTTCTCGCCCTCGTACGTCGTCGGCGCCGCCGTTCCACCGCCCGCGCAGGGGGCCGGGTGCCGGGGGTCCCCGGGCGCGAGAGGACTGGTGAGGACCGCGTCGTCCTTGATCAGGCACGCGCGGGAGTCGGCGTACCGCTGCGCCAGCAGTTCCTCGGTCGGTACGTCCTCGAAGGCGGGGTCACCGACCCAGCGCCCGCGGTCGGCGAACGCGATGCGGCTCGCCTCGATGAAGCGGTGCAGGTAGCGGGCCTTGCTCGCCGTGGAGAGGTCGGTCCGCTCCAGGATGTTGAGGGCCTCGCCGACCGTGGTGCCTCCGGAGGAGGAGGGTGCGATGGAGTAGACGCCCAGACCGCGGTACGAGGTCCGGGTGGGCTTTTGGAACGTGGCCTCGTAGGCCGCGAGGTCCTCGGCGGACAAGTCGCCGGGGCGGGCGTTCCAGCCGGAGCCGGGGTCGACGGGCGGCTCGTTGACGGTGGCGACGACGTCCTCGCCGAGCTCGCCGCGGTAGAGGGCGCCGACGCCCTTGCGGCTCAGCTCCTCGTAGGTGCGCGCCAGGTCCGGGTTCTTGAACGTGGAGCCCACGACCGGGAGTTCACCGCCGGGCAGGAACAGCTCGGCGGTGTCCGGGAAGTAGCGGAACCGCTGTTCGTTGGCGGCGGTCTGGGAGCGGAAGGTGTCGTCGACGGTGAAGCCGTTCCGGGCCAGACGCTCGGCGGGCGCGAGGACGGAGCCGAGCTTCCGGCTGCCCCACCGGTCGAGGGCGCTCTGCCAGGTGGCGGGCGTGCCCGGGGTGCCGACGGCGAGGCCGCTGCTGACGGCCTCGGCGAAGGGGATGGGCTTCCCGTTCTCCGTGAAGAGCTTCTCGTCGGCGGTGAGCGGTGCGGTCTCCCGGCCGTCGATGGTGCGCACCGTGCGGGACTTGGCGTCGTAGTAGACGAAGTACCCCCCTCCCCCGATGCCGGCCGAGTAGGGCTCGGTGACGCCGAGCGCGGCGGCGGTGGCCACGGCCGCGTCGACGGCGTTGCCGCCCTTGCGCAGGACCTCGATGCCGGCGGCCGAGGCGTCCGGGTCGACGCTGGCGACCGCACCGCCGTGTCCGACGGCGACCGGGGTCTTCGGGGCGACGGGCCTGCTCTGGGCGGCGGGTGGCGCTGCCGCCCCCACCGACACCACGGCGGCAGAGACCGCCAGGACCGTCAGATTCCGTGCGACAGGGCGACGCATCCGCACCTCCAGTGAAAAGGCCGTTCGGGCAGCTTAGTTGATCGCCATGGCCGCGTCAGGAGCATGTCCGCCGCGACCCGTCGAACACCGGTTCACCGATGCCCGCTAGCATGCGCGCCCATGACTGACGACGTGCGCAACATCGTCCTGGGTGTGGTCGCGGCCGGCATCAGCGCCGCGCTGGGCTGGCTCGCCCGTACGTACCTGCTGAAGCGGAAGCTCCGCCGCAAGCAGGCGTTCTTCGGGCTGCCGGAGAACTCCGAGTCGCTGCTCGTCGTCAACCGGGACCCGGCCGCCTCCGAACCGGCCGTCCACCGCTTCGACGTCTTCGCGCTGCTGGAACTGTCCGGGCTGATCAAGGACTGCGGCGCGCACCTGCAGGTGGTCACGCAGGACATGGTCCATCAGGGCTTCGGCGAACGGACGGAGTTCTGCGTGGGCGGCCCGGGATCGAACCGGCGCATGGTGGCCCACATGGCGGCCATGCTGCCCGGGGTGCGGATCAACATCGACCCGGAGCCGGGCCCGGACCGCGGGGCGTTCCAGATAGGCGGCGAGCGCTACCGCATGGACCCGGGCGTCACGGAGTACGTCCTGCTGGCGCGGCTCACCGCCGGGGACCGGCGCGAGGCCCGCCCCGCGTTCCTGTTCTGCGGCCAGCGCGCGATCAACAACCAGGCGGCCACCCGCTACCTCGCGCGTCACCACGAGAAGCTGGCCCGCAAGCACGGCAACAACTCCTTCGTGCTGCTGCTCAAGGTGGTCAACTCGCAGGCCTACGGGCCGGATGTCGTCGAGCTCGTCGGGGACGTGACCCGGGTGGCGACGAGCCCCCTGCCGGCGCCGGCACCGGCGCCCCGCAACTCCCATCGGGCCTAGGGCGGCCGTGCAGCTGACCTTCTCCCCGCCCGCGGACGACCTGTCGTGACGGCCGATCCGCTGCGCGAGCAGTGATCTCCGGCTGCACCCCTGCGTACCCCCTGCGCGTCGTGCGCGTCTCGCGTGTCCCGTGCGTCTCGTGTGTCCCGTGCGTCCTCTGCGCGCGGCCCGAGGACTGCAACGTAGCGGGACGGACGACGGGCATGCCGACGACACGCACCTTCGGGCATTAGCCCTATTTACGGCGCTCCTCGGGGCCGGGGGTCACGTCTCCGCGACTTCGCCGTACAGCTGCGAGAGCTCGGGCACCCCGTCCGCCGCCCACTCGTGGCCGGACGCCACCACGTCGAACTCCCGGCCGGAGGCGAGCCGGACGACCGGCTGACCGTCGGCCCGGATGGACCAGGCGGCGCCGGGCACGGTGCGCACGATCACGGTGCCGAGGTACAGACCGGCGTCGTTGCCGAGCCAGTTCAGGATCTCCTCGTCGCTCCGCCAGCGGGGCAGCACCTGGTCCAGCTGCTCCAGGGACGCCGCCGAGTCGTCGAGCCGGACACCCTCCCGCGACGCCTGTGAGCGCAGCAGGTCGCAGTCGGCGAGCAGCTCACCGATGCCCTCGGCGTCGTGGACGCGGGGGTCTTCGCGCCGCCGGCCCAGGAAGGGGATGTTCATACCTCCAGACTGTCATTCGTACCGCCGTATGCACCACAGGGCACGCAGGACGGAGACGACGGCGGACAGGCGGGAGCGGATGAGGGGGCGTCGGGGCGGCTCAGCGGGAGGGGTGGCCGGGGCGGGTGCGCGGGCCGCCGGGGCGGATGCGCGGGCCGCCGGGGCGGGTCCTACACGTCCAGGTCCACCACGACCGGTGCATGGTCCGAGGCGCCCTTGCCCTTGCGCTCCTCGCGGTCGACGTAGGAGTCGGTGACGGCCTTGGCGAAGGGCTCGTTGCCGTACACCAGGTCGATGCGCATACCGCGGTTCTTGGGGAAGCAGAGCTGCCGGTAGTCCCAGTAGGTGAAGGGGTGGTCGTACTTCAGGGGGCGCGGGACCACGTCGGTCAGGCCGGTGCCGCGCAGGGAGGCGAGGGCGGCGCGCTCGGCGGGGGTGACGTGGGTGGAGCCCTCGAAGGCGGCGCGGTCGTAGACGTCCTCGTCCGTCGGCGCGACGTTGTAGTCGCCCATCACCGCGAAGGGACGGTCACCGGCGGCGTCACCCTCGACGGCGGCACGCAGGGCCTCGAACCACTGGAGCTTGTAGGCGTAGTGCGGGTGCTCCACCTCGCGCCCGTTCGGCACGTACACCGACCAGACGCGGACCGGGCCGCAGGTGGCGGAGATGGCGCGGGGCTCCTGGATCCCGTCGTAGCCGGGGTCGCCGGGCAGCCCCTTGACCACGTCCTCGAGGCCTACGCGGGAGAGCACCGCCACGCCGTTCCACCTGCCGGTGGCGTGGACCGCCGCCTCGTAGCCCTTCTCCCGCAGCTCGTCGAAGGGGAACTGCTCCTCGGCGACCTTGGCCTCCTGGAGGCACAGCACGTCGGTGCCGCTGCTCTCCAGCCAGGCGAGCAGCCTCGGCAGGCGGGCGGTGATCGAGTTCACGTTCCAGGTGGCGATGCGCATGTCCCACAACCTACCGGGCGGCACTGACAACCCCGGCCGCCCGGGAGCCCCCGGTCGCCGGCCTCACACGCGCGCGGACTCCCCCGGGGTCAGCCGCAGGTGCTCCGAGCCGCCGAGCTCGCCGATCTGACGGTCGTAGATCGGCCGGGCCAGGTCGGTGAGCAGGGCGTCGTGGATGTCGTAGGCGCGCTGCGGCTTCACCTCGCGGACGTAGTCGATGACCTCGGAGATCTTGTTCCAGGGCGCCATGACGGGGAGCATCAGCGTCTCGACCGGCCGGTCGGGGACGGTGAGGGCGTCGCCGGGGTGGAAGACCTTGCCGCCGTCGACGAGGAAGCCGACGTTGGTCACGCGGGGGATGTCCGGGTGGATCACCGCGTGCAGCTCGCCGTGGACCTGCACGTCGAACCCGGCGGCGGTGAAGGTGTCGCCGTGTCCGACGGTGTGCACGCGGCCCGGGAACGCCGCCGAGATCTTCTCCGCGACCGACTTCAGGGTCCAGATCTCGGCGGCCGGGTTCTTCTCCATCGCGGCACGCAGCCGCGGCTCGTCGAAGTGGTCGGGGTGCTCGTGGGTGACGAGCAGGGCGTCCGCGCCGAGGGCGGCGTCCTCCTCGCTGAACGCGCCGGGGTCCAGGACGAGCGTCCGCCCGTCCTTCTCCAGGCGGACGCAGGCGTGCGACTTCTTGGTCAGCTTCATGACTCCATCCTGCCGCCGCACCCGGGCCCGCGGCCGGGTGGGACTCACTCCGGCGGCGTGGTCTCCTCGCGGACGACCTGCTGCGCCACTCGGAAAGCCCTGCTCGCGGCGGGTGTGCCGCAGTAGACGGCCGCTTGCAGCAGCACTTCCTTGATCTCTCCCGGAGTGAGGCCGTTGCGCAGTGCGGCCCGCAGGTGCGGCGCGAGTTCCTCCAGGTGGCCGCCGGCGACCAGGGCGGTGAGGGTGATGCAGCTGCGGGTGCGCCGGTCCAGGCCCGGACGGTCCCAGATCTCGCCCCAGGCGTACCGGGTGAGGAGCTCCTGGAAGTCCCCGGAGAACTCGTCGGCCTGCGCCAGCGCCTGGTCGACGTGCGCGTCGCCGAGCACTTCCCGGCGCACCTTGAGCCCCGCGTCGTAGGGGTCGGGCCGCCCCTGCGCCGGGACCTGCGGCGGCACGGCGGGCGGGGCGATCTCGGCGATGGGCGCGGCCGCCTGGGGTGGCGGGGCCATGGCCGGCTGGACGGGGGCGGCGGAGAGGCCGGGCGCGACGGGTGCGGCCCCGGGGACGACGGCGTGGGCGGCGGGCCCGACGGGCTGGGCGGCGGCCGTCGTGGCGCGGGCGGCCGGGACGGCGATCTGGCCGGTGGAGGCGTCGTGGGCGGTCTGCCAGGCGGTGCCGAAATGCCGGACCAGCAGGTCGGTGACGGCTGCGGGCTGCTCGACCGGAACCAGGTGGGAGGCGCCGGGGACGACGGCGAGGCGGGAGTCCGGGATGCCGGCGACCAGCGTACGGGCCTCGGCGGGGCCGGTGACCTGGTCGTCGGAGCCGACGAGGACCAGGGTCGGGACGCCGACCTGCCCGAGTTCACCGCGCACGTCGAACGCGGCGAGCGCCTCGCAGGCGGCGATGTAGCAGCCGGGGTCGGTGGTCCGCACCATCTGCACGGCCCACTCGGTGATCGCCGGCTGGGCGGCGGCGAACCCGCCGGTGAACCAGCGCTCCGGCGCGCTGCGGGCGATGGGGTCGAGTCCGTTGGTACGGACGATCACGCCGCGCTGGCGGAACTCGTCGGCCGTTCCGAACCGCGGCGACGCCGCGATCAGCGCGAGGGAGGCGAGGCGCTCGGGGTGCCGCAGGGCCAGCTCGATGCCGACGGCGCCGCCGAACGCACAGCCGGCGTAGCCGAAGCGCTGCACGCCGAGTCCGTCGAGCGTGGCCAGCAGACGCGTGGTGAGCTCGGCGACCGAGCCCGACGGATGTGCGGGGGCGCCCCCGTGCCCGGGCAGGTCGAACCGGAAGACCCGCCACTGCTGCGCCAGCTCGGGCACCTGCCGGTCCCACATGTGCCAGGTGGTACCGAGGGACGGCCCCAAGATGAGGACTGGTAGGTGTTCTGGCCCGTCAAAGCGGTATTGCAGCGTCTCGGTCTTGCCTTCGGTCACGGGTTCACACCTTCATCTGTCACGATCTGTCACACGCCCCCTACGAGACCTCCCCACGCCCCCGCCGCTGGAAGCAGGTCCGCCACGTCCGGCTTCACGTACCACTTCTTCGTCGTCTTCACGTTGGTGTACCCGGCCCACCTGGCGAGCAGGTGATCCGGCACACCGTGGGTGGCGAGGTACGTGAGGCAAGACGCCCGAGCATCGTACAGACGGACCCTGCGAAGGCCGTTTGCGTCCATTGTTTCGTAGGCCCGCGTTCGAAGCTGCCGACCGTTCAGCGCGCCCCCGAGTCCATCCACGAGGACATACCCGCCGCCCTCGTACCCCTCGCCCGCCGCCAGGCGTTCTCAGCCGGCTAGCTAGCCCTGACCATTACTTCGATGACAGTCGTAGTATGGGTGAGTTGCTGGTATCGCCTCTAGGAGTTGACCGTGGCCCGCCCCCGCACCACCCCCCGGACAGTGGATCATCCCGACCTCGCCCAGGTGGATCTCCAGCAGGTGATGGAGGCGCTGGTGGACCCGGTGCGCCGGACGGTGGTCTCCCAGCTCGTGCGCAAGGGCGAGGACATGAGCTGTGGCACGTTCGAGGCACCGGTCTCCGTCTCCACGCTCACCCACCACTTCAACGTGCTGCGCGAAGCGGGAGTGATCCGGCAGTACTACGTGGGCGTGACCAAGATGAACACGCTGCGCGCCGACGAGATGGAGGAGCGGTTCCCCGGCCTACTCTCGGCCGTGATCGCGGCCTGCGCGGCGGAGGCCGGCTCGAACGTCGAGTGAGGGGTGGCGCCGGCCTCGGCGTACATATTTCGATGGCGGTCAAAATTTGACACTCATCGAACCTTGGGGGCAGGGTGGAGGAAGAGCCGGTGCGACACCGGCAGCGCACCGAACCGCACCAAGGAGCCACGCATGCACCGCGTCGTCCGTTTCCATCAGACCGGCGGACCCGAAGTCCTGCATCTGGAGGAGGCCCCCGTGCCCGAGCCCGGGCCGGGTGAGGTCCTGATCCGGACCCGGGCGCTGGGCCTGAACCGGGCGGAGTCGATGTTCCGGCTCGGCCAGTACGGCACCGATCCCGTCTTCCCCTCCGGCATCGGCTACGAGGCGGCCGGAGTGGTCGAGGCTCTCGGTGACGGCGTGCGCGGGCTGAGCGTGGGTGAGGCGGTCAGCGTGGTGCCGTCGTTCACCATGACCGACTATGGCGTGCACGGGGAGGCGGTTCTCGCCCCCGCCCACGCGGTCGTCGCCCACCCCGAGCGGCTCTCCTTCGAGGAGGCGGCCTCGGTGTGGATGCAGTTCATCACCGCCTACGGCGGTCTGGTCGACCTCGCGGGCGTCCGCCCCGGCGACACCGTCCTGGTCTCCGCGGCCTCCAGCAGCGTCGGCCTCGCCGCCATCCAGGTCGCTCACAAGGCCGGCGCCCGCGCCATCGCCCTGACCCGCACCGGAGCCAAGCGCCGGCAGCTCCTGGACGCCGGCGCGGACGAGGTCATCGCCACCGCCGAGGAGGACGTTCCCGCCCGGGTGCGGGAGCTGACCGACGGCCAGGGCGCCCGCATCATCTTCGACCCGGTCGGCGGCACGGCTCTGGCCGACCTCGTCACCGCCGCCGCCCACGAGGCCCACCTCGTCCTCTACGGCGTCCTCGACCGCACCCCCACCCCGCTCAACGTCGGTGAGGTCCTTTTCAAGCACCTCACCATCCGGGGGTTCGAACTCTTCGAGATCACCACCGACGACCGGCGCCGCGCCGAAGCGGTCGCCTTCGTGGCCGACGGCCTCGCCAAGGGCGAGCTGACCCCCACCATCGACAAGACCTTCCCCCTGGAGGACATCGCCGAGGCCCACCGGTACCTGGAAGCCGGCGGACAGGTCGGCAAGATCGTCGTCACCGTTCCCGGCGCCTGACCCTCCTCAGCGGGCGATGCACCTCACCGGGCCGGGAAGGGGTGTACCGGAGAGCCGGACCGTCCAGGGCTGGAGCCGGCCGGACCCGCCGTGGCGGGTCCAAAGAGGCTTCGGGCTCGCGCCGGGCACCCACGGGCCTGGTCAGGCGGCGTGTCATCAGAGCAACGGCGCTCCCACCTCGGCGTAGCGCACATCGGTCAGGCGGTAGGCCGTCCGGAAGAACGTCAGGTGCTGCCGGACGGTCAGCGCCTCATTGAGGACCACATGCTGCGGGCAGTACCCGAACCGGCCGCCATGCCGGACCGTGCCGCGCGTGGGCCGCAGCTCACCAGAAAGGATCTTCAAAAGCGTCGTCTGCGGCCTTTGATGAACGCTGCTGGCTTCGTTGCCGCTACGCCGGTGACGATGCCGCTGCCTCACAAGCCGCTGCACGCCTCTCGGCCAAGAGGTGTCAGTCACCACAGGCCACGTGACCGTGCACGACGCCAAGACCGAGGCGGTCTTCAGAGCGACAGCCCGCCGGCACATACAGTTCAGCCTTTTATGGATTCAGCATTCTGTGTACTGTCGTCGGTGTGCTGACTCTTGCTGCCGACATCGAGGTGCTGGCGCGGTTCGGCCGCGCCCTCGCCGACCCGATCCGCTGCCGGATCCTCCTCGCCCTGCGCGAGGCCCCGGCCCACCCGGCCGACCTCGCCGACACCCTGGACATCTCCCGGACCCGGCTGTCGAACCACCTGGCGTGTCTGCGCGACTGCGGCCTGGTCGTCGCGGTGCCAGTTGGCCGCCGCACCCGCTACGAGCTCGCCGACGAACGCCTCGGGCACGCGCTGGACGACCTGCGCACCGCCGTGGTGGCCGTTGAGGCCGACAAGACCTGTGCCGACGCGGACGAGAAGGGCTGCTGTTGATGACCGCCCAGATATCCATCGGCATAGGTCCCTCCCCGGCCCGCCGCGACGTCCTCACCCAGCGGATACGGCTGCTGGTCGCGGCCACCATCACCTACAACGTGATCGAGGCGGCCGTCGCGATCACCGCCGGGACGATCGCCTCCTCCACCGCCCTGATCGGCTTCGGCCTCGACTCGATCATCGAGGTCTCCTCCGCCGCCGCGGTCGCCTGGCAGTTCTCCGCCTCCGACCACGCCGTCCGCGAGGCACGCGAACAGCGCACCCTGCGGATCATCGCAATCTCGTTCTTCGCGCTCGCCGCGTACGTCGGCGTCGACGCCGTCCGCGCACTGGCCGGCACCGGCGAGGCCGAACGCTCCGTCCCGGGCATCGTCATCGCCGCCCTGTCGCTGGCGATCATGCCGTTCCTGTCCGCCGCCCAGCGCCGCGCCGGACGCGAGCTCGGCTCCGCCAGCGCGGTCGCCGATTCCAAGCAGACGCTCCTGTGCACCTACCTGTCCGCCGTGCTCCTGGTCGGCCTGGTCCTCAACGCCACCCTCGGCTGGTCCTGGGCCGACCCCCTCGCCGCCCTCGTGATCGCCGCCATCGCCGTCAAGGAAGGCCGCGACGCCTGGCAGGGCAAGGGCTGCTGCGCGACCCCGGCCGCAGCGGTACTTCCGGCCGGTGCCGAGCAGGGCGACGCATGTGGTTGCCGACCTGGCTGCGACTGCTGCGGCTGAACCGGGACTACCGAACGCGCACCGCTACGCGAAGCAGCAACGCACGGCATCCGGCCCTGACTGGCTCCGTTCGTCTGTGCCTGATCGGCGTGTCGGGATGGATGAGGCCAAGGCGGACAGCCACCACCTGCACGAGGTGCAGCCGGGGGTGAGGAGTGTCCGATCAGGTGCCTGGTGGCGAGGGGATGCCGCGGCGCTGGCCGGCTGACGGGCGTGAGGGCGCGGTGGCGCGCTTGATGGCCCTTGATCCCGGTTGGCGGTCCGCTGTGCGCCGGAGGGCCGTCCCACGGGCGGTTCGTCCCGGGCCAGGGGCGCGCCCTCTTCGGGCATCTGTGCCTCTTCTCCGTCGGATGGAGGGGTTCAGGGGGTGACGATGGCGAAGTCGGGATCGGGGGCGGTGAGGTAGCCGAGGAGTTCGGCGAGTCCGCCGGGGTCGCCCGAGATCTCGGCGCGGCCCTGGCGGGCGAGGTCGGTGAGGTCGGTGCCGCCCAGGAGGAGCGTGCGCAGGTCGGCCTCGGTCAGGGCGATCTCGGTGTCGGGTTCGTGTGCGTCGGGTGCAGCTCCGGTGGTGTGGACCAGGACGCCGTTGCGCAGCCGCACCGTGATCGGCTCCGCGTCGCGCAGGTGGAAGCGGATCGCGAGGTCGGCGTGCCAACTGCGAGGGCCGTCCACACGAATTGCCAGGGAGTCGAAGAGCTGGTCGAGGGAGAGCGCGCGCATCAGGTCCGGGGAGGCGGTCACAGTCGGGGTGCCGACCAGGCCCTTGCGCAGCTCGAGGGCGCCGGTGAGGTAGAAGTTGCGCCAGGTGCCGTTCTCGCTGCCGTAGCCGAGCTGTTCGAGGGCGTTGGCCTGCAGGGCTCGTGCTTCGGTGTTGTCGGGGTCGGCGAACAGAACGTGGTTGACGACCTGGGCGACCCAGCGGAAGTCGCCTGCGGCGTAGGAGTCGCGGGCGCGGCGCAGGACGGCGTCGGCGCCGCCCATGAAGTCGACGTAGCGGGTGGCGGCTTCGATCGGCGGATGCTCCCACAGGTGAGCCGGGTTGCCGTCGAACCAGCCCAGGTAATGCTGGTAGATCGCCTTGGTGTTGTGGCTGACCGAGCCGTAGTAGCCGTGGGTGTGCCAGGCGCGTTCCAGGGTCGGCGGCAACTGGATGGTCTCGGCGATCTCCAGCGGGGTCAGGCCTGGGTTGAGCATGCGCAGGGTCTGGTCGTGCAGGTAGGCGTACAAGTCCCGCTGCTCGGAGAGGAAGGTCAGGACGCGCTCGCGGCCCCACGTCGGCCAGTGGTGGGAGGCGAAGGCCACGTCGACGCTGCCCGCGAACAGATGGATGGCCTCGGTGAGGTAGTGGGCCCACACGTGCGGGTTGCGGACCTGGGCTCCGCGCAGGGTGAGCAGGTTGTGGAGGTTGTGCGTGGCGTTCTCGGCCATGCACAGCGCGGCGCGGTCGGGGAAGTGGATGTTCAGTTCCGCCGGTGCCTCGGTACCGGGGGTGAGGTGGAAGACCATCCGGATGCCGTCGACGGTCTCGCTCTGCCCGGTGCGGGTGACGTCCAAGGTGGGCGGGATCAGCCCGACAGCGCCGGTGGAGGTGCTCTGCCCGAGCCCGGCACCGATCCGTCCGCGCTCACCGGCGGGCAGGGCGGCTCCGTACATGTAGGCGGCGCGGCGGCCCATGGCCGTCCCGGCGTACACGTTCTCGCTGACCGCGTGCTCCAGGAAGCCTTCCGGAGCGATGACCGGCACCCCGCCGTCGACGTCCTCCTGACTCACCACGCCCCTGACGCCGCCGAAATGGTCGACGTGGCTGTGCGTGTACAGCACGCCGGTCACCGGGCGCTCCCCACGGTGGCGCCGGTACAGCGCGAGGGCCGCCGCGGCCGTCTCCGCGCTGATGAGGGGGTCGATCACGAGGACGCCGCGGTCGCCCTCGACGATCGTCATGTTCGACAGGTCGAAGCCCCTGACCTGGTAGAGGCCCTCAACCACCTCGAACAGACCGTGCCGGGCCACCAGGCGGCTCTGGCGCCACAGGCTGGGGTTGGCGGTGTCCGGGCAGTCCTGGTCGAGGAAGTCGTACGCGTCCAGGTCCCACACGCTGTTGCCGTCCCTGTCGCGCACCACGGTGCTCTCGGCGGTGCCGACGAAGCCACGGCGCGCCTCCTCGAAGTCTTGGGTGTCGTCGAAGGGACAGCGCTCACGGACCTCGGCATTGCGCGCAGTGATGCTGGGTTATGCGGCTCTGGACTTACTGCTCTCGGTCATCGCGGGTCTTCCTTCCGGGGACGGTCGCTCGCGACAGGGCCCTTCCACGCTCCGCCAAGGCCGAGGGGGCAGCCACCGCACACCGCCGTTCGGGCCACCTGGGGCAGGTGCCGCAGGGGTTGTGCGGTACGCGCGCCTTCACGAGCATCGCCTGCACCCTCATCCGCTAGCGCAGACTCGGTGGCCTCCCGCCGCGGTAATTCGATGGCGCGCGCGAAGACGTGTGATCACCCTGGTCCAGTGACAGAACCCAAGCACCGGATCCGAGCCCTGCACACGGACCGCACGATCACCGTCTACCAGGCGTACTCGTCGGCGATCGGTCCAGCGGCGGCCCGAGACGGCCGTTTCCCGGCGGAGTGGCAGCGGGACCGGATGACGTGGATCAAGCCGTCGTTCCTGTGGATGATGTACCGCTGCGGGTGGGGCAGCAAGGAAGGCCAGGAGAATGTCCTCGCCATCGAGATCACCCGGGAGGGTTTCGAGTGGGCACTGCGACACGCCTGCCTGTCCCACTACGAGCATGGACTGCACACCGACCGCGCCACGTGGAAGCGCCAGTTGAGGCGAGCCCCCGCCCGGGTGCAATGGGACCCTGAACGCGACCTGCACCTTCGGCCGCTTCCGCACCGATCACTACAACTCGGCCTCACCGGCGAAGCAGCACATCGCTATGCCGACGAGTGGATCGTCTCCATCACCGATGTCACACCGCTGGCCCGCACGATCCACGCCCATGTACGGGGCGGAGAGCTGGACGTCGCCCGGCAACTCCTGCCGAGTGAACGTCCCTACCCCGTAAGCGGCGAGGCTCTGGCCCACCTGCACCGAGCGGTCTGCACCATCAACTGAGAGACGTCTGAGCCGTGATGCTCGGAAACAGACACGTCCGGGTCTCAGGGGGGCCGGGTCACGGCGTCGCGACCCGGCTACCCGACCGATGGCGCGTCCTGGCCATGCGAACAGACAAGCTCGCCAACGCCTACCAGGCCGCACCCCACCTCGCCGCCGTCCTCATCTGCGGCCGCAGGTGATCCACGTGAGCAGCTCTAGGACTGATCGCCGGCGAGGGCATGTTCCTTGAGGAACGCGCCCGCGTGGGCCGCTGCTTCCTCTGCGCTCGCATACGGCGCCCCATCGGCGGCCGCGCCGGATGCTCCGTCAGCGCCTCGACCAGTCCAACCCCAGCCACCGGAAGGCGACTGCACCAGCTCAGCAGTCCCTCCGAACAGCGCAAGCGCGCTGTTGCCCGCTGTCGCGGGTGCTGGGCGGCTGACGGCACCGGGCCACTTCTTGCGGGCCCCCTGCCGGGTGATGCCCCAGACGGCTCCCAACTGCTCATAGCTCGCGCCGTAGGAGCCGGCGGTCACTGCCGCCCGCTCCGTGAGCCGCTTGACCTCGCCGTCCAGCGCCTTCCACGCGGCCAGGACGGACAGCGCCACTTCGACCGGACTCGCGTCCCACATACGGTCGGTGGGCAACCCGGTCTCCCGGGAGCGGATGGCCGAGGCCAGGGGGTTCAAGGCGTCGTACAGGGCCTTGTCGAGCTCTGCCTGCTCTTCTGGAGTGATCTCATAGACCGCCATTCGACAACTGTAGTTCACGAAAGCGCCGACGTAAACCAAAGTTTCCGCATGCGTCGACTACCACCGCACCAGCCGACCGCCCGCCCTGCCTCCACCCGAGCCCACGGTAGAACTCGCCCAGAGCGGGTGCGCGCCTTCCCGCAGGTTGCGGTGCCGTGGCAGAGCGACCCATTGCGATCGCCGAGACGTCGGCGACGCACGCTGGTGCCCTGCTCCGCTCCACCAGGGAGGGTAGGTCGGCGTCGTCCCAAGTCCCGAAATCGTCCGACGCTCCGTCCGCGGTCAGGCGACCGCCGCCACCGCGACGCCGTGACGACGAACAGCCGTCCGGTGGTCAGCTCCCAGCGGCGGCGCACGGCCGGACGGGAGGGAATGAGTGAGGACTGCCTGTACCTGACCGTCTACACCCCGGCCCACCGTACGAACGTACGGCCATGGCGCCGACCGCGCCGGACGCGCCGGTGACCAGCACCCGCTCCCCCGGGCGTACCTGGGCGATGGGGTGGACGGTCGCCCAGGCGGTGCCGACCGGGGAGAAGTAGACGCAGGCCAGGGCGGGGTCGGTGCCCTCGGGCATGGGCTTCGCGGCGGCGTCCGCGCCTCCCTCGTTGATCTTCGCGGCTCCGTTTACACCTCAACTCCATACTTGCGCAGTACACGCATCGCGATCAGGCGCAGTATGCCGGTCATAGACGAGGCTCAGGAGGCCGAGGGTGGTGACCACTATTCCCGGCCGTCCCTGGCGAAGTTCGCCGCAGCGCTCGGCTGCCCGGCGAAAGTGCTGTCCGACGGGCACGTGGCGGCACCGGAGCAGGTGTCCCAGGAGTTCGCCGCGACCGTGGTGGACTGGACTGGATCGGTCGCGTCTGGCCTCCGCGGAAGTCGACGACCCTCGTCCGGTCGGGGCCGGGGCATGCCGTCGGCGAGACGGTCCCTGAACGCCGCTGCAGCCCCGAGCTCCTCGGCCCGGGGCTGCACTGACCTCGTTCGATCCGTACTGACCTCGTTCGTTTCCCTGTTACGGAGACGTCGGCAGCAGTCTCACGAAGGTCGAGTCCTAGAAGAAGTGCTTGCGTCCACCGACCGCGCGGCCGGTCGCACCCAGGATCCACAGGATGGCGCCAACCAGAATGAGGATGCCGCCGATCGTCGTCAGCAGACCCATACCGACAAGCAGGCCGATGATCAGTAGAATAAGTCCGAGAATGATCATTTCAGAACCCCATCGTCTTTTCCGACTCAGGCGCGTAGGCGTTTATGCCTCACAAAGGCCCGAGCTTGTCTCTAGTCGGTAGATCCCGGCCTACGAATGCCAGGACCTCGGTGCGATAGCCCTAGTTCCCGGCGATACGGCGTTCACGCATCCGCTCGAAAATTCGTTCAGTACGCCGTCGCGGCGGCGTGATGGCGTACAGGTCGAGGATGTCCGGCCGGGGCGCGACGCCCGGTCCGCCGGCGCGTGCCCAGGCGGCGATGTCCTCGGTCGCGTCCGGGTCGTTGACCAGCCCCAGCCAGACGGGCCGGGCTCCGGCCGCCCGGCCCTCCGCGGAGGGCTGTACGACGATGACGTTGGCCTGGCCGCAGACGTCGAGACAGTCGGAGACGCGTACCGGTACCGCGGCGCGCAGGCGCTCGGTCTGGGCCGCGTGGTCGACGCCGGTGACTTTGGGGCTGCCGCAGCAGCAGTCGCGGCACACGACGACGCGGCACGGTACGGGGCCGGTGGCCGTCGGGGTCCTCGCGTCGTCGGGCGTGCGTCCGGTCGGCGTTGCGGGCATGCGGTGCCGTCCCTCTCTCCGGGGAGATCCGCCCCGGTGGTCCGTCGAGGAGGCGACCGCGTGAGTCTCCTGGCTCTCGGGTCGATGCCCGTCCCGGCCTTCCCACCCGCTGCCGGGCAGTGGCCTGTCGGGACGCGCTCGCCGATCACAGTGGCGGGACCGCGCCGGATTCACACCGGCTTCCTCGTTCCGCCGTCGCCTTGTCGCCGGACATCATCCCACCCCGGGACGGAGGGCCGACCTTCCGGTGCCGGCCGTCACTCCGTCTCCTGGGTGTGGGGGGCCGTCGCGGGCGGGTCCGTCGGGCGGTCCCGTCCGCCGTCACGGCCGGACACCACCACGACGACCAGCCCGACGACGACGGCTCCGGCGACGACGCGTCCACCCGCGCGCGCCCACCAGGCGGGGCGGGCCGCGCCCGCGCCGCCCTTCGGCGGGCCCAGCCGCTCGGCCCGCCGGGCAGGTCTCACCAGGCGCAGCAACAGCAGCGCGGCGACGGGGATCTGCAGCAGCCACAGGACGGTGCGCGGCCACTCCCCGTACCAGACGTTGGTCCCGTACAGCAGGGTGTGCCACACGCTCAGCACGTAGACCACGATCACGAAGCGATGCAGCCGACGCCAGGTCTTCGCTCCGATGCGGTGCCGGACGTAGAACAGCAGCCCGAGCGGAACCGCCAGGTACAGGGCACCCTGTCCGATCGGGATGGCGATCCGGCCGGTGCCGGAGTCGTACCAGCCCGGCACGAAGGAGTCCGCGAAGCCCACCCACAGCCGCTCGGCCCACCCCAGTTTCGTCTCGTAGCGCACCAGCTCCGCGGCGAACATCAGCGCGTGCGCGAACATCAGCGCCATCGTCGTCAGACTCGTGGTGCGGTGCCAGCGCTCCAGCACCTGCCGGGAGAGGGGCAGCCGGGTGTGGCCCGTCCCCGACAGCAGCAGACCGAACATGACCGTGCACCAGGCCCACAGCAGCCCCGACCAGCCGAAGGCCTGGCTGAGCAGGTACATCCAGTAGGTGCCGGCATCGTCCATGAACGGCATGATCGCGACGGTGTCCGAAGCACCCGACTCCATGCGCGCCCACAGGAACACGAACACGAGCGCCGTGACCACCACCGCCGCGGTGGCGTCGGGCAGGGCGGAGCGCAGATCGCCGCGCAGGGCGACGCGGTCCCCGGAGGGCCGTGGCCGTCCGGGCGGGACCTCCGCCCCGTCTTCGTCCGGACTCGCGTCTGACAGCATCAGGGGGCCTCCCGGGCACGGGCCACCGCGGCAACGGTGTGCATGTGACGTGAGGCAACAAGTCTGGCCGACGGGGCGGCGATCCCCAGAGGCGTTATCCGGCCAGAGCCCCGACGACACCGCGCGGCGACAACTGCACAGGGGACACGGCTGGTTCCGTCTCCCCTCCACATTCAAGACAACCGGCGAAGGCCCACTGTCGCAGGAATACCAGCGCCCCTACGCTGATCCACGCAGTCGGTTCGCGCCTCCCGTCCGCCCGGACGCCCGGTGGCGCGACGCAAGAGGGAACCCGGTGCGAATCCGGGGCTGTCCCGCAGCGGTGAGTGGGAACGGAAGCCGTCGATGTCACTGGGTCCGCGTCAGGGCCGGGGAAGAGACGGCCGGTAGGTGTCCGCCCTCTCGGCGGACGTGCCCGCGAGTCCGAAGACCTGCCACTGCGCCCGCGTCCCGCGCGGGCTGTGCACGTGACCTCGTGGACTGGGTCGGCGGTATGGGCGGTCGTGCGTCGTGCGGGTGGCCGCTCCTCCTTCCCTGTCGGTGTTCAAGGCCCGGTACGGAGGAGGATGGTGTGCGGGATCCAGGCGCTTCGCGTCGGCCTTTCCGTCCCCGGGCCGCCGTGTCGTCCGATGGACCGGGACGGACGACCCGGATCCTCGGATCCGTCGCGGGGCCCCCACGGGGACGGGACGTGTCCCGCGGCACGGTGTCCGGCGTCTGCCACGGCACTCTGGGCGAGCTGTACCAAGGCCCCTTGCGGGCGGGCACCGAACCTGAGATCGCCGTGGTGTCCTTTCCCGTCGACCGTCACTCCTGGGTGTACTTCACACCGGGGACGACGGCCGGATCGCCGCGTTCGCCGGCACTGGGAGAGAAGGCGGCGACGGCGGCGCGGCTCTTCCTGGCCCACTACGGCCTCGCCCTGCCCCCGGGCGACTGGCGCACCCACTCCGAACTGCCGGTGGGTGTGGGGATGGCCAGTTCGACGGCGGACATCGTGGCGACGCTGCGCTGCCTGTTCCGCCTCTTCTCCCTGCCGTACGACGTGGACGTGGTCCTCGGCATCCTGGCGGACATCGAGCGCGCCGACAGTGTCTTCCTCGACGAGTTCGCCCTGTATCTCAGCGGCCGGCACCGGGTGGTGCGGCGGCTGGGCCCGGACATCGGCTTCCACACCGTGTACGTCACGGAACCCGGCACGGTGGACACCGCCGCCGTCACTCCCCTGCTGCTGGACCACTACCGGCGCCGCGGCGAGGAGTACCAGCGGTGTCTGACCGACCTGGTGAAGGGCTTCGACTCGGGCGATCCGGCCGCCGTCGCCCGTGCCGCGACGGTCAGCGCCGCCCTGTCCCAGGAGGTGCTGCCCAAGGCGACCTTCGGCAGCCTGCAAGCCCATCGTGAGCGCTTCGGCGCCGACGGCGTCTTCGTCGCCCACACCGGCTGCCTGGCCGGCTACCTCTTCACCGCACGCCCGCGGGCCGAGGTCAAGGCCGAACTCTCCGCGTTCTTCCTCTCGCTCGGCCACCAGTGCACCTTCGCCCAAGGAGGCTACGGGTGATCCACCCCCACATCGCCGACGCCCTGAAAGTCCCGGACCTCGTCCGGCTCACCGACGGCCTGGTCCTGCTGAGGTTCGAGTCGATGAAGATCTACTCGGCCCTGGCCGCCGTCCGCCATCTGCTGGAGCGGGGCACCGTCCGTCCGGGCCAGACCCTGATCGACAGCTCCAGCGGCATCTACGCCTACGCCCTCGCCCTGGCCTGCCACCGGTACGGCATGCGGTGCCACATCGTCGCGTCCACCACCGTCGACGCCACCACCCTCGCCCAGCTGGAGATCCTCGGCAGCACCGTGGAACAGGTCAGACCGTCGCGGAACCTCAAACTGGACCAGGAACTGAGGGTGCGACGGGTGCGCGAGATCCTCGCCGAGCGTCCCGGCCACCACTGGATGCGCCAGTACCACGACGACATCCACTACCTCGGCTACCAGGAGGTCGCCGACCGGATCGCGGCGGAGTTCCCGGCCGCGCCGCTGACCGTCGTCGGCGGGGTGGGCAGCGGGGCCTCGACCGGCGGCATCGTGGAACGCCTGCGCGGGACGGACCCCTCGGTGCGGCTGGTCGGCGTCCAGCCCTTCGGCAGCGTCACCTTCGGCAGCCAGGACCATCACGATCCCGAGGCGATCATCGCCGGCATCGGCTCGTCGATCGTCTTCGACAACGTCCGCCACCATCTCTACGACACCGTGCACTGGCTGGACTTCACCCACGCCATGTCCGGTGCCGTCGCCCTGCTGCGCGAGCACGCGGTCTTCGCCGGACTGTCCACCGGTGCCGGCTACCTGACGGCGACGTACGAGGCCCGCCGCCACCCCGACCGACTGCACGTGGTGATAGGGGCCGACACCGGACACCGCTACGTGGAGCGCGTGTTCGCCCGGCACGCCGAGGCGCTCGATCCGGCCGCGCTGAAACCCCACGAGGTCCGCGGTCCGGAGGAGATGACCATACCCTGGTCGAGGATGTCCTGGCAGCGCACCCCCCGCCCGGCGGGCCGGAAGGAGAGTGCCGCATGACCGTGGCCTGCCTGGAGTCCCTGACCTTCGGCCTCGGCCATCTGGTCCGCGCCGCCGACCGGCTCGGCGAGCGCCTGCTACTCCTCACCCGGGACCCCGCCTACTACGCCTACGAACTGGACCGGCTGCCCGGCGACGCCCTCGACGTCGTCGTGACCGACACCTTCGACGTGGAGCGGGTCGCCGCCCTGCTCCGGCGTACCCCGGGGCTGCGCGGTCTGGTCAGTTCCACCGACACCTGGACGCTGACCGGCGCCGCCCTCGCCGAACGCCTCGGCCTGCCGGGGCTCGATCCGGCCGTCCTGCGGCTGACCCGGGACAAGGCCGCCGTACGCGACAGGCTGCACGACGCGGGTCTCACCCGCGCACGGGCCGTCGAGAGCGCCGGCCCGGACCGCGAGGCACGCGGGCTGCTGCTCAAGGAGGCGGGGCTGCCGCTCGTGCTCAAGGACACCGCGGGCACCGGGAGCCAGAACGTGTGGCTGGTCCGGGACGAGGGCGAACTCGACGCGGCGCTGGCGGAGGCTTCCGGCCGGGACCTGAAGGGACGGCTTTTCGCCGAGCCCTATTTCAGCGGCCCGGTGTACAGCGCCGAGACGCTCACCTGGGACGGCCGCACCAGGCTGCTCGGTGTCTCCAGTCGGCTCATGTCGCCGGAACCGCACTTCCGGGAGGAGATCACCGCCTTCCCGGTGGCGTTCCCGAACCCGCAGCGGACATCGCTCGAGTCCTGGCTCGACCGGGTGCTCGCCGCCATCGGTTACACCGACCGGCCGGCCCACGTGGAGTTCGTGCTCACCGCGGACGGCCCGGAGGTGGTGGAGGTCAATCCCCGCATCGGGGGCGCCCTGGTCGGGGAGGGCATGTGCCGGGCGCTCGGCGTCAACGTGTACGAGGCGGTGCTGGAGGCCGCGCTCGGCCGCCGCCCCGGTCTGATGGACGCAGACCTTCCCGGCGGTCCGGCCGTCGCCTTCGTCCTCGGCTATCCGGCCGCCCCCGGCGTGTTCACCGGCGTCGCCGGGCTCGACCGGCTCACCGACATGCCGGGAACCTGCGCCTGGTACCCGGTCAAGCAGGTCGGCGAACGCATCGAGCACCTGGGCGACAGCCGTGGATACGCGGGCATCGTGTACGCGGAGGCGGAGACCGCCGAACTCGCCACCCACCGCGCGGTGACCGCCGCGAACGCCCTGCGTGTGCTCACCAACCCGATCCCCGACCCGATCCCCGGCCCGGCCGGCCGGACGGCGCCCGGTGGGTGAGCGCACCACCCGCGGTCCGGGCCTGCGGGCCTCGCTGTTCCCGCTCACCGGCCCGCTGCGGTTCCTGCTGCTCAGCTCGTTCCTCATTCCGCTCGGCAGCTTCATGGTCCTGCCGTTCATGTCGGTGTTCCTGCACGAACGGCTCGGCATGGGCCTCGGCGCGGTCGGCATCGTCCTGGCCGTGGCATCGCTCGTGCAGTTCTCCGGCGGCATCGTCGGCGGAGCCCTCGCGGACCGGATCGGGCTGCGCCGCACGATGCTGTGGGCCCTCGTCGTACGCACCGCCGGTTTCGCCGGGCTCCTGCTGGCCCTGCGCTGGCCGCCCCTCGCGATCTGGGCGCTGGTCCTGACCTGTTGCGGTGCCGCGCTCTACCTGCCCGCGAACAAGGCGTACCTGGTGCACGGCGTCGACGAGGAGCGCCGGCCGGCGTTCCTGTCGGCGGGCAACGCGGCCCTCAACGCCGGCATGGCCGTCGGCCCGCTCATCGCCGGACCGTTCGTCCTGTCGTCGCCCGGCTGGCTGTTCGCGGCCGTCACGGCGCTGTTCCTCGCGGTCACGGCGGGACACGCGCGGCTCCCCGGAACCGACGGGGACCACCCCACCGGATCGAAGGGAACGGCTCCCCAAAGTCTCCTGGCGGGCGTGGCGCTCCTGCCGTTCGCCGCCAACGCGCTCGCCTTCTACCTGTACTTCCACTTCCAGCACTTCCTGGCGGTGTACGCCGTCGAGCGTGCCTCCAGCGCGTTCTACAGCGTGGTGCTGCTGCTCTGCTTCACGCTGGTCATCGTCGTGCAGCCGCTCGCGTCCGGCCTGATCCGGCGCATGCCGTACGCCCTCGCCCTCGCGGTCGGCTTCACGGGCCTCGCCGCGGGCCTGGCCGTGCTGGCGGCCGGTACCCGGGCGGCACTGCTGGCGGGCGGCGCGCTGATCACCCTCGGGGACATCGTGCTGTTCCTCAAGAACGACCTGGAGGCACTGCGCCGCAGCCCGCGCTCCGACGCCGTGGTCTTCGGCCAGCAGCGGCTCGCCGCGGGCCTGGGTGCCTGCGCGAGCGGCGTGCTGGGCGGGCAGGTGTACGGCCTCGGCGAACGGGCCGGGCACACCGGCTGGTTCTGGCTGCTGGCGGCCGCCCAGTGTGCGCTGCTTCCCCTTCTGCTGCTCACGCTGCGCCACCGCACGGCGCGGCGCCCTGCCCCCGACGGCGACCATGAAGGAGCACTGACGCGCGATGACACGGACGGGCGGATTCCAGGACGATGACTTCTGGACCGAGTTCCACGACTTCCTCTTCTCCGAGCAGCGCTACGAGCAGGCCGAGGAGCTGCTGGACACCTCTCCCCTGCTCGCCCTCGCCGGGGGGTCACGCGTGCTCGACCTGTGCTGCGGGCCGGGGGTGTTCACCGTGCCGCTCGCCCGCCGCGGTCACCGCGTGACCGGAGTCGACCTGAGCCCGGCCATGCTGGACCGCGCGCGCAAGCGGTCGGCCGACGCCGGTGCCGACGTGACGTACGTGCGGGCCGACGCCCGCGAGTACGAGGCGCCGGGCGGCTTCGACGTCGTCCTCAACATGTTCACCTCCTTCGGGTACTTCGAGGATCCCGCCGACAACGCCCGCGTGCTGCGCACCATGCACACCTGCCTGGCACCCGGCGGCACGCTCGTCCTGGACCTCGCCGGGAAGGAGCTCCTGGCGCGCAGGGTCACCCCGCCCAAGGTGGTGCGCCGGGGCGAGGACCTGATGGTGCAGACCGACACCGTGCTGGACGAGTGGGCGCGGCTGCGCAGCGACTGGGTGCTGGTCCGGGGCGAACGGGTGACGCGGGCCACCCTGACCTGGTTCGTGTACAGCGCGGTGGAGCTGCGGCGGATGGCCGAGGAGGCGGGGTTCGGCCGCGTGGAGGTCTTCGGCGGGTTCGACGGACGCCCCTACGACGAGAACGCCGAGCGGCTGGTGCTTCGGGCGGTCCGTGAGGCCTGAGGGAGGAGCGGGGCGTGCGGCCGGGTCCGCACGCCCTTTGCCGGCGGCTCGGGGAAACGTAGGATCACCTGGTCATCGCCGCGACGGGAGACAGGAAGCCGGTGCGAATCCGGCACGGTCCCGCCACTGTGACCGGGGAGCGCCCCTCCGACATGCCACTGCGCACCGCGCGGGAAGGCGGGGGGAACGTCGATCCGGGAGTCAGGACACTGGTCCGTCGCGGGCCCGTCCCAAGGAGCGCGGACTCCAGGAGGCTTCACGTGTCCCAGCTGTTCGACCCTGCCCGCACACGGGTGTTCCTCCGTGCCACGGCCGCTGCCATGGCTCTCTCCTCAGTGCTGCTGACCGCCGGCTGCGGTGCGTCGTCCGACGGGAGCGGTGGGGACGCGAAGGCCTCCACGGCCGTACCCGCGGGCTTCCCGGTCACCATCGACAACTGCGGTGTGAGGACGACGTACGACGAGCCTCCGGCGCGGGTGGTCACCATCCACCAGCACCCGGCGGAGCTCATGCTCGCCCTCGGCCTGAAGGACCGCATGGTCGGCACGGCCTTCCCCGACTCCGCCGTCCTGCCCGAGCTGCGGAAGGACTACGAGGCGATCCCCGAACTGGCGGAGAGGGAGCCGTCGTTCGAGAGGATCCTGGAGGCCGAACCCGACTTCGTCTACGGCGGCTACGGCAGCGCCTTCGCCGAGAACGAGGGCCGCTCCCGCACGGCGTTCACCGACGCCGGCATCGACACCTACCTCAACCGCGAGTACTGCGGCAGGAAGCGGGTGACGATGAAGGACACCTACGACGAGATCCGCACCATCGGCGAGATCTTCGGTGTCCCGGACCGGGCCGACGCACTGGTCGCCGATCTCGAAGGCCGCGTCGACGAGGCCGCCGGCCAGGTCGAGGGCGAGCCCGAGGTGTCCGTCTTCGTCTACGACAGCGGCGACAAGAGCGCCTTCACCGCGGGCGGCAGGAGCCTGGGCACCGAGCTGATCCGGTCGGCCGGCGGCACGAACGTCTTCGCCGACCTCGACGACGTCTTCGGTGACGTCTCCTGGGAGCAGGTCGTCGAGCGCAGGCCGGAAGTCATCGCCCTCTACGACTACGCCGGTGCCGGCAGCGTCGAGGAGAAGAAGAGGTTCCTGCTCTCCCAGCCCGCGCTCGCCGACGTACCGGCCGTCAGGAACAAGCGGTTCGTCGTCCTGCCGCTGACCGCCACGCTGGTCGGCATCCGCTCGGCCTACGCGGTCGAGGATCTGGCTCGCGGGCTGCACCCCGAGAGCTTCCGGTGACCCAGACCGCCACCGGGCCGTACGACGAGCGGACGGTGCGGCCGCGGAAGTCCGGCGAGCCAGGGGCGGGCCGTACGAGATGGGCGGTCACGCTGCTCGTACTCACCGCCCTGCTGCTCGTCTCCGCCACGGCGGGCCTTGCGATCGGCTCCGTCCAGGTGCCGCCCGGCGAGGTGTGGGGCATCGTGACGCACGCGCTGGGTGCCGACCAGCGGGAACCGGACTGGTCGCGGGCCCGGGAGACCATCGTGCTGGACGTGCGGGCGCCGCGGGTACTGCTCGGTGCGGTCACCGGCGCCGGCCTGGCGGTGATCGGCACCGCCCTCCAGGCCCTGGTGCGCAACCCCCTCGCCGAGCCCTACCTGCTGGGCGTCTCCTCCGGCGCGTCCCTCGGCGCGGTCGTCGTGATCGTGTTCGGAGTCACCCTCTTCGGGCCGCTCTCCCTGTCGGCGGCCGCCTTCGTGGGCGCCCTCGGCGCGCTCCTGCTCGTGTACGCCGGCGCGCGCACCGGTGGCCGCATCACCTCGTCGCGGCTGGTGCTGTCCGGGGTGGCGATCGCGGCGGTGCTCACCGCGGTCCTCGACCTGCTGCTGCTCACCACCGGCCGGGGCAACGAGGCCCGCGCGGTCCTCGCCTGGACCCTCGGCGGCCTCGGCGGCGTCGACTGGGGCACCCTGTGGCTGCCGAGCACGGCTCTGCTGCTCGGTGTCGGCGTCCTCATGGTCCAGGCACGCAACCTGAACCTGCTGCTGGCCGGCGAGGAGTCCGCCACCACCATGGGCCTGGACGTGGCCCGCTTCCGCGCCCGGCTGTTCGTCCTGCTCTCCCTCGTCACGGGCGTGCTCGTCGCGGCGGCCGGACCGATCGGCTTCGTCGGCCTGATGATGCCCCACATCGTGCGCCTGTTCGTCGGCGGCGACCACCGCAGGGTCCTGCCGACGGCGGCACTCGGCGGGGCGGTCTTCCTCATCTGGGCCGACATCGCCGCACGGACGGTCGCCGCCCCGATGGAGATACCCGTCGGCGTGCTCACGGCCCTGTGCGGCGGGCCGTTCTTCCTGTGGCTGATGCGCCGGGACGCCCGGCGCGGCACCGACCGAGGAGCGGCATGACGGCGACCGACCTGAGCGTCGACGGCGTCACGCTCACCGCCGGAGCCCGCCACCTGGTGCGCGACGTCTCCCTGACCGCCCGTCCGGGCGAGACCATCGGGCTCGTGGGCCCCAACGGCAGCGGCAAGTCCAGCCTCCTGCGCAGCGTCTACCGCGTCCTGCGCCCGGACACCGGCCGGGTCCGCGTCGACGGTAGCGACGCCTGGTCGCTGCCGGTGCGCCAACTGGCCCGTACCGTGGCGGCGGTGGTCCAGGACTCGGCGGCCGACTTCGACCTCGCCGTCCGCGAGGTCGTCGCCATGGGCCGCACCCCGCACAAACGCCTTCTCGCCGGTGACACCCCCGAGGACGCCGAGATCATCGACTCCGCGCTCCTCGCGGTCGACGCCGTCCACCTGGCCGACCGCCC
This sequence comes from Streptomyces ambofaciens ATCC 23877, assembly GCF_001267885.1. NCBI lineage: Bacteria > Bacillati > Actinomycetota > Actinomycetes > Kitasatosporales > Streptomycetaceae > Streptomyces > Streptomyces ambofaciens. Next base: position 6,494,429 of record NZ_CP012382.1, on the reverse strand, counting down.
CTTCGACCGGCTCTCCGGCGGCGAGCGCCGGCGCGTGCTCATCGCGCGCGCCCTCGCCCAGCAGCCCACCCTCCTCGTCCTCGACGAACCCACCAACCACCTCGACATCCGGCACCAGCTGTCCGTGCTCGGCACCCTGCGCCGCCTGCCCGCCACCGTGCTGCTCGCCCTGCACGACCTCAACCTGGCCGCCTACTGGTGCGACCGCCTGTACGTCCTGCACGCCGGCGAGGTCTTCGCCTCCGGCCCACCCGCCGAGATCCTCACCCCGCGGCTCCTGGCCGAGGTCTACGGAGTGGCCGCGGAAGTCGCCGTCCACCCGCGCACGGGCGCTCCGCAGGTGACGTTCTTCCCCGAAGAGCCGCACAGCTGAGGGGCCCGCCGTGCTCTGCCCCGGCCCTTCGTGCTGTGGGGCCGGCGGGGAGGGCGGCGGCTCGTCAGCACCTCAGCCCGTGCGGGCGCCTTCGCGGTCCTCCAGGGCGCTGATGGCGGTGGCGGTGAGGCTGTGGGTGATGTGCTCGCGCATCAGCCGGCCTGCCTCGACACTCCGTCCCTCCTCGACGAGGTCGACGAGCTGGTGGTGTTCTTGCAGGTCGCGGGTGCGGGGTTCGTCGCCGGGCGGGAGTTCGAGACCGAGGCGTCGGTAGCGGTCGGACTTGTCCCACAGGTCGTCCAGGAGCTTGACGAGGACGTCGTTGTGGGAGGCCCGGTACAGGGCCTGGTGGAAGGCGCGGTGGGCGGTGAGTGCCTCCTCGCCCCACTGCCGCGTGACGGGCAGCAGCCTGCCGACGGCGGCGCGCATGGTCGCGATGTCCTCGTCGGTGCGCCGCAGCGCCGCGAGTTCGGCGGCGGTCGGGTCCAGGGACAGGCGGACCTCGAACAGCTGGCGGGCCTCCTCGGAGTTCATCGCGGAGACCCGGACGTCGCGGTGGGTCTCCACGGTCAGCAGGCCCTCGCTGCTGAGGCGGCGGATCGCCTCGCGCAGGGGTGTGATGCTCATGCTGAGGGACTCGGCGAGGTCGTACTGCGCCAGCCGTGCGCCTGCCGGGAGGATTCCCGTGAGGATGCGGCTGCGGAGTTCCGCGTAGGCCAGATCGCTTTTGCTGACGAAGAGGTTCGGACTGGTCATCGCCCCCGGTGAATCCTTCCTGGGTGCGTGCACCCCCCTTGACAGTGCCCATCACGGCCCCTCAGCCTAACACCGACGCAACTTATAAGATATGAGAAAGGGTCGTCGTGAAGATCACCAACGTGTACGAGGGCGTCGTCCCGATCAGCTCGTCGATCCGCAACGCCTGGATCGACTTCAGCTCCATGGACTGTTCGATCGTGGCGATCGAGAGCGACGTCGTCCGTGACGGCAAGCCGGTCGTCGGCTACGGCTTCAACTCCAACGGCCGCTACAGCGCGGGTGAGATCCTGCGCCGCCGGATCCTGCCCCGCCTGACCGCTGCCGAGCCCGGCTCCCTCCTGGACGAGCAGGGCCGCTTCGACCACGCCCGGGCGTGGGACGTGATGATGAACAACGAGAAGCCCGGCGGCCACGGCGAGCGCTCGGTCGCCGTCGGCGTCGTCGACATGGCCCTGTTCGACCTCGCCTCCAAGATCGAGGGCAAGCCGCTGTACCGGTACCTGTCCGAGCGCTACGGCGACGGACAGCCCGACGACTCCGTGTTCGTCTACGCCGCCGGCGGTTACTACGCGCCCGGCAAGACCCTGTCCGACCTCCAGGACGAGATGCGCGGCTTCCTCGACCTGGGCTACGACGTCGTCAAGATGAAGATCGGCGGCGCCGACCTGGCCGAGGACCTGCGCCGCATCGAGGCCGTCATCGACGTCCTCGGCGGTGACGGCTCACGCCTCGCCGTCGACGTCAACGGCCGCTTCGACCTCGACACGGCACTGGAGTACGGCCGGGCGATCGAGCCGTACGGCCTGTTCTGGTACGAGGAGATCGGCGACCCGCTCGACTACCGCCTCAACGCCACCGTCGCCGAGCACTACGCCGGCGCCATCGCCACCGGCGAGAACCTCTTCTCCCTCCAGGACGCCCGCAACCTGATCCGCTACGGCGGCATGCGCCCCGACCGCGACACCCTCCAGTTCGACCCCGCGCTCTCCTACGGCCTGGTGGAGTACCTGCGCATCCAGGACATGCTCAAGCAGCACGGCTGGTCCTCCCGGCGCTGCATCCCGCACGGCGGCCACCAGTTCTCCCTGCACATCGCCGCCGCCCTCAAGCTCGGCGGCAACGAGTCCTACCCGGGCGAGTTCCAGCCCACCGGCGGCTTCGCCGACGACGCCGTCGTCGAGAGGAGCCGCGTCGGCCTGACCGACATCCCCGGCATCGGCTTCGAGGCCAAGGCCGCCTTCTACAAGGTCCTGCGCGACCTGCACGGCTGACCACCGCCACACCGCACCGTGACACGCACGCCACCGGGCGGGCGCCGTCCGCCGGCGCAGCTCCATCCAGGCGCCACGTACGACCCCGGGGGACGCGAGCCGCTTCGCGTCCCTCGCGCACACCCCCCACGGGACAGGGCCAGACACGATCGTCGTGCAAGGGAGCACCCTCGATGACATCCACCACTACTGCCGCCGGCCGTCCGCAGCGGTCACGGCTGAACCGTCTGATACGTGAGCTGTGGTTCCAGGTCGTACTGGGCGCGGTCCTCGGCATCGCCGTCGGTATCCTCGCCCCCGGGCTCGGCAAGGAACTCAAGCCGCTCAACGACTGGTTCATCGACCTGGTCAAGATGATCGTCGTCCCGGTCGTCTTCTGCGTGGTCACCACCGGCATCGCCTCCATGGACAACCTCCGCAAGGCGGGCCGGATCGGGGTGAAGGCGATCGGCTACTTCCTGGTGCTGTCGCTGCTGTCCATGCTGATCGGGCTGGTGGTCGCCAACATCTTCCAGCCCGGCGCCGGGCTGAACGTCGATCCCTCGTCGCTGAACGCCGCCGACGTGCCCGAGACCGCCACCGAGCACGCCACCTTCACCGGCTTCATCTCCTCCTTGATCCCCACCTCCCTGCTCGGCGCCATCACCGGTGACGCCATCCTCGCCGCGCTCATGGTCTCCATCGTCTTCGGCGTCGCCCTGAACATGGCCGGCGAGGACGGCGCGCCCCTGACCCGCGGCATCAAGGCCCTCTCGGACGTCGTCTTCCGCATCGTGGGCTGGGTGATGTGGCTGGCACCGCTGGGCACCTTCGGCGCCCTGGCCACCGTGGTCGCCACCTACGGCGCCGAGAGCCTCAAACAGCTCGGCTACCTGATCATCCTGTTCACCGCGACCTGCGTCGTCTACGTCCTGGTGGTCCTCGGTGCCATCATGCGGGCCTGCCGTCTGAGCCTGTTCGGCCTGATGCGCTTCCTCAAGGCCGAGCTGCTCGTCGCCCTGAGCACCTGCTCCAGCGAAGCCGTCCTGCCGCAGCTCGTGCGCAAGCTGGAGACCCTCGGCGTCGGCCGGCCGGTCGTCGGCATCGTCATCCCCTCCGGGTTCTCCTTCAACCTGGACGGTTCCGCGGTCTACCTCACCATGGCCTCCCTCTTCCTGGGTCAGGCCATGGGAGTCGACCTGTCCTGGCAGCAGCAACTGGTCATGGTCGGGGTCATGATGCTCACCAGCAAGGGCACCGCGGGCATCGCGGGCGGCGCGTTCATCGTCCTGGCCAGCACCGTCACCGCGGTCGGCCACATCCCGCTGGCCGCGCTCTCCCTGATCGTCGGCATCGACCGCATCCTCAACGAGGGCCGCGTCTTCATCAACGTCCTCGGCAACGCCGTCGCCACCCTCGTGATCGGCAAGTGGGAGAAGGACCTCGACACCGACAAGGCACGCTCGATCCTCAACTCCCGCGACCGGACGACGGCCCCGCGCACCGACGCCGAGGCCGAGACCGGCGCCCCCCGGGTCGGCGCCGACACCTGACCGTCCGCGTCGCCCGCGTCCGCCGACGGTGCTCCCGCCACTCCCGCTCCCCGGAATTCGTGGAGTCGCTGGGCGGCTCGGTGACCGCCTCGATGTGACCCGTTGCGGGGTCGGTCCGCTCGTCGGCGGCAGGGCGGTGGCTATGGGCCCGGAGGGGGCACGTCGCCGGGAGAGTGGCGGCTGCGGAAGCGTCGTTCGAACGCAGCGATCACCTGGGCGGCGCTTCCCGCGCCGGACGACGGCACCGCCAGACCGTCGCCGTCGTCGTCCACGTAGGCGACCTGGCCCACCGGGGTCGTGCTCCCCGGCGCGGGCACGTAGAGCCTCCAGCCGGTACCGAGTCTCTCCGCCTCGAACGCGTCCGCGGAAGGGCCCTTGGCCGAGCCCGCGGGCGGTTCGACGTGCTTGCGCGCCAGGGACAGGGCCGTCCCCTCGGGGAGCTCGTCCGGGGGGAGGGAGTACTGGACGCCCGCCACCGACAGCTGGAACAGGGCGTCATCGACGTCTTGGGCGTCGGCGTCGCCGAGCAGGCGAACGAGGGCTTCTCTGGTGACGGTTCCCTGGTGTCCGCTCGACACCAGTTCCTCGGCGGCCTGTCCGATGTCCTCGGAGCCGTCGGCGTCGGCCAGCCGGCCGATGACATCGGCCACGGTACGGTCGGTCCATACGCCCGGTACCGCGTTGGCGCATGCGGAGGCCGTCGGCGAATCGCCCCGGTACCAGCACCCTCCTTCCCACCAGTAGCAGAACGTCATCAGCCCCCGGCGGCCGCGCGGGTTCAGGACCGGATCGGCGACCCACTCCGGCGCCCCCCTGAACAGGTCGGGCAGGCGTCCCGTCGCATAGCCCGCGGCCAGCGACGGAGCGTTCCACACACCGCCGGACAGCACCGCGCGGTCGCCCGGCAACCGGTACAGGGTGCTTCCGCCGCGTGCCGCTCCCTCGAACCAGGCGAACCCCGGAGCCACCCGGGGCCCCCATTCCGACCCGGCTGCGACGAACGCGGCCGACATGACCGCCCACCGCGCCCACATCTCGGGGAAGGCGGGGAACTCGTTCACCGTCAACTGGGGCCAGCGGCTGCGCGCACGGTTCTCCCGCACCTCCCTCGCCGCTCGGCGGGGACTTCGCGACTGCCGGTCGCCATGATTGACATAGGCGTTCATCCACAGCGGGAGGTCTCTTCGGGGGTGTTCCGCCAGATCCGCTCGATAGGCCTCCGGCGGGAAGAGCTGGTCTTCCGGGAAGGGCGACTCACCATAGTCGTAGGTGACGTCGGCCTCGCCCTCGGCGGTGACCACCAGCGACATCCTCCACCATGGTCCGGCATCCGTCGTGGCGGTGACACCGCGCTGCTTCCGGATCAGTTCGACCTCCACCGGGGAGGGCTGGACCCTGAGAGTCGTGTCCGGGTAGTGCAGCGTGATGTCGATGGACTGCGCGCTGCCGGCCAAGGCGAACTCGGCGCTCATCTCCAGCCAGCCGGGCGGGGACCGGCGAGCGATGCTGTCCACGAGGTCGAAGATCATGGCTTCGGCCGTACTCTCCGCGTCGTTCACGGTCCCCTCGATCTCCCTCCCGTGCCTGCGCACGGTCACCTGGTGAAGACGTGCAGCCTGGGTGAGCAGACCTCCTGCCCGCTCACCTCCGCCGTGAGCCGGACCTGAGCGTGGTTGGGCATGTTCCGCTGGTACGACTTGAGGTGCAGGGTGTACCGGTAGACACCCTGGGGCGGCAGATACAGGGGGTCGGCCAGGTCGCACGTCGGACGCAGGTCCACCCGGTCCGGCGTCATGTGGTCCATGAGACCCACCTTGTACTGCTTCCTGACCGCCGGCATGACGATCTCGTACTCGTCCGCGGCCGGCCTGATGACGCTGGCCTTCGGATATCCGTACATGTAGATCAGCTGCTGCACTTCTTCGATCCAGACCCCCACCTTGGACAGGACGGCAGGCGAGTCGCCCGTGTTCAGCAGGACCAGGTCGAAGAAGAGATCGGCGTCATGGATCAGACTCGTGAGACTGAAGAGCCTCTCGCACCTGTCGGAGAACTCACAGGCGAGGAAGTCGGGCCGATGCGGGTACTCCGCCCAGCGCGGTCTCGTGTGCAGGGGGATTCCGATGTGCGCGAACCTCACCTCCGACCGCGGGGCTTGGTTGATGGTCACGTCGCCGATGTGGACGCCCGTGTTCGCATAGGCGTCCGCCTGGGCGTTCCCCGTCCGGTTCGCCCTGCCCTCCACCGGGCGGCCCTTCACTGGATACCCGTGTTCGCGTCACCGTCGGTCGACCTCGCGTCACCGGTGTCCTCGGCTCGTTGGGAGCCGTCGGCGGCGTGCCCGGTCTTCACTCCCGTGTTGGCGTCCCCGCGCCGGGTGGTCGCACTGCCCGTACGCGAAGCGACGAGCGTCGCCTGCTGCCGTGAAGCGTGCAGTGCGGCCCAGACGGAGACGCCGACCGCGGCCACGGCGGCCAACGCCGAGACCGACGTCGCGATCCTGTCCCCGTCCTCCCAGCGGACCACCGCCAGCCAGACGCCCAGCGCTGCGACCAGGAGGCCGGTCCCGGAGAGGACGGCGACACGGAGAGTGATCATCCGAAGATGGTCTCATGGGCATGACGCACCGTCAGCCCCTCCGATCGACCGGCATATGCCCCGCCGGTGTTGGCCGGATCGGTCTCGCCACGCTCCGCGATTCGGGGCCGAACACGGTGGTCAGGCCGGGCACCCCGAGTCGGCGATCACGTAGTGGCCGGGTGAGGTCTGCTGGAGCGTGTGGGTGGTGAACGTGTTCCACAGGCCCAGGGGCTGGCCGGAGCCACGGGCGTAGGCCCGGCCGCCCTCCGCGTAGGCCCGGCCGGCGACGGTGTGGTCGTAGTTGCTCGCCGTGTGGCACGTGGGCGTGAACCCCGTGGTGGTCGCGACGACCGCGGACGAGGGCGGGCCCGCCGCGCCCGCGGCGTCGACGGCGGTCACCGTGTAGCGGTACGTGCTGCCGGACGCCAGGCCGGTGTCGGTGTGGCGGGTCGACGCGGTCGTTCCGACCCGTGTGCCGCCGCGCAGGACGGTGTACGAGGCCGCTCCGGGGACGGCGTTCCAGCTGAGGGTGGCCGAGGTGGCGGTGGTCCCGGTGACGGCCAGTCCGGTGGGGGCGGGGAGCGTGCCGGGCTGCTCGCCGCCGCCGTCGCCGTCCAGCCCCCAGAAGCGGGCGGTGTGGTAGCTGGAGCAGATGGTGTCGAGGTAGTAGGTACCGGTGGTTCCGCACTGCTCGGGGCCGCTGCCGGGGTCGACCGCGAGTCCGTGGGCCATGCCGGAGATCGAGTAGACCTCGACCGCGGGCCTGCCGGAGGGGTCGTCGTAGACGGTTCGCGTGGTGCCCCCGGTGAGGGCGTCGGTGCGGGAGGGCGTCTGTCCGATGCCCCACACGTCGGTCCACTGGTCGCGCAGTTCGGTGGCGTTGGCGGGCCGGACGGTGGTGTCGGCGGTGCCCTGCCAGATCGCCACGCGTGGCCAGGAGGCGGTGCCGGCGGGGGCCGCCGAGCGGACCAGGTCGCCCCATTGGGCGGGCGTCCGGTCCGGAGGGCTGTACATGCAGGTGTAGGCCGCGGTCACGCTGTCGGCGCAGGAGGCGGGCAGACCCGAGTCGACGGCGCCGCCCGCGAAGACGTCGGGGTAGGCGGCGAGCAGGTTCGCCGTCATGCCGCCGCCGGCCGACAGGCCCGTGACGTAGACACGCCCGGGGTCGCTGCCGTAGCGCGAGACGGCCGCGTCCACCATCTGTCTGACCGACAGCGCCTCACCCCGGTCGCGGGCGCTGTCGCCCGGCTGGAACCAGTTGAAGCAGTTGTTGGCGTTGTTCGCGCTGCTCGTCTGGGGAAAGACCACCGCGAAGCCGTAGCGGTCGGCGAACGTGGGCCAACCCGAGTGGGCGTAGTAGTCGTTCGCGCTCTGGGTGCAGCCATGGAGGGCCACCACGAGCGGTGCGTCGGCGGGCAGGGAGTCGGGCACGTAGGCGTACATGGACAGGTTGCCCGGGTTGGTCCCGAAACCGGTGACCTGGGTCAGTCCCGCGGCGGACGCCTGCGGGCCCGCGGCCACCAGCCCGGCGGTGAGGGCGAGGGCGCCTGCCGCGGCGGTGATCCAGCCGCGGACGCCCATCGCGCGGCGGCGGCTCCTCGCGGAGCGGTACGGGGGGTGCGGTTGTCCCATGTCGGCTGCCTCCTGGGGATGGACACGCTCTGGGGCCGGCGCCAGGGGTTCTGGCAGCGGTGTCCGCGCATCATCCGGCGGTGGCATCCCGAACGGCATGGACCGCGCGAACAGGGTCGCCGCGAGTGCTGTGTGACGGGCCTCCATGGCCTCGCCGGGACCTCGGCGTGTATGTCCTCGCACCAGGGACCGGCCGTCCGGAACCGGTCAGAGGTCGCCGGTGCCGCCCAGGCCCGTCAGGGCACCGACCGGGTCGAGGTCGGGGGTGCCGCGCGGCCACCAGTCGTCGCGGCCGGGCTCCGACTCGTAGGCGTACCAGAGGCCTGTCCGGCCCAGTCGGAGCTGCACGTGGCCCCGGGGGTGGGTCAGGCGGTTGCGCCAGGGGCGGAAGGCGGGGAGGTCGGCGGCGAGCAGCAGGGGGCGGGCGCGGTCGAAGCGGCCGGCCGGCGGGTCCCAGGCTTCCTCCAGGACGTCGAGCCCGTCCGGTCCGCCCTGGCGCCAGGCGGCGACCGCGCGCGCCAGCTCGGCCGTGTCCCGGCCGGCGGCCTTGGCGAGGGACGCGTAGAGCGCCCGGGTCCCCGCGGTGAGACCGGAGCCGGGGCGGGCCGCGGCGAGCCGGACGGCGTCCCGCCACAGCGTCAGCCCGCCGATCGGGTCGCGGCCCGTGGTGAGCAGCGCGTGGGCACGGGCGGCGGCGTCGGTGGCCAGCTGGTCCAGCGCGAACGGGTCGGGGCCGCCCGGTGCCGCCGGGTAGGCCGGGGGCTGCTCGGGGTGCGGAGGTGCGGGCAGCGGCACCGGGAGGGGCGGCAGCGTGCGCTCGGCCAGGGCGGCGCCGGCTCGCACGCCGGGCAGCGGCGCCGGCCCGCGGTCCTGGGCGGCACGGGCGGCACGGGCCGCGTTCAGCCGGGACAGGGCGTCCAGCAGCTCGCGTTCGCCCCGGCCGCGCAGCAGGAGCAGAACGAAGGGGTCGGCGTCGAGCAGACGGGCCGTCTGGTAGCAGAGGGCGGCGGCGTGCTTGCAGGGGTGCCCGGAGTCCGGGCAGCTGCACTGCGGGGCGAGGTCGCCGGGGCCGGGGAGCAAGGGGACTCCGCACTCGGCCAGGGAGTGGGGCAGCTCCTTGTCGAGGAGGGCGGCGATGTGCCCGGGCCGCTCGACGGCGGCGTCCAGGAACCGCTCCCAGCCCGCGTCGTCCAGCGTGCGCAACCGCACCTGCACGCGGTAGGGCCGGGGGCGGCTGCCCTGTACGTAGGCGAGGACCAGGCCCGGAGTCACGGTGATCGCGTCGACGTGCCCCCGCTCGGCGTACGCCTTCCCGCGCGCCAGCCGCGCGGCGTCCAGGGCGCCCTCCTCCAAGGCGGTCACCCACGCGTTTCCCCACCATGTCCCGGCGAAGTCCTCGCTCGCCGCCGGCCCGGGCGGCAGGGCGGGGAAGGTACGGCGGAGCTCGCCGTCCCGGTCGGGGGCCGCCATGGAGCGGGGCGCGCGGGGGGTGGTGCCGGAGGTGTGGTGGTCCACGGCCGATGCGGGGGGCGCGGTTGTCCGCACGGGCGGCGCGGGGGGTGTCGTGGGCGGGGCATCCTCGTACGGCTCTCGCGAGGGTGCTCTGTGCGGTGCCGGGCGCGAACGCCCATGCGCGGCCCGGTCCGCTTCGCCCGGCTCACGCTCCGGGTGCGCCGCCGCACGGTGGTGCGGACGCGGTGGCTCGTACGGAGAGGGTGCCGCGGACGGCGGCTCAGGGGAGGACGGCCCCGGGGACGGCGGGTCAGGGGGCAGGGGGTGAGAGGGCGCCGGGTCAGGGGACGTCGGTTCAGGGGACGCCGACCGAGGGGACGCCGACCGAGGGGACGGCGGCTCAACGGGCGGGACGGTTGCGTCGGCCCGGTCCACGGACGGCTCTCCGGTGAGCTGCCCGGAGCGCACGGATGCGGAGGAGAGGGACTCAGGGGTCTGTTGATCGGAGGGCAGGGGCTCGGGGGGCAGAGGCTCGGAAGGCGGAGGCAAGGGTTCGGGGGTCCGGGGTTCGGAGGGCACCGGCTCAGCGGAAGGCGCGGTCGTCCCGGCGGGATCAGTCTCCGGGGGCAGCCGGAAGGCGTCCGCGGCGAAGTCCCGCAGGGCGCGGGCGCGGGCGGCGGCGGAAGGCGAACCGCCCGCCACCTGCGGGCCCCCGACCGGGCGGGACGGGCGGCGGGGACTCGCCGCGCCCTTGGTCGCCGAGTCGACCCGCGCCTGCCGACGTGCCGCCCGCAAGGCCTCACGTGCCACATCCGCCGGCCGGCCGGCCGGCGCGTCACCGGAGCGGTCCGTCGGGGTGGGGGCTGTCGTGCCTCCGGGGGCGACCGGCCGAGCGCTCCCGATCACCTCGTCGGGGCGGTCGGCGTCCTCCTCTCCCGGAACACCGGGGCGGTGCGGCGGGCCGCTGTCCCGGTTCGCGTCCGGCGACGCGGTGCCCCCTCGCGCGGTGCGGGCGCTGCGCAGCGCCGCGCGCGCGACGTCCCCCGGGCGCGTGCCGGTGCGCTCGTCCTTGGTCTGGTCCGGGTCCGGGCCCGGGTGCTGGGCGCGGTCCGGCTCCCGATGCTGGTCCGGGTCCGGGTCCGGGTCCGGGTCCGGGTGCTGGTCGCGGGCCGGCTCCCGATCCGGGTCCGGGTCCGGGTGCTGGTCGCGGGCCGGCTCCCGATCCGGGTCCGGGTCCGGGTGCTGGTCCGAGCCCGGGTGCTGGTCCGGGTCCGGGTGCTGGTCGCGGGCCGGGGCCCGGTCGGGGTCGCCCTGGCCCCGGAGCCGACTTTGATCCCAACCCCAGTCCCGGTCCCGGTCCCGGTCCTCGCCCTGGGCCTGATCATGTTCCCGCTCTCGGTCCTGATCCGGGCCCAGGTCCAGGTCCAGGTCCCGGCCCCGGACCGGGCCCCGGCCCTGGTCGCGGTCCCCGCCGAGATCGGCGTCGCCGTCCCGACCCCGGACCGGCCCCCAGCCCTGGCCGCGGTCCCCACCGCGATCGACGTCGCCGTCCCGGTCCCCGCGCGGGCCACGGTCGTGCGCATGCGAACCCTCGCTCTCCTCGCCGCGTTCACGCGCCGGCTCGGGCCGCGCGGCGTCCGGGAGGGTGGGGGCGGCGGCCGCCTCCGCGGAGGAGGCCGGCGTCTCCCCGCCGCGCTCGCGCGCCGCGCGCAGGGCGCGGCGGGCCTCGTCGGCGGGCCGGGGGGTCATGACGGCCTCCGCAGGGACACCAGGTCGGACAGCTCACGGGCGGTCAGCTCGGTGAGGGCCGACTCGCCCGAGCCGAGGACCGCGTCGGCCAGCGCCCGCTTGGACTGGAGCATCTCGGCGATGCGGTCCTCGACTGTGCCCTCGGTGATGAGGCGGTGGACCTGGACCGGCTGGGTCTGGCCGATGCGGTAGGCGCGGTCGGTGGCCTGCTCCTCGACGGCCGGGTTCCACCAGCGGTCGAAGTGCACGACGTGGCCCGCACGGGTCAGGTTCAGGCCGGTGCCGGCGGCCTTGAGGGACAGGACGAGAACGGGCGTCGCCCCGCTCTGGAAGCGGTCGACCATGCGCTCCCGCTCCGGGACCGGCGTGCCGCCGTGCAGCAGGTCGACGGGGACCGCGCGGACGGCCAGGTGGGAGGTGATGAGGCGGGCCATGCCCACGTACTGGGTGAAGACGAGCACCGAGCCGTCCTCGGCGAGGACCGTGTCCAGCAGCTCGTCCAGCAGCGCGAGTTTGCCGGAGCGGGCGCTCAGACGGTCGCCGCCGCCCGGCGGGTGCTCCTCCTTCAGGAACAGCGCGGGGTGGTCGCAGATCTGCTTCAGCGAGGTCAGCAGCTTGAGGACGAGGCCCCGGCGGCCCATGCCCTCCGCCGCCTCGATGGCGAGCATCGACTCGCGCACCACCGCCTCGTACAGCGAGGCCTGTTCGCGGGTGAGCGGGACGGGGTGGTCCGTCTCGGTCTTCGGCGGCAGCTCCGGGACGATGCCCGGGTCGGACTTCTTGCGGCGCAGCAGGAAGGGGCGGATCAGCCGGGCGAGGCGCTCCACCGCCTGCTCGTCCTCGCCGTTCTCCACCGCTCGGGCGTGCCGGGCGCGGAAGGACTTGAGGGGGCCGAGGAGGCCTGGGGTGGTCCAGTCGAGGAGCGCCCAGAGCTCGGAGAGGTTGTTCTCCACCGGTGTGCCGGTCAGGGCGACGCGTGCGGGGGACGGGATGGTGCGCAGGGCCTTCGCGGTCGCCGAGTACGGGTTCTTGACGTGCTGTGCCTCGTCCGCGACGACCATGCCCCAGCGCTGCTCGGCCAGGGTGGCCGCGGCGGAGCGCATCGTGCCGTAGGTGGTGAGGACGAAGCCGCCGGCCAGGTCGTCCAGGGTGCGGTCGCTGCCGTGGAAGCGGCGGACCGGGACGCCGGGCGCGAACCGGGTGATCTCCCGCTGCCAGTTGCCCAGGAGGGAGGCGGGGCAGACCACCAGCGTCGGTTCCGTGCGGGCCCGCTCTAGGTGCAGCGCGATGACCGTGACCGTCTTGCCGAGGCCCATGTCGTCGGCGAGGCAGCCGCCCAGGCCGAGCGAGGTCATGAGGTCGAGCCAGGCCAGGCCGCGCAGCTGGTAGTCGCGGAGGGTGGCGTGCAGGCCGGGCGGTGGTTCGGCGGGACCCACGCCCGCCGTGAGCCGGTCGCGCAGTGCGGCCAGCGCGCCCACCGGCACCACCTCGACCGTCTCGCCGTCCGCCTCCGCGCTGCCGGTGAGGGCGACCGACAGGGCGTCGACCGGGTCGAGCAGGCCGAGGTCACGCTTGCGGGCGCGGCGGACCAGGCCCGGGTCGACCAGCACCCACCGGTCGCGGAGCCGGACGACCGGGCGGTGGGCCTCCGCCAGGGTGTCCATCTCGGCCTCGGTGAGCGGGTCGCCGCCGATCGCCAGCTGCCAGCGGAACTGAAGGAGGTCCTCGCTCTCGAAGAAGCCCGTGCCGTCCGTCGCCGAGCCGGGCGCGGGCCGGACCACCGCGGTCGCGGTGAGGTCCTGGGCCAGGTCACGGGGCCAGTGCACCGCGACCCCGGCGCCGGCGAGCCGGCCGGCGGCCACGCCCAGCAGGTCGGTGACCTCCTCCTCGGAGAGGCTGAGGACGTCGGGTACGTCCTGCTCGGTGAGCCGGTCGAGCGGCGGCCAGACACGCGCCGCGCGCCGCACCGCGAGGGCGGCGTCCACGCGCGTGCGGGGGCCGAACGCCGCGTCGGCCGCTCCCGACCACAGGTCCGCAGCGTCGGCCACCAGGGTGGGGTCGGCGAGGCTGTGGACCTGCACGACCGCCGCTCCGGCGCTGCGCGCGCCGCCGCTGCCGTCGCCGTCCGCGTCGAACAGGTCGTACGCCGACAGGTCCAGGCGGAGCGAGATCCGCACGCCCGCGTCCATGCCCGCGGCGACCTCCGCGGCCCAGTCGTGGGCGCCGGGCAGGTGCTGCGCTCCGCGTGCCGCGAAGGGCCGGCCGGAGGCGTGGGGCGCGGCCGGAGTGCGGGGCAGGGTGTCGGCGACGGCGTCCAGGAAGGCGCGGACCAGCGCTTCCGGCTCCGGAAGCCGGATCGGGCCCGGGCCGTCCAGCGGGACCGCGTGGCCCTCCGGGGGCAGTGCGGCGGCCACCGCGCGCAGGTGTGCGATGTCGTCGGGGTCCAGTGGGCCGGCCCGCCAGGCGTCGTGCCCGGTCGCCGTCAGGCCGGGCAGGAGCCGGCCGCGCGCGGTGAGCCGCAGGGCGTGCAGGGCCGCCGCTCCCCAGCAGGCGGTGGCCGGGTGGGCGGCCGGGTCGTGCCGGGCGCGCACCAGCAGGGGCAGCGCCTCACCGACCGGCAGCGACAGCGCGGTCGTCGTCCTGCGCCGTACCCCGGCGCCGTGCCGGCGTACGACGGTGAGCTCGGTGGGTTCGATGGGCCGGGCGGTGCCTCCGGCGGCGACGGGGCCCGCATCCGGCGACGCGGCGACGGCGGCCGTGCGAGATCCGGCCGGCGCGGCGGACGCAGCCGTGCGGGACCCGGCGGGCGCCGAGCCCGCCACGACTGCGGAGGCGGCAGACGCGGCCCGCTCCGCGGCGGGGGGCAGCTCGGAGGTGACGGGAGGCTCGGAGGTGACGGCGCCGCCCTCCGGGTCCCAGAAGGCGATCCGTCCGTCGCGCGGGAGGGGAGCGGGGAGGAAGACGGCCGCGAGCCGGAGGGGGACGGACGCCGTGGGCTCCTCGGCCTGGCGCGGTTGTCCGCGCTCCCCCGCTCGCCCGCCGGCCATCACGTCCACCACAGCCGTGTCGCTCATACGTCCTGTCACCTCCCGCCCGCAGGCCCGATCAGATGTCTTCGACTCTACGGGCGGGGTCTGACAATCGGCTCCGGCGGCCTGTCGGGGCCCGCTCGCCGCGGGGGCGCGGTCAGGGAACGGTGCGGGAGACCACGTAGACCATGGGGTAGTCCGGGTTCTCCATGTTCACGACGACGTCCTGGGTGGGTGCCGGGTTGCGCTGCTCGTTGACCAGGCCCCACCAGGAGCCGGACCCGCCGAACTCCCAACCGGTGACCCGCTGGGCGCGGTCACTGATGGCGATCTTGCCCCGCTTCAGGGCGTCCCGGTCGACGCCCAGCCCCGCGAGGAAGGCGTCGAGGCCGGCGCCGGTGGTCTCGAACTGGACGTAGAGGCGGCTGGTCTTCCAGTTGTTCGTCTCGTAGTACGCGACCTCCTCGGAGGGGACCGGTACCGGGACCTCGTAGACGCGGCGCTGGAGTTTGGACGGCCAGCCCTCGGTCATGCCGGTCGCCGCGTACTTCGCCTCCTTCTCCCGGCCGCTGTCGCGGCTCTGGTTGGCGGAGATCACGAGATAGCCGGCCGGGACGCCGATGAGCAGCACGATGATGAGCAGGGTGAGCGACCGGCGGCGGATCATGTGCCGGCGGTCCTCCACCGGGCGCTCGGGCTCGTCCGGGGGGCCCACCTGGTGGGGCAGGGAGTCCGTCACAGTGACTCCCGGGACGTGCGGCGGGCCTCCGCGAAGCGCTCGTACCGCTCGTAGCGCTCCACCCGGCGCCGCTTGGCGCGGCGGAACCGGCGGGCGACCAGGCGGGCCAGGTCGGCGGCGCCCACCATGCCGGCCTCGGGACCGAGCTGGGCGCGGACGATGCGGGCCTCCGGGCGGTAGCCGCGGCCGGTGAGCTGACGCTTGAAGGCGTCCCGCGCGGGGCCGATCAGCAGGTCATCGGCGGCGCTGACGCCACCGCCGATGACGAAGCAGGAGGGATCGAGCGCGGCCGCGAGGTTCGCGATGCCCACGCCGAGCCACTGGCCGATGTCCTGGAGCAGTTCGATGCACATGGCGTCGCCGTCGCGGGCCAGCTCGGTGATCATCGGGCCGGTGATGTCGCCGATGCTGCCCTTGACGTGCTCGATGATGCCGTACGCCACCGGCGAGTCCGCGGCGGCCAGCTCCCGGGCCTCCCTGACCAGCGCGTTGCCGGAGCTGTACTGCTCCCAGCACCCGCGGTTGCCGCACGGGCAGCGGTGTCCGCCGGGCACGAC
This sequence comes from Streptomyces ambofaciens ATCC 23877, assembly GCF_001267885.1. Lineage (NCBI taxonomy): Bacteria > Bacillati > Actinomycetota > Actinomycetes > Kitasatosporales > Streptomycetaceae > Streptomyces > Streptomyces ambofaciens. Next base: position 6,478,756 of record NZ_CP012382.1, on the reverse strand, counting down.
CTGCATGTGGCCGAACTCGCCGGCGACTCCGTACTTGCCCCGCTTGACCTGCCCGTCCTCCAGGATCGCGCCGCCGATGCCGGTACCGAGCGTGATCATCACGAGGTGGTCCTCGCCGCGGCCGGCGCCGAAGCGCCACTCCGCCCAGGCGGCGGTGTTGGCGTCGTTGTCGACCAGGACGGGGACCGCGAGGCGGCCGGCGATGCGGTCGCGCAGCGGCTCGTTGCGCCAGGACAGGTGGGGCGCGAACAGCACGCGGTTGCGGTCGGCGTCGACCCAGCCCGCCGCGCCAATGCCGACGGCGTGCACGTCGTGCCGGTCGGAGAGGTCCAGGACCAGCTCGACGATGGTGTCCTCGACGACCTTGGGACTCTTGGACTTGTCCGGGGTCTCCGTGCGGAGCTTCTCCAGGATGTTGCCGTCGGCGTCGACGACGCCCGCCATGACTTTCGTGCCGCCGATGTCGATGCCGACCGTGGGCACGCGGGGTGCCGTCAGGTGTGAGCGGCGTTCCCTCGTGCCCACGGTGCGCAGGACCGGGGCGCGGCGGGAGCCGATGGGGGCGGTGAAGTCGCGGTAGGTGCTCATCGGGTGCGATTGTGCCGCACGCCCCCGCCGGGTGCCGAATGGGACGGGGGCGGGGCGGTGGCCTGGTCCGCCGTCCGCGGGTGCGTCGTGGCAGGCCGCGCCCGCGCGGCGGGGCCGCGTACGACGCCGCCCCGCGCCCCTAGCGGCGTTCCAGTTCGTGGCGCAGGTCGTCCAGCTCCGTTCCGCCCGCCATCTGCCGCGTCAGCTCGTCCAGGGTGATGTCCTGCCGCTCGTGGTTGCCGACCATGGCGCCGCGCTTCAGCAGGACGAACCTGTCCCCGACCAGGTAGGCGTGGTGCGGGTTGTGGGTGATGAGGACGACACCCAGGCCCTGGTCGCGGGCCGCCGCGACGTACTTCAGGACGACACCGGACTGCTTCACGCCCAGGGCCGCCGTCGGCTCGTCCAGGACCAGGACCTTCGCGCCGAAGTGCACCGCGCGGGCGATCGCCACGCACTGGCGCTCACCGCCGGAGAGGGTGCCGATGGGCTGGTCGACGTCGCGCAGGTCGATGCCCATCCGCAGGAGCTCGGCACGGGTGGTGCGCCGCATGTGGTCGACGTCCATGCGCTTGAAGGGGGCGACGCCCTTGCGCGGCTCGGAGCCCAGGAAGAAGTTGCGCCAGACCGGCATGAGGGGGACGACGGCCAGGTCCTGGTAGACGGTGGCGATGCCGCGGTCCAGGGCCTCGCGCGGGGACGACAGGCGCGTCTCCTCGCCCTCCAGGCTCAGCGTGCCGCCGTCGTGCTGGTGCAGGCCCGAGATGATCTTGATGAGGGTGGACTTGCCGGCGCCGTTGTCGCCGAGCACGCAGGTGATCTCGCCCGCGTGCACCTGGAGGGACACGCCCTCCAGGGCGCGGACGTTCCCGTAGTGCTTGCTGACGCCGGACAGCTCCACGAGCGGCGTACGGCTTTCGGGCTGCGTCACTTGGTGGCCTCCGCGCGCTTGCGGACCCAGGCGTTGAGCAGGGTCGCGAGGAGCAGCATCGCTCCGAGGAAGAACTTGAACCAGTCGGGGTTCCACTCGGCGAAGACGATGCCCTTGCTGGTCATGCCGAAGATGAGCGCGCCGACCGCCGAGCCGACGGCGCTGCCGTAGCCGCCGGTGATCAGGCAGCCGCCGATGACGGCCGCGATGATGTAGATGAGCTCGTTGCCGACGCCCTCGCCGGACTGGACGACGTCGTAGGAGAAGAGCAGGTGCTGGCCCGAGATCCAGGCGCCGAGGGCCACGCCCATGTAGAGGCCGATCTTGGTCCTGGTGACCGGGACGCCGACCGCGCGCGCCGCGTCCTTGTTGCCGCCCACCGCGAAGATCCAGTTGCCGGCCCGGGTACGCAGCAGGATCCAGCTGGCGACGGCGACCAGGGCGAGCCACCACAGGATGGTGACCTTGAAGCCGACGCCGCCGAGGGTGAGCGTGGAGGCGAAGACGTCCCGGGCGGAGGGGAAGCCCTCCATGTCGGCGATCGTCTTGGTGGAGACGGTGCCGTCGATCAGCTTGGTGAAGCCCAGGTTCAGGCCCGTGAGCATCAGGAAGGTGCCGAGCGTGATGATGAAGCTGGGCAGCTTCGTGCGGGTGAGCATGTAGCCGTTGAAGGCGCCGATCGCCAGGGTGACCAGCAGCGACACGGCCACGCCGACCCAGACGTTGGCGGTCATCTGGTAACTGAACATCGACGACACCAGGGCCGAGGAGGTCACCATGACGCCCGCCGACAGGTCGAACTCGCCGCCGATCATCAGCAGCGCCACCGGGACGGCCATGATGCCGATCGTGGAGGCGGCGTAGAGCACCGTGCTGAGGCTGGCGGCGTGCAGGAAGCTGTCGGCGAAGAAGGCGAAGAAGAGGAAGACGGCGATCGCGCCCACGACGGAGCCGAGCTCGGGGCGGCCCAGCAGTTTCCGCAGCGGAGAGGCCTGCAGAATCCTTTCGTCAGCGTCCTTCGTCTGCGTGGCGCTCATCGGGTGCCCCGCTTCGTGTAGTCGCTCAGTGCGGCGGCGTCGTCCTTGGTGATGATCTGCGGACCGGTGAGCACCGGCCGGCCACCGCCGAGGACGTCGGCGTTGTACCTGTACAGCCACAGCAGGTCGACGGCCTCGTAGCCCTGGAGGTAGGGCTGCTGGTCGACGGCGAAGCCGAGGCTGCCGTCCTCCAGTCCGGCGGCCACCTTGGCGTTGAGGTCGAAGGTGTCGATCTCCGCCTTGCTGTCCGCGCCCTGCTTGGCCTTCACCGCGGTGTCCGCGTAGGGGGCGCCGAGGGTGACGACCGCGTCCAGGGACGCGTCGGTCTGGAGCTTGGCCTCGATGGCGGACTGCACGTCCGGCATGCTGGTGCCGTTGACGTAGAGCCGCTCGATCTTTCCGTCGAAGGTCTTCTCCACACCGTCGCAGCGCTGCTCGTGGCCGACGTTGCCCTGTTCGTGGAGCACGCAGATCGCCTTCTCGCGGCCGCGCTCGTTCAGCTCCTCGCCGACGGCCTCGCCGGCGATCGTCTCGTCCTGGCCGATGTGGGTGAGGGCGCCGAACGCCTTGGACTCCTGCGAGCCCGAGTTCACGGTGACCACTGGGATGCCGGCCTTCCGGGCGCGGTCCAGGGCGGACTTCATGGCGTCGGGCTTGGCGAGCGTGACGATGATCCCGTCGACCTTCTTGTCGATCGCGGCGTTCACGAGCTGCGCCTGCTGCTGGGCCTCGTCGTCGTGGGAGTACAGGAAGTTGATGTTGTCCTTGACGGCGGCCTGCTCGGCACCGCTCTGGACGATGTCCCAGAAGGTGTCGCCATCACCCGAGTGAGTGATCATCGCGAAGGTCCAGCGGGGAGTGTTCACCGCGGCCTTCCCCTGGGCGGAGGCGGCCTTGCGGGCGTCCTCGGCGCGCTTGCCGCCCGTGCTGCTGCACCCGGCCAGGGACACCGACAGTGCCCCTGCCAGCGCGATGCCCACCCATGTCCGAAACCGTGCCACGAGGCCGTGCCCTTCTTGCTGTGCCGTGCTGTGCCGTGCTGTGCCGTTGCTGTGCGTGCCGGGCGTCCGCCGACGCCCCGGCCGGGATCCGGAGATCCCAAACGCCCCATTGTCCGACACGCAAGCGGAGCACTCGCCTCCGGGGAGTGCGATGACGGTCACATTGTCCGGACATTGAGACGAACCCGCACGGCGGGGACCGCCACCGGACGGCGCCGGTCAGGGCCGCACGAGCAGCTGGAACTCGAAGGAGTAGCGGGACGGACGGTAGGTGTGCGTGCCGAACTCGACCGCGCGCCCCGTGTCGTCGAACGTCGTGCGTTCCATGGTGAGCAGGGGGGCGCCCACGTCCTCGCCGAGCCGTTCGGCCTCGTCGGCGGTGGCGGCCCGGGCGCCGATGGACTGGCGGGCGCTGTGCAGGGTGATCCCGGCGGCGCGCATCAACCGGTACAGGCCGGTGGCCTCCAGCTGTCCGGTGTCCAGATCGACGAGACCGGGCGGCAGGTGGTTGCACAGGTACGCCATCGGCTCCCCGTGCGCCAGCCGGAGCCGCTCCACCCGGTGCACGTCGCTCTCCTGGACCACACCGAGCGCGGCGGCGACCTCCGCGGTCGCGGGGACGACGGTGTTGACCAGCACCTTCGTGGCCGGACGCTGTCCCGCGGCCTCCAGGTCGTCGTAGAGACTGCTGAGTTCGAGCGGGCGCTTGACCTTGCTGTGCACGACCTGGGTGCCGACGCCCCGGCGGCGCACGAGCAGGCCCTTGTCGACGAGCGACTGGATGGCCTGGCGGACGGTGGGCCGGGACAGGCCGAGCCGCGCGGCGAGCTCGATCTCGTTGCCCAGCAGGCTGCCGGGGGTCAGCGCACCGTGCTCGATCGCGGCCTCCAGCTGCTGCGACAGCTGGAAGTACAGCGGCACGGGGCTGCTGCGATCCACGCTGAGGTCCAGCGACACGGTCGGGTCCACTTCTGGTTTCGGCACGGCCCGAGCGTAGCTCCGTGCGCTGTTGACGGGAAGTTGTGTAGTTCGATTGTCCGGACATACGCATTGACAGGGCGTGCGCTGTGCGCCCACTTTGATTCCATGCGCATCGGGGTCATCGGTACGGGCCGCATCGGCACCGTTCACGCCAACACGCTCAGCCGCCATCGCGACGTCGGGTCCCTGATCCTCACGGACGCCGACCTCGGGCGCGCCCAGGACCTGGCCCACCGGCTCGGCGAGACGGCCGCCCCCGGGGTGGACGAGATCTTCCGGTGGGGCGTGGACGCCGTGGTGATCACCACGGCCACCGCGGCCCACGCCGAACTGATCGGTCGGGCAGCGCGCTCGGGGCTGCCGGTGTTCTGCGAGAAGCCCATCGCGCTGGACGTGCCCGGCACGCTCCAGGCGATCGCCGAGGTGGAGGCCGCCGGGACGGTTCTCCAGATGGGCTTCCAGCGGCGCTTCGACGCCGGTTACACGGGGGCCCGCGAGGCGGTGCGGTCCGGACGGCTGGGCCGCCTGCACACCGTCCGGGCGGTGACGAGCGACCAGGCGCCGCCGCCCACCGCGTACCTGCCGCAGTCCGGCGGGCTCTACCGGGACACGCTCATCCACGACTTCGACGTCCTGCGCTGGGTGACCGGGCGGGAGGTCACCGACGTGTACGCCGCCGGGTCGGACGCCGGGCCGCCGATGTTCCGCGCGGCCGACGACGTGGACACGGGCGCGGCGCTGCTCACGCTGGACGACGGCACGCTGGCCACGGTGACCGCGACGCGGCTGAACGGGGCGGGGTACGACGTGCGCATGGAGCTGGCCGGGGAGCTGGACCAGATCGTCGTCGGCCTCGACGACCGTACGCCGATCGCCTCGACGGAGCCGACCGGGCCGCCCGCCGCGGACAAACCGTGGACCGGCTTCGTGGAGCGGTTCGGACCCGCGTACGAGGCGGAGCTGGCCGCCTTCGTTCAGGTCGTGCGCGGCGAGCGGGCCAATCCGTGCGACGGGCGCGAGGCGCTGCGGGCCCTGCTGATCGCCGAGGCCTGCGAGATCTCCCGGCGGGAGCGCAGACCCGTACGGCCGGCGGAGGTCCCCGGCGCCGGGGCGTCCGCGACGGGGTGAGGGCGGGCCTTCGACCACCCGCCGGCCGAGCGGGCGGGGCCCTCCGACCACCACCGTCCCAGTGCAGGCCCATCGTCCCAGTGCAGGCCCGCCGGCCCGGTGCAGGCCCGCCGGCCCGGTGCAGGCCCGCCGGCCCGGTGCAGGCCCGCCGACCCAGTGGGCAGCCCGCCGGCCACCCGCCGGCCCAGTGGGGCGGACCCGCCGGCCACCCGCCGGCCTTTGGGGGGCGCTCCGGCCATCCGTCGGCCGGGCACCGGCCACGTCGGCGGTGCGCGGCGGGACGTGTTCCGGCGGGGCGTGGGCGCCGGTGGTGAGGCGGGCGGGCCGTGGGCTCGTGGTCCGCCGCCGACGGCGCGTCGGTATCCGGCGTCAGCGCGCTTCCTCGCCGTACTCGTCCAGGAGTCCCGCGTCGTGGGCCAGCAGCGCGATCTGCACCCGGTTGTCCAGGTCGAGCTTGGCGAGGATGCGGGAGACGTGGGTCTTGACGGTGGCGACGCTCATGAAGAGCTCCGCGGCGATGGCGGCGTTGGCCATGCCGCGGCCGACCGCGACGGCCACCTCGCGCTCGCGGTCGTTGAGGGCGGTGACGCGCGCACGCGCGCGGGTGCGCCTGGTGTCGGCGGTGCCGCCGGCCGCGTGCGCCATCAGCCGCCGGGTCACGGCGGGCGACAGGACGGGGTCGCCGGCCGCGACCCTGCGCACCGCGTCGAGGATCTCCGCCGGCGGGGTGTCCTTGAGGACGAAGCCGGCGGCACCGGCGCGCAGGGCCCGGAGCACCTGCTCGTCGGCGTGGAAGGTGGTGAGCACGACGATCTGCGGGGCGTCGGGGCGGGAGCGCAGCCGCTCGGTCGCCGTCAGGCCGTCCACCACCGGCATCCGGATGTCCATGAGGACGACGTCCGGCCGGGTGCGGTCGACGAGCGCCTCGACCTGGTCGCCGTCGGCGGCCTCACCGACGATCTCGACGTCGTCGGCGCCGCCCAGCATGAAGGACAGCCCGGCCCGCACGAGCGGGTCGTCGTCGACGAGGAGCAGTCTGATCGCAGTCATGGGCCATACGTAATCACGGTTGCCGCCGGCCGACTCCGTTCCTTCGACGACCGCCGCCCGGGACGGTCTCAGCCCCACGGCAGCCGTGTCCGTACCTCGAAACCGCCCTCGGACGTGGGGCCGTGCTCCAGGGTGCCGCCGGCGAGCGTGGCGCGCTCGGTCAGCCCGATGAGGCCCTGCCCGGAACCGGGCACGGGGGGCACCTCGCCGACGGGCGGGGCGTTGCGCACGGACAGGGAGAGGCCCTCGCCCGGGGCCCCGGCGACGGAGACGCTGACCTCGGTGCCGGGGGCGTGCTTGCGCGCGTTGGTCAGCGCCTCCTGGGCGACGCGGTAGGCGGTGCGGCCGACGGAGGCGGGTACACCGGCGGGGTCGGTGACCCGACCGGCCAGGGTGATCTTCATGCCGGCTTCCCGGCACTCGGCGACCAGGGCGTCGAGGGCGGCGAGGGTCGGCTGGGGGCGGCCCGCGTCGTCGGACTCCCCGGCGCGCAGGACACCGATGATCTCCCGCAGGTCCTGGAGGGCCTCGTGCGAGCTCTCGCGGATGACACCGGCCGCCCGCGCCACCTCCTCCCGGGAGGCGTCGGGCCGGAACTCCAGCGCGCCCGCGTGCACGCTGAGCAGCGTCAGCCGGTGTGCCAGGACGTCGTGCATCTCGCGTGCGATGGCCTCCCGGGCCAGTCGTTGCGCCTGCTCCGCGCGCAGCCGCGCCTCGTTCTCGGCGCGCCGGGCACGGTCGCGCAGGCTGAGCAGGAGCTGGCGCTTGGAGCGGACGAGCAGTCCCCAGCCGACGATCGCGACGGCGAGCAGGGAGGCGATGACGAGCGACGCCAGGAACGGCAGGTCGGGTTCCGGCCGCATCCAGAAGTACAGGGGCATCAGGGCGAGGCTCGCGCCACCGATCCAGGCGGTGTAGCGGAAGGGACGGTGCACGGCGAGCGTGAAGAGGGAAAGGAGCGCGGCGCCGCCCGAGGTGGCCGAGACCATGGAGACGGGCACCATCGCCACGGCCAGCCCGACCGGCCACCGGCGCCGCAGCCAGACCGCGGCACAGGCCAGCGCTCCGACCACCTGGTCGGCCAGCTCCATGCTCCGCGGCAGGTTCGGCTCCTGGTCGAGCGTGTCGGCGGCCAGCAGACCGACGCCGACCGCGAGCAGGAAGCAGGTGAAGTCGACGATCCAGTCGCGCCCGGTGCGTCGCGGTCGTCCGTCGGCCCGCCGCGACTGCGGATACATGTCCTCGACCAGCGCCGCCGGCAGCACCCAGCGCCGCTTGGCGAACGCGGGGGGTGTCGTGGCCTGCTTGTCACTGTTCACGGTCGACGAATCTACGCAGCGGTGGCGGCCACGGCGGCCGGGAGAGCGGGATGAGCGACCGAAGTCGCGAAGCCGTCGACTTTCGATGCCCGGGCCCGCGCGCACCGGAGCCTTCCGTCGGGCAGGGCTCGCCCCGCGGCCGATGCGTGTGGGGGGACCGCGGGGCGAGGGTCGTCGGCATGAAGGAGTTGCTGGAGTTCCTGGGCCTGATGGCCGTGATCCAAGGCGTGGCCGGTCTGGTGCACGAGTTCACCGACTGGAACTGGGGCGTGGTGCAGCGGATCGGCGTCCTCGACGGCTACGAGGTCTACGCGAGCGTGGTGCTGCTGGCTCTCGGCGGCGCGCTGTTCGCCGCCGCCGAGAGCCGGCGCGGGTGACCCCGGGTCCGGGCCGGGCCCGGGCCGCGGTTCTCAGCAGCCGTGGTCGACGAGGTCGAACGAGGCGTAGTGGTCGGCCGTGTAGTAGTCCTCCCGGGTCTGCTCACCGGTGACGATCCGGCGGGCGCCCCGGGTGTCGGAGCCGGGGGTGATCACCGTGTACTCGTGGTAGTAGCCGGTGGACCGGTCGGGCAGGATGCCCTCCCGGTTCTGGAAGACGGTCCCGTCCTGTTCGAAGGGGTAGGGGCCGCCCTGTTCGATCAGGTCGAGGGTGTCGTGCGCCTGCGAGGGCAGGTCGCTGAGGCAGATGTCGCCGACCGCGGCGGGGGCGGCTCCCGCGGTGGTCGCCGAGACGGTGCCGCCCACGAGGAGGGCGGACAGGACTGCGGCTGCCGCGCCGAGCCGGGCGGCGCGTGGGGGGAATCGCATGACGTCATGATGACGCGCGTAGACAGTGGCATGTCAATGACAAGACCGTGGAGGTTGCCGGTAAGTCGTATGTACTTTCGGCGAGTTCGGCGCGTCGTCCGCGCGAGGACGACGTCCGTTCACCGCCGGTACGAGCCGTCCCGGTCCGCTGGGATGGAGGCATGAACACGAACACACTCACTCATCCCACGCTCCCGCCGCTGACCGGCCGGACGGCCCTCGTGACGGGCGGCAGCCGCGGCATCGGCGCGGCGACCGTGCTGCGGCTGGCCCGGGAGGGCGCGGACGTGGCCCTCACCTATGTGAACGGCAAGGAGGCGGCCGAGGACGTCGTACGGGCCGTGGAGGCGCTGGGGCGCCGGGCGGTGGCCCTGCGGGCGGACGCCGGTGACGCGGACGAGGCCGCGGGGGCGGTGGAGCGGGCCGCGGACGCCCTGGGCGGGCTCGACGTGCTGGTCAACAACGCGGGTGTCGGGCTGCTCGGCCCCGTCGAGGGCTTCTCGGTGGGCGACCTGGACCGGGTGCTGGCCGTCAACGTCCGGGGCGTCTTCCTCACCGCTCAGGCCGCGGCCGCCCGGATGACCGCGGGCGGGCGGATCATCACCGTCGGCAGCTGCATGGCGCAGCGCGTGCCGGGTCCCGGCGGGACGCTGTACGCGATGAGCAAGTCGGCGCTCATCGGGCTGACCAAGGCCCTGGCCCGGGAGCTGGGCGGGCGGGGCATCACCGCGAACATCGTCCACCCCGGGCCGATCGACACCGACATGAACCCGGCCGGCGGACCGTACGCCGAGGGGCAGGCGGCGCTGACCGCGCTGGGCCGCTTCGGCACGGCCGAGGAGGTGGCGTCGACCGTCGCCCACCTGGCGACGGCCGGGTACGTCACCGGGGCGGAGTTCTCGGTGGACGGCGGCCACGCGGCCTGACACCGACGGGGGGATGCGCGTGGGGCGCGCCGGTGCTGTCCAGGCCGGGCGCGCCCCACGGGTCGGGGTGGGTCAGCCGCCGAGCTCCTGGTGGCGGGCGGCGAGGTGGGCCGCGCCGTCCTCGGTCAGGGAACCGAACAGGCGCAGGCGGGAGATGCCGCCGTCGGGGAAGATGTCCACGCGCGCGTGGGTGCCGACGGCCGTCTCCGGCAGCACGAAGCGGTGGTTGGTGTCGGGCTGCATCCGGGTGCGCGGCAGGATCTCGCGCCACTCGCCGTCCTCACCGTCCTTCACGGACACCGACGCCCAGCCGGCCGAGTTGCCCTTCAGGTAGGCCGTGTCGATCTCGACCGCGCGGATCTGCGAGCGGTCCACCAGCCGGTAGCGGATCCAGTCGTTGCCCTGGTCCCGTCGGCGGCGGGTCTCCCAGCCGTCGTCCATCTTGCGGGAGCGGCCCGGCTGGATGGTGTTGGTGGCCGGCGAGTAGAAGAGGTTGGAGGCGTCCTCGACCTGGCCGCCGTTCTCCAGCGCCACCACGTCGAAGGTGCCGAGGGCCGTGAGCCACGCGGGGTCGGGGACGACCTCGCCGTACACCCGCAGGCGGGCGATACCACCGTCCGGGTGCTGCTTGAGGCGCAGGTGGGTGAAGCGCTGCTCGGCCAGGACGGCGAAGCCGTTGGCCGCGTGGCCGCCGACCGCCGTGCGCGGGACCAGGGTCGTCCACTTGACGTCGTCCGCGAGCAGTTCCTCGGGCGACGGGGAGCCCGCGACCGAGGTGCCCTCGACGGAGACGGCCTGCGGGTAGTTGCCGCGGAAGTGGGCCGTGTCGACGACGATGCCGCGGATCACGCCGGGGGCGCCGAGGCGGATGAGCGCCCAGTCGTGGTCGTCCTCGGTGGGCCAGGGGTGCTCGGCCGACGCGCCGCGGCGCCGACGGGTCTCCCAGCCGTCCATGACCTTGCCCTTGTGCCCGAAGTGCTCGGGGTCGAACTCGGCGGGCTCCGGCACCAGCAGGTTCTCGCGCTGGGCGAAGAACTCGTCGTTGGCGGCGACGACACCCGCGCCGAGCTGCCGGTCGGCAAGGTTGGCGTACTGGGTGAAGGGGAGGTCGGCGGTGCGGTAGTCCGCGTACGGGTCGCCGCCTCCGTAGGGGTTCGCGTCTCCGGTGAAGCTGGCCAACGAGGGGTTCTGCTGGGCCGTCACGGTGATCAGGTGTTCCTTTCGGGGTCGTTCGTGGTGTGTGTGGTTCAAGGGGTCCGGACGCGTCAGGCCCGGTCGAGGAGCTGTCCCTTCGGCTCGGTGAACGCGCCGTCCGCCACGACGCGCCGTCCGCGCAGCCAGGTGGACTTCACGACGCCGTACAGGGTCTTGCCCGCGTACGCGGTGACGCGGTTGCGGTGCTGGAGGGCGGCCGGGTCGACGGTGAAGGTCTCGTCGGGGGCGAGGACGGCGAAGTCGGCGTCGTGGCCGGCGGCTATGGCGCCCTTGCGCCCGTCGAGCCCCACCTGGCTTGCGGTGTTCGCGGACATCCAGCGCACGATGTCCTCCAGACCGAGGCCGCGCTCACGGGCCTTGGTCCACATGGCCGGCAGGCTGAGCTGGAGGCCGGCGATGCCGCCCCAGGCGGTGGCGAAGTCGTCGGTCTTGAGGTCGGCCGTGGACGGCGAGTGGTCGGTGACCACGCAGTCGATGGTGCCGTCCACCAGCGCCTGCCACAGCAGGTCCTGGTTGGCGGCCTCGCGGATCGGCGGGCAGCACTTGAACTCGCTGGCGCCGTCGGGCACTTCCTCGGCGGTGAGGGTGAGGTAGTGCGGGCAGGTCTCGACCGTCACCCGCACGCCCTCGGCGCGGGCCTCGGCGATCAGCGGCAGGGCGTCGCTGGAGGACAGGTGGAGCACGTGCACGCGCGCGCCGAGCCGTTTCGCCTGGGCGAGGAGGCCGGCGATCGCGGTGTCCTCGGCGTCGCGCGGGCGGCTGGCGAGGAAGTGGGAGTACTTGGGGCCGCCCTGCTGCGGGGCCGCGGCCAGGTGGTGCGGGTCCTCGGCGTGCACGATCAGCAGGCCGTCGAAAGCGGCGATCTCCGCCAGGGACCGGGCCAGTTGCTCCTGGTCCAGGTGCGGGAACTCGTCCACGCCCGACGGGGACAGGAAGGCCTTGAAGCCGAAGACGCCGGACTCGTGCAGCGGGCGCAGGTCCTTGACGTTGTCGGGCAGGGCGCCGCCCCAGAAGCCGACGTCGATGTGCGCCTTGTCGGCGGCGACCTCGCGCTTGGTGCGCAGGTTCTCCACCGTGGTGGTCGGCGGGATGGAGTTGAGCGGCATGTCGACGAGGGTGGTGATGCCACCGGCCGCCGCGGCGCGGGTGGCGGTCCAGAAGCCCTCCCACTCGGTGCGGCCGGGGTCGTTCACGTGCACGTGGGTGTCGACCAGGCCGGGCAGGACGACGTGGTCGCCGACGTCCTCCAGCCGGGCGCCCGCCGGGACGGGGGCGTCGTACGGCAGGACGGCCGTGATCTTCTCCCCGGTCACCGCGATGGACGCGGCGCGTGTCCCCTCGGGAGTGACGACGCGCGTCGAGCGCAGCACCAGTTCAGCCTCGGACACCCGAACCCCTCTCTCCGCCGATCTCCGCCGACGATTTCAACGTTCTGTTGAAGGAGTCTTCATTCCCGGTTCCGCCCCGTCAAGAGGCACCCTTTGTGTAGGCGTGACCACGACCGAGCCCTGGACGTTTCCACAAAGCGGAATTAGAATTCCAGCAAGCAGAACGTAGCTACGTACAAGCCGGTAGTCAACCGGCCGCCGGGTACGCTTCTTTCCTCCCGCCAGCCCCGAAAGGAACGTGCCGTGCCGACGTCCAGCGCCAGCACCACCGACTCCGCCAGGTCCGCCACAGGCGGCGTCCAGTCCCTGGAGCGCGCCTTCGACCTGCTCGAACGGATGGCGGACGCGGGCGGCGAGGTCGGCCTGAGCGAGCTCTCCGCGAGCAGCGGACTGCCGCTGCCCACCATCCACCGCCTGATGCGCACGCTCGTGGCCTGCGGGTACGTACGCCAGCAGCCCAACCGCCGGTACGCGCTGGGCCCCCGTCTGATCCGGCTCGGCGAGTCCGCCTCCCGGCTGCTCGGCACCTGGGCCCGCCCGCACCTGGCCCGGCTGGTCGAGGAGACCGGTGAGACGGCGAACATGGCACTGCTGGACGGGGACGAGATCGTGTACGTCGCCCAGGTGCCGTCCAAGCACTCGATGCGCATGTTCACGGAGGTCGGCCGGCGCGTGCTGCCGCACTCCACCGGAGTGGGCAAGGCGCTGCTCGCGGACTTCCCGGCGGACGAGGTGCGGGCGCTGCTGGGCCGGACCGGCATGCCGGCCGCGACCGAGAAGACCATCACCACACCGGACGGTTTCATCGCGGCGCTGGCGGACGTGCGGCGCCAGGGCTACGCGATCGACGACAACGAGCAGGAGATCGGCGTCCGCTGCCTGGCCGTCTCGGTGCCGAACTCCCCCACCGCGGCCGCCATCTCCATCTCCGGCCCGGCCGGCCGGGTCACGGAGGCCGCCACCGACCGGATGGTGCCGCTGCTCCAGCAGGTCGCGGCCGAACTGTCGGAGGCCCTGCTGGCCTCGAACGGCACCCCGGCCGCCTGAGCGGCCACCGCTCGCACGGAGGGCTTCCGGTCGTCACCGCCCCGCACGACGGCTGCCGCCACCGGCGCGGCGAGACGCACCGCTCACGCCCGCTCCGGGCCGCCCCGAGCCGACGCCCGACAGGCGGGCACGCCGGCCCGCGGGGCACCGCCGCGCGGGGTGGCCGGCGAACGCGTCGGCCCGTGGCTCACCGACGCGGGGGGTCGCCGAAGAGCTCGACGGCCTGACGGACCTCCGTCAGGCCTCGCGACAAGGCGCTGACGGAGCCGATCGCCCCGACTATCAGCAGCAGGGAGCGGTGCAGCCGGGACACCTCGGGGACCCCGTGCGCCGTCATCGCGGCCAGGTCCGCCAGTTCGTCCTCGGCCACGGCCCGGTCCGGGAAGTCCGCGCGCAGCAACGCGAGTTGACGGCGCAACCGGGACACCGCGGTCCGCAGCGCCGTCACCCTGACGTCCTCGTCGCCGACCGTCACCTGCCCCTGCCCCAAGCTCCGCAACACAGCCCCTCCCCCTCGCACGCCGTCGTGCGCCCCTGCCTGGTGAACGTGCCGAGCGCCCCAGGTCGCTGGTCGGGCGCCGGGGACGCGGGCCAGTAAACGCCACCTGGCGCCGGACGCGCCACCGGGCGGACCGAAATTCAGTCCTCTGATAAGCCCGCCGCGCGCCGGGGCGTTCGACGGGCGGTCGGGTATGCAGGACGCATGACGGACAACGAAGACCAGGTGGCCGGGGTGCTGCTGGCCGCCGGCGGCGGGCGGCGGCTCGGCGGACGGCCCAAGGCCCTGCTCGAACACCACGGACACCCGCTCGTCGAACATGCGATCGCCGCGTTGCGCGCGGCAGGCTGCACCCGCGTGCACGTCGTCCTGGGGGCGCGCGCCGAGGAGGTGCGGGCGCGGGCGGCGCTCGACGGATGCGTACTGGTGGACAACCCCGCCTGGGAAGAGGGCATGGGCTCGTCGCTGTGCGCCGGGCTCGGCTCACTGGCCGGCACCGGAGCGCGGGCCGCGCTGGTGTCGCTGGTGGACCAGCCCGGCATCGGCGCGCGGGCGATGGCACGGGTGCGCGCCGGGTACCGGGACGAGACGTCGCTCGCCTCGGCGGCGTACGCGGGCGTGCGCGGGCATCCCGTCCTGCTCGGCGCCGCCCACTGGGCGGGCGTCTCGGCGACTGCGACCGGGGACCGGGGGGCACGCGCCTATCTGAGGGAACACGAGGCGGAGATCGCGCTCGTGGAGTGCGGGGACGTGGCGCTGCCCTACGACATCGACACCGCGGCCGACCTGCACCACCTCGAGTGAGTGGCGTGGCACTGGGCGCCACCTTCCCTCGACTCAGAGAATCTCGACATCAACACTCCTTGAAGTTCCACGATGAGGAAACTACTATCCACTGACCAGAAGCACTCGTCCTCCCCACTCTCGGCTGCGCTCGACCGGGGGGACCCCCACTGCGAGTGCGCAATGCCCCGTACGCGCCCTCTGGCACCCGGTGCCACCGCTGAAGGAAGTGACAGCTCATGTCCGCACCAGCGCCGTCCACGCTGGCCATCGTCGACGCCGAGCCTCTGCCCCGGCAGGAGGAGGTCCTCACCGATGCGGCGCTCGCCTTCGTGGCCGAGCTGCACCGGAGGTTCACGCCCCGGCGTGACGAGCTCCTCACCCGCCGTGCGGAGCGCCGCGCCGAGATCGCCCGCACCTCCACGCTCGACTTCCTCCCGGAGACCGCCGCCGTCCGCGCGGACGACTCCTGGAAGGTGGCCCCGGCCCCGGCCGCGCTGCAGGACCGCCGGGTCGAGATCACCGGCCCGACCGACCGCAAGATGACCATCAACGCGCTCAACTCGGGTGCGCGGGTCTGGCTCGCCGACTTCGAGGACGCCTCCGCTCCGACCTGGGAGAACGTGGTCCTCGGCCAGCTCAACCTGACCGCCGCCTACACCCGCACCATCGACTTCACCGACGAGCGCACCGGCAAGTCGTACGCCCTGCGCCCGGACGAGGAGCTGGCGACGGTCGTCATGCGCCCGCGCGGCTGGCACCTCGACGAGCGTCACCTCCAGGTCGACGGCCGCGCGGTCCCGGGCGCGCTGGTCGACTTCGGCCTGTACTTCTTCCACAACGCCCAGCGCCTGCTGGACCTCGGCAAGGGCCCGTACTTCTACCTCCCGAAGACGGAGTCGCACCTGGAGGCCCGTCTCTGGAACGAGGTCTTCGTCTTCGCGCAGGACTACGTCGGCATCCCGCAGGGCACCGTCCGCGCCACCGTCCTGATCGAGACGATCACGGCCGCGTACGAGATGGAGGAGATCCTCTACGAACTGCGCGACCACGCCGCCGGACTGAACGCCGGCCGCTGGGACTACCTGTTCTCCATCGTGAAGAACTTCCGGGACGGCGGCGCCAGGTTCGTGCTGCCGGACCGCAACGCCGTGACGATGACCGCGCCGTTCATGCGCGCGTACACCGAGCTCCTCGTCCGCACCTGCCACAAGCGCGGGGCGCACGCGATCGGCGGCATGGCCGCGTTCATCCCCTCGCGGCGCGACGCCGAGGTCAACAAGGTCGCCTTCGAGAAGGTCCGCGCCGACAAGGACCGCGAGGCGAACGACGGGTTCGACGGCTCCTGGGTCGCCCACCCCGACCTGGTCCCGATCGCCATGGAGTCCTTCGACAAGGTCCTCGGCGACAAGCCCCACCAGAAGGACCGGCTGCGCGAGGACGTCGACGTGCGGGCGGCCGACCTGATCGCGATCGACTCGCTGGACGCCAAGCCGACCTACGCGGGTCTGGTCAACGCCGTCCAGGTCGGCATCCGTTACATCGAGGCGTGGCTGCGCGGCCTCGGCGCGGTCGCCATCTTCAATCTGATGGAGGACGCGGCCACCGCCGAGATCTCGCGCTCGCAGATCTGGCAGTGGATCAACGCGGAGGTCGTCCTCGACAACGGCGAGCAGGTCACCGCCGAGCTGGCCCGCAAGGTCGCCGCCGAGGAGCTGGCGAACGTCCGCGCCGAGATCGGCGACGAGGCCTTCGCGGCCGGCAACTGGCAGCAGGCCCACGACCTGCTGCTCACGGTGTCGCTCGACGAGGACTACGCCGACTTCCTGACGCTGCCCGCCTACGAGCAGCTGAAGGGCTGACGCCGGCGCCGCTCACGGACAGGCCCGCGCCCCCGGTACCGCACGGCACCGGGGGCGCGGGCCTGTGTTCAGGACAGGTGCCGGGACCAGTCCGGCGCGGCGGAGGGCTTGCCGTGCAGGTCGGGGACGCGCTTGAGCCAGTCGGGGCGCCCGCGCCGCGTACGGGCCGCGCGGGCGGCGTTCTCGGCGGCGAGCTCCTCGCGGGACGGGAAGTCGGTGGGCAGCCAGTCGCGCGAGGCGCGCACCCGCGCGGACAGGTAGCCCACGTAGGCGTCCCTGACCTCCCCCGGGGTGTCGAAGCCGGCCTCGCAGGTCAGCCAGTCGTCCGGCACCCGCGCCACCACCTCGCGCAGCAGTTCCTCCGTCACCTTCGGCGCCAGCTCGGCGTCGGCCGACCGGACGTCCGGCGCGTACCGGCCCAGGGCGTGGTGGCGGAAGTCGTAGGCCTTCTCCGGCGCGGAGGCGTCCCAGCGGTGGTGGAAGACCAGGGCCGCGCCGTGGTCGATGAGCCACAGGCGCGCGGGCGCGACGCCGAGGGTGGGCCAGACCATGAGGTTGGAGCTGTGCACGGTCCGGTCGACGTTCACGGTGAGGGCGTCCAGCCAGACGACGCGGCCGGCTTCCCCGGAGCCGACGGAGAAGTCCTGCGCCAGCTCCGGCGTCAGGTCGGCGCCGCCCGACAGGTAGTCCATGCCGAGGTTGAGCCCCGCGCTCGCGTCCAGCAGGTCCCGCACCTCCTGGTGCGGCTCGTCGGCGGCGATCCCGGGGTCGAAGTGGGCGAGGACCAGCTCGGGCACCCGAAGCCCCAGCTCACGGGCCAGCTCCCCGACGATCACCTCGGCCACCAGCGCCTTGCGGCCCTGTGCGGAACCGGTGAACTTGACGACGTAGGTCCCCAGGTCGTCCGCCTCGACGACACCGGGGACGGAGCCGCCCGAGTGCAGGGGCGTGACATAGCGTGTCGCGCTGACACTCCTCAGCATCCCGTCTCCCACGTCGGCCCGTCCGGATCTGCGCACTTCCTGCCCCTGGTCTCCGGCATCACCTGAGCATAGTGACCAAGCGTGACAGACCGACGAGCGGTCCCCGAGGCGCGGCCGGGGGCGCGGACCCTCACGGCTCCCGCAGTGGATTGGGCAGCGGCCGGTAGCGGGCGTCGGCGCCGTCCGCGCCCGTCCAGCGGAGCAGGAGGTTGGTCTTGCCGGGGAGGGTGGGCGAGGCGAGGAGGGCGGGGATCTCGGGCAGGTCGTGCCGGGCCAGGGCGCGGCGCGCGGCGGGCCAGGGGTCGAGGCCCGGGTGGTGCTCGGCCAGGGCACCGGCGATCTCGCAGAGGTGGTTGACGACCAGGCAGTAGACCAGCCGTTCCCAGCCGGCCGCCCGGGAGGTCTCCGGCAGCAGCTTCACGCCCTCGGCGTCCCGGAACAGGGCCTGCGCCGGTGTCCCGGCCGCGTCCACCGCGACCAGTGTGTTCTGCAGGTGTGCCTCCAGGACCACCCCGTCGTCGGCGAAGGCGGTCAGCACGGGCGGGACGACGGCGGCCAGGTACGCCTCCCACCAGGCCGCCGGGTCCGCGGTGCGCTCCAGCGGGTTGCCCGGGAAGCCTTCGACCAGCGCGGCGGCGAGCAGCGGGGTCGCGCCGGGCAGGACGCGGCCGCGCAGTCCGTCGCGCACGACGACGGCCAGTTCCTCGAAGGCGAAGTCCGTGGTGCGGTGCCCGCGGTCGGCGAGCCAGGCCGCCGGGGGGCCGATGACGTCGAAGGCCTCGCTGACCGCCGTGTCGGTGCGGCGCAGCCTCAGCAGGTCGTGACGCCACAGGCGCCGGATGTCGTTGGTGATGCGGACGTCGAGGCTGAACTTGAGGAACAGGTCGCGCCCCGGAAGGTACTCGGGGGCGTACACCGTGCGGACCGCGGCCGTCGGCCAGACGGGGAAGCCGGTGGTGCCGAGCCGGACGATCCGCCCGTCGGCGAAGGCCGGGGCCAGGGCGGCCGAGGCCAGCCGGAGCTGCCAGGGGTGGGCGGGCAGCATCCGGTAGCCGGGCGGGGCTTCGCCGAGGGCGTCCAGGGCGGTGGTGTCGCCCTCGTCGACGACCGTGTCCTCGCGCACGGCCAGCAGCGCCAGCGGGAAGCGGGCGTGCGTCTCGGGCGCGTACGGGAGCCAGTCGGCGTGCGGGCCGCCGCCGCGCGCCTTGGGGGCGGGGTGGTGGGTGTGACCGGTGAGCAGGGACTGCTCGGAGCGGACGTACGGGTCGTCCGGCGGGGTCGCCCGCGCACGGGCCGTCAGCAGCGCCGCCACCGCGTCGCGGCTGTCGGTCATCTCGGTGGGCAGTTCGTGGTTGGGCAGCCCGGTGTGCCGGCGCAGTTCCTCCGCGACGAGTTTCACCAGTTCGGTGTGGCCGGCGCGATGCCATCCGCCCGCCGCGTACACCTCCGGCTCGGCGGGCCGCCGGCCCGCGCGCACCCGCAGCAGTCTGCCGCCGGGGAGCCGGTACACCGGCCGGGCGCCGGTGTCCGGAAGCGGTTCGGCCACTTCGCGCAGCAGACAGTTCAGCAGCGGTACCGCGGCGTAGGCGTCGGCGCGTTCGGCGACGTCGTCCCGGAGTGCGGCGTCGGCGCCGGCGGGCGGGGGCAGGAAATCCACGCGTTCCACTCGTTCCCTACGGTCTGTCAGAGGGCGGAGACGATCAGTATGTCTGTCGTCGTTCCCGAGCCGTGCCGTCCCGTCCCTACCCGAGGAGTCCGCCCGTGCACCGTCCCCCCGTCGCCGAGGCCGAGGTCGCCGACGAGCTGGCGTCCGTCCGCCCCGATCTCGTGGCCCGGTTCGCGGCCGAGCTGCCCGGCGCCCGCGCGGCGGTGCTCTCCCGGCTCTGGCGTGCGTTCGCCCACGAGCCGATGCCGTGGATCGCGGACCGGGAGCCGGCCGGGGAGGAACTCGTCCTGCGCCTTCGGGACGGCCGACGGCTGACCGGCCCGGCGGCGGATCCGTACCGCACGGGCCCGTACGTACGCGTCGTGCGGCTGGACGGGGTCGCGTACGACGATCCGGCGCGGCTGATGACCGAGCTCGGCGTACCGCACGCCGCGGGGTTCGCCGCCGAACTCGGGCACAGTGCCGCGTCGCTGGCGCTGTCGTACGCGGGCCGGGAGGATCACCCGGACGAGTGGCCCCGGAGCGACTGGGCCTGGGAGCAGCGGGTGGTGGACGGGCATCCCTACCACCCCAACTGCCGTTCCCGGCCCGGCTTCTCGGTGGCCGAGCAGCTGGCGTACGGGCCCGAGCACGGGCCCGTGGTGGGGCTCGGCCTGGTGCCGGTACCGGCGACGGGATGCCTGGTGACGGGGGCGTGGCCGCGGGAGCTGCGGGACGGCTCGCGGCTCTTGCTGCCGGTGCACCCGTGGCAGGCCGCGCACGTGCTGCGGCGCCCGTGCGAGGGACGGCTCGCCGCGCATCCGCTCATGTCCCTGCGTACGCTCGCCGTGCCCGGCGGACCGCACGTCAAGACCGCGCTGAGCGCCCGGCTGACGTCCTCGGTGCGGGACATCTCGGTCGCCTCCGTCGCCGCGTCGGCGACCCTGTCGTCGTTCGGTGAGGAGCTGGCGGCGCGCATGGACGGCCTGCTCCACGTGACCCGCACACTGGGCGCGGCCACCGCCCACTCCCCCGACCTGGCCGCCGTACTGCGCGAGTCGCCGCGGGACCACGCGGCCGCGGGTGAGCACGTCGTCCCGGTGGCGGCGCTGGCGACCACCGGACTGCCCCGCTCGCCGCGGTGGACGGCCGCCCTGGCCCGTCTCGCGCTCGTCGTGGGCCTGCGCGCGCTGGAGCTGGGTGTGGCTCTGGAGGCGCACGGCCAGAACCTCCTCGCGGTGCTGTCCGCGACGGGCGAACCGCTGCGCCTGGTCTACCGCGACCTGGCCGACATCCGGGTCTCGCCGGCCCGCCTGGCCCGCCACGGCGTCCGGACACCCGAACTGCCCTCCCGCATGCTCACGGACGACCCGGACGCCCTGCGCCGCAAGTTGTTCGGGTCGCTGGTGGGGGGCGCGCTGGCGTCGGTCGCGGGCTCGGGTGCGGCGTTGCGGGACGCCCTGGGGGCGGCCGTGCGCGAACTGCCCCGTACGCCGGACGTCGTGGCCCTGTGCGAGGCACCGCTGCCGGTCAAGGCGCTGACGCTGATGCGCACTTCGCCCGGCGGCAGCGGGGACCAGTGGGCGCGGCTGCCCAATCCGCTGCACTGGAAGTGAAGCCGGGACGTACGCGCGGTCTCGTTTTGGAGCCCGAGACCATTGATCAATAAGATCCGCCGATGATCACAAGAACACGGCTGGCGGCGGGTGCCTGTGCCCTGGTCGCCGCGCTGGCGGCCGGGATCGCCCTCCCGGCCGGGGCGGCCGCCGGTGAACCCGCCGGCGAGGACGCGCCGAAGGTCGACCTGGTGCTCGACGTCAGCGGTTCGATGCGGACGCGGGACATCGACGGCGGCACGCGGATGGCCGCGGCGAAGCAGGCGTTCAACGAGGTGCTCGACGCGACGCCCGAGGAGGTCCGGTTGGGCATCCGGACCCTGGGCGCCGACTATCGGGGCGACGACCGCAGGACCGGCTGCAAGGACACCGCGCGGCTCTACCCGGTCGGACCGCTGGACCGTACCGAGGCCAAGACGGCGGTGGCCACGCTGGCGCCCACCGGCTGGACGCCGATCGGTCCCGCGCTGCTGGCGGCGGCCGACGACCTCGACGGCGGTGACGGTTCCAAGCGCATCGTGCTGATCAGCGACGGCGAGGACACCTGCGCCCCGCTCGACCCGTGCGAGGTGGCCCGCGAGATCGCCGCCAAGGGCATCGGGCTGACCATCGACACGCTGGGCCTGGTCCCCAACGCCACGATGCGGCAGCAGCTCAGCTGCATCGCCGAGGCGACCGGCGGGACGTACACCTCCATCGAGCACACCGACGAACTCACCGATCGCGTGAACCAGTTGGTGGACCGCGCGGCCGACCCGGTGGTGACGCCGGTCGCCACCGAGGGCGCCGACGTCTGCACGAAGGCGCCGACGCTGGAGTCGGGTCTGTACACCGACCGCGAGGAGTTCGGGCAGCAGCGCTGGTACCGGGTGGACGTGCTGCCCGGGCAGGAGTTGCGCGCCTCGGTGAGCGTGGGCGCCGACCGTGCCGTGAACCCGTCCTACGGCGTGCTGCTGCGGGCGGTCACGGTGCACGGCCGGGAGATCGTCCGCGGTGAGGCCGCGGGCGAGGGCCGTACGGACGTGATCTCCGCGGGGCTGCGCTATCCGAAGGCCGACCGCGACGACGCGGACGCGGACAAGCCGGCCGCGGAGACCGTGTGTCTCCAGGTCACCCACTCCTTCTCCGCCGCCGAGGACGTGAAGAGCACGCCCGGGCTGCCGCTGGAGCTGACCGTCGACGTCGTGGAAGGACCGGGCGACGCCGACGACGTGGCCTCCTTCGGCCTCGGACGCGGCTGGTGGCTGCTCGGCGTGCTGGTGCTCGCCGGCTTCCTCGCCGGCCTGCTGTGGGGCTGGCTGTCGCGCTGGCGGTTCGCGGTCTGGAGGACCAACTGATGCGTTTCAGAGAGACGTTGACGGTGGCGGTGCTGCTGCTGGGCATCACCGCCGGCCCCGCGGCGGCCGATGCGTCGCCCACCGCGAGCCCGGCGGAGGACGGCGGCGCGCCGACGACGGCGGGCACCTCCTTCCGGACGGCGACCGAGATCGAGCAGGGACGGCCGGCCACGGCGAACGGCGCCGCGGGCGACTACCTGTACTGGTCGTTCCCGGCCGACGCCGGACAGCGCCCCACCGTGCGGGCCACGGTGAGCCTGCCCGAGACGCACGCCGCCGAGACCTGGCGGGTCGACGTCTACGACGGCCTGCGCCGCCGCCAGGCCTGCCAGTACGGCGCGCAGACCCGTACGGCGGCGGCGGGCGCCGGTTCGGTGGAGCTCGCCTGCGTGCTGCGCACCGTGCGCGCCTGGTCGGAGCCGTGGGCGAACGACCCGCTGCCCGGGACGTACTACGTCCGGCTGACGGTCGTGGACCTGCCGACGTCCGACCTCGGCGTCCGGGTGGGTGCCGAGGTCGAGGTGGACTCCAAGGACATGGGCGGGGCGTCGGCGGTGGACGGTTCGCTGGCCGAGCCGCTGGTGCCGGGCGCCGCCGTGGGGCCGGGCGCCGACGAGGAGGACGCCGGCCGCGGCGCCGTACTGTCCGCGATCGAGCCCGAGGACGGCTGGTCCTCCGGCTGGTGGTCCGACCGGTGGGTGTGGACCGGGATCGGGGGCGTACTGGCCGCGCTCGCGGGCGTCGGCGGATACGCGCTGACCCGCGGCTCGGGCCGGCCGTCCCGGGTGCCGCCGGCCGCCTGAACGCCTTCGGAAGGCCCGCCCCCGGGGCGGGCCTTCCGCCGTGTCAGCCCTCGCGGAGCGCCTTGGCCGTCGTGCCCTCGCCGGTCACCTCGACCCGGCCGTCCCGCACCGCGTCCCGCAGGCTCAGCTCACCGCGGCCGAGGGCCGCGCAGGTCAGGGCGTCCAACACGATCCGGGCACCGGCCCCTTGGGGTGCGGGCCCGTCGCCGTACACCGGCCCCTGTCCGTCCGTCCCCGCGTACAGGTGGAACTCCCCCTCGTCGAGCCCGACCTCGACGACCTCCTCGCCGGCCCCCGCCTCCCGCAGGGCGCGCCGCAGCGGCAGCGCGAACCAGTGCGCCCGCACGGCGTCCGTGGGGCGCCGCTCGCCCAGCTCGCCGGCGCCCCACGCGCCGAGCGCCTCCAGCACCGGCAGCAATCCGCTTCCGCGCGGGGTCAGTTCGTAGACGTACGCCGCTCCCGGCGGGGGCAGCCGCCGCCGGGTCGCCAGCCCGCCCTGCTCCATCTCCCTGAGCCGCGAGGCGAGTACGTCCGTGCTGACGCCGGGCAGGTCGGCGTGCAGGTCGGTGTAGCGCCGCGGACCGGCGAGGAGCTCCCGGACGATCAGCAGGGTCCAGCGGTCGCCGACGGCGTCGAGCGCGCGGGCGGCGGAACAGTACTGGTCGTAGCTTCGGCGAGGTGGCATGCGACGCAGTGTAGACAAGTTGTTGGACTTTCCAAGCTCCTACTTGGTAAAACCAAGCAACACCAGTCACCGGAGGGGAAGCGCCGCATGGAGTTCCGGCAGTCGAACAAGCTCAGCGAGGTCTGTTACGAGATCCGCGGCCCGGTCATCGAGCAGGCCAACGCGCTGGAGGAGGCGGGGCACAGCGTGCTGCGCCTGAACACCGGCAACCCCGCGCTCTTCGGTTTCGAGGCGCCGGAGGAGATCGTCCAGGACATGATCCGCATGCTCCCGCAGGCGCACGGCTACACCGACTCGCGGGGCGTCCTCTCCGCCCGCCGGGCCGTCGCCCAGCGCTACCAGGCCCTCGGCCTGGAGGTCGGCGTCGACGACGTCTTCCTCGGCAACGGCGTCTCCGAGCTCGTCTCCATGGCCGTCCAGGCCCTGCTGGAGGACGGCGACGAGGTACTGATCCCCGCCCCCGACTTCCCCCTCTGGACGGCGGTGACCACCCTCGCGGGCGGCAAGGCCGTGCACTACCTGTGCGACGAACAGGCGGAGTGGTACCCGGACCTCGCGGACATGGAGTCCAAGATCACCGACCGCACGAAGGCGGTCGTCCTCATCAACCCGAACAACCCCACCGGGGCCGTCTACCCCAAGGAGATCGTCGAGGGCATCCTCGACCTCGCCCGCCGGCACGGCCTGATGGTGTTCGCCGACGAGATCTACGACCAGATCCTGTACGACGACGCCGTCCACCACTCGGCCGCCGCCCTCGCCCCCGACCTGGTCGTCCTGACCTTCTGCGGCCTGTCGAAGACCTACCGGGTGGCGGGCTTCCGTTCCGGCTGGCTGGTGGTCACCGGGCCGCGGCAGCACGCACGCGACTACCTCGAGGGCCTGACCATGCTGGCCTCCATGCGCCTGTGCGCCAACGCGCCCGCGCAGTACGCCATCCAGGCCGCGCTCGGCGGCCGGCAGTCCATCCGCGAGCTGACCGCGCCGGGCGGCAGGCTGCGCGAGCAGCGCGACGTCGCCTGGGAGAAGCTGAACGAGATCCCGGGCGTCTCCTGCGTGAAGCCCAAGGGGGCGCTGTACGCCTTCCCGCGCATCGATCCCAAGGTGCACCCGATCCACGACGACGAGCGGTTCGTCCTGGACCTGCTGCTGCGCGAGAAGATCCAGGTGGTCCAGGGCACCGGCTTCAACTGGCCGGGCACCGACCACTTCCGCATCCTCACCCTGCCCCACGCGGACGACCTGGAGGCCGCCATCGGCCGGATCGGCCGCTTCCTGGGCGGGTACCGGCAGTGAGCGACGCCCGGCGGGGGCGCATAGCCTGGGACGCATGGGTGATCTCTTTCTCGTCCGGCACGGTGAGACCGAGTGGTCGCGTTCCGGGCGGCACACCGGGCTGACGGACGTTCCACTGACCGAACAGGGGCGGGAGCAGGCGCGGAGCCTGGTGCCGTTGATCCGCTCCCACCGGATCGGGGCCGCGTTCGTCAGCCCCTTCCAGCGGGCCCGGGAGACGGCCGAGCTGATCGGGCTGCACGGGG
The DNA here is from genome assembly GCF_001267885.1 of Streptomyces ambofaciens ATCC 23877. Classification (NCBI taxonomy): domain Bacteria; kingdom Bacillati; phylum Actinomycetota; class Actinomycetes; order Kitasatosporales; family Streptomycetaceae; genus Streptomyces; species Streptomyces ambofaciens. The sequence goes on along the minus strand of NZ_CP012382.1, from coordinate 6,453,585 downwards.
TGCGGGTCGATCCGGACCTGCACGAGTGGGACTACGGCGGGTACGAGGGGATCACGACGGTCGAGATCCACCGCAGCCGGCCGGACTGGTTCCTGTTCACGGACGGTGTCGCGCCGGGGCCCGCGGACCGTCCCGGGGAGACGCCCGAACAGGTGGGCGAGCGGGCCGACCGGGTGCTGGCCCGGGTGGAGGCCGCGTTCGCCGACACCGAGGGGTGCGTGGTGCTGGTGGCGCACGGGCACTTCCTGCGCGTACTGACCGCGCGGCACCTGGGGCTCGAGCCGTCCCACGGCGCGCTGTTCCAGCTCGGCACGGGCACGCTGTGCCGACTGGGCACGGAGCACGGGCGGCCGGTGGTCGCCGCCTGGAATGTCAGACCTCCGTCGTAGTCTTCGAAGGCGTCACCGGTGACGGAAGGAGGACGCCGTGGCCCTGTCGCCCACCGCCGCGCAGCGGCGGGTCATCGACGCCGCCGACCCCGTGACCGGGCGCCTGCGGGGGACGCGGGCGCAGCTCGCGGCCCTGGTGAAGCGAGGGCTGGCCTTCCGGCACCCGCGCCCGCCGCACGACCACTTCCTCACCCCCGCCGGGCACCGGATACGGGAGGCGCCGGCCGGCCCCGGCGAGGCCCCGGCCCCTGAGCCGGCCGCACCGGCCGCGGGCGGGGTGTTCGCCGCGCGGGTGGGTGGCGAGGAGACCGCGGCGGGCGATGCCGGTCCGGCCCGGCTGCGCGAGGTGCGCGGCGCCTGGCAGGGGCTGTTGGAGCTGCGCCGGATGACGCACTCCGACGGGAGCAGGGACCGGCCCTGCGCGTGGGAGCGTGCGCATCTGGTCCAGGCGGCCGCGCTCGCCCTGGAGGCGGCGGGCCTGCGTCCGGCGGGGCCGGGCGGTGGCGGCGGGTACCGGGTGCGGGCGACACCGCAGCCCGAGGCCGTCGCCGTGCACGAGCCCGACCCGTCGGCGCTGCGGGGCTGTGCGACGGCGCTGGAGGAGGCGGGCTGGCAGGTCGGGGAGCACACCGAGCCGCGGACGCGGGAGCGCTACCTGCTGGCCTCACCGCGGAAGGTGTGAGGCTCCCCGTGTCAGGATCGACGGACGTGTCAGGATCGACGGATCGGCGCGCGCCGTACCGGTACGAGAGAGGCGACTTCCGTGAGCGAACCGTTCTCCGTCCCCGTGACCGTCCGCGGGTACGAGACCGACACCCAGGGACACGTGAACCAGGCCGTGTACCTGAACTACGCCGAGCACGCCCGCTGGTCGCTGCTCCGCGCGGCCGGCATCCGGCAGGCCGACCTGGTCGCGCGGGGCGTGGGTCCGGTCGCGCTGGAGACGACCATCCGCTACCGGCGGGAGCTGCTCGCGGGCGACGAGGTCGAGGTGTCCTGTGTCTTCGAGTGGGGCGAGGGCAGGACCTTCCGGATCGTGCAGGTCGTCCGCAAGGCGGACGGCACCGTCGCCGCGGAGATCGAGGCCGTCGGCGGGCTCATGGACCTGACCGCCCGCAAGCTGGTGGCCGATCCGCGGCGGCGCTTCGGGGAACTGGCCTCGGAGCCGGGGCTGTTCGGCCTGTGACCCGCCGCCGCCCTCAGGCGTCCACCAGCTCCGGCCGGTGCTCGGTGTCATAGGCCGCACGCGCCTCGGCGATGTAGACGCGGTTGCGCTCGGCCCAGTCCGTCAGGTGCCGCAGCGAGCTGTACAACTCCTGTGCCACATCCGTGAGTTCGTACTCGACCTTGGGCGGTACGGTCGGATGGACGGTGCGGACGACGAGTCCGTCGCGCTCCAGGTTGCGCAGGGTCAGCGTCAGCATGCGGCGGCTGACGCCCTCGATGCTGCGCTCCAGTTCGGTGAAGCGGATGGGGCCGGGGGCGGCGGCCACCAGGATCTGGACGCTCCACTTGCCCGCCACCCTGTCAAGAACCTCGCGGACCGGGCACGCGTGCGCGTTGACTGCCTGGGACGTAACACCGGTGTTCCTCTGGGACATCGAACTGCCTCCTTATGCCGGCCTCCAGGGTTACCCACGATGGTCCCCGTCACAAGAAGTGCACCTGGGAACCACGACAAGCGGAGGCCCCGTCGCCATGACGACCATGATCGAGTCCCCGGCCCGGACGCAGGTGGGAGCACCCTCGCGGTGGCGGGCCCTCGTCGTCCTGTGCGCGGGAGCGCTGATGACGATCCTGGACGGCAACATCGTCACCGTCGCCATGCCCGCGATCCAGGCCGACCTCGGCTTCAGCGGGCCGGGACTCGCCTGGGTGGTCAACGCCTACCTGATCCCGTTCGGCGGCCTGCTGCTGCTGGCCGGGCGGCTGGGCGACCTGGTGGGCCGCAAGCGGATGTTCACCACCGGGCTCGCGCTGTTCACCGTGGCGTCCGTGCTGTGCGGGGTCGCCACCGGCCAGGGGCTGCTGATCGCGGCGCGGGCCCTCCAGGGCCTCGGCGGGGCGATGACCATGGCGGTGGTGCTCGGCATGGTGGTCGGGCTCTTCCCCGAACCGCGGGAACGGGCCCGGGCGATCGCCGTGTTCAGCGCGGTCGGCGCGGCGGGCGGGGCGCTCGGCACCTTCCTCGGCGGAGCCCTGACCGAGGCACTGAACTGGCACTGGATCTTCCTGATCAACCTGCCGATCGGCGTCTTGGCCTGGCTCGCGGCGGTCCGCGTCCTCGCTCCGGACCCGTCCGCGGGCTCCGTCCGGGGCGCCGACTACCCGGGCGCGGCCCTGGTCACCGGCGCGCTGATGCTGACGGTGTACACGATCGTCGGCGCCGGTGATCTCGGCACCTCCACCACGGCCGTCCTGGCCGCCTCCGCCCTCGCCCTGTTCGTCGCCTTCACCGTCCGGCAGGGACGCGTCGCCCGCCCCCTGCTGAGGCTCCGGCTGTTCCGCTCCCGGCTGCTGACCGGCGCCAACGCCGTGCAGGTGCTGATGGTGGCGACCATGTACGGCTTCCAGTTCATCGGCGCGCTGTACCTCCAGCGGGTGCTCGGCTACGGCGAGCTGGCCACCGGCACGGCGTTCCTGCCGGCGCCCGTGGCGATCGGGGTGCTGATGCTGGGGTTCTCGGCCCGGACCGTCGGCCGGTTCGGTGCGTACCGGGTGCTGCTGGCCGGACTCACGCTGATCGTCGCGGGGCTGGCGCTGCTGAGCCGGGCCCCGGTCGACGGCTCGTACGTCACCGACGTGCTGCCGCCGATGCTGCTGCTGGCCGTCGGGTTCGCCGCCGCGATGCCCGCGCTGACGGGGCTGGCGATGGCGGGAGTGCGCGAGGAGGACGCGGGACTGGCCTCCGGGCTGTTCAACACCACACAGGTGGTGGGTGGTTCGCTGGGGCTCGCGGTGCTGTCGACGCTGGCCGCGGGCCGGACCGAGGGGCTGCTCGGCGAGGGCGCGGCGCCGGTGGCGGCGACGGCCGAGGGGTACCAACTGGCCTTCCGGGTGGCGGTGGTCGTCGCGGTGGCGGCGCTGGTGCTGGCGGCGGTGGTCCTGCGGGAGCGTGCCGGACGGGGCAGGTGACCCTCGAGGGCCACGACAGGTGAGGGCCGGCGCCTCCGGGGAGAGGCGCCGGCCCCCGTAACGCCCGGGGGTCGCCCGGTGCCGGCCTCACGTCCCGGCCGGGGCCCGGGTCGCGCCGGTGATCTCCTCCCCCGCCTCCATCGGATGGGTGACGTCCTCCGCGTCCTGTCCCTTGCCCAGGTGGTTGAAGACCAGGTTGAGCAGGACGGCGGCCACGCAACCGGTCGAGATGCCCGAGTCGAGGATGATCTTCGCGTTCTCCGGGAACGAGTGGTAGAACTCCGGTGCCGCGATCGGGATGATGCCGACGGCCAGGGAAACCGCCACGATCAGGACGTTGTTGTCCTTGTCGAGGCTCGCCCGGACCAGGGTCTGGATGCCGCTGGCCGCGACGGAGCCGAAGAGGACCACGCCGGCGCCGCCGAGCACCGGGCGGGGGACGACGGCGATGAGCGAGGCCGCCATGGGACACAGCCCCATCAGCACCAGGAAGCCGCCGCCCGCGGCGACGACGTAGCGGCTGCGGATCTTCGTCATCGCGACCAGGCCGATGTTCTGCGCGAAGGCGCTGCACATGAAGCCGTTGAAGAGCGGGCTGATGGCCGAGCCGAGGGTGTCGGCGCGCAGGCCGGCCGCGATGGTCTTCTCGTCGGCCTTGCGGTCCACGATCTCGCCCAGGGCGAGCATGTCGGCGGTGGACTCGGTCATCGAGACCACCATCACCACGCACATGGAGAGGATCGCGGCGAGCTGGAACTGCGGGGCGCCGAAGTGGAACGGGGTCGGGAAGCCGACGACGCTCGCGTCCGCGACCGGCCCGAAGTCCGTGACGCCGAAGGGGATCGCGATGAGGGTGCCCGCGACCAGGCCGAGCAGCACGGCGATCTGCTTGACGAAGCCGCGGGTGAAGCGGCGCAGCAGCAGGACGATGACGAGGGTGATCGCCGCCAGGCCCAGGTTGGTCGAGGAACCGAAGTCGTCCGCCTCCGGACTGGAGCCCTGCGCCCAGCCGAAGGCGACGGGCAGCAGGGAGATGCCGATCAGGGTGATGACCGTGCCGGTGACGACCGGCGGGAAGAAGCGGATCGCCTTGCAGAAGACGGGGGCGAACAGAAAGCCCAGCAGACCGGCGACGATGACGGCGCCGAAGATGATGGGCAACGCGTCGGACTTGTCCTCGGTGGAGGCGACGATCGCGGTCATGGGGGCGACACCCGCGAAGGTGACGCCGTTGACGAAGGGCAGCCGGGCACCGATCTTCCAGATGCCGAGGGTCTGCAGGAAGGTGGCGAGGCCGGCGGTGAACAGGCAGGCGCCGGTGAGGAAGGTGAGCTCGGTCGCGGACAGCCCTATGGCCGCGCCGACTATCAGGGGTGGTGCGACTACTCCGGCGTACATGGCGGCCACGTGCTGGAGGCCGGTCGTCGCCATCTTCAGGGGCGGGAGTTTCTCGTCTACGGGGTGGTCGGCCACGGCGGCGTCCCTCCGGTCGGTTACGCGTCGTCTCTGACGCGGGTGTCATGGAGGTGGTGCGGGTGGTGACGGTCGTGCGGGACCGTGACGGACCGTCTGGGGAAACGGTGACCGCTCCCGGGGCGTGCGTATGGACGCACGCCCCCGGAGACGGCCGCCATGGACCCCGCTCGGGTCCACGGCTACCGGCAGAGAGCCGTCCCTCTCGGCCGGAGATCAGGTGGTGTTCAGCTGTGGTTCGTTCAGGCCTGCGCGGCGATCCCCGCCAGGCGCCGCGCCTGCTCCCGGGTGGAGCGGGCGACGGCGTCCTCGTCGGCCGTGAGCAGCCGGCCGTCCTCGACGATCTGGCGGCCGTTGACGAACAACGCCGTGACCGGGGCGGCGGCGCCGAAGACCAGGGCGGTCACCGGGTCGGCGATGGAGGAGTGGGCGAGGGTGTCCATCCGCCACAGCACCAGGTCGGCGAGCTTGCCCGCCTCCAGGGAGCCCGTCTCGGCGGCACGGCCGAGTACCTGCGCGCCGCCGTAGGTGCCCAGGCGCAGCGCCTTGCGGGCGTTCAGCGCGGCCTCGCGGTGGGCGCCGAGGCGGTTGATGAGCAGGGCGTTCCGCAGCTCGGTGTGGAGTTCACCGGACTCGTTGGAGGCGGTGCCGTCCACACCGAGGCCGACCGGGACGCCGGCGGCGAGCATGTCGGGCACCCGCGCGATCCCCGCGGCCAGCCGGGCGTTGGAGGAGGGACAGTGCGCCACACCGGTCCTCGTGCGGGCGAAGGCGGCGATGTCGGAGTCGTTCATGTGGACGCAGTGCGCCATCCACACGTCCTCGCCGAGCCAGCCGGTGGACTCGAAGTAGTCGGTGGGACCCATGCCGAACAGCTCGTGGCAGAACTTCTCCTCCTCCACGGTCTCCGAACCGTGGGTGTGCAGCCGCACGCCGAGCCGGCGGGCCAACTCGGCGCCCTGGCGCATCAGTTCGGTGGAGACGGAGAAGGGGGAGCAGGGGGCGACGGCGACCTGGGTCATCGCGTCGAAGGAGGAGTCGTGGTGTTCCCTGACGGTGGCCTCGGTGGCGGCCAGCGCACCGTCCAGGCTCTCCACCGCGAAGTCCGGCGGCAGCCCGCCGTCGGACTCGCCGCGGTCCATCGAACCGCGGGCGAGGGTGAAGCGGACGCCCATCTCGCTCGCGGCGCGGATGATCGCGCCGGACAGGTCGCCGGAGCCGCGCGGGAAGACGTAGTGGTGGTCCATGGCGGTGGTGACGCCGCCGCGGGCCATCATGGCGAGGGAGCCCTGGGCCGCCGCGTACGCCATCGGCTCGTCGATGCGCGCCCACGTCGGGTAGAGGGCGACCAGCCAGTTGAACAGGTTGTGGTCGGTGGCCAGGCCCCGGGTGATCCACTGGTAGAAGTGGTGGTGGGTGTTGACCAGGCCGGGCGTGACCAGGTGGCCGGTCGCGTCGATCCGGCGTACGACGTTCTCCAGGTCCTTGGGCGCCGCTCCCGCGCCGACGGACTCGATCCGGTTGCCCGCGAGGACGACGTGGCCCGAGGCGTACTCGGTGTCGCCCGCGTCCACCGTGGCGATCGCGCAGTTCTCGATGACCACGCGCTCGGCTGCCGATGATGCTGCCATGCTGCTTCCTTGTCTTTCAGTGGGGCCCATGGGCGGGGAAGTGAGTACCCACGGGGAGGGCACGGCAGGACCCTAGGAGGATTTGAGTGCCGGAGCCGTCGGACGGCTCCGGGTGCCGAGATGGTGGAAGAACAGGTTGAGCGTGACCGCGACGAGCGCGCCGGCGCTGATGCCGGAGCCGAGCACGGTCTGCGCCCAGGCGGGGAACTCGGCGTAGAAGGTCGGCGCGGCCAGCGGGATGATGCCCGCGCCGAGGGCCACGGCCACCAGGATGATGTTGGAGCTGTCGTCCAGCCCCGCCTCGGACAGGGTGCGGATGCCGCTGACGGCGATCGAGCCGAAGAGCACGATGCCCGCGCCGCCGAGGACCGGCATGGGGACGAGGGAGACGACCGCGCCGAGGACCGGGAAGGCGCCGAGGACCAGCAGGGTGGCGCCCGCGACGGCGACGACGTAGCGGCTGCGTACCCGGGTGAGGGAGACCACGCCGACGTTCTGTGCGAAGGCGGAGGTGGGGAAGCCGCCGAAGACGGGGCCGATCAGCGTGGCGAGGCCGTCGGTGCGCAGGCCGCGGGTGATGACCTTGGCGTCGGCGCGGCGGTCGCAGATCTCGCCGAGGGCGAGCATGCCGGCGCTGGACTCGGTCATCAGGACCAGCATCACGATGCACAGCGACAGGATGGCCGCGGGCTGGAACTCGGGGGCGCCGAAGGCGAAGGGGGTGGGCAGCGCGGCGACCGGCGCCGACTTCAGGGCGCTGAAGTCCGCCATGCCGGCCGGGATGGCGACCAGGGTGCCGACGAGCAGGCCGAAGAGCAGGGCGACCTGCTTCAGGAAGCCCGTGCCGAAGCGCTGCATGACGAGGATGACGGCGAGGGTGAACGCGGCGAGCGCGAGGTTGCCCATGGAGCCGAAGTCGGCGGCGGTCTCGTCGCCGCCCTGGGCCCAGCCGACCGGGACCGGCATCAGCGTGACCCCGATGAGGGTGATCACCACGCCGGTGACCAGGGGTGGGAAGAAGCGGAGCAGCCGGCCGAAGAACGGGCCGACGGCGAGGCAGAAGACGCCCGCGACCATCACCGCGCCGTAGATGGCCGGGAGTTGGCCACCGTCGCTGTTCGTCTCGGCGATGGCGAGGATGGGTGCGATGCCGGCCGAGGAGGCGGCGTTGACGAAGGGCAGGCGGTTGCCGACGAAGCCCTTGACGCCGAGGGTCTGGAGCAGGGTCGCGACGCCCGCGATGAGCAGGCTCGCGGCGATCAGCCGGGTGCGGCCCTCGAGGTCGAGTCCGACGGCCTGGCCGATGATGAGCGGAGGAGTGACAACACCCGCGTACATGGCGGCGATGTGCTGGAGCGCGGCGGGGACGAGCCGCGAGGGGTGGAGCTTCTCGTCCACCGGGTGCACGGACGTGACGGCGTCCTCGCAGTGCTCCGGCGGGGTGGAATCCAGGCCTTTGGCGGGCCCTTTCGCAGGCAGTGCCATGGTGTTTCCTCCGGTGTGGCGCGCCCCCGGGTCCGGATGCCCGGCCGGGGGCGCGCTTTCCGCGTCAGAGGTTGGTCATGTCGACCGGGATGAGTTGCTCGGCGCCGTCGCGCAGGATGGTGGCCTCGATCAGGCCGTAGGGGCGGTCGGCGGCGTAGTAGACGGCGCCGTCCTTGGCCTCGTTGTCGATCCCGAAGGGCGACAGGTCCGAGCGGAAGTGGTGCTTGTTGGGCATCGAGAAGCGGATCTCGTCCACCTCGTCGCGGGAGTTGAGCACCCGCACGCCCATCTCGAAGAGGGTCTGCTGGAGCGAGTACGAGTAGGTCTCGGCGAACGCCTGCAGCGCGTGCTTGCGCACACCGTTGTACGAGCGGTCCCAGTCCGGGGCGTGCGAGTCGACGCCGTCCCAGTTGTGCCGCCACCAGGTGGAGACGGTGGTGGCGAGGATCCGGTCGTAGTCCTCCTTGAGGGTGGTGTACTTGTCCTTCAGGTAGCCGAAGAACTCGGAGTTGGTCGAGTTCAGGACGGTCAGGTCCTTGAAGCCGGAGAGCACCTGGATGCCGTGGCCGTCGTAGGTGATCTGCGCGACGCGGGTCTCCTGGCCCTTGCGGACGAAGGAGTGGGCGATCTCCTCGGAGCCGACGAAGCGGGCTCCGCCCTTCGAGGTCTCGATCCGCTCCCAGCCGTACTCCTCGATGCGGATGCGGGCCTGGTGGATCGGCTCGTTGTTGTCGACGAAGTGGCGGGCGAGCTTGACGCCGAGGTCCTCGGCGCTCTCGATGCCGTGCTCCTTGGCGAAGGCGAACACCGTGTTCTTGGTGGTGTCGGTCGGCAGGACGTTCGCGTTGGACCCGCTGCGGTGGACCTCCTCCATGTCGCCGGAGAGGGCGACGGAGACGTTCAGGTCCTTGATGTGGTGCGTGTCGCCGTCGCGCGTGATCTTGACGACGCGGTTCTCTGCCTTGCCGTACTGGTTCTGTCCCAGGACGAAACGGGTCATGTGTCGGTCAGCTCCCTCGGTAAACGGAGTAGCCGAACGGGTTGAGCAGCAGCGGAACGTGGTAGTGCTCGCCGGGCACCACCGCGAAGGTGATGGTGACCTCGGGGAAGAACACGGGCCGGCCGTTCTCGCTGTCCCGGAGCGCGGGGGCGTCCTGCTGGGCCGCGGCTTGTTTCTTGGCGAAGTACGTCTCGGTCTCGAAGCCGAGCCGTACGTGTGTGGTGCCCTCCGGCAGGGCCGGGAGGTCCTTGCACCGGCCGTCCGCGTCGGTCGCGGAGCCGCCGAGCTCGTGCCAGTCCGCGTCCTGCCCGGACCGGGCGGAGAGCTGGACGGCGACGCCCTCGGCGGGGCGGCCGACGCTGGTGTCCAGGATGTGCGTGGACACGGAGGCGGTGGTGCTGGTGCTCATGGTCAGGCGTCCTGTTCGACGAGTCGGTTCAGGCGGATGCGGTTGATCTTCCCCAGTTCGGTGCGGACGATCTCCCGCTCCTGCTCGGGCGAGTTCCCGATCCGCTCCTTGACCGCGTCCCGCATCTGCTCGCCGGTCCGGCCGGTGGCGCAGATGAGGAAGACGTGGCCGAACGTGTCCTGGTAGGCCAGGTTGAGTTCGAGCATCTCCGCCTTGAGGTCGTCGGAGGCGCCGGCCATGCCCGCCTGCTCGCGGGAGGAGGTCGGGTCGCCCGGCTTGGGGCGTCCGATCGGCGGGTGCCCGGCCATCGCCTCGGCGAGGTCCTCGGCCGTCAGCCGGGCCATGGCGGCGTCACTGGCGGTGTACAGGTCCTCGGGGGTGGCGAAGGGGCGGGCTGCGACCAGGTGCCGGGCCCACGCCGTGGAGGCACACACCTCGTGGAGTTCGGCGAGCGCCGCGGACTCCTCGGATGCGTTGAAACGGGCCAGGCCCGACGCGGAAGTGGACGTCACGGGAGCCTCCGTGGCCTTGTGCTGAACGGGCGTGCCGATAGCTAACGCCCTCGGAAACAAGGCGTCAACACTTTGTTGAAAATTCGGGGTGACGAAAGCCGCCGCCCGGTCACCGGGCGGCGGCTCGCCGTTCAGGAGATCGTGCCTGGTCAGGTACCCCTTGTCCGATCAGGCACCCTTCTCGCGGTTCAGGTAGTTGTAGACGGTGAAGCGGCTGACGCCCAGCGCGCTCGCGACGGTCTCCACACCGTGCCGCACGGAGAAGGCGCCTCGGGCCTCCAGCATCCGCACGACCTCCTGCTTGGCCCGGCGGTCCAGTTCGGACAGCGGACGGCCCTGCCGGCGCTCCAGGGCGGCGAGGATGTGGTCCAGGGAGTCCGCGAGCTGGGGCAGGCGCACGGCGACCACGTCGGCGCCCTCCCAGGTGAGCACGACGTCGTCCTGGCCGGCCTCGTCGGCCGGGAGCAGCTCGCCGCCGATGGCGTCGACCAGGGGCTTCACGGCCGCGATGAAGGGCTCCTCCCCCGGCCCGGTCACCGCGCGTCCTCCCCGACCACGTTGACCTGGAGGGAGATCCGGGTGGCGCCCGCCTCCAGGGAGCGGCGCAGCAGCGCGTCCACGGCGGTGAGCACCGCGTCGGCGCCGCCCTCGGCCGTGTTGCCGAACGGGCCGACGTCGACCTCGTCCAGCTCCGCGGCCTCGACGACCTCCCGGGCGACCACCGCGTGCGCGGGGGCCTCGTCCAGGTCGAAGGGCTCGGTCGTGAACTCCACTCTCAATCGCACCCCGTCAACCTAACGCGCGGTGACCGTTTTCCGCCGCCCCCTCTTGACAAGGACGAAGCCGCACCGGCAATCTTCCATTAAGCAGAAACGAAGTTCCGCAATACGGAATCCCGGATCCCGCGGACAACGATCGAAACGGAAGGAGCGCGGCACCCGATGGGCTTCGCAGACCAGCGCTTCAACGTCAACCTGTCGATCCTCTTCACGGAACTCCCGCTCCTGGAGCGCCCCGCGGCCGCCGCCGCGGCCGGCTTCACCGCGGTCGAGCTGTGGTGGCCCTGGATCGACTCGCCCACCCCCGAGCAGTCCGAGCTCGACGCCCTGAAGAAGGCGATCGGGGACGCGGGCGTCCAGCTCACCGGGCTGAACTTCTACGCCGGAAGGCTCCCGGGCCCCGACCGCGGCGCCCTGTCGGTGCCGGGCGAGGAGTCGGACCGGTTCCGCGCCAACATCGACGTGGCCGCCGACTTCGCGGGGTCGCTGGGCTGCACGGCGCTCAACGCCCTGTACGGCAACCGCGTCGAGGGCGTGGACCCGGCCGAGCAGGACCGGCTCGCCCTGGAGAACCTCGTCCTCGCCGCCCGCGCGGCCGACCGGATCGGCGCGATCCTGCTGATCGAGGCGCTCAACGAGCCCGAGTCGCCGCGGTACCCGCTGGTGTCGGCCCCGGCGGCCGTCGCGGTCGTGGACAAGGTCAACGAGGCCACCGGACTGGGCAACGCCAAGTTCCTCATGGACCTCTACCACCTGTCCATGAACGGCGAGGACCTGCCGCAGGTGATCGACGCGTACGCCGCGAAGACCGGCCACGTCCAGATCGCCGACAACCCGGGCCGCGGCGCCCCCGGCACGGGCTCCCTCCCGCTGGCGGACCTCCTCGACCGGCTGCGGAAGGCCGGCTACGACGGCTGGGTCGGCCTGGAGTACAAGCCGGGCGACAGCCCCAGCGCCGAGTCCTTCTCCTGGCTGCCGGCCGAGGCCCGCGCGGCCCGCTGAGCGCCACCCGCAGAACACTTTTTTTCAGAGAGGCACCCATCATGAGCACCCTCCCCAAGGTCGCCTGGATCGGTCTCGGCATCATGGGCTCCCCCATGGCGGAGAACCTGATCAAGGCCGGTTACCAGGTCACCGGTTACACGCTGGAGCAGGACAAGCTCGACCGTCTGGCCGCCGCCGGCGGCACCGCGGCCGGCTCGATCGCCGAGGCCGTGCGCGAGGCCGACGTCGTCGTCACCATGGTGCCCGCGTCCCCGCAGGTCGAGGCCATCGCCTACGGCCCCGACGGCATCCTGGAGAACGCGAAGTCGGGCGCGCTGCTGGTCGACATGTCCTCGATCACCCCGCAGACCTCGATCGACCTGGCGAAGGCCGCCGAGGACAAGGGCATCCGCGTGCTGGACGCCCCCGTCTCCGGCGGCGAGGCCGGCGCCATCGAGGCCGTGCTGTCCATCATGGTCGGTGGTGAGCAGGCCGACTTCGACGAGGCCAAGCCGCTGCTTGAGGCGCTCGGCAAGACCATCGTGCTGTGCGGTCCGCACGGCTCGGGCCAGACCGTGAAGGCCGCCAACCAGCTGATCGTCGCCGTGAACATCCAGGCGTGCGCCGAGGCCGTGGTCTTCCTGGAGAAGTCGGGCGTGGACCTGAAGGCCGCCCTGGACGTCCTCAACGGCGGCCTGGCCGGCTCCACGGTGCTGACGCGCAAGAAGGACAACTTCCTGGCCCGCGACTTCAAGCCGGGCTTCCGCATCGACCTGCACCACAAGGACATGGGCATCGTCACCGACGCCGCCCGCAACGTCGGTGCCGCGCTGCCGGTCGGCGCCGTGGTCGCCCAGCTGGTCGCCTCCCTGCGCGCCCAGGGCGACGGCGGCCTGGACCACTCGGCCCTGCTGCGGGCCGTGGAGCGCCTCTCCGGCTCCCAGGTCTGACCGGCCGCGGACCACGAGACCTCCGGGCGGCGCGGTCGCTGACACCTGTCCTGTCGCGCCCGAGCGGCGGCGCCGCCCGGAACCCACTTCAACAAACTGTTGACGTGTTCTTCACTCGAACTTAGGCTCCACGAAGCGGAAATTGTTTTCCGCTGACCCCTCGCACGGAAGGTCCCCGATGTCGCAGCGCGTGCTCACGACAGAGTCCGGCGCCCCGGTCGCCGACAACCAGAATTCCGCCTCCGCCGGCATCGGCGGCCCCCTTCTGATCCAGGACCAGCACCTCCTGGAGAAGCTCGCCCGCTTCAACCGCGAGCGCATCCCGGAGCGCGTGGTGCACGCCCGCGGCTCCGGCGCCTACGGCCACTTCGAGGTGACCGACGACGTCACCGGCTACACGCACGCCGACTTCCTGAACACCGTCGGCAAGCGCACCGAGGTCTTCCTGCGCTTCTCCACCGTGGCCGACTCGCTCGGCGGCGCGGACGCGGTCCGCGACCCGCGCGGCTTCGCGGTGAAGTTCTACACCGAGGAGGGCAACTACGACCTCGTCGGCAACAACACCCCGGTGTTCTTCATCAAGGACCCGATCAAGTTCCCCGACTTCATCCACTCGCAGAAGCGCGACCCCTTCTCGGGCCGCCAGGAGCCGGACAACGTCTTCGACTTCTGGGCCCACTCCCCCGAGGCCACGCACCAGGTGACCTGGCTGATGGGCGACCGCGGCATCCCGGCGTCCTACCGCCACATGGACGGCTTCGGCTCGCACACCTACCAGTGGACGAACGGCAAGGGCGAGTCCTTCTTCGTCAAGTACCACTTCAAGACGGACCAGGGCATCCGCTGCCTGACCGCCGACGAGGCGGCGAAGCTCGCGGGCCAGGACCCGACCTCGCACCAGACGGACCTGGTGCAGGCGATCGAGCGGGGCGTGTACCCGTCCTGGACCCTGCACGTGCAGCTGATGCCGGTGGCCGAGGCGGCCAACTACCGCTTCAACCCGTTCGACGTGACCAAGGTGTGGCCGCACGCGGACTACCCGCTGCGCCGCGTGGGCCGGCTGGTGCTGGACCGCAACCCGGACAACGTCTTCGCCGAGGTCGAGCAGGCCGCGTTCTCCCCGAACAACTTCGTTCCGGGCATCGGCCCCTCCCCCGACAAGATGCTCCAGGGCCGTCTGTTCGCCTACGCGGACGCCCACCGCTACCGCCTGGGCGTCAACCACACCCAGCTCGCGGTGAACGCCCCCAAGGCGGTGCCCGGCGGGGCGGACAACTACGGCCGGGACGGCCTGATGGCGTCCAACTCCCAGGGCCGCGGCGCCAAGAACTACGAGCCGAACTCGTACGACGGCCCGGTCGAGACCGGCCGCCCGCTGGCCGCGCCGCTCCCGGTGTCCGGCCACACCGGCACCCACGAGACGCCGCTGCACACCAAGGACGACCACTTCTACCAGGCCGGTGAGCTGTACCGCCTGATGTCCGAGGACGAGAAGCAGCGTCTGATCGCGAACCTCGCCGGCGGCCTGTCCCAGGTCTCCCGCAACGACGTGGTCGAGAAGAACCTCGCGCACTTCCACGCCGCCGACCCGGAGTACGGCAAGCGTCTGGAAGAGGCGGTCCGCGCCCTGCGCGAGGACTGACCGCAAGGCTCGCGCACGGGACCCGGCGGGGAGGCCGGGACCGTGTGCGCGGCCCGCGCGGGCACCGGAGCGGCCCGGATGAGGGGTGGCCGCCCGGAGCCGGCGCGGGAAGGGCGAGGACCGCGACGGCCTGCGAGCCAGTGCGGTGGTGAAGGGCCCGGAGCTTCTCCTACGACCTGAGGGGAGAGGCCTTCCGGACCCGTCGCACCGTCGCGGTCCCAGCCACCGTCCGCCTCTTCACGCAAGAGGCCCACGACTCCGTCCGGCGGCGCGAACGACCTGTCGCGCCCAGCCTCGCGCCGTCGGACGGACACCATGTGAAGAACCTCAGAACCTTCACCGGCCGAAGAGCGCCGGATGCGGACGGTCCCGCATCCGGCGCTCTTCGGCGTGCGCCGACGCCACCGGCCCCGCCGGGGTGCGGATCGCCCGCCCGCGCAGCAGCCTGAAGACATGGCACACCCACCCGAGCATCCGCACATCGTGGTCCACTCCCCCGCCCTGGACGGCTCCCGCCGGGTCACCTCCGGCGACGAGACCCTCGGCGTCGCCTCGCACGCCGACGACGTGGCCGAGCTGCTGCGGCTGGCCGACCTGTACGTGACCGACGTCGAGGACAGCGACCTGGTCGAGTGGCGGGGCGGCGGCCCGGACGACTGGCCGGGGCTGCACGAGCACCAGGAGCACCAGGAGCACCGCCGGGGCTGACCGTGCGTACGCCTCCCTCAAGTCTTCCTCTGAGAACGCGGCCACGCGCTTGAACCACCCCTCGCGCCGGGCACATCCCCGGGCACACGGGGGGGGTGGGGAAATGGACGCCGGCACGGAGATCGGCTGGGAGCCCTACGAGGTCGCGCTGCTGGGCGGCGGGCCGCGAGCCGCGGTCACGGTGGCGGTGGTCGCCCTGCACCTGCTGGGTGCCGTGGAGCCCGGCCCGCGCAGGACGCTGTGCGCGACGGGACCGGAGCCCGAGGGGCTGGGGCCGTTCGAGGGGACCGTCCTGGACTGCCTGCGTGAGCCGCTCACCGCCCGCGAGCTGGTCCGGCACACGGACGTGCGGCTGGCGCTGGCACTGGCGCGCATCCCGCTCGCGGAGGAGGGGCTGCTGCGCTACCCCCGGCTGGGACCGAGCCGCCGCGCTCGCCGGCGCGTGGCGTTCTGGCGCGAGCGGTACCCGTTGCCCGCGGTCCGGCACGGGCTCACGGACGACCGCACGCTGCTCGCGGTCGCCCTGCACGGCGACGCCGCCCTGCGCATGCTGCTGCCGCGCTTCGCGCTGCGGACCGGGCTCGCGGACCCCGGAGCCCCGGCCGAGGGAGTGCGCTTCTCCCTGGGCCGCGGGAGGTTCCTCAGGTGGCGGGACGAGTACGAGGACTCGGTCTCGGGCGACTGGGGCGCGGGCCACGGGGACCACGGGGGCAGCTGCGGCTCGGGGGGCGGGGGCGGCGGGGACTGAGCGGCCCCGGACATGCGCGAGGGCGGCCCGTCCCGGTGACGGACCGCCCTCGCCCGCAGGTCGTGCGGGGTGGTGCTGAGTGGGTGGTGCTGGTGGTGCGGAGTGGTGCGGGTGGTCAGGCCTTCAGCGTCCTGATCGCGGTCGGGGCGTGCCCCGGCTCCGTGGCCACCTCCTCGAACTCCACCACGTTGGAGATGTCGTTCGTTCCCGACATGGAGATGTTGGTGATCCGCTCCAGGATCGCCTCGACGACGACCGGCACCTGGTGCTCGGCGGCGAGCTTCTTGGCCTGCTCCAGGGCCGCGCCCAGCTCGTTCGGGTCGGTCACCCGGATCGCCTTGCAGCCCAGGCCCTCGGCGACCTTGACGTGGTCCACGCCGTAGACGCCCAGCTCGGGCGAGTTGATGTTCTCGAACTCCAGGTTGACCTGGAAGTCGATCTCGAACGCCCGCTGCGCCTGGCGGATCAGGCCCAGGTAGGAGTTGTTGACCAGGACGTGCACGTAGGGGATCTTGTGCTGCGCGCCGACGGCCAGTTCCTCGATCATGAACTGGAAGTCGTAGTCGCCGGAGAGCGCGACGACCTGGGCCTCCGGGTCCGCCTTGGCGACGCCGAGCGCGGCCGGGACGGTCCAACCGAGGGGGCCGGCCTGGCCGCAGTTGATCCAGTGCCGCGGACGGTAGACGTGCAGCATCTGCGCGCCGGCGATCTGGGAGAGGCCGATGGTGGAGACGTACCGGGTCTCCGGGCCGAAGGCCTTGTTCATCTCCTCGTAGACGCGCTGCGGCTTGATCGGGACGTCGTCGAAGTGCGTACGGCGCTGGAGGGTGGCCTTGCGCTCCTGCGCGGAGGCGGCCCACGCGGAGCGGTCGGGCAGCTTCCCGGCCGCCTTCAGCTCCTTGGCCACCTCGACGAACAGCTCCAGGGCGGCCTTGGCGTCGGAGGCGATGCCGTAGTCCGGGGCGAAGATCTTGCCGATCTGGGTCGGCTCGACGTCGACGTGGACGAACTTCCGGCCGGCGGTGTAGACGTCGAGCTTGCCGGTGTGGCGGTTGGCCCAGCGGTTGCCGATGCCGAGGACGAAGTCCGACTCCAGGAAGGTCGCGTTGCCGTAGCGGTGCGAGGTCTGCAGGCCGACCATGCCGGCGTTCAGCTCGTGGTCGTCGGGCAGCAGGCCCCAGCCCATCAGGGTGGGCACGACCGGGGTGCCGGTCAGCTCCGCGAACTCCACCAGCAGGTCGGCGGCGTCGGCGTTGATGATGCCGCCGCCGGCCACGATCAGGGGCCGCTCGGCGGCGTTGAGCAGGCCGATCGCCTTCTCGATCTGGGCGCGGCTGGCGGCCGGCTTGTAGACCGGGAGCGGCTCGTAGGTGTCCGGGTCGAACTCGATCTCCGTGAGCTGGACGTCGATCGGCAGGTCGATGAGGACCGGGCCGGGCCGGCCGGAGCGCATGAGGTGGAAGGCCTGCTGGAAGACGCCGGGGACCTGCGCGGCCTCCAGGACGGTGACGGCCATCTTGGTGACCGGCTTGGCGATCGAGGCGATGTCGACGGCCTGGAAGTCCTCCTTGTGGATCACCGCGGTCGGCGCCTGGCCGGTGATGCACAGGATCGGGATCGAGTCGCCGATCGCCGAGTACAGGCCGGTGATCATGTCGGTGCCGGCCGGCCCGGAGGTGCCGATGCAGACGCCGATGTTGCCGGCGTGGGTCCGGGTGTAGCCCTCGGCCATGTGGGAGGCGCCCTCGACGTGGCGGGCGAGGGTGTGGTGGACGCCGCCGGAGGCCTTGAGCGCCGCGTAGAAGGGATTGATCGCCGCGCCCGGCACACCGAACGCGTCGGTGACGCCCTCGCGCTTGAGGATCTCAACTGCCGCTCGGGCAGCGGTCATACGAGCCATCGAGTACTCCTGCTTCGGCTGTCGGATTCGCACTCCCGTCGCGCCCCGCGGTGAGCTCTTCCGTAGTGACTTCCATATTGCGGAATTTGGTTTCTACGATCTGGAAGTAATGTAAGTGGGCGGCCGAGGGCCGTCAAGAGAGGACGATGGGGGCATGTCCGAGACCGTCCCGGTGTGCTGCACCGCCTGCGGGCGCCGGCACCGCTACACGGCACCGTCGTATCCCTGCGCGTGCGGGGCGCCCGTCGCCCCCGCGCTCGATCCGCGCGGGGCCGCGACCGCGGTCACCCACCGGGCGTGGGACGAGGAGTGGATCGGGGTGCGCTGCGCCGCCTGCGGGGTGGAGAGCCGCTGGCCGCGGCCGGAACTGGGCTGCCCGTGCGGGACGGTGCTGTGCGTGGCGGTGGACCGCACGGCCGCCGGGCGCTCCGGGCGCACCCCCGGGTCGCGGGTCCCGGCCCACCGGGCCGTGCCGATCCGCACCGCCCGCGACGCGGTCACCGCCGCCGTGCTGTACCTGCGCGGACTGGGTCACCGGGACGTCCGCCGCGCCGACCAGCGGCCCGTGTCCGGCATCGGGCTGGCCGCGCCCGGCATCGTGGTCCAGGTGGACCCGGCCGTCGGTCCGGCCTCGGCGCGGGACGTGGAGTGCCTGTGGCTCACGGCCATGGCCGAGTCCGCGAGCTGCGTCCACTTCTCGCTCGCCGGCCACACCGAGGAGGCGCGCGCCCGCGCCGATCTGCTGGGCGTCGCGCTCTTCGTCCTCGATCCGACGGGGGTACCGCGGCCGGCAAACGCGTCGGCCGTGGCGCTGGACGCCACGGCCGACTGAGAACTGCTGCTGTACGGACTACCGAGCGGCGTACCCGAAGCGGACGCCGGCGGCCGGGAGACCGCCCTGACCGGGCTGGTGGACGGCGACCGGGGCGGTCGGCTGGCCCACGGTCACGTTGGACATCGGCAGGGCGTAGAGCGCGCCGTACGCGCTCGGGCCGTAGGGCATGCCGACGTACAGGCGGGTGCCGGTGAAGTGGAGGCTCCGGCCGAGGTACTGCTTGGCCTTCGGGGCGCCGGGGATGCCGTCGCCGTCGCCGGACTCGATCCACTTGTCGTTGGCGCCGGGGGCGCCGAGCAGCGAGAAGACGTGAACGGCGCCGGAGCTCGTCTCCGAGCCGATGGCCTCGTCCGGGACGCCGACGGCCATCTTCATCGTGGCGACGGTGCTGACCGCCTTCGGCGCGGTGTTCACGACGCTCAGGGTGGCGCCGAAGTGGTCACCGGCCTCGGAGGTGCCGGAGACGTCGTCGTCGGCGGTGCCCGAGTCGTATCCCTCGAGCTTGGTGTAGGCGCCGGCGGCGCTGATCCGGAAGGTCATCACACCACCGGTCTGCGCCTTGGCGACGCCGTCGACCGTCAGGGCCTCGCCCGGCGAGCCGACCGCGAGGATCGATTCGGCGGCGGTCGCCGCGCCCGACGCGCGGTAGGGAGCCAGACCCAGGGCCGCGCCGAACCGGTCGCCGGCCTCCGCGCCGCCCGGGACGGCGTCCAGGTCCTGGTCGAGGCCGAACAGCGGGGTGGGCCTCTTCTCGCTGTTCAGGGTGTGGGAGAAGACGGCGAGGTTGCCGGCCGCGTCGTCGCCGCCGATGTTCTCGTCCGGCGCCCCGATGGCGACGTGGTTGGTGTCGGCGGCCAGCACGGCGCCGAAGCCGTCGCCCGCCTCCACCGCTCCGGGCACGTTCAGCTTGTCCTGGTGGACGGAGACGTTGGTGCCACCGCGGACGTAGAACGCCTCGCCCGCCTTGGCGGCGGTGCCGAGACCCTCGCCGGGCGTGCCGATCACGACGAAGGGCTCGCCGGCAGCGGTGGTGCCCGCGGCCATCGCCTGCCCCATCAGGTCACCGGTCTCGGGGGTCGAGGCGCTGATCGAGCCGTTGCCCGCGGCCTGCTCGAAGTGGGTGTTCTTCTTGGCGCCGGTGCCGAGGCCGCCGGGAGCGCCGTGCAGGATGTCGGCCATGCCCGCGTCCACGGCGTCGCCGACGTTCTCGCCGGGCGCGCCCACGGCCAGGTCGGTGCAGCCGTCCTCGTCGTAGTCGACGGTGGCGATGGCCTGGCCGAAGAGGTCGTTCGCCTCGGCCCCGCCCGGGACCCAGTCGAGGTCCTGGTTGATCTCGGCGCTGCCCTTGCCGCCGCCGTACACGAGACGGAGCAGGCCCGCCTTGGCGTCTCCGCCGACGGCCGCCTCCGGGTCGGCGACGGCGATGTCCTCCACACCGTCGCAGTTGAAGTCGGTGACGCGGGTCGCGCCCACCTTGGACGCCACCCAGGAGCCCAGGTCGTCGACACGGGTGACGATCCCGCCGGTACGCGTCTCGGCGGCGTCGATGCCGAAGCAACCGCCCTGGTAGGAACGGCTGCTGAGGCCGGCCAGCCGGTGGGTCCCGCCGGCCACCCGGACCAGCGGGCCGCCGGTGTCGCCCATGCACGCGGAGACGCCGTCCTTGCCGGTCACCGTCGCCGTGGTGGTGGTGGCGGCGGCGTCCACCGAGAAGGTGCCGGTGTGCAGGTTCAGCGGCGCCCACTCGGTCTTGGTACGGCCGTACCCGGCGAGCTTCAGCTCCTCGCCCGCGACGGGTGCGGTGGTGGCCAGGGCGATGGGGGTGACGCCCGTGACCGGGCGGTTCAGCCGGGCCAGGACGACATCGCGGTCGGTGCGGGGCACCAGCTCCACGATCTCGCGGACCGCACCGGCGGTGCCGGACAGGTCGGCGCGGCCGACGGTCGCGGTGGTCTTGCGCTGCGGCTTGCCCGCGGGCACCGCCAGGCTCGCGGCGGGATCGTCCGCGAAGCAACTGGCGGCGGTGAGCAGCCACTCGGTGTCGACCAGGACGCCGGAGCAACCGCGGTCGTGGGCACCGACGACGACCTGCGCCGTGTAGGCGTGCGTCGTGTCGGACGAGGCGGAGGCGGGGCCCGTCACGGCGGTGGCGGGAACGGCGGTCATGACGACCGGTCCCGCGGTCAGGGCTGCGGCCAGTGCGGCGAAACGCACGGGTCTGGTGTGTCGCATCAGTTCAGGTTTCCTCGGTGGCAGGTCTCGGCAAGGGGAGTCGGCTGTCCGCTACTTGGTGGTCCTGATCTCCACGAGCAGGTGCTCACGGCCCTGTTCGTCCGCGCTCTCGCCCACCGAGGTCCACGTGTTCTTCTCCAGGTCGAAGGACTTCTCCTCGTCCCCGACGGTCATGTCCACCTGGGTGTCGTAGTCGTTGCCCCGCATGACGTAGACGGCGGGGATCTCCAGCGTCAGCCACCCCGAGTTGCCGACCGTCTTGAAGCAGATCGTCTCCGCTTCCCGCCGGGCCATGACCTGCAGGAGGCCGGGGCCGTCGGCGCAGTCGGCCAGGGTGATGTGACCGTCCCCGCGCTTGAGGACGATGCCCTGCTCCTCGAGGATCTTGTCGGCCTGCGGATAGGCGAAGTCCTCGACCGCGTAACCCGGAGCCTCGTCCGCCACGGCCACCGCGGGACCGCCACTCTCCGTCGGGAGGCCGGAGCCCAGCGCGGCCCATGCCAGGCCACCGGCGACCAGCGCGCCGCCCAGGGCGCGCGCCACGAGTCTCTTCCGCTGCGGCTTCACCGCGGTGGTGGTGCGTACCTTCATCACAGTCCTAATTTCGTTTTCCTCCGGCCGGATGTCCGCCATCCGACCCCGCGACAGGCATGAAGGCTCCGCAATTCAATGAGGGCCCCCAACCCCCGTCGGAAATAAGGGAGAACAGCACTTTCATTTCCCGTATCTCCGCTTGAGCCTGTCCATGCCACCTCCCAGCAGCGGTGCCTGTCCACTTCCGAACCCCGGCAAAACGGACTGGAGTTGTAGATTCCGTGTGACTCTCGCCACCTTCTGGAAAGGTTGTACGTATCCCTGTGGAGGATCTGTGAAGACATGTAGGTGCCACGCGTCGCCCGGATCTGCCGCTCCGTCAATTTGTCTGCCCACCAACCGATTTCACTCCCGGCGGTCATTGATAGGGTCACTCCAGTTTTCATGCCCCTGCCATTTCATCGACCAGACCGCGAGGACAACGCCCTTATGCAGACGATGTTCTGGAGTCGCAGACGGCTCCTCGGCGCGGCCGCCGCCGTGACGGCCGCCGCCGCCACCCCCCTGTCGCTGACGCCCCCGGCGCGCGCCGCCGCACAGGACACGCCGACCGTCCCGCCGGCCCTGCCCGACACCGAGCGGGCCAAGGTCGTCAAGGCGTGGACGACGGGCGGCAAGGCCACCAAGGCCGCGGCCGCCTACGCGCTGTACGGGACCGACGCCGAGGTCGCGACGTTCCTCGCCGAGACGCTGCCCAAGGTCACCGCGGAGGACAACCGGGTCGCCGTCGCCCGGTATCTCGCCCGGGCCGGAAAGGGCCTGCGCCGCGAGGCGGTCGCCGCTCTGGACAACGGCGACCAGGCCATCGCCGCCTTCCTGGGCGAGCTGTACAAGCCCGCTCTGCTCGAGGACCTGAGCGTGGCGACCTCCATCGTCTCGTCCACCGGCAACAGGGCCGTCCAGCGGGAGGCCTCCGCCGCGCTGGACGCCGGCACCCAGCAGGCGCTGGAGGGCTTCCTCACCGACGGCCAGTACGACGCGCGTCTGGAGGACGCCAGGGTCCAGGTGTCCGCGATGCTGGTCGGCACCGGGCCCGAGGTGCGCAAGTACGCGGACCGTGCCCTGAGCGGCACGGCGACGGACGTCCAGTGGTTCCTCGACACCGGCCAGCACATCGCCCGTGCCCGGGACCAGGAGTCGGCGACCATCGCGGAACTCGTCGCGGTCGTCGAGCGGGAGGGCAAGCGCGCCCAGGCCGAGACCGACCTGGCCGTCGAGGCCTCCGCGCGTGCCCTGGCCGCCGCCGCGAAGGCCAAGGAGGCGGCAGAGAAGGCCGCCGCGGAGGCCGCGGCCGCCAAGGAGGACGTGAAGAAGTCCGCCGCGGCCGCCCGCAAGGCGGCCAGCGCCGCCCAGGGCGCGGCCAACGCCGCCCGCAACGCCATCAGCGCCTCCAACGCCGCCGTCACCGCCTCCCGCCGCGCCTCCTGGGCCGCCGCCGCGGCCTCCCAGGCCGCAGCGACGGCCGGCAACGCCGCCTCGCACGCCTACAACGCCGCCATCGCCGCCTCCAAGGACGCCGGCAAGACCCAGGCGGCCAAGGACGCGGCCGTCGCCGCGTACAACTCGGCCGCGAAGGCCCGTACCGCCGCCAAGGCCGCCGACTACGCCGCGGCCGCCTCCGCGCAGGCCGCGAACGCCGGTTCCTCGGCCGCCTCCGCCGCGCGCAACTCCGCCGCGGCGGCGACCGCCGCCGCGCAGGCCGCGACGGCCGCGGGGGCCGCGGGAGCCGAGGCCGCCGAGGCCAAGCGCCAGGCGGCCATCGCGACGACCGCCGCCAACCGCGCGACCAACGCGGCCTCCACGGCCCAGGCGCTCGCCAACAAGGCGGCCTCCGCCGCGCGCACCGCCCGGGACGCGGCCTACTCCGCCGCCGACCACGCGGAGAAGGCTGCCAAGGCCGCCGAGGAGGCGGTGAAGTTCGCCGGTCAGGCCATCGACTACGCGAACAAGTCCACCGCGCACGCGGCCGAGGCCGTGAAGGCGGCGAACACCGCCACCAAGGCCGTCGAGGACGCCATGGCGGTGGAACAGGCGGCCCGTGAGGCGGAGATGTCCAGGCTGGAGCAGGACAAGCTCCAGGGCATGGACGAGGCCCGCCTGCTGGCGCAGATCGAGGCCGAGGAACAGGCCGAGTACGAGGACAAGCGCACCCAGGAGGCCCAGACCGAGCAGGCTCTCAAGGACCTGATCGCCGCGGCCGAGAAGGCCCTGTGGGAGACCGGTGACCTGACGCTCGCCGCGACGCTGGGCCGCAAGGCCGCCACCGGGCTGCTGGAGGCCAAGGGCGCCTGGACGCGGGAGGCCGCCCAGCACGCGCTGGCCGGCACCGACGACGACGTGCTCTCCTGGGTCGACCTCGACCGGGGCATCGCCCAGAACCAGGACGACCGCGAGACCGTCCTGTACATCGCCCAGATATCCAGCCCCGCCATCGCGGAGGCGGCGCAGACCGCGCTGTCGAGCACCAGCTCCGCGGCGGTGGGCGACTTCCTCACCTCGGGCATGATCCGGGCCTCGCAGGACGACAACAAGGTCCAGATCGGCCGCATCCTCAACGACAATCCCGGCAACGCCGTCAAGAAGGCCGCCAACGACGCGCTGGACAAGAACACCCCGGAGGCGCTGCAGGACTTCTTCGAGCGGACCTACCCGGCGGCGGTGCGGGAGGACGACGCGGTGGAGACCGCGACGTCGGTGGCCACCGGTGGCGAGTACGTCAAGTCGTACGGGCAGGTCGCCCTGGAGGGGCCGACCTGGATGCGCCGGAACTTCGTCCAGACCGTGCGGTACACGGCGGCGCAGCTCGACCACGACTCCGCCACCCACATCGCGGCGATCCGCGGGACGATCGCGGCCGGGGCGAAGATCGCCTACAAGGCCCAGGAGAAGGCGGCCCTCGCGTCCAAGGCGGCGGCGGACGCCCGCAAGGCCGGCGCCGAGGCCCAGGAATGGGCCGACAAGGCGGTGGACGCGGCACGCGAGGCGGACGGCTACGCCGACCAGGCGAAGCAGAACGCCGACGCGGCGGACCGGTCCGCGGCCAACGCCCAGGCCTCGGCGAACCAGGCCAGTTCGGCGGCGGCGACCGCGCGCAGCGCGTCCAGGTCGGCCAACTACTCCGCGAACAAGGCCGTGGACGCGGCCCGTTCGGCACTGGCCTCCTCCCACAGCGCCCAGGCGTCCGCCGCCAGCGCCCGCCAGTCCGCCCTGCAGGCCGGCAAGGACAAGGCGACGGCGGCCGCGGCGGCCACCGCGGCACGCAACGTCGCCGCCCAGAAGCGCCAGGCCGAGATCGCCGAGGCCGCCCGTGAGGCCGCCGAGAAGGCGAAGCGGGAACGGCAGGAGGGCAGGAACCCGGCCAACAGCGAGACCCACGACGAGGTCCACCCCAACGGCACCGGTTCCGGCTCCGAGCAGGAGGACTGGTGGTCGGACGCCGGCTGGTGGGCGGACGCCGCGGGCAAGGTCAGCGTCGCCTCGGGCTTCATCGCCGCCGGCCTCGGCCTGGCCAGCCTGGTCTTCCCCCCGCTGGCGGCGGGGGCCGCGTTCTTCGCCTGGGTCTCCGTGGGCGCGGGCGCGCTCAGCGCCGTCTTCACCGGCATCGAACACGGCTTCACCAGCGGTGAGTTCATCGGGTCCCTCGGCGGCACCGCCTTGAACCTGGCCACCTTCGGCCGGGGCAAGCTGGTGACCACGGGCCTCAAGAAGGCGGCCCCCGTGGTCAACAAGGTCGCGCAGGAGGGCAAGGAGCTGGTGTCCTCCATCACCGGCGGCCTGTCGAACCTCTGGTGACCGGCGCCGCCCACCCGTCACACGACGGGTGACACCCCCGCCCCGCCGGTGACCGGCGGGGCGGTCCTCTGACGACGTCCCACCGCCGCGCCGACGCGGACCCACGGTCCCGGGCGGGCCTCACGCCACTCCCTCACGCCGTACTCCCCGGGACGCGTTCCCCAGCCTCCGCCCACCCGGTGGCACGTCACACCCGAAAGGTAAGTACGACCATGCGACCATCCTCTTTGTTCGCGCGCTATCGACGCGCGGCCGTCCCCTTGCTGGCCGTCCTGGCCCTGGGCACCACCACCGCGATGGTGCCCGCGTCCCAGGCACCGGAGGTGTCCCCCACTTCCCAGACGTCCCGGGCGGTGGACGGCCTCGATCCGGCCGACAGGACCGGCGTTCCCACGCCCACCGAGACCGGGCCCGTCCCGGTGGCACCCGGGGAGCACTGCGAGCCCACCCGCGCCGGCTCCCGCGAGCGCAGGTCGGGTGCCGTGGAAGCCTGCGTCACCACCAGCACCAAGCCGGTGACGCAGGCCAAGCGGCAGTCCCTCGCCGCCGCGCAGCCGACGACGGCCTCCGTCGCCGCCGACGAGGTCAGCTGCTCGATCACCTCCCCCGGCCAGTGGATCTACAACCGCTTCGGCTACTGCGTGAGCGGCCTGACCGTGCTGTACGTGCTCAAGGACAGCAACGGCAAGGAACTGGGCACCGGCACGCTGGACGTCACGACCAGTGCCCTCCTGCCCCCCGCGGGCACGACGTGGAACGAGCACGTCACCGTGACCATGACCGGCGCGACCGGGGCCGTCACGTCCCTGACCGCGAAGTTCCGGTCCGCGTGCTCGGCCGGCTGCAAGGCCACCAAGAACGCCCCGTGGTACGGGGGCACCCTGGTCAAGGGCGATGCCCGCAACGGTCGCGTGACCTACGAATCCACCCCGGCCCCCGGCACCAAGGTCGAGTTCACGACGTCGTACGAGCTGTACGTCGCCGCTCCCGGCGCCCAGGTCATCGACCCGAGCGCCACCTGGAGCAACCCCAGGCCGATCCGCTGTGACGACGACGTCCGTGACACCGGTTCCGCCGGCACGCCCGCTCCCGGCTGCGTGGTGCCCAGCATCATGCCGGTCGTCACCCTCAACGGCACGTCGCGCGCCGCGGCGGCCGGATACCTGTGGGCCCAGCAGAATCTCGCCAACGGCTGGGGGCGCGACACGCCGCTGACCCGGGCGAAGAGCGGCATCGCCGACCGCACCGCTCGCACCTGTCAGGGCTCGAAGCCCTTCCAGCCCACGCCCCTCGTCACGGACGACAGCTGCGGCACCTTCCCCTTCGCGGCCACCCACGAAGGAGGGACCGACGGGGCCCAGTGCGCCGAGATCATCCCCAACGACAACGGCGGAGGATGGAACATCCACCAGTTGGGGACCGCTGACGCCGGCAGGTCCTGTGTGCGTGCCCACATCCCGCTCGCGGACAAGCAGTCCGCCGAGACGCAGCTCGACGAGGGCTTCGTGAACCAGCGGGTGCTGGAGGCCGAGCAGTTCAAGGTGGAGATCACCAGCTCGACCGCCGGGCCGCAGGCCGCCTGTCTGAAGAACGCACCCACCGACTCGCTCCCGGCCGGCAAGGGGTGGATCAGGAACACCACCGAAGCGGTCGCGCACGTCAACAAGACCACCACCCCGCTCGGACCGGCCGGTGAGCGGGCGACCACGGCACAGGCCTGCGTGGGGAAGAACCCCGACGAGGGCAGTGACGCCGTGGGTGACATCACCGGCTGGCAGGACGCGGAGCTGTTCCGTGACAGCAACTCCCCCGGGACGGGACTCGCCCGGTGCCACCTCATCGCCAACATCCTCGGCGGAAAGGGCCGGGTGCTGGACGGCGGACAGCGCAACCTCGTTCCCTGCTGGCAGTCCGGCATGAACACCGGTACACCCAGCATGCGGACCTTCGAGCAGGCGATTCAGAAGCTGGTGAAGGAGGACGCCAACTTCGGGGCCGGTGACGCGGTCCTGTACCAGGTCACGCCCGACTACCTGGACGCCAGCAGCACGATTCCCGTGGGTGTGAAGATGACCGCTAGAGTCGAACGCGCGGACGGCTCTTCGCAGCCGCTCTTCTCCGACCAGTACATACCCAACACCAAGGGCAACACCGGGAAGCTCAACCTCGGGAACTGAGCCCGGACGATTCGCGCCATCGGGAGCCAGTATGAGTAGTACCACCCCACCGCGGCCGTTCGACGTGGCCGCGCTCTTCCCTCAACTGGCCCCGATGGCGCGCACGGCGACCCGGCTGCACCCACGCGCCGGGTCTCCGTCGCCGCACGACAGCTCGGTCGGTGGACCGCTGCTGTGGCCCGCCGACGAGCCGTGGCCCCACTGCGACGGCCCGCACGAATGGGACCAGGTGAACGAGCCCACCTCAGCGGAGGACGTACGTCTGCTACGGCGCATCCAAGCTGCCGCGGCGAGTCGAGCGGACGGCGTTCCCGGCGCGTCCGGGTACACGCCGCAGGAGCGGGCGGTCATCGAGCGGATCAATGCCGGCCGCCCGTGGCCCGAGGGGCCGATCGCCATGCTGCCCGTGGCCCAGCTGTACCTGCGCGACGTCCCCTCGCTGCGCTTGTCCGGGCAGGCCGACGCCGATCTGCTCCAGGTGCTGTGGTGCCCCTTCGACCACCCGGAACACCCGAGGACCGCGCTGTTCCGGCGGTCCGCCGCCGCGGTCACCGACATCCTCGACACGCCCCCCGAGCCGCCCGCGGTCCAGTTCTCCGGCTACGTGCCCCAGCCCTGCCTGCTCTCGCCGGAGGAGGTCGTCGAGTACCCCCATTTCCTGGAGCTGGGCAAGGAACTGCAGGAGCTGCTGGCGGACTGGAGCAGGTGGCAGGCAGCGGAATCCGCGGTGGACAGCGCCTACGCCGTGGCGCCGCAGGAGCTCTACATGGATCAGCTGTCCGTCTCCCCCGGCTGGAAGGCCGGTGGCTGGTCCCGTTGGGGACTGACCGACCCCATGCCACGGGTCTGCTCCACGTGCGGCACCGGGATGGACCCGCTGCTGACCATCGCCACGACCGAATGGAACCGCGGCACCGCGAGTTGGGCCCCGGAGGGGGACCGGACCCGCCACCCGCTTCCTCCCGGTGTCCCCCCGGCGAACCACACCCGGATCGACCTCGCCCGAGGCTACGACCTGCAACTCCACGTCTGCCCGGTGTCCCCGGACCACCCCCACCTGGAGCTGGTCCAGTAGGCCCCCTCAAGCGCCCGTCCCGTACCGCTCCCGCAGTTCGATCTTGCGCACCTTCCCGGACACGGTCATCGGGAAGGAGTCGAGGACCTGGAGGCGGCTGGGGATCTTGTAGTGGGCCAACTGCCCGTCGCAGTAGGCGCGCAGCTCCTCCAGGGTGAGCGGATCGGCCGCCTCGCGCGGGATGACGCAGGCGAGGACCTCCTCGCCGTAGCGCTCGTGCGGCACGCCGACGACCTGGACGTCGGCGATCTTCGGGTGGGCGTGGAGGAACTCCTCGACCTCGCGCGGGTAGATGTTCTCGCCACCCCTGATGATCATGTCCTTGATGCGGCCGACGATCTCGACGTAGCCGTCGTCGCGCATCACCGCGAGGTCCCCGGTGTGCATCCAGCGGCCGGGGTCGATCGCCTCGGCGGTCTTCCCGGGCTCGTCCCAGTAGCCGAGCATCACGCTGTAGCCGCGGGTGCGCAGTTCCCCGGCCTCGCCGCGCGGCACGGTCACGCCGGTCACCGGGTCGACGACCTTGACCTCGATGTGGGGCAGGACCCGGCCGACGGTGCCGGTGCGGTGTTCGAGGTCGTCGTCCATGCGGGTCTGGAGGGAGACCGGGGAGGTCTCGGTCATGCCGTAGCAGATCGAGACCTGCTCCATGTGCATCTCGGCGACCACCCGCTTCATGACCTCCACGGGGCAGGGTGAGCCCGCCATGATCCCGGTGCGCAGGGAGGTGAGGTCGTAGGAGGCGAAGTCGGGGAGGTTCAACTCCGCGATGAACATGGTGGGGACGCCGTACAGGGACGTGCACCGCTCCTGCTGGACCGCCGCCAGGGTGGCGGCCGGGTCGAAGGAGGGGCCGGGGATGACGATGCAGGCGGCGTGGGAGGTGGCGCCCAGGTTGCCCATGACCATGCCGAACGAGCGGTACACCTTGGGGGTACCATGCCCTTCATGCAAAATCGCGGGTCAGGGCAGGTCGCCGAGTGCGACATCTACGTCCGCATCAGCCAGGATCTCACGGGCGACGAGTACGGCGTCCAGCGGCAGGAGAAGCGCTGCCGGACGCTCGCCGCACAGCTCGGGCTCAAGGTCCGACACGTCTGGGTCGACAACGACCTGAGCGCCACGAAGAAGAACGTCGTCCGGCCCGACTTCGAAGCCATGCTCCAGAGCAACCCGCAGGCGATCGTGTGCTGGCACACTGACCGCCTCATCCGCGTCACGCGGGACCTGGAGCGCGTCATCGAGCTCGGCGTCAACGTCTACGCGGTCGAGGCCGGACACCTCGACCTGGCCACGCCGGCCGGCCGAGCTGTCGCCCGCACGGTGACGGCCTGGGCCACCTACGAGGGTGAGCAGAAGGCCGCGCGCCAGAAGCTCGCCAACCAGCAGGCCGCCCAGCAGGGCCGCCCGTACACCGCCGGCATCCGCCCCTTCGGATACGCAGACGACCACATGACGCTCATCGCCGACGAGGCTGCGGCCATCGTCGAGGGCGCTCAGATGATCCTCGCCGGGGAGTCTCTGTCGGCGGTCGCCCGCAAGTGGGACGAGGCCAAGCTCCAGTCGCCCCGCAGTAAGGTCACGGGCGCCAAGGGGTGGACGCTGCGGGGCGTGAAGAAGGTACTCACGTCCCCGCGCTACGCCGGGATGGCCACGTATCTCGGTGAGGTGATGGGGCAGGCGCAGTGGCCCCCGATCCTCGACCCGGAGGTGCACTACTCAGTCGTGGCCATCCTGAACAGCCCGGAGCGGTTCTCGGGAGGCAAGCGGACCGGCCGGACGCCGGGCACGCTGCTCGCCGGCATCGGGAACTGCGGGTACGACGGATGCACTGACACGGTCAACGGTCGCGGCTACCGGGGTGTCCCGGTGTACGGCTGCGCGGCTACGCACACGCGTACTCCGCGGAGCATCGCCGACGACTGTGCGAGCAAGGCGACGCTGGCCCGGCTGATGTTCCCTGACTTTCTGGGTCAGATCCTGGAGAGTCAGAACGCCCAGGACGGCCAGTCAGGGGCCCAGCTCCAGAGTCAGGCACAGGAACTGCGGCAGCGTCTCGACGGGCTGGCTGTGGCCTACGCAGAGGGAGCGATCAGTCTGTCTCAGATGACCGCTGGGTCGACGGCGCTCCAGAAGAAGCTCGAAGAGATCGAGTCGGAGACGGTGAGCTCGGGCGGCATCCCTCCGCTCGACCCGGTGAAGGGGGTCGCGGGCTTGATCGAGGGGTGGCCGAGTCTGCCTCTGCCGACGCGTCGTGCGTGGGTGGACTTCTGCTGCATCGTCACCCTGAACCCGGCCAAGGGCCGGCACATGTCCTCCATGTCTGTCGATGACCACGTCACCATCGAGTGGCGGGACGTGAGCGAGTAGCGGATACGACGAGGCCCCGGCTACCCCCTTTCGGGGGTAGCCGGGGCTTCCGTCTGCCTGGCGTCAGGGGGCGACACGACCGTTGCGGTTGAAGGCGTTGTACGTGATGGGCATCAGCTCGTCGAGGAGTGCCCGGTCGTCCGCGTCGTTGTTGTCGAGGGAGCGAGCGGCCGAGGACTGGGGCCCGAGGCTGCGTGATCGTTCGCGAGCGGGCCGCGTGCTGCGTCCTCAGCCGCCCGGGCGCCTGCCCGCTCGGTCGGACGTCGGTCGGGGGGTGATCCCCTGAGCCGTGGTTTCCGCACCGCTGCGTCTTACCGCCCGCCCTTGCGCCACGGTTTCAGGGTCGATCAGAGCGCACCCTGATGCGGATCGGCCCGAGGTAGATCGACGTTCGGCTGAGTGCCTCGGCGAGCGCTCGCGACCGTTCCCCCGGCGCTTCGGAGACTGGAGCGACATCGACCAGCGGGAACCTGACCAAGTCCACTGGCTTTTCATCGCCGTCGACGAGTACAGAAAGTACGACTTCCTGCCCCTTGCTGAGCAGCGTGGGGAGGACGTCAACCCAACATTCTCCCGATGTGTCATCGCCCACGATGTGCCAGCCAGCGGTGTCGAACGTGGGGCGGATGCTTCCGGCGGGGGATGTCGTCACATCCAGGATGGTGCAGACGGGGGCGCCAAAGTCGAACCGCAGTGGTTGAGCGTCATGGAACATGGCGGCGGTGATGTCACGCCGACCTGAGTTGGCAATGACGAGTTCAACGATGCGCGGTGATGCCAGCGGCGCACCGAAGAAGGTGACGGCGAGCTCAGACCCTTGGGGGTTTCCGGGTACGCTCATGAGCGGGGTGTTGGACCGCACTCGCCAGGTGAGTTGACGCTTTGGGTTGCTGGACCTGAGCGCCGCCCAGGCTCCGAGAATGCCCACCGCGATGCTCGCAGTGATCGTGACGACGAGCTGCCACCACGAGCCGGATTCCCACCAGTCCCCCGCCAGAGTGTTCATGGCCGGAAGCTACATCATCGCCGTTGCCTCCCAGGAACTTCAGGGCAATTTCAGCTTGGCCAGGGGCGTGTGAACAAGCAGGTCAGCCCGAATCGTCTTCGGCCGTGAACGAGTCGGGCTCGTAGCGCTTCATCGCCCCGCGGCGTTCCTCCGCGTACGCAGCCTCGATCATCTCGGCCGTGATTCCCCGCTTCCTCGCCAGGGGGTCAAAGACCCTCTCACTCAGGCGCTCATCCGTCTGAGTGAACAGTCGGCAGTCGGCCTTCAGGTCCGCGCACATCTTGGCTCGACTCGCCTCGGCGATCGTCTCTTGGATGCGCTCACGCCAGAAGTGATGAACCAGGAAGTTGCGCCGCTTCAGGCTGTTGGTCAGGTCGTCTACCACTTCCGGGTAGGCGCTTACGTGCGGCTCGGCGCGCTTGATGAGCTTGCCCATCATGTCCTTGAAGCCCTGCGCCCAAGGGTCCCGGATGAGCTGTTCCCCCTGCTCCTCCGCCGTGATGATTCTGGCCAGGGCGAGGGTGTTGACGAGGGTGTGTTCGAGGACGTTGGCCTTGTAGATGGCCAGCCCGAAGAGGGCGTACAGGGTTTTGTGGTCCGTGTCGTTGTCGTACTCGTCGTCTGGTTCCGGCTCCTCGCGCCAGGTCGGCTCATGCCGGACTACATACAGTTCGTCCATGCCTCAAGTGTGGCGTTGTCATCCGGTCAACTCGTAGCGGTTTGCCGCGACTTGGCTCCAAGACTCACTGAGCCGGCCGACACGCGACGGGTGTGTCCCGAGCACTCCCCAGGACACGCCCCCGTGCTCAGTGGGTCTGCGGCTTCGGTGCGCAGCCCCCTACGGCGCACGGTCTCGGCTGTCGAGAGTGAAACGTGAGTCGGGGAGTCCCGGTGCATCCGTCTGGACGCACAACCGAAGTGAGAGCGCCAGACCCTCCCGGATGGCGTGAGAGCCCGTGAGGGCGCCGCCCGGGTCGTCGCAGCTCAGCTCGGCCGCCGCGGCCGCGAGCCGGTCGTGCGGCACCGAGGCGGCGCCCGCGGTGAGGGCGTCCCAGGACGGGTCGCCGATGTAGACGGTCTCGCGCAGCTGTGGGCACCTGCCGCGGACCTGGTCCACGATCGCCCGGTAGTCGCTGCTCTTGTGGGTGAGGGAGGCGATCAGCACGGTGATGCCGGCCTGCTTGAGGACGTACTCCAGCTCGTGGGCGCGGTAGGCCGGGTTGACGTTCACCAGGACGGCGCCGATGCGGGCGGTGGCGTACTGGACGAGGACCCACTCGGGGCAGTTGACCGCCCAGATGCCGACCCGGTCGCCCCTGGCGACGCCCTTCGCCAGCAGTCCGCGCGCCACCTCGTCGACGTCCGCGCCGAACTCGGCGTAGGTCCAGCGCCGTCCGGACGGGACGTCGACCAGGGCCTCGCGGCCGGGGTGGGCGGCGATGGCGCGGTCGAGGTTCGCGCCGATGGTGTCGCCGAGGAGGGGGGCCGTGCTGGTGCCGTGGGCGTACGACGGCTGTGCGGGGGGCGGGGTCACCGGAAGTCCTCCTCGCGGTACTCGTCCGTGGAACCGGCCGCCGTGGCCTCGCGCAGTGCGATGCGGCGGATCTTGCCGGAGACGGTCTTGGGCAGTTCGCCGAACTCCAGGCGCCGGATGCGCTTGTAGGGGGCGAGGGTCCGGCGGGAGTGCTCGAAGAGGACCTTCGCGGTGTCGGGGCCCGGCTCCCAGCCCGCCGCCGGGACCACGTACGCCTTCGGCACCGCGAGGCGCAGCTCGTCCGGGGCCGGCACGACGGCCGCCTCGGCGACCGCCTCGTGCTCCAGCAGGGCGCTCTCCAGCTCGAAGGGGCTGATCTTGTAGTCGCTGGCCTTGAACACGTCGTCGGCCCGGCCCACGTAGGTGAGGTACCCGTCCGCGTCGCGGGCGCCGATGTCACCGGTGCGGTAGTACCCGCCGGCCATCGCCTCCGCCGTGCGGTCGGGGTCGCCGTGGTAGCCGGTCATCAGGCCGACGGGGCTCTCGGACAGGTCGAGGGCGATCTCGCCCTCGTCGGCGCCGGGCGCGCCGGTGACCGGGTCGAGGAGTTCTACGCGGTAGCCGGGGCTGGGGCGGCCCATGGAGCCGGTCTTCAGGACCTGGCCGGGGCTGTTGGAGACCTGGACGGCCGTCTCGGTCTGCCCGAAGCCGTCCCGGACGGTCACGCCCCAGGCGCGGCGCACCTGTTCGATCACCTCGGGGTTGAGCGGCTCACCGGCGGCGACGACCTCGCGCGGCGGGGTGGCGAGCCGGCTCAGGTCGGACTGGATGAGCATCCGCCAGACGGTGGGCGGGGCGCAGAAGGTGGTCACGGCGGCCCGGTCCATCTCGGCCATCAGGCGGCCGGCGTCGAACCGCGTGTAGTTGTGCAGGAAGACGGTCGCCTCGGCGTTCCACGGCGCGAACAGGTTCGACCAGGCGTGCTTGGCCCAGCCGGGCGAGGAGATGTTCAGGTGGACGTCGCCGGGCTTCAGCCCGATCCAGTACATGGTCGCGAGATGCCCGATCGGGTACGAGGCGTGGGTGTGCTCGACCAGCTTGGGCCGGGCCGTCGTACCCGAGGTGAAGTACAGCATCAGCGGGTCGTCGGCGGTGGTCGGGCCGTCCGGGATGAAGACGTCGGAGGCGGTGTACGCGTCCTCGTACCGCGACCAGCCCGGCGCCGTCGTGCCGCCGACCGCGACGCGGGTGTAGTCGCCGGGGACGTCGGCGAACTTGCCGGTGTCCGCGGCGCGCACGATGACGTGCCCGACCCGGCCGCGGTCGACGCGGTCGCGCAGGTCGGCGGGGCCGAGCAGCGGGGTGGCCGGGATGACCACGGCCCGGAGCTTCATCGCGGCGAGCGCGGTCTCCCACAGCTCGACCTGGTTGCCGAGCATGACGAGGATGCGGTCCTCGGGGCCGACGCCCCACTCGCGCAGCCGGTTCGCGACCCGGTCGGAGCGGGCGGACATCTCGGCGAAGGAGACCCGGACCTCGGAACCGTCCTCCTCGACGATGTGCAGCGCCGTGCGCCGGTTGCCCTCGGCGATGACGTCGAACCAGTCCAGCGCCCAGTTGAAGTTCCCGGGGCGGGGCCAGGTGAAGCCCTCGTAGGCGGCGGCGTAGTCCTCGCGGTGCTCCAGCAGGAAGTCCCGTGCGCTGCGGAACAGCTCCGTGGCCGTCGTCATCTGTCCTCCTTCGTGCCGGACCTTGCCGGGCGGCTCTCTGCCATCGTGTAATCCGTGATGCAGGTCTCACTACCCCCGAACGGGGGTGTGCGTCCCGGGACGGGCGCGAGGAGGGCGGAACGGGTGGCGGTGGACACGGCCGGCGGGGTGGAGATCCGCAGCGCGCTGGTGCGGCTGCGGCGGACGACCGGGCTGCCGGTCGCCTTCGGCGGGCTGGTGGAGTCCGGGCGCCGCCAGGTCCGCATCAGCGAGCTGAGCGGGACGGCCACGGCCGCGCTGAGCGCCCTCGCGGTGACCTCCGGCAACGGCTTGGGCGGCAAGGCGGTGGCGCTCACGCGGCCGTGCGCGGTGAGCGACTACTCCGTCTCGCGGCAGATCAGCCACGAGTACGACCTCCCGGTCGCCGCCGAGGGGCTGCGCTCGGTGGTGGCGGTCCCGGTGGTCGTACGGCGCCGGGTGCGCGGGGTGCTCTACGGCGCCCTGCGCACGGCCCAGCCGTTGGGCGACCGCACGCTTAGCGCGGCCGTGGAGGCGGCGCGGGACGTGGAGCAGGCGCTGGTGCTGCGGGACGAGGCGGGCGCGCTGCTGACGGCGGCCCGGCCGCGGGCCGCGTGCGGCCCCGGGGGTTCCCCGGGCTGGGAACAGGTGCGTGAGGCGCACGCCGCGCTGCGCGCACTGGCGCCCAGGATCGCGGACCCGGCGCTGCGGGAGGAGTTGTTGCGGGCGTGCGGACTACTGGCGGCGGGGAGCGGGCCCGCCGCCCCGCCGGCCCGGCTCGCTCCCCGTGAGGTGGACGTGCTGGCCTGCGTGGCCGCCGGGGCGACGAACGCGGCGGCCGCGGAGCGGCTCGGCCTGCGCCCGGAGACCGTCAAGGCCTATCTGCGCTCGGCCATGCGCAAGCTCGGCGCCCGCACCCGTGGAGAGGCGGTGGCGGCGGCTCGCCGCGCCGGAGGGCTGCCGTAAGGGGGCGACTCGCCGGGCCGGAGGGCTGCCGTGAGCGGGCCGGCAGGCCGGGGCGGTCGGCCGCCGTGACCGACGGGTGCCGCGGGTTTTCACGCCGCCCCTCCTCTGCGGAGGCGCCCTCTTGCTGTTGTTTCCGTCACCCCTTCGTCCCCCGGCGGTTCAGGGGACCGTTGCCTAATATTGGCCAGGACACGACATACGCGCGGGACGCGTCATACGGAGGGGAGCGGTGACCGTGCGACGGGACTTCGCGGAGTCTGCCGGATGCCGCTCCGACCTGGTCATCGGGCGGGAGGAGTCGTTCGGCGCGGCGCGCGAGCAACTCACCCGCGGCGGCAGTGTGCTGCTGCACGGCCCCGCCGGAATCGGAAAGTCGACCGTCCTGCGCAGTCTGGCCGCCGAATACGCGCGCACGGCCCACACCGTGTTGCGCTGCTCGGCCACCGAGTCCGAATCCCACCTCCCCTTCCTCGCCCTCGCCGACCTGTTCGGTCTGGTGCTGGACGAGGTGTCGGACGCCCTGCCCGCCGCGCAGCGCACCGCGCTGGAGTCGGCGCTCACGGGCCGCGGCGAGTCCACCCTCCAGCGCGACGGTCTGGCGCTGCGGCTGGCGGTGCTCTCCACGCTGCGCGCGCTCGCCGCGAAGGGTCCCGTGCTGGTCGTCGCCGACGACCTGCAGTGGCTCGACCCGGCCAGCGCCGAGCTCCTCGGTTTCGCCGCCCGCCGCCTGGGCGACACCCCGGTACGGATGCTGTGCGCGGTGCGGACCGAGGGGCCGGAGACGGAGGGCGCCGAGTACGACCGCCATCTGCGCGCGTCCCCGCCGGACACCCGCGCGGTGCGCCTCGGACCGCTGACCCGTGCCCAGGTCTCGGCCCTGCTCGACGACCGCGGCTACTGCGGCCTGCCCCGTTCCACGGTCCGCGACATCCACCGCACCAGCGGCGGCAATCCGCTCTTCGCGCTGGAGCTGGGCCGGGCGCTCGCCGAGAGCCCCACCGCGCCGCGGCCGGGCGAGCCGCTGCCGGTGCCGACCTCGCTGCGCGCCCTGGTCCTCTCCCGCCTGGAGATGCTGTCGGACGAGGCCCGGCGCACCCTCCTGGTGGCCAGCGCCGGCGCCCGCCCGACCCCGGCCCTGCTGCACGCGGCCGGCCGGAGCAACGCCGAGGCGGAGACCGCCCAGGCGGCGCGGCTGGGTCTGCTGGCGACCGACCCGGAGGGACCCACCGTACGGTTCGCGCATCCGCTGATCTCGGCCGCGCTGTACGCCGAGGCCCCGGCGCCGGAGCGGCGGGCCGCGCACGCCGCGCTGTCCACGGCGGCCTCCGACCCGATCGAGCGGGCCCGGCACCTGGCGCTCGCCACCACCGGCACCGATCCGCGGGTGGCGGCCCGGCTGGCCGAGGCGGCCGCGCTGGCCCGGGACCGCGGGGCCCCGTCGGTCGCCGCGTCGCTGGGGCTGCTCGCCGCCCGGCACACCCCGGCGGACAGCGCACCGGGGCCGGACGAGCGCCGGCTCCAGGCCGCCGAGGACGCGATCACCGCGGGTGAGCAGGACCTCGCCCGGGACATCGCCCGTGAGGTACTGACCCGGGCCACCGCGCCCGGGGAGCGGGTACGCGCCTGGATGGTGGTGATCGAGGCGGCCGGGCAGGCCATCGGCGAGGTCGACGCCGTCTTCCCGCAGGTCCTGGCCGACGCGGGGGACGATCCCCGGCTGCTCGCCCTGGTCCACTACCAACTCGCCTGGCGCGGCCTGGTGGTGCAGGGGGACTTCGCCCAGGGCCGGGAGGAGGCCGCGCACGCCGCCCGGCTGGCGGCACGGGCCGGGGACCGGCGCACCGAGCTGCTGGCGCTGGCCTTCCAGGCGCAGGCCGAGACGCTGATGGGGCATCCCGACGCCCCGGCGACCATCCGGCGGGCGCTCGACGAGCCGCAGGACGCGCGGGTGGCGTGTCACCACAACGGGGCCGGTTCCTCCCGGTTCCGCTGGCTGGTGATGAGCGACCGGCTGGCCGAGGCGCGGACCGCCGCGACCGCGCTGCTGCGCGAGGCGCGCCGGCGCGGCATGGCCGAGAGCGAGGTCCACTACCTGCGGTTCCTCGCCGAGACCGAGCTGCACTCCGGCCACTGCGGCAGGGCCCTGGAGCTGTCCCGGGAGAGTCTGACGCTGGCCCGGGACGCGGGCATCGGCGAAGGCGCGGGTGCGATGCAGGCCGCGCTCGCCGAGGCCGCCGGAGGGGACGTGGAACGGGCGCTGGCCCTGGCGCGGGAGGCGGTGCGGCGGGCCGAGGAGGACGGCGACGCCGTGTACCTGTCGCGGGCGCTGGCCGCCCTCGGTCACGCGAGCCTGGTGGCGGGCGACGCGGAGGCGGCCGTGCACGCGCTGAGCCGGGTACGGGAGCTGGAGGCCGGCGCCGGCATCACCGACCCGGCGCGCGGCCGGTGGCAGGGCGACCTCGCCGAGGCGCTGGTGCGTACCGGGGCGACGGCCGAGGCGCAGGAGGTCGTCGACGTCACGCGCGTGCACGCGCTGCGGCTCGGGCGCGGCGGCGTGCTCGCCGTGCTGGACCGGGCCGAGGCGCTGGTGCGGGCGGCACGGGGCGAACACCGGGCCGCCGTCACCGGGTTGACGTCGGCGCGGGAGCGGCTGGCCGAGCTGGGCTACGGCCTGGAGGAGGCGCGGGCGGCCTTCGCGCTGGCGGAGCTGCGGGCGGGCCGGCCGGGGCGGGCGCCGGGCCCGGCGGCGTACGACGACGCGGCGCGCCTCTTCCGGCGCTGCCGGGCGCTGCCCTGGCTGCGGCGGTTGGAGGCGTCCGCGGCACGGGCCGCGCTCCCGGTGCCCGCCGCGGCCCTCGTGGTGCCCGACGGTCTGGCGGGGCTCGCCGCGATGGAGCGCCAGGTGGCCGCGCTCGTCATGGAGGGCGCGACCAACCGGGAGATCGCCGGCCGCCTGTTCGTCAGCGTCAAGACGGTCGAGGCGACCCTGACCCGCGTCTACCGCAAGCTCGGGATCCGGTCCCGGGTGGACATCGTCCGACTGGCGGCGGGCCGGCGGAGCGAGTGACGCGCGACGGGTGACGCGCAGCGAGTGACGCGGACCACCGGCTCGGCGGGCCCGGCTCGGCGGGGCCGGCTCGGTGAGGCCGGCCCGGTGGGGCCGGCTCGGTCGGCCCGGCTCGGCAGGCCCGGCTCGGTGCGCCCGGCTCGGTGCGCCCGGCTCGGTGCGCCCGGCTCGGTCGGCCCGGCTCGGTGCGCCCGGCTCGGTCGGCCCGGCTCGGTCGGCCCGGCTCGGTGGGCGCGGCTCGGTCGGCCCGGCTCGGTGGGCGCGGCTCGGTCGGCCCGGCTCGGTCGGCCCGGCTCGGTGGGGCCGGCTCGGTCGGCCCGGCTCGGTGGGGCCGGTCGGGTCACCGAGGGGCGGCCGAGGGTTTTCCCTGCCCGACTCCCCTAGGGGCTTCCCTCATTGGGGGGTCCGCGCCGCCGGTCCTAGCGTGAGCACGTGCCGCTCGCCCGGGCATACGGGGGTCTGTCCCGAGAC
This sequence comes from Streptomyces ambofaciens ATCC 23877, assembly GCF_001267885.1. NCBI lineage: Bacteria > Bacillati > Actinomycetota > Actinomycetes > Kitasatosporales > Streptomycetaceae > Streptomyces > Streptomyces ambofaciens. The sequence goes on along the minus strand of NZ_CP012382.1, from coordinate 6,414,054 downwards.
CCCCGTGTCCACCCCCCACCCCGTGCGACCCCCCACCGGCAACCCCTTGAGGAGACTCATGTTCGGGCTCACCCGCGCCAGATCGACCGCCGCCGCCCTGGCCACCGCCGGCGCCGCGGTCACCGCGATGCTGGCCGCGCCCTCCGCCGTCGCCGCGCCGCAGCCCATCGTCGGAGGTTCGACGACCACGACGAGCGCGTACCCCTTCGTCATGCAGATCACGGACGCCTCGCAGAACCAGTTCTGCGGAGGCACCCTGGTCTCCCCCACCAAGGTCGTCACCGCCGCCCACTGCATGGTCGGCGAGAGCACCCGCAGCGTGCGCGTCGTCGGCGGACGCACCTACCTGAACGGCACCAACGGCACGGTCGCCCAGGTCAGCCGGATCTGGATCCACCCGGACTACACCGACGCCACCAACGGTGACGACGTAGCGGTCCTGACCCTGTCGAGGTCGATGCCGTACACGCCGGCGAAGTACGTGTCCGCCTCGGACACCTCCGTCTACGCGGCCGGCACCACCGCCCGTGTCCTCGGCTGGGGCACCACCCGGGAGAACGGCTCCTCCTCCAACCAGCTGCGGACCGCGACCGTACCGGTCGTGTCGGACACGAGCTGCCGCGGCTCCTACGGCTCCGACTTCGTCGCGAGCGACATGGTGTGCGCCGGACTCCCCTCCGGCGGCGTGGACACCTGCCAGGGCGACAGCGGCGGACCCCTGGTCATCGGGGGCGTCCTGGCAGGGATCACCTCCTGGGGCGAGGGCTGTGCCCGGGCGGGTTATCCGGGTGTCTACTCCCGGCTGACCACGTTCTCGGGCCTGGTGACCGCGCAGGTCACCTCCTAGCCCCGCACCGAAACCACCTGAGCACCCCTCAGGTGACAGACCGGGGGGCGTTGCGGGCCTCCACGAGCGGCCCGCAACGCCCCCTCTCCATCTCCGCGTGTCAGTCGCCGCGCACGGTCCCCTGCCGGACGTCGTACGCCGTCCCCGGGTGCAGGGCCGCCAGCATCCGCTGCCCCTCGGCCACGACCTCGTCCCACCGGACCTTCGTGAGGCGGTCGAAGGGCTCGACGACGAGGACGTCGTCGGCCGTCCTCCACAGCCCGGCCACGAAGCCGTCGACGAGGAGGACTCGGTGCGCCACGTTCTTCGACCAGGTGCGGCCCTTGTGGGCGGGCGGGACGAGGCGGGTGCGGTCGGCGTGGGAGAGGAGCAGGTTGTCGAACTCGGGCAGGAAGCGCGGCGGGGCGGGCGTGTCCGGGTCGGGGCGGGGCGCGTCGGGGAGGTCGAACAGCTCGGTGCCGTCCGGGCTCCGGAAGGTGACCAGCCGGGGCCGGAGTCGCTCGAAGGCGTCCCGGAGCCTGGTCAGGCCCGCCCAGGTCTGCATGTCCCGCACGGAGGCCGGACCGAAGGCGGCGAGGTAGCGGAGGACGGTCTCGTCCGGAGCGGGAGCCGGCCGGGCGGGGCGGCCGAGCCAGTGCTCGGCGGTGGTGAGCGTGACCTGTCCGCTCCTTCCCCACAGGCCGCGCGGTGTCACCTGGACGAGCGGGAGCCGGCAGCGGGCGGCGACGGCCAGGGCCTGCGGGTCGGCGTCCGGCCACCGGGCGAGGAGCGCCTCGCGCAACTGGCCCATGGTGCGCGGCTCGGCCTCGACCAGCTCTCGGGCGAGGACGGCGAGGCGGTCCAGGTCGACACCCACGAGGCCCTTGCGGAAGTTCCCCAGCTCCCGGTCCCGGGCGGCCTGCACCAGCGGGCGCAGGGTGAGGCAGTCGTCGGCGGTGTGGGTGTGGAGGGTCGAGCGGAGGGTGACCAGGCGGGCGACCCGGCGGTCGGCCATCGCCCCGGACAGGTCCTCGGGCGTGAAGCCGTCGAGGCGGGCGGCGAGCGCGTAGTACGGGGGTTTCACGTTCTGGGCCTGGAGCCCGACGAGGTGCGCGACGGCGGCCTCGGCCGGCATCGACGCGCGGCGCAGCAGCAACTGCCTCTCCAGAGTGGCGCGGTTGAGGGCCCGGGTGCCGAGGACGGGGGCGGTCGCGGATGCCTTGGTCGTCATGCGTGCACGGTAGCGGCGGACGCGGACAGGTTCCGTCCGCGAGCCCCGGGGGTGCCGTCCTCGGCGCCCGCGGCGACCACGCGGCTGTCGGGGGCGAAGGCCACGGACAGGACGGCGGCCTCGTGGCCGGTGAGGTGGCGCGGCAGCGGACGCGGGGCTCCCGGCCGGCGGACGTCCCGGAGCCGGACCAGGGCGGGTCTACGCGCCGCGCACCGGGAGGCCGGTGGCCGACCGCACGGTGCAGATCGGCGGGGCGAGCTGCCCGGGCGTCCTCGGGTACTTCGGCAGTGTCCCCTCGCGGCAGGCCGTCACCCCGTCGGGAGCCGACGTGCGCAGGGCCTTCGAGCCGGTGGTGAGGCGCTGAACGGTCCCCCGGTGGTTGCCGTGCCCGTGGTTGCCGTGCCCGTGGTTGCCGTGCCCGTGGTTGCCGTGCCCCGGGAGGGGCACCCGGGGGCACTGTGCACGGACGAGACAGGATCCTGGTGACCGGCTGGTTCAGCTTCCTGCACGGGGAGGCGACCGCCGGGGACGTGCTGGCGCTGCGGCGGGTGGAGGCGGTGTTGCGGGACGCGGGGCTCGCGTACGACGTCGTGTGGAGCCCCGGATTCCGGCCCGGCGACATGCACTTCGCGGACGTCGACCCGGCCGCGTACACCCGCCTGGTCTTCGTGTGCGGGCCGGTGCACGGACGGCAGATCGAGGAACTGCACCGGCGGTTCGCGCACTGTGTGCGGATCGCGGTCGGCGTCTCCGTCGTCGACCCCGGGTCCCCGGCCGTCACCGGCTTCCACCAGGTGCTCGCCCGGGACGCCGCCGGCACCGTGCCGACCCTGGACCTCGCGGCCCGCGCGCCCGCACCGCCCGCCCGGCCGGTCGCCGGGGTGGTCCTCACCCACGGGCAGCACGAGTACGGGGGTCGGCGGCGGCACGCCGAGGCCGCCGCGGAACTGACGCGCTGGCTGGCCGGCAAGGACTGCGCGCGGCTGGAACTGGAGACCCGGCTCGACGCCCACGACTGGCGGCTGTGCGGCACACCCGCCCAGCTGGAGGCCGTACTGGCCCGGCTGGACCTGGTCGTGACCGACCGGCTGCACGGGCTGGTCCTGGCGCTGCGGGCGGGGACCCCCGCACTGGCGGTGGACCCGGTCGCGGGCGGCGCGAAGGTGACGGCACAGGCCCGCGCCTGCGGCTGGCCGGCACTGCTGCCCGCCGAAGGGCTGACGGTGGGCGCCCTGGAGCACTGGTGGGACTGGTGCCTGACCCGCGGACGGGAGGAGGCCGCGCGGATCGGCGCCGGCTTCCGGTCGGCGGAGGCCGCGGAGGACACCGCGGACGGGCTGGTGGCGGCGCTGGGAGCGGGGCCGGTCGGTTAGTGGCACGCGGCCGGCCCGTTCCGTGCCGGCCCGTCCGGGGGCCGGTCAGCCCGTGTAGGTGCGGGCCGTCGAGGTGCGCTGGGTGGGTTCCAGGGAGCGCAGGCGGGCCTCGACCTCGGGGGGTAGCACCCGGCGTTCGCGCAGCACCCACGGCAGGGCGGCCGTCGCCTCGGCGAAGGCGCGCAGGGACGCGGTGTCGCGGGGGACGGTGCGGGCCAGGTGGAGGGTGCGGCGCAGGGCGGGACCGGCCGGGCGGCGCAGCCAGGTGAACCACAGGGTGTTGCGGATGCCGTGCGCGCGCCGCAGGGTCGAGTCCCGGGCCGTCGAGGGGTGGTGGTGGATCGTCAGGTGGTCGGCGTACGTCAGCCACCAGCCGTTCGCCGCCAGGTCAGCGGCGAGCAGTTCCTCCTCGCCGCCCAGCCACAGCCGGGGGTGGAAGCCGCCCGCGGCCCGGAAGGCGTCGGTGCGCAGCACGGTCGCGGCGGCCAGGAAGGAGCCGAGGGCCGGTCCCGGGAGCCAGTCCGGGCGGGGAACGGGCGAGTCGCGCAGTTCCCTGACGATGGGGTCCTCGGTGCCGTCCGGCTCGACGACGATGCGGGCGGTGACCGCGCCGACCGCCGGGTACCGGTCGAGCAGGTCGGCGGCCCCGGACAGGGAGCCGGGCGCCCACCAGGAGTCGTCGTCGCAGAAGGCGACGTAGGGCGTGCGGACCCGTCGGACCGCCAGGTTGCGGCCGACGGCGCCCAGGTTGCGGCCGGGGCGCAGGAGGCCGACGTGCGGGTGGTGGTGGGCGACGGCGGAGGCGGTGCCGTCCGTGGAGGCGTTGTCGGTGACGATCACCCTCGGTGCTTCGGGGAGTTCGGCGAGGTGGCCCAGCGTGCGCAGGAGTTCGCGGCGCCGGTTGTGGGTGATGACGACGACGGTGGTCCGGACGTCGGTCATGAGGTCGCTCCGTCGGTGCCGCCGGCGCCCCCGCGCTCGTCGAGGAGACGGGCGGCGCGCTCCACGTGCGGGGGCAGGGGTCTGCGGGCGCGCAGGGCGGCGGGCAGGCGGGTGAGGGTCTCCCGCAGCGCGCGCCGGGCGTGCGGGTCGTGGCGGGCCTCGGCCACGAGGGCGCGGGTGCGGGCGAGGGCGTGCGGGAGGGGGCGGCGCAGCCAGGCGGTGAGGAGGGCGTTGCGGCTTACGACGGCCGGACGGTCGGTGCGTGGCGCGGGGTCCGGGTGGTGGTGGGCGGTCACCTCGGGGCAGTGCGTGACGCCCCAGCCGCGGGAGGCCAGGTCGTAGGCGAGGAGGGTCTCCTCGGCGCCGAAGAAGAGCAGGGGGTGGTAGCCGCCCGCGTCGAGGTAGGCGGTGCGTCGGACGACGGCGGCGCAGGCGAGGAAGCCGAGCACCTGCGTGCCGGGCAGGTCGGTGGCGGTGCCGAGGGGGGACGCGGCGAGCAGGTCGTTGAGGGGGTCCGCGTCCTCGGTGGGGCCCACGAGGACGCGGGCGGCGACCAGGCCCAGCCGCGGGTGCTCGTCGAACAGTGCGGCCGCGGTGCCGAGCGCGCCGGGCGCCCACCAGGAGTCGTCGTCGCTGAACGCCACGTACGGGGTGTCGAGGGCGCGGACGCCGTGGGTGCGGGCGAGGGCGCCGCGGTTGAAGGGCAGGGAGACCACGCGCACCCGGGGGAAGTCGCGGGCCAGCATGGCGCGGGTGTCGTCGGTGGAGGCGTTGTCGACGACGAGGACCTCGGGCCGTTCGGGCAGGGCGAGCAGGTGGCGCACGGTGACGGCGAGGCTCGCGCAGCGGTTGCGGGTGGCGACGACGATGCCGACGTCGGCGTGTGCGGCGGGGTCGGGGCGGGGCCGTGCGCGGGTGGCCGACAGACCGTGCGGTGCGGCCGGTTCCGGGGCGTGGTGCGGCGTGCCGTGGTTCATGGTGCCTCTTCCAGGACGCCCGGGGCGTCGAGTGCGGCCAGGACGTCCCCGGTGCCGATGCGCAGCAGCGCGGGGTCGGTCGCCTGGCCGTGCGGGTCGCCGTCCGGGCCGGGGTGCCACAGGGCGCGGTGACGGGGGTGGTCGGGCGGGCCCCAACGGCTGGGCGGGACGGGGCCGAAGAGGGTGACGGAGGGGGTGGCGTGGGCGACCGCGAGGTGGGCGATGCCGGTGTCGCCGCTGACGACGACGCCGGCCTCGGCCACCAGGGCGGAGAGCCGGTCGAGGGGCAGGCCGCCGCCGAACACGTCCGTGTCGGGCAGGCGGGCGAGCTTGGCCAGCCGGGCCACCAGGTCGCCCTCGTCCGCTCCCCCGGTGACGACGACCCGGTGCCCCCGTGCGCGGAGCGCCCCCGCGACGGCCGCGAACCGCTCCACGGGCCAGCAGCGGGAGGGGGCGCCGGCACCGGGGTGCAGGACCGCGGCGCCGGGGGCGGGGGACGGCGTGCCGGGGCGGGGCAGTCGCAGGTCGGCCGAGTCGGCGTCGATGCCGTAGGCGCGCAGCAGACGGCACCAGCGGTCGCGCTCGTGCTCCTCGGCGTACCAGGGCGGGCCGTCCACCTCGGGGGTCTCCGGGTGCGCGAACGCCAGCAGCTTCAGCGGGCGCAGGCGCGCCAGCAGACGGTGGCTGGGCGGTCCGTTGCCGTGCAGGTCGACGGCGACGTCCGGGGGCGGCCCGGTCCAGTCGAGGGTGCGCGGGACGGCGCGGCCGGGTGCGGACGCCGGCAGCAGCCGGTCCACGGCTCCCGTCGCCGCGACGACCGGCGCCAGCTCGGCGGGGGTGGCCAGCACCAGCTCGTGCCCCGGGTGGGCCCGGCGTAGCGCGCGCAGCGCGGGCACCCCGGCGAGCAGGTCCCCGAGCCCGAGGGCACGCAGGACGAGCAGCCGAGGGCGCGCGCCGCCGCCCGCCGGGTCCTGTCCCGGCCGACGGTCCTGTCCCGGCCGACGGTCCTGTCCCGGCCGACGGTCCTGTCCCGGCCGACGGTCCCGCACCGGCCCCGGGCCCGCGTCCGCCGGTCCGGAGCTTCGCCCGGTGGCCGTGTTCACCGGTCGGGGTCCTCGCCCGGTGTCCGCGTTCATCGGCCCGGAGCCTCCCCCCGTGGCCGCGTTCACCAAACCGGAGCCTCCCCCCGTGGCCGCGCTCACCGGCCCGAGGCCTCCCCCGGTGGCCGCAGTCACCAAACCGGAGCCTCCCCCCGTGGCCGCGTTCACCGGTCGGGGTCCTCGCCCGGTGGCCGCGCTCACCGGCCCGGGGCCTCCCCCCGTGGTCGGCGTGTGGCGAGTCATCGGACTCCCTCGGCCGCCCGGGCCAGCAGGGCCGTGGAGGAGCGGCCGTCCAGGTAGGGCAGGAGGACCGCCTGGCCGCCCCACTCCTGGAGGAGCGCCGCCTCGGGGAGATCCGCGCCCGCGTAGTCGCCGCCCTTGACCCAGACGTCGGGGCGCAGGTCGCCCAGGAGGCGTTCGGGGGTGTCCTCGTCGAAGACGGCGACGGCGTCGACGCAGGCCAGGGCGCGCAGGACGCGGACGCGGTCGGCGAGGGGGTTGACGGGCCGGCCGTCGCCCTTGCGGCGTCGGACGGAGGCGTCGGAGTTGACGCAGACGACGAGGCAGTCGCCGAGCCGTCGGGCGGCCTGGAGGAGACCGACGTGGCCGGCGTGCAGCAGGTCGAAGCAACCGCCCGCGGCGACCACCGTGCCGTGCTGGGCGCGGACGCGGGCGGTCAGGGCCCGCGGGTCGTCGGAGTCCGGGTCCGAGCGGGGCACCGGGCCGGCGCCGGCGGGAGGCAGCGCGCCCGCGCCGCCCGCGGCGACGAACGCCGACGCGGCGGTCACCGCGCCCTCGACGGCCTCCCCCACCAGTGCCCCGTCGGCGAGCAGCCCGGCGGCGGTGGCCGCGAACCGGTCCCCCGCACCGCACGCGTCACCGTGGTGGGCGGCGGGGGCGGGGACCAGGAGCGGGTGTTCGCCGTACGACAGGAGGGCGCCGCGCGCGCCCAGCGTCACCGTCACCGCCGCCGCGCGCCAGTCGCGCACCAGCGCGGCGGCGTCGAGCGCGGCGGCGCGCAGGCCTCCGCCCGGCCGGCCGTCCCGGGACGCGAAGCCGTGCGCCTCCTTCTCGGCCGGTGTCACCAGCCGGGTGCCGGGGGCCGGCGGGCCCCCGCGCGGGTGCGGGTCCCACACCAGGGGCGGCCGCGCGGCCAGTACGTCGCGCAGGGCGTCCGCGGCGCCGCGGCCGTAGTCGGAGACGAGGACCGCGCGGGCGGCGCGCAGCGCGGCGCGGGCCTCCTCGGTGGCCTCGCGGACCCGGCCGCCGCCGCGGTCGAGGCGGACGACGGGGCGGTCCTGCGCCAGGACGCGGGTCTTCTCGGGCAGCGTGCCGGTGAGCGGGAGGGGGACCAGCGTCAGCCAGGGGTCCAGGAGTTCACGCAGGGCCAGGCAGGCCGGGTCGTCGCCCACGCCGGCGATCAGCGTGACCTCGCGGCCGTCGCGGGCGGCGAGGTACGCGGCGAGGGCCGCTCCTCCGGGCCGTACGCGTTCCGCGCACTCGGAGACCACCGGGACCGGCGCGTCGGGGGCGAGCCGGTCGGCGGAGCCGGTGAGGTCGCGGTCGAGGAGGGCGTCGCCGACGACGACCAGGGGGGTCCGGTCAGCCATGCGTCCCGTCACCTCCGCCTTCCGGTGCCGCGCACGCCCCGCTCCAGGGCGGCGTCGAAGGCCGCGCAGATCATGTGCACGGCGACCAGGTGGATCTCCTGGACGGTGGCCGTCGAGGGGGCGGCCACGCACAGGGACTCGTCGCTGCCCGCCATGAGCGGATTGGGTTCGCAGCCGGTCAGCGCCCACACCCGCATTCCGGCGGCGCGCCCGGCGTCCGCGGCGGAGAGCAGGTTGGCGCTGGCGCCGCTGGTGGACAGCAGCATCAGGACGTCGCCCTCGCGGCCGTGGGCGCGGACCTGGCGGGCGAACACCTCGTCGACGCCGTAGTCGTTGGCGATGGCGGTGGTGCTGGACGTGTCGGCGTGCAGGGCGATCGCGGAGAACGGCGGCCGGTCGTCGCGGTAGCGGCCGACGATCTCGGCGGTCAGGTGCTGGGCCTGGGCGGCGCTGCCGCCGTTGCCCGCCGCCAGCAGCCGGCCGCCGCCGGCCAGCACGGCGGCGAGCCGCCGGCCCCAGCGTTCGGTGATGTGCGCGGAGGCGCGGAACGCCCCCAGCGCCTCCTGGAGTTCGTCGCAGTGCCCGACGACGGGCGGGTGGACGGTCATCACGCCACCTCCTTCGACAGCGCGTGGTCGGCGAGGGTCAGGCGGTACACCTGTTCCGCGCCGTCGGCGACGCGCGCCCAGGTGTAGTGCCTGAGGACGCGTTCCCGGCCGTTCCTGCCGTACTGGCGGCGCAGCCGTTCGTCGGCGAGCAGTTCGCGGGCGGCGTCCGCGACGGCCTCGGGGTCCTGCGGGGTGACGAGGCGGCCCGTGATCCCGTCGGCCACGGAGTCGCGGTGGCCGCCGACGTCGGTGGCGAGGACCGGCACGCCGCACGCCATCGCCTCCAGCGGCACGATGCCGAACGGCTCGTAGACGGGGGTGCACAGCACCAGGTCGGCGCTGCGGAGCAGGGCGGGCATGTCCTCCGGGTCGACGGCGCCGAGCAGCCGGACCCGGTCGGCGACGCCGACGCGGTGGGCGAGCGCGGTCAGGCGCCGGGCCTCGGGGTCGGCGTCGACGGCGCCGGCGGGCGGGCCGCCCGCGATGAGCAGTTCGGTGTCGGGTACGTGGGCCAGGGCGCGTACGGCCTGGTCGTAGCCCTTGCGGGGGACGAGCCGGCCGCAGGCGAGCAGCCGGTGGCGCCGGCGTCTCTCGGGGGTGCGGCCGGTGTCGGCGGCGGGGTGGAAGTGCTCGACGTCCACCCCGCAGGGCACCACGGAGATCTGCCGGGGCGGTACGCCCATGTCGCCGAGTTCGACGACCTCGTCGGTGCAGGTGGCCAGGACCCGTTCGCAGGCGCGGCCGAGCTGCCGCTCGATGCCGATGCGCTCGTACGGGCTGGTGTCCCGCAGGCCCTGGTGGCGCCGCTTGACGGTGCCGAGGGCGTGGAAGGTCTGCACGAGCGGGATGCCGTGCGGGCCGGTGCCGATCTGCGCGGCCATGCCGGACATCCAGAAGTGGGCGTGCACCACGTCGGGCCGCTCCCTCGCCCAGGCGCGGGCCAGGTGGGTGCCGAAGGCGGGCATGTGCGGGAAGAGTTCGTCCTTGGGGACGGCCGCGGGTGGTCCGGCCGGCACGTGCTCGACGACCGCGCCGCCGGGCAGCGGCACCCGGTCGGGCAGGTCGAGGGCGTCCCGGCGGGTGTAGACCGTGACGTCGTGGCCGCGCTTGGCCAACTCCTCGGTGAGACGGGCCACGTAGACGTTCTGTCCACCGGCGTCGACGCCGCCGAGCGCGGCGAGGGGGCTCGCGTGCTCGGACACCATGGCGATCCTCATCGGGTCACCTCCTTCAGCAGCCGCTCCCAGTCGTCCAGGAAGCGGGACAGCCCGTAGCGGGCGAGGGCCGCCGCACGGGCCCCCTCGCCGACTGTCCGCGCGTGCGGCGGGTCGGCGAGGAAGTCGCGTACGGCGTCGGTCAGTACGTCGATGCGGTTGGAGACCACCCCGGCGCCGGGCGGGACGGCCTCGGTCACCTCGGTGGTGGCCAGGGCGACCACGGGCATGCCCAGGTGCATGGCCTCCAGCAGGGACAGGCCGAGGGAGGTCCAGCGGACGGGGTGGACGTAGACGCGGCGGCTGGCCAGCTCGGTGTGCAGGTCGCCCTGGGGGACGTCCTGGGTGCGGCAGCGGTCGGGGGCGACGCCGATGTGCTCGGCGAGTCCCTCGGTGCGCATGCCGAACACGTCGAGCGGGGCGGACCGGGCGAACGCCGGGAGCAGGTCCGTGCCGGTCGTGCGCCCGCGCCGGATCGGCTCGTTGACGACGACGGCGGCCCGTTCCAGCTCACCGGTCCAGCGGTGGCCGGGGTCGACGATGCCGTGCTCGACGACGGCCGTCTCGGTGGGTCCCGCGTCCCACATCAGCCGGTTGAAGTGGGTGACGTGGACGAGGGTGACGCCGGGGAGGTCCGCGGCGGGGTGGCGGGTGTCGGGCACGTCGCCGTCGGGGGCGTTGTGCTCCAGGTAGACCAGCGGGGGGCGTCGTCCCAGCCACCGGTCGACCAGGGCGAGTTCGTGCGGACGCTGGAGGATCACGAGGTCGACGTGCTCGTCCCGCAGCCGCTCCGGCGGCACTTCGACGACGGAGTCGGGCCAGTCCCAGGTGCGGGCGCGGCCGAGGCCGTCGGGTCCGCGGTCCGGGGTGACGGGGACGAGGTAGGTGTGCGGGCCCTGCACGAAGGCCGTGGTCCACGACCCGTGCACGTGCCAGATGAGGATCCTCATGCCTCCCCCAGGAGTTTCTCGACGGCGGCGGCCACATCGGTCGCCGTGACGGTGTTCAGGCAGGGGTGGCCGGGGACGGGGCAGTCCCTGGCCCTGCTGTCGGCGCAGGGCGCGTCCTGGTCGCCGAGCAGGACGTACGGGACGCCGTACGGCCGCCAGCGCTCCGCCGGTACGACGGGTGCGAACAGGGACACGACCGGGGTGCCGACGGCGGCGGCGAGGTGGGCGGGGGCCGTGTTGCCGGTGACGACGACGCTCGCGCCCGCGAGGACGCCGGACAGCTCCGGGGCCTCCGTGCGGCCGCCGAGGTCGGTGCCGTGCTCACCCGCGACGTGAGCGGTGAGGTCGCGCTCGTCCGGGCCGCCGGTGACCAGCACGCGGTGCCCGGCGGCGGCCAGTTCGCGTACGGCCTCGGCGCCGCGGTCCGGGCTCCAGGCGCGGGCGGGGACGCTGGCGCCCGGGTGGAGGACGACGTACGGGCCGGGGCCGGTGAGCTCCTCGGTGCGGGGCGGCGCGTGCACCCGCAGCCGTCCGTCGTCGGGCCGGGGGAACCCGGCGGCCTCGGCGAGGTCGAGCGCGGCCTCCACCTCGTGGGCGTGGGGGGCGCGCCGGTGGCGCAGGTCCAGCAGGGAGCCGGGGTAGTCCACGCTGTCCGCGGCGATGTGCCGGACGCCGGCGAGGCGCAGCACCAGGGCGGTGGGCAGGGGGGACTGGTGGAAGGAGGTGAGGACCAGCGCGGTGTCGGCGTCGATCCGGTCCACCAGGGCGTCGATGTCCTCGCGGCTGACGTCGGGCGGCTGGAAACCGCCCCACGGGGCGTCCCACACCAGGACCTCGTCCACGCCGGGCAGCAGCCGGGCGGCGGGCGCGCCGCGCGAGCCGCACAGCAGCGTGACGTGGTCGGCCCGCGCGGCCACGGCCCGGACGGCGGGCCCGGCGAGCAGCACGTCGCCGAAGCTGTCGAGCCGGGTGACGAGCGCCTTCATCGCGACCTCCGACGGGTGTCGACGCCAGGACGCGCCCGAACCGCCTCGGCCCCGCCGGGGGCGGCGGTCCCGGTACGCGCCTCGGCAGCGGTCCCGGCACCGGTTCCTGTGGGGGCCTCGGCCCCGGTGCCGCCGTCCGTTCCGGCGGGGAGCCCCGCCGCGACGGGGCGTTCGTGCGCCGGGGCGCGGCCCCGGGGCGGGCCGTCGAGCACCGCACGTACGGCGGTCAGCAGGTCGGGGGCGACGTGGGGCGCGCCGGCCGTCTCCTCCGGGCGGGTCTGCGCGGTGGGGACGAGGATGCCGTGGGCGCCCGCCCGTTCGGCGGCCTCGACGTCGGCACCGATGTCGCCGATGACGACGCACTCCGCGGGGGCGGCGCAGACGCGGCCCGCCGCGTAGAGGACCAGGCCGGGCTGCGGCTTGCGGCACCGGCAGCCGTCGCCGGGGCCGTGCGGGCAGATCGCCCAGACGTCGAAGGGGCCGACGAGGTCGTCGATCCGCCGGTTGACGTGACGGACGTCGGTGTCGCTGATCAGGCCGCGGGCGACACCGGACTGGTTGGTGACGACGCCTACCCGCAGGCCGTGGGCGCGCAGCAGCGCGACCGCCTCGCGGGCACCGTCGACGGGCCGGACCCGCTCGGGGTCCCCGTTGTAGGGGACGTCGTGGACGAGGGTGCCGTCGCGGTCGAAGAGCACGGCCTTGACGGGGCTCATGCGGCCACCTCCCGCCAGGCGGGGGCGCCGCGGTGCCGCCACAGTCCGCTCAGCCGGTGCCAGGTCGCGGCGGGCGGGATGAGCGCGCTGGTGACCAGCATGGTGGTGACCTCCTGACGGGTGCGCGGGCCCGGGGCGATCCGCGCCCAGGCGAACTCGGCGGTGCCCGCGGCCCAGCCCAGGCCGGCGACCGCGGCCGTCCGGGGGCGGCCGGCGGCGGCGAGGGCGACGGCCGCGGCACCGGCCGCGGTGATCACCGCGTGGCGCCTGATCCGGCCCTTGGGCGCCACCGCCTTGGCCCACCACTCGGGGCCGTGCAGCCGCCGCATCAGGGCGTCGTCGGCGTTGCCCCGCTGCTGCTTCAGGGACACCCAGCGGGAGGCGGGGCGCACGGGATGGCGGGTGGTACGGCGGCCACGCCGGATGCGCCACCCCTCGTCGAGGACGCGCAGCGCGAGGTCGGCGTCCTCACGGAAGGCACGGGTGAAGCGTTCGTCGAAGCCGCCGACCTGTTTGAGCACGTCGGTGCGGTAGGCCATGTCGGCGGTGATCCACTGGGCCCGCGCGAGGCCGGCGGTGCCGCGCTCCCAGTCGGTGGGCGGGCGCTCGCCGGGCAGCGGAACGGCGATCACGCCCTGCACCGCGCCGGTGTCGGGCGGGGCCTCGGCGAGGTCCTGCACCAGTTGGTCGCGCCAGTGCGGGCCGACCTGGACGTCGTCGTCGAGGAAGGCGGTCCAGGGCGCGGTGACCGCGCGGATGCCGGTGTTGCGGGCGGCGGCCGGCCCCCGGCCCCCGCTGCGCAGCACCACCGTGCGTTCGCGCAGGTCGCCGAGGACGGTCAGCGGGTGCTCCAGGTCGGCCGGGTCGGCGTCGGGCCCGGGCCGGTCGTCGACGAGGACGATCTCGTCGGGGCCGGGCCCGTGCGCGGCGGCCAGCGCGGCCAGGCAGTCGGCCAGCGTGTCGCGGACGAGGGTGGGGACGACGACGGCGTAGCCGTTCAGGGGAGCGCCGGTCGCGGGCGTGCCGGTCATGCGAACGCCCTCCCCCGGCGCACCGCGAACGGGCCGATGGCCAGCAGGTCCACGGGTGCGGAGCCGAAGCACTCCAGCGCGTCGCGCGGGTCGTCGACCATGGGCCGGCCGGCGGTGTTGAGGCTGGTGTTGACGACGACGGGCAGCCCGGTGCGCCGTTCGAACGCGGTGAGCATCCGGGCGACGAGTGGCTCGCGGCGCTCCTCGACGGTCTGGATGCGGGCGGTGCCGTCGACGTGGACGACGGCCGGGATGCGGTCGCGCCACGCGGGGGCGACGTCGTGCACGAAGAGCATGTACGGGCTGGGGATCGGGCCGGTGAAGAGGTCGGCGGCGCGGTCGGCCAGCACCATGGGCGCCACCGGCCGGAACTCCTCGCGGCCCTTGACGTGGTTGAGCCGCTCCAGGTTCTCCGCGCGGCCCGGGTGGGCCATGAGGGAGCGGTGCCCGAGGGCGCGCGGCCCGAACTCGCTGCGGCCCTGGAACCAGGCGACGACGCCGTCCCGGGCGAGTTCCTCGGCGACCGTCTCGGCGATGTCGTCCGGCTCCTCGTACGGGATCGCGGCCGTCTCCAGCCAGGCGCGGATCTCCTCGTCGCTCCAGCCGCGGCCCAGGTCGGCGCCGGGCATGGGCTCGGGGACGGCCGTCTGGGCGGCCACGTGCAGGGCGCCGCCGAGGGCCGTGCCCGCGTCGCCGGCGGCGGGCTGCACCCACACGTGCCGGTACGGGCCACGGGCGGCGATCCTGGAGTTGGCGACGCAGTTGAGGGCGACGCCGCCCGCCATGGTGAGGGCCTCTCCCCGGGCCTCGCGGTGCAGCCAGTGGACGAGTTCGAGGAGCAGTTCCTCCAGTGCGGCCTGGGTGCTCGCGGCGAGGTCGGCGTGGTCCTTCGTCCAGTCCTCGCCCGGGGCCCGGGCCGGGGCGAGGGCCGCCCAGTCGACGCCGTGGGCGCGGAAGCCGCCGTCGCCGGTGGCGTGCACGTGTTCACGCAGGCGGTCGAGGTGGCGGGGGGTGCCGTAGGAGGCGAGGGCCATCACCTTGTACTCGTCGCTGCTGCGCAGGAAGCCGAGGTGCTCGGTCAGTTCCTCGTAGACCAGGCCCAGCGAGTGCGGCAGCGCCTGGGCGGCGAGGGTGTCGAGCTTGCCGTCGCGGTAGCGTCCGGCCAGGTGGGAGGCGCACTCGCCGCGCCCGTCGAGGACGAGGACGTCGTTGTCGGGGTGTGGTGAGGCCGGACCGGCGGAGGCGGCGTGCGCCACGTGGTGCGGGACGAAGACGACCTGGTCGGGGTCGAGCCCGGGCAGTGCCTCGGCGAGGAACTCGGGCGCCCGGCGGGCGTACTCCAGCCGCAGCGGGTCCCAGGGGTCGTCCAGGCCCATGTCACGGGCGGGCCGGGCCAGTTTCGGGTCGAAGGAGTAGGCGACGGCGTCGAGCTCCTCGGGCCGTACCCCGGCGTGTTCCAGGCACCACCGCGCCGACAGCTCCGGTACCTCCCACGCGGAGAAGGGCACCGGGCGCTTGCCGTGCTTGCGGCGGCTGAAGCGCTCTTCCTCGGCGGCCGCAACGGTCCGGCCGTCGACCACGAGGGCGGCGGCCGGGTCGTGGAACAGGGCGTTGATACCAAGGATGCGCATGGGGGTGCTCCGTCCCGGGCGACTGCTGGGGTTCCTCTGGCGTCGCGGGTGCCGCTCCACACCAGACTCAAACTCTTGAAGTCAGCTCAATTCCGGAAAAGAACGGACAAATCACCGAAAGTGAGCATGCCGATCCCCTCCCCGCCGCCTGTGGGGGTTACGCGGCGACGGAGTGCGCGAACCAGCCGATGGTGCGCTCCAGCCCCTCGCTCCAGCCGACCCGCGGCTGCCACCCGAGCCGCTGACGCGCCAGGGTGGTGTCCGGCCTGCGCCGGCCGGGGTCGTCGACGGGGCGGTCCACGAAGCGGATGCGGGAGCCGGAGCCGGTGAGCTCGACGACGCGGCGGGCCAGTTCCAGCATGGTGATCTCGTCCGTGCCGCCGATGTTCATCGGCCCGGTCTCGGCGGACGCGGCGAGGGCCAGGACGCCCTCGACGGTGTCGTCGACATAGCACAGGGAGCGGGTCTGGCCGCCGTCACCGGCGACGGTGAGGGGCATGCCGTCCAGGGCCTGCGCGATGAAGGTGGGGACGGCGCGGCCGTCGCCGGTGCGCATGCGGGGGCCGTAGGTGTTGAAGAGGCGGACGATGGCGGCGTCGGTGCCGTGCACCTGGCGGTGGGCGGTGACCAGGGCCTCGGCGAAGCGCTTGGACTCGTCGTAGACGCTGCGCGGGCCGATCGGGTTGACGTTGCCCCAGTACGTCTCGCGCTGCGGGTGCTCCAGCGGGTCGCCGTAGACCTCGGAGGTGGAGGCGAGCAGGAAGCGGGCGCCGTCGGCACGGGCCCGCTCCAGGGCGTTGCGGGTGCCGGTGCTGCCGACGTCGAGGGTCTCCAGGGGCAGCCGGAGGTAGTCGGCGGGCGAGGCGGGACAGGCGAAGTGCAGGACCAGGTCGAACCGGCCGGGCAGGCCGCGCAGGGCCGCCGGATCGGTGGCGTCGGCGCGGACGAAGCGGAAGCCGCGGTGCCGTTCGAGGTCGGCCACATTGCGCCGCGAGCCGGTGGCCAGATTGTCGAGGCACACGACGTCGGCGCCGGCGTCGAGCAGCCGGCCGCACAGGTGGGAGCCCACGAATCCGGCGCCGCCGGTCACCAGGGCCCGGCGCCAGACACGTCTGCTCACGGGGGTCTCGCTCACGGGACTCTCCTCGCTCTCACCGTCACTTGCGTGTCGGCTGAGTAACCCCGCGAGCCGCCCCACTACCCCGAACTGTCATTCGAGGGGGCACTATGCACCCCGTCTATACACGCTGTGTATATTCCCGGCATGCCTTCGCTGACCGAGAAGATGACGAAAACGCGGACCGGGTTGCGCGCGGTCGCGACCCTCGCGGCCGCCGCCTCACTGGCGCTGAGCGGCTGCACGCGACTGGAGACGACCTCCCCCAGCTCCGTACGGGGAGCGGCGGGCGCCCAGGCGCGGGCCGAGTTCGGCACGGTCGACTGCGCCCGCGTCAAGTGCATCGCGCTGACCTTCGACGCCGGACCGAGCGAGAACTCCGCACGGCTGCTCGACATACTCGAGGAGAAGCAGGTCCCGGCGACCTTCTTCCTGCTCGGCAGACGGCACATCGACACCTATCCCGAGCTGGTCAGACGCATGGCCGACGAGGGCCACGAGGTCGCCAGCCACACCTGGACGCACCAGATCCTCACGGACGCCGAACCGCAGGAGGTACGCGAGGAGCTGGAGCGCCCGAACAAGGAGATAGAGCGCCTGACCGGGCAGCGCCCCACCCTGATGCGCCCGCCGCAGGGGCGTACGGACGAGACGGTGCACGAGATCTGCCGCGAACTGGGGCTGGCGGAGGTGCTGTGGAGCGTGACCGCCAAGGACTACCAGACCGACGACTCCGACCTGATCACCGAACGGGTCCTCGACCAGTCGTCCCGCGACGGCATCATCCTGCTCCACGACATCTACGACGGCACCGTGCCCGCCGTGCCCGGCATCGTCGACGCGCTCAAGGCGCGGGGCTACGTCTTCGTGACGGTGCCCCAGCTGCTGGCGCCCGGGAAGGCCGAACCGGGCAAGGTCTACCGCTAGGCGCGGCCGGCTGCGAGGTGTCCTCGGGGCCGGTTCCCTACGATCGTGACGTGGCCACCTTCTCGCTCGAACGTACCGCCCCGCTCCCCCTGGACGAGGCATGGCGCCGGCTCACCGCCTGGCGGCGGCACGGCGACACCGTGCCGCTGACCCGGGTCACCGTCGCCACGCCCGGGCCCACGCGCCGGGGAACGGTGATCGTGGCCCGCACGGGCACCGGCCCGCTCGCCTTCGACGACCGGATGGAGGTGACGGTCTGGCAGCCACCGCAGGGCGACGACACCCCCGGCCTGTGCCGACTGGAGAAGCGCGGCCGGCTGGTCCGGGGCTGGGCCGAGATCGAGGTCCGCCCGGGTCCCGGCGGCCGCACCCGGGTCCTGTGGCGCGAGGAGATGAGCGTCCGCCCGCTGCCCTCCCTCTTCGACGGCGTGCTGGGCCGTTCGGGGCGGTACGTCTTCGGCCGCACGGTCAACCACCTCCTGCGCCACCCGTGAACCCCCGGTTGCGGGCGCGGTACGGCTCGCGGGCGACTTCGCGCCGGCCGCCGCGCCACCGGCGTTTCCCGCGTACCGTGCCGGCATGTCTCCCCGATCGCGCGTCCTCGTGCAACTGTCCCTCACCGGAGCCCTGTTGACGGTGGCTCTGACGGCCCCGCCCGCCTCCGCCGGCCAGGGCCACCCGGTCCCGCTGCGCGTCGCCACGTACAACATCCACGCCGGCACCGGATCCGACGGCGTCTTCGACCTGGACCGGCAGGCCGCCGCGCTGCGCGCGCTCGACGCGGACGTGATCGGCCTCCAGGAGGTGGACGTGCACTGGGGCGCGCGCAGCCAGGGACTCGACGTCGCCGGCGAGTTGGCGCGGCGGCTCGGGATGCGGGTGTCGTTCGCGCCGATCTACAGCCTGGACCCGGTGGAGGCCGGGGGTCCGCGGCGCGAGTACGGCGTGGCGGTCCTCTCCCGCTTCCCGGTCAGGGCGGCGGCCAACCACGAGATCACGCGCCTGTCCACGCAGGACGAGAACCCGGTGCCGGCCCCCGCGCCCGGGTTCGGCGAGGTGACGCTCAAGGTGCGCGGCGTGCCCGTGCAGGTGTTCGTGACGCACCTCGACTACCGGCCGGACCCCGCGGTCCGCGTGGCACAGGTGGCCGACACCCGGCGGATCATGGCGCGGGAGCGGGCGGCGCTGCCCGGGGCGCGGCAGATCCTGCTCGGCGACTTCAACGCCGAGCCCGCGGCACCCGAACTGCGCCCGCTGTGGGCGGACCTGCGGGACGCCGGGGCGGGCTCCGGCGGCACGTTCCCCGCCGCGGCGCCCGTGAAGCGGATCGACTACGTGGCCGTGGGCGAGGGCGTGCGGGTGCGCGGAGCCTCGGTCCCCGAGGAGGCCGTCGCCTCGGACCACCGGCCGGTGGTCGCGGACGTGTCGCTGCTCGGGAAGGGGCCCGGCCGGGGCTAGGCCCTTCGCCGGACGGGCTCCCGGGCCCGTCCGGCCGCTGCCGCCCGCCTGGCGGTGTCGGCCCTACGCCACCGAGCCGATGCGTCCGGCCGGTGCCGTGGGGCCGTCGTGGTGGATGGGGGTGTGCGCGCCGGTCAGGGAGGCACCGGTGCCCCCGCGCCGGGTCGCGACGATCTCGGCGGCGATGGAGAGGGCCGTCTCCTCGGGGGTGCGGGCGCCGAGGTCGAGGCCTATGGGCGACCTGAGGCGGGTCAGCTCCAGGTCGCTCACGCCGACCTCGCGCAGGCGGGCGTTGCGGTCCAGGTGGGTGCGGCGGGAGCCCATCGCGCCGACGTACGCCACCGGCAGGCGCAGGGCCAGCTTGAGCAGGGGCACGTCGAACTTGGCGTCGTGGGTGAGGACGCACAGCACGGTGCGCGCGTCGACCTCGGTGCGCCGCAGGTACTCGTGGGGCCACTCGACGACGATCTCGTCCGCCTCGGGGAAGCGGGTGGCGGTGGCGAAGACGGGGCGCGCGTCGCACACCGTCACGTGGTAGCCGAGGAACTTGCCGGCCCGGACCAGGGCCGAGGCGAAGTCGATCGCACCGAAGACGATCATGCGGGGCGCCGGGACGGAGGACTCGATCAGCAGCGTGAGCGGTGCTCCGCAACGCGACCCCTGCTCTCCGATGTCCAGGGTGCCGGTGCGTCCGGCGTCCAGGAAGGCGCCGGCCTCGGCGGCCACCGTGCGGTCCAGCTCGGGGTGGGCGCCGAAACCGCCCTCGTGCGAGCCGTCCGGGTGGACGACGAGTGCGCGGCCGGTCAGTTCCGCCGGACCGCTCACGATCCGCGCCACCGCCGCCGCCTCACCTCGCGCGGCGGCGGTGAGCGCGGCGGCGTACACCGGGCGGGCGGGATCGGCCGCCCGTACCGGCGTGACGAGGATGTCGATGACGCCGCCGCAGGTCAGACCCACGGCGAAGGCGTCCTCGTCGCTGTAGCCGAAGCGCTCGAGCACGGTCTCGCCGTCCTCCAGCGCCTGCCGGCACAGCTCGTACACGGCCCCCTCCACGCATCCGCCGGACACCGAGCCGATCACCGTGCCGCCGGCGTCCACCGCGAGGGCGGCTCCGGGCTGGCGGGGGGCGCTGCCGCCGACGGCCACCACGGTGGCCACGGCGACGTCGCGTCCCTGCTCGACCCACCGGTTCAGCTCTTCGGCAATGTCCAGCATCTGTCGGTCTCCTTGGACGAGAGGTAGGGGAAGGGTTCCCGATGCGGCGGCTAGTGCACGCCCAGCCAGCTCTCGATCGGGTTGAGGGCGAAGTAGACGACGAAGATCACCGTCAGGGCCCACATGAACGCGCCGATCTCCCGGGCCTTGCCCTGGGCGACCTTGATGGCGACGTAGGAGATGACGCCGGCCGCGACGCCCGCCGTGATGGAGTACGTGAACGGCATCAGGACGACGGTCAGGAAGACCGGGATCGCGGTGGCCCGGTCGGCCCAGTCCACGTGCCGGGCGTTCATCATCATCATCGCCCCGATGACGACCAGGGCGGCCGAGGCGACCTCCTGGGGCACGATCGCGGTGATCGGCGTGAAGAACAGGCAGGCCGCGAAGAACAGGCCGGTGACGACCGAGGCGAGCCCGGTGCGGGCGCCCTCGCCGACGCCGGTCGCGGACTCGACGAAGACGGTCTGGCCGGAGCCGCCCGCCACACCGCCGATGGCACCGCCGGCGCCGTCGATGAACAGCGCCTTCGACAGACCCGGCATGCGGCCCTTGTCGTCGGCGAGCTTGGCCTCGGTGCCGACGCCGATGATGGTGGCCATCGCGTCGAAGAACCCGGCCAGCACCAGCGTGAAGACGATCATGCCGACCGTCATCGCGCCGACCTCCCCCCAGCCGCCGAACTCGAGCTCGCCGAAGAGCGAGAAGTCGGGCATGGAGACGGCGCTGCCGTGCAGCTCGGGCGCTCCGTTGGCCCACTGCGCGGGGTCGATGACCCCGGTGGCGTTCAGCACGGAGGCGACGACGGTGCCGGTGATGATGCCGATCAGGATCGCGCCGGGGGTGTTGCGCGCCTGGAGCATGAAGATCAGGAGCAGGGTGCCCGCGAAGAGCAGGACGGGCCAGCCGGCGAGTTCGCCGGTGGGGCCGAGGGTCAGCGGGGTCGCCTCGCCCGCGTGGACGAAGCCGCCCTTCACCAGGCCGATGATCGCGATGAACAGGCCGATGCCCATGGTGATGCCGTGCTTGAGGGCGAGCGGGATCGCGTTCATGATCATCTCGCGCAGCCCGGTGACCACGAGCAGCATGATCACCACGCCGTACATCACACACATGCCCATGGCCTGCGGCCAGGTCATCTGGGGCACGACCTGCCCGGCGATCACTCCGGACACCGAGAGTCCGGCGGCCAGGGCGAGGGGCACCTTGCCGACGAAGCCCATCAGGAGGGTGGTCAGCGCCGCCGCGAACGCCGTCGCGGTGATCAGGGCCTTCTGGCCCAGGGTGTCCCCGGCGGCGTCCTTGCCGGACAGGATCACGGGGTTGAGCAGGACGATGTAGGCCATCGCCATGAAGGTGGTGATGCCGCCGCGCACCTCACGCGCGACCGTGGATCCTCGGTGGGTTATGTGAAAGTACCGGTCGAGCCAAGACCTGCCGGCGGGGACGCGGGAACCCGGTCCCGCCTCCTCGGCGGTGGTCTTGGGCTCCACTGACTGCTGGGTCATGGGGCCGTCTCCCAAGGTTCAAAGGGGCACCCGCGCGAGTCCGCTGGGGCGGCTGCGGGATTTGGGATGTGCACGACCCGGGGGACGGCCCGAGACGAACGCATGGGTGGTGGTACGTGTGCGTGTGGCGCTACGAGGCCCGCGAGCGGAGCGGAACCCGGGATGTGCTCCGGGCGGCGCGGAGTGTGTGACGTTCCGTGCGCCGCCCGGAGGGCCTGCTCACGCCTTGCCGGTGAGGTGCTCCGGTCGTACGGGCGTGCGGTCGAGCGTCAGCCCGGTCGCGTTCCGGATGGCCGCGAGGACCGCCGGGGTGGACGACAGGGTGGGTGCCTCGCCGATGCCGCGCAGCCCGTACGGCGCGTGGTCGTCGGCGAGTTCGAGCACGTCGACGGGGATGGTCGGCGTGTCGAGGATCGTGGGCAGCAGGTAGTCCGTGAAGGACGGGTTCCGCACCTTCGCCGTCTTGGGGTCGACGACGATCTCCTCCATCACCGCGATGCCCATGCCCTGGAGGGTGCCGCCCTGGATCTGGCCGACCACGGAGAGCGGGTTGAGCGCCTTGCCGACGTCCTGGGCGCACGCCAGCTCGACGACCTTGACCAGGCCGAGCTCGGTGTCGACCTCGACGACGGCGCGGTGCGCGGCGAAGGAGTACTGGACGTGGCCGTTGCCCTGGCCGGTGCGCAGGTCGAAGGCCTCGGTCGGCCGGTGCCGCCACTCCTCCTCGACCTCCACGGCCTCGCCCTCCAGGACGTCGACCAGGTCGCCGAGGACCTCGCCGCCGTCGGTGACGACCTTGCCGGCCTCCAGGAGCAGCTCGGCGGTGGCCCAGGCGGGGTGGTAGGAGCCGAACTTGCGCCGGCCGATCTCCAGGACCTTCTCGCGGACCAGCTCGCAGGCGTTCTTCACGGCGCCGCCGGTGACGTACGTCTGCCGGGAGGCCGAGGTCGAGCCGGCCGAGCCGACCTGCGTGTCGGCCGGGTGGATCGTCACCTGCGTGACGCCCAGCTCGGTGCGGGCGATCTGCGCGTGGACGGTGACGCCGCCCTGGCCGACCTCCGCCATGGCGGTGTGGACCGTGGCGACGGGCTCCCCGCCCACGACCTCCATGCGCACCTTGGCGGTGGAGTAGTCGTCGAAGCCCTCGGAGAAGCCGACGTTCTTGATGCCGACCGCGTAGCCGACGCCGCGGACGACGCCCTCGCCGTGCGTGGTGTTGGACAGGCCGCCCGGCAGCTGCCGTACGTCGGAGCCCTCGCTGGACTCCCACTGGCGCTCGGGCGGCATGGGCATCGCCTTGACGCGGCGCAGGAGTTCGGCGACCGGGGCGGGCGAGTCGACCGGCTGGCCGGTCGGCATGATCGTGCCCTGCTCCATGGCGTTGATCCGGCGCAGCTCCACCGGGTCCATGCCGAGTTCCTTGGCCACCTTGTCCATCTGCGCCTCGTAGGCGAAGCACGCCTGGACCGCGCCGAAGCCGCGCATGGCGCCGCAGGGCGGGTTGTTGGAGTAGAGGGCGATGGCCTCGATGTCCACGTCGTCGATCACGTAGGGGCCGACCGACAGCGAGGAGGCGTTGCCGACGACCGCCGGGGAGGCGGACGCGTAGGCGCCGCCGTCCAGGACGATCCGGCACTTCATGTGCGTGAGCTTGCCGTCCCTGGTGGCGCCGTGCTCGTAGGACAGGCGCGCGGGGTGGCGGTGGACGTGGCCGAAGAAGGACTCGAAGCGGTTGTAGACGATCTTGACCGGCTTGCCGGTGCGCATCGCCAGCAGGCAGGCGTGGATCTGCATCGACAGGTCCTCGCGCCCGCCGAACGCGCCGCCGACGCCGGACAGCGTCATCCGCACCTTGTCCTCGGGCAGGCCGAGGACCGGGGCGATCTGCTTCAGGTCGGAGTGCAGCCACTGGGTGGCGACGTACAGTTCGACGCCGCCGTCCTCGGAGGGCACGGCGAGGCCGGACTCGGGGCCGAGGAAGGCCTGGTCCTGCATGCCGAAGTAGTACTCGCCCTTGACGATCACGTCCGCCTTCTTGGCGGCCTCGTCGGCGTTGCCGCGGACGATCGGCTGGCGGTGCACGATGTTGGGGTGCGGGACGTGGCCGATGTGGTGGTCGTCGCGGTTTTCGTGGACGAGGATCGCGTCGGGGGCGGTGGCGGAGGCCTCGTCGGTGATGACGGGCAGCTCCCGGTACTCCACCTTGATCTTGGCGGCGGCGCGGCGCGCGGTCTCCGGGTGGTCGGCGGCGACGATGGCGACCGGCTCGCCGTGGTGGCGGACCTTGCCGTGCGCGAGGACCGGGGTGTCCTGGATCTCCAGGCCGTAGTTCCGCACCTCGGTGGGCAGGTCGTCGTAGGTCATGACGGCGTAGACGCCGGCCAGGGCGAGGGCCTCGCCCGTGTCGATGGACAGGATCTCGGCGTGCGCGACCGGGGAGCGCAGGATCTGGCCCCAGAGCATGTCCTCGTGCCACATGTCGGACGAGTACGCGAACTCGCCGGTGACCTTGAGGGTGCCGTCCGGGCGGAGCGTCGACTCGCCGATACCGCCCTTGGTCTTCGAACCCTGGGTGATTTTGGTGGGTGCGCCGTTGGCAGCCATGCTCAGACCCCCTCGGACTGGCGGGCCGCGGCCAGCCGGACCGCGTCCATGATCTTCTCGTAGCCCGTGCAGCGGCACAGGTTGCCCGACAGCGCCTCGCGGATGTCCGCGTCGGTCGGGTTCGGGTTGCGCTCCAGCATCTCGTCGGCGGCGACCAGCAGGCCGGGCGTGCAGAAGCCGCACTGGACGGCGCCGGCGTCGATGAACGCCTGCTGGATGGGCGCGAGTTCGGTGCCCTCGCCGGTGTGCGAGTCGCTGCCCGCGGCCTGCCAGCGCTTGGCCTCGTCGAGCGAGGTCCCCTGGCCGCCGCAGGCGCCGGTCGCGCAGCCCTCGGCGCGCTGTTGGGCGAAGTCGGCCAGGCCCTCGACCGTGACGATCTCGCGCCCCTGCGCCTGGCCGGCCGCGACCAGACAGGCGCAGACCGGGACGCCGTCCAGGCGGACCGTGCAGGAGCCGCACTCGCCCTGCTCGCAGGCGTTCTTGGAGCCGGGCAGGCCGAGCCGCTCGCGCAGGACGTAGAGGAGGGACTCGCCCTCCCACACGTCGTCGGCTTCCTGCGGACGTCCGTTGACAGTGAAGTTGACGCGCATTACGCGGCTCCCTCCGTGGTGTGGCGGGCGCCGCGGTACGACTCCCAGGTCCAGGTGAGCGTCCGGCGGGCCATGACGCCGACCGCGTGGCGGCGGTAGCTCGCGGTGCCCCGGACGTCGTCGATCGGGTTGCAGGCGGCGGAGCACAGGTCCGCGAACTGCTTGGCCACCGACGGCGTGATGATCTTGCCGTTCTCCCAGAAGCCGCCCTCTTCGAGCGCGGCGTTCAGGAATTCCTCGGCGGCCTTCGCCCGTACGGGCGTGGGGGCCGCCGAACCGATGCCGGTACGGACCGTGCGGGTCTCGGGGTGCAGGGCGAGACCGAAGGCGCACACGGCGATGACCATGGCGTTGCGGGTGCCGACCTTGGAGAACTGCTGCGGGCCGTCGGCCTTCCTGACGTGCACGGCGCGGATCAGCTCGTCGGGTTCGAGCGCGTTGCGCTTGACGCCCTTGTAGAACTCGTCGATCGGGATGAGGCGCTTGCCGCGCACCGACTCGACCTCGACCTCCCCCCCGGCGGCGAGCAGCGCGGGGTGCGCGTCGCCGGCCGGGGAGGCGGTGCCGAGGTTGCCGCCCACGCCGCCGCGGTTACGGATCTGCGGGGAGGCGACCGTGTGCGAGGCGAGGGCGAGTCCGGGGAGTTCGGTGCGGAGGCTGTCCATGATCCGGGTGTACGGGACGGAGGCGCCGAGCCGCACGGAGTCCTCGCCGACCTCCCACTCGCAGAGGTCGCCGATGCGGTTCAGGTCCATCAGGTACTCGGGCCTGCGGTGATCGAAGTTGATCTCGACCATCACGTCGGTGCCACCCGCAATCGGCACAGCGGTGGGGTGCTCGGCCTTCGCGGCGAGCGCCTCCTCCCAGCTGGCGGGGCGAAGGAAGTCCATGACCGGCTCTCTTCTTCGTCTTCGTCTGGTGGTCGTGCAGATTGAGCCAATCCGTGTGCGGCGGGCCCGGCTCGTTCATGTGCTGTTCACGTGGAGTGGCCTCAGTACACCGCCCGCTGCTCCACCAGGGTCAGTCGCAGAAACCATGAAGGAGTTGGCTGGCCAGCACGGGCATCTTGTAGATTCGTATGAAAGGAGGCCCTCCGTAACCTCCTGACATTCCTATGGTCCCTCCGGAAATCGGGCGACACAGCCGCGTGACCTGGAACACTTCGAGACAAAGAACGGCGGCGACGAGAATGCGGCTGCGCGCACTGCTGGACACCGACGCGCTGGGCCTCAAGCTGCTCGGCGGCGAGGACGAGCTGGACCGCTCCGTGCGGGGCGTGATGACCACCGACCTGCGGGACCCCAGCCGCTACCTCTCCGGCGGGGAGCTGGTCCTCACCGGCCTCGCCTGGCGCCGGGACGCCGCCGACTCCGAGCCGTTCGTCCGCCTCCTCGTGCAGTCCGGCGTGGCCGCCCTGGCCGCCGGCGAGGCGGAGCTGGGGAGCGTGCCGGAGGACCTGGTGGCGGCGTGCGCGCGGCACCGGCTGCCGTTGTTCGCGGTGAACGAGTCGGTGGCCTTCGCGACCATCACCGAGCACGTGGTCCGCCAGGTCTCCGGCGAGCGGGCCGGGGACCTCGCGGCCGTGGTCGACCGGCACCGCCGGATGATGACCTCCGGCCCCGCGGGCGGCGGCCCCGACGTGGTCCTCGACCTGCTCGGCACGGACCTGGACCTGCGGGCCTGGGTGCTCTCGCCGACCGGGCGGCCGGTCGCGGGCCCCAAGGACGCGGGTCCCGTGCTGCCGTCCGAGGTGTGCGCGAAGCTGGCGGCGGAGCACCTGGCGGCCACCCGGGCGGGCCGGCGGGCACCCCACCGGGTGTTCCTGGGCCCGACGGCGTACAGCCTCTTCCCGGTGCGTGCCTCGGGGCACCGCTCGACGGGGGCGGGCGCGGCGCGCGTCCCGCAGGCCGCGCGGGACGTGCGCGAGACGGTGCTGTCCGACTGGCTGCTGGTGGTGGAAGCGGACGCCGGGGACTGGGCCGAGGAGCGGCTCGACCTGCTCTACGGCGTCACGCAGCTCATCGCCGTCGAACGCGACCGGCGGGACGCGGCGCGCACGGTGCGGCGGCGGCTCGCGCAGGAGGTCCTGGAGCTGGTGCAGACGGGTGCCGCGCCCGCCGAGATCGCGGCGCGGCTGCGGGTCGCGGCGCCGGTACTGCTGCCGGGCCTCGGCGCGGCCCCGCACTGGCAGGTCGTGGTCGCCCGGGTCGAGTGGGAGAACGACGACTCCGAGACCGGTCCGGTCGCCCAGACCCTGCTGGAGGAGATCCTCGTCGACCCGCTCGCCACGGGTCCCGAGCACTCCGACCGCATCGCCGTGGCCCACACGGGCGACGAGGCCGTCGCCCTCGTGCCGCTGCCGGCGGTCTCCACCGAGCACGACGGCTCCGAGACCGGCATCCTCGCGGACGTGCTCCTGGAGGCCGTACGGGAGCCGCTGTCGGCGGGGCTGGACGGCGACGGGCGGGTCACGCTCGGCGTCAGCGCCGCCGTGCACTCGGCGGAGGGGCTGCGCGGCGCGCTGGAGGAGGCGCGGCACGCGCGGCGGGTCGCGGCGGCGCGCCCCGGCCGGGTCTGCGCGGCCGGCCACCAGGAACTGGCCTCGCACGTCCTGCTCCTGCCCTTCGTCCCCGACGACGTGCGCCGGGCCTTCACCGCCCGGCTGCTGGACCCGCTGCGGGACTACGACCGCCGCCACCGCGCCGAGCTGATCCCGACCCTGGAGGCCTTCCTCGACAGCGACGGCTCCTGGACGCGCTGCGCGACCCGGCTCCATCTGCACGTCAACACGCTGCGCTACCGCGTCGGGCGGATCGAGCAGTTGACGGGGCGTGATCTGTCGCGCCTGGAGGACAAGCTGGATTTCTTCCTGGCACTGCGGATGAGCTGAGCCGCGGGACGCGACCCCGCCCGCGACGGTCCCGAACCCGCGGGCCGTCAAGTCCCACGACTTTGTGAAAAGTTTCACCCATCCCCTTGGCCGGGCCGCCGGATCCGTGCTGAGATGCGGCCACCACTCGAGAGCTCGATGGCGTGCTAAGGGGAGGGCGACGTGGCGCATTCCGCCATGGCTGGTTCTGGTTGGGGAACGACCGAGGGTGACGATCCGCTCCAGACCGCCGTGTGGCGGTTGCGTTCGCGCGCCTGCTGGTCCGACGCGGCGGCCCTGCTGGAGCCGGTCACCGCGGCCACCGCGTTGCAGCGGACCGCGCTGCTGGTGGAGCGGTGCCTGTACACGGAGCAGGGCTGGGCGGACGCCGAGGACGCGCTGCGCACCGCCGAGGCGCTGGCCGACAGCGACGACGAGCGCGGGGCCGCCGCCTGCGAACGCGGTCAACTGGCCTACGCCGCCACCGTGCACGGGGTGCGCGACCGCTCCGACGAGGCGCGGGCCGCGCTGGGCCGGGCGGCGGCGCTGATCGCGCCGGGGGCGAGGGGGCGGGCGCTGCTGGACTTCCGGCGGGGGCTGCTCGCGGAGAACCTGACCCGGTCGCCGCAGGCCGCCAAGGCGGCGTACCGGCGCGCCCACGCCGGCGCCACCGCGCAGGGCGACCCGCTGCTGCAGTCCGCCACCTGGCGTCATCTCGCCGGACTCGCCCTGCGGGAAGGAGAGATGGCCGAGGCCCGGCACGGCTTCGCCGAGTCGCTGCGCATCCGGGAGGAGCTGGGGTACCTGGTCGGTACGGCACCCGCGCTGGTCTCGCTCGCGGACGCCGAGTCGGAGCCGGAGGCGTCGCGGCTGCGGGAGGAGGCGCGGCGCCTGGTCCGGCTGCTCGGCGGTGTGCCGACCTGGCTGGCCCGGCACCTGGCACCGCCGGCCGCGGGCGCGGCGACCGCGTGAGCGTGCTCAGGAGGACCTGCTCCAGCGCGGTTCCGTGACGGCCCAGGCCGCGTCCCACCGGGCGAGGTTGACGCGGTGCAGCACCATGCCGGTGACCCCGTGGGCGGCGAGGCCGGTGAGGGCCACGCCCAGGAAGGCGAGGATCGCCCAGCCCGTCGCGCGACTGCGGATCTGGTCGCCGGTCAGCGGCGGTTCGGTGATCTCTCCGGCCGCGTCGACCCAGACCAGGACGGTGCTGTCCGCGGGCAGCCCCGGTTCGACGTCGGTCTCCCCGGTCCGGGCCGCTCCGTCCGGGCCGGTGAACCGCACCTCGACCGGGTACCGGGTCCTCTTCGCCTCCGCCGACCCCGGCTCCGGATGGCGCGGGGCGTCGTGGACGAGGACGGCGGGGCGGTGGTCCCGCGTGCGTGCCTGCTGTTCGGCGGTGGCGCGGTAGTGGCGGTGGGCCGCGTCGCCGACCGCGAACATCGCCGCGGGGGCCGCCGCCAGGACGGCCAGCAGCAGGCCCAGGGCGATCCAGGCGTGCAGCCGGTCGGTGCGGCGCCGCAGGGGGTTGCGCCGCCACCGCCACAGCACGTGGTGGGGGTGCCCTTCGGGAGCGGGCACGGGATCGAGGGGCGGTGGCTGTGCCCGGGGTGTCTCGCCGGCCACGGTGCGCCTCCTTCCAGGATCGGTCAGCCGGGCCGTCGACGGCGGGACGGCCTCGACGGCGGGACGGCCTCGACGTCGGGACGGTCTCGACGTCGGGGGGCCGAAAGGGGGCCCCGCCCGGCCGCGCCGGCGGCCCCCAGCAGGCCCCCGCCCGACCGAACCGCCGGACCCGAGGGGCCCATGGCCCGCCGGGCCCCCGGAGTCGAGCGGCCCACGCCGGACCCGAGCCACCGGAACCGGGCGGCCCATGGTCGACCGAACCGCCCGATCCGAGCGGCCCATGGCCCGCCGGGCCCCCGGAGTCGAGCGGCCCACGCCGGACCCGAGCCACCGGAACCGGGCGGCCCATGGTCGGCCGGGCCACCGGCCCTGGGCCTGTCCTGCGGCCGGGCGCATCGTGGGGGTCGGGTCGGGTCGGGTGCGGTTCGCGGGCCCGCCGCGTCGGGGCGCCGGGTGGATTCGGGTCAGTGCGGGTGGTCGGCCGGGGGGTCCGTGCCCGTGACGGGCGGGTGGGAGTGCGCGGCCGCCAGGAGCTGGGCGGCACCGCGGACGGCGGCCGTGTGCGGGGCCGGCACGGCGCGCAGCGGGGTGTGCAGCACGTCGGCGAGGTGGCAGGTGATCTCGGGACGCAGGGCGCCTCCCCCCGCCAGCAGCGGACCCCGGCCCAGCGCGTCGACGGTGAAGGACGTGCGGTCCTGCCGCAGCATCGAGGTCGTCATGTCGGCGACCGCCTCGCCGATCGCCGCCGACGGGGTCGCCTCGTCGAGGTCCCCCGTGCCCAGCGCGGCGCGGCGCGCGTCGAAGACGGCGCCGTCGACCAGGAGCACCACCTCGGTGAGGCGGGCGCCGAGGTCCACCACGAGCAGCGGCCGGGACAGGTCCGCCCCCGCCGCGAGGGCGACCGCCCGAGCGCTCGGGACGGTCAGCACACCGCGGGGCCGCAGCACCTCCACGGCCGTCCGGGCCTGCGTCCGGTAGGCGTACCCGTCCAGCACCGGCGCGGTCAGCACGACCAGCGGACGGGCGAAGCGGGGCAGCCGGTGGGCGAGGAGCCGGCCGAGCATGCGCGCCGCGCCCTCGGTGTCCACGAGGGAGCCGCGCTGGACGGGGTACACCGCCCCGGTGCCCGGAAAGGTCACCGTCGGCACGTCGAGGATCAGTCCCCGCCCGGCGACCCAGGCGCGGGTCCGGGCGCTGCCCATGTCGAGGGCGACGCCGCCGCGGTGCCAGGGCAGCGGCCACGGCAGGCGCCGGGAGTAGGAGGGCAGGCGGACGGCGGTCATCGTCCGGCCTCCCTCACCTGCTGGCAGCGAGCGCAGTAGCGGGCCTGCGGCACGATCATCAGGCGCTCGCGGTCGACGGGACGCCGGCACAGGTGGCAGGAGCCGTAGCGGCCCCTCGCCATGCGGTCGAGCGCCGCTTCCACGTCGGCGAGGACCATGCGCGCGGAGGCGGCGAGCTCGGCCCGCACCTCGGTCTGTGCGGCGGACCGCCGCCGGCGCGCCTCGTCGGCGCGGGCCGGTACGGTCGCGATCTGCCGCAGCTGCTCCTCACGGAACAGCCGCTGTTCGCGCAGGCTGTCCCGGAGCACCGCGAGGTCCTCGGGCGACAGGCGCGTGTCGTGGTCGTCGATGATCGGGTTGTTCACCACTTCACCCCTCGGGCAGGGCGGGAGACGCGGGCCGGACGGACGGTGGTCAGGCGGCGGCGCGGCGCTGGCAGGCGACGCAGTACCGCGTGTAGGGGAGGATCTCCAGCCGCTCCCCCGGGACGGGCTTCCCGCAGCCCAGGCAGGTGCCGTAGCTGCCGCCGTCGACCCGCGCGAAGGCCGCCTCGATCTCTTTGAGCACCCGCTCGATGGCGTCCTTCTGCGCGACCGTCAGCTGGTCGTCCGCCTGGCCGCTCTCCCCTAGGGCCTGAAGCTGGGTCAGCCGGGTGTTGCGCGCGTGTTCGAGGCGCTGGCGTGCCTCGTGAGCGGTCAGCCGCTCGGGGCGGGGTTCGGTGCGGGAGGCGTCGAGCGACACGGTGCGTCCTCTTCTCGGAAGGATCTGCGGGTAGGGCGGACGCCGGGCCGATCGGGCCCGGTCGTCTTCCAGCCTGGCCGGGCCGGCGGGGGAAACCCATCGGGCGCGGGCCCCATTTGCCCGGGGCCCGAGCATCCACGCGGCGGCACACGGGGGCGGCCGTATGGGTGTGCCGCGACACGGAAATGGGGGTCGGCCCCCATCGACCAGGCGGTGCGCGGCGGGGCACGCTGGTCGCTTGCTCGGTCGCGACCCGGGCCGCGTCTCCCCCCGAGGGTGCGCGATGGCCGACAGTGGAGGCGTACCAGTCGTCGCGTCGCAGAAGGAGGCGTACCCCCCGGTGTCCCTGTTCTGGCGGATCTTCGGGCTCAACGCGGTGGTGCTGGGCTTCGCCACGGCCCTGCTGCTGTGGGCTCCGGTGACCGTTTCCGTGCCGGTCCTGCTGACCGAGGCCGTCATCCTGGTGGGCGGGCTGGGCGTCATGCTGGTGGCCAACGGCGCCCTGCTGCGCTGGGGCCTGGCACCGCTGGACCGGCTCACGAAGCTGATGACCACGGTCGACCTGCTCCGCCCGGGCCAGCGGCTTCCGGTGGCCGGCGGCGGTGAGGTCCCCGAGCTGATCCGCACCTTCAACGCCATGCTGGACCGGCTGGAGCACGAGCGGGCCACCAGCAGTGCCCGCGTCCTGCTCGCCCAGGAGGCGGAGCGGCGCCGTATCGCCCAGGAGCTGCACGACGAGGTCGGGCAGAGCATGACCGCGATCCTGCTGGTCCTCGGGCGTTCCGCGGACGACGCCGACGAACCGCTGCGCTCGGAGCTGCAACAGGCGCAGGAGATCACCCGGGAGAGCCTGGACGAGGTCCGCCGCCTGGTACGCCGGCTGCGGCCCGGCGTCCTCGACGATCTCGGTCTGATCAGCGCGCTGTCCTCGCTCACCCACGACTTCGCGACCCACACGGGGCTGCGGGTGGTACGCCGGTTCGACGCCGACCTGCCCGCACTGGACCACGAGACCGAGCTGGTGCTCTACCGGGTGGCGCAGGAGAGCCTGACCAACGCCGCCCGCCACGCGGACGCCCGGCGGCTGGAGGTGGGCCTCGCCCGGGCCGACGGCGCCGTGACGCTCACCATCGGCGACGACGGCCGCGGGATCGAGGCGCCGTGCGAGGGCGCCGGCATCCGCGGCATGCGCGAACGGGCCCTGCTCGTCGGGGCCGCCCTCGACATCACCTCGGCTCCCGGCGCCGGCACCCGCGTCCGGCTCACCGCACCCGTCCCCAGGAAGCAGCCCTGACCATGCCCGACCCGTCCCTGCCCGACCGTTCCCGGCCCGAGCCGTCCGGTTCCGGAACCACCGCGTCCGCCGCGTCGACGGCGCCCGGGTCCCCCGGGCCCGCGTCCGACCCGGCGCGGATCCGCATCCTGCTCGCCGACGACCACGCGCTGGTGCGCCGCGGCGTACGGCTCATCCTCGACCGGGAGCCGGACCTGGAGGTGGTCGCCGAGGCCGGGGACGGTGCGGAGGCGATCGAGATGGCGCGGGCGAACGCCGTCGACCTGGCCGTCCTGGACATCGCGATGCCGCGTCTGACCGGTCTGCAGGCCGCCCGCGAGCTGGCCGCGCTGAAGCCGGGGCTGCGCATCCTCATGCTGACGATGCACGACAACGAGCAGTACCTGTTCCAGGCGCTGAAGTCGGGGGCCTGCGGATACGTCCTGAAGTCCGTCGCCGACCGCGATCTGGTCGCCGCCTGCCGGGCCGCGATGCGGGACGAGCCCTTCCTCTACCCGGGCGCGGTGACCGCCCTGATCCGCAACTACCTCGACCGGGTCCGGCACGGCGAGGAGAGCGCCGACCACATCCTGACGCCCCGGGAGGAGGAGGTCCTCAAGCTCGTCGCCGAGGGCCACTCCTCGAAGGAGATCGCCGAGATCCTCTTCATCAGCGTCAAGACCGTCCAGCGGCACCGGGCGAACCTGCTGCAGAAGCTCGGTCTGCGCGACCGTCTGGAACTCACCCGCTACGCCATCCGCGCCGGCCTCATCGAACCCTGACGCCCCTGATCCGTCCGGGGCTCCGGCCACCCACTCCCGGGCCGGGGCCCCGGGCTCCCCTTCCGCCGGACGGTCCGGCTCACACGACACCCTGACGAGAGGGGACGGTGCATGCGCCCCGCAGGTCGCACCGCCCCCGCGACGGTCCACCCGCTCGCGGCGGCGCTCACCGCGCTGCTGGCCGTCCTGCTGACCCTGGTCCCGGCCGGGTCCGCGACCGGCACGGGCGGCGCGGCAGCGGTGGCACCACCGGCCCACGCGGTGACGACCGCCCCGCACCCGGCCGCCGACCACCACGCCGACGACGGCTGCGCCACGCCCTGCTCCGACCGGGCCAGGGCACGGCACGACCACCTCGGTGAGCGCCCGGCGCCGCCGGACCGCCCCGCCACCGCCCCGCGCTCCGCGGGCGCCGCCCCGGCCGCCGGCGGGCGCACCCCCGCCGGGTCCGGCGCCGTGGCCCTCTCCCCCGGCCGCACACATCACGACCGCGGCCGGGCACCTCCCGCCCCCTCCGGCACCTGAGCACGTACGCGACGCGTACACCCGTCCCTTTCCTCTTCCGCCGCGGCCGCGCAGGCCGCTGCCGCGGCGTGCCCGCCGGAGGCCCCTGTTGCAGCGCTCCCGTATCCCCTTGTCGAAACGTTCCCGCGGCCGCTCCCGGTCGAAGTCCCGGTCCCGGTCCCGGTCCGACGGTCTGCGCACCCGTGCGCTGATCGCCCTGGCCGTGCTGGCCGTGGCCGTGGGCATCGCCGTCACCATGCCGATCCGCCTCGGACTCGATCTGCGCGGCGGCACCCAGATCGTCCTGGAGACCCGCTCCACCCCCACCACCGACGCGGACGCCGAGGCCACCGACCGCACGGTGGAGGTGCTGCGCGGCCGCATCGACGCGCTCGGCGTCGCCGAGCCGACCATCGTCCGCTCCGGTGACCACCGCGTCGTCGTCGAACTGCCCGGCGTCCAGGATCCGCAGCAGGCGGCCGACGTACTGGGCCGCACCGCGCAGCTCACCGTCCACTCGGTCCTCGGCCCGGCCGAGGTGACCGGGAAGGCGGGTGACACCGGTGCGGAGAAGGAGGCCGGAAACCCAGGGAAGGCCGGGGAAGCCGGGAAGGCCGGGGAAGCCGGGAAGGCCGATTCCGACCGGTCCGGCGAGCGCGTGCTGCCCGACGAGTCCGGCCGGCCCCTCCGGCTCGACGGCGCCGCCCTGACCGGGCAGGACGTCAAGGGCGCCGACGCCCGCTTCGACCAGCAGGGCGGCGCGGGGTGGCACGTCACCGTGGACTTCGAGGACGCGGGCAGCGACCGGTGGGCCCGGGTGACCGGCGAGGCGGCCTGCCACCCGGCCGGTGACGACCGGCGCCGGATCGCCATCGTGCTCGACGACAAGATCATCTCCTCGCCGCAGGTCGACCCGTCGGTGGCCTGCGGAGCGGGCATCTCCGGCGGCTCCACCCGGATCACCGGTTCCTTCGACGACGCCGAGGCCCGCGAACTCGCCCTGCTCGTCGAGGGCGGCGCCCTGCCCGTCCCGGTGGAGACGGTGGAACAGCGCACCATCGGGGCCACGCTGGGCGACGAGGCGATCTCGGCCGGCACCTGGGCCGCCGTCGTCGGCACCGCGCTGACCGCGCTGTTCATCATCGCCGTCTACCGCCTCATGGGCGCCCTCGCGGCCGTGGCCCTGCTCTGCTACGGCCTCATCTCCTACGCCGCCCTGGCCGCGATCGGCGCGACCCTGACCCTGCCCGGGCTGGCGGGTTTCGTCCTGGCGATCGGCATGGCGGTGGACGCCAACGTCCTGGTGTTCGAACGCGCCCGCGAGGAGCAGGCCGCCCGCGGCCGGCCCAGTACGCGTTCCGCGCTGACGGCCGGCTTCCGCAGCGCGTTCAGCGCGATCGCCGACTCCAACATCACCACGCTCATCGCCGCCGCCCTGCTGTTCTTCCTCGCGTCCGGCCCGGTCAAGGGCTTCGGCGTCACCCTGGGCATCGGCGTCCTCGCCTCCATGGTCAGCGCCCTGGTGATCACGCGGGTGCTCACCGAGTTCGCCGCGAGCCGCCCGTCCGTCCTCCGCCGCCCCCACCTCACCGGCATCGCCGGCACCGGCCCGGTCCGCGACGCCCTGCTGCGCCGCGACCCGTTCCTGATGCGCCGCCCCCGTCGCTGGCTGGCCGCCTCCGGCGCCGTCCTGGTGCTGGCCGGCTCGGGCGTCCTGGCCCGCGGACTCGACTTCGGCATCGAGTTCACCGGCGGACGGCTCATCGAGTACTCCACCGCCACCGAGGTCGACCCCGAACGGGCCCGTACGGCCCTGGCCGAGGCCGGCTTCCCGCGCGCGGTCGTCCAGTCCTCCGGCGACCACGGGCTCACGGTGCGCACCGAGGAGCTGACCGACGACGAGGCGGCAGCCGTCACCGGGGCCGTCGGCGCCCTCGGCGGCGACACCGTGAAGGTCCGCGACGAGCTGATCGGGCCCAGCCTCGGCGAGGAGCTGCGCCGGGACGCCCTCATCGCCCTCGGCCTGGCCCTCGGCGCCCAGCTCCTGTACCTCGCCGCCCGTTTCCGGCTGCTGTTCGGCACGGCCGCCGTCGGAGCGCTCGCGCACGACGTGGTCGTCCTGGTGGGTGTGTTCGCCTGGCTCGGCAAGCCGATCGACGGGGTGTTCCTGGCCGCGCTGCTGACGGTCGTCGGCTACTCGGTCAACGACTCGGTCGTCCTGTTCGACCGCGTCCGGGAGCTGCTCGGGAAGGACCGCGGGACGCCCTTCGCCCGGCTCGCCAACCGGGCGATCCTCCAGACGCTGCCGCGCACGGTCAACACGGGAACGGGCGCGGTGCTCATCCTGGCCGCCCTGGCCGTACTCGCCGAGGGCTCGCTCACCGACTTCGCCCTCGCCCTGCTGATCGGCGTGGTGGTGGGCACGTACTCGTCGGTGTTCACCGCGGCTCCGCTCGCCGTCGAGCTGCACGGCCGGGCCACCGGGCGCCGCACCCCGCGCCGCGCGGGGCGGGCGGATCCCACCGCGGAGAAGCCGGGAAGCCGGCGCCCACGACGGCAGGAGGTTTCCCAGGGGGAGGTCTAGTAGTGCTTCGTTAGGTTCTGGGCTGTCTGCGGCGGCTTTGTGGGTTGGGTAGAGGCCGTCCGCAGGTGGTGCAGGCACCGGTCCAGCACCTCAGGAGGTCCTGAAGAACGTCGAGGGCCTGGTAGAGGGTCAGGCCGGTGTGTGGGCTTTTGGGTCGAGCCGCCTGAGGGTGAGGAATGCCTGAGCGGCGGTGACGAGCGTGACGTGGTGGTGCCAGCCGCGCCAGGTGCGGCCCTCGAAGTGGTCCAGGCCCAGACCGTGCTTGAGTTCGCGGTAGTCGTGCTCGATCCGCCAGCGCATCTTCGCCCAACGCACCAGGTCAGCGACCGGGGTGGTGGCGGGCAGATTCGATATCCAGTACCCGGTCGGAGCGTCGTGGCCCTCCGGCCATTCGACCAGGAGTGTCTGGGTGGGCAGGACGCCGTCCCACCTGCTGCGGCCGCCGCCCGCCTCCTGGGCTGAGGCCAGGGACTGCTTGCCCGCAGGCCTCACGGTCAGCACCGCGAACCGTGAGGCCATCGGGCCCTTGCTGCCCTGTCGCCAGGTCACCTCGGTGAACCGGCCGGCGCCGGCCTCGACCGCGAGGACCGAGACGGCTCGTGGCGAAGTGCGGTAGCGGGCCAGCGTCGGCGGACCGAGCCCGCCGTAAGCGGGCTGGTGCGGCTCGGCATCCTCCCGGTGGGCGACTTCCTTCCCGGTCAGGGCGAGAACATAGGACAGCCCACGCTGTTCGAGACCGATCCGGAAGGGGGTGCTGACGCCGTAGCCGGCGTCGGCGACCACCACCGGCGCCTTCAGCTGCCACTCGCCGAGCGTGTCGAGCAGGCCGAGCGCGAGACGCCATTTCTCCTGGTGGACGATGTCGTCGGGTACTCCCGCCCTGCGGCATCGGTCCGGATCGTCCGTCCACTCGCGCGGCAGATACAGCTGCCAGTTCAACGGGCAGGACGCGGTGTCGGTGGCGGCGTGGACGCTGACCGCGACCTGGCAGTTCGCCCGCTTGCCGACGGCTCCGCAGTACTGGCGTGCAACGCCGGCCGACGCGGTGCCGCACTTGGGGAACGACACGTCGTCGACAACCCACACCTCGGGCGTGATCACCTCGGCGATCCGCTCGGCGGTCCGCCGTCTGACCGGCAGCGGGTCCCACGGCGACTGGTTCACGAACTGCTGCAGGGCCTGCATGTTCCCGTCCGGCAGCCGCTCGGCCATCGGCTGGACCGACTTCCGCCGGCCATCGAGCATCAGGCCCCGCAGATAACACTCGCCCCAACGCCGCTGATCCCGACGCGGCAACGACCCGAACACATCGGCAACAAACCCCGCTAACTCGCCCCGGAGCCGTTCCACTTCCCCCAGCTTCACCCTGGAAGGCTGCCCACCACCAACCGAGATCACTCAACGTAACGAAGCACTACTAGTGCCGGGCCGTGCAGTTCCTCCAGCGACTGCGGCAGCCGGCCCTCGAACTTCTGCCGGTACAGCGCGAGGTCCTCGGCGTCCGAACCCGACAGACCCAGCGGTGCGGGCGCGGGTGCATTGGTTCGGACTGGAGGGTATGCCCGATTTCGGTGGCCCGGGGCGCGAGAACGACCTGCTCGCCGCCGCTGCTGTTCGTCCCCGATGTCGACCGATCACATCTCTTGCGGCAGCTGACCGACCGCACCGGCGTGGTCGGCCAGGCCCGGCCATGGACTCGTGTGTCCGCCTCGTACGCACGAGCCGCACGCGCCCGCTCCCTCTCCTCTGATATCCGCGACACCGAGGACCATCTGCCCGAGCTGGTGCTGAGCGCCGACGTGGACGCGTTCGCAGACCTGTGTGCCCGAGCCCTCGCAATGCTCAGGACCGTGCCTGACGCGACCGCACGGCAGCTGGACCCATCGAATACTCCTCCGGCCGACGGCGCACACGCCGACTCGACTACGGCGGCGACCGCCAGGCCAACGCCGCCCCGCACCGCATCGTCTTCAGCCGCCTGCGCCACGATCCCCGTCCCCAGTTGCACGACGAACGACGCACCCAGGTGGGCAAGACCCGACGTGAGACCATCCGGTGCCTCAAGCGATACGCGGCCCGCGAGGTTTTCACCCCGGTCCAGACCGGTGTCTTGCACCCCCGCGTTATAGGGGCGTCCGTGTCAGGGGGCTCGACTCGCGTGTGCGTGGCGCTCACGAATTCGGAGCTCTGTGTGCCACGCTTCGCCGCGCCCCTGCCGGTCGTCCACGCTCGGAGACGGCGGCCGGAGAACAGGTTGCTGCCGCATATGCTGCTCGCGACTCAACTGTCGATGCGAGAGGTATCTCTTGAGCAGGCTATTGGACGCATTCGACGCCCGTGTTTCTCCAAGCGATGGCGTCTTCGGTGTGTACGACACATCCGTCGATACCCCTGGGGTGGAGGCGGATTCCGCGAAGTGGTTGCTCTCCGCTCCTGGTCTCGTGTACATGCAGATACCGTCCCAGGTGGTTCGGGCCACCGTGCGGCTGGAGAGTTGGTCCACTCTCCCTGGAGAAGAGATTGCTCAGTGGTTCGGCCGAGAGGAGGTGGAGATGCGACTTCCCAGTGGGGACCTGGCCATCTACACCATCGACGGGGGGCGGCAAGAGGTCCCGCTGACCCTGCCCTCGCCCGGCCTGTTCAGGATGCGGTGGCAGTGGATGTTCAACAGCGAAAGTGGTCCCTTCACCTCACCGCTCTCGTGGCGCACCCTGGAGGTTCCTTCGGTGCGGGACGAGAGGCTGAAGGACAGGGATCTGTACTGTCTCGTGCAAATCTGGCGCATCTCCGTTGAGTAGCTAGGTTGCGGGGCCGGCCGGTGGTCGGTCGGCCCCGCAATACTGTCGGTGTGACTGGACCGCTCCCGTTCAGTCGCCGATACGGATGATGTACGGGTCGTGGCTCAGAATGCGGTCGTTGTCGTACCAGGCGCCGAGACGACGACCGGCTTCCTGGTTCTCTGTTGGGTCGATGTAGCGGACAGAGAAGTCGTTGCGGTACTGGTCACCTTCGTACTGGTGACGGGCAGCGCCCTCGTAGCTCGACGCGAAGGGGAATTC
Source organism: Streptomyces ambofaciens ATCC 23877 (assembly GCF_001267885.1). NCBI lineage: Bacteria > Bacillati > Actinomycetota > Actinomycetes > Kitasatosporales > Streptomycetaceae > Streptomyces > Streptomyces ambofaciens. The sequence goes on along the minus strand of NZ_CP012382.1, from coordinate 6,374,722 downwards.
GTCGCAGTCGAGACTCTCCCCTTCGGCGGGTCGTCCTGGCATGCCGCTACTGTTGCAGGTGGATGAGACGAGTGCACGATTGGCGTCATAGCGGTCCCGCTCGGTCACCCCATAGCCCGGCACCAGGCGGTGCAACGGGTCCAAGGGATCCCCGCCGGGTATATTCTTGTCGGTTTTCGTCGGGTAGGTGCTGCTCGGGTCATCGAGGGTGTCGCCGATGTGGTCCGCCGCCGCGGCAACTCCGAGGTACGGCTCGCCGGCTGTGTTGGGCACGCTCTTGTCACTTCTGTCGTAGCGCAAGGCGGGTGTGGCGTCGGGGAACACGGACCCGAGCTGTGCCCGTTGATTGTAGGCGGCGCTGTCGAAGCGCACCTCTCCTTCTTCGCCTTCAGAGGGAATGACCTGACCGTAGCCCGGGATGGTGAACTCGAGGATCGGTGTGAACAGTCCCGTGGCGATCTGGTCGCCGTCGGCGACGTTGGGCATCTTGGGTGCGAATGACCACAGATCGAATTTGGTGTCGCCGTTGGCGTTCCACTGGTTGGGGGAGTCCTCACGGCCCTCGTAGAGTCCGGTGAAACACGCGTCCTCATCCCTGGCCGTCGACGGGACTCCGATGGCCCAGTCGCCCTCGCATTCCAGGGTGGCCTTCAGCTTGGATCCTGGCTTGCTGAAGTCGCCGTTGGTGGTTTTCACGTCGATGTTGAAGTCGAACTCGACGTAACGGGTGTAGGGGCTGGCGTCGAGGCCGCCGATTTTTCCGTACCCAATGAGTGTGTTCCGTGAGATGAAGAGGCCCTTGACGTAGCACCCGGGCGGCCACAGACCACAGCGGATGGCCGGCATGACTGTCAGGGTCTCCTGGCAGTACGAGAAGCGGTTCTTGATCCAGCCGGCTCTGTTGTCGGAGTCGTCGGCATTCACGCATTCGTCGATGTCGGCGATGTAGTCGTACGGGTCGAGCCCGTTGTTCTCCGGCTTGCGACCGCGTATGAACCGGTCGCTGGGAGCCGTGTAGGTACGCTCCCAGACGGCCTTCGTCTCCGTCGGCTCGGCTGCCGAAGGCCCGGTGCGCGGCAGAACCCCAAGGGCCTCGAGGTTACCGTCCCGGTTCATGACTTCCTCGATCCGAGCGGGATCGGCGATCAATTCGGGGTCATTGATCGTGTAGGAGTCGCCGGGCTGGAGGTTGGTGGGCACGCCGGACGCTGCGGTCTCCACGACGAACGTCCGCCACGGGGACCAGCCCAGGTTGTAGTGGGTGCCGTCGTAGGCGTTGGTGCGGAACTTGTACGCCTTGTCGTCCGTCAGTTCGTCCGGGACCTGCACGGTCGCCCATTCGCCGGGCTCCACGTATTCGGAGATGAGTACGCCGTCCCCGGCCGGGGTGGTGATCGGCGTGTTGGTCTCCGCGTCGTAGACCTGGAAGCTGCCGCTGACCCGGTCACCGTCCGCGTCCTCGAACTTGTCCCTGAGGGTCGGGGTGAGGGTGTTGACCCCCCACACGCCCTCGTGGGACCTGAAGGGCGGGCCGGCCTGCTGGGCCGTTCCGTCCTGCGGCCGGTAGTTGTATGTGACCGTCAGCTTGGGCTGATTCGTCGACGCATTAGCCGAGTTGACACGCTTCCAGGCAGTGACGGCGTCAGTGGCCGCGCGCAGGCCCATGTGTCCGCGGGTCGCCTTGGCGGACGCCCAGGTCTGCACGAGCGTGTCGACGTCGGCGTTGATCCATCCGTCCGGCTGGCTGCCGGTGCAGCCCGGGTTTCCGCGTGTCTCGGTGGACGAGTGGTACTGCTGCTTCCACGTCGGTTGGTTCGTCCACCGTGACGAGGTCGACGGTGCACTCGTGTCCCAGACCGTCCAACCCTGAACGGAACAGTTGGTGTTGCCGGAGTGGAAGTTCCACATCGACAGGTTCGTGTCTATGATCAGCGCGTCCTGGATGGGAGTGGTGTCCCAGGTGATGAAGGAGCGCGCGGTGCGGGGCGTTCCGTCCGCGTTGGTGGTTCCCGGGTTGCCGAGGTCGAGTTCGACGTCGTTGGACCAGTCGACCGTCTCGCCCTGCTGCACGTACGTGTCGAAGGCACTGGCGAGGGCGGAGGTGGAGGGATCGACCGTGACCGGGTACTGCGTCTTCTCGTCGGCGAGGAAGTCGGCATCTGGGGTGACGACCAGGTCGATCTCGCCCCGCCCCTTGTCCACGACCTCCATGCCCACGCGTGCTCGTCGAGTGTGCTCGCCGGACACCTTGTCGACGGCCGAGTCCCACATCACCGGTGCGGGCATGGTGGCACGCACATCGCCGGTTTCGGCGTCGGTGAACACCACCGAGTCGTCGTTGCCGGCCTTGGCAGTCATGCCCTTGGCCTGGAGCGGCAGCGTATACGCGAAGTTTCCGTTGGCCGGCTTCTCGGCTATCTCGACGAACTGCTCAAAGCCGGTCCGTGTCGCCTCGACGAGCACATCCGCGCCGGGGACTGCGTCCTGGTAGCGGGCGCGTGTGCCATCGAGTTGCGGTTCGGGCAGTCCGCCCTTCCACTGGAGAGTGACGCGGTCCTCGCCACTGCCCAGAGTGACCAGGTCGCGCGCTGAAGAACCCTGCGCGGCGCTGATCGACTTGGGCCGGGAGCCACCTTTCCCCGCAAGGCGCAGGCCGTTGGGATGCTCTTTAGCTCGCACCGAGCCGTCGGCGGACTTGATGAGGGTCACATCGACCTTCCGCCAGGCACCGTCCCGCCACACCCGCTCGGGGCCTGCGGTGAGTTCAGTGGTCACCGTGCCGTCCGGGTTGGCCACCGTGGATGTCGTGGCGGTCGTCTCGTCAGTCGCGGCGATCTTCTTGCCGCTGCTCTTCGCCTGAGCAATTGCCCAGCCGAGGGAGCCCTTGGCCCGTAGCGCCTTCTTCCTCGCGGCTGCCTGGCTGTCCGTGGCGCCGGACGGCCGCTTCGCGGGCTGTGCCGTGGAGGTCTCCTCTGACACGGACTGTGGAGCAGCGCCCGCGACCCCCACAGCGAGGGAGCCTTCCACGAGGACCAGCAGAGCAGCACCCACCGCCAGCTGTCCCGTCCGTCTTTTTCTGGTACGCGATATTCGCGTGTGCACCAACCGCACGCCCATTCTTCACTCGGCAACGTTTGCAGGCACAGTAGGTCTGCGTGATCACTTGCGACCGTTCGCGAGATGAGATGACCGAAACGCGATCACCTCCCCGTAGCCCGAGCTTGTGGGCCCCGGACCGTAGCGTTCCAAACGTCGCGTAAGTCACGTCCCACTGGTCCTAGCTCCGACCGGATAACGGCTCTTGACGCAGGGAGGGTTGGCGCTTTCGATGCGGGCCTGTCCCGCTACCGGCCGGCACGGCACGTTCAGGTGCTCGAAGCGAACCGGCCCGAGCAGTCGGCCCGCCGACTGCTCGGCAAGTAGGACCCACTCGACGCACAGGCCGCAGCACGAACAGTGCTCAGCAGTCGGCGCGAGTGCCGGTGTTGTCGTCACCGAGCGCCGCCGCCGTCACCGACTCCGAGCAACTGGCCGGCTTCCAGCGCGAGAACGTCGCTTACGGCGGCGACAGAGAGCTGACGGGGTACTTCTGGAACCAGTCGAGGATCGGTTCCTCCTGGCCGTAGCCCTTTGTGGGTCCTCCGTTCCGGCTATGCATGCCCCCGCCGAACCGAGAGCCTGCACACACGCAGGTCAAGCGCCTGTCATGAAGCTGAGTTCAAGGTGGGACTCTCGGAAGGTGTCTGAACCGTCCCGTTCCTCCCGACTCCCGCTCTGGACTCCATGGCCAGCGGTGCGAAGGTCACCTTGGAGCCTGGAAGGCGCCGTGGCCGGGTGACGGCACGTACTCCGAGGGTCGACCCCGGCCGGGATGGATGGGACCGGCCGGGCCGATCCCGTATCCCCTGCCGAGTCAGTTCGGCAGCGAGCTTGCGGGTGGACTTGCACGTCCAGCGCAGCGACAACCTGCGGTCCCCACGCGCATCAGGCTCGATCAGAGACAGCAGCGCATTCCGCAGGGTCGGCTCGCGCTCGATCAGACGCTGCGGCCACCACCACCGACCCGGCGGCCCCCCCGTTACCGTCTTCGTTGGCTCCGCAATGGGGCCTCTGGCCTTCGGGTCCGGCATGACTTCCCCCTCCTGTTGTTGATGACCCGGGGGGGGTGGTGTCACCGGGTCCGAAGGCATCGACGGACCGCTGATGAGGGGCTTGAGCACCGGCTTCACCCGAGCCGGAAGGGCTCTCCTTAACGTGGATGTGGCAGCTCGATGCCCTGGCAAGGCCGGACGAAAGCGTGATGGAGGGGCCTGCACGTGATCGACACCGGCGACATCGACGTCTTCCTCGGCCTGGACGTCGGCAAGGGCACCACGCCACCGCCGTCACCCCGGCCGGCAAGAAGACATTCGACAAGCGCCTGCCCAACACCGAACCCAAACTCCGCGAGCTGTTCGCGAAACTTCAGGCCAAGCACGGAACGGTGCTGGTCGTGGTGGACCAGCCGGCCTTGATCAGTGCCCTTCCGCTGGCGGTTGCGAGGGATATGGGCTGCCCGGTCGCCTACCTGCCGGGGCTGACGATGCGGCGGATCGCCGACCTCTACCCGGGCGACGCGAAGACGGATGCGAGGGACGCGTTCATCATCGCGGACGCGGCCCGCGCGATGCCGCACACGCTGCGGGCGATCGACGGCGAGGACGAGACGATCGCCGAGCTGGAGATGATCGTAGGGTTCGACGACGATCTCGCAGGGGAAGCGACCAGGGTCGCGAACCGGCTGGACGGTCTGTTGACCCAGATCCATCCGTCGCTGGAACGGGTTCTGGGGCCGCGGTTACAGCATCCGGCCGTCCTCACGCTGCTGGAACGGTTTGGCTCCCCGGCTCAGATCCGCAAGGCCGGCCGTCGACGGTTGGTCACCCTGCTGCGACCGAAGGCGCTGCGGATGGCCGAGCGTCTGGTCGAGGAGATATTCGCCGCCCTGGACGAGCAGACCGTTACCGTCCCGGGGACCGGGGCGACCTCGTTGATCGTCCCGAGCCTGGCAGTCTCCCTGACAGCCGTGCTCAACCAGCCCAAACTGCTGGCCGGGCGGATCGGGGAACTCCTGGAGGACCACCCTCTTTCCAAGGTCCTGACCTCGATGCCGGGCGTCGGCGTCAGGACCGGAGCCCGCATCCTGATCGAGGTCGGCGACGGCAGCACCTTCCCGACCGCCGGCCACCTCACCGCCTACGCGGGACTCTCCCCCGCGACCCGGAGCTCGGGCTCCTCGATCCGCGGCGAACAACCCTCCCGGAGGGGAAACAAGCAGCTCAAACGGGCCTTCTTCCTCTCCGCGTTCGCCGCCTTGGGCGACCCTGCCTCCCGGGCCTACTACGACAAGAAGATCGCTCAGGGCAAGCACCACACCCAGGCCCTGTTTTGCCTTGCCCGGCGCCGGGCCGACGTCCTGTTCGCGATGCTCCGCGACGGAACCTTCTGCGAACCCCAGCCGTGGGCCACAGTCACCTGACCAACGGGTCTGCGAGGACAACGACTCGACCGGCCTCGACATCGAAGCCGAGCACCGGATGGCCAGCATCGCCCTCCGGGTCCATCAGCACCGGCTTGCCCAGCCGCCGCCCGATCTCCCGGAGGAACCCGCGGAACACATCAAGTCGATCCTGGCCCTGCAACTCTCGCAGGTCGACGTCGAAGTCGACTTCATCATCGGACCGTTCCTCCCGACTCCCACTCTACGCATCTGAGCCAGCCCGCTGATCAGCCTTCGTCGTTGTCGTTGCCGACCTGCCGGCTCGCGACCGCCTGCAGCGGGGTCTTCGCGAAATGTCCAGCGCTTGAAGCGGCTGCTGCGGGTGCGGTCCTCGCCGCGCTGGCCGCGGCCGGCACGGCGTCCCCCAGGACATTCGTGATCCTGGACGGCACGTTGCTGCCGATCGACCGAATCGCAGCCGACCGGCCCTTGGAAACATGAGAAGCAAGCACGGCATGAACGTGCAGATCATCACCGATCCCGCTGGGCGCCTGGTGTGGGCATCGCCTGCACTGTCGGCGCGGTCCGCGGCTGTGAGCGGCAGGGCGTGGCGGTGGTGATCAGGAGGGTGCACGGGCCGATCCGGCCCTCAATGCGCAGGGCGGCATTGAGGTAGGCGTTGGTTTCCTGCCCCGACGGGTCGGGCTGGGCGGTCCTGCGCAGTCGGCGGCTCCGGCCGGCTGTCCAGTTGCCCCGGCGGTGCAGCCGCACAGTGCCCTTTCGGTGCAGCTCAACGAAGGAGAAACAGATGTTCATCGGCACGCACCAAGGAGCCGCGCCCACCGAGTCGCCGAGGACCAAGATCAACTGATGCGAGGAAGTCGAACGTTTCCGAACATCAGCAAAAACTCGTTCGAGTCATCAACCGGATACGGGTGGTGAGATGGTCGGTGCATAGCCGTTCCTGAGCGGCGTAGGGCCGGTTGCGCCCCTGACCGGTGGTGCCCCTGGTGCGGTGGCGGCGATCTCTCGACTGATAGTGGACAGGCTGCGACCCAGCTTGGCGCCGGTGACCCTGAACTGCCTTTTTGCTCTCTCCGGTCAACTACTTAGATCCGCTCATCCTGGCCTAGCATCGCGCCGAGGAAGCGGAGGGCGGCACCACCGGGCGAACCGGGGGTGCCGCCTTGTTCCGACCGGACGGTCTGCGTCCGTTGCGCCAGCGCTTGCCGGTCTTCGAGTTCACCTCAATGACCCGGCACGCGTCCTCGTTGCTCACACCCTGCTGCATGAGCTGGAATTATGCAGCTCGTTCAGCAAAAGAGCTTCTTGCGGCTTTGAGGGCCCCGCGCTTTTCGAATCTCAAAGTTCATCGCAACCCCTGAACTGGGGTGTTGCGACGACCATTAGAACGGAAGAAGCCTTGCCCGGAGCAGGTCCGCAAGGCGCGACAGCCATCCGCCGGTCTAGCTTTCTGCGGTCGCACCGAGAGGAATTCGAGACGTCTACAGATTCACCGTCGCCGTCCTAGTAACACGACGGTGAGCCCACCGATCACCGCCCCCACAATAAGGCCGACAATCCAGATAGGGTCCATCTTGAAACACCCTTCGATGTGTGATGCTGCCTCAGCCGAATACTTCTGACCATGTGTAGTCGATGGCACCTGTCACCGCGCCTCCCACGCCACCCGTGGCCGCACCGATCCCGCATCCGGCCAGGGCTCCCGGACCCGTCCAGATCGAGCCGAGAGCGCCCGCTGCGCAGCCTCCGGCTCCGCCAGCTACTGCAGTCCCGACGGTTTTGCTGGCGAACTTGCCCCAGTCCCACAACCCGCCGGGGTCGATTCGGTTGACGGGGTCGCCGTCGGCATAGAGATAAGGATTCTGTTCCTGGCCGGAGGGGTCGGGCTGGGTGAAGCGGCCGAGGGTGGGGTCGTAGTAGCGGTGGCCCATCTTGTACAGGCCGGTCGGGTCCGCTTACGCACCCGCATAGCGGTACGGCTGGGGAACGGACTCCGTGGGTGTGGTGCGCGGGAGACCGGTGGGGCCGAAGGCGTAGGTGTGCGTCCGCTTGCCGGTGCTGTCGGCGAGGCCGAGGACGTTGCCGGTGGCGTCGGTGAGGTAGTAGTAGGACTTCCCCCCAGTCGTCATGGAGTTCAGCGTGCCCGAAGGCTCGCGGATGAATCCGGTGTCGACACCGTTTGTGGTCGTGGACGCCAGGCCGAGGGCCGTGTGGTGGAACCAGGTCGAGCCGAGCTTGGTGCGCTCCGCGTTGCTGGTGCCCGCGTGGACCAGGTCGTAGGTTGTGCCGCCCGAGGTGATGCCGGCCAGCTGGCTGTAGTCGGTCCAGGACTCGCCCGTGCGGGGGGTGTTGTCGGCCGCCGAGGTCTCGTTGCCGAGCTTGTCATAGGACCAGCCGGTGGTGGAGCCGTTCTTGCCGCTCAGCTGTGAGGCGTCGTTGTAGGTGTACGTCGTGCCGCCGGGGCAGGTGTTCTTGCTGCCGTCCCGGCTGGTGAGGTTTCCGGCCTTGTCGAAGCAGTACAGCCACGACGCCTTCCGCGCAGCGGCGGAGTCGGCTTCCAGGGCGTAGGTGAGGCGGTCCTGGGAGTCGTAGGTGTAGGTGGTCTTGTACTGGGTGAGGTTGTCGGTGCGGGTGCGGATCTTGGTGGTGTCCTTGCCCGCGCTCGTGTAGCTGTAGGTGAGGTCGATGAAGGTCTGGCTGCCGGAGGTGGTCTTGATTTTTTCCGGGCGGCCGTTCTTGTCGATGGTGACGGTCTGGGTGGTGCCGCCGGGGTAGACGGTCTTGGTGCGCTTGTCGTTGTTGTTGTAGTCGAAGTCGGTCTTCTTGCCGTCCGGCGCCGTCAGGTGGTCGAGGCGGCCGGCCTTGTCCCAGGTGTAGTCCGTCTTTCCGGTCGGGTCGGTGTAGAAGTCGACGTCGCCGCCCGGGGTGTAGGCGAGGACGGTCTGGGCGCCGTTTTGCAGGGTTCGGCGCTTCTCGCGGTTGAGCTTGTCGTACTCCCAGGTGGTGGTGCCGGAGGCGTCGGTGCGGGTCTTGACGTTGCCGTCACCGTCGTAGGAGTACGTGACGGTGGAGTTGGTGGAGGAGACCTCGCGCACGCGGTCGCGGTTGTCGTAGGTGTAGACGGTCTTGATGCCACGACCGTCGGTGACGGTCTCCACCCGGCCGAGCGCGTCGTACGTGTACGTGGTCTCTCCCAGCGGCGCCGGCGGCTTCACCTTCCACAGGTTGCCCCGGTCGTCGTAGGTGAAGGAGGTGACCTTGCCGCCCGCGTCCTTGGCGGTGCAGCGCTGGCCCTCGAAACCGCCGCACTTGGGGGTGGCTTCGTTGTAGGTGTACTCACGGGTGCCGCCCGCGGTGCCCGACGTCGTCACCGACATCGTGTTGCCGTTGGCGTCGTACTTGAAGGAGTCCTTGCGGCCGTCCGCGGTGGTGAAGTCGTTGGGCAGGTCGGTGCCGGCGACCGTCTGGTACGCCGTCACGGACGCCGTCGCCCCGAGCGGGAGCTTCTGGGAGACGGCGTTGTTGCGGCCGTCCCAGCCGTAGGTGGTGGTGTTGCCGCCGGTGCCGTCCGTGCCGGTGCCCATCGCGTCGATCGCGGTCTGGGTGAGGTGGTTCTTGTAGGTGGAGTGGCGTGAGTGGCCGAGGGGGTCGGTGACCTTGGTGACCTCGCCGTCGGCGTTGTGCGTGTAGATCGTCTCGTCGCCGTCCGGGTCCGTCACGGTCGTCGTGCCGGCGTCGGAGGGGGTGGCCGCGCCGTAGTCGTAGCGCCAGGTCGGGCCCGTGTGCCCGCCGGAGGCGGATTCTGTGGCGCGCTGCATGGAGGTGACGCGGTTGTGGCTGTCGTAGGTGAACAGGGTGACGGTGCCTTCGGGGGTGGTCACCTTCGTCACCCGGCGGGAGGAGTCGTACTCGTAGGCGGTGGCCTTGCCGGCGGTGTCGGTGACCTTGGCGAGGTTGCCGGATCCGTCGAGGTCGAGGACGGCGGTGCGGCCGGTGTGGTCCTTGGCCTGCCACTGGTTCGGGTAGGTCTTGACGAGGTCGATCCAGCGACCCGAGCGGGTCTCGGTGAGCTTGAAGCCCTTGTGCTCGGCGCCTTCGTCGTGCTGGTCGACGGTGATCGTGCCCTTGTTCTTGTCCGTGACCTTCGTCAGGGTGCCGTGTTCGTTGTAGGTGTCCTTGGTGCCGGACTTGCGGTCGGTGAGGGTGTAGGTGCCGTCCGCGTTCTTCTTCAAGTCCTTCGAATAGCCGGCGGGGGTGGTGTAGCCGCCGTCGGTCCTGGCGGTGAAGCGCAGCAGGGCGCCGGTGGCGTCGAAGACGTCGACTTCACCGTCGTTGATCTGCAGGTAGCGCTCGTATCCCTGCCACCAGCGCTGCGACACCTTCCCCCACGGCGCTTCGAGGGAGTTGTAGGTGCGGGTGAGCTGGATTTCCTGGCCGACGCCAGCGATGTCGAAGTCCGTCGCCGCCAGCATCAGGTTGCCGTTGGAGACGTTCACCCGCGCCACCAGGGCGTCGTTCAGGCGGGTGTCGACAGTCTGGTGCCAGGGCACCTCGCCTTGCCCTTCGGGCAGGTAATCGGACGCGGCAGCGGCAGCGGTAGCCGAGCGGGACGCCGGGGTCTTGGCCGGTGCGTCGCCTGTCGCACGAGCCTTCCGGGCCGCCCGCCAGGCTGCGACCTCTGCCGACGGCTTGGCCTCGGCCTCCGAGTCCGGCGCCGTGATCGAACCGGCCGGTGTCGCGGGCACTTCCACCTTGGTCGGCTTCGTCCACGGGCTCTCCGGCTGCGGCAGCTCGGCCTTCGGTGCCGCAGCCAGACCGGGAGCTGCGGCGATCATCACAGCAGCCGTGGTGATCGCCGATATCAATGCAGTTCTGTGTGTTCTCCGGGCACGCCGAAACGGCGTGCGGTCGGCACGCGAGTGCATGAGCTTCCCCCCACAGGAAGTCAGAACCGGCGACCCCAGCGGTCACCAGTGGCACACAATCCGGCGCGACGTCCCCCCGAACGCCCGTGACATGCGGTCCGGAATCAGCCCCGCCGCTTCAGCGCGGCAAACCGGACCTAACCACCCTGACCACCCTGCAGTCCGGGCGGAATTGATGGTTCTGTTACCACTCATCGGCGATACCTTGACCGAAACCTTGTGACCTGGGCCTCCTTCATTAAAGGGGAGGTCAGCGGGTGTTTTGTTTCGGCCAGGTTCCGGCCTGCCTCCTACGCTGCCGGACGGCGCTCACAGGTCATCGTCGCCGGTCACGGACGGAAAGCGCTGTCCAGGCAAGTTGTCTCAGAGCGTACGGCGGACGTGAGGCTCTCCTGCACCCACGGCTTCACGCAATGCACACTTTCCTCGTCCTGCATGCGTGGTCCCCCAACCCGCGGCAACCACCCCTGCTGTGAAGGACACTCTTCCCCGATGAACGCACTGGGCAGACGCATGCCCTGCTCCAGCCCAAGCCGCCACCCCTCCCCCGCCACGCACCGGACCGCCCGCGCCGTGCAGCGGACCGGACGTCTGCTGTGCTGGAGCCTCGCCGCCGGCATGACCACCGCAGCCGCAGACCTGCTCCTCGAACCCCAGACACCGTGGTGGGAGACCGTATGGCCACTGCCCTGGTACCTCACCAGCCTGTCCATCCCGGGCCGCGCCCGCGAGAAGGCCACACAGCGCCCGCCCGACGAGAATCACCTCCCGGACAGCTGGGACCAGGCGGCATAGAACCTGCAGCAAACCGGCGCATGCATGCCCAAACGGGGTCCGGCCCCAAGCGGTTCCCTTGCTGAGGCTCGGCGGGCCGCGCAGCGGGCTGTCGACGGCCCTTGGCGTTCTGCCGGCAGGTGCGTGCCTAGTAGTGCTTCGTTACGTTGAGTGATCTCGGTTGGTGGTGGGCAGCCTTCCAGGGTGAAGCTGGGGGAAGTGGAACGGCTCCGGGGCGAGTTAGCGGGGTTTGTTGCCGATGTGTTCGGGTCGTTGCCGCGTCGGGATCAGCGGCGTTGGGGCGAGTGTTATCTGCGGGGCCTGATGCTCGATGGCCGGCGGAAGTCGGTCCAGCCGATGGCCGAGCGGCTGCCGGACGGGAACATGCAGGCCCTGCAGCAGTTCGTGAACCAGTCGCCGTGGGACCCGCTGCCGGTCAGACGGCGGACCGCCGAGCGGATCGCCGAGGTGATCACGCCCGAGGTGTGGGTTGTCGACGACGTGTCGTTCCCCAAGTGCGGCACCGCGTCGGCCGGCGTTGCACGCCAGTACTGCGGAGCCGTCGGCAAGCGGGCGAACTGCCAGGTCGCGGTCAGCGTCCACGCCGCCACCGACACCGCGTCCTGCCCGTTGAACTGGCAGCTGTATCTGCCGCGCGAGTGGACGGACGATCCGGACCGATGCCGCAGGGCGGGAGTACCCGACGACATCGTCCACCAGGAGAAATGGCGTCTCGCGCTCGGCCTGCTCGACACGCTCGGCGAGTGGCAGCTGAAGGCGCCGGTGGTGGTCGCCGACGCCGGCTACGGCGTCAGCACCCCCTTCCGGATCGGTCTCGAACAGCGTGGGCTGTCCTATGTTCTCGCCCTGACCGGGAAGGAAGTCGCCCACCGGGAGGATGCCGAGCCGCACCAGCCCGCTTACGGCGGGCTCGGTCCGCCGACGCTGGCCCGCTACCGCACTTCGCCACGAGCCGTCTCGGTCCTCGCGGTCGAGGCCGGTGCCGGCCGGTTCACCGAGGTGACCTGGCGACAGGGCAGCAAGGGCGCGATGGCCTCACGGTTCGCGGTGCTGACCGTGAGGCCTGCGGGCAAGCAGTCCCTGGCCTCAGCCCAGGAGGCGGGCGGCGGCCGCAGCAGGTGGGACGGCGTCCTGCCCGCCCAGACACTCCTGGTCGAATGGCCGGAGGGCCAGGACGCTCCGACCGGGTACTGGATATCGAATCTGCCCGCCACCACCCCGGTCGCTGACCTGGTGCGTTGGGCGAAGATGCGCTGGCGGATCGAGCACGACTACCGCGAACTCAAGCACGGTCTGGGCCTGGACCACTTCGAGGGCCGCACCTGGCGCGGCTGGCACCACCACGTCACGCTCGTCACCGCCGCTCAGGCATTCCTCACCCTCAGGCGGCTCGACCCAAAAGCCCACACACCGGCCTGACCCTCTACCAGGTCCTCGACGTTCTTCAGGACCTCCTGAGGTGCTGGACCGGTGCCTGCACCACCTGCGGACGGCCTCTACCCAACCCACAAAGCCGCCGCAGACAGCCCAGAACCTAACGAAGCACTACTAGGCGCCCGTGAAGTGCTCCCCCACCAGGGTCCGCACCACGTCCAGGTCGCCGGCGATCAGCGCGTCCAGCAGCGCCGTGTGTTCGTGCGCGTCGGCGATCAGGTCGGCCCGCCCCCGTACCGCGGGGGCGCCGGCCGGCGGCCACTGGGCGCGGCGGTGCAGGTCACCGGCGATCCGGACGAGCTGGTCGTTGCCGGCCAGCACGAGCACCGCGCGGTGGAAGCCGCGGTCGGCCTCGGCGTAGGCCGCCGGGCAGCCGGACGACGCGGCCCGGACGGTGGCCTCGGCGAGGGGGCGCAGCTCCGCCCAGCGTTCGGCGGGGACGGTCCGGGCCAGGCGCAGTATCACGGGGACCTCGATGAGCGCCCGGACCTCGGCGAGTTCGGCCAGCTCCCGGTCGCCGCGTTCGAGGACGCGGAAGCCCCGGTTGGGGACGACCTCGACGGCGCCCTCCTGGGCGAGCTGCTGCATGGCCTCCCGTACGGGCGTGGCCGAGACGCCGAACCGCTCGCCGAGCGCGGGTGCCGAGTAGACCTCGCCGGGGCGCAGCTCGCCGGCCACCAGCGCGGTGCGCAGGGCGTCGAGGACCTGCCCGCGTACGGAGGAGCGCTGCACGAGGACGCGCGGGCGGGGCGGGAGGGGTTCGCTGTGCGTGTGCTCGCCGCGTACGCCCCCGGCAGGGCCCGCGCGCCCCGGGGCCCGGTCCCGGTCGCCGTCCGCGGCGCGGGGCTGCACGGGTATGCCGGCCGCTCCGGCCCGCTCGGCGGTGCGGGCCCGCCCGGTGCCCGTCCCTGGGGGCCCCTGCGCGCTCGGCTTCACGGGTCCTCCTGCGGGACGTGTCGGTACTTGGGGTCATTACGGCGGGTTGTCGCCTGTCCGTCAAGCACCATAAGCGCACCGGCCGCCAGTTCAAATCCCGCGAATTTTCGATAAGGTAAGGCTTACCTCAAACAGCCCGTGGTCCGACGTGGAACGGTGGTCCCGCATGCCTGTCACCCGCACGGCCTTCGCGGACGCCTACGCGCGCCTGTCCGAGGTCCTCCCGGGACTGGGCGTCACCGAGCTGGACGCCGACGGCGACCTGCCGTGCGACGGCGGGTGGGTCCCGGCCGGCTCGCTCGCCGCGGGCGGGGCGGAACTGGAGGCGTTCCTCGCCTGGGACGACGCCCAGGTGCTGCGGGACTACGGGCAGCGGGCCCGGCCGGACGTGATCGCGAGCTTCGGTCTGCACCGGTACGCGTGGCCGGCCTGTCTGCTGATCACCGTGCCGTGGTTCCTGCACCGCCGGGTCCCCCGCTATCCCGCGGCCCAGGTCGCCTACGACCGCTCCGCCGCCGGCCTGCCCCTCGGCCGCATGGCCGTGCGGGCCGCCGGTTTCGCCTGCCTGCCGGGCGATCCGGCCGCCGCCCTGCCCGGTGCCCGTGTGGTCGCCGACGAGGAGGCGCTGCGGGCCGAGGTGCGGGCCTCCGTGGCGGAGCACCTGGAGCCGGTGCTGGCGGGTTTCGGACCGCGCATGCGGCGGCGCGGACGCGCCCTGTGGGGCATGGCGACCGACGAGGTCGTGGAGGGCCTGTGGTACGTCGCTCACCTGCTCGGCGAGCAGGAACGGGCCCGGCACGAGCTGGAGCTGCTGCTGCCGGGCGCGACCAAGCCGTACGTGGGCGACGCCGCGTTCCGCGAACTGACGGGGCCGGACGGCGAGTCGCTGCACACCCGGGACCGGGCGAGCTGCTGCATGTTCTACACGCTGCGCCCCAAGGACACCTGCGCCACCTGCCCGCGCACCTGTGACGCGGACCGCGTCGGCAAGCTGCTCGCCACGGCGGTCTGAGCCGCCGCCCGGCGCACCCGCCCGCGGCGGTCCCTCGAGATCACCGGGCTCGCTCCACAACTCCCTCGTGCAGCACGGGCGGTTTCCACGGAACCACTCGTACGGGTTATCTTATTCGAACTCAATTCCCGCTCCTCACGCGGCAGTTCGAGCAGATCGTCGCCCTGGGCACCCCCTCGCACCCACTTGGCGGCCTCTTGCCCCGAAACCCCCCTGAGGGCCGCCGGGTTTGGGCCACCATGGCGGGCGTTACGCCCTATCCCAATGCAAGGGACCCCAGATGAGATTGACCGACATATCGCTGAACTGGCTGCTTCCGGGCGCCGTGCTGCTCCTGGGCATGCTGGCGGCGGTGGCGGTGCTCGCGCGCGGCAAGCGTTCCTCGGGGAAGGACGCGGGCGCGGACGACTCGTGGGAGCGCATGGAGGAGCGCCGCAGGCGCAAGGAGGCCCTCTACGGCACCTTCTCCTATGTCCTGCTCTTCTGCTGCGCCGCGGTCGCCGCGGCGCTCTCCTTCCACGGTCTGGTCGGCTTCGGCGAGCAGAACCTCGGCCTGACCGGCGGCTGGCAGTACCTGGTCCCGTTCGGCCTCGACGGCGCGGCGATGTTCTGCTCCGTCCTCGCGGTGCGCGAGGCCAGCCACGGTGACGCGGCGCTCGGCTCCCGCATACTCGTGTGGACCTTCGCCTTCGCGGCCGCGTGGTTCAACTGGGTGCACGCGCCCCGCGGCCTCGGTCACGCGGGTGCCCCGCACTTCTTCGCGGGCATGTCCCTGTCGGCGGCGGTGCTGTTCGACCGGGCCCTGAAGCAGACCCGCCGGGCCGCACTGCGCGAGCAGGGCCTCGTGCCGCGTCCGCTCCCGCAGATCCGCATGGTCCGCTGGCTGCGGGCCCCCAGGGAGACGTACCGCGCCTGGTCGCTGATGCTCCTGGAGGGCGTGCGCAGCCTCGACGAGGCGGTCGACGAGGTGCGCGACGACCGGCGTCGCAAGGAAGAGACCAAGCAGCGCCGGCGCGAGCAGGAGCGCCTGGAGCGGGCGCAGCTCAAGGCGATCAGCCGGGGCCACGGGCACCGGGGCTTCCCCGGCCGCGGCGGTCGGCCGGTCGAGGTCGAGGTGCAGCAGGTCGAGCGGGGTGCCGAACGGGCCACTGCGGAGCCTGCCATATCGACCCCGGACCCCCTGCCCGTGCGCCAGCGGCCCTCGCTGCAGCCCGTCCGCGGCGGAACTGACCAGGTGACCGTCGACCTCACCGCGGAGGACGACACCCAGGCACTGCCGCGCCTGGACTCCCTGGAGCGCAAGCTCAAGGACCTGGAGCAGCAGTTCGGTTAGCCGCATGCCGCCTGAGGCGCCCGGTCACCGGCGGCTCAGGCGGCCTCGGCGTCCAGTTCGAACCAGACCGACTTGCCCGGCTCGCCCGTCTCGCACGGCCGCACGCCCCAGTCGTCGGCGAGGGACTCCACGAGGACCAGCCCTCTGCCGTTGGTGCTCTCCTCCGGATCGGGCGAGCGCGGCCGGGGCGGCCGGGCGACGAAGTCCCGCACCTCGACCCGCAGCGCGCGCGGCCCGACCGTGGCGGTCAGCACGGCCCCTTCGCCGGTGTGCACCAGCGCGTTGGTGACGAGCTCGCTGGTGAGCAGTTCCGCGATCTCCGACCGTCCGGGCCCGCCCCAGTGCCGCAGCAGCTCACGCAGCGCTCGCCGGCTCTCGGGCACCGCCCGCAGGTCCGCCCGCCCGAGCCGTCGGCTGAGCTGTGGCGTCGTCTCCCTCTCCATGTCCCCCGTCCGCTTACTGATGTCGCTTCCCCTCCTCTTCGAACAACCTCACGGGGGAAGCCTTGCCCGTTCGGACCCCGGCCAGTCATGTCGAATCGTCACGACCGCTCGATCGGTCAGGTCCGAGGACGGTCCGAGGTCAGAGCCGGGGCACGTTCCGCAGGTTGGAGCGGGCCATCTGGAGCATCCGGCCGACCCCTCCGTCCAGGACGATCTTGGACGCGGACAGGGCGAAGCCGGTGACCATGTCGGCGCTGATCTTCGGCGGGATGGACAGCGCGTTGGGGTCGGTGACGACGTCGACGAGGGCCGGCCCCTTGTGCTCGAACGCGGCCTTCAGGGCCCCGGCCAGCTCCTTGGGCTTCTCCACCCGTACGCCGAAGGCCCCGCACGCCTCGGCGACGGCGGCGAAGTCGGGGTTGACGTTGGCCACGCCGTGCGAGGGCAGGCCCGCGACCAGCATCTCCAGCTCGACCATGCCCAGTGAGGAGTTGTCGAACAGGACGACCTTCACCGGCAGATCGTGCTGGACGAGGGTGAGGAAGTCACCCATCAGCATGGTGAACCCGCCGTCGCCGGACATCGAGACGACCTGTCGCCGCCGGTCGGTGAACTGGGCGCCGATCGCCATCGGCAGCGCGTTCGCCATCGAGCCGTGCGAGAAGGAACCGATGATGCGGCGGCGGCCGTTGGGCGAGATGTAGCGGGCGGCCCAGACGTTGCACATGCCGGTGTCGACGGTGAAGACGGCGTCGTCGTCGGCGACCTCGTCCAGCACGGCGGCCACGTACTCGGGGTGGATCGGGACGTGCTTGTCGACCTTGCGGGTGTAGGCCTTGACCACGCCCTCCAGGGCGTCCGCGTGCTTCTTCAGCATCCGGTCGAGGAAGCGGCGGCTCTTCTTCTCCTGCACCCTCGGGATCAGGCAGCGCAGGGTCTCCTTCGCGTCGCCCCACACCGCGAGGTCCAGTTTGGAACGCCGGCCCAGACGCTCCGGCCGGACGTCGATCTGGGCGATCTGGACGTCGTCGGGCAGGAAGGCGTTGTACGGGAAGTCCGTGCCGAGCAGGATCAGCAGGTCGCACTCGTGGGTGGCCTCGTAGGCCGCGCCGTAGCCCAGCAGCCCGCTCATCCCCACGTCGAAGGGATTGTCGTACTGGATCCACTCCTTGCCGCGCAGGGCGTGCCCCACCGGGGACTTGATCTTCCCGGCGAACTCCATCACCTCGGCGTGCGCGCCCGCCGTGCCGCTGCCGCAGAACAGGGTGACCTTGTCGGCGTCGTCGATCATCCGCACCAGCCGGTCGAGCTCCTCGTCGCCGGGGCGGACGGTCGGCCGGGAGGTGACCAGGGCGGTCTCGGGGGCCTTCTCCGGGGCGGGCTCGTCCGCGATGTCGCCGGGCAGGGAGACGACGCTGACGCCGCCCTGGCCGACGGCGTGCTGGATGGCGGTCTGGAGCAGCCTCGGCATCTGCTTCGGGCTGGAGATCAGCTCGCTGTAGTGGCTGCACTCCCGGAAGAGCTGGTCGGGGTGGGTCTCCTGGAAGAACCCGAGGCCGATCTCGCTGGACGGGATCTGCGAGGCGAGGGCGAGGACGGGGGCCATGGACCGGTGGGCGTCGTAGAGGCCGTTGATGAGATGGAGGTTCCCGGGGCCGCAGGAGCCGGCGCACGCGGTCAGCTTGCCGGTGACCTGCGCCTCCGCCCCCGCGGCGAAGGCGGCGGTCTCCTCGTGCCGGACGTGCACCCACTCGATGCCGGGGTGGCGGCGCACGGCGTCCACGACCGGGTTGAGGCTGTCGCCGACGACTCCGTAGAGGCGTTCGACTCCGGCGCGGGTGAGGATGTCGACGAACTGTTCCGCGACGTTCTGTTTGGCCATGGCTCTACGTATGGCACAGCGAGCCGCGTCACGCCTCCCATACGGCGGCCGCCGTGCGGTCGTCGGCGTACCCCTTGACCCGGACTCCGCTGTCGGCGAGGAACTCCGCGAGGCCGGGCGGAGTACGGCCCGGCCACCGCCGCGCGAGGTGCCGGCCCAGTTCCGGTTCGCTCAGCAGCGGCTCGGCGAGGCCGGCGGTGCTCATCAGGAGCACATCACCCGGGCGGGCTACGGAGGCACGGAAGCGGAAGGGCCTGCGGGGCCCGGCGGGCGGTTGCGTGGACGGGCCCGGCGGTGTCGTGATGCCGAGGTCCATGGTGAGCCGGTCGCCCTCGGGCGTCTCGCCCGCCGCCCCGCCCCTGGGAGAGCCGTACCCCACGACGGGCTCACCCGTGACGTCGCCGCCCCGGGGCTCCATGTCCTGCCAGGCACCGCCCCGCAGCCGCAGCAGCCCGCCCGCGCCGACGCCGAAGAACACCCTCGTCCGGCACGCGGGGTCGGCGGGCAGCAGCAGGCAGCGCAGGGTGGCCGCGTACTCCTCGGGGGTCAGGCCCTGTTCGGCGGCGGCGGCGCGGAGCCGTCCGAGACTGCGGTCGGTGAGGCGGTGCAGGCCGGACTTCAGGTCGCCGCGCCGGCCGGCCCGGAGGTCCTCGGCGAGCCGGGCGTGACTGCGGCCCACGGCACGGCCGATCCACCGGCACGCGTCGGCGGCCGCGAGATGCGCCCCGGCCGTCGCACGGGCGCCGGTCGCCATCGCCACCAGGACGAGCGCCTGCTCCCCCGCGCCGAACCGGGCGACGAGCAGCGCGTCGCGGCGTGGATCGCCCCGGTAGCGCGCGGAGTCTCCCCGCACGGAGACGGCCCGCAGCGTGCAGGTCCCGTACCGGGCGCCGTCCAGCACGGTGTCCGGCACCAGCCCGTCGAGCCCCTCGGGGTCGGCGGCCGGCAGCGCGGTGGGCTCGGCGTCGTAGGTGGGCGGCCGGGAGCCCACGTAGTCCCGTGAGGGGGACGCGGGCCCGCCACCGTCCCCTGCGTGCGGGAACGGCGAGGGCAGGAACGGAGGCGGGAGCGGGGGGAGGTCGAGGGTGGTCCGGGGAGGAGGCGGGGCGGCCGGTCCGTCCGTGGCGGCGGGCTCCCGGAGATCGCCGGCCCCGCTCCCCGAGGTGGTACGCCCACGAGGACCGCCCGGCGCCGCGGCCGGCTGCGGGGGCGCGGGCGGTGCGGAGGGCTGGGAGGCGGGCGGCGCCGACGGCGCGGGGGGCACCGTGGGTGCTGGCGGGACCGTGGGTGCGGGTGGTGCGAGGGGTTCGGACGGCGACGGCGCGGGCGGCCCGGGCCGTGTGGGCGTCCCGGACGGCGCGGGCGGCGCCGGGGGCGCGGGCCGTACGGGGGGTGCCGGGGGCGCGGGGTCGGGCGGCTGGGCGGGGGCGGGCTGTCGGCCGGTGGGCTGCCCCGCCCGGTGGTCGGGAGCCCCGGGCCGCGGGGGTCCGGGCGGGAAGTTCACGGGGCCGGGGGGCGCGGCGGGCGGTGGTTCCCACGGGGCCCCGGGCGAGGGCGGACCGGGGTGGCCCGGCGTGTCACCGCCGCGCGGGCTGTCGCCCCCACCCGGCGTGCCGTCGCCGCCCGGCGTGTCACCACCGCGCGGGCTGTCGCCCCCACCCGGCGTGTCGTCGCCGCGCGGGGTGTCGTCGGGTCGCGTCGGACCCGGCGTACGGGGGCCGGGGACGGCGGCGGCCCACCAGGGAGGCCGGTCCGCGGACGGCGCGGTGGTCTCGGTCGCGGGCGGAGTGCGGTCCGTCGGCGGTGGGGGCTTGGCCCCGCCCCGTATGCCGTGGTCCGGGCCGCGGGACACCGTCCCCGCCGCCGAGGCGAACCGGTCGTCCAGGGAATCGGGCGCGACCGTGGGACCGGTGTCGCCGGTGGAGTCGTCGTACAGCTGCGCCCACCAGTCGTCGTCCCGGCCGGTGGACCTTCCCCCCTGCTGACTCATGCCCCTGATTGTCCACCGCGGGAGCCGTAGGAGAACGGGGCATCCGGAAAATCCGGCGTACCCGCACGCGCCGGACGCGTTTCGGGGGACGTGTCGAACGGTGGTGCGAGCGGGCGTGGCCGGGCGGTCCCACCCCCCACGGGAGAACCGCCCGGCGACGCCACCTTGGCAGAGTGACCCGTCGTACGGCGATGATGTCTGGAGGCGGGTTTGCGCCGTGGCCGTTTCCCGCCACGGACGGGCTCCGCGCAGGTGGTGCTGAGGTCGGTTCTCGGGGAGGGACGACACCTGATGCTGGGAGTGTTGGGGCTCAAGGAGGCGCACGAGTCGGCGTACCGGGCGCTGGTGGCCCTGGGCGCGGCCGACGTGCCCGACCTGGCCCGCCGGCTGGCGCTCGGCGAGCAGGAGACGGAACGCGCTCTGCGCCGGCTGGAGCAGACCGGGCTCGCCGCCCAGTCCTCGGCCCGGCCCGGCCGCTGGGTCGCCGCGCCACCGGGCGTGGCCCTGGGCGCGCTGCTCACCCAGCAGCGGCACGAGCTGGAGAAGGCGGAGCTGGCGGCGGCCCTGCTGGCCGAGGAGTACCGGGCGGCGGCGTCCGAGCCCGCGGTGCACGACCTGGTGGAGGTGGTGACCGGCGCCGCCGCGGTCGCCCAGCGCTTCCTCCAGCTCCAGCTGGGAGCGAGCGAGGAGGTGTGCGCGCTGGTCACCGGCAACCCGGTCGCCGTCACCGGCATGGAGAACGACGCGGAGGAGCAGGCCACCGGACGCGGGGTCCGCTACCGGGTGGTGGTCGAGCGGGCGGTGCTGGACCTGCCCACCGGCATCACGGAACTGACCGCCGCGCTGGGCCGCGACGAGCAGGTCCGGGTGGTGGACCGGGTACCGACCAAGCTGGTGGTCGCCGACCGGGCACTCGCCCTGGTGCCGCTCACCGCCCACTCCTCGGAGCCGGCCGCGCTGGTCGTGCACGCCAGCGGCCTGCTGGAACTGCTGTCGGGCCTCTTCGAGTCGATCTGGCAGGACGCCCTCCCGCTGCGGCTGGGCGCGTCCGGTGTCACGGAGCACGGCCCGGAGGCGCCCGACGGCACCGACCTGGAGATCCTCTCCCTGCTGCTGGCCGGCCTGACCGACGCGAGCGTCGCCAAGCAGCTCGACCTGGGCCTGCGGACCGTGCAGCGCCGGGTGAAGCGCCTCATGGAGCTGACCGGGGTCACCACCCGCCTCCAGCTGGGCTGGCACGCCTACGAGCGGGAGTGGGTGGCCCGCAGGCGCTGAGCCGGGCCCGACGCCGGCACGACATCTGCGGACCGGGCCCGAGTCCGGCACCCTGGACAGATGGGAGCGTGGGACCTCCTGCTGTCCGGGCTGGTCATCCTGCTCGGGCTGTGCGGGGTGCTGTTCCCCGGCATGCCCGGATCGTGGCTGGTGTGGGCCGGGGTCCTGTGGTGGGCGCTGAAGGATCAGCAGCCGCTCGCGTGGGCCGTGCTGGTGGGGGCCACGGTCGTCCTGCTCCTGTCCCAGGCCGTGCGCTGGTCGCTGCCCTCCCGACGGCTGCGCGCGGACGACGCCACCCGCCGGGTCATGGCGTACGCGGGCGCGGGCGCCTTCCTCGGCTTCGTGCTCGTCCCGGTGCTCGGCGCGATCCCCGGCTTCCTGGGCGGCATCTACCTCGCCGAGCGGATACGGCTCGGCCGGCACGGCGAGGCGATGGCGGCACTGCGGACGGCGATGCGCTCGGGCGGCACCGGCGTGCTGACGGAACTCTTCGCCTGCCTGCTGATCACCGGGGCGTGGCTGGGCGCGGTGCTGGCCGGTTAGCGGTCCTGACCCCCTCCAGGGCGAGCAGCCGGGTCTTGCGTTCCAGGCCGCCCGCGTATCCCGTCAGGGAGCCGTCGGCGCCGATCACCCGGTGACAGGGGCGCAGGATCAGCAGCGGGTTGGCGCCGATCGCCCCGCCGACCGCGCGGACCGCGGGGCGGGAGGCGCCGATGCGCGCCGCGATCTCGCCGTACGTCGTCGTCGCGCCGTAGGGCACGTCGTCCAGGGCGGCCCACACGCGTTCCCGGAAGGCGGTGCCCTCGGCGCGCAGCGGCAGCCGGAACTCCTCGAGCTCTCCGGCGAAGTAGGCGGCGAGCTGCTCCCGCGCCGCCCGGAAGGGCCCGGGGTCCTGCCGCCAGCCGTCCTGGACGCTCCGGCCGCCCTTCTGGCCGCGCACGGACAGGGAGGTGAGCGCCCCGTCCGGCCCCGCGGTGAGGAGCAGCGGGCCGACGGGGCTGTCGATCTCGCTCCAGTACGTCACGGGCGTGCCGGTCGCAGGGGGTGTGCCCGTCGTGCCGTTCATGGTGGTCATCGGTGCTGCTCCCACTCTCCTGCTGCGCGCAGGTGGTTCAGTGCGTACGAGCGCCAGGGGCGCCAGGTCTCGGGCACAGCGGCGTCGGGCGGGGCGACGTCGGGGTCGCCGAGGGCGCGGGTGCGGACGACGGCGGCCGTGCGGGCGTCCACGCCGGGCACGGCGAGCAGCGCCCGTTCGGCCTCGTCCCGGTCGGCGCCGGGGTCCAGGCGTACCGCGCCGTCGGCGAGCGCCGCGGCGAGCGCGCCCAGGGTGCCGGCGGGCTCGGCGGCGGCGAGGACGGCCGGTTCGGGGAAGAGGTGGGTCAGGGTGCCGCACGGCGCGTCCAGGGCCTTGCCGTACCGCCGGACCAGGCGCTCGGACCGCGCCCGTCCGGCCACGGCCCGCACCGCGAGTTCACCGGGGTCGGCGGTACCGGGTGAGCGCAGCCCGGGGCGGGCGGCGACGAGGGGCGCGAGCCGGGGGTCGGCGGCGAGCCGTTCGTCCACGGCGTAGGGGTCGGCGTCGAGGTCGAAGAGCCGGCGCAGCCGCTGCACGGCGGTGGTCAGGTCGCGGAGGTCGGTGAGGTGGAGACGGGCCTCCAGCCAGCCGCCGGGGCCGGTGCGCGGCCCGCCCGGCCGTTCGTCGACGGCGACGATCCCGGTGCCGTACGGCAGGCGCAGGGTGCGCCGGTACACGCGTCGGCCGGGCGGGCCGCTCACCTCCTCGACCCCGGCCACGGCCTCGTGCCCGAGCAGGTCGAAGACGGGCCCGTGCTGGTAGGGGCCCCGGTGGGCGAGCCTCAGGGGGATGCCGGCGGAGGGGGTGGCGTCGCGCCGGGCGGGCCGGTCCCGGGCCGGGGCGGCGGCGCGCAGCGCGCTCGGGGTGGCCGCGAACACGGCCCTGATCGTGTCGTTGAACTGCCGGACGCTGGCGAACCCGGAGGCGAACGCGATCTCGGTGACGGGCAGGCCGGTGGTCTGCAACAGGACGCGCGCGGTGTGCGCCCGCTGGGCGCGGGCCAGGGCCACGGGCCCGGCGCCGAGCTCGGCGGTGAGCTGCCGCTGGACCTGGCGGGCGCTGTAGCCGAGCCGGCCGGCGAGTCCGGCGACGCCCTCGCGGTCGACGACGCCGTCGCCGATCAGCCGCACGGCCCGGCCGACGACGTCGGCGCGGACGTTCCAGTCCGCCGAGCCCGGTACGGCGTCCGGGCGGCACCGCCGGCAGGCCCGGAAGCCCGAGCCCTGGGCCGCGGCGGCCGTCGCGAAGAAGCGCACGTTGCGCCGCTTCGGGGTGACCGCCGGGCAGCTGGGCCGGCAGTAGATGCCGGTGGTCTCGACCGCGAAGAAGAACGCGCCGTCGAACCGGGCGTCCCGGCTGCGGACGGCCTCGTACCTGCTGTCCTCGTGCTGCGCGTGCTCCGCGCGCTCCGTCACGTTCTGCGTCACGCTGTCCAGTCTCCGCCGGCCCGGCGGACCGGGCTGGCGGAAATCGGACATCGCGTCGGAGGCCCGGCGTGCGTTCCGCTACCGCACGCGGCCCCGCTTGGCCTCCATCGCCGCCTTGCCCGCGGCTCCCCGGCGCTTCCACTCCTTGCGGATCTCGGCGCGCAGGCGGGCATCGGTCTTGGCGACGATGCGCTGGTTCTCCCGCATGAGCTTGCGGTAGCTCTCGAGCCGGCGTTCGGGCAGCTCGCCGCCGTCGATGGCGGCGAGGACGGCGCAGCCCGGCTCGCTCTCGTGGGCGCAGTCGTGGAACCGGCAGTCGCGGCCCAGCTCCTCGATCTCGGCGAACACCTGCCCGACCCCGGTGCCCGCGTCCCAGAGCCCGACGCCCCGCAGCCCGGGGGTGTCGATCAGGACTCCCCCGCCGGGCAGGGCGAGGAGGTTGCGGGTGGTGGTGGTGTGCCGGCCCTTGCCGTCGACGTCCCGGATGGCCTGGACGTCCATGACGTCCTCGCCGAGCAGGGCGTTGGCGAGGGTGGACTTGCCGGCGCCTGACTGCCCGAGCAGCACGGCCGTGCCCCCGCCGACCACGGCGGAGAGGACGTCGATCCCCTCCCCGTGCTCGGCGCTGACGGACAGCACCGTCACACCGGGCGCGGCGGTCTCCACGTCCGCCACCAGGTACGCCAGCGTCACCGGGTCGGGGACGAGGTCGGCCTTGGTGAGCACGACCAGGGGCTGCGCCCCGGACTCCCAGGCCAGGGCGAGGAACCGTTCGATCCGCGCGAGGTCGAGTTCGGCCGCGAGGGAGACGGCGACGATCGCGTGGTCGACGTTGGCCGCGAGGATCTGCCCCTCGGACCGCTTGGAGGAGGTGGAGCGCACGAAGGCCGTACGGCGCGGCAGACACGTCCGTACGTAGCGCGGGCTGCCGTCGGGTTCGACGGCGACCCAGTCGCCGGTGCAGACGACGCGCAGGGGGTCGTGCGGGGTGACGAACGCGGTGTCGGCCCGCAGGGTCCCGTCGGTGGTGGCGACGTCGCACTGACCGCGGTCGACCCGGACGACGCGGCCGGGCAGCAGCCCTTCGGCGGCGTACGGGGCGAACGCGTCGGCCCAGTCCTCGTCCCAGCCGTAGCGGGTCAGGGTGGAGTGGGCGGTGAAGACGGAGGTGGAAGACGAGGTGGAAGACAAGGGGTGGCCCTTCAGGGGGCGGCCCCGGCGCTGGGACTCAGGAAGGCTGAGGTCGGCCGGCGGCCACGGAGGTGGACGTGATGGGTTCCTGGTTGCGGGCAGCGCCCGTCGCAACGACAGCCATCGGTCGACACCTCCTCACTCGTACGTTCCTCACCGCGCGGCGATCACCGCGTGACGTGCCGCCACACTAGCCCGTCCCCACCAAGGCCCGTCAACGCGTTTTCCGGGGACGGCGGACGCCTCACCCGCGCTCGCACTCCCGGCCGTTCAGCGTGAAGTCGTACGGCGGGGCGTTCCGGCCGCGCCAGGAGGCGAGGAAGCCGAAGGCGAGGCGACCGCCCGCGGGGACGGACGCGTTGTGGGCGGCGGCCGTCGCGGTGGCCCGCGGGCCGGTCTGGGCGTACCCGGCGTCCCACATCTGACCGATCCGCTGCCCGTCGGGGAAGGTCCAGGCGACCTGCCAGGAGTCGAGGGCGCGGACGGTGGTGACGGTGACGGTGGCCTGGAAGCCGTCGGGCCACTGGTTGACGAGGTCGTAGCGGACCCGGCAGGCGGCGGGGGCGGGCGTGCCGGGGTCCGGGGCCGGGGCGCGGTCGGGGCCCGTGGGTCCCCCGGCGCTCGCGGTGGGTGTGGCGGTGCCCTGCGGCGCCGGGTCGGGGGCCTTCTCGTCCGGTGTCCCGTCCGCGACCGGTGCCGCGGCACCGGCGGACGCCCGTTCCGCGTCCGGTGACGGCCGGCTGTCCGCCGACGGCGGCGAGGGGACCGGGACGGCGGCCGGGCGGCGGTCCGCGGTGTCGGTGGGCGCCGCGGCGTCGTCGGCGGTGCCGCGGGAGGGGACCAGGGTGACGGTGAGCGCCAGCAGGGACACCAGGACGGCGGTGGCGAGGAGACCGCCGCGGACGAGCCGGGCCCGGGGGTCGCCGTCCGGTACGCCCTCCGCGCGGTCGTCGTCCGGCGCCGGACTCCCGGCGGCGCGTCGTGCCTCGGCGTCACGGCGGCGGCGTTCCAGGTGCGCGAGCCCGCCCCAGCCGAGCACTCCGGCGGCGAGGGCCGCGGCCAGCCGGTCGTCGTGCGGGCTCAGACAGGCGGCGGCCTCGGCGCAGTCGGGGCAGTCGGCGAGGTGGCGGGAGAGGTCGTCGGGGGTGTCGGCGGCGGGCGACCTGGTGACCGCGTCCAGCAGGCGGGCGTAGCCGCGGCACGGCGGGGCCGGCGGCGCGTCGAGGTGGCCGCGCCGGCAGCGGTCCCGGAACAGCCGGCGCACCTGGGCGAGCTCCTCGGTCACGGTGGCCGGGTCGAGACCGAGCCGACGGGCCACCACCTGCGGCGGCAGGACCTCGACGTCGGCCAGCCACAGCAGTTCCGCGTCCGGTGCCTGCATGTCCTTGAGGCCGCGCAGCGCGAGCGGGCGGCGCGGCGGCGGTCCCGTGTAGCGGGCGGCCCGGGGGGAGCCCAGCCACTGCCGCAGTCCGGGGTCGAGTTCCTGCCCCCGGCCGCCGTCCTCCCAGCCGGCCGCCGTGGTGCGTACGGCGGTCAGGAGCAGCGCGGTGCGGGGCAGCCGGGACTGCGGGCGGGCCGCGCCGCGGGCGGCGGCCGGGTCGGCGGCGCGGACCTCGCGCATGCCGTGGGTGAACGCCTCGGCGGCCAGTCGGGCGGCCGCCTCCGGCCCGGACGTGCACAGGGCGGCGTAGGAGAGCACCGTGTCCCGGCACTCCGCGAGCAGTGCGGCCTCGGCGGCGTCCTTGGGGCTCGGCAGGTCGGGCATCGGACTCCTGCGTCCACGGGTGAGGCCAACTCACCGCAGGGTCGGAGGAGTTGGGGCCGGGTCTCGCGGCAGGCGCAGAGCTTCGCACGTCTTCGGCACGACTGACAAGCGGCCGGTGCCGACGAGCGGCGGGACCCGGACCGGCAGGGCCACGACGACGGGCGGGACCCGGACCGGCGGGAACCACGACGACGGGCGGGACCCCCGCCGGCGGGAACCACGACGACGGGCGGGACCCCCGCCGGCGGGAACCACGACCGGCAGCCGGGCCCCCGACCAGCAGGCCCCCGACCGGCAGGGCCACGACCGGCGGGCGCGGTGCGCGGGTCCGCCGGTCCGTGCGTCGGCTCACACCTCGACGGGCGCGTCCTCCGGCAGGCTGTCCATGAAGGAGCTGACGGAGAAGACCGCGTTGCCGGCGCCGGGCGGGCCGTAGCCGGGGGGCGAGGAGAGGCCGTACTCCTCCATCGTCTGCCGGTAGGCCTGGAGGAGCCGGATGTGGTACTCCAGCGGCGCGCCGTGCGGGTTGGCCTTGCCGAGCGGGGTGGTGGGCTCGGGGCACCAGGTGGTGAAGCGGGGCGTGATGCCCTGCGACATGAAGAAGCGCAGGCCCTCGGTGGTGGACGCGATGGCCTCGTCGACCGTCTTGAAGCCGAAGGGCTCGGCCATCTCGACGCCCGCGACGAAGTTCGGGATCACGTTGCGCGCGCCGAAGACCTCGGTGGAGTCGAGGATGCGCTTGTGCCACTCGTCGCGGCCGACGTAGCGCTCCTTGCCGGGGCAGTACATCTTGAACAGGTACTCGTCCCACACCTCGTAGTTGGGGTGGTAGATCTGGACGCCGTAGTCCTTGAAGCGCTGGACGTCGTCCTTGGGCAGGGCCTGCGCGACGACCTTGCCGATCCAGCGGCCGGGGAAGTGCTCCTCGATGGCCTTGGCGTAGCGCCCGTAGAAGTCCGCCTCGTCCAGGCCCTGGACCTTCGACGTGATCGCGCCGCCGGTGAGCGTGTAGGCGGTGGACGTCTTCGCCGTGTCGTACCTGTTGATGATGTCCAGCGCTTCGAGGACCTCGTCGACGTCCTTCACGCCCGTGTACGGGCGGCCCGCCGCCTTGTGCTGGCGCCAGTTGTGGTTGATGTCGCAGTACTGGCACTCCTCCTTGGCGCCGAAGTACTGGCAGACCCGGAACGCGGTCAGGTAGATCAGGTAGC
Organism: Streptomyces ambofaciens ATCC 23877; assembly: GCF_001267885.1. NCBI lineage: Bacteria > Bacillati > Actinomycetota > Actinomycetes > Kitasatosporales > Streptomycetaceae > Streptomyces > Streptomyces ambofaciens. The sequence continues at coordinate 6,346,525 of NZ_CP012382.1, read as the reverse complement.
CCCACTGGATGGTGGGGGCCACCTCCATGACCGACTTCCCGTTGGCGAGCTTGTGGCGGTAGTACTCCGGCATGGGCGGCACGCCGACGTCGGAGATCCGCTTGCCGTCGAGGTACAGGCCGAGCTGGTTGTGCTCGTCGGCCGCGACGCGGTACGGCGAGGACGGGTTCACGCGGACCGAGACGACGGTGCGGCGCAGGTCGTAGGGGCCGCCGGTGAGGATGATCTCCTCGGGCGGGCGGCGCAGCGCGGCCTCGCCCAGCTCGGGCAGGGTGCCGTGGTCGAAGGAGAAGATGAAGTACGACTTCGGCTTGACCTCGCCGTCCTCGTTGTCACTGAGCGCGGAGGGGTCGAAGGCCACCCCGCCGCGGAGCAGGTCCTCCTTGAAGACGGCTTCCCGCGGTACATGCGGAAAGCGCTCCATAAGATCCTCGACCAGCGCGGTGCGGCTGCCCATCCGTGTCTCCTCCCGGCTCAGGCGTTCGACTTCTCACGGTATGCCCCCGCCGGTGCGGCTTCCCGTCCGGGGCCCCCTCCAGGCGCGCCGGGTAGGTTTCCGCGGTATGACCGACATCACCGTGACCAACTGGGCCGGCAACATCACCTACACGGCCAAGGAGCTGCTGCGGCCGCGTTCGACGGCCGCGCTGCGGGCCCTCGTGGCGGACAGCGCGAGGGTCCGGATGCTGGGCAGCGGACACTCCTTCAACGAGATCGCCGAGCCGGGCGCCGAGGGCGTCCTGCTGTCGCTGGCCGGCCTGCCGGCCGAGGTGGACGTCGACACGGCGGCCCGTACGGTGCGGGTGGGCGGCGGCGTCCGCTACGCGGAGCTGGCGCGGCTGGTGCACGGGCGGGGGCTGGCGCTGCCGAACATGGCCTCGCTGCCGCACATCTCGGTCGCCGGGTCGGTGGCGACCGGCACCCACGGCTCCGGGGTGGGCAACGGCTCGCTGGCGTCGGCGGTGCGTGAGGTGGAGCTGGTCACGGCGGACGGGTCGACGGTGACCGTCGCGCGGGGCGAGGAGCGGTTCGGCGGCGCGGTGACCTCGCTCGGCGCGCTCGGCGTGGTGACCTCGCTCACCCTGGATCTGGAGGCGGCCTACGAGGTCGAGCAGCACGTCTTCACGGAGCTGCCGCTCGCCGGGCTGGACACGGCGGCCTTCGAGGCGGTGATGGCGGCGGCGTACAGCGTGAGCCTGTTCACCGACTGGCGGGCGCCGGGTTTCCGGCAGGTGTGGCTGAAGCGGCGCACGGACCAGCCGCTGTCCGCGTTCCCGTACGCCGCTCCGGCGGCCGAGAAGATGCATCCGGTGCCGGGCATGCCGGCGGTCAACTGCACCGAGCAGTTCGGTGTGCCGGGGCCCTGGCACGAGCGGCTGCCGCACTTCCGTGCCGAGTTCACCCCCAGCAGCGGCGCCGAGCTCCAGTCCGAGTACCTGATGCCCCGCGAGCACGCCGTGGAGGCCCTGCGCGCGGTGGACGCGATACGGGCGACGATCGCGCCGGTGCTCCAGACCTGCGAGGTGCGCACGGTCGCCGCCGACGAGCAGTGGCTGAGCCCGGCGCACGGGCGGGACACCGTGGCGGCGCACTTCACCTGGGTGGACGACACGGCGTCGGTGCTGCCGGTGGTGCGGCGGCTGGAGGAGGCGCTGGCCCCGTTCGCGGCCCGGCCGCACTGGGGGAAGGTGTTCACCACGCCGGCGGACGAGCTGCGCGCCCTCTATCCGCGGCTGGACGACTTCCGGGCGCTGACCGAGGCCCTGGACCCGGCGGGCAAGTTCACCAACGCGTTCGTGCGCGGGGTGCTGGGCGGCTGAGGCCCGTCGCGGGCCGCGGCGGATGGCAAGGTGGGGCCGCCGCGTCCGGACGACGAAAGGGGCTGGCCGCATGGCCGTCATCCACCACACCTCGCTCCATCCGACCAAGCTGGAACTGCTCGCCTCCTGGCTGCCCTCCCGGCCGTGGTACGCCGGTGCGGGCGAGCCCCGCCTGACCAAGGCCGGCGGCTTCCGGCTGGACGACCCCGAGGGGGCGGTCGGGATCGAGTTCATGGTGGTCACCGACGTCTCCGGGCCCCACCCGACCTCCTACCTGGTGCCGCTCACCTACCGCGGTGCCCCGCTCGACGGGGCCGAGCACGCCCTCGTGGGCACCATGGAGCACGGGGTGTTGGGGCGCCGCTGGGCCTACGACGGCTGCCACGACCCGGTGCTGGCCGCCCAGTTGCCGGCCCTGGTCGAGGGCCGGGTGCGGGCCCAGGACCAGAACACGAGCGACCTCCCCGACCGGGAGGTCACCCGCTCCTGCACGGGTGACGGCCGCGCGCCCGCATTCTCCGTCGCCGTCGACGACCGGACGGGCACCGAGCTGCGCGCACCGGACGGTGCGGTCCTGCGCCTGCACCGGGTCCTGGTCCCCGTCCCGGAGGCCGGCCCCGTCCCGCCGCCGGGGGCGGCCGGCCACGTCGCGGGCGGCTGGGACCTGCCCGACGGCACCCGGGCCAGGGGGCTCTTCGCCGTCCTGAGCACGGACCCACGCTAGGGCCCGCGCTAGGGCCCGGGCGGCCCCGCCGGGCGCCTCAGTGGTCCGCGCAGCACGGGGTCGGGTCCGGGTCCTCGAACGGCACCAGGGTGCCGCCCGCGGCGGGCATGGCGGTCAGCACGAGGCGTCCGTCGCGCCACTGCGGACGGACGTGCTCCCGGGTGACCAGCCGGGTGTCCGGGGACGGTTCGTCCGGCGTGCCCAGTACGGTCACGCCGTCGATCGCGGAGCGCGCGAGCAGCTCGGCCAGGGTCAGCGTTCCGGTGAGACCGGCCGCCCCCGGGTAGAGGACGGCGCGGCCGACCGCGTCCGGGGCGCCGCCCAGGACGTCGTACCCCTGGGCGGTGAGCCGGTCCCGGGCGGTGCGCAGGACCGGCTTCGCGTCGGCGGCCAGGGAGAGGGCGACCCGCGGGCGCCCGTCCCGGACCAGGTGCGTGCAGCCGAAGACGCCCTCGGGAAGGGCGAGTTCGGCCGCGAGTGCCTGAAGGAGGTGATCGGCCTCGCGGAGCGTCGTCGCCCGGGTGTCGATGCCGATGGCGTACGGCGGGCCGGGCGGCGTCACGACGGCAGGACCCACACCGGGTTGGAGTAGAACCACAGGTCGCGCCACGGGTCGGAGTCGCCGACGACGTCGATGGCGGGGCCCGCCGGGTCGACCTTCGCACCCAGTGCGCCGACGGCGGACCGGTTGCCGTCGGTGCCGCGCGTGCGGAGGTAGACGGGGTGGTCGACGCGGCCGAGGTCGTAGGTGAGCCGCACGGTCCCGGAGTCCTTGTTCACCTCGTACGACCTGACCACTCGGGCGGTCGGCGCGGTGAAGGTGTCCCGGTCGGCGACCGGGCCGGTGACGTCGCCCTGGATGACGTCGACGCGGGCCAGCTTCGGGGTGAATCCGGCCCAGTTGGGGCCGCCGGCCAGGGCGACGTCGATCGACAGGGTGACCCGGGTGCCCTTGCGGACGTGCAGGGCACCGCCGAGCGTGGCCCACCGGCCGCCGCCCGTCACGCGGACGTCGAGGCCGCTGACGAGCTGTCCGTGGTCGACCCAGACGCGGCCGGCGCGGATGCCGTCCATGACGGCGGCGTAGGAGAAGCCGTCGGAGCCGACGTGGGTGCGGCTGTACTGGCCGGGCCAGAAGTCGCCCTGGCCGATGTCGATCTTCCCGGCGTAGACGGGGTCGTCGTAGCGGCCGTTGGCGTTGAAGTCGCCGCCGCCACGGGCGGCGGTGTCGGCGTACACCTGGTGGGAGTCGGAGTTGGCGGTGATCCACCAGGGGCGGCCTTCGGCGAGGAGGCTGTCCCACAGGCCGCCGACGGTGGCGGTCATCCAGTCGAAGCCGCCCCAGGTGCGGTAGCTCTCCAGCGGGTAGCCGGGGAAGGAGTTGACGCCGGGGCTGCCGTCGTAGATGCCGCGGGCCCCGCCCGCACCCAGCGGCTTCGGCAGGCCGGCGGCCTGGTGGCCGGGGGCGCCCTCGAAGCCGACGGCGATCTGGTGGTGCTCGGAGGTGGCGTCGCGCCAGGCGCGGATCTCGTGCGGGGAGTCGATGCCCTTGCGCGCCGGGTGGTTGGCGAGCATCAGGGCGTCCTTCACCTTGCGCCGCTTCACCTGGTCGGCGAGGAAGGAGAGACCGGCGACCGCGAGGGCCTCGTTGGCGGGCGTGGAGTCGCCGGCGCCCTTGACGCTGCCGTCGTAGTCGGTCTCGAACTGCTTGAGGACGGACACCTCGTTGCGGCCGGGGTGGACGAAGACCGTGCCGTGCTCGGCGGCCGGGATGTTCCACTCCAGGCCCTGGAAGACAAGGGTGTCCTGGTGTGCCGCCCTGGCCTCCCGGATGTCCGGGTTGACCTTCTCGACGCCGATCCTGGCGTGCGTCGTGCTGCCGTGGTCGGTGATGACCAGCCAGTCGATGCCGTTCCGGGCACCCTGGCGGACCTGGTCGACGACGCGGTACTTGCCGTCGCTGCTGTACTGCGTGTGGATGTGGTGGTCCCCGGCGAGCCAGAGGAAGCCCTTCCCGCCACGGCGGTCGCCCGCCGCCCGCGCGGGGGCGGCGTTCGCGGTCGGGGTGAGGACGGTACCGGCGGCGAGTCCGGCGCCGAGGAGGCCGGCACGGCGCAGCAGGCCCCGGCGCGACTGCTGTTCGGGGTTCAGGGCCTCGTCGGGGACGCTGGTGTCGAAGGCGGCGGGCAGGACCGGCGCGGCCTCGTGGTCGTGGTCGTGTGCGTGCCCGTGGTGGTGATGGCCGTGTCCGTGTCCGTGCCCCATGAAGTCCTCCTGGATACCGCCGCGGTGCGCGGCTGTGAGGAGGATCGAGGCACAAGGTGAACGTTGAACGACTCGCGGGTGAGCCCCGCCTGCCGCCCTGCCTGCCCTAGCATGAAACCTAGGAACCCTAGGAAGCAGGTGGCCCATGCCCCGAGTGGGTCTCACGACCGACCGTGTCGTCGCGGCCGCCGCCGACCTCGCCGACGCGACCGGGTTCGAGAGCGTCACCGTCTCCGCGCTCGCCCGGCACTTCGGGGTCAAGGACGCGAGCCTGTACACCCACGTCAGGAACCTCCAGGACCTGCGGGTCAGGGTGGCGCTGCTGGCCGGCGGCGAGCTGATCGAGGAGATCGCTTCGGCGGTGGCCGGCCGGGCCGGCAAGGAGGCCCTCGCCGCCTTCGCGGGCGCCTACCGCGCGTACGCCCTGCGTCACCCGGGCCGCTACGCCGCGACCCAGATCCGCGTCGACCAGTCCCTCGTCGCCGACTCCCCCGCCCTGCGCCGCACCGCCGAGATCACCTACGGGATGCTCCGCGCCTACGGCCTCACCGAACCCGACCTCACGGATGCCGTACGCCTGCTGCGCAGCACCTTCCACGGCTACTGCGCCCTGGAGGCCGCCGGCGGCTTCGGCGCCCCGCGCGACGTGCGGGCCTCCTGGGACAAGGCCGTCGACGCCCTGCACATGGCCCTGGTCCACTGGCCGCGCGAGGAGCCCGGCGTCACCTGAGGTCCCGCACCTCGTCGTACGAGGGCGTCGCACCGCCCGGGACCCGGCCCGCGCCGATGTCGGCCGCAGCCTCAAGGGCGGCGCCCAGTGCCCGCCGGTACAGCAGCGAGCCGAGGCTGACGCGGTGCACGCCGAGGTCGGTGAGGTGCGGCAGGGACGGGCCGGCGGGCGAGTAGAGGACGTTGAGCGGCACGTCGAGATGGGTGAGGAGGTCCGCGATCCGGCCCGGGTCGGTCAGGCCGGGGACGAAGACGCCGTGGGCGCCGGCCTCCCGGTAGGCGTCCAGGCGCCGTGCCGTCTCCCTGGCGCGGCCGTCGTCCTCGCCGGCACGCAGCCAGTACGTGTCCGTACGGGCGTTGACGAACAGGCCGGGGGCCGCCGACCTGACGGCGGCGATCTTCGCGGCGTGCCGGTCGACGGGGCCCAGGGCGTCCTCCAGGTTGATGCCGACGGCCCCGGCCGCCGCCAGCCGACGCGCGAACTCGCCCACCTCGTCGGGATCGTCGCTGTAGCCGTCCTCCGCGTCCACGGACAGCGGGAACGGCTCCCGCCCCAGGGCCAGGGCCAGTCGCAGCGTCTCGTCGCGGGTCGCCGAGGCGCCGTCGGGCAGCCCGGCCGCCGCCGCGACGCCGAGGCTGGTCGTGCCGACGGCCCGGAATCCGCGCCCGGCGAGGGCGAGCGCCGAGGCGTGGTCCCAGGCGCACGGCAGGAGCAGGGGGTCACCGGCGCGGTGCAGGCCGGCGAAGGCGCTCACGACAGGTCACCGACCGCGTCGGCGTAGTAGACGGACTCCTCCAGGTGCGCGGCGAGTTCGCGGAAGCTCCAGCCCTCGCCGGGCGAGTGGTCGAGCTGTTCGTCGGTGAGCGCGTCGAGGCGGTTGGCCCAGATGCGGGCGAGCCGGGTGAGGCGGCTGCGGGCCTCGTCGAGGTCCTCCCGCGTGAACGGGGCGCGGTCCGCCTCCGTGGTGACCGTGGAGGCGTGCCAGTGGTCGGGCTGCGTCTCCTCCCCGGCCAGCCGGGCCTCCAGCTCGGCGAGATGGTCGACCATGTGGTCGGCGACCCGGCGGATCGCCTTGTGCGGGGTGTAGACGCGGCCGTCGACGTGTGCGGGGCGGCCGTCCCAGCCCGGCCAGGTGGCGGCGAGCGCCAGGACGTGGTCGACCATGCCGGTGACGGTGTCGGCGGGCGTGGGGGCGGTGGCGGTCTTCGTGTCGCTCATGTCCCCGACGCTAGAGGCCCGTTGCTTCGGTGCCGGCCGAAGTGTCCGTACCCCTCGTGCGGGTACCCGCGGGAGCAGGTGAGGTCACACGAGGTGCGACTGTCCGAGGGGTGGAGATGGGGAGACCTGAGCGGCGCGACGACCGTCCGGAGCGGCTCCGGCGGGACAGCCTGTGGATGATCGGCCTGGGGGCGCTGGCGGCCGGCCTCGTGGTCCGGCTGCTCTTCGGCGGCACCGGGGCCTGGCCGTCGGCCCTCCTCGGCGCCGCCGCGATGAGCGCCTGGGTCGTGTTCCTGGTGCGGCGCCGCCGGCGCGACGACGCGCGGGACACCGGTGCGGAACCGGAGGACGTGCCCGCCATGGAGCGGCGGATCCTCAAGGGCGGGCCGCCCCCCGAGGACCCGCGGCGCCGACAGGCCATGGCGGCACTGGTCGACTCCCGTCAGCGGCGTCTGCGGCGCAACCGCTGGTGGGCGTTCCCGCTCATGTTCCTGATCTTCTTCGGTACGTCCGTCCTGTGGTTCGCCTCGGGGTCGGTCGCGGCCGGGGGGTGGACGCTCGCCCTGGCGGTCGTCTTCCTGACCTGGCTGACCTGGTACAACGTGCGGTTCGACCGGCGCCTGACGCAGATGCGGCATCGGCTGCGGGCCTGAAGTCCGGGCGCCGGCCGCGCCCGTTCAGCGGAGCGCCCCCGCCGTGTCGGCGACCGGGACGCCGAAGTCCGGGGTGCCGTCGGCGTTCCAGCGGAGCCGCTGGACGCGGGTGTGCCGGTTGGGGTCGTGGAGCGGGTCGCCGTCGATCTCCTTGTACTGACGGGCGTGGTAGACGAGGACGTCGGTACGGCCGTCCCGGTCGACGGTGAAGCAGTTGTGGCCGGGGCCGTACTGACGGGTGGTGTCGCTGCTGGTGAAGACAGGCGTCGGCGACTTCCGCCAGTTCGCGGGGTCCATCAGGTCGGCGTCCGCGTCGACGGTCAGCAGGCCCATGCAGTAGTTGGCGTCGGTGGCACTGGCCGAGTAGGTCATGAAGAGCCGGCCGTTGCGGGCGATGACCGAGGCGCCCTCGTTGACCTTGAAGCCCACGCACTCCCAGTCGTACTCGGGGGTGGAGAGCCGTATCTGAGGACCCTTCAGCGTCCAGGGGTTCGCCATCTCCGACAGCCACAGGGCGGTGTTGTTGTCCATGTCGGGCTCGTGCTGCGCCCAGGCGAGGTAGCGGACGCCGCGGTGGGTGAAGGTGGTGGCGTCGAGCGAGAAGGTCTCCCAGGCCGTTCTCACCTGACCGCGCTCGACCCAGGTGCCCCGGAAGGGGTTCGGGTGGGAGTTCTCCAGGACCCAGATGCGGATGTCCCAGACGCGCTCGGCGGGCGCGGCGGCGAAGTAGACGTACCACTTGCCGCCGACGCGGTGCATCTCGGGCGCCCAGATGTGGGCGCCCATGTCGCCGGTGGCGTGCTTGCGCCAGATGACCGACTCCTGCGCGGTCGAAAGACCGTTCAGGGTGCGGGCTCGGCGCAGGATGATGCGGTCGTACTCGGGAGCGGTCGCCGTGAAGTAGTAGAAGCCGTCGGTGTGCCGGCGGATGTGCGGGTCGGCACGGTTGCGGACGAGCGGGTTCGCGAGGGGGGCCGCCCCTCCGGGCACGGCGGAGGCCGCTGCGGGGACGGCCGCCAGGGCCCCCGCGACCGCGGCACCCTTCAGCAGCAGGCGTCGGCCGGGGGCTGCGGGCGGAACGGGCCGGTCGTCGGCGCGGCTCATGCGACTGCCTCTCCACGGGGAACAGGGGATGTGCCGTTCGTCATATCGAACAGCATCTGTGATTACGAACGTCGAAAAGGTAAGGGGGTGGCAGGGAGAGGTCAACGGGTGCGACGTGCCCACTCCCACCCGCCCCCGGGACCCGTGGGCGGCACGGGCCCGGTCGGCCACCTGCGCTTCCGAGCGCGCCGACTAGCCTCGTGCTCATGACCAGCGACTTCGCCGACGCCCTCGCCTCCGGCCGTCCGCTCGTGCTCGACGGCGGCCTGTCCAACCAGTTGGAGTCGGCGGGCCACGACCTGACTGACGACCTGTGGTCGGCACGGCTGCTCGCGGAGGATCCCGGCGCGATCACCGAGGCGCACCTCGCCTACTTCGAGGCGGGCGCGGACGTCGCCATCACCTCCAGCTACCAGGCCACCTTCGAAGGCTTCGCCCGGCGCGGCATCGGCCCCGAGCGGGCGGCCGAACTCCTCACGCTCAGCGTGGCGGCGGCCCGGGCCGCCGCCCGCCGGGCGCGGACGGACCGCCGGCTGTGGGTGGCCGCTTCGGCCGGCCCGTACGGGGCGATGCTCGCCGACGGCTCCGAATACCGGGGCCGGTACGGCATCGGCGCCGCGGCGCTGGAGCGCTTCCACCGCCCGCGCCTGGAGGTACTGGCCGCCGCCCGGCCGGACGTCCTCGCACTGGAGACGGTCCCCGACACCGAGGAGGCCGCGGTGCTGCTGCGGGTGGTGCGCTCCCTGGGCGTACCGGCCTGGCTGTCGTACACCGTCGCGGGCGACCGCACCCGCGCAGGTCAGCCGCTGGAGGAGGCCTTCGCTCTGGCGGCGGACGCGGAGGAGGTGATCGCGGTGGGTGTGAACTGCTGCGCGCCCGAGGACGTGCCCGGCGCCGTGGAGACCGCTGCGCGTGTCACCGGAAAGTCAGTTGTCGTTTACCCCAACAGCGGGGAGGCCTGGAACGCTGAGGCACGGTCCTGGGAGGGGCCCCACTCGTTCGACGCCGGGCAGGTCCGCCGGTGGCGGGCGGCCGGGGCCCGGCTGATCGGCGGTTGCTGCCGGGTGGGGCCGGGGACCATCAGGTCAGTCGCGGCGGCACTGGCGCCGGTGTGACCGGATGCCGGTGGCACGGCCGTCTGGGGAGGCGAGCCGGGCCGTGGTCGGACCATGGGTCAGGGCCGCGGTGAACCGACGTGCGGGACAGCGTGTTCGGCAGGGGGGCCATGGATCACGGGGGGCGGGCGAGGCAGCGGGCGGTGCCCGGGGCGGCGGTCGCCGCCGGAGCGGTCGGGGCGCTCACCGTCGCCGCGCTCGCGCTGCGGCCCTCGGAGGGGCTGCTGCACGCCGGCCGGGGGCCGCTCGGCCACGGGGGCGTCGTGATCGTGTCGTCCCTCGTCTGGTCGGCCCTGGTCGTGCGGACCGTCACCCGCCTGCGGGGCCGGTTCGGCTCCCGCCGCGCCGCGCTGCCGGCGGGCGAGCAGCGGCTGCGGGAGGCCGCCGCACCGCTGCTGCTCGCCGGGGCGGGCCTCATCGGGGTCCTGGCTCTGGTGCTGCACCGGTTCCCCGGCGGCACGGAGTCCGGCCCACCGCCGCCGCCCCTCCCGACGCGGCTCCCCACCCCCGGTCCCGGCGGGCCGACGGCCCCGGAGGGCCCGGGGAACGCGCCGAGCCTGCCGTCACTGCCGCTGTACGCCGTGCTCGGGCTCCTGGCCGCCGCCGTCGTCGTGATCGTCGCGCCGGCCGTCGTGCGACGGCTGCGACGGCGCGGGCTCAGGGTGCCGCAGCGCCCCGGCCCCGCGGGCACGGTGGCCGAGGACGACGAGGCGCGCCTGCTGCTGTCCGCCGTGCGGTCGGGCCGCCTCGCCCTGTCCGACACCGGTGACGCCCGTGCCGACGTCATCGCCTGCTACGCCGCGATGGAGGACGCCCTCGTCGCGTCCGGCGTCCGGCGGCACGCCTCCGACAGCCCCGCCGATCTGCTCGCGCGGGCCGCCGGGGCGGGTCTCACCCCCGGTCCGGCCGCACCGCGCCTCACCGCGCTGTTCCGCGAGGCCCGCTACTCCTCCCACCCGATGGACCGCTCGCACCACGAGGCCGCGGCCCGCGCCCTGGAGGAGATCGCCTCACTGCTGCGGGACCGGGAGGGCGCGCGGTGAACCGGCCCGGAGAAGGGACCGCGGCAGGGGACATGCTCACCCGGGGCCGGCTCGGGCTGCTCGGGGGCGCGGTCGCCGGCTCCGGTCTCCTGCTCGTCCTGCTCCTCGACGGATTCGAGGCGGCCTGCGCGCTCCTGGTCGTGCTGACCGTCGTGGTGCTGCTCCTCACCCGGTACGCCGCCGGGGCGGCCGCGTTCGACTCCGCGCGCCGGGAGGAGGTGGGGCTGCTGCGGACGCGGGCGCCGGGCATGGGCGAGTGGCGGCGGAACGTGGTTACCGCCACGGGCCCCGACGGCGCCCTCTACTACCGTGCCGTGCTCCGCCCCGAGCTGCGCCACCTGTACGCCGCCGCGCTCGCCGAGCACCACCACGTCTCGCTCGACCAGCAGCCCGAGCGGGCGGCCGAGTTGGTCGGCACCGAGCTGTGGCCCTGGCTCGGCCCGGAGCCGCCCCGCACCGGGCCCGACGGCGAGGTCCCCGTCGACGTGCTGCGCCACCTCGTCGACCGGCTCGAAACGCTCGGCGCACCCCGCACCCGTACACCCGCACCCGCACCCGCACCCGTGAGGAAACAAGCGACGTGACGACTGACTCCACGCCCGGGCTCCGCACCGCCGAGCAGGTCGGCGAGCAGGCAGGCGCCGTACTGCGCGAGGTGGGCCGGGCCGTCGTCGGCAAGCCGGACGCGCTCGAACTGGTGATGCTGGGCGTGCTGGCCGGCGGCCACGTCCTCGTCGAGGACCTGCCGGGGCTCGGCAAGACCCTCCTCGCGCGGTCCTTCGCCCGCACGCTCGGCCTGGACTTCCGCCGCGTCCAGTTCACGCCCGACCTCCTGCCCTCCGACGTCACCGGAACGTCGCTGTACGACCAGCGCACCGGTGAGATGGTGTTCCACCCCGGCCCGGTCTTCACCCACCTCCTGCTCGCCGACGAGATCAACCGGACGCCGCCCAAGACCCAGGCCGCGCTGCTGGAGGCGATGGCCGAGTCGCAGGTGACCGTGGAGGGCGAGACCCGGCGGCTCGCCGACCCGTTCCTGGTGATCGCCACCGCCAACCCGGTGGAGTACGAGGGCACGTACTCCCTGCCCGAGGCGCAGCTCGACCGGTTCCAGCTGCGCGTGCGGATGGGCTACCTGACCGGCGATCAGGAGCTGGCGATGCTGCGGGCCCGGATCGACCGGGCCGCACCCGAGGCCGTGCTCGACCGCCTCGCGGGGCCGGCCGATGTCGTCGCGTGGCGGGCCGTCGTGGAGCGCGTGGAGATCGACGACGACCTGCTGGAGTACGCCGTCGCGCTCGTCGGCGCGACCCGCGGCCATCCCCAGATCAGCATCGGCGCCTCGCCGCGCGGCGGGCTCGCCCTGGTACAGCTCGCGCGCGCCCGCGCCGTGCTGGACGGCCGTGACTACGTCGTCCCGGAGGACGTCAAGGCCCTCGCGGTGCCCGCGCTGGCCCACCGGGTGTCGCTGCGGCCGGAGCTGTGGGTGCGCGAGGTGTCGACGGACGACGTGCTGAGCGAGATCGTCGGCAGTGTCGGCACACCGGCGACACGGCGCACGGCCGCCGCCGTCGCGTCGTGACCCCGCCCGCTGCCGTGCCGCCGGACGCCGCCGTGGTCCGGGCCCTGGAAGGGCGCACCGCCCCGGCGCAGCCGCCGCCCCCGCCGCCCGACGGGCCGCGCCCCGGCGAGCGGACGCTGCGCCTGCTGACCGTCGCCGTCGTCGCGCTGTCCGCCGCGCTGCTCACCGGGCGGGCATGGCTGCTGGCCCTCGCGGCGGCCCCGCTGGTGCTGCTCGCGCTGGCACTGCCCCGGGCCTTCCCCCGGCACGTCGAGACGTCGGTGACCGTGGAACCGGGCCGCTGTTTCGAGGGTGACACCGTCACCCTGCGCATCTCGGTGGCCCACGACGGGGACGCCGTCCGTCTCGACCCCGGTGTCACGCTCGGCCCGGGCCTGCGGCTCGACGAGGTCGTCGTGGGCCGGTCCACGGTGACGCTGCGCCACACCGCCCTTGACTGGGGCCGCTGGTCGCTCGGCCCGGTGGACCTCGACGTGTACGACGACGGGGGCACCGTGCGCCGCACCGTGCGCGTGGCGGCGGCCGAGGTGGCCGTGTTCCCGCGCGCCACCCAGGCACGGTTCACGCCGATCCCGGCACGGCTGCCGCAGCGGCTCGGCGAGCACGCCGCGCCGCAGGCCGGGGAGGGCGTCGAGGTCATCGGTGTGGGCCCCTGGGTGCCCGGGGAGCGGCAGCGGCGCATCCACTGGCCGTCGACCACTCGGCGCGGGACCGTGCAGCTGCACCGGTTCGCGGCCGAGCGGGCCGCCGACACGGTGATGCTGATCGACGCGTTCGGGGACGTCGTCGATCCGGGGACCGGAGTGTCGTCCCTGGACGAGACGGTGCGCGCCGCCACCGGGCTCGCCCGGGCCTATCTGCGCACCCACGACCGGGTGGGGGTCGTCTCGACCGGCGGCAGCACGAGGTGGCTGGCGCCGGGCACCGGGGACGCGGCGTTCTACCGCATCGTGGAGAGCGTCCTCGACGTACGCAGGGACCGGCGGTTCGACGCCCCCGGTGTGGAGCGGCTGCCGCCGCCCGCGCTGCCGGAGGGAGCACTCGTCTACGTCTTCACCCCGTTGAGCGACGCCCGGGTGCTGAAGGTGCTGCGGGAGCTCCAGCAGCGGGGGCGCCGCCCGGTCGTCGTGGAGATCCCGAGCGGCGACCCGCAGGTGGAACCGGGCGACCTCGCGGGCGAGTTGGGACTGCGACTGTGGCGGGCGGAGCGGGACGCGATGCGGTTCGCCCTGCGGGACAGCGGGGTGCCGGTGCTGCGGCATGTGGTGGGTGAGCCGCTGGATCTGGCGTTGGCACCGCTCCTGTCGGGGCGGGTCGGCGGGACGGGGCGCGTGGGATGACGGTGCCGGAGGCCCGGGCCGGCGTCCGCGCGTCCCTGGGGTACTGGGCCGGCACCGTGCCGGTGCGGGTGCTCGGGGCGGCGGCCGTCGTGACGGCGTGGCGCCCGTGGGCGAGGGTGAGCGGAGCGCCGGACGCGCTCGCGCTCGGCTGCGCGGTGCTCTTCGCCCTGTGGGCGGCGCCGTCGCTGGACCGGCGGCCGTCACTGGAGTCCACGCGCTGGTCCCACCGCCTGCTGCGGCACCGGACGACGGTGCTGGCGGCGGGCGTGGTGGTGATCGCCGCCCTCGGTGATCCCGCCTGGTGGGAAGGGGCCTGTCTGACCGGGCTGCTGGTCGCCTGTCTGGTGACGAGCGAGACGTGGCCGTGGCGGTGGGGACGCGGTGTCGTACGCGTGTGGGCGGAGGCGGCGGCGGCCTGCGCCGGAGCCGGTGTGGTGGCGGTCGCCGCGGCGCTCCCGGTGACGGGTGCGGGAACCGGACCCGGCCGGGTGGTGGCGGCCGGGGCGGTCGTGGGCCTGGCGGTGGCCGGGGTGGTCGTGGGCCTGGCGGTGGCGGGCGGTGGGGTGCTGAGCGCCCGTTGGCGGGGCCGGGAGCGGCACCCCCGCTGAAGGAGCGGCCGTAAGGGCCGCCCGCTTCCTTGTCAGGGTCGCGCTTCCGCGACCCGAGCGGCACCCAGCTCGCACCACACGATCTTGCCGGGAGTCCGTTCCTCCACTCCCCACTTGTCCGCCAGCTCCGACACGAGCACCAGCCCGCGCCCGCCCTCCCCGGGCTCGCACCCGCCCCGCGGCGGCACCGCCGGCACGCCGTCCCCACTGTCGTGCACCTCCACACGTACGCCGTCACCGTCGTCGTACGGCAGCAGCCGCAGCAGGAAGCCCCTGCCGGGTGGGACGCCGTGCACCAGGGCGTTGGTGGTCAGTTCGCTGACGCACAGCAGCACGTCGTCCGTGCGACCGCACCCACCCCAGTCCGCGAGTGCCTCGCGGGCGAACGCCCTCGCGTCGGGGACGGACCGGCGCTCCCGGCGGTAGAAGCGCTCGCGGGGGGACGGGGGTCGATTTTCACTGTTCACGGGACGAGGGTCACGCTCCGTGGTCATCATGAGACAGTGCGCGCCCCCGTACAGCCGGTCCGTACGGGTGCGCGCCGGTGAACGTACGCGCCCGGGTGGGGAGTCCGACCTCATGAGCACGACGACACGGAGGAACGCCTCCGCGATGAAGATGGTGGGGGCACTGCTCGCCCTCTACCGCCAGGCCGCCGGCCACACCCAGAGGTCGCTGGGCGAACGGTTCGTCATCGGGGAACAGCAGATCGCCTCGATCGAACAGGGCAGGCGCCCACTGAAGCCGGATCTCGCCGAGCAGCTCGACGAACTCCTCGACACCAAGGGGGCGTTGTCGACCGCGTTGAGCAGGATGCCGGAGGTGGACCTCGTACCCCTGTGGGCGGAGGAGTTCCTGGACCGGGAGCGGGAGGCCATCGCCATCTCGTCGTACGAGAACCAGGTGCTGCCCGGCCTGCTCCAGACGGAGGCGTACGCGTGGGCGGTGTTCCGCAGCCGGGTGCCGTTCTACGGTGAGGAGAGGATCGCCCAGTTGGCGACGGCGCGCGTCGAGAGGCAGGCGATCCTGCACCGCGGGGAGCCGCCGATCACTTGCTTCGTGGTCTGGGAACCGGTCGTGCGGGCGCCGATCGGCGGACCGGAGGTGTGGGTCGAGCAGTTGCGGCACTTGCGGGCATGCTCTGAACTGCCGGGCCTGATGTTCCAGGTTCTGCCTCTCGACAGGGCGAGTCACGCTTCGCTCGACGGGCCCTTCGTCCTGCTGGAAACGCCCGAACACCAGCGGCTCGCCTACACGGAGAACCAGCGCGGCAGCCAACTGATCGCCGACCCTGGAGAGGTGGCGATCCTGACCCAGAAATGTGCCATGCTGCGGTCACAGGCCCTCACCCCCGAGGACACGAGGGATCTTCTGGACCGTCTCCTGGGAGAACAATGAGCAGCACCGCACTGAGGTGGGTCAAGTCGAGCTACAGCGGCAGCGAGGGCGGCAACTGCGTCGAGGTGGCCGTCGAACCCGCCACCATCCACATCCGCGACTCCAAGGCCGACGCCCCCACCGCCCCCCGCATCACCGTCGCGCCGCAGGCCTGGGCCGCGTTCCTCGCCTGGTGACTCCCTGACACGGCGCGTGTCAGGGATGGATCCGTGAGCCTTCGATCATGGCCTGCGCGTCCTTGACGCCGGCGAGCTTGGCGAAGGCGAGGACGTACTGGCGGACGTTGGCCTGCACTCGGCGAAGATCCGCGCGGCAGTCGGCGGCTCCCGGCCACTCCTGCTCGGGACGCTGGGGATGGCTCTGCTCGAAGGCCTGCAAGCGCGGGTGCCACTTGGTGAGGAACGGCCGCAGTTCGTTGTTGAGGAACGTGACGGCGAGATGCTCGACGGTCAGGCCGCTGTTCGCGTGGACCGACGGACGGCCGGCCTTGAGGGTCTCCCTGGTCGTGGCGAAGAGCCCGTACAGGGACGTCAGGGCCTCGCGCAGCAGCCCCTCGTCGTCGTCCAGGGGCTGGACCGACACGCGGGTGACGGACTCGATGAACAGCTGCCACGAGACCTGCCGCGAGTCGTTGTTGACCACGAAGGTCAGTTCGCTGAGCTGCGGCACGGTGACGCGCACCTCGGTCAGCCGGCCGGCCCGCCGGTAGGCGTCGAGTCCGAGTGCCACGACGACCCCGGTCAGCCCGCCGGTGACGGCGAAGAGGTAGGTGCCGTTGGCGTGACTGACGGAATAGACCCCGAGGCCCAGTCCGGCGCCGAGCACCATGGACACCAAGGCCCGGAACACCAGCGTTCCCGTGACCCTGGCCGCCCTTCCGTCGGCCATCCACCACCCCACAGTCCGTGTGCGTGCCCTGGCCGAACTGTAGACGAGGCCGGGGGCGGCGCGTCAGGGGTCGCGGAAGCTCGGCGTTCGCCCTGGGACAGGAGTGGAGTTTGCGGCATATCCCTGTATAGGGGGTGACGCAGGGGCTACTCTCCTGACACGCGCGGGGGCGGTTACCGGGGGCACACCGCGCAGGGGGGAACGGCATGGAGCAGGCCGGCGAGCGTGTCCATCAGCACGACGTCTTCATCTCGTACAGCCACCAGTTGGACGACGGGCCCGCCACGGCCTTCCAGGCCGCCGTCGAGCACTTCGGCCGCCCGTTCTACCGCTCCCGCGACCTGCGCGTCTTCAGGGACAAGACCAATCTCTCGGCGAGCCCTCATCTGTGGGCGGACATCGAGAAGGCGCTGGGAGAGTCCGCCTGGCTCATCGTCATGGCCTCTCCCCTGGCGGCCGAGTCACCGTGGGTCCGCAAGGAGATCAGGTGGTGGCTCGAACACCGGAGCGGCGACCGCATCCTGATCGCGCTGACCGCCGGCACCATCGCCTGGGACGCCGAACGGGGCGAGTTCGACTGGGCGCGGACGGACTGCCTGCCCCGGAAGGAGCTGGCCGGAGCCTTCACCCAGGAGCCCCGGTGGGTCGACCTGACGTGGTTGCGCGAGCACAAGCGGATCTCGCCGCGCCACACCCGACTGGTCCAGGCGGTGGCGGAGTTCGTCGCCCCGGTGCGGGGGAGGTCGAAGGCCGAGCTGATCGGGGCTCATCTACGGCGCCAACTGCGCTTCAGGCAGACGGTGACCGCCATCAGCGTGGTGCTGGCCGTCCTCCTCGGCATCGCCGTGGTCGCCGGGGTGAGGGCGAACGAGGAGAGCGACCGGGCCGCCGAGCGCCAACTCGTCGCCACCTCACGTCAGCTGGTGGCGGAGGCGGCCTCGATCCAGGACAGCCAGCCCGACCTGGCCAGGCAACTGCTCGTGCAGGCCTACCGGATGGCCCCGACCGCCCAGGCGCACGGAGCCCTCGTCGCCAGCGCCGCCATCCCGGACGTGCTGCCCACCGACGGTTCCTCACAAGGAGTCGCCTACTGCCCGTCCGGCGGACTGCTCGCTACGGCCGCGGACGACGGCGTGACGCTGTACGGCACCGACGGCAACCGGCGTCTGGGTCTCGTCGGGACCGCGAGGGGCTCCGCCACCGCCGTGGCGTTCGGGCAGGACTGCGGCGTGCTCGCCGTGGGCGACGCCTTCGGCCACGTACGCCTGTGGTCGGTGAGCCGGGCCGACGAGCCGCGGCTCCTGACGGCGGTACGGCCGGACGACGGTGGGGTGGGAGGACTGGCGTTCATCGGGCGGACGCTGCGGCTGGCGGTCATCACCGACGGCGCCGTGCCCCACGTCGTGGACTTCGAGAAGCCGGACGCCGAGGTGACGGACTCGCTGCCGGGCACGACGCTGGCGGGGATCACCGAGACCATCGCCGTCAGCCCCGACGGGACCCTCGTCGCGGCGTCGTACGAAGGGGGCAAGGTCAGGCTCATGAGCCTGACCGAAGAGGGCGGGCTCACCGTGGAGTCCACGACGAACAGCCCGTCCGACGCGCTGGCGTTCAGCCCCGACGGCCAGTTCCTCGCCGTCGGCGGCGAGGAGGACTCCGCACGTCTGTGGGATGTGAGCGACCCGTCCCGGCCGAGTCCGGCGGCGCTGCTCGGCGCGCGCTCGTCCCTGGGCGTCGACTCCGTCGCCTTCAGCACCAGCGGGAGGTCGCTCGCGACGGGAGCGGGGGACGGCACGATCCAGTTGTGGGACATGTCCGACCCGCTGCGTCCCGCGCAGGGGGCACGGCTCACCGGTCACTCCGGACGGGTCAAGGCACTGGCCTTCGCGCCGGACGGCCGGACACTGGCGTCCGCGGCCTCGGACGGCGCGACCCGCGCCGCCGACGGCTCCGACGACCTCAACGGCACCGTCCGGCTGTGGCGGGTGGCCGAGGCGGAACGCTCGTCCTCCCGGGTGTTCCTGCCGGACGGCCACATGTCGGCCCAGCCCTTCGGCAAGGACGGCCACGTACTCGCCCTCGGCTCGCCCTCGACGCTGTGGTGGGTCGACGGTGCCGCCCAGCCGCACCGCCTGTCGACGCTGACCACGTTCAACCAGGGCGGGCAGCAGGTCTCCTTCGCTCCGGACGGCAGGACGCTCGCCACCGGAACACCCCTGAAGATGTGGGACACCTCCGACCCCCTGGAGCCCCGCGAGCTCACGACCACCGCCTTGAGGCAGGGAGCGGACCTCGTGCTGTTCAGCCCCGACGGGGACCTCGTGGCCGCCGACGAGGACGATCGGCTGGGCCTGTGGAGCACCGAGGACGAACCCCGACGACTGGCGCTGCTCCCGGCGGCGACCAGGTCCCCCGCGGTCTTCCTCGACGACGGCAGGAGCCTCGCGACCGTCACCAGGGCCCGGGACGCCGTCCAGGTCTGGGACGTCTCCACCCCCTCCGAGCCGAGGAAGGCGGCCACTCTCCGAACGGGCGCCGCACGGCCCACCTCCCTGGCGGCATCCGACGGGACCCTGTACGTCGGGGATTCCCACGGAGCGGTCACGGCGTGGCGTGTCCGCGGTGACCGGGCCGACCGACTGGGTTCCAGCACCCGGCACACCACGGCGGTCGAGGACCTCGCCGTCCACCCGCAGGGCGCCACGGCCGCGAGCGGCGGAGCCGACGGGTCCGTCCGCATCTGGGACGTGTCCGGTCCCGAGAACCCGCGCGAGTCCGCGGTGCTGGACGTGGGGGCGGGCACGGACGGCATGGCGTTCAGTGCGGACGGCCACACCCTCGCCGTGTCGACCGGCGGGGCCACACAGATGTGGGAGGCCGAGCCGTCGACGATCCAGCAGCAGCTGTGTGCCCAGTCGGAGCCCATCACGCGTGAGCAGTGGGCCCAGTACCTGCCCGACCGGACGTACAGCCCGCCCTGCGTCGAACCGCAGCCGACCGTGGAGACGAGCGCATGAACAGACGTGTGGCACGGGCTCTGCCGGTCGTGGCGGTCGCGGCGCTCGCGGCGGCCTGCTCGACCCCCGACCAGGGCCCCCGCGTCACCCCGGCGCCGGCCGCGCCCAGCGTCTCGGCCCCGGTACCCACCGCCTCTCCCCTGATCCCGGGCTCCGCGCTCGGGCCCGCCCCCGACGACCTGCGGGAGGTCGACTGGACGCGTGCGGTGCTGCCCGGCGACTTCTGCGAGATAGCCGGGACGGTGACCCTCACCGACAGCGAGGGCCGGGGCGAGTCGAAGACCTGGGGCCGGGTCCACGTGGCCCTGCTCCCCGACCTCACCACGTACGGAGACGTCACGGGGGACGACCGCGACGAGGCCGCCGTCGCCGTCGGCTGCGACAACGGGGGAGGGACCGCGGCCGGGCAACTGACCTTCGCGGCCGTCGTCCTGACGGCGCGCGACGGCCGGCTGTACGCGCTGGGCACCCTTCCCACCCAGCACGAGTCGTACGCCGAGCATCCGCCGCTGGTGTCCACGACGAAGCTGAAGCCGGGCAGGGCCACCATGACCGAGCTCTGGTACCGGCCGTCGGACGCCAACTGCTGCCCGTCGGGGGAAAGGGTCAGCACCTGGACGCTGGAAGCCGCGGACGTGCTGGTTCTGAGCGACTCGAAGGTCACGTCCTGACCGGCGTCCCGGCCACCGACGCACCGGACGCCCGGGGGCCCGGAACACGGTGGTCCCGGGCTCGCGGCGAAGGGTCCCGGTGCGCGGTCGCGTTCCGACCCGCCCCGCTCGGCGCCGCGGGGTGACAATGGGAGACACGCCCGCCCGCACTGTGCGCCGAGGAGGCCGTCGTGACCGTCGACCCTCACCACCCGAGCCGGTCCGCCCCCGTGACGATCGCCGAGGCCGACGAGCGGCACGCCGTTCTGGCCTTCGCCGGTGACCTGGACGCGCCCGCGCTGGGCGTCCTGGAGGAGCTGCTCCTCGACCCCCGTCTGCGGCGGCCGGGCGCGTGGACCCTGGACATGGGCGACCTGACGCACATCGACCTCGCGTGCGCCTACGCGCTGCTGCGCGCGGTCACCCGGGCCCCGGAACCGGCCGTCCTCACCGTCCGCGGCGCCCGCCCGGCGGTGCACCGCACCCTGCGGCACGCGGGGCTGGACACCGTCGCCACCTTCGTCGCGTAGCCGGCCCCGCGCCGCACAGCGGTCGTCGGCCGGGTGACCGGCCGGCGACCCTCGGTGATCTGCCGGCCTCACCCTCCCACCGACTTGCCTACCGGGAAAGTCGAAGATAGCTTTCCCAGTAGGAAAGTGGAGTCGGGCACGGGAGGGCGATGGCCGTGAGCACACCGGTCGATGCCGAACAGGCATGGAAGGACCTGCAGCGCATCCGGGTGCCGCAGGAGCGGGTGTACGACGAGGTCGAGCGGTCGGCGTCCGGCGGGGGCGGAACGACCTACGCCACGGCCGCGATCATGTGGGTCTTCCTCGCCGTCCAGGGCCTGGACCTGCCCCTGTGGGGCGTCCTGCTGACCATCGCCGCGTACGTCGGCCTGCTCGGCCGTCTGGCCGTGGTGCACCACCGCAGGAGCCGGATGCGGTTGCACCACTCCCGCGTGGACTGGCGGACGCTCGCCACGTTCGTCGCGGGAGCGGTGGTGACCGGCGCGACGGTCCTGCTGTCCGGCCGTATGGTCGAGTCCCTGGAACCGGTGTCCGGCGGCCTGATCCGGGCCACGGTCTCGGCGGCCGTGTTCGTCCTGTTCATCGGCCCGGCGGGCCGCTGGGCGGCAGGGTCGCTGCGTGACCGGGGTGTGCGGGAACCTCACCCGGGGGCGGGGCGATGAGCATCCCCACCGGTTTCGACGAGCTGATCCATCCCGCCACCCGGCTGTCGGTGGTCGCGCTGCTCGCGGCCACCGAATGGGCGGACTTCGCGTTCGTCCGCGACAGCCTCTCGCTCAGCGACTCGGCGCTCTCCAAGCAGCTGCACACCCTGGAAGAGGCCGGCTACCTGGAACTCCACAAGGAGGGCGGTGGCCGCAGGCGGCGCACGAAGGTGCGGCTGACGGACCGCGGCCGCACGGCCTTCGAGGGGCACGTGGCGGCACTCCGGGCGATCGTCGACGCCGCCGGCCCGCAGGCGGCGGCCGGCGCGGAGCCCCGGCGGCAGCCCTCGGAGGCGGGACGATGACGCGGCACGCACCCGGCCGGCCCGTGATCCACGCGCGCGACGTGACCATGGCGTACGGGGACACCGCCGTCCTCCACGGCATCGATCTGGACATCCACCGCGGCGAAGTCTTCGCGCTGCTGGGCCCCAACGGCGCCGGGAAGACCACCACGGTGGAGATCCTGGAGGGCTTCCGGCGGCGCTCCGGCGGGGAGGTCGACGTCCTCGGCACGGACCCGGAGCGGGGCGACGACGCCTGGCGGGGCCGGATCGGACTGGTGCTCCAGTCCTGGCGCGACCACCGCCGCTGGCGGGTCGCCGAACTGCTGGGGCACTTCGCCACGTACTACCCCGACCCCCGCGACCCGGCCGAACTGCTGGCCCTGGTCGGCCTCACCGACCAGGCGGGCCGACAGGTGGACCGGCTGTCCGGCGGGCAACGCCGGCGGCTGGACGTCGCCCTCGGCATCGTCGGCCGTCCCGAACTCCTCTTCCTGGACGAACCGACCACGGGGTTCGACCCCCGGGCGCGGCACGACTTCCACCTCCTCGTCGAGCGGCTGGCCCGCGACGAGGGCGTCACCGTCCTGCTCACCACGCACGACCTGGTGGAGGCCGAGCGCCTCGCGGACCGGATCGCCATGCTGGTCGGCGGCCGCATCCGGGCCTGCGGCACGCCCGCGGACCTGGCCCGGCAGGCCGCCTCGCGGGCCGAGGTCCGCTGGACGGCCGACGACGGGACGTCCCGCCGCGAACGCACCGAGGACCCCTCCCGGCTGGTCTGGGAACTCCACCGGGACGCGGCGGGCCCGATCCCCGGCCTGGAGGTGCGCCGCCCGACGCTGGAGGACACCTACCTGCACATGGTGCACGGGACGGCCGGCGGCCCGCCCGGACCCCCGGACGACTCCCCGGACGGGGAGGCACAGGCCGCATGAGGAGGACACACGTGACGGACAGCACCCACGAGGCGGACGGCACTGCCGGCACGCAGGCACCGCTCCGTCCGCGCGGCCGGCACTGGCGGGCCGGGTTCCTCCGCGGCGGCATCGAGCTGCGGCACCTCCTGCGCAACCCCAGGGAGATGTCCGGCCATCTGACCAACGTCGTCGTCGCGCTGGCGATCGCCGGCTACGTCGGTGACGACGTGCCCGGCACGCAGACCCCGATGGCCCACCTGGTGCTGGCGGGCTTCGCGGCCTACCTGCTGTTCCAGATCGGGCTGATCAACGTCCCGCAGATGCTGGTGACCGAACGCGAGGAGGGCGCGCTGCTGCGGCTGCGCGCGACACCCGGCGGGATACCGGCCTACCTCGTCGCCAAGTGCCTGCTGGTGGCCGTCACGGCGATCGGCACCCTGGCCGTGCTCCTGGCGAGCGCGGCGGTCCTGGTGGACGGGCCGCTGCCGGACGGGCCGGCGGGCTGGCTGACGCTGCTGTGGGTCACCACGCTGGGGCTGCTCGCCGTCGTGCCGCTGGGCGCGGCCATCGGCGCCGTGCTGCCCAATCCGCGCGAGGCGCTGGCGTTGATCATGCTGCCCACCATGGGGCTGCTGGTCACCTCCGGAGCGGTGTTCCCGATCACCTCGCTGCCCGCGCCGGTGCAGCAGGTGGCCTCCGTCTTCCCGCTCAAGTGGATGGCCCAGGGCCTGCGTTCGGCGCTGCTGCCGGACGCCGCCCGGACCGCCGAGCCGGCCGGCTCCTGGGAACTGCCCATGGTCGCCCTGGTCCTGGGCGCCTGGGCGGTCCTCGGCTTCCTCCTCGCGGTGCCCCTCCTGCGCCGCGCCGCCCGCCGCGAGTCCGGCTCCCGCCTGGCCTCGCGCCACCGCGAGGCGGCACGCAGCGGCGCGCTGCCCGTGTAGCCGGGCCGGGGCCTCAGGGCCGTCGCGGCGGCGTGCCGGTGTCCGCGCGGGCCGCCCAGTCGATGCCGCCCCGCAGATGGGCGCGGAAGTCCGGGTCGCGGTAGGCGTCGGCGGCATGGCCGAGGGCCGTGTAGAAGACGCGGCCCGCGCCCTGTGCGCGGCACCAGACCAGCGGATGGTCGTCGCCCATGCCACCGCCCTCGTACGACGACTCGTCGGCGCGGGCCAACACCCGCACCGCACCGCGCGGGTTGGTGCGGAAGTCGTACCACTCGTCCGTGAACTCCCAGACCGGCGGCAGCTCCCGGGTCGCCGGATGGGCGGGGTCCTCGACGAGTACCCGGCCCGGCTGGCAGGCGGGGTGGCGGGCGAAGCGGGCGCCGAGCAGCTCGCCGTAGTACGGCCAGTCCTCCTCGGTGCAGGCCGCCGCGTGCACGCCGACGAAGCCGCCGCCCGCCTCCACGTACGCGGCGAGCCGGTCGCGTCCGGCCGGGGTGAGCACCTCCCCGCTGGTGGAGAGGAAGACGACGGCCGCGTACCGGTCGAGGGGCCGCTCCAGGACCGCCGGGTCCTCCGTGTGGTCGGCCTCGAACTCCTCCAGGGTGCGCACGGCGTGCACCGCGTCCGGGATGGAGTCGTGGCGGTAGGCGGTGGTGCGCGTGTAGAGGAGCAGCCGGGGTGCCGTCCTGCCGGGGCGCGTCATCCGCCGGCGTCCACGTCGTTGTCGGGCGCCCCGTCACCGACCGGGGGCAGGTCGCCGCGTTCGACCGGGGTGCCGGGCGCGGGGCCGGCGGGGGGCAGCAGCCGGGCGGCTTCGGCGGCGTCGGGGCGGTGGGCGGCGAGGGCGGCCTCGCGCAGCACGTCACGCGGTACGGCGCCCTCCTCCGCCGAGACGCGTACGACGTGGCCCTCGCCGGGCACCGCGTACTCGTGGCGTCCGGCGCCGGTGCGGTACCAGGTGGCGCCGTCGCGTTCGCACGTCGTGCGCTCCCCGGACATGTCCCCGACCGGCTGCTCGGGGCACGTGCCGGCGGTGATCGAGCCCCGGTCGACGGAGAGGCGCAGGTGCGCACCGGTCTCACCGGAGACCCAGGTGGCGGAGAAGCCGTCGTCGCCGAGGACGCCGACGGACTGCTGGGCCAGGGTGAAACCGGGGGCCTCGGTGACGCGGACCAGTTCGGGGGCCACGCCCAGCGCCTGTGCGCGGGCGTCGAGTTCACCCCGGCCGGTGTCGGGACCGGTGGTCTCCCGGGCCCCCGCGGAGGAGACGGCCACGGTCTCGGTGTCCGCCTTCTCGGAGCCGCAGGCGGTGAGCAGCAACGGCGCCAGCAGCAGCACCGGCAGGACGCGCGTGAGACGAGGCATGCGCCCATCCTGCCGTACGGGCGTTCCCCTCGTCAGGCCCGGCCGCCCGCCCGTGCGGCCGGTGCCGTGCGGACGGGAGGCGCCCACCCGGGCCGTGCCGCGCCCTAGGGGCGGTGCGCCGCGGCGTCCTTCGTCAGCTGGACGGCCGAGAGCAGACTGAGTCCGGGTGCCGCCTCGCGCAGGATCTTGACCGCCCGCACGGAGTCGGCGGGGCCCTCGTAGCCGGTCCGGGCGAAGCGTTCGTGGACCCAGCGGGCACGCAGCTCCGCGTCGGAGGCGGCGGCGGCCCGTTCGGCCAGGGCGGCGGCGCGCTCCAGCCCGGGCCGCTGCTCGGGCGTCGCCTCGGCGAGTGCCTGACGGATCTCCTGGGCGACGACGTCCGCGTCCCGCAGGACGAGCACGTTGAGTTCCTGTTGCCTGCCGCGTCCGAACATGGAGCCATGATCAAGGACTCGGCCCGCACGGTTCAAGGGACTTGAGCGGCTTCTGAGACCCGGGGACCGTCATCGCGACTCCCCCGCGGACCCGCGCCGCGTGTCCGATTCCTTCAAGACCGGCCCCGCGCTCCCCGCCTACGGTGGCCCCATGACCGCACGATTCGACGCCATCAGCATCATCGTCTCCGACATGGCCGCCTCCGTGGCCTTCTACCGCCGGCTCGGTTTCGCGTTCCCCGAGGACGCCGGGGACCAGCCCCACGCCGAGGCCGAACTGCCGGGCGGGCTCCGGCTGCTGCTCGACACGGAGGCGTCCGTCCGTTCCTTCACGCCCGGGTGGCAGCCGCCGGCCGGCGGTGGACGGCACTCGCTCGCCCTGCTGTGCGACACCCCGGCCGAGGTCGACGCGCTCTACGAGGAGCTGACCGACGCCGGCTGCCACGGCGAACGGAAGCCCTGGGACGCCGTCTGGGGCCAGCGGTACGCCGTGCTCAACGACCCGGACGGCCACGGCGTCGACCTGTTCGCGCCGCTACCCGCGCCGGCCGAGTAGTTCCCCGGGCGGCAGGCCCGCCAACTCCCGGACGTCCCGTGCCAGATGCGCCTGGTCGGCGTAGCCGGCGCGCAGGGCCGTCTCGGCGAGGGGCGTGCCCTCGCGGGCCAGGGCGAGGGCACGCTGGAGCCGCAGTACGCGGGCCAGCGTCTTGGGTCCGTAGCCGAAGGCGGCCAGTGAACGGCGGTGCAGCCGGCGGGGCCCCATGCCCAGCTCGTCGGCGGTCACGGCGACCGGACGGCCCGCTTCGAGGGCGGCCACGATCCGGCGCAGCAGCGGGTCGGGGGGCTCGGTGCCGGCCGCCCGGGACAGCGCGGCCTCCTCCAGGCCGCTCGCCGGGTCGGGGGCCGCGTTCACCCGGGCGGCCAGGCTCCGCGCCCGGGCGGCGGGCCAGAGGTCGGTGAGCTCGACCCGCCGGTCGCGCAGTTCGTGGGCGGGAACGCCGAGCAGCGCGGGGCCGGTACCGGGGTAGAAGCGGACGCCCGCCCAGGGGCCGGGGGCGCCCCCGGTGACGTGGGCGCGGGTGTCGGGGCCCGCGACCAGCAGCCGGCCCTCGTGCCAGAGCAGGTCCATGCAGCCGTCGGGCAGCACACGTCCGGAGCCGGTCCCGGACGGGGTGTTGGTCCACACCACCGCGCCGGCCAGCCGGGACGCCCGTTCCGCGTACACGCCTGCCAGGCTACGCCGGTGCCCGGTACTCGCGCGGGCTGACGCCGTACACCCGTTTGAAGGCCGTGGACAGGGCGAACGCGCTGCCGTAGCCGACCTGCCGGGCGATCGCGCCGAGGGTGTCGTCGGTGTCGCGCAACCGGTCGGCGGCGAGCGCGAGACGCCAGCCGGTGAGGTACGCCATCGGGGATTCGCCCACCAGGTCGGTGAAGCGCCGGGCCAGCGCAGCGCGGGAGACGCCGGTCTTCGCGGCGAGCGTCGCCACCGTCCAGGGGTGCGCCGGGTCGTCCTGGAGCAGCCGCAGCGCCCGGCCCGCGACCGGGTCGCCCAGGGCCCGGTACCAGGCCGGCGGCTCGGCCCGCGGCCCGGCGAGCCAGTCCCGCAGCGCGGCGATGACCAGCAGGTCGAGGAGCCGGTCCAGGACCACCTCCTGGCCCGGTGCGTCCCGGGTGACCTCCGTCGTCAGCAGGGGCGTCAGCGGGCAGTCCCACTCGTCGGAGGCGAGGGACAGCAGCGGGGGCAGGGCGTCCAGCAGCCGGCCGCCGATCTCACCGCGCACCAGGTAGGTGCCGATCAGCAGCACGGCGCCGCCGTCGGTCCGGTCGCCCCAGGTGCGCACGCCGAGGTCCATGGAGCCGTTGAGGGGGCGTCCGTCGGGGTAGCTGCACGCGCCGCCCGGCAGGATCACCGCCTGCGCCGGGGTGCCGGGGTCGTCGGCGCAGGTGTAGGGGTCGGGGCCGCGGGCGAGGACGAGGTCGCCCGTACGCAGCCGCAGCCGCTCCCCCGTGTCCGGCACGATCCAGGCGTCGCCGCGGACCATCAGCATCACCGTCAGCGGTGCCCGGTCCTCGACGCGTACGGCCCAGGGCGGGTCGAAACAGGCGCGGATCATGAACGCGCCCCGGGCACGGGGGCCCTCCAGCAGTCCGGCGAGTGCGTCCATGGCGCCACAGCGTAGACGCACGCGTATGCCGGCGAGCCGTTCGGCGATGGGAACGCGGGGCGCCCGGCCGTTGACTGGTGCCATGACGAGGATGAGCGCACAAGGGAACATGACGGTCGTCGTGACGGGGGCGTCCGGGCGGGCCGGGCGACGGGTGGCCGAGGCGGCACGGGCGGCCGGGCTGACCGTACGGGCGGCGTCGCGGGCGACCGGGTTCGACTGGTGGGACCGGTCGACCTGGGCCGGCACCCTGCGCGGCGCCGACGCGGCCTACGTGGCCCACCCCACGGACGTCGGCGCTCCCGACGCCGCGGAGACGGTCGGGGCGTTCGCGCGGGAGGCGGCCGGTCTCGGCGTACGGCGGCTGGTGCTGCTGTCGGCGCGGGGCGAGGAGCAGGCGCGGCCGACCGAGGAGGCGCTGGCCGGGGCGGGCACGCGGTGGACGGTCGTGCGGGCCGCCTGGTTCGCGCAGAACTTCACCGAGGGCCCGCTGGCGGAGGAGCTGCGCGGGCGCGGGGAGCTGGTGTTCCCGGCCGGTGACGGGGCCCGGGAGCCGTTCGTGGACCTGCGGGACGTCGCCGACGTGGTGGTGGCGGCGCTGGTTTCCGGCGACCGGTACGCCGGGCGGGTGCTGGAGGTGTCGGGGCCCCGGCTGCTGACCTTCGCGGAGGCGGTCGCGGAGATCGCGGAGGGGACGGGCCGCGCGCTGACGTACCGGGCCGTGGCGCCGCACGAGTACGGCGCGAACCTGGCCGGCTTCGGGGTGCCGGCGGAGGAGGCCGCGTTCCTGGTGGAGCTGTTCGCCGCCCTGCTCGACGGCCGCAACGCCCGGCTGTCGGACGGTGTGCGGCAGGTGCTGGGCCGCACACCGAGGGACTTCGGCGACTTCGTACGGGAGGGCGTGACGGCCGGCACGTGGGAGCCGGACGCGTCCCGGCCGCTCCTGGCTTGATCTTCGACCTGTGCGGCGGGGCCGTGAAGTCGCGGGGACCGTACGCTGTGATGCACATCTGACCTGCAGGTTGCGCCATACTCCACGAGTGACTGCACCGATAGGCCCCGTGGTCCTCTTCGATGACGACTACTACATGTACGTCCTCCGGGACCGAGCATTCGCCGAGGCATGGTGGGAAATGCCCGACGAGTACGCCTGTGGGTTCGACGCCCTCGCCAGACCGTTGCGCATGACGGGCGAGCCGCATCAGGTCACCCTCGAGCTCAGTGGTGACGAACCGGCCGAGGCCGACCTTCGTCGTCTCGTCGCCGACCACTACCAGCGGTTCCTGCAAGGGCAGACGCCGCCCCGAGGAGCCGCTCTCTCCGAGTTCGTCGCGGGACTGCCGGTCGAGGACGCGTAGCGCGAATCCGCTCGCTCGACATCGCCCGTCACGGGGCCTTGGCCGCCCCTGAGCGGGCGGAATCCCGAAGGCATCACTGCGAGGATCACGTTCAGCCTCAATCAGCAGGTGGATCAGGCAGGTTGATAGGTTCAGTTCGACGTGAGCGATCACGACTGAGGGAGTGGAACGTGACCGGTGCGGCCAACCTGCGTCAGACGCTGCGGGACATCGAGGTCTTCTCCGGCGAGCTTCCCGGTTTCGACCCCACGACGGCGCCGGACACGCCCGTCGAGCTGTTCACCGAGTGGTTGCTCGAGGCGCTGAGCGCCGGAGTGAAGGAGCCGCACGCCATGACGCTGGCCACCGCGGACGCCAGCGGTGATCCGACGGCCCGCGTACTCATCCTCAAGGACGTGAGCACTCAGGGATGGCAGTTCGCCTCTGACGCGAACAGCCCCAAGGGCCGCGACCTCGCCGCCCGCCCCTGTGCGGCACTGACCTTCTACTGGGCACCGCTCGCCCGCCAGGTCCGGGTGCGCGGACCGGTTGTGCGAGAAACCCCCGAACTGTGCGCTGCGGACTTCCTCGCCCGTGGTGCGGGGGCACGGGCGGAAGCCCTGCTCGGCCGGCAATCGCAACCGCTCGCGGACCTGGCCGAGAGAGATGCACAGGTGGAGACGTCACTCACGCGGATCAAGAGCGAGCCGACCCTCGTGGCGCCGGACTGGACACTGTACTCAGTGCGCCCGGAATCGGTGGAGTTCTGGCAGGGCGACAAACAGCGCCGCCACACCCGGCTCGTCTACCTGTCCACACCCGACGGATGGACCAGGCAGATGCTGTGGCCGTAGCCCCGGACCAACGCCACCGCACCCCTCTGCCGTCAAACGCTCGTTCGACGCCAGGCGGCCTCCTGGGCGTCGTGGAGGTCTTCTCTGGGGGAGCGTGCAGGGCGTCGCGAGGCGGCGGGAATGGTCAGACAGGCCCTGAGGGACGGCGCCGGCCGGTCAGGAGGCCTCCGGCTTGTTGTGGTTCGCGGGCGGGTTGTTCTTCACGTGGGTCCGCAGGCGGGCCGTGACGTCCTCGGGCGGCAGGAAGCGGGACCAGCGTTCCGGGAACTCGGAGGGCATGTCGGGGTCCGCCTCGCCGGTCGCGGCGGCACGGGCCACGTACTCGGCGATCTGGGCCTGCCGGAGCCGCTCGTTGGCCTCGCGGGCGGCCGCGGTGGCGGCGGCGGGCCACACCCGGTCGATGGCCGCGTTGACCGCCGCCCCCACCAGCACCGCGAACGCGGACACGCCGATCCACAGCAGGACCGCGACGGGCGCGGCGAGCGAACCGTAGATGGTGGGGCCCTCCACGGTGCTGGTGAGGTAGATGCGCAGCAGGAAACTGCCGAGCACCCACATCGCGAGGGCCACCAGCGCGCCGGGCACGTCCTCGATCCACGGGGAGCGCACGGGCACCGAGACGTGGTACAGCGTGGTCAGGAACGCGATGGACAGGATGATGACGACCGGCCAGTACAGCACCTGGACGACCGTCGTCGACCACGGCACGATCCGCACCACGGCATCGGGTCCGGCCACCATCAGCGGCAGCGCGATCGACCCGATCAGCAGGGCCACCAGGAACAGCAGGAAGGCCATGAGGCGGGTCTTGACGATCCCCCGGACGCCGTCGAGGCCGTACATCACGGTGATGGTGTCGATGAAGACGTTCACCGCGCGGGAGCCCGACCACAGGGCGAACAGGAAGCCGATGGAGATGACGTCGGGCCGGCCGCCCTTGGTCACGTCGTCCAGGATCGGCTCGGTGATCTGCTGGACGCCCCGCTCGGAGAGCACCGCGCGGGAGGCGTCCAGGATGTTGGTGCGCAGGCTCTCGGTGGTGTCGGCGCCGATCCACAGGTCGACGTAGCCGATCAGCCCGAGGACGCTCAGCAGCAGGGGCGGCACCGACAGCAGGGTGAAGAACGCGGCCTCGGCGGCCAGGCCGAGGATGCGGTACTCCATGCACGAGTTGACGGTGTCCTTGAGGAGCAGCCAGGCGGTCCTGCGTTTGGAGACGTTCCGGTACAGGACCCGGGCGCGATGGAGCCGGCCGGAGGGCCGTTCGGGGGATTCACTTGCTGGCTGCACGCCCTAAAGGTATCCGCAGCCGGGGGCCGCACTCATCCGCGGACGCCCGTCGGCCGGTGCCGCCTCCGCACCGGCCGACGGCACGGTAGGTTCACGGTCATGGCAGGCAGTACCCACACCGTGACGAATCAGGCCCCGCCGCTGGTCGGCCACGACGTGTTCACCACCGACCGGGCGCTGACGGCCGCGGTCGAGCGGCACCTGGCACCGGAGCTGCGCGAGGAGGCGCGGGCCGAGCTGTCGGGCCTGGGCCGCAGCTGCGGTTCCCTCCAGACCCGGGAGTGGGCCGCGCAGGCCGACGAGAACCCCCCGACCCTGCGCTCCCACGACCGCTACGGCCACCGCGTCGACGAGGTCGACTTCCACCCGGCCTGGCACCGGCTGCTGGGCAAGGGCGTCGCGGCCGGCCTGACCGCGGCCTGGTCCCGGCCGGGCGGGCAGGTGACGCGCGCCGCCGGTTTCCTCATGTGGACCCAGGTGGAGGCCGGCAACTGCTGCCCCCTGTCGATGACCCACGCGGCCGTGCCGGCCCTGCGCGCCGACCCGGAGCTCGCCGCGGAGTGGGAGCCGCGGCTGACCTCCCGGGTGTACGACCGGGAGCTGCGGCCCGCCCCGCTGAAGGCCGGGGTCCTGTTCGGCATGGCCATGACGGAGAAGCAGGGCGGCAGCGACGTCCGGGCGGGCACCACCGCCGCCCGCCCGCTGGCCGAGGACGGCACGTACGAGCTGACCGGGCACAAGTGGTTCTGCTCGGCGCCGATGTCGGACGGCTTCCTGGTGCTCGCCCGGGCCCCGGGCGGTCCGACCTGCTTCCTGGTACCGCGCGTCCTGGCGGACGGGACCCGCAACGTGTTCCTGATCCAGCGGCTCAAGGACAAGCTGGGCAACCGGTCCAACGCCTCCGCCGAGGTCGAGTTCGACGGGACCTGGGCGCGCCGGGTCGGCGAGGAGGGGCGCGGGGTGCGCACCATCATCGGCATGGTGGCGGCGACCCGGCTGGACTGCGTCCTGGGGTCGGCGGGACTGATGCGGCAGGCCGTCGCCCAGGCGGTGCACCACTGCACGTACCGGGAGGCGTTCGGCGCGAAGCTGGTCGACCAGCCGCTCATGCGCAACGTCCTCGCGGACCTCGCGATCGAGTCGGAGGCGGCGACCACGCTGGCGCTGCGGCTGGCGGCGGCCCAGGACGCCGCCGACGGCGGTGACGAGCGGGAGCGGGCGCTGCTGCGGCTGGCGGTGCCGGCGGCCAAGTACTGGGTGACCAAGCGGTGCGCGCCGGTGGCGGTGGAGGCCGCCGAGTGCCTGGGCGGCAACGGGTACGTCGAGGAGTCCGGGATGCCCCGGCTGGTGCGCGAGTCGCCGCTGAACTCGATCTGGGAGGGCGCCGGCAACGTACAGGCGCTGGACGTGCTCAGGGCGCTCGGGCGGGAACCGCTGGCGATGGACGCCTACCTGACGGAGGTGGGCCTGGCGCGCGGCGCCGACCACCGTCTGGACGCGGCGATCAGGGGGCTGCTGACGGAACTGGCCGACCTGGGGGCCGCCGAGGGGCGGGCCCGGCGGCTGGTGGAGCGGCTGGCGCTGGTGCTCCAGGGCTCGCTGCTGGTGCGGTACGCGCCGCCCGAGGTCGCCGACGCGTTCTGCGCCGCCCGGCTGGGCGGCGACGGGGGCGCGGCCTTCGGCACGCTGCCGCCCACGCTCGACCTGGCGTCGGTCGTGGAGCGGGCCGCCCCGGTGGCCTGATCCCGCCCGCGTGGCGCGGGGGTGGTGCTGCGCCGACACGGCACCACCCCCACCCCACGGGCCCGTTCGGGCCGCGTACGCCGCACGGGGCGACGTGGTTCAAGTGTGGACACCGGCCGGCGCCGTCGACCAGGGTTGCAGGGGGTTGCAACTTGCCACCGGCCATGCGCGGACTGTGTCCTGTGGGCACGGGCAAGCGGTCGGTACGTGACGGACATCCTGCTTCCGGGAGGACGGGGACCAGTGGCGCTCTCGCCGATGGACGTGACGCGGCTCGCCGCCGTCGACACGACGCGCGCGGCGCGCATGCTCAGCGAGGTCCGCTCCGCGCGCCTCTCGGGCGGACGGGCTCCGGTGGCACCGCGTCCGGTGATCGAGCAGTCCTGGGAGCGGATGCTGCGCAGCGGCGTCGACCCGGAGCACGACTTCCGCTCGGGACTGCTGCCCCTCGACGAGGTGCGGCGGCGACGGGAGGCCTCGCCGCTGCGGCACGTGCTGCCGGTACTGCGCGAGGGGCTGCTGTCCGTCGCGGACGTCGCGCACCACATCATGGTGGTCGCCGACGACGAGGGCCGGCTGCTGTGGCGGGAGGGCAGCGCGCCGGTGCTGCGCAAGGCCGACGGGCTCGGCTTCGAACTCGGGGCGGACTGGCGCGAAGAGGTGGTCGGGACCAACGGCGTGGGGACGCCGGCGGTCACCCGGCGGCCCGTCCAGGTGTTCGCCTCCGAGCACTTCGTGCGTTCCCAGGCGACCTGGACCTGCGCCGGCGCGCCCATCAGCGATCCGCGCAGCGGCCGGCTGCTGGGTGTGGTCGACGTGAGCGGGCCGCTCTCGACGATGCATCCGGCCACGCTCGCCTGGGTCGACTCGGTCGCCAAGCTCGCCGAGGCCCGGCTGCGCGAGCTGCACGTGCAGTCGCTGGAGCGGCTGCGCGCGGTGGCGGCGCCGGTGCTGGCCCGGCTCGACGGCCGAGCCCTGGTCACGGACCGGGACGGCTGGACGGCGGCGGTGACGGGGATGCCGTACCTGGAGCGGGTGGTGCTGCCCAGGCACCCGGTGGCGGGGCGGCGGTGGCTGCCCGCGCTCGGGGCGTGCACCGTGGAGCCGCTGGGCGAGGGCTGGCTGGTACGGGCGGCCGAGGAGCCGGTGGCGAGCGGTGGCGTCCGGATCGTGCTGGACCTCGGGCAGCCGCGCCGCTGGTCGGTCCGGGTGCTGGGGGGTGCGGAGGCCTTGACGCGGGAACTGAGTCCCCGGCACGCGGAGTTGCTGTACCTGCTGGCCGTCCACCGCACCGGCCGCAGCGCCGCGGGCCTGGCCGAGGACATGTTCGGCGACCCGGCGCGCACGGTGACGGTGCGGGCCGAGATGTCCCGGGTGCGGAGGTACCTCGGGGCCTATCTGGAGCACCGGCCGTATCGTTTCTGCGGGGCGGCGGAGGTAGAGCTCGCCCTCCCGGAGGACCCCCGTGACCTGCTCCCCCACTCGACGGCTCCGGCGGTGGCGGCCCACCGGACCTCGGCCCCGCCCCCCTGAACGCCGACACCCCGGCGAGGGCACGGGAAGGGCACGGGGAGGCGCGCGAGCGGCCACGCCCCTCCCGCGCCCGGCCCGGTGAGGGCCCGCGCCGACCGTGGAGACGCCACGTTTTCGCATATTTGCATCGTCCGCGTCCGCGGACCCGCCCGTCTGTCGTAGCATCCTCTACGGACCGCACCAGCCGCTCCCCGGTCAACGCGACCCTCGTCGAGCTCAGTTGGTCCGGTGCCTGTGGAGGTTTGATGAAGCACCGCGGCAGACACCGCCGACGCAGGCGGAGCCGGGCGCTGCGCGCGGCCCTGGCCGGTGCGGCCCTCGCGCTGACCGGCGCCGCCACGATGATCAGCGCCTCGCAGGCCACGGTCGCCGACGACCCCGGCGCCCTCAAGCCCCTCACCGCCCCCGCCGAGACCGCCGCCCTGCGTCTGACCGAGCACCGGGTACCGCGCCCCTGGCTCGACCGGCTCTCCGACGCGATGGGTGAACCGGTGGGCGTCTCCACCGTCCTCGGGTCCGCCGACCACACGCTGCGCGACGCCGCCGAGTGCGCGACCGAGGAGCGGGAGGCGCTGCCGGTCCTCCCCGCGGCCACCCGGGCCTACTGCTGGGACCGGGGCGACACCGAGGGCTGGCGGCCCGGCGCGGTCACCACCTCCGGGGACGCCGACGCGGACGGCCGCTGGGGCGCCCACCGCGTCGTCCTCTCCGCGTGGACCCGCGACGACGGCACGCCCGAGGGCGGCCTCGCCCGGGTCTCCTTCGTCGACGCGGACGCTCCCGACCGGCTCGGCTACGCCTCGGCCCTCCTCGCCGTCCCCGTCGACCGCGGCCACGACTACCGGGGGCTCGCCTCCCCCGTCTCCGGCATGGTCTGGTACCAGGACAAGCTGCTGGTCACCACCGGCGCCGGTGGTCGCGAGGCGCTGTACGTGTACGACATGGACCTGATCCAGCGCGCCACCACCGAGGCGGACGCGGTCGGCCGGGTACCCGGAGGCTGGGCGGCGGCCGGCCACCGGTACGTCCTGCCCGCAGTCGCCTCGTACCGGCTCTCCGACACCTCCGGCGCGGCGCGCCCCGCCGCGATCTCCCTGGACCGCGGCACGGTCCCGGGCAGCCTGGTGGCGAGCGAGCGGGTGCCCGACGACGGCGACCGCCCCACCCGCCTCTGGCGTTACGCGTTCAGCGCCGACCCCGCCCGCGCCGGACTGCCGGCCGTGGACTCCGCGGGACACGTCGACGCGGTGGAGGCGTACGAGACCGGAGCGGCCGAGGTGGGGGGCGTGCTCTCGCACCGCCCGCCGGGCGCGGCGCGACCCGACTGGTACCTGGCCCGCGCGGCCGGCGGACAGGACGGGCGCGGGACCCTCTGGCGCCAGGACGCGGACGGAGCCCGGGCCGCGGAGTGCGGGGCGGACCGCTCGCAGCGGTGCTGGAGCGGACAGGCGGGCTCCCTGTCGTACTGGGCCGCGACCGGTGAGGTCTGGTCCCAGTCGGGCCGCATGCTCTTCGCGCTGCCGCTGACGTCGGTCGAGGACGCGCTCGACTGACGCCACTCCCGGGACCGGGCAGGTGGGAAGCCGGGAGCCGGGAAGCCGGGGATCGACAGATCCGCCGAGCGGATGGTTCCCTGACCGGCATGACCAACATCGCCGTGACCACCTGGTCCCTGGAGCAGACGGCGCCGACCGACCTGCTGCCGGCCGCCGCACCGGAGGGGGACGTCCGGATCGTCCGCTCCGAGGTGCCCTCCCCCGAGTTCAGCCGCTTCCTGTACGCCTCGGTGGGCGGGGACATCCGCTGGACGGACCGGCTCGGCTGGAGTCACGCGCGGTGGCGGGAGCACCTGGAGCGGCCCGGAGTGGAGACCTGGGTCGCCTACGACCACGGCACCCCCGCCGGGTACGTGGAGCTGTCGTCCGGCGACGACGGGGTCGTGGAGATCGAGTACTTCGGCCTGATCCCGGCCTTCCGGGGCCGGCGCATCGGCGGCCACCTGCTCTCGTACGGTGCCGCCCGCGCCTGGGACCTGGCGGACCGCTGGCCGGGCCTGGCCACGACCAAGCGCGTGTGGCTGCACACGTGCAGCAAGGACGGCGCGTTCGCGATGGACAACTACCAGCGTCGCGGCTTCCGCCTCTTCGACACCAGGGTCGAGGAGGAGCCGGACGTCGCCACCCCCGGACCCTGGCCCGGAGCGTTCCCCGCCTGACCAGGCGCCGACCAGCATGTGACCCACAACACCCTTGTCTCGCTGTACGAGACAAGGGTGTCTGCATCGTGGACAAAGCTGGACGGTGTTCAGATCGTCGTGCCAGGCTTCCGTCATGCCTGGAACTGGAATTGCCTTGGTGAGTCGGCGGCACGTCGACCTCGGCCGCATGTCCAGCGCCATCTGTCCGGGCCGCTGAGAGCCTCCTCCAGCACTACCGGATCCCCGCAGTCGCCTCATTCCCGCGCAACGCCGCGCACCCATGCCCGTGCGCGCACACGCGCAGGTCAGAGCCGCATTTCCGCCTGCCCAGAAGGACGTGTCAACCATGGCCGCCACGCCGCCGAATCCTGCTGCCGCGACCCCCCGCCGCAAGGTGAGCCGTCACCGCGGCGAGGGCCAGTGGGCGGCCGGTCACTTCACCCCGCTCAACGGCAACGAGCAGGTGAAGAAGGACGACGACGGTCTCAACGTACGGACACGTATTGAGACGATCTACTCCAAGCGCGGTTTCGACTCCATCGACCCCGGCGACCTGCGCGGACGCATGCGCTGGTGGGGGCTGTACACCCAGCGCAAGCAGGGCATCGACGGCGGAAAGACGGCCGTCCTGGAACCGGAGGAGCTGGACGACAGCTACTTCATGCTCCGTGTCCGCATCGACGGCGGCGCCCTGACCACCGCCCAGCTGCGCGTCATCGGCGAGATCTCGCAGGAGTTCGCGCGCGGCACGGCCGACATCACCGACCGGCAGAACGTCCAGTACCACTGGATCCGGATCGAGGACGTCCCCGAGATCTGGAACCGCCTCGAGGGCGTCGGCCTGTCCACGGTCACCGCCTGCGGCGACACGCCCCGCGTGATGATCGGCTCCCCGGTCGCGGGCATCGCCGAGGACGAGATCATCGACGGCACGCCGGCCCTGGAGGAGATGAAGCGCCGGGTCCTGAACAACCCGGCGTACTCGAACCTGCCGCGCAAGTTCAAGACCGCGATCTCCGGATCGCCGGTGCTGGACGTGGTGCACGAGATCAACGACGTGGCCTTCGTCGGCGTCGAACACCCCGAGCACGGGCCGGGCTTCGACCTGTGGGTCGGCGGCGGCCTGTCCACCAACCCCAAGCTGGGCGTGCGCCTCGGGGCCTGGGTGCCGATCGAGGACGTGCCGGACGTCTACGAGGGCGTCATCTCGATCTTCCGCGACTACGGCTACCGGCGGCTGCGCAACCGCGCCCGCCTGAAGTTCCTGGTCGCCGACTGGGGCGCGGAGAAGTTCCGCCAGGTGCTGGAGGACGAGTACCTGAAGCGGAAGCTGACCGACGGCCCGGCGCCCGCCGACCCCACCAGCCGCTGGCGTGACCACATCGGCGTGCACCGGCAGAAGGACGGCCGCTTCTACGTCGGCTTCGCCCCGCGCGTCGGCCGCGTCGACGGCACGCTCCTGACCAAGGTCGCCGACCTGGCGGAGGCGCACGGCTCGGGCCGGGTGCGCACCACGGTCGAGCAGAAGATGATCGTCCTCGACGTCGAGGAGGGACGGGTCGACTCCCTGGTCGAGTCCCTGGAGGCGCTCGACCTCACCGCCCGGCCCTCCACCTTCCGGCGCGGCACCATGGCCTGCACCGGCATCGAGTTCTGCAAGCTCGCCATCGTCGAGACCAAGGCGCGGGGCGCCTCGCTGATCGACGAGCTGGAGCGCCGGCTCCCGGACTTCGACGAGCCCCTCACCATCAACCTCAACGGCTGCCCGAACGCGTGCGCCCGCATCCAGACCGCGGACATCGGCCTCAAGGGCCAGCTGGTCCTGAACGACCGGGGCGAGCAGGTCGAGGGCTACCAGGTCCACCTGGGCGGCGCCCTCGGACTGGAGCCCGGCTTCGGCCGCAAGGTGCGCGGCCTCAAGGTCACTGCGGAGGAACTGCCGGACTACGTGGAGCGCGTGCTGAAGCGCTACGAGGCCGAGCGCGAGGACGGCGAGCGCTTCGCCACCTGGGCGGCCCGCGCCTCCGAGGAGGCCCTGTCATGAGCGAGCGTGCCGCGCCGTTCTACTGCCCCTACTGCGGCGACGAGGACCTGCGCCCGCACGAAGAGGGTCACGGCGCCTGGGAATGCGGGGCGTGCAACCGCGCATTCCAGTTGAAGTTCCTCGGGCTCCTCGCCCGGGGTCTTCAGCCCAACTCCACGGGAGGGGAACCGATATGACGGTGGTTCAGGAAGAGCGTACGACCGAGGAACTCAAGGCGCTCGCCGAGCGGGCGGGACGCGAGCTGGAGGACGCCTCCGCGCTGGAGATCCTCCGGTGGGCGGCCGAGACGTTCGGCAGCCGCTTCTGCGTCACCTCGTCCATGGAGGACGCGGTCGTCGCCCACCTCGCCTCCCGCGCCCTGCCCGGCGTGGACGTGGTGTTCCTCGACACCGGCTACCACTTCCCGGAGACCATCGGCACCCGGGACGCGGTCGAGGCCGTGATGGACGTGAACGTCATCACGCTCACGCCCCGGCAGACGGTCGCCGAGCAGGACGCCGAGTACGGCCCCGAGCTGCACGACCGCGACCCCGACCTGTGCTGCGCGCTGCGCAAGGTCAAGCCGCTGGAGGAGGGCCTGAAGGGCTACCAGGCCTGGGCGACCGGCCTGCGCCGCGACGAGTCCGAGACCCGGGCGAACACCCCCGTGGTCGGCTGGGACGAGAAGCGGCGGAAGGTGAAGATCTCCCCCATCGCGAAGTGGTCACAGGAAGACGTGCAGACGTACGTCGACGAGCACGGCGTCCTCACCAACCCGCTGCTGACGGACGGCTACGCCTCCGTGGGCTGCGCGCCCTGCACCCGCCGCGTGCTGGAGGGCGAGGACGCCCGCGCGGGCCGCTGGGCGGGCCGCTCCAAGACCGAGTGCGGACTGCACGGCTGACATGACGACGACCACTGAGATTCAGGAGAACCCTGTGACGACCGGAGCCACCGTCTGGCTCACGGGTCTGCCCAGCGCCGGCAAGACCACCATCGCCCACGAGCTGGCCGGCCGCCTGCGCGCGGAGGGCCGGCGCGTCGAGCTCCTCGACGGCGACGAGATCCGCGAGTTCCTCTCGGCGGGCCTCGGCTTCAGCCGCGAGGACCGGCACACCAACGTGCTGCGCATCGGCTTCGTCGCCGAACTGCTCGCCCGCAACGGCGTCACCGCGCTGGTCCCGGTCATCGCCCCGTACGCGGACAGCCGGGACGCCGTCCGCAAGCGGCACGAGGCGAACGGCACGGCGTACGTGGAGGTGCACGTGGCGACTCCGGTCGAGGTCTGCTCGGTGCGCGACGTGAAGGGCCTGTACGCCAAGCAGGCCGCGGGCGAGCTGACCGGGCTCACCGGCGTCGACGACCCGTACGAGGAGCCCGTCGCCCCCGACCTGCGCATCGAGTCGCAGGACCAGACTGTCCAGGAGTCCGCCGCGGCGGTCCACGCCCTGCTCACCGAAAGGGGACTGGCATGACGACGACCGTCGCAGCGGTGGAGGAGGGCACGGCGGGCCCGTACGCCCTCTCCCACCTCGACGCCCTCGAATCCGAGGCGGTGCACATCTTCCGCGAGGTCGCGGGCGAGTTCGAGCGGCCGGTGATCCTCTTCTCTGGCGGCAAGGACTCCATCGTCATGCTGCACCTGGCGCTGAAGGCGTTCGCCCCGGCGGCCGTGCCGTTCTCGCTGCTGCACGTGGACACCGGGCACAACTTCCCGGAGGTCCTGGAGTACCGCGACCGCGCGGTGGAGCGGCACGGGCTGCGTCTGCACGTCGCCTCCGTGCAGGACTACATCGACCGGGGTGTGCTCAGGGAGCGTCCGGACGGCACCCGCAACCCGCTGCAGACCCTGCCGCTGACCGAGAAGATCCAGGCGGAGCGGTTCGACGCGGTCTTCGGCGGCGGGCGCCGCGACGAGGAGAAGGCCCGCGCCAAGGAGCGGGTGTTCTCGCTGCGCGACGAGTTCTCCCAGTGGGACCCGCGCCGCCAGCGCCCCGAGCTGTGGAACCTGTACAACGGCCGGCACGCCCCCGGCGAGCACGTCCGCGTCTTCCCGCTCTCCAACTGGACCGAGCTGGACGTGTGGCAGTACATCGCCCGCGAGGGCATCGAGCTGCCGGCCATCTACTACGCGCACGAGCGCGAGGTCTTCGCCCGCGCCGGCATGTGGCTGACCGCCGGCGAGTGGGGCGGGCCGAAGGAGGGCGAGACGGTGGAGAAGCGGCGGGTCCGCTACCGCACCGTCGGCGACATGTCCTGCACCGGAGCCGTCGACTCCGACGCCGACTCGATCGAGAAGGTGATCGCCGAGATCGCCGCCTCCCGGCTCACCGAGCGCGGCGCCACACGCGCCGACGACAAGATGTCCGAGGCCGCGATGGAAGACCGCAAGCGCGAGGGGTACTTCTAGCCATGACCAGCACCACCGAACCCGTCGAGCCGCTGTCGGTCGAGCAGTTGTCCGAGACCACCCTGCTGCGGTTCGCCACCGCCGGGTCCGTCGACGACGGCAAGTCCACCCTGGTGGGCCGTCTGCTGCACGACTCCAAGTCGATCCTCACCGATCAGCTGGAGGCCGTGGAGCGCGCCTCCGCCAGCCGCGGCCAGGAGGCCCCGGACCTCGCGCTGCTCACCGACGGTCTGCGCGCGGAGCGCGAGCAGGGCATCACCATCGACGTGGCCTACCGCTACTTCGCCACCCCGCGCCGCCGGTTCATCCTGGCCGACACCCCGGGGCACGTGCAGTACACCCGGAACATGGTCACCGGCGCCTCCACCGCCGAGCTGACGGTGATCCTGGTCGACGCCCGCAACGGCGTGGTCGAGCAGACCCGCAGGCACGCCGCGATCGCCGCCCTGCTGCGGGTCCCGCACGTCGTCCTCGCCGTCAACAAGATGGACCTGGTCGGCTACCGGGAGCCCGTGTTCGCCGCCATCGCCGAGGAGTTCACGGCGTACGCGACCGAGCTGGGCGTCCCGGAGGTCACCGCGATCCCCATCTCGGCGCTCGCGGGCGACAACGTGGTGGAGCCGTCGGCGGTCATGGACTGGTACGGCGGCCCCACCGTGCTGGAGCACCTGGAGACCGTCCCGGTCAGCCACGACCTGGCGCACTGCCACGCCCGGCTGCCCGTGCAGTACGTGATCCGGCCGCAGACCACCGAGCACCCCGACTACCGCGGCTACGCGGGCCAGATCGCCGCGGGCACCTTCCGCGTCGGCGACCCGGTCACCGTGCTGCCCTCGGGCCGCACCTCGAAGGTGTCCGGCATCGACGTGCTGGGCGACCCGGTCGACGCCGCGTGGACGCCGCAGTCGGTGACGCTGCTGCTGGAGGACGACATCGACGTCTCGCGCGGGGACCTGATCGTCCCCACCAAGGACGCCCCCGCCACCAGCCAGGACGTCGAGGCCACGGTCTGCCACGTCGCCGACGCGCCGCTCACCGTGGGCCACCGCGTGCTCATCAAGCACGGCACCCGCACGGTCAAGGCGATCGTCAAGGACATCCCGGCCCGGCTCACGCTGGACGACCTGTCCCTGCACCCGCACCCCGGACAGCTCGTCGCGAACGACATCGGCCGGGTGAAGATCCGTACCGCCGAGCCGCTGCCCGCGGACTCCTACGCCGACTCGCGCCGCACCGGTTCGTTCATCCTGATCGACCCGAGCGACGGCACCACGCTCACCGCCGGGATGGTCGGCGAGTCCTTCGCCGCGCCGGAACCGGTCAAGGACGCGGCGGACGACGACGGGTGGGACTTCTGAGCATGCGCTCCCCCGACTTCTCCCCCACGTTCGCCGAGGAGGGCGGCCGCGTCGGCAGCGGCGCCCTCGGCCGGGGGTCCCCCCGCACGGACTTCGGGGGAGGGCTGGGCGGCGTCGGGCGATGTGCGCGGTGACGTACGCGCACCGCTCGCGCGCCCGCACCTCCCACCCGCACTGCCGAAGACCCGCCGACCTCCCGGCCACGACCTGACACCTCGGCCCACCGACAGGCGTGACCGCCGGGCCGACGAGAGG
Organism: Streptomyces ambofaciens ATCC 23877; assembly: GCF_001267885.1. Classification (NCBI taxonomy): domain Bacteria; kingdom Bacillati; phylum Actinomycetota; class Actinomycetes; order Kitasatosporales; family Streptomycetaceae; genus Streptomyces; species Streptomyces ambofaciens. Next base: position 6,304,024 of record NZ_CP012382.1, on the reverse strand, counting down.
AAAGCCTCCCGTGCCTGCCAACACCGCTCTGCGCCGCACCCTCGCGGTCATGGCCGCTCTGCCGCTGCTCGCGCTCGCCGCCTGCGGCTACGGCTCCCAGGCCAAGGACGACGACACCGTGAAGGTGGCCGCCGGCGCCGAGAAGATCGACGGACTGGACTCCGTCCGCATCGGCTACTTCGGCAACGTCACCCACGCCACGGCCCTGGTCGGCAACCGTAAGGGCTTCTTCCAGAAGGCGCTGGGCGCCACCGAGGCCAAGTACGCGACCTTCAACGCCGGCCCGTCCGAGATCGAGGCGCTGAACTCCGGTTCCCTCGACATCGGCTGGATCGGCCCCTCCCCCTCGATCAACGGTTACACCAAGTCGGGCGGGAAGAACCTGCGGATCGTCGGCGGTTCGGCCTCGGGCGGGGTGAAGCTGGTGGTGAACCCCGAGAAGATCAAGTCGCTGAAGGACGTCGAGGGCAAGCGCATCGCCACCCCGCAGCTCGGCAACACGCAGGACGTGGCGTTCCTCAACTGGGTCGCCGAGCAGGGCTGGAAGGTCGACGCGCAGAGCGGCAAGGGCGACGTGACGGTCGTGCGCAGCGACAACAAGGTCACGCCCGACGCCTACAGGGCGGGCTCCCTGGACGGTGCCTGGGTGCCCGAGCCGACCGCGTCCAAGCTGGTCGCCGAGGGCGGCAAGGTGCTGCTGGACGAGTCGACGCTGTGGCCGGACGAGAAGTTCGTGATCACGAACATCGTCGTGTCGCAGAAGTTCCTCGAGGAGCACCCGAAGGCCGTCGAGGCCGTGCTGAGGGCCTCGGTCGACACCAACGAGTGGATCAAGGCCAACCCGGACGAGGCGAAGGCCGCGGCCAACGAGCAGCTGGAGAAGGACACCGGCAAGGCGCTGCCGGCCGACGTCCTGGACCCGGCGTGGCAGTCGATCGAGGTCACCGACGACCCGCTGGCCGCCACCCTCGACGCCCAGGCCGAGCACGCAGTGAAGGCGGGCCTGCTGGACGAACCCGACCTGCAGGGCATCTACGACCTCGCGCCGCTCAACAGGGTCCTGGCGGCCAAGGGCCGGCCCGCGGTCGACGACGCCGGTCTCGGCGCGAAGTAGCCCGGATTCCGACCACTCCCAGGAGGTGACGACCATGGCCACGACCACGACCCTCGCCAAGGCCGACGAGAGCACCGCGGCGGTCACGCACGCCGCGCGGATCGAGCACGTCTCGAAGTCGTTCCCGGGCCCCGCCGGGCAGCAGCTCGTGCTGGACGACATCACCCTCGATGTCGCGCCCGGCGAGTTCGTCACCCTCCTGGGGGCCTCCGGCTGCGGCAAGTCCACGCTGCTGAACCTGGTGGCGGGGCTGGACAGGCCGAGCGCCGGCGCGATCTCCACGGACGGGCGGCCGGCCCTGATGTTCCAGGAGCACGCCCTGTTCCCGTGGCTGACCGCGGGCAAGAACATCGAACTCGCCCTGAAGCTGCGGGGCGTGCCGAAGTCCGAGCGCCGCGACAAGGCGGAGGAGCTGCTCGGACTCGTCCGGCTGAAGGGCGCCCACGGCAAGCGGGTGCACGAGCTGTCGGGCGGTATGCGCCAGCGGGTCGCGCTGGCCCGGGCACTCGCCCAGGAGAGCAGTCTGCTGCTGATGGACGAGCCGTTCGCGGCGCTGGACGCCATCACCCGGGACGTGCTGCACGACGAACTGACCCGGATCTGGCGCGAGACGAAGCTGTCCGTCCTGTTCGTCACGCACAACGTGCGCGAGGCCGTGCGGCTCGCCGAGCGGGTGGTGCTGCTCTCCTCCCGCCCCGGGCGCATCGCCCGCGAGTGGACGGTCGGCATCCCGCACCCGCGCCGCATCGAGGACACCGAGGTGGCGGAGCTGTCCGTCGAGATCACCGAAGAACTGCGTGGGGAGATCCGCCGCCATGGCCAGCACTGACACGACCCGCCCCGCGAAGGACGGGGGCGATCTCGCCGGTCTGGAGGCGGGCCTGGACGCGCTGGAGACGGTGCAGCAGCGCCGCAGGCCCTTCCGGCAGACCTTCGTGGAGAAGATCCTGCCGCCCACCCTCGCCGTCCTGCTGGTGCTGGCGGTGTGGCAGGGGCTCGTCTCCTTCGAGATCGTCGACGACCCGACCAAGCTGCCGGCCCCCTCCGCCGTGTGGGACGTCGTCCACCAGGCCTGGCTCCAGGGCGAGCTGCTCGGCTACATCTGGACGAGCGTCTCGCGCGGCCTGTCCGGGTTCGTGCTGGCGCTGCTGATCGGCACCCCGCTGGGGCTGCTGGTGGCGCGGGTGAAGTTCGCGCGGGCGGCGATCGGCCCGATCCTGTCCGGCCTCCAGTCGCTGCCGTCGGTGGCCTGGGTGCCGCCGGCCGTGATCTGGCTGGGTCTGAACGACAAGATGATGTACGCCGTCATCCTGCTCGGCGCGGTGCCGTCCATCGCCAACGGCCTGGTGTCGGGCGTCGACCAGGTGTCCCCGCTCTTCCTGCGCGCCGGCCGCACGCTGGGCGCGACGGGCCTGAAGGGCACGTGGCACGTCGTGCTGCCGGCCGCGCTGCCCGGTTACGTCGCCGGTCTGAAGCAGGGCTGGGCGTTCTCCTGGCGGTCCCTGATGGCCGCCGAGATCATCGCCTCCTTCCCCGACCTCGGGGTGGGCCTCGGGCAGTTGCTGGAGAACGGCCGCAACGCCAGCGACATGGCCATGGTCTTCGAGGCCATCCTGCTGATCCTGACCGTCGGTATCGCCATCGACCTGCTGATCTTCAGCCCGCTGGAGCGGTGGGTGCTGCGCAGCCGCGGCCTGCTGGTGAGGAGCTGACAGCGAGCATGTCCGCGCCGGTCCTTCTGGTCATCGCCCACGGCAGCCGCGACCCGCGGCACGCCGCGACCGTGCACGCCCTGGTCCGCCGGGTCCGGGCGCTGCGCCCCGACGTCCGCGTGGAGACCGGTTTCCTGGACTTCAACGTGCCCTCGGTGCAGGGCGTGCTGGAGTCCCTGGAGACGGAGGGCGTGCGGGACGTGGTGGCGCTGCCGCTGCTGCTGACCCGCGCCTTCCACGCCAAGGCGGACATCCCGGCGGTCCTCGCGGACGCGCCGCCGCGCCTGCGGATCCGGCAGGCGGACGTGCTCGGCCCCTCCCCCCTGCTGCTGTCGGCGCTGGAACGGCGCCTGTACGAGGCGGGCCTGACGCCCGCCGACAAGTCCTCGACCGGGGTCGTGCTGGCCTCGGCGGGGTCCTCCGACCCGGAGGCGATCGCAGTGATCGCAGAAATCGCGCGGGAGTGGCGGCACACCGGTTGGTGCGCCGTGCGGCCTGCGTTCGCCTCCGCATCCCTTCCCCGCACCGAGGACGCCGTGCGGGAACTGCGGGAGCTGGGCTGCCCGCGCGTCGCCGTCGCCCCCTACGTCCTGGCCCCCGGGTTCCTGCCGGACCGCATCGCGCGGGGCGCGGCCGAGGCCGACGTACGGGCGGAGGTCCTCGGCCCCTCGCCGGAGGTGGCGCGGGTCCTGCTGGAGCGGTACGACCAGGCGCGGGTGCCGGTGCTGACGGCGGTGGGGGCCTGAGCTCGCGTCCGCGCCTCGCGTCCGCACCTCGCGTCCGTACTGATCCGGAGGCCGCCGGCCGCGCGCGCTAGGCGGCGGTCATCTCCACCAGCTTGACGACGGTGTTCCAGTTGCGGGTGGTGGCGGTCAGGCCCTTGTTCACGCGGGGCTTGGCGAGGGCCTCGGCGAGCTTGGAGCGTCCGAGGCCTTCGGGCGCGTACAGGTAGAGGGCGCGGTCGCCGAGGCGGAACTCCTCGGGGAGGAAGCCCGCCCGGTCGATCGCCGCGAAGCGCTCCTCGGCCACCGGCGCGGAGAAGTAGGTGACGTGGAGCTGCTTGGCCTCCAGGTCGGCGGCCGGGAACGGGCAGGCCTGCGCGATCCCCTTCAGGTAGGCGTGGTCGCGGACGAGCACGTCCACGGTGAAGCCGAAGCGCTTCTCGATCGCCGACGACAACTCGGCGGCCAGGGACTCCGCGTCGCCACCGTCGGACGCGAACACGGCCTGGCCGCTCTGGAGATAGGTGCTCACGCGGTCGTGGCCGAGGCTCGTCAGGAGCGCGCGCAGCTCCGCCATCGGGACCTTCTTCGCGCCGCCCACGTTGATCCCGCGCAGCAGCGCCGCGTACATCGTCGTCATGCGCACACCATAAGGGGGCCGTCGTGCCCCGTGGGGGTGGGCACGACGGCCGCGCCCGCGCGCCGAGCGGACGTGCGCGCCACTCTCGCCGATACGGTGCGCGTGCTTCAACCACTACACGCGTCTGTGACTTGTTCAACAAGACTTCGAAAGAGGCGGGGTGGGCACCGCGCCCTGATCAACACCCCGAGCGGTCCCGGTAGATGTAGGGGGCCATGTCCTCCTCAGCGGTGAGGAACGTCGGTACGGGGGGATGAGCCGGCGCCGCCGCGGGTCACCGGGGAGCACGACGAGATGGCTTTATCCGGCCCCTACCTTCGAGAGGAAAGGTGGCGGCAGGGGGCTGTCACCGCTCACAAGGGGGCAAGCCCGTCATGGGGAACGGAGAAACACGGGTGCGGGGCATGGCCGCCCGGGCCGGCGGCTGGAGCGCCCGGCACCGATGGGCTGCCGTCGGGATCTGGGTACTGTTCGTCGTCCTGGCGATGGGGCTCGGCTCGGCGGCCGGGCGGGTCGACGTCAAGGACAGCGACCAGCTGAGCGGTGAGACGCACACCGCCGCGAGGATCATCGAGGACGCCGGGATCGAGGAGCCGGCGAGCGAGACCGTCCTGGTGCAGGCGAAGGACGGCGGGACGAAGGCCCAGGACGCCGAGTTCCGGGCCGCGGTGGCCGCGGTGATGGCGGCGGTGGAGGAGACCGGGGAGGTCACCGGCGTGACCTCCCCGTACGACACGAAGACGATCTCGAAGGACGGCCGCAGCGCGCTGGTCCAGTTCGACATGCGCGGCGAGTCGGACACCGCGGGCAAGCGGGTCGAGCCGGTGCTGAAGGCCGTCGAGGGCGTCCAGGAGGAGCACGGCTCGCTGCGGATCGAGGAGATCGGCGGCGCCAGCATGATGAAGACGTTCGACGACGCGTTCGGCGACGACTTCAAGAAGGCCGAGTACTCCGCGGTGCCGGTGGCCCTCGGCATCCTGCTCGTCGCGTTCGGCGCGCTGGTGGCGGCGCTGGTCCCGGTGGCCCTGGCGATCACCGCGATCATGGCGACGATGGGCCTGATGGGCCTGGTCAGCCACTTCCAGCCGATGAGCGAGACCGCCAACTCGGTGATGCTGCTGGTCGGTCTGGCCGTCGGCGTCGACTACTGCCTGTTCTACCTGCGCCGCGAACGCGAGGAGCGGGCCGCCGGGCGGGACGCTCGAACGGCGCTGCGGATCGCCGCCGCCACCAGCGGCCGGGCGATCGTCGTCTCCGGCGTCACGGTGTGCGTGGCGATGGGGGGCATGCTGTTCACCGGCATCGCCGAGTTCGAGGCGATGGGTCTGGCCTCGCTGATGGTGGTCGCGGTCGCGATGGTCGGTTCGGTGACGGTGCTGCCCGCGCTGCTCTCCCTGCTGGGCGAGCGGGTCGAGAAGGGCCGCGTCCCGTTCCTGCGCCGGCGCCGCCGGAACGGCGCCGCGGAGGGCAGCCGGTTCTGGACGGCCGTCCTGGACCGTGTGCTCGCCAAGCCGCTGCTCGCCGCCGCCGTGGCGACCGGCGCGCTGCTGGCCGTCGCCGCGCCCGCGCTCGGCATGAAGACGCAGAACCTGACGCTGGACCAGGAGTTCGGCGACTCGCTGCCGATCGTGCAGACGTACAACCGCGTCAACGAGGCCTTCCCCGGCGGTTCCGACCCGGCCGAGGTGGTCGTGAAGGCCGACGACATCAACGCGCCCGAGGTGCGGGAGGCGCTCGCCGAGTTCCGTGAGCGGGCGGTCGGTTCCGGTGCCTCGCGCGGCCCGGTCGACGTCGTGATGCACGACGAGCGGAACGTCGCCCTGGTGTACGTCCCGCTGGTCGGCGGCTCCGACCTGGACAAGGCGGGCGAGAGCCTGGACAGGCTGCGCGAGGAGGTACGGCCGGCGACGCTCGGCGAGGTCGACGGGGTCGAGGCCCCGATCACCGGTCAGGTCGCCGGCTCGAAGGACTTCAACGACCAGATCGTCGGGTCGGTCCTGCCCGTCTTCGTGTTCGTGGTGATCTTCGCCTTCGCGCTGATGCTGCTGTCGTTCCGCTCGCTGACGATCGCGCTGACCTCGATCGTGCTCAACCTGCTGTCGGTGGGCGCGGCCTACGGCATCCTGGTCGCCGTCTTCCAGCACGGCTGGGGCGCCTCGCTGGTCGGCGCGGAGGGGGTGGGCGCCATCATCTCCTGGCTGCCGCTGTTCCTCTTCGTGATCCTGTTCGGCCTGTCGATGGACTACCACGTGTTCGTGGTGTCCCGGATCCGCGAGGCGCGGCTGCGCGGGCGGACCACCGGGGACGCGATCCGGCACGGGGTGGTCACCACGGCCGGTGTCGTCACCAGCGCCGCGGTCATCATGGTCGCCGTGTTCGCCATCTTCGGCACGCTGTCCATGCAGTCCATGAAGCAGATGGGCGTGGGCCTGGCGGCGGCGGTGCTGATCGACGCGACGGTCATCCGGGGCGTCCTGCTGCCGGCCGTGATGGCTCTGCTCGGCGAGCGCAACTGGTACCTGCCGAAGTGGCTGCACCGGCTGCCCGACCTCACCCACGACGAGACGCCCGAGGCGGTCGCGCCCGCGGTCCGGGACGACGAGGGCGAACGAGGGGAGCGGGGCGAGAGGATCGGGGTCTGAGTGTCCCCGGTACCCGGCCGAGGGCCCGTCGGTTCCACGGAACCGACGGGCCCTCGGCCTTCCCTCCCACGCCGCGGTCAGGTCCTCGCCGCCGCCAGCTCCGCCTCGATCAGGTCGGCGGCCCGCCGGGTGCCGCCCTCCCGGGCCATCCCGGCCTGGATCTCCTTCAGCCGCCGGGCCACCTCCGGGTCCTCGACCAGGGCGAGCCCGGCGGCGCGCAGCGCCTCGGCGGTGGCTTCCTCGGTGGGCAGGTGGCGGCCCACGCCGAGCCCCTGGAGCATGTCCGCGTTGCCGAACTGGTCCACCGCCTGCGGTACCGCCACTATCGGCGTGGCGGTGGCGAGGCCCTCCTGGCTGCCGCCCGCGCCCGCGTGCGTGACGAACAGGTCAGCCTGCTTCAGGATCGCCAGCTGCGGCACCCAGGAGCGGACCTCCACGTTCTCCGGTACGTCGCCCAGCTCGGCGGGGTCGACGTGCCGGCCGACCTGGAGCACCACGTGCCAGCCGGGCAGCGCGCCGAACGCCTCGACGCACGCCCGGTAGAACGCCGGCCGCTTGGTGAACGAGGACCCGAGCGAGACGAGGACGACCTTCTCCGCGCCCTCCGGACGCCGCCAGTCGCCCTCGGCGGCGCGGTCGCCCTGGCAGGCACCGACGAAGGTGTGCGTCTTCTCGTCGACCCGGTCGGCGTGCGGCTGGAGCGCCTTCGGGATGAGGACCAGCGACCGGTCGGGACGGCCGACGAAGGGGTCGGGGTCCTCGGTGATCCCGTTCTCCTTCAGCCAGCCACGGAAGCGGGCGTCGTACGCCCGGCCGCGCTCGGTCTTCAGCGGCTCCTCCCACGTCGGCCGGCCGACCTCCTCCTCGTACCCCTCCCAGGCGACCAGGTTCGGCGAGAGCGAGACGGCGGGAACGCCCCAGCGATGGGCGAGGACGCGGGCCGGGTAGGAGGTGATGTCGTGCAGGACCAGGTCCGGCTCGTCGCCCTCGTACGCCGCGATGAGCTGCGGGAGCGCCTGGATCGCGTCGTCGAGGAACGGCTCGACGTTGTCCAGCGGTGTGGTCCCCCACGCGTCCGGGTCGGCGTCGGGGCCGGGCAGCGTGCTGTTCCACAGCTTGGGTTCGGCGCCCGTCTCGGCGACCTTCTCGGCGAAGAGCGGCGGGATCGCGTAGGTCACCCGGTGCCCTCGCGCGACGAGTTCCCGGATCACTTCCAGGCTGGGGTTCACGTGACCGTGCGCGGCGATGGAGAACATCGCGATATGAGCGGGATCGTGCATGTGCGGAGCGTAATCAAGACGATACGTCTCGTGCAAATCACCTCTTCTCACGACGCCAGCTCCTCGTGCAGCCGCAGCCACCGCGCCGGCGCCACCTCGCCGACGAGCACCCCGGGGTCCAGCCGGGCCGCCCGGAACGCCGCGTCCACCCGGCGCCTGGGGTGTGCCCGGCGCAGGGACGCGTGCAGCGAGCCGCCGACTCCGGAGAAGCCCAGCTCGACCAGGTCCCGCCAGCCGTGCTGGGCGGCACCGGTGAGCAGCGGGGTGGCGCGGCGCTCGATACGGAGGACGCCCGCGTCGACGCGGGGCGCCGGCCGGAAGCCGTAGCGGCTCACGCGTCCCACCAGGCGCCACTCGTGGTGGGGCCAGGTCCGTACCGTCAGCAGGGTCCAACGGCCGTAGTCGCCGGTGCGTTTGCGTGCGTACTCGAGCTGGGTGATCAGGGTGGCGTCGGTGAGGGCCGGCGCGCCGAGGCACCAGTCGACGATGTCCGCCGTGCGGGAGAAGGGCACGTTCCCGGCGACGGAGAACGGCGTGCGCGGAGGCCGCGCGGCGAGGAAGTCACCGGCGACCACGCGGACATGGGGTGCGGCGGCGAAACGGGTGCGCAGCCCGGGGACGAGCCTGGAGTCGATCTCGTAGGCGTGCAGCTCCCGGCTGCGGCGGGCGAGCGGCTCGGTGAGGGCGCCCTTGCCGGCGCCCACTTCCAGGACGAGCGGCGGGTGCCGACGGTCGGGGGCGGTCAGCCGGGCGACGTGTGCGGCGGCGGCGCGGTCGGCGAGGAAGTTCTGCGAGAGCGTGCGCGCACGCTGGGTGGGGCGGGCCATGGCCTGCGGTCCTTGTCTTCCGTGCAGGGGAAAAGGGCAGCCGAGGGCCCTGACCGGAAGACGAGGGGAAAAGGGGATGCGGAGGATCGGCCCCGCCGCGCTGGATCAGCGGCGGGGGGTCCCCGGGCCGGTCAGGGCTCCGGGGCCACGACGCATCCTGACGGAGTGCGTGCAGCCCCGGCCGGGACCGGAGTTGTAGATCGCGTTGAAGGCTCCCACGGAGACGACCCTAGGCGGTGCCTCGGCGGCCGGGCAACGTGATTTCCGTGCCCGGCCGACGACGGCCGGTTTCCGACTGCTCACGGCGGTCAGCGCTGGTAGCGGGCGAGGACGAGGTTGCCGTCGTCCTCCAGCCGCCCCCGCAACTCACCGATGCCGATCGCCCCGCTGTAGTACTCCTGGAGCGCCGGGGTCGCCACCTTGTCCTTCCACTCGGGATAGCCCCGGACGGACTGCGCCGGCGCCGACCTCAGGTGGGCGGCGAGGGCGGTGCCCGTGGCCCAGCCGTGCTCGGACGTGTGCAGGGCGGGGTCCTTCAGGGCCTCGGTTCCGGTGGGCAGCATCCAGTCACCGAGGGCGAGGCGCACCATGTTGTCCGGCTGGAGGAGGAAGTCGACGAAGGCGGCGGCCTCCTCCTTGTGCGGGCTGTCCTCGGCGATCGACAGCGTCTGCGGACTGACTCCCTGGTCGAGGCCCTCGGCACCGGCCGGCGCGGGCAGCACCTGCCAGTCGAAGCCGTCGGGGGCCTGCTGCTCGATCTGCTGGCGGTAGGCGAAGCCGAGCGGCACCATCGCGTACTTGCCCGCGAAGAAGCCGGGCAGCGTGTCGGAGCCGCCGCTGCCCAGGGTGGTGGCGGAGGCGCTGTGGTCGGTGTTGGCCTGGTCGTGGATCGTGCGGGGCACGACCTGGTCGGCCTCCTCGAACCGGACGGTGACCCTGCCGTCGGCGCCGCGGTGGAACAGCCGGCCGCCGGTGGACAGCGACAGGTTGAGCGTGGCCGAGACGGGCTCCTTGAGCGGCCAGGCCACGCCGTAGCGCCCGTCGCCGCTCAGCTCCTTCGTCACCTGCCGGAACTCCGTCCAGGTCCACGGGCGTTCGGGGGTCGGGATCCGGACGCCCGACGTCCGCAGCAGGCCGGCGTTGGCGATCAGTACGCGCGGCTCCTGGAGGAACGGCACGCCGTAGACGCCGTCGCCGAAGGTGACCGTCTCCCACGTGCGCTGCGGGATGTCCGCCTTCAGCCGCTCGGTCAGCAGGTCCGAGAGGTCCGCGAGGTAACCGCCGTGGGCGAAGTCCGCGAGGTCGTCGGAGGCGTCGTGGATGATGTCGGGCGCCTCGCCGCCCTCGAAGGAGGTGAGGAGCTGGTCGTGGACGCTCTCCCAGCTGCCCTGGACGTACTCGACCCGCACGTCGGGGTGGGTGGCGTTCCACTCGCGGACCAGCTCCTCGTTGGCCGCCACGGACTCCTCCTGCCAGGCGAGCGACTGGAAGCGCAGCGTGACGCGGCCGTCCGCCGAGTCGCCGCCGCCGTCCGTACAGCCGGCGAGCAGCAGGGCGAGGGAGACCAGCAGGGTCGCGGTCCTCGTGCGCATCAGCTCTTCACCGCCCCGGCCATCATGCCGCCCGTGATCCGCCGCTGGATGAGGGCGAAGACCACCAGCGAGGGCAGCGTCGCGAGGAAGGCCGCCGCCGCGAGCGGCCCCAGGTCGGCGACGCCCTCGGCGCCGACGAAGTGGGTGAGGATCACCGGCAGGGTCTGCTTCTCCGGTGTCTTCAAGAGCACCAGCGCGAAGAAGAACTCGTTCCACGCGGTGATGAACGCGAACAGCGCCGTCGCCACGATCCCCGGCGCGAGCAGCGGCGCGGTCACCGACACGAGCGTGCGCAGCCGCCCGGCGCCGTCCACCGCCGCCGCCTCCTCCAGCTCGGGCGGCACGGCCCGGACGTACCCGGCGAGCATCCACAGCGCGAACGGCAACGACCACACGACGTACACCATCACCAGTCCCGGCACGGAGTTGATCAACCGCAGGTTCTTCAGCACCAGGAAGAGCGGGATGATCAGCAGGACGAAGGGGAAGGCCTGGCTGACCACCACCCACCCCGTCGCCGCCCTGGTGAGCCGGGAGCGGTGGCGGGCCATGACGTACGCCATCGGGGTGGCGATCACCACGGCGATCAGCGCGGCGCCGAGCGCGGCCACCAGGGAGTTGAGGGCGGCGCGCAGCAGCGGCTGTTCGTCGAAGGCCTGCCGGAAGTTGTCGAGGGTGGGGTCCCGCGGGATCCAGGTGGGGTGGAGACCGGCCAGCTCCTGCGGCGGTTTGAACGCGGTGGAGATCAGCCAGAGGAACGGGAAGGCCAGGAAGACGAGGTACGCGAGCAACGCGGCGTACTGGCCGGCCCGGGCTCCGGTCGAGGTCCTCATGCGACGTCACCTTCCTTGAGTCCGCCCCTGAGCCGGCCGGCGAGGAAGACGGCCAGCAGGACCGAGACGAGGGCGACCATGACGCAGCCCATCGCCGCCGCGTAACCGAACTGCCCGTAGCGGAAGGCTTCCTCGTAGGCGAACAGCATGGGCAGCCGGGTCCGGCCGCCTGGCCCCCCGCTGGTCAGCACGTAGACCAGGGCGAAGGAGTTGAAGTTCCAGATGAGGTTGAGGGCGGTGATGGCGAACGCGACGGGGCGCAGGGCGGGCCAGGTGACCGTGCGGAAGCGGCGCCAGGCTCCCGCGCCGTCGACCGCGGCGGCCTCGTGCAGCTCGCGCGGGGTGTTCTGCAGCCCGGCGAGCAGGGCGACCGTCGTCTGGGGCATGCCGGCCCAGACCCCGACGACGATGACGGCCGGCAGGGCGGTGGCGAGGCCGCTGAGCCAGTCGCGGCCGTCGCCGAGGCCGAGGTCGCGCAGGGTCTCGTTGAGGATGCCCGCGTCCGGGTTGTAGACCAGCCGCCACATGATGCCGACGACGACCTCGGGCATCGCCCAGGGGACGATCGCGAGGGCCCGGGCCAGCCAGCGCAGCCGCAGGTTCTGGTTGAGCAGCAGGGCGAGGCCGAGAGCGAGCAGGAACTGGGGCACCGTCACCCCCACGGCCCACACCAGCCCGATGCGGAACGACTCCCAGAACAGGGTGTCGTGCATCAGGTCCTGGAAGTTCAGGGTGCCGATCCACTGCGTGGGCTCCGTACGGCCCGACTGCGCGTCGGTGAAGGCCAGCGAGACGCCGTAGAGCAGCGGTCCGACGCTGAGCACCAGGATGGGAATCAGCGCGGGCAGCACCAGGAACCAGGCACCGTGGTCGGGGCCGGGCCGGGGCCGGTTCGTGCCGGACGCGCGGCGCGCCGGTCTCCTCGCATCCGTCACCGGTGTCACGTGATCAGCCCCTCTGCGCGGCCAGGACAGGCCTGGTCATGGTCGTGAAGGCGCCGTGCCCCGTCAAGAGCCCGCACACACGCTCCCACCAGTGCGAATGCGACACTGGCCGACGGATGGCGGGATCACGGCGGACACGCCGGACACGCCGGACACGCCGGACACGGTGGATCAGCCGGGCCGGGCGACAACACGGACACGGACACGGAGGCGCGGGACGATGGACGAGGCACGGGCTCGGGAGGTGCTGGCCGCGGCGGGAGTACTGACCGGCCCGGCGAGGGAGGCGCGGCTGCTCGCCCTGGGCGAGAACGCGGTGTTCGTCGCCGGTGACCTGGCGGTCAAGGTGGGCCGCGACGCCGAGTTGCTCGACCGGGCGCGCCGGGAACTGGCCGTGGCGGTGTGGCTGGAGGAGGCCGGGGTGCCGGCGGTGCGGGCGGCCGACCCCACGGCGCTCTTCGTCGACGGGCACCCGGTGACGCTGTGGCGACGGCTGCCGGACCCGGTGCGGCCCACCGAGCCGCGGGACGTGGCCGCCCTGCTCCGGCTGGTCCACGCGCTGCCCTCCCCCTCCTTCGGGTTGCCGCCCCGCGAGCTGCTGGGCGGCGTGGAACGCTGGCTGCGGCTCGCGGGTGACGTGATCGACCCGGCGGACGCCGCCTACCTGCGCGAGCGGCGGGACGGCTTCGCGACGGCCGCCGCCGCGCTCACTCCCCGGCTGCCGCGGGGCCCGATCCACGGGGACGCCCTGCCCCGCAACGTGCACGTCGGCCCCGACGGACCGGTCCTCGTCGACCTGGAGACCTTCTCCGCCGACCTGCGCGAGCACGATCTGGTGGTGATGGCCCTCAGCCGGGACCGCTACGGGCTGCCCGCGGAGGCGTACGACGGCTTCACCGGGACCTACGGCTGGGACGTGCGCGAGTGGGACGGCTGCGCGGTGCTGCGCGGGGCCCGGGAGACGGCCAGCTGCGCGTGGGTCGCCCAGCACGCACCGAACAACCCGAAGGCGCTGGCCGAGTTCGAACGCCGGGTGGCGTCGCTGCGGGACGGCGACCCGACGGTGCGCTGGTACCCCTTCTGACTCCGCGTCCCTGGCCGGGACCGGGTCAGACCCGCTCGTCGGCCGGTTCGCGCACCGGCCATCTGCCGTCGACGACGGCCGTGGCGTCGCCCTTGCGGCGCAGGAAGCTCTGGAAGTCCGCCGCCCACTCGGCGTACCACTCGATCTGACGGTGGTGCAGGTCGGCCGGGCCGAGGGAGGCGACCTTGGGGTGCCGGCCGGCTATCGCGCAGGCGAGACGGGCCGCGGCGAGGGCGTCGGCCGTGGCGTCGTGGGCGGCGTCGAGCGGGACGCCGTACTCCTGGCAGACCGCTTCCAGGTTGCGCTTGCCGCGGCGGTACCGGTCGACGGAACGGTCGATGGTGTACGGGTCGATGACGGGGGCCGGGTCGAGGCCGCCCAGGCGGTCGCGCAGGGACGGCAGTCCGTGCCGCCGCAACTCGGCGGAGAGCAGGGTGAGGTCGAAGGCCGCGTTGTAGGCGACGACCGGGACGCCCGTCTTCCAGTAGGCGGCGAGCACGCCCGCGATGGCGTCCGCGACCTGGTCGGCGGGGCGGCCCTCGGTGGCCGCCCGCTCGTTGCTGATGCCGTGCACCGCCACCGCGTCCGCCGGGATCTCCACGCCGGGGTCGGCCAGCCACTCCCGGCGTCCGCGCGGCTCCCCGCCCATGACCTCGATCACGGCCCCCGTGACGATGCGCGCCTCGCGCGGGTCGGTGCCCGTCGTCTCCAGGTCGAAGCCGATCAGCAGCTCCCGGTGCCAGCCCATGGGCGGTCCCCCTCCTTGGTGGTGCGTCCCCCAGTGGTTCCCACCTTCCCACGGGCCACTGACAATCAGAGGATCGCATTCCGCTTACGCCCGCGCCCGACCCGGCGCCGACGTTCACGAGACGGGTCGCGAATCCGCCCACATCAGCTCGAACTCCTCGCGATAAGTGGGGAAAAGTCCGCTTTCGTCGAGCTGGTCCGACTTCACGACCTTGCCGCCGTTGCGCCCGTTGCGCAGCACGAGCACCGGCGCCTCCATCCCCCGCGTCCGGCGCAGATAGGACTGGACGACGGCGATCCCGTCCACGCCGTCCCCGTCGACCAGGTAGGCGGTGAAGCGGGGCGTCTCGTCGAAGACCTGGATCTCGAACGCGCCCGGGTCCCGCAACCGGGCGCGCACCCGGCGCATGTGCAGGATGTTCATCTCCACGGCGCGGCTCAGCTCACCCCGCTTGATACCGAGTTCGCGCTCGCGGCGCTTGATCGCGCTCGACGCCGGGTTCAGGAAGAGCAGCCGCACCCGGCCGCCGGACTCGGCCAGCCGCAGCAGGCGCCGGCCGGAGAAGTTCTGCACGAGCAGGTTGAGGCCGATACCGAGGGCGTCCACCCGGCGCGCGTTGCCGAAGAGGTCCTCGGCGGGGAACTGGCGCAGCAGCCGGACCCGGTCCGAGTGGACCGCGACCACGTCGGCGTACCGGTCGCCGACCAGGTCCTCCACCGCGTCGACCGGCAGCCGCCGCGCGGACGGCACGTCGCTGCCCGCGCCGAGGACCTCCAGGAGCCGCGCCGAGGCCCGCTCGGCCTGGTTCAGGACCGCCTCGGACAGCGCCCGGTTGCGGGAGACGACGTTGCGGGTGACCTCCAGCTCGTCCAGGGCGAGTTCCACGTCCCGGCGCTCGTCGACGTAGGGCTCGAAGCAGGGCCAGTGCTGCACCATCAGCTCGCGCAGCTGCGGGAGGGTGAGGAAGCTGAGGACGTTGTCGTCCGCCGGGTCGAGCAGGTAGCCCTTGCGGCGGCTGACCTCCCGGACGGCGACGGCGCGCTGCACCCACTCCTGACCCGCCGGTCCGGCCGCGGCGACCACCCAGTCGTCGCCGTGGACGGGCTCGTAGACCGGCCTGAGGACGGCGGCCACGACCGCGCGCAGCCGCTGTTCGACGAGGTTGAGCCAGATGTAGGCACGGCCCGCCCGCTGCGCACGGGTGCGCACCTCGTGCCAGGAGTCGGCGTCCCAGTCCAGCTCCGGACCGATCGCGCCCGCGCTCATCGGCCGCGCCAGGGACACCGCACCGGGCGGGACGTCCGCGGAGTTCCCCTGGTGACCGTCGTCACCAGGAGGCAGCTCCAGCCCTCCCGAGCCCACCCGCGCACCGCCTTCCGCTCCCCCGGAGCACCTTCGGGGAGACCCCGTCCCAACGATCAAGGAAGGGTACTCCGCGAGCGGTCCGCGGTGCAGCCCGATGGACCGGCCGGTTTTCCCAACCTCCGTGATCCACACGTCCGTTCCGTCCGCCCGGACACCGTGGAGTGAGCGGATTCATAGCGGTGACGTCGCCCGGTACGGGGAAGAATCCCTGGCGCCCTTCCCTGGGCGTGGATCGAGCACATCGCCGACGGGTGGGTAGGAGGACGTACGTGCTAGGTGGTCGCCTCACTTTCGGGGAGACTCGGAGCCATGGCGTCCGCACCGGCGCCCCACACCTGAAAGAGTCGTGTCCATGCAGGTCTGGCCTGGAGAGGCATATCCACTCGGTGCCACGTACGACGGCGCCGGCACCAACTTCGCGGTCTTCACGGAGGCCGCCGACCGAGTAGAGCTGTGTCTGCTGCACGACGACGGCTCGGAAGCCGCGGTCGAGCTGCGGGAGAGCGACGCGTTCGTCCGGCACGCGTACGTGCCGGGCGTGATGCCCGGGCAGCGGTACGGCTACCGCGTGCACGGCCCGTACGCCCCGGAGCGCGGGCAGCGCTGCAACAGCGCCAAACTGCTGCTCGATCCGTACGCACGTGCGATCAGCGGCTCGATCCAGTGGGGCGAGGAGGTGTACGGCTACCACTTCGACGACCCCGACCGGCGCAACGACCTCGACTCCGCCCCGCACATGATGTCCTCGGTCGTGGTCAACCCCTACTTCGACTGGGGCGACGACCGGCGCCCCAGGACGGAGTACCACCACACGGTGCTCTACGAGGCCCACGTGAAGGGCCTGACCATGCGGCATCCGGGCCTGCCCGAGGAGCTGCGCGGCACCTACGCGGCCCTGGCGCACCCGGCGGTCATCGAGCACCTGACCGAGCTGGGGGTGACGGCGCTGGAGCTGATGCCGGTCCACCAGTTCGTCAACGACCACCGCCTGGTGGACATGGGCCTGAACAACTACTGGGGCTACAACACGATCGGCTTCTTCGCCCCGCACAACGCGTACGCCTCCTGGGGCGACCGCGGCCAGCAGGTGCTGGAGTTCAAGTCGGCGGTGAAGGCGCTGCACGAGGCCGGGATCGAGGTCATCCTGGACGTCGTCTACAACCACACCGCCGAGGGCAACCACCTGGGCCCGACGCTGTCCTTCAAGGGCATCGACAACGCCTCCTACTACCGGCTGACCGACGACCCCCGCTACTACATGGACACCACGGGGACCGGGAACTCCCTGCTCATGCGGTCGCCGCACGTACTCCAGATGATCATGGACTCGCTGCGGTACTGGGTCACCGAGATGCACGTCGACGGGTTCCGCTTCGACCTCGCGGCCACCCTGGCCCGGCAGTTCCACGAGGTGGACCGGCTGTCGTCGTTCTTCGACCTCGTCCAGCAGGACCCGGTCGTCTCGCAGGTGAAGCTGATCGCCGAGCCCTGGGACGTGGGCGAGGGCGGCTACCAGGTGGGCAACTTCCCGCCGCTGTGGACCGAGTGGAACGGCAAGTACCGGGACACGGTGCGGGACCTGTGGCGCGGCGAGCAGCGCACGCTGGCCGAGTTCGCGTCCCGGCTGACCGGGTCGTCGGACCTGTACCAGGACGACGGCCGCCGTCCGCTCGCCTCCATCAACTTCGTGACCTGCCACGACGGCTTCACCCTGCACGACATGGTGGCGTACAACGAGAAGCACAACCACGCCAACGGCGAGGACAACCGGGACGGCGAGAGCCACAACCGGTCCTGGAACTGCGGCGTCGAGGGCGAGACCGACGACCCGGCGGTGCTGGAGCTGCGGGCCCGGCAGATGCGCAACTTCATCGCCACGCTGCTGCTCTCCCAGGGCGTGCCGATGATCAGCCACGGCGACGAGTTCGCCCGCACCCAGCGGGGCAACAACAACGCCTACTGCCAGGACAACGAGCTGGCCTGGGTGGCGTGGCCCGAGGGTGACGGCATGGGCCGTGAGCTGCTGGAGTTCACCCGCGCCATGGTGTGGCTGCGCAAGGACCACCCGGTCTTCCGCAGGCGGCGCTTCTTCCACGGGCGTCCCGTGGAGGGCACCCACGACGAGCTGTCGGACATCGCCTGGTTCACCCCCGAGGGTGCGGAGATGACCCAGCGGGACTGGAACTCGGCGCGGGCGTCCGCGCTGACGGTCTTCCTGAACGGCAACGCGATCTCCGAGCCCGGACCGCGCGGGGAGCGCATCGCCGACGACTCGTTCCTGCTGATGTTCAACGCCTCGCCGAAGCCGTTGGACTTCGTGGTGCCGGTCGACCACGGCCGGCAGTGGGAGGTGGTCGTCGACACCGCGCGCACCGACGGCGTGCCCCGGGACACGGGTGCGAAGGTGCAGGCCGGGGACCGGCTGACCCTGGTGGACCGGAGCCTGACGGTCCTGCAGCGCCCCGTCTAGGAGCGCGCCCCGCCGCGCGCGTCGTCCACGCGCGCGTGGTGGGCGGTCCCCGCGCGCCCGGCGTACGGCGCCGGACGCGCGGCCAGCGCGGTCGCGCAGGCGAGCGCGGCGGCACCGCTCGCCGTCGCGAACGCCGCGACCGGGCCGTGGGACTCGGCCAGGCGGCCGGTGGCGGCGAGGGCGAGGGCCTGGCCGCCCACGATCGCGCTGGTCGCGAAGGCCATCGCCTCGGCCAGCCGGGCCCGCGGCACCGCCCGCTCGGTGAGCGCGAACACGGTGATCAGGTGCGGGGCGTAGGCGATGCCCAGGACGGTGACCACCACGTACAGCCCCGTCAGGCTCTGCGTCCACAGCAGCGGCAGCGACAGGGCGAACGCGACGGCGGTGGCCGTCCGCCAGCGGGTACGCAGTCCGAGGCGGGCGGGCACGGCGGCCATGGCGAGCCCCGCGACCGCGCTCATCACTCCCATGGCGGCATAGACGAGCCCCGCCTGTTCCGGCCTCCCGAGGCGCTCGGTGAGCGCGGTGATCCCCGCCTGGCAGGCCCCGAACATCGCCCCCTGGAGGGCGAGCGAGGCCCGCAGGGCGTGCACCGCGCGGGGCATCGGGAGGCGGGGACGGGGGCCGCCGGGCGTCCCGGTGGCCGGTGCGGCCGTCGTGCGGGCCGTGGGATGCAGGGCGAAGGCGGTGCCGCACCCGGCGACCAGGACGGCGGCACCGGTCAGGGCGTACGCCGGGTGGGCCAGGACCGCCGCGAGGCCCACCAGGGCCGGGCCGAGGACGAAGGAGACCTCGTCGAGGGTGCTCTCGAAGGAGAGCGCGGCGCTCACGGTGGGTTCCGGAGCACCGGCCCGGCGCGCGAGCGCCACCAGGCGGGCACGGGCCAGCGGACCGATCAGGGGCACGCTCGCCCCCGCCGCCGCACCGAGGAGCGCCAGCACCGGCGGCGCCGCTCCCGCGAGCGCGCCCGCCACCAGCGCGGCGATCGCGATGGCGTTGACCAGGCAGAAGACGAGGACGACGGTGCGCTGTCCGTGCCGGTCCGCGAGCCGGCCGACCAGCGGACCGCACGCAACCTGGCCGACGGCGAGCGCTCCCCCGGTCAGCCCCGCGGCGGCCAGCGAACCGCTGGTGCGGGCGATGAGCAGGACGCTGCCGAACTGGACGGTGGCCGTCGGCAGCCGCCCGAGGAAGGACACCACCGGCAGCAGCGGCCCGGTCAGGCCGATCACCTCCCGGTACGACTCCAGTGCGCCGCTCCCCGTGCTCTGGTTGCTTCCCATCGCTCGAAGCTAGTCACGCGCGCGTACGCCCGTGGAGGGGCCGATGACACGAAAGGCGGTGAGGCGGGTACGTAGGTTTCCATGACACCTGAGCGACCCGACCCGACGGTGCCCACAGCCACGTACCGGCTGCAGCTGCAGCCCGACTTCCCCTTCTCGGCCGCGGCGGCGGCCGTGCCGTACCTGGCCTCGCTCGGCGTCTCGCACCTGCACCTGTCCCCGGTGCTGGAGGCCGTGCCGGGCTCGCGGCACGGCTACGACGTCGTGGACCACGCGCGCGTGCGCGGGGAACTCGGTGGCGAGGAGGGACTGCGGGCGCTGGCGCGCACCGCGCGGGAGCACGGCCTCGGCCTGGTGGCGGACATCGTGCCGAACCACATGGCGATGTCCCCCCGCCACAACCGCGCCCTGTGGGAGGTGCTGCGCGAGGGCCCGAAATCGCCCTACGCGCGGTGGTTCGACATCGACTGGGAGGCGCAGGGCGGGCAGGTGTTGCTGCCGGTGCTCGGTGCCCCGGTCGGTGAGGTCCTGGACGACCTCCGGGTCGACGGTGACGTACTGCGCTACCACGACCACGCCTTCCCCCTGCGGGACGGCACCGGGGACCTTCCGCTGCCGCAGCTCCTGGACGCGCAGTGGTACCGCCCGGTGTGGTGGCGGCTCGCCCGTACCGAGCTGAACTACCGGCGCTTCTTCAGCATCTCGGAGCTGATCGGCGTCCGCGTGGAGGACCCGGAGGTGTTCGAGGCCACGCACGCCACGGTGCTGCGGCTGCTGCACGAGGGCGTGCTCGACGGGTTGCGCGTCGACCATCCGGACGGCCTCGCCGACCCCGACACGTACCTCCGGCGGCTGCACGAGGCCAGTGGCGGCCGGTGGACGGTGGTGGAGAAGATCCTGGCGGACGGCGAGCGGCTGCCGGCCGCCTGGCCCGTGGCGGGCACGACCGGCTACGACGCCCTGCGGCACGTCGACGCGCTCTTCGTGGACCCGGCGGGGTACGGGGAACTCCTCGGCCGCTACCGCGCTTTCGCCGCCCCGCAGACGGACCGGGGCGGGGACTGGGCGGCGACGGTGCGACGGGCGGCCCACAAGGTGCTCTCGTTCGAGCTGGCCACCGAGATGGACCGGCTGACGCGGGTGGCGCACCGGCTGTGCGTCGCCTCCCCGGAACCGGCCCTGCGCGACCGGGCGCCGTGGGCGCTGCGCACGGCCTTGCGGGAGCTGCTGGTCCGGCTCGAGGTGTACCGGCCCTACGCGTCGGTGGACGCGGCGTCCGTCGTCACCGAGGAGGCGGCGGCCGAGGCGCGGCTCGCGTTCCCGGTGCGGGAGGAGGGCGGGGCGGTGGACGTCGTCCGGGACCTGGTGCTCGGGAGGTCCGGGGACGGGCCGGAGCACGTGGAGTTCCGGAACCGGTTCGCCCAGACCGCGTCGGCGCTGCGCGCCAAGTCCGTCGAGGACACGGCGTTCTACCGCTACGTGCCGTTGCTGTCGGCGACCGAGGTGGGCGGGAACCCGGGCGGCCCGGCACTGTCGCCGGACGAGTTCCACGCGTACTGCGCGCGCGTGCAGCGCGACTGGCCCGCGACCGGCACGGTCGTCTCGACCCACGACACCAAGCGCAGCGCCGACGTGCGGGCCGCGCTGGCGGTGCTCACGGAGTGCCCCGAGCGGTGGGCGGACGTCCTGACGGAGGTCACCCGCTCCGGCGACGACATGCCGGACGCCCAGCTGGCGTGGGCCGCCTGGCAGACCGTGTTCGGGCTGGGGCCCGCGGCCGGGGAGCGCGTGCGGGAGGCGCTGCTGAAGCACGTGCGCGAGGCGGGGATGTACACCAGCTG
Source organism: Streptomyces ambofaciens ATCC 23877 (assembly GCF_001267885.1). Lineage (NCBI taxonomy): Bacteria > Bacillati > Actinomycetota > Actinomycetes > Kitasatosporales > Streptomycetaceae > Streptomyces > Streptomyces ambofaciens. Next base: position 6,282,927 of record NZ_CP012382.1, on the reverse strand, counting down.
GACGGAGCAGGAGCCGGCGTACGAGGACGCGGTGGCCCGGTTCGTGGCGGAAGGGCCGTGCGGCACGCCGGGGGAACGGGTGGCCGCCTTCCGGGAAGCACTGGAGCCGCACATCCGGGCCAACGTCCTCGGCACGGCCCTGACGCACCTGACGATGCCGGGGGTGCCGGACCTCTACCAGGGTACGGAGGGCGAGTACCTGGCCCTGGTGGACCCGGACAACCGCCGCCCCGTGCGCTTCCCGCCCGCCGGGGACGGGGAGACCGGGGCCGTCTCGAACGCCGGGGGCGCCGGGGCCATCGCGGGCGCCGGGGCCACTTCGGCGGGCGCCGGGGCCACTTCGGCGGGGGCCGGCGGGACGAAGGAGGCCGTGACCCGGGCGGCGTTGGGGCTGCGACGGCGGCGGCCGGAGGTGTTCGGCGACGCGGCGACGTACGAGCCGCTCGCCGCGCAGGGCCCCGCGGCGGCGCACTGCCTGGCGTTCGTCCGCTCCGGGGAGGTCGTGACCGCCGTGACCCGGTTGTCCCTGCGGCTGGCGGAGGCGGGCGGCTGGCGCGGTACGACGCTGCCGCTGCCGCCCGGCCGGTGGGCCGACGCCCTGGCGCCCGGGCGGGAGTTCACCGGGCAGGTGCCCGTGGAGGAACTCTTCACGGGAGTGCCGGTGGCGTTGCTGGAGCGGGTGGGGGCGACGGAGGAGGGCACGGACTGAGCGGCGGGCCCGCCGGAGCCGGCGTCAGCCGCCCCGCGCGGCGGCGGGGACGGCGCCGCACACCTCGGCCGGGGTGGTCGCCCCGCACACCTCGGCCGGGGACACCGGCACCGCGACCGGCGAGTTCGGGCCCACCGCCGGGGTGGCCGGGCCCACCGCCGGGGATGTCGGGCCCACCGCCGGGGAGGACAGACCCAGAGCCGGGAATGTCGGGCCCGGAGCCGGAGCAGCCGACCCCGGAGCCGGAGCAGCCGGGCCCGGGGTCGGCCACGTCGTGCGCAGCAGGTCGACGAAGGCCTCGGCGGCGCCGGCCGGCGGCAGGCGCGAGAAGACGGTCAGGGCGCGCCGCCAGGGCGGGTCGGGCGTAAGGACCACGCAGTCCTCGCCCACCGCGCCACGCACGATGTGCGAGGGCGCCGTGCAGACGCCGACGCCGGCGGCGGCCATCCGGACGGCCGTCGACGTGTGCTCGGTGTAGACGGCGGTGCGCGGCCGGAAGCCGGCGCGTCCGCACGCCCAGTCGAGGAAGCGTTCGCCCTCGACGAGGGGTTCCATGGCGCACCGGACCCAGGGACGGTCCGCCAGTTCGGGCAGCGTCACCGTCGTACGGCCCGCGAACCGGTCGTCGAAGGGCACCACGAGGACGATCTCCTCCTCGCCGACCGTGACGACGGTGCCGGACCAGTCGCTGGGCGCCGGGCCGACGGCGAGGTCCGCGGTGCCGCGCTCGACCTCCTCCTCGAGCACCTCGGTCGTCGCGTACTCGTGGAGGTGCAGCAGGACACCGGGGTGGGCGGTGCGCCAGCGGGCGAAGACGTCGGGCAGGATGCCGACGGCCACCGAGTGCAGGGCGGCGACGTGCAGTTCGCCGCCCTCGGCCCCGGCGACCGCGCGGGCGGCTCGGCGGGCCTGGACGGCGCTGCGGACGGCGAGTTCGGCGTGCGGCCGGAAGGCGCGGCCCATGGGGGTCAGGCGCACACCGCGCGGCATGCGCTCCAGCAGGGCGCCGCCGACCGACCGCTCCAGGGCCTTGATCTGGTGGGAGAGCGCGGACTGCGTGACGTGCAGGGCCTCGGCCGCGCGGGTGAAGGACGCCTCGTCCAGGACCGCCAGGAAGTACTCCATCTGCCGCAGGCTCATCCCCGCCCCGCCCCCACCCCGCGCCCTGCCCGTCACCGGGACCCGTCATGAAGTTCCTGCATCGAAGCCACAAGAACATTGCCTTGGACTCATGACAAGAGGCGGACGGAGGCTGAGGGCATGAACACACACGACGTGATCGTCATCGGCGGCGGCACCGGCGGTTACAGCACCGCCCTGCGTGCCGCGGCCCTGGGCCTCGACACCGCCCTCGTCGAACGCGACAAGGTGGGCGGGACCTGTCTGCACCGCGGCTGCATCCCGAGCAAGGCGATGCTGCACGCCGCCGAACTGGTCGACGGCATCACCGAGGCGCGGGAGCGCTGGGGGGTCGAGGCGAGCCTGGGCGGCGTCGACTGGCCGGCCCTCGTCGCCACCCGCGACGACATCGTGGACCGGAACCACAAGGGGGTGGAGGCGCACCTCGCCCACGCGGGCGTGCGGGTGGTACGGGGCGACGCCCGGCTGACGGGCGCACGGACCGTGCGGGTCGACGGCGCGCACGACCTCACCGCACGCCGCGGCGTCGTGCTGGCGACCGGCTCACGCCCGCGCACGCTCCCCGGGCTCGCGCCGGACGGCCGACACGTGGTGACCAGCGACGACGCGCTGTTCGCCCCCGGGCTGCCGGCGTCGGTCCTGGTCCTCGGCGCTGGGGCGATCGGTGTCGAGTACGCCTCGTTCCACCGCTCGATGGGCGCGGAGGTGACCCTCGTGGAGGCCGCCGACCGGATCGTGCCGCTGGAGGACGCGGACGTCGGCCGCCATCTGACGCGCGGTCTGAAGAGGCGCGGCGTCGACGTGCGGGTGGGCGCCCGGCTGGCGGACGCCGAGGTGCTCGACGACGGCGTGCGCGCGCGGGTGCACACCTCGCGCGGGGAGACGGTCACGATCGAGGCCGAACGGCTCCTGGTGGCCGTGGGACGGGCGCCGGTCACCGAGGGGCTGGACCTGGCCGCCGCGGGGCTGGAGACCGACCGGCGGGGATTCGTCGTACCGGCCGACTGGGACCGGCTGGAGACGGCGGTGCCCGGAATCCACGTGGTGGGCGATCTGCTGCCGCCGCCGTCCCTCGGGCTGGCCCACGCGTCGTTCGCCGAGGGCCTGCTGGTGGCCGAGACGCTGGCGGGTGTGCCGTCCGCGCCCGTCGACTACGCGGCCGTGCCCCGGGTGACGTACTCGGCGCCGCAGACCGCGGCCGTGGGCCTGGGCGAGGCGGAGGCACGCGCGCGGGGGTACGAGGTCGCCGTCGACGTCATGCCGTTGACCGCGGTCGCCAAGGGGATGGTGCACGGGCAGGGCGGGATGGTGAAGGTGGTCGCCGAGCAGGGGGGCGGCAGGGTGCTCGGAGTCCACCTGGTGGGCCCGCACGTCTCGGAGATGATCGCCGAGAGCCAGCTGATCGTCGGCTGGGACGCCGAACCGTCCGACGTCGCCCGCCACATCCACGCCCATCCCACCCTGTCGGAGGCGGTCGGCGAGGCGTTCCTCACGCTGGCCGGCCGCGCACTGCACCGGCGGTGACGCGCCCGGCCGGTCACCGGCCCGGTGTGATCACCCCTCCCGGTCCCACGCGAACACGGCCCCCGTACTGGCCGCCAGCACGCACGCGTTCGGGAAGGTCCGCGTGTAGTCCACCGGTTGTCCGCGCCACCGGCCGCTCGCGTGGGCGGTGACCGGGGCGTGGACCATCGGGCAGTGGGCGTCGCGCGCCGGGATGGCGTCGATGCGGCCGTCCGTCGCGTCGAGGTCCGCGCAGGCACGGGCCGCGTGGGCGTGGCCCCGGGGCGGGTCGCACAGCAGCAGGGCACCGCGCGTGGCGCCGGTTCCGGTACCCGGCCGGGTACCGGGGGCGTGCGCCCGGGCGTCGCCGGGGGTGACGGTGAGGAGCAGCCAGTCGGCCGCCGGCCGCCGCTCCGCGGTGGCGTGGGCCGGTGCCGCACAGGTGAACAGGAGGGCCGCGGCAGCCAGGAGACCGGCCCGCGCCGCTCCCGCCGTGAGGGTGTGGGTCATTCCAGGTGCATCGGCACGGCGGCCTCGGAACCCCAGCCCGGCTCACCCGAACGGGCACCCGCGGTGGAGTGCCGCCCGGCCAGTTCGAACGCGGAGAGCACGACCCGCGTCTGGTACTCCACCTGGCGCGCGACCGGAATCCAGCGGGCCGCGCAGCCGTCACGGTAGTCGGCGCATCCCTCGTCGACGAGCCGGTCCAGCTCGGGCAGGACACCCGTCGGATCGTCCCCGGTCCGGGTCACCAGCTGGTGCAGCAGCCCCGCGGTCCGCAGGGCCAGTCGCCGGCCGGCCAGGCGCAGGGCGACCAGGTGGGCGGTGCTCATCGGCGGGAGGGACCGGCCCGTTCCGTCGTCGGTGTCGGGGTCCCACGCGTCGGCGAGCCTGGGGCAGACCAGCAGGTAGTCGTCGACGGGGGCGAGCAGGTGGGCCGCGTCCGGGTCGGTGGCGAGGTGGGGCCGGATGCGGGCGAGGACGCGCTGCAGCCGACGGGTGTCGTGGCGCAGGGTGCGGCTCACGGAGCGCAGCACCGCGTCCCGGTCGGCCGGGGGTGAGCCGTCCGCGACGGCGGCCACGCCCCACATGGGCGCCTCGACGACCGCGGTGACGGTTCCGTACCGCCGGGGGTGGCACCAGGTGGACTCGACGGCGGCCTCGGTGATGGCCGCGGTGAGGTCGCCGCGGCGGGGCGGTGGGATGCGGTAGACGGCGGGACCGAGATCGGGCCAGTACAGGGTGTCGTAGGCGCCGAGCTCGCGGGGGATGCCGAGCCGGGCCGCGGCGTGGGCGATGCGCTGGGCGAGGCCGGGCAGGTCGTGGGTCAGCTCGACGAAACCGCCGCCCACGTCGACGCCGTGCAGGGAGCAGTGCAGGAAGGGCCGGAGCTCGTCCTGGAGGGTGAGCAGGGCGCGGGTCTCCGGCAGCGCGGCGTGGTCCGGGCCGTCGGGCAGCCACTCGGGCTGCTCCAGGAAGCCCGGCCGGAAGAAGTTCCGGGCGTACCGGCCGAGGGTGTACGGGCCGGACAGCCAGCCCTCGTTGCGGCGCAGGCCGTCGGGGTCGGCGCACAGGAGCAGGTTCCAGGTGGCGTCCGCGCCCTCGGTGAGCCGGGGGTCCGCCAGGGCCCGCTCGGCGAGCCGCAGGACGGTGGCGCCGCCCACCGGTTCGTTGGCGTGCGGTCCGGCGACGACGAGGGCCTGGCGGCTGCCGTGGCCGACGGAGAGCAGCAGCAGCGGGGTGCCCGCGCGGGACGTGCCGACGCGGCGCAGGCGGGCCTGCCGGGGATGGCGGGCGACGAGCGCGGCGGCCCGGGTGCCCAGCTCGTCCACGGTCGGGTAGCGCAGGAGGGGCGGCAGGGCACACCTCCATGATGCGGTCCGTCGGTTCACCTGGCGTGCGCGGTGTACGCACAGTCAGTCACGTCTTGGGGGGAACGTCAACACCGCGACAGGCAAAGGGGTTTGCGCCATCGGCTCACTCCACCGGAATGCGCGACTCCGAGTGAGGCCCAGGCCAGAGCTGGGCTTCGACCCCCCTTCCTCGGGGTCAGCTCGTCGCGAGACGGAAGGCCATCTGGCCGAAACCGATCAGGTCGCCCTCGCGGACGACCGCCGCCCCGATGACCCGCCGGCCGTTGACCGTGGTCCCGTTGGTGGAGCTCAGATCGCGCAGCACCCACATGCCGCCCTGACGGCTCAGTTCGGCGTGTACGCGGGAGACCGTCTCGTGGGTGAGCCGCAGACCGCTCGCCGGGTCGCGCCCTATGCGCAGGGGATGACCGGTGCCGGGGTGGGGCAGCAGCAACTTGGGCAGCCGCTCGGCCTGCCAGGCCCTGCGCAGGCGTACGCCGAAGCCGGACACGGCCTCGACGGTGCCGAAGACCATCCGCGACAGCCGGCCCTCGGTGGGCAGGTCGGCGGTGAGCGCGGCGAGCTCCTCCAGGCGGCGGGCGGCGAGCGCCAGCTCCATCCTGCGGATGAACGTGTCGTGCGACAGGCGCCCCATGACGACGCCGTCCCGGAGCACCTTCAACGCATGGTCGCGCTCCGCGTCGGACAACCGCGCGGGGTACGTGTTGAACTCGAAGGACGACGTCACGCAGGTGATTGTCGGTCAGCCGGGCCGGGGTGTCCAGAAAACGGAGAAACGGCCACCCTGCGCGCGGTGCGGTACGACACCTGCCGCGAACGGCGGTTTTCCCCAGCGGGGAGATCGCTTTTGCAGGACCATGGACGGGCTACATCACGGTGAGCAGACGAAGGGGAACCGTCCGTGCAGTTCGAGGTGTGGGCACCACAGGCCGACCGGGTGACGTTGACGTGCGACGGCGTCACGCGCGCGATGGAGCGCGATCCGCAGCGGCCGGGGTGGTGGTGCGGGGAGGCCGAGGCGCGCGACGGCTCGCGGTACGGCTTCGCGGTGGACGACGGGCCGGTGCTGCCGGACCCGCGATCGCGCAGGCAGCCGGACGGGCCGGACGGACTGAGCGCGGTCGTCGACCAGGGGCGGTACGCGTGGCGTGCCGAGTGGGCCGGGCGTCCGCTGCCCGGCGCCGTCCTGTACGAGCTGCACGTGGGCACGTACACGCCCGAGGGCACGCTGGACGCCGCCGCCGCGCGGCTGGAGCATCTGGCCGCACTGGGCGTCACGCACGTGGAGTTGATGCCGCTGTGCCCCTTCCCGGGCCGGCACGGCTGGGGGTACGAGGGTGTCTCGCTGTGGGCGGTGCACGAGCCGTACGGCGGGCCCGAGGCGCTGAAACGGTTCGTCGACCGAGCCCACGCACTGGGCCTCGGCGTGGTCCTGGACGTGGTGCACAACCATCTGGGCCCCTCCGGCAACTACCTGCCCGCCTTCGGCCCGTACTTCACCGACACCCACCACACGCCCTGGGGCGTCGCCGTCAACCTGGACGCCCCCGGCTCGGACGAGGTGCGCGCCTATCTGGTGGAGAGCGCCCTGGCCTGGCTCAGGGACTACCGGCTCGACGGCCTGCGCCTGGACGCCGTGCACGCCCTGGTCGACACCCGCGCGTGCCACTTCCTGGAGGAACTGTCGACCGCCGTGGACGGCCTCGCCGCCGACCTGGAGCGACCGCTGTTCCTCATCGCCGAGTCCGACCTCAACGACCCGCGGATCATCACCCCGCGCGCGGCGGGCGGCATGGGGGTGCACGCGCAGTGGAACGACGACTTCCACCATGCCCTGCACACCGCGCTGACCGGGGAGTCGCAGGGCTACTACGCCGACTTCGCGCGGGATCCGCTGGCGGCGCTGGCCAAGACGCTGACCCGGGGCTACTTCCACGACGGCACCTACTCCAGCTTCCGGGGCCGGGGTCACGGCCGGGAGCTGGACCGGGGCCGCGTGGCCGCGCACCGGCTGACCGGGTACGGCCAGACCCACGACCAGATCGGCAACCGCGCCCGGGGCGACCGGCTGGCCGCGCTGGTCTCCCCCGGTCTGGCGGCCTGTGCGGCCACGCTCATCCTGACCGCGCCGTTCACGCCGATGCTGTTCATGGGCGAGGAGTGGGCCGCCGGCACCCCGTGGCAGTTCTTCACCGACCACACCGACCCGGAACTCGCCGAGGCGGTGCGCAACGGCAGGCGCCGGGAGTTCGCCGCCCACGGCTGGCGGGCGGAGGACGTGCCCGACCCCCAGGACCCGGCGACGCGCGAGCGCTCCTGCCTCGACTGGTCCGAACCGGAACGCGAGCCGCACGCGCGCGTACTGGACTGGTACCGCCGGCTGATCGCCCTGCGGCACGAGCGGGCGGACCTGATCGCTCCGGACCTGGCCGACACCAGGGTGGCCTACGACGCCGACGCGCGCTGGCTGGCCTTCCGGCGCGGTGACATCCGGGTGGCCGTCAACCTCGGCGCCGAGCCGGTGGCGATCCCCCTCGGAGGCCGCCCCGCCCGTGTGCTCGCCGCGTGGGAGCCCGTGGAGGGGCCGGGCGCGGACGGGGTGCTGCGGGTGCCCGGTGAGTCGAGCGTGGTGCTCGTGCAGGAGTGAGGCGCCGTCCGCGTCACTCCGCGGTGCGGGCGCTGCCCCGTGTCAGTGCCGGTG